>CAIVQH010000060.1 GCA_903907995.1 uncultured Verrucomicrobiota bacterium | reverse complement strand
CGCGAGCCGTAGCCACCCTCTCTAGGGGCTGCTGCGGCTCGCGAGGACGCTCGCCCCACCGAGGCGCGCTGGACGCCTCGATCCGGGTCTTCAAAAAACGATTTGGAAAAACGGCTTGCCTCACCCCCCTCCGGTTCCTAGCTTCCGCGCCGCGTTGTGCATCCGTAGCTCAATTGGATAGAGCAGCTGACTACGGATCAGCAGGTTTGAGGTTCGACTCCTCACGGGTGCACCACTCCTTCCCTTTTTCTCCATTTTTTCCGCCGGTTTGGCCGGCATTTTTCATCTGCCGACCGGCGAAACAGCCCTCGCCACCGTTGTTCCGTGGCGCTATCCATTTCGGACCACCACATGAAATTCCTCCGCGTCGTCATCGCGTTGCTTACGTTTGCGAGTTTGGTTTCCACCATTGCGCCTCTGCGCGCCGCCGATCTGGCGGTGTCCGAAGGGGTTGTCTTTGAGCGGGGGCTGGAATTTGCCAACCCCGACAACCAGCACCTGCAACTGGACCTCGCGCGTCCGGAGAAGGGGGAAGGCCCGTTCCCGGCGATCGTGTGCATCCACGGTGGGGGCTTCCGGGCGGGCACGCGGGACGGCTATGACAAGCTCTGCCTCACGCTGGCCCAGCACGGCTACGTGGCCGTGACGGTGACATACCGGCTCGCACCCGCGTACCAGTTCCCCGCAGCGGTGCAGGATTGCAAGGCGGCCGTCCGCTGGCTCCGCGCGAACGCCGCGAAGTACCACCTCGATCCGGCCCGCATCGGTACGATGGGCGGCTCGGCCGGCGGGCATCTTGCCCTATTCTTGGGCGTGACGGCGGGTGAGCCGTCCTTCGAGGGCGAGGGGCATCTTGATCAGTCCAGCGCGGTGAACTGCGTGGTGAGTTATTATGGGCCGAGCGATTTCACGCAGTCCTACGGCAAAAGCGTGGATGCCCATGAGGTGTTGCCGCTCTTTTTCGGCGGAAATCTGGAGCAGAAGCGCCGGGAGCACATCGTCGGCAGCCCGCTTTATTGGGTCACCCCGAAGGCTGCGCCCACGCTCTGCATCCACGGCACCCAGGACAAATACGTCGCCCATGAGCAGGCCGTGTGGATGGTGGACCGCCTCAAGGCGAGCGCGGTCGAGGCCGAACTGCTCACCCTTGAAGGCGCCGGGCACGGCTTTAAAGACGCGGATGCAGAAAAGGCCGACGCCGCCATGCTCGCCTTCTTCGACCGGCATCTGAAGCCGGCAGGGAAGTGAACTGACACCTTCAGTCGCGCGCGAAGTCGATGAAGCCGCGCTCGACGTCGGTGTGGATCAGTTTGACGCGGAGCTTGTCGCCCACGTCGAGACCCTGGCTCCCGCGTTCCAGCCGGCCTTCGGTCGGGGGCTGGAAGAGCCGCACCCACGTCCCCTTGTCCGAGGCCCCGGTGACGATGGCGTCGAAGGATTCGCCAATTCGGCCGGACAGGAGCAGCGCCGCCGCCGACTTGCGCATCCGCCGTTCCACCTTGGTGGCGTCGTCCTCCCGGTCGGTGCAGCACTTCGCCAGGTCCCTCAGTTCCGTGACGGTGTAGGGCAACGGCGCTGCGGCCAGCGCCGCTTTCAGCAGCCGTTGCGTGATCAGGTCCGGAAATCGCCGGTTCGGGGCGGTGGAATGAGTGTAGTCCTTGACTGCGAGGGCAAAGTGTCCGGGCGGCTCACCGCCGGGCAGATCGAGGGCATACTCTCCCCGCCCGATCAGCTTGACCACGGCCAGTGAAAGGTCGGTGAATTTCTCCGGGTCGGCCTGACGGCGGTGCGCGAGAAAGGTTTCGAGCGCCAAGGCATCCGGCTTGTCGGGGAGACGCTCACCCAGATCCGATGCCAGCGTCACGATGCGATCCCATCGTTCGGGCTCCTTCACCACCCGGCGGATGGACGGAAGCCCTTTGCCAGCGAGGTAGGTTGCAGTCACTTCATTGGTCGCGATCATGAAGTCCTCGATCAGCTGCGTCGCCCGGTTCTTCCATTTCGGCTCCAGCTGGGCGACGGCATCGCCCTCAAAGACCGCCGTCGGCTCCAGGGTCTCCAAACTGAGCGCCCCTTTTTGTTTGCGGACCTCCGCGAGCTTCTGGGCCACGCGATCCTGGAGGCGGAGATTGGCGTCGAGACCGGGAACCTTTGAAATCGGCGGTGGCGGCGTGCCTTCGCCGGCCAGCCAGGTGCCGACGCTGCGGTAGGCCAGTTTGGCGCGGTTGCGAACCTGTGCGCGGTAACGGTCCGAGGAGACCAGTGAACCGTCCGCCGCAAACACCATGTCGGTGACGATGGCCATCCGGTCCTGATTCTCGTTCAGCGAGGTCAGGTTCGTGGACAGTTCCACGGGCAGCATCGGAAAGATGATGGCGGGCGTATAAACCGAGGTGGTGTTGTGTGCCGCATGGCCGTCAATCGCCGAGCCCTTGTGAACCAGCGCATCCACATCGGCGATGGCCACGAGAATCCGGACGCAGCCGTTTTCAAGCGCCTCCGCCACGGTAAGCTGGTCGAGATCGCGGGAGTCATCATTGTCGATGGACGCCCACAGCAGATCACGCTGATCGCGCACCCCATCACTCGCGGCCGCCGGCTTTTGAATTGCCGCCAGCTCCTGCAATGCCTTGGCCGAAAAGTCCGGCTCCAGACCGCGCTCCATCATTGCCCGGTGCGCGATGGCGGCCAGTGTCGCTCGATCACCTCTTAGGCCTGTTTGAGCCGGGTGAGCTTTGCCGTGGGCGGCTTTCGTGTCTTGCATGATCAATGAATTCAGATAGTCGGACGTCTCTGTCGCTTCCGCAGCCAAGCCCCTTTTCGCGCAACCGGATTCAATAGGCCGCGCGAAGCCTCAGCCTGTCAGTGCCGATGGATTTATTCCGTTGGCATGCCTGTGAGCGGTCACAAAGGCGAACGAATAAATGGGCTTCCGAGGAGGCAATTTGTCAATCGCACCCGCCAGAAGCCCATTCATCCATTGGCAAATCCGGTTAAACGGCCGCTGTTGCGTCAATCCAGTAACCCTTGCGGTTGTAGTGACGATGCAGGCCGATCTCATAATCCCGGGTGACCAGCGCATCCTCCGTGTACTCGGGAGAGAGCTGGATGGTTTCGCGGGAGAGATTGATGGACACCTTGGACTCGCTCCAGCTGATGCGCTCGATCCACTGAGGCGACACCAGCACCTTCTTGCCCGGCCACCAGTTCTTGGTGGCCACCACCAGATAACGAATTTCCCAGGTGTCGTCATCGATTACGAAGTCCTCGATGTGGCCGATCTCGCCATCCAAGGCCTCAAGGCTGTAGCCGGCGACCTCGTGGGTGCTGCGGAGATGCCGGTCGCCCGACTTCGACTTGGTGACGGATTTCCCCCATTTGTTGGGATCGCGCTGCAGGAAGGTGGAATCTCCCCAAACCGACGTTCCGTCCCAGTAGGTCGGCCAGCCGTAGAAGGCGTAGTAATCCTCCTCGAACTGCTGGGAAACCGGCTTGTGGCTATCCAAAGAGGGGCCGCTCTCGATCTGCTTCTTGGTCAGGTCCACTGTGATCTGCTTCTGGCTCGTATTGATGCTTTTCAGGGCATACGGGGAAATCAGCACCTTGCGTTCCTTGAGCCAGGTGCCCGTATCGGCGACCAGGTAGCGGATGGTCCAATGCCGGTCGTCGAAGTAGAATTCTTTGACGCTCCCCAGCTCGCCATCAAGGGTCCCCAGTTTGTAACCGTTCAACGTTTTGGCTTTGCTTAGCATGACAGTTTTTCCTCTCAGTGTTGCCGCCTGAATCCGGTCGGCAGCGTTTACGGAAGCCCGCCGGGTGGCGGCAGTTCAGATTCGTCAGCCGATTATGGGCCTGAAACAGGGTCCGTGCCATGGGGTGAAGCACTACCTGAAACACAAAACGGAGTAGGACTGTTGCCGTTCCCGTTCAACCGTCCGCCAGCAGTTCCAGGTCGGCGGTCAAAGCCAGCCGGTCAAAGGAATGGGCATCGGGAGGCGTTGAGGTGGTGAGCCATTCCACGAAGCCCGCCGTTTCACCGGCAAACAGGGCGGTTAGCCGGGCGGACAGGTCGACCGGCTGGGGTTCGGTGCCCCACGGCACCACCACACACTCAGGCAGGCTGCCATCGAACCAGCCCGCCGGCATTGCTCCAATACCGTGAGCGGGGTGCAGCGCGCACCAGAGCCGGCGTACCAGCAGGGCGCGGAGTGGCACCACGCGGCTGCCGAGCGGGCCATGACATGCCCAGCCCTCGGCCTGGGTCTTCACTATGGCTAGCTCCACTCCCAAGTCGGTGACGCGCCAGGCGAGGAACTTGGGCGGGGCCGGCCACACGCCGGCGCGGTTGAAACGCGGTTTCAGCGCGAGCAGCAGTTCGCTTTCGCGGGCGAGAGCGGCGGCCTCATCGGCGCACGCTTCCCATTCGATCCGTTGCGCCCGATTGAGCAGCCGCACCAGCCGGCGGGGCAGCCGCTCGGGATTGGCCACGCGGTAGCTGTTCAGCCGCTGGCGGAGGTTCTTGGCCTTGCCCACGTAGAGCACGGTTTCGTGGGCATCGAGCAGCCGGTAAACGCCCGCGTGAGTCGGCAGCGTGCGAAAGAAATCGCGCCCCAGCCGCTCAACGAGCGGCCGGGCATCGGGCCAAAAGCGGGTTTGGACGGCAGGCACGCTCAGCGAAGCGCGCCGGCTGGGACATCGGCGGGGGATGGCGGACGATCCCGCCGCAGGCCGTCCCGTCACTTCGGCGCTTGCTCCACGGAGGAGTGCCCGGCGAATGGTCCGAGCGCAAACTCATAGTGCGTGCCGCCGCCCAGGAGACGCTCTTCCTTGGGGTCCACGTAGTCGTCATCCTCAGTCACGGTCAGTGTGGAAGTGGCAACGCAGTCCGGGGCAAGGGTGAACCGGTAGCTGGTGGTGTTCGGTTGCGCTCGGGTAGTGGGAGCCACTTCCACCACCGCCCGCAATCCGGAGGGATCGTACACCCTCAGGGTCGCCGAGCGTGATACCTTGAGGCCGGAGTCGGCGGGAAACTGCCTCACCTTGGTGAGGTCGCGGCTGAGCGTGAATCTCACGGTCCCATCCGGATGCTTCTCAACCGTCAGGGAAAAGCCATTGGCCTCGGCACTCTCGGGCGTCACGCGCGAAAGCACTTTGAGGGCGAGTGCCGGGGTGGGGAAGAAGTTGAGCAGGGTCAGCAGGGCGATAGCCAGGGCGGCCGAAGAGTGTTTGCGGAGGGTGCTCACATCGGGATAACGGACCGGTCGCAGGTTTCTTAGAAGGAGGTTGGTGATGAAGGATGAGTTAGGAAAGAAAGCGGCCGAGGACTCCCCCCAATTCAAAGCCTCGCGGACTCGGCGGCGGTGCTGAGAGTCGCGGTAGCGTCTTGGGCTGTACCAGCCCTCTGGCGCTTTCGACTGCCCGGTGGATGAAAACAACCAAGAAACAATGGACCGAGACCCCAAAACAATCCTGCCGGAGGTTTTCTTCGTTCCTTGGTTCCTTTGTTGTTAATTTTCCCGCCCCACAAAGCGGTAGAGGACTACCGCAGTCCAAGACCTCGCGGACTTCGCTGCGGGCCGGAAATAATGGACCTCATTGCCTCGGTGAACACTCAGTTCGGTGGCCGCTCTTGGCGGCGCGTCACCAGGTACCGGGCAAACGACCACAGGCCGGAAAACCGGAAGCTTGGATCCACGTAATGCTCAATCACGTAGAAGGCGAAATAGTAGGCGCGGCAAAAGCACCAGACCGCCAGCGCCAGCAGCAGCGCGGTCTTGAGGTCCGTATGCTCCAGGAGCAGAACGCCCGCGCTCATGCTGCCGAGAATCAGGAAGAGGAGGTCAAAGGGCATTGCCGATCTCACCTGGCGCAATGCCGGCAGCAATCATGTGTATTTTCTTCGCAAAGCAAAATTGCAATGGACCATGGCCTTGCCCTACGGCGCCTACAATCTCGCGCATTGGAACGACATATTGCTGTTTTGCCAATCTACCGAAGAAGGAAAGAAGATCATCGATACTCTCTATGCACAACCTGCCGGGAAAGAGACCACGATCTGGAAATTCACCCTGCCAGAAGATATTCCCGACCGGCCCTTCGGAAGTTATGACTTTCGAGATAGTGATCGGTCAGTAAGGCGTTTCTCCTATTTGGTCGGGAAAAATCACGTCTTTGCATTTGGGGGCGGGACACTTTTCGCCCTTGATCCCAAAACAGGCACGCTTTTGTGGCGACATTCTATTGCCGCTGATCCTGCTGTAAAAGCCAACGCCCGCCTCTGGATGGACGATGCTGACATCATTGAAAGCGATGGGAGTTTATTGCTGGTTTCCGCAGGCACCATGCTCCGTTTTGATTTGGATTCGAAGGCGATTGCCGCGGAACTTCGGACCGACCTTCACCACGACGGCCCATCGCCGATCGTTGCCTGCGGGGCCGGCTATTGCTTCACCGAACGCGAGTGAAGATTCCCCACTGACCGGGGGATTACGCCGGCTTTCCGTCAGCTTTCGGGGCTGCCGAGCAATTGGGTCACAAAGGCGCGGTTCGTTGTTCGTCGGACCTGGTGCGTCTTGTCTTGGTCGGTCAGTTGTCGGATGGCCTCGATCAGAAGGGGCAGGTTCAGCGGTTTCTCCATGAAGGCATCCACACCCAGCTCCACCGCCTTCGGATACTGATTGGGGCGGGCGGTAATGATGATGACGGGCAACAGGGGCCTGATCTGGTCGAGCTGGCAGCAGGCACGCCACCCGTTCCAGTTCGGCATGTTGAGGTCGAGCAAAGCGAGATCAGGCGTGTGGCCAAGGGCATGGGTGACGGCTTCGATGCCATTCTGGGCCTGATCCACGACAAAGCCCTCGGATTCCAGAACGGCCGCCAGACTGCCGCGAACAAAGGGATCATCGTCGGCGATCAGTATGCGGTGGGGAGCCATCTTTTGTTGCTGGCCGTGCGTCACAGGCTTGCCGGCTTTCCTTGCACGGGGCGTGCCATGTGTCTGGATGGCAGATTCTTGGAGGATTCAAGGGCAGATGCCGAAGTGAAGGCTCCTTCGGGTAAGCGACTTGCCATGCCAGAGATAACCGGATGATCCCTGCCAAAGCCCATTGGCTCAGGCCGAGCAATGTTCGGCGTTCCGCCCGATGCGGCCAGCCTTCACGCCGGGTCGGAGACCGGCGTTGCATGGGTCGGCTCGGACCGCCTTTGTCCCGGTGAACAACTCAAGGTTGACCGCGTGAACGACTACTGTTCATTTGAACAGTAATGAAGGATCTGACCGGACGGCAGCAGGCCGTGCTCGATTTCGTCGCCGAAGCGGTGCGGCAGGGGCAGCCCTGTCCCACGCACCGGGAGATTGCCGCGCACTTCGGCTTTGCCAGCGCGCACGCGGCGCAGTGCCACGTCCGGGCCCTGGTGGCCAAGGGCGCGCTGGTGCGCGATGGGCGCAAGGCGCGCTCGTTGCGGCCGGTGTCCGTGCGGCCCCGCCATCGCACGGCGGAGATCCCGATCTTCGGCAGCATTCCGGCCGGTCGGGCCGAGGACCGCGAAGCGGAGGCGGAAGGGTGCCTCGCCGTGGACCTCGACGAGCTGCAACTGAAGCCGACAGCGCGGACCTTCGCGCTGCGGGTGCGGGGGGATTCCATGATCGGGTGCGGCATTCTCGATGGGGACCTCGTGCTGCTGGAGCACGGGGCCGAACCGCGTCACGGCCAGATCGTGGCGGCCCTGATCGATGGCCAGAGCACGCTCAAGACGTACCTCGTGAAGAACCGCCGCCCCTTCCTCCGGGCGGAAAATCCGAAGTACCCCGACCTCGTTCCGGTCGATGAACTCATAGTGCAAGGGGTGTTCCGTGCCCTGATCCGGAAAGCTCCCTGAAATCAGGTCCCGGGTCCCGGGTCCCAAGTTCCATGTCCCGTGCCATTGTCCATCTGGATGCCGACGCCTTCTACGCGGCGGTGGAGCAGGCGGCCGATTCCCGGCTGCGCGGCAAGGCCATCGCCGTGGGTGGCGAGAAGCGCGGCATCATCGCCAGCGCCAGCTACGAGGCGCGCAAATTTGGCGTGTACACCCCCATGCCCACGTCGCAGGCGCGCCGGCTCTGTCCCAAGCTGATCGTGCTGCCGGGCGACTTCGAGCGGTACGAGCAGTTCAGCCGGTGGATGTTCTCCTATCCGCAGGATTTTACGCCGGACGTGGAAATCACCTCGGTGGATGAGGGCTACTTCGACCTGACCGCCACGGGAAAACCCGCGCATGAAATCGCCCGCAAGGTCCGCGACACCATCCGGCAGAGCCTCAAGCTGAACGTCAGCGAGGGCATCGGCAGCAACAAGCTCGTGAGCCAGATCGCAGCGAAGCTCCACAAGCCGGCGGCCTTTCAGGAGGTGCCGGCGGGGCAGGAGGCGGCCTTCCTGTCACCGCTGCCGAACAAATGGCTGCCCGGCGTCGGCCCGAAGACTTCCGCCCGCCTGACCACGGCGGGGCTCGCGGACATCGCGCACATTGCGGACACGCCCGTGGACCTGCTGGAGCTGATCGTGGGCAGCCAGGCGCTGGCCCTGCGCCAGTTCGCCCGGGGCATCGATGACCGGCCGGTGATCACGTCGCGGGGCGTGGCCAAGTCCTTCGGCGAACAGCAGACCTTCATGGCCGATGTGACCGACGAGGGCTATGCCGAGGCCACGCTTCGCCGGATGGCGGACAACCTCTTCGCCCGGGTCCGCGCCGAGGGCCACACGATCCGCACGCTCACGGTAAAGGTGAGGTACAACGACCTGGCCGAGGACCAGTGCGGCGAGAGCCTGCGCGAACCGACGGCGCTGGAGACGGACGTTTACGGCCGGCTCGGGATCATGCTGCGGCAGGCGTGGCGGCGGCGCGTCAGCCTGCGGCTCGTGTCGTTGAAGCTGTCGAATGTCCACTGCGGCCGGTTCAGCGTGGAACTGCCCCTCGAAGCGGACGCCCGGCGGCAGGAGGCCCATGAGCGGCTCGCACACATCGTGGACCGGCTCCGCAAGACCCATGGGCGCGGCGTCATCCTGCGGGGGCACGATTTCCGGCTTCGGGAAGCGCCGCTTACCAATCTCGAGGCCCCACCGGCACCGGCGCCCGCGCCCTCGCCGCGACGACTCGTGGTGCGCGTGGCCCCGACGAAGGTGCGCGCCGTGCCGCTGCATGTGCACAGCCACTACACGTTTCTTGACTCGACGCTGTCGCCGGCCGCGGTCGTGGCCCTTGCCGTGAAGCACGAATGCCCCGCCGTGGCGCTCACCGACGTGGGCAACCTGCATGGCGCGGCCGAGTTTGCTCAAGCGGCGAAAGCGCAGGGGATCAAGCCCGTCTTCGGCGCGGAGCTGCGGGTCGGTACCCATACGCTGCTGGCCTATGTGGAGTCAGCCATCGGTTACGCGAACCTGTGCCGGCTGCTCTCGCGGCGGAAGGCGGCGGTCTCGGACGAGTCGGTGGCCACCCAGCAGGGGATGCCGCTCAAGCTCGGCGAGCTGGACGGTCTCACGGAGGGCCTGCTCGCCGTGTCGGATGACGTGTCCCTCGCGAGCCTGTTCCCCGGCCGCTTCTACGAGGCGGCCACCGCCAAGCCCGCGAGCGGGCGTTTCAAATTGGTGCCCTGTTCTCCGGTCCACTACGGAACCCCGGCGGACCGGCTGCATTACGATCTCGTGCAGAGCATCCGCACGCGCACGCTGCTGCGGCAGGAGCATCCGGAGAAGCGCGTGGGCGGCACGCTGCACCTACGGACGCCCCGGGAACTGGCGCTGAAATATGCCGGCCGGCCGGAAGTGCTGGCCCATTCCTTGGAACTGGTGGAGCGGTGCAATTTTGTGTTTCCGGAAGGTGCACCACAATTTCCGGACTATGACCCGCCGGATGGTTCCACCCCCCACGCCTTTCTCCGTAAGCTCGTGCTCGCGGGATTGCATGACCGTTACAAGGACCGTGCTGGGCAATTCAAGGCGCAGGTGGAAGAGGAGCTTCGCATCATCGCGGAGGTCGGTTACGAGGGGTATTTCCTGTTGGTGTGGGAACTCCTGCAAACGTGCCGGGAAAAAGGCATCGAATGGATCACGCGGGGCAGCGCGGCGGATTCGCTGGTCTGCTACTGCCTGCGCATCAGCGATGTGTGCCCCATCCGCTTCGGGCTTTATTTCAAGCGATTCCTCAACCGGGAGCGCATGAGCCAGAACAAGCTGCCCGACATCGACATCGACTTCGCGCACGACGTGAAGGACGACGTGGTGAAGATGCTCTTTGCACGCCATGGCCCGAAAAACTGCGCCATCGTCGGCGGTTTCTCCACCTTTCAGGCCCGGGCCGCCTTTGGCGACGTGGCCAAGGTACTGGGGGTGGCGGAGCGCGAGGTGCGGCGATTTACCGAGCGCTTTCCCTGGAGCTTTGGGGGCGGGTGGCAGTCGGATGAGCCCAAGCCGGAGGATGGCGTACGCTTGAGCGATCTCCTGGCCGCCAGGCCCGAGTGCCGCGAGCTGCCGGTGAATGAGGAGCCGTTTAAAACCGCTCTGGAGCTGACCGGTTACCTGGAAGGGGTGCCTCGCAATCCGAAGATGCACCCCTGTGGCGTGGTACTGTCGCGCGATCCGATCCACACGCTGACCCCGACCTTTATCTCCGCCAAGGGCTACCCGACGACCCATCTGGACATGGATGCCGTTGAACAGGTCGGCCTCGTGAAGCTCGACGTGCTCGCCCAGGGCGGCTTGGCGGTCTTGCGTGACGCCAAAAAATCCCTGGCCGCCCGGGGCATTGGGGTGGATTTCAACGCGTTGGAACCGTGGGATGATCCGACCGTGTGGAGCATGATTGCCGGGGGCGGCGCGCGGGCGGTGCATCACATCGAGAGCCCGGCCATGACCTCGCTCTGCCAGATGATGAACGTGGCGGAGATTGATGGTGTCATCGGGCTCGTCGCCGTCATCCGGCCGGGCGCGGCCAACGAGGGCAAAAAACTTGGTTTCACGCGACGCTATCAGGGGCTGGAGCCGACCACGTATCCGCACCCGTCCCTGGAACCGTGCCTGCGAAGCACGTATGGCCTGGTCGTGTTTGAGGAGCACGTCCTGCAAATCTGCGAGACCTTTGCCGGCCTGTCCTTGGATTGGGCGGACAAGCTGCGCCGGGCTTTGAACCGGAGTCAGGCCCACAAGATCGCGGAGATCAGGGCGCCTTTCATGGAGTGTGCCCGGAAACAGGGGCACAGTCCGGAGGAGATAGCCGGGGTCTGGGATCTCGTAAGCAATTTCACCGGCTACACCTTCAACAAGGCGCACTCCACCGCCTACGGCATCGAGGCGTACTGGGGCGCGTGGATGAAACATTACCATCCGGCCGAGTTCCTCGCGGCGGTGCTGACGAACGGGAAGGGTTTTTATCCCGCGCTGGTCTATGTGCTGGAGGCGCGCCGGCTCGGGCTCTCCTTTGCCCCGCCCTCGGTCAATGACCCCGGCCCGGCCTTCACCGTTCACGGTCGTACCATCCGCGTGCCGCTGATGCGTGCCAAGGGGCTGACGGAGCGCACGACGAAGGCGTTGGAGGCAGAGCGGGCTCGGGCGCCGTTCACTTCGCTGGCCGATGTGTTCCACCGCGTCCGGCCCGGGCCGGAGGAACTGGAGGCGATGATCCGTGTGGGGGCATTCGATGAGTTCGGGCCGCCACGCACCGCGCAGTTCTGGGAGGCGCAGTGGTTGCACCAGTCCTTCCATGGTACTGGAGACGCCGCGCAGGGCTGGTTGCTGGCACCGCCGGGGATGGAGCGGTTGCCGGAGGTCAGTCTGCGTGAACCCACGCGCGCCGAACGGCTGGCGGCGGAAGATGAGCTGTTCGGCTACCCGGTCAGCGGACATCCGCTGGAACTCTACGCGGACGTGGCTTGGGACACCTATTGCCCGGTGTCACGCTTCAAGGACCACATCGGCGAGGAGGTGGTGACGTGCGGCCTGGTCGTCGAGCAGCGCACCCATCATCAGGTCACCGGCGAGCCGATGAAATTCCTGACCCTCGCCGACTGGACCGGCATGGTGGAATCGGAACTCTTCGCCGATACCTACCGCAGCCACGGCCTCGCCACGGTGCGCTATCCCGTGCTGGAGGTGACAGCCAGGGTCGAGCCTTTCGAGAACAACAATGGATTCACCCTGCGCGTGCTCCGCGCCGGGAAACCCCGCCGGACAGCAGACCAGCCCGTCCCCATCCACCGGGTTGATCTACCTGGACGTCCGCCTTCGTCGAAAAAGCCATCCGCCATTTCCCCTCTGCCAACCCACAGTCAATACGTGCTCCAGTCCGAGGCTGGCCAAAGATAGGTGCCGACATTCTGGAGGCGGCTGAGCAGGTCCGGGCTGGCCCCGAGCGCGCGCAGGGAGTAGAGATTGTTACGGTGGGTGCCCTCGTAGTTGACCGAGCCCGCCGGGCTGCCGGTGCCGGAGGGATCAACTTCTAGGGTCTGGCTGACGAAGTGGTCACGGCCCATGGCGTAGATCCAGCGTTCCCATTCGGAGAACCAGGCGTCCAGCACCTGGTTGGCGAAGGCCGGGTCATAGCCCGTCCAGGGGGTGCCGCCACTGCGGCCCGGCAGGAGCTGGTAGGAGAGCTGCATGCTGAAGCCGGTGAACCAGTTGTCGCTGTTGCTCTGGTCGCCCGTTTCCGATTCCGAGGTCTTGGCCAGGCTCACCATCTGCATCGCCTTGACCGGCCAGCCGCCCGTGGCCTGCGTGAGGCTGTAGGCATTCGCTTCGAAATAACCCCAGTCGATGGGAGTGGCACCCATGTGATGGTGCTGGGAATCATTGAGCACTACCTGCAGCCAGTACCACTTCTGGTCCACGGCCACAAAGGTGGCGTCGCTGCCATCCCGCAGGTTCAGCAGGTGCGTACGGTCCGGCATCGTGAAGTTCGGCGAGGTGTAGAAGACGCTGGAATCCGGCCAGACGCGGTCGGCGGACTCCGCGAAGGCGAAGAAGCGCTTGCCCATCGATTCCCAGCCGCGGCTGTGGATGATGTCCCACATCTTCACGTTGCGCCACTGGCTCAGGGAGTAGCGGGCCTGCTGGTCCAGCGCAGGATTGCCGCTGTGGTGGTTGGCCAGCTTGTTCACCATGAAGTCGGACCACCGGCCGGCGAAGATGCCGAGAGCCTGCATGAAATTCTCAGGCGTCTGGCAGAACGGGTGGTACTTGAGCATCTGCATCCAGTCGCGCAGGTCGTCGAAGTCCGAGCCGTAGAACTCGGCCGGATTCACCAGCGGGAGCCATTCCTGCCAGCTGGGCATTTCCAGGGCCACGGGCAGCTCGCGCATGTTGATGGTGTTGGTGAAGGTAAAGCTCGGGGCATTGGTCCCGAAGAGATAGCCGAAGGTGTCGCTGTCACGATCCAGCACCCATTCCATGCCGGCACCGGCAGCCCACTGCTGGGCCGGGAGGCTGTCCAGGCCGGGACCGGGCTGATAGGGCGGGTTCCAGGCCGTTGACTGCTTCGTGTCGGGCAGGCTGTTGATGTAGGCGACCACGTCGCGGGCATCCACATCGCCCAGGCCGTGAATGCGGCAGCGCTGATAGATGCTGTTGTCGCTGAAGCCGAAGTAGCGGAGATCCTCGCCGTGTTCGGCATGGCAGTCGGTGCAGTGGCTCAGGGTGTTGGTGCCGTTCCACGAGGAAACCAGCGTGGCCGTGAACCAGATGTTTGATCCGTTCACCGCATCACCGCCGCCCAGCTCGGGCGAAACCAGCGTGGTGGGCTTGAGGCGGGGGAACAGGAGCTGGCCGGAAGCGTCGGCAAAATTGATCTCCAGCACCCGGTAGCCGAGGCTGATGCCATCGCTGTTATCGAGGCGGAAGCGGAACTGGTTGGACTGGCCGGGGGTGAAGGTCGCGCTGGGCACGGTCACGGCGACCAGTTCGAGCGCGCCACCGATTCCGTTCAGCCAGGCGGCCGAGCCCTGGGGCACGGTGTGGCCGCGATCGAGCGGAAGCCAGGCGCCGCCGTTGATGCTGAGGCTGGCCTCGTTGGTGGCGGTGACGTGGTGCAGCTTGAGCCAGAGGGTGGTGGAGTTCGTCGGCGGGATCACCGTGGCCTCACGGATGGTGCCGCCTTCGCCCAGCACCTCCAGCGCGTACGTCGGCCGTAGCGGCGCCAGTGGGGCCGGGGCGGGGGCGGGAGCCGGTCGCGGGGGAGCGGAACGGCTTACGCCCTTGCTGGTCTGGGCCAGACTGGTCAGCGGGGCGACCAGAAGGAGCAAACAAAGGACCGCTGAGTCAGACTTCATGGTTTTTGGATTTTGCCATCAAATGGGAAAGTTTGGCGGGCAGTTGGGGCAGGGCGGCGACGGCTGAGGCGGGCTGCTAGGGCGAACTTTTCGGGCTTTATTGGATGCGCTGGCAACCTTGTATAGGGGGATTACCCTGACGGATTACAGTAAAGTTTGGATACGTCATAGGACGTATGCTGCAACCACTACAGGTAAGGCGGCCTCCAGTTAGGTAAGGGATCGAAACCGCACTTCGCTTGCGAACGAGCCAAGTGGCGAGCAAAATCCGGCGTGAGCCAGTCTTGCCGCGAACAGCCTCATCCCGCACCTTGCGGGCGCTCATGAGCAAGATCGTCGGCATAGACCTTGGCACTACCAATTCGCTCGTCGCCATTGTGGACAGCGGCATCCCCTACGTCATTGCGGACGCGGACGGACACCGGCTTACCCCTTCGGTGGTGCAGGTGCCGGCGGCCGGGGCTGACCCGGTGGTCGGGACCGTGGCCAACCGCATGCGGGCGCTTCGGCCGACGGAAACGGTCTATTCCGTGAAACGCTTCATGGGCCGGCGGGGCAGCGACATCCCGCGCGAGGACATGCTGGTGACCTACCCGGTAAAGGGGCAGGGGACCGGACCGGTGACCATCGAACTGCACGGCCGGGAATGGACGCCGGAGGAAATCTCGGCCGAGATCCTCAAGAAGCTGAAGCGCGATGCGGAAGCGACGCTGGGTGAAGCGGTGAGCCGGGCGGTCATCACGGTGCCGGCGTATTTCAACGACGCGCAGCGCAATGCTACAATCCGGGCGGGCGAACTGGCCGGTCTGAAGGTGGAGCGCATCGTCAACGAGCCGACGGCAGCGGCGCTGGCCTACGGTTTGGACAAGCTCAAGGAGCGCTCCAAGGTGGCGGTTTACGACCTGGGCGGGGGAACCTTCGACCTTTCGATCCTGGAGCTGAACGACGGCGTGTTCCAGGTGCTGAGCACCAATGGCAACACGCGCCTGGGCGGGGATGACCTGGACAAGCGCGTCACGGATTTCCTTGTTAAAAAAATCCGGGAGGCGGGCGGACCGATCCTTGAAAGCGGGGAGCGGGGAGGGGGGAGCGCGGAATCACTGGGGCTGCTGTCGCGCATTCGCGAAGTGGCGGAACAGGCCAAGATCCGGCTGAGCACGGAGAGCGAAGTAGAGGTCTCGCTGCCGTTTCTCACCGGGGCATTCTCCTTCAGCTACAAATTGACGCGGGAGGAGCTGGAGCGGCTGACCCGGGACATCATCGAGCGCACGCGGGCGCATTGCCTGCGTTCGCTGGCGGACGCAAAATTGGAGGCCAAGGCGCTGGACCAAGTCATCCTCGTGGGCGGCCAGACCCGCATGCCGCTGGTGCGGCAGCTCGTGGCGGAATGGTTCGGCTGTGCCGAGTTCGCCGAGACCCGCGGTGAGCTCCGGCTGGGCGAGGACTATCACGCCGCCAAGGGGCCGCAGCTCAACACCGGGCAGAATCCCGACGAGGCGGTGGCGTTGGGAGCGGCGATCCAGGCGGAAATCCTGTCGGGCGGCTTCAAGCACCTGCTGCTGCTGGATGTGACGCCGCTGTCGCTGGGCATCGAGACCTTCGGCGGACTGATGAACGTGATCATCCCGCGCAACAGCACGATCCCGGTGAAGGCCGGCGAGCTGTTCACCACGGCGGTGGACCAGCAGCCGAACATGCTCATCCACGTGCTGCAGGGCGAACGCGAGCGGGCGCGCGACAACTGGAGCCTTGGCCGCTTCACCCTCGACTTCGAGCGTGCGCCCAAAGGGGTGCCCCGGGTCGGCGTGCAGTTCGAGATCGATGCCAACGGCATCCTCCATGTGCTCGCGCGGGACGTGAAGACCGGCCACCAGCAGGTCGTGCAGATGAAATCCGCCGTGGACGTGGCGGACGAGGACGTGCAGAAGATGGTCGAGGAGTCGCTGGAAAACGCCTTTGACGACCTGCGCGCCCGACAATGGATCGAGGCCAAGCTGCGCGCGGGCGAGACGCTGACGGCCACGCGCAAGACCATGGCGGAATACGATGCGGAGCTGGATGCGGAGTACCGCCAGCAGATTCACGTCGCGCTCGAAGAGGTCGAAGCGGTGCTGGCGCTGGAGAATCCGAAGACCAAGACGGGTGATCCGGCGAAGCTCAAGGCGGCGACTGCGCACTTGGACGAGGTCACCCAGCCGCTGGCCGAGCACGCGATGGACCAGGTGATGGAGGCGATGCTGCGCAAGAAAGGCCTGCTGCCTCCTCAAGCCGAACCAGCTCAGCCTCCGGCACCGGCACCCAAACCGTCCGAGGAGCCTCCGCAGCCTCCGGCATCGGGTAATGTATCCGTTTGAAACAGCGAGCGGCCGTGCGGGTAGGGATGAGGTACCGGGCGGAGCGCCACGAGTAGGTCGGGCCGCTGGCCTGACAACGTACTGCGGGCTGCTAGCCCGCCGAGAACGGTACGACCCTTTTTCGGCGGGCTGGCAGCCCGCCATACCTGTCAGGCTGGCAGCCTGACCTACTAAACGGACACACTGACCGGCATCAAAGCCGTAACCGCCACAGGCTGCCTGAAAACAAACGGCCGCGTCGGTGAGGACGCGGCCGCTTTGGTGATTGTCCCGCTTAAGCGCTGGGCGGCGGCTCGGTGGGCGGCAACGCAATCCGGGACAGGGCATCATTGGCGAAGCCGGCCGGCGGCTGCTCCGCCGCGTTGGTGGTAATGATGCGCGCCGGGGCGGCGGCGGCACGAACCGCCTCGACCTGGGGCGGCACATCGTCCGCGTGCAGCTTCGAAGGCAGCTCACCAACCTCTTTCGGGTTTTTGGCGCGCTTCTGCTTGGGCAGCGGGCTGACCATCACGTTGATGGATTTGCCGATCAGCTTCGGCGGGAAGTCCGGGTTGCCCCAGGGCGCAAGGTCCTTGAGGAACTTGTCCACCACGGCGCGGCCGATCTCGGTGTGAGCCATCTCACGGCCCCGGAAACGGAGCGCCACCTTGACCTTCATGTCCTCGCAGAGAAAGCCGACGGCATGGTCGAGCTTGATGCCGAGATCGTGGGGGTCGATGCGTGGCGTCAGCTGCACCTCTTTGACGAGGTTGGCGTGCTGGTGCTTCTTCGACTCGTTCTCCTTCTTCGCCATCTCGTACTTGAACTTGCCGAAGTCCACGATGCGGCAGACCGGAGGGATGGCCGTGGCGGCAATTTCGACGAGGTCAAGACCCTGGGACAGGGCCAGCTTGATGGCGGCTCCCAGCTCCATGATGCCGACCTGCTGGGCATCTGGACCGATGACCCGCACCTCACGGGCACGGATCTTCCCGTTGATGCGATACTGCGGTTGCGGGGGATTGAAGCGGGACGGAAACGGGCGGCTCAAGCGACCCTCTCCGGTTGAAGTTTGAACATGATTGGCGTGAAAACCATTGCTGTCTCAGACAGATACGAGACGATATAGGGAATCTGATGAGCTTCCGGCAAGCCAAAACTGCCAAGACTGGCATACGATTTTCGATCGTGCTGGGCAGAATTGCCTTCCTCGCCCTCCTGGCGCTCTTGGCCGGACCGCTCCGGGCCGGGGAAACAAACACGCCGTGTGCCCGGGCCGAGGCCGAATTTCAGGCCGCACGAGCCCGTCTGGCCGCCGCGCCGGAGAACGGGACCAACGCCTGGCGCATGGGGCGGACGGCTTTCATCTGGGCGGATTGCGCCACCAACGACCAGCAACGGGCCGCCATCGCCGAGGAGGGCATCCGGGTCGGCCGGGCGGCGGTGGCGCGCGAGCCGAAAACGGCGGCCCACCATTATTACCTGGCGCAGAACCTCGGCCAACTGGCCCAGACCAAATCGCTGGGGGCGCTCAAGCTCGTGCGCGAGATGGAAAAGGTGTGGCTCCAGGCCCAAAGCTTGGATGAACGGCTCGATTTTGCCGGACCGGACCGGAGTCTGGGGCTGCTTTATCTGGAAGCGCCGGGCTGGCCCTCGAGCATCGGCAACAATGCCAAAGCGCGTACCCATCTGGAGCATGCGGTGCAGTTGGAGCCGGATTACCCAGATAACCGCCTCTCGCTCGCCGAAGCGTTGGCGAAATGGCACAAAAAGGCCGACGCCTCTGCCCAATTAAAGGCGCTAACCGAGCTTTGGCCACGCGCCAAAGCCCGCTTTACCGGCCCGGAATGGGAAGCCTCCTGGCTGGATTGGGAAACGCGCCTCGCCGCGCTGAAGCTCAAGGCGAAGCAGCCGGTGAGCAGTAATCAGTAACCAGTAAATCAGTGAACGGAGCGCTACGCCGGCTTCTGATTACTGACCCAATGATCACCGATTTACTGTTACAGCCACTGTTACAGCCCCAAATGGGCCCAGAGATCCGCCGGCTGCAGGCGGAGGTTCACGAAGAACTGGCCGAAATCGCCGAAACGGGCGGTCACCTCGTCGAAGCGCATCTCGTACACGATCTCCTTCACCGCATCGAGGTTGTGGGCCAGGAGGGTCACGCCCCACTCGTGCGAGTCGAGGCCGGTCGAGCCGGTGATGAGCTGGGAAATGCGCCCGGCGTATTTGCGGCCGGTCTTGGCGTGGCTGCCCATCAGCTTCTTCCGCGTGTCGAAATCGAGGGAGTACCAGTTGTCCCCGCCGTCGCGCTTCTTGCTCATGGGGTAGAAAGCCATAATTTCCCAATCATCCAGCTCGGGGTGGAGGCGGTAGTGGAGGTATTCGTCGTTACGCTTCTTCGCGGCGGCGAACGCCTCGTCGAATTCGGGCGTGCCCGGGGCGAGCTTCTTCTCGCCGTGCTGGAGCATCCGCTTCAGGTCGTCGTCGGTCGTCACGTATTCGGGCAGCTCAGTGACGCTCAGGTAGCTGAAGGTCGGAATGAGGGTGCCCGCCGGGAAGGCCTGCTCAATGGCGCGCTGCTGCGTGCTGAGCTGCTGCAGCTCGGCGGCGAAAAGCATGAACACGAAATCGGCCTTTCCGCCGACGTTCACGAAGGTCATCACGCGCGGGGCGGCGGGTCCGGGATTCGCCGCGCAGACGGCTTCAAGGCGGGCCAGCGTGGCGGCGGCCTCGCCGGGCGGGAGTGAATTCCAGCGCACCCGGTCCAGACGGTAGAACAGGTGGCCGACGTGAACGCCTTTGGTGAGCGGTGCGGATGGCAGTGGCATGTGGAAATCAGTTTGCAGCTTGGAGCCGGGCGATCAACTGAATCCATTGGTTGGTCGTCTGCGGAATGGCTGTGATCTCCAACGACTTGGTCAGATAATTGTATCCAACCGACCAGTTCCCTTCCGGATAGAGCGTCCTGGCTGACCGGGTGAGTTGATGAATCAGGCGTTCCGAGTAACCCGGGTCAGCTGCCGAATTGGTCAGCGGCATATCAAAGCGGGCCAGGTTCCCGAGGCGGATCTGTTCTTCCCATTCGAGATTGCATCGCTCCCACAGTTGCTGGGCGTTCTTTTGGCGGACCAGCCGGAGCCATTGCAAGGTGATCCAGTCCCCAATCCCATCGGGTTTGGCCCCACTGAGCAAACCGGCCTGGTGTTGGGTACGGCGGAGTCCGACCAGCGGATCGCGCTGCCGGGAGACCAAAGCCGCCAGGCCGAGGGCGAAAATGAAACCGCCAACCAACAGGCCAAGGCGCGTGAGTCGCATCACGGTCACTCCACCGCCAGCGCGTATTCCAGCAACTGCGGCAGTTGCTCGAGAACGGCCGAGTCGGCGGCGACGAGTTTCGCCCCGGCCTTGGTGGCCGCCTCCTGGAGCTTTTTGTTCTTCAGGGCGGTGTAGCCGATGATCGGCACATGCGACACCGCCGGATCGCGCTTCAGCTCGCTGATGACGCTGCAAAAGTCGCCGTGGCGGAGGCCAAGTTCGGCAATGAGCACCATCGGGCGTTCCTTGCGGACCTGATCGGTGACGCTCGCGGCCAGATTGATGGTCTGCACGCGGTAGCCGAGATCGCTCAGCCGGTTGGCCAGCTGGCTGCCGGGCAGGAGTTTTTCATAAAAGACGATGGCAAGCGGTTGCGTCACTGCCCGGTAGGTTGCGAAGACCAGGGCGGCAAGGCAAAAGAGTTTTGACCGGGACTTCCTGGCAACTTCGAATTTCGAATTTCGAATTTCGAATTTTCAACCGCCGCACATTACCCTCCTGCCGTGTTCCGACCGTGCATTGACCTTCGCGAGGGCAAAGTGACCCAGATCGTGGGCGGCACCCTGACTGACAGCGGTGCGGGGGTGAAAACCAACTTTGTCTCCGAAAAGCCACCGGGCTGGTTCGCCGAACTCTATCGCGGCGACCAGCTTACCGGTGGTCACGTCATCCAGCTCGGCGGCGGCAATGCCGAGGCCGCCCGCGCGGCGTTGGCGGCCTGGCCGGGCGGGTTGCAGCTCGGCGGCGGGGTCACGGCGGAGAATGCCCGCACCTGGCTGGAGGCCGGTGCGGCCCAGGTGATCGTCACGTCGTGGGTGTTTTCCGGCGGCCGGCTGGATTGGGATCGCCTGCGTGAGCTGGTGGCCCTGGTCGGACGCGAGCGGCTGGTGCTCGACCTGAGCTGCCGCAAGCGGGGCGACGATTACTTTGTGGTGACCGACCGCTGGCAGAAATTCACCGACCTCACGCTGAGCCCGGCCACCTTTGCGATGCTGGCGGAGCATTGCGCCGAGTTCCTCGTCCACGCCGTGGATGTCGAGGGCCTGTGCCGGGGTGTTGATGGTGAACTGGTTGCCAAGCTGGCCGACTGGTCGCCCTTGCCTACCACGTATGCCGGCGGCGCGAAATCGTTCGACGACCTCGAACTGGTAGAACGCCTCGGACGCGGCCGGATCGATCTCACCATCGGCAGTGCTCTGGATATTTTCGGCGGCTCCGGTGTACGCTACGCCGATTGCGTGGCGTTCAACCGGTCGCGTGCGCCCAGTTAAAGCGGGGCGCGGACGGTCACGTCCGCCAGTCCCGGAGTTTGAGCTGCAACATCGGGAGGCGTAAGTCCCATTTCGTGATGTCGTCCGGTACGACGACGAAGTTGCCTGGCGGACGTGACCGTCCGCGCCCCTTTCAATCACGGGCCCGTCTTGACAGGGGACGGCGGAAAACTTTCACGGAAGGCCCGCACCACCGGGGACTCATCGGCCCGCCGCCAGGCCAGCACCGTCTGCACCAATGGCAGGCCGGGCGGTAGATCCCGGAACACCAGTCCGGGGCGTTTGACCTCGGCGAGCGTCGCTGTGGTCGGTGCGATGCCAAATCCGGCCGAAATAAGCCACATCTTGGTCTGGATGTCGTTGGCGTATTGCATCGGCCGTGGCTTCGCCCCGGCCTTGGCGCAGGCGGAGAAGAACGGGTCGTAGTAGCCGTGCTGCACGCTGGGGTGCATGAGCACCAGGGTTTCATCGTGAAAGTCGGACCATTCGATCTTTCCCTTTTTGGCAAACCGGTGGCCCGCCGGCATGGCCAGGGCCTGCACCGTTTCCTCGATGAACTGATACTCCAGCTCCGCAAAGCCCACGGGCGGGCGCAGCAGGCCCAGGTCCAGCTCGCCCTCGTGCAACCGGCGCAGCTGCTCGGTGCTCACCAGGTCAAAGAGCGAGAGCTGCACACCGGGGAAGCGCTGTTGAAAGCCACGAAGCACGTCGGCCAGCCAGGCGTTGGCCGAGGGGGCGATCAGGCCGATGCGCAGGGTGCCGACCAGGCCCTGTTCAGCCCGTTTGGCCCGCTGCTCCGCCTGGGTGGCAGCCACCAGCACGGCCCGCGCCTCGGTGAGAAACACGCGCCCGGCATGGGTGAGCTTGACGGAGCGGGTGGTCCGTTCGAGCAGTTGCACGCCCAGCTCGCCCTCGAGAGATTTGATCTGCGCGCTGAGGGGGGGCTGGGCCAGGCGCAGGCGTTCGGCCGCGCGCCGGAAATTCAGCTCCTCGGCGACCGCGACGAAGTAACGAAGGTGACGCAGTTCCATGACAGTGATACTCTGCGCGTATCAATCAACGAGCAAACTTGTATTGGCCGAACCGGCAGATTTACCCGAAAGCTGCCCGCGTGAATTGGACTGGTCAGTCAACAATCCCGCTTCGCCCTTCGGGCAGGGCGGGGGACCTTGAAGCTGTCCGGCTCTGATTTTCTTCTGTCATGTGGATCGTCCGCCTCGCTCTCCGTCGTCCGTACACCTTTGTGGTGGCGGCGCTTGTCCTGCTGCTGCTCACGCCGTTTGTGCTCCTGCGTACGCCCACGGACATCTTTCCATCGATCAACATCCCGGTGATCTCGGTGGTCTGGCAGTATGCCGGCCTGAGCGCCCAGGAGGTCGAGCAGCGCATCCTCTACATCCATGAGCGCTCGCTCAGTGCGACGGTCAACGACATCGAGCACATCGAGGCCAACGCCTACAACGGCGTCGGCATCATCAAGGTGTACCTGCAGCCCGGTGCCAGCGTGGATGCCGGAGTCGCGCAGATCACGGCGGTCGCGCAGACGATCTTGCGGCAGATGCCGCCGGGCCAGACCCCGCCGCTCATCCTCCGCTACAACGCGAGCACCGTCCCGATCATCCAGTACGGCCTCAGCAGCAAGACGATGTCGGAGCAGGAGCTTTACGACCTCAGCCAGAATGCAGTGCGGGTTTCGCTCTCGACGGTGCAGGGGGCCAGCATCCCGTGGCCCTACGGTGGCAAGACGCGCCTGATCAACGTGGATCTGGACCTGGCCGCGCTGAAGGCCAAGAACCTCAAGCCGAACGACGTGGTGGACGCCGTCAGCTCGCAGAACCTGATCTTCCCGGCCGGCTTTGCCAAGATCGGCGCGAGCGAATACGACATCGAGGTCAATACCAGCCCCAAGGTGCTGGAGGAGCTGAACGACCTGCCCATAAAAGTCGCCAATGGGGCCACGATCTACGTCCGGGATGTTGCCCACGTGCGTGACGGCTACCTGCCGCAGCAAAATGTGGTCCGGCAGGACGGCCTGCGGGGCGTGCTGCTGACGATCCTCAAGAGCGGTTCCGCCTCCACCCTGGAAGTGGTCTCGCGCATCAAGGCCGCCATGCCGGGGGTGATGAATGGCCTGCCGCCCGAGATGGAGGTGAAGGAATTTGCGGACCAGTCGCTCTTCGTGCGGGCGGCCATCGGCGGCGTCATCAAGGAAGGCGTGATCGCGGCGGCGCTGACGGCGCTGATGATCATGCTGTTCCTCGGTTCCTGGCGCAGTACCCTGATCATCGCCCTTTCGATCCCGCTCAGCGTGCTGGCCTCGCTGGCCACGCTCAGCGCGCTCGGCGAGACCATCAATCTGATGACCCTCGGCGGCCTGGCGCTGGCGGTGGGCATCCTGGTGGATGACGCGACGGTGGAGATCGAGAACGTCCATCGCCAGATGGCCACCGGCAAGCCGCTGCAGCGGGCGATCCTGGATGGCGCGCAGGAGATTGCGGTGTCCGCCTTTGTCTCGACGCTCTGCATCTGCATCGTGTTCGTGCCGATGTTCTTCCTCACCGGCGTCGCGCGCTACCTCTTCGTGCCGCTGGCCGAGGCGGTCGTGTTCGCGATGCTCGCGAGCTACATCCTGTCGCGGACGCTGATCCCGACTCTGGTCTGGTACTTCTACCGCAACGTGCCGCCCCATGAGCTGCAGCACCACAGCGAGGATGACGAGTGGTCCACGGGCGGCACCATGGTCCGTCGCCGGGAAACCCGGCTGCTGCCACGCCTGATGGCGCCGTTGGTCCGGTTGCAGGCCGCATTTGAACGCGTCTTTGCGAAGTTCCGGGCGGGTTACGCTGTGCTCCTGGATTCCATCCTGCACCACCGCAAGGCGTTCGCCGCAGTATTCCTTGGGTTCTGCGCGATGTCGTGGTTCCTGCTGCCGCAGCTCGGTGAGGACTTTTTCCCCACCGTGGATGCCGGACAGATCCGCTTCCACCTGCGCGCCCGGGGCGGCACGCGCATCGAGGAAACCGCCCGGCTCACGGACGAGGTGGAGAAAGTCGTCCGCGAGGAAATTCCGGCCGGGGAACTCGCCGGAATCCTGGACAATATCGGCATCCCGAACTCAGGTATCAGCCTCAGCTACAGCAACAGCGGTGTCATCGGCTCCGGCGACGCGGATGTGCTGATTTCACTGAAGCCCGAGCACACGCCCCTGAAGCACACCATCCGCCGCCTCCGCTCCCGGCTGAACCGAGATTTCCCGGGCATCATGTTCTATTTCCTGCCGGCGGACATTGTCAGCCAGACGCTGAATTTTGGCCTGCCGGCACCGTTCAATGTGCAGGTGGTCGGTCGCGATCAGGCGAAGAACCGCGAGGTCGCCGCCCGGTTGGCGGAGCGCATCCGCCAGATTCCCGGTGCGGTGGATGTGCGCGTGCAACAGCCCGCCGACCAGCCGAAGTTCAAGGTGGAGGTGGACCGCACGCGGGCTGGCGAACTAGGCCTGACGGAAAAGGACGTCGCCAACAGCGTGCTGCTCAGCCTGAGCGGCAGCGGCCAGGTGACCCCGTCTTACTGGCTGAACCCGCGCTACGGCATCAGCTACCTGGTCTCGGTCAAGGTGCCGGAGCGTGAGATGAATTCGTTGGAATCCATCAACAGCATCCCGCTCACCGGAGACAGCCGGGGCGATGGCAATTCCCAGGTGCTCGCCAATGTTGCCTCCATCACCCGGGGTGCCGCCGCACCGGTCATCACCCATTACAATGTCCAGCCGGTGATTGATGTGTTCGGTGGCGTCAGCGGCCGGGATCTCGGCGGTGTGCTGCGCGATTTGCAGCCGTTGCTGGAGCAGACCAGGGCGGAGCTTCCGAAAGGCAGCTTTCTCGTGCTGCGTGGCCAGGCGGAGACCATGCGGACCAGTTTTCTCGGACTCGGCATCGGCCTCGCGATGGCGATGGTGCTCGTCTATCTGCTGCTCGTGGTGAATTTCCAGAGCTGGCTGGACGCCTTCATCATCATCACCGCGCTGCCGGGCGCGCTGGCGGGCGTCCTGTGGGCGCTCTACCTCACGCAGACCACGCTGAGCGTGCCGGCGCTGATGGGGGCGATCATGTGTCTCGGGGTCGGCACCGCGAACGCCGTGCTGGTGGTCAGCTTTGGCCGCCAGCGGCTCCGCGAGGGGCACGCCCCCCTCGCCGCCGCACTGGAATCGGGGGTTGGCCGCCTGCGCCCGGTGGTCATGACGGCGCTGGCCATGGTCATCGGCATGCTGCCAATGTCACTTGGCCTGGGTGAAGGCGGTGAACAGAACGCGCCGCTCGGCCGCGCGGTCATCGGCGGCCTCGTGCTGGCCACCGTCGCCACGCTCTTTTTCGTGCCGGTGGTGTTCAGTCTGGCCCATCGCCGGACCGTTCCGGGCGCCCAATCCGATGGGGTGGGGACCGAGGATCTGTCCGATTCCACCGCCGCCCTGCCGGCCTGAACCAAACGCGCTTTTTAATCCGCTGATGAACACGCTCGACCGCAGTAATCCGCTCGTCATGGAACCTTCCACCCCGCCGCTGAACGGTTCGGGCTCCGCCCGTGCGGAAGCCTCGCGTCCGCCTCTCGGCTTCTACGCCTTGGTGCTGACGGTGCTCGTCGTGCTCGCCTTTGTCGCCGGATTGATCCCGCGTTGGCGGGACCGTCGCGACCTGAACGAGCTGACTCATCAGCTGGCCACGCCGACCGTCATCACCGTGTCGCCCAAGCCCGGTACGCCGGAGGCGTTGCTGGCGTTGCCCGCGGAAGTGCGCCCGCTGGTCGAGGCCCCGATCTATGCGCGGGCCGGCGGCTATGTGAAACGCTGGTACACGGACATCGGGGCCAGCGTCACCAATGGTCAGCTCCTGGCGGAAATTGATTCGCCCGAACTGAACCAGGAACTGGCCAAAGCCCGCGCCGACCTGGCCTTTTCCGAGGCGGCCTTGGTGCTGGCGAAGTCCACCGCCGCCCGCTGGCAGGAGCTGGTCAAGACGGCCTCCGTCTCCGATCAGGATGCCGCCGAGAAGCAGGCCGATCTGGCGACGAAGACGGCGGCGGTCGAATCCGCGCGCGCCGAGGTGCATCGCCTGGAAGAGATGCAGTCCTTCGAGCGGGTGCTGTCACCGTTCGACGGTACCGTTACCGCCCGCAATCTTGACGTTGGACAGCTGATTGTTATCGGCGCCGGCCGTGAATTGTTCCACGTGGCACAGACCCGGACACTCCGGGTGTTCAGCCATGTTCCGCAGATCCTGTCGCGGGAAATCAGCGCGGGCACGACCGCCGAACTGACGTTCACGGAGATGCCCGGGCACATCTTCACCGCCAAGGTGGTCCGTACTGCGGGCGCGCTGGACCCGGGTTCACGCACTTTGTTGGCCGAGCTGGAAGTGGACAACGCGCGCGGCGAGATCTTTGCCGGCTCGTTTGCCCAGGTGCGCTTTCCGTCCACGGGCGGCCAAGGAAAACTGACGCTGCCGTCCAACACGCTGCTGTTCCGGGCTGAAGGTGCCTTTGTCGGGGTGGTGGGAGCCGACAGCAGGGTGGAGCTGCGCCGCGTGAAACTGGGGCGCGAGTTTGCCACCTCCGTTGAGATCGTGGACGGCGTCACCTCGGCGGATCGCATCGTACTCAATCCGCCCGATGCGCTGATTTCGGGCACTCAGGTGCAGGTCACCGCGCCGGCACGCAAGGAGGCCAGATGAAACCGTGGCGTCTGTTCGTGCTGACCAGCGCGGTTGCCAAGGTTTCCTTGGCGGCTGTTGGTCCGGATTACCAACGACCGGCACCCTTGCCCGTCGGGGAAGTGCCCGGTGCTTACGCGGGCAGCACCAATGTCTGGCAGCCGGCCGAGCCCCAAGCCCACCGGCCTCGCGGCGATTGGTGGCAG
The DNA here is from genome assembly GCA_903907995.1 of uncultured Verrucomicrobiota bacterium. Classification (GTDB taxonomy): domain Bacteria; phylum Verrucomicrobiota; class Verrucomicrobiia; order Limisphaerales; family UBA9464; genus CAIVQB01. Next base: position 451,789 of record CAIVQH010000060.1, on the reverse strand, counting down.
CTGTTTGGCGACACGGAGCTGAACCGCCTCGAAACGGACGGCGCGGCGGCCAATCAGGAACTGACCGCCGCCGTGGCCCGCTTCAACCAGGCCCGGACGGTGCTCAATGTGGCCAAGGCCGGTTATTTCCCGCATCTCTCAGCGGATCCGTCCTACAGCCGTACGCGTAACTCGGCCAACCGCCCGTTGGATGGCCATCCGGCGCGGGTGAGTGAGACCTATAACACGTTCACCGTCCCGCTGGATCTCACGTGGGAACTGGACCTCTGGGGCCGGGTGCGTCGGCAGGTGGAATCCACGCGCTCCCAACTGGAAGCCAGTGCCGCCGACCTCGAAGCGGTGCGACTCGAAATGCACGCGGAAATTGCCGCCGACTACTTCACCCTCCGGGCGCAGGAGGATGAGCTGGCGCTGCTGCAGTCCACCGCCGTCGCCCAATCCAAGGCGTTGGAACTGACCCGCAACCGCCGGGCCGGCGGCATTGCCACCGATCTCGATGTGGCCCAGGCGGAGACGCAGTTGCGGACGACCGAGGCGCAGATTCCGGCCGTCGATTTGGAACGCACCAAGTCGCTCCATGCCTTGGCGACGCTCACGGGACGTCCGGCGGGAACGATGAGCATCGCGTCGCGGACCAATGCCGAGCCCGCGACCACTGGCCTTGAATGGGAGGCCGGTCTGCCCAGCGAACTCTTGCAACGCCGGCCCGATATCGCCGCGGCCGAACGGCGCATGGCCGCCGCGAATGCCGACATTGGCGTCGCCAAGGGTGCCTTCTATCCCAGCTTCCAGTTCTCGGCGAATGCCGGGTTCCAGAGCATCGGCGCCAGTTCGTTGTTCGACTGGCCCAGCCGCCTTTGGGCCATTGGGCCGTCCATGTCGCTGCCGCTGTTTGAAGGCGGCCGGAACCGTGCCGGCCTGGCCCGTGCCCGTGCGGTGTGGGATGAGACCGTGGCCCATTACCGGCAAACCGTGCTGACCGCCTTTCAGGAGGTGGAGGATCAGCTGGCCGCGCGCCGTCTTCTGGCCGCCCAGGGGACCGCTGAGACCTCGGCGATGACCGCCGCCCGGCGAGCCTTGGAAATCGCCTCCAACCGTTACCGGGGCGGCCTGGTGACCTACCTCGAAGTCGCCACCGCCCAGCAGAATGCGCTGGACCGGGAACGCGAGGTCGCACGGCTGCGGGGCGAACAGCAGGTGGCGGCTGTGGCGTTGGTGAAAGCGTTGGGCGGCGGCTGGGAACCCCAATCAGTCGTGGCGGCCACGAAACCTTAAACGTAACGAGGGAGAAAAACCGGGCGTCCCGTATGCTTTTGCAGCAGCTCCGCAAAGCGAGCGAGGCCAGCCTTTTCCGGATTTCCCAACTCATAGCGGATATGGCCGCCCAAGTAGGCGCTTCGGAATTCCAGGTCGTACTCGGTACGGTCCTGGATGATCTGTGGGAGCGTGTCGAGCCCGGCGGACTTCGCGGCCAGCAATCGGGCGCGCAATTCCGGCGGTGCTCCACGGCGCAACGCCCATACGGCATAGACAAACGGCAGGCCTGTGAGTTCACGCCAGGCTCCGCCAAGGTCCCAAAGCGCGTGCGGATGCGGTGCCCGGCGAAATTCAATGGCCGGATTGCCGATCAGCAGGACGTTGTTGAGCCGGGAAGCGGCGGCGTAATCAGGCAGGGGGAGAAATTCCGGATGCAAGCCGCGTTCCGCCAGCAGCACCCGCAGGAGGTTCACGCTGGTGCAGGAGGCCGGGTCGAGGTGGACCGTCCTCATCTCCTCCAGCGGTTCGCGATGCGCCAGAAAGACGCTGGCCACCGGCCCATCGGAAGCGATGGCAGCGCCGTCCAGCACGTCGTAACCATCCTGCAGCAGCACTTCGGTGACACTCACCAATGCGGCATCGAGGTTCCCGGCGTGCAGCTCCGCGGCCAGTTGCGACGGTGGCAGAAACGTGCAGTCCCGCTCGAGGCCGCAGGTGAGCGGGACGGCGTTGAGATATGGTACCGAGCCAATGCGAAGCGTGGGCGACGACACGCTGGCAGCCTGATGGGCCAGGAGGCTCCGGGCAAATCTTTGGAACCGGACCAAATTTATCTCTTTTCCCTTAGGCGACAGCGGCGTAGTGAACAGCGATGATGATTTCCACCATGAGAACGGCCATATGGCTATTCCTCATGCTTTTGTGGGGAACATCCTCTTCCTTAGGGGCGGAATCGCCCCATCCGACGGTTACGAGCCTGTCACAGGCGCGTGCCCTGACGGTTGCCGAAGTGCTGAGTAACGCGGTCCCCTGCGTGGTCGAGGGCACGGTGATGCTCGTGGACGAGCCGTGGCAGAACTGGTTCATCCACGATGGTACAGTAGGCATGTACTTCATGGGGAGTTACGAAACGGGAACACGCCTGCCTCCGCTCCGGCCCGGACAACGAATCAGGCTTTCCGGAAAGATCACTCCGGGCGGTTTTTCCCCGATCATCCAGGCCACCAATGTGGTGGTGCTGGAAGCGGGCAGCTGGCCCGAAGCGCATGCGCCAAATCTGGACCGATTGATGGCCGGACAGGAAGACAGCCAGTGGATCGAGCTCCGTGGTGTCGTGGAGATGGTGGGGAGCAGTGACGGGCACAACATTCTCCAGTTGCTGGGGCCCTATGGTTCGCTGGACTGCTATTTTCCGGCAGCGCTGGCCACGCCATTGCCCAAGAGCTGGGTGGGCGCGCAAGTGCGGGTTCATGCCATCGGGATCACCAAGTACAATGAACGTTCCCAGTTGGTCGCCGTTTCCCTGGCCATCCCGCGCCTGCAGGATGTGATCGTCGATGCGGCGGCGGAAAGTGATCCGTTCGCGCTGCCGGTGCGTCGCCTGGACAAGCTGCTGACCTTTGACCCAGCGACCTTGCCAAACCACCGGGTCCATGTGCAGGGCGTTGTGACGCTGCAGCAACGCAGCGGCCGTTTCTATCTGCAGGAGGATGGACGGGGCATGGAGGTTACACCGGCAGATCCGGTGAAGCTGGTGGTCGGCACCCGGGTTTCCGCCGTGGGTTTCGTCCGGGCCAGCGACCCGTTTCCAGTATTGGAGTATGCCGAGGTCAGGGTGATCGGCCCGGGGCAAATCCCGTCGCCGCTGCAGCTGGAGACGAAAAGGATCGAGTATTTTCGCGAACCCATTGTGGTGGAGCTCGAGGCGGAGCTTCGGGGCAGCCAGCGTCGCAATGGTGAGGAGATCGGCATCTTGATGACCACCAACGGTCTGCCTTTTGAGGTGGTGCTGGAATCGGCCCCCGAGGATCGACCGGTGCTGAACACCTTTCGGACATTTAGCCGGCTACGCTTACGGGGCGTATTCAATGCCAACACAGCCACCACCCGCTCCGTTTCGCGTTTTAAGCTGCTGCTGCGCAGTCCCAACGATCTCACCCTGGTTAAAAATGGGCCCTGGTGGGATTCCTCGCGGGCGCTTTCGCTGGCGGGCGGTCTTGCGGTGTTGATCGTCGGTGCGGTGTTCTGGAATGGCCAGCTGCGACGGACCGTCGCGCGGCAGACCCAGGTTCTGCGAACCCAGCTGGAGAAAGAACATGCCCTGGAGCTGCGGTACCGTGATCTGCTCGAAAATGCCGTGGATCTGATTTTTGTGATCGATCTCGACGGGCATGTGCTTCAGGTCAACGCCTCGGCGTTGCGCCGCTTTGGCCTGTCCCGCGAGGAAATGCTGCGGAGCAACGTCATGCGGTTCGTGGCCCCGCATCAGCGCGAGTATGTCGGCCAGCGTTTTGCGAGCATCAAGGCCACGGGCCGGGTCGAGTTTGCCGCGCTCGTCATCGATGTGGTGACGCCGCGTGGCGAGCATCTGTCCATCGAGGTGGCCTCCCGGGTCGTGCAGCGTCCGGGTGAAGCGCCGGAGCTGGAGATTGTGGGGCGGGACATTACCGCCCGCCGGCACGCGGAGGGGCAGCGCGATCTGCAACGGTCCGTGCTGGAGCTGATCGCGCGCGGGACATCGCTCCAGCCGGTTCTGGACAATTTGGTGCTCCAGATTGAGCGGCAATGTCCGGGGATGCGCTGTTCGATTCTGCGGTTGGACGTGGATGGGGTCACGCTGCGGCACGCGTCGGCACCGTCACTGCCCGAAACCTATGTTACCCGGGTGGACGGGTTGCGAGCGTCGGATGGGATGGGCTCCTGCGGGACTGCGGTGGCGCGGCGACAGGTGGTCATTGTCTCCGATATTCAGCAGGATCCGCTGTGGAACCGGGAATACGGCGCACTGGCCAAACAGCACGACCTGTGCACCTGCTGGTCGTTTCCGATCTTCTCATCCGCGCAGCAGGTTCTGGGGACGATGGCCTGCTACTTTGGGCAGCCCCGTTCGCCCCAGGCGGAAGAGTTGAGGCTGGTCGAGACGGCCTGTTCCCTGGTCAGCGTCGCGCTGGAACGGCACCGGGCTGACCTGGCGATGAGGACCAGCGAGGAGCGGTTGCGGGCGTGCATCGACCAGACACCGAACGTGGCGGTGCAATGGTATGACGAAAAGGGGCGCGTGGTTTTCTGGAACCAGGCCTCGGAAACACTCTTCGGCTGGTCGTCCGAGGAGGCGGTGGGCAAGACGCTCGATCAGCTGATCCACACCCCGGAGGCGGCCGTCGATTTTGCCCGGCTCATCACGCGGCTCAAGACCAAGGGCGGCCAGTACGGGCCCGCCGAATCGGTGTTCCAGCATCGCAATGGGCACATTGGCACCTGCGTTTACACGCTGTTTCCGCTGCCGTCGCTGGATGGTCCCGCATTGTTCGTCTGCATGGACGTGGATGTCACAGCCATCAAGCAGGCGGAGGCGGCGCTGCGGGAAAGCGAGAAGCGCTACCGGTCGGTCGTCTCGGCGCTGTCGGAAGGCGTCATGCTGGTGGCCGCCGATGGCTTCCCGGTGACCGTCAACGACAGTGCGCTGCGGATCCTCGGCGTCCGCCGGGAGGAGATGATGGGCCGCAACCTGAAGAACAGCAGCTGGCAGGTCATTCATGAGGATGGTTCCCGCTTCGCCCCCGAAGATTTCCCGATCTCCGTCGCGCTCCGCACCAACCTGCCGGTGCGGGATGTGATTCAGGGGGTGCGGCGCCCCGACGGGCAGCTGGTCTGGGTGTGCGTCAACGCCACCCCGGTCGAAGTGGTCACGGGCGACCGGATTGGCCGGGTGGTGGTCTCCTTCGGTGATGTGACCGTCCGCCGGCAGGCCCAGGAGGAACTGGTGCGCGCCAAGGAGGCGGCGGAAGCCGCAAGCCGGGCGAAGACCGACTTCCTGGCCATGATCAGCCATGAGATCCGGACCCCGCTGAATGGTGTGATCGGCTTCACCTACCTGCTGCTGGATGGCTCCCTGCCGCCGGAACAGAACCGCTTCGTCGAGACGATCAAGCAGTCGGCGGAGGCGCTGCTGGCGATCATCAACGACATCCTCGACTTCTCCAAGATTGAGGCCGGCAAACTCCAGCTGGTCAGCGAGCACTTCTCCGTGGGCGACACGGTGGCCGCCGTCGCCGAGCTGCTTTCGCCCCGGGCCGAGGAACGGCGGCTGGAACTCGCCCTCGAAATCAGCCCGCAGCTGCCGGCGACCATGGAAGGGGATTCCTCCCGCGTCCGGCAGGTGCTGATGAACCTGGTCGGCAATGCGCTGAAATTCACCGATGAGGGCCACGTGCTGGTGGAGGCGGGCATTGCCGACGGGATGGTGCGCCTGACCGTCACGGACACTGGGCTGGGGATTCCCGCCGACAAACACGACCTGCTGTTCCAGCGCTTTTCCCAGGTTGAAACCGCCTCCACCCGCCGCCACGGCGGTACCGGCCTGGGCCTGGCGATCTCCCGGCAGCTGGTCGAGCTCATGGGCGGTCAGATCGGGTTCGAAAGCGAACGGGGGCAGGGGGCGAAATTCTGGTTCACCTTGCCCTTGGGGACGAGCGCTCCCGCCCCGGTGCCGGCCCCACAGCTCAAGGGCGTTCGGACGCTGATCCTCAATGCGGCCGAGATCAACCAGCGCGTGCTGATCCGGCAGATGGCGGTCTGGGGCGGCCATGCGCGGGCGGTGACGACCGACGCGCTGATGGCGGAACTGACTTCCGCAGCCGCCAGCGGCCGGCCCTGGGATGCGGTGGTGGCGGACGTCGCGGAACCCAGCGCGCTGCTGGCGCGCCTGCTGCGCATGGTGCGTGCCGGTGCTTCGTGGCCGGTCCCGGCCGTGATCATCCTGCACCACCGTTCGACTCCGGCCGCGTTCTTTCAGGATTCCTGTGATGCCACGCTGGTGAAGCCGGTGGCCATCCCGGGGACATTGCTTTCCACGATCCTGGCGGCGTTGGTCGCCCGCCGCCGTGAGACGGAAGCCAGGACGGAAGCCAAGCGAGAAGAGCGCGCCTCGGCCCCGCCACAACTGCTGCTGGTGGAGGATGACGGTACCATCACGCTTTTCACCACCCGGCTTTTGCAACATGCCGGGTGTGAGGTCACGGTGGTTGGCAGTGAGGAAGAGGCGCTGACGCGGGTGCGGCAGCAGGCGTTTCAGCTGATCCTGCTGGATTGCCGGATGCCGGGGCTGGACCCGGTGGCCGTGACTGCCGCCTTGCAGAAAGCTTCCGTCGCGGGATCGGCCAGCCGGATCATCGGGCTGCTTTCCGATGGCACTGAAGCGGAGCGCAAGGCCTTGCTGGTAGCCGGCTTGGACGATTGCCTGGACAAGCCGCTGCGCGGTGCCGCCCTCCACGATTTGCTCCGGCGCTGGCTGCCGGGAGTGGCGGCCTAGGTTTTGGTGCAGCGCGCTCGAACCTCTTCCTGCACGACCAGAACTTCGCGGGCCAGGTTCTCCAGAACTTCCTTGGCGAGGGTGGCGTCACGGACTTTGGCGGCATCCTCCAGTTTTTTGGCCGTGCCGACCACGGTCGGTGCGTGGAAGAGGCCGAGGCTGCCCTTGAGCGAATGCGCCTCGCGTTGCAGCCGGTGCCAGTCGCCGGCGGCCAGTGCTGCACGCAGGTCGCTCACCGAAGTGTTGGTCGATTCGACCATCATCGGCGCCAGCTTGTAGAGGATTTCCGCGTCCACACCCTCCCACGGGCCGAGCAGGGGCTTGGCTCCGGAGGCGGTGGCCGGAACTGCCGCGGTGGCAGAAGTGCCGGAAGTTGTGGCCCGGCGAATGGCGTCGGTCAGGATGTCCCGCCGTACCGGCTTGGTCAGGTAGTCGTCCATCCCGGCGGCCAGACAGGCGTCCCGGTCGCCCTTAACGGAATGGGCCGTCAGCGCGATGATCGGGGTTCGCCGGCCGGTGCCGATCTCCCGTTCCCGGAGGTGGCCAGGGCCTGGGCCGCTGCTGAAATGTGGCTGGGAGTGCGGTGGCGCGGCATGCGGAAAAATCGGGATGCAGTGTGCCGTTGCCCCAAACACCTTGGCGGATAACCCTCCCCAATTCGGACTTTTCCGCCAGCGACGGCAACTGCATCCAACACCCTGTCTATCGGCAGGCGCCGGCAAGGCTTGAGCGGTCGCAGCTTGTCACCGCCGCCAGGCCAACCAGCGGGCGAACAGGGATTTTACCAGCGGCGTCAGGCGGGTGCGGTTGTAGGCGTCGCCGCATTGGCGGATGGCTTCCGCCTGGGTCGGATACGGGTGGATTACGCCGGCGAGCCGCCCCAGACCGACCCCGGCAGCCATCGCCACGCTCACCTCACTGATCAGATCGCCGGCGTTCCTGGCCACGATGGTCGCACCCACGATGCGGTCACTGCCGGTGGCGACCAAAATCTTCACAAAACCTTCCGTGTCGCCCTCGGTCTGCGCGCGGTCCACGTCCTTCAGCTCACGCACGAACCTGGTCACCGCCACACCCTGGGCGGCGGCTTCGCGTTCGGTGAGACCGACGGTGGCCACTTCGGGATCGGTGTAAGTCGCGCGTGGGATGGTCAGGGCGCTGGCCTTTTTGCGACCGAGGAAGAGCGCATTTTGAATCACCGTGCGGGCGGCAAAGTCGGCCGCATGTGTGAACTTGTGCCGGGAGCAGATGTCGCCAGCGGCAAAGATGCGCGGGTTCGTGGTGCGCAGCTGGTCATCCACCTGCACCCCTATGATAGGATCAAACACAACCCCGACGGCTTCGAGACCAAGGCCGTCCACATTGGGGCGGCGGCCAGTGGCCACCAGAATGGCATCGGCTGGTACCGTCCGCACTTCCTGCGTTTGTCCGCCGTTTTTGCTGGCACAGCGAACCGCTTTGCCACCGTCGCTTTGAAGGACGACAGCGATCACGTTGGTGTCGCAAATGATTTCCACCCCATCGCGGGCCAACGCGGCCTGCACAAGAGCCGCGGCATCGGCGTCCTCCTTGTCCAGCAGGGCCGGCTTGTTGTGCAGGAGGGTGACTTTGGAACCGAGACGGGCGAACGCCTGGGCCAGCTCGCAGCCGATGGGGCCGCCACCCAGGATGACCAGCCGGCGTGGCAGCTCCTGCAGCGACCACACGGTTTCATTGGTGAGGAAGCCGGCTTCCCGCAGGCCGGGAATTTCAGGGATCAGCGCGCGGGCTCCCGTCGCGATGACGGCGTTGCGGAAGCGCAGCGGAGCGCCGGCCACCTCGACGGTGTCCTTCCCGGTAAGCTTTCCGTCGCCGAGAAACACATCCACGCCGAGGTCGCGGAACCGGGCGGCTGAATCGTGGTGACTGATACCAGCGCGCAGGGAGCGGACCCTTTTCATCACCGCCCCAAAATCCACCGTCACCTCGCCGGGTGCATGGATGCCAAAACGTGCGGCCGACCTAATGTCGGCGGCGGCGCGGCCGGCGCGAAGGAGCGTCTTGCTCGGGACACAGCCGTAGTTGAGGCAGTCGCCGCCCAGCAGATGCCGCTCGACCAGGGCAACCTTGGCGCCCAAGCCGGCGGCCCCGGCGGCAGTCACCAGACCGGCCGTGCCGCCCCCGATGACCACGAGATTGTAGCGCGGAGCCGGGGCCGGATTTTTCCAATCCGGCGGATGGACCTGCTTCAGCAGTTCCGCGTCGTGCGGGTCATCGGGCAACAGTGGGAAAAGGTTCATGCTTTTACCGGAGCGGGGCCGAGGTGTTCGCCCAAGGCACGTTTGGCCACGCGAGCCACATACACTGTGACTGCCACGGTGGCGAGCAGGCCGACGCCGTAGAGCGCCCATTCGGCCGGGGAGCGATGGTGCTGGCCCTCGGCCTGTTTTGCGGCGTCACCCGCCAGGGCTCCGAGCCAGACGTAGAGCAGCGTGCCGGGCATCATCCCCACCCAGGAAGCGATCGTGTAATCGCGGAATTTCACATGCGTCAGCCCCAGGGCGTAGTTAAGCAGGCTGAACGGGAAGAGCGGCGAAAGCCGCAGCAGGAGGATGATCTTCCAGCCTTCCCGACCAACGGCGGCGTCGATTGCGGCAAACTTCGGATAACTCGCGACCTTGGTGACGATCCAGCCGCGCGCGGCAAAGCGTCCGATGAGGAAACTCCCCATCGCGCCAAGGGTGGAGGCGAGCGAAACCAGCACAAATCCTAGCGGCACCCCGAACAGCGCCCCGGCGCCCAGCGTCAGCGGCGAGCCGGGCAGGAACAGCACGCAGGCGAGCACATAGGCCACTACGAAAACGGTCGCACCCCATGGACCCAATGAACGGAACCAGTCCATCATCTCCGGGAGACGTTGGAGGAGCTGGAAATGCCGAACGGCCCAGGCACCACCGGCAAACGCACTGGCCGCGATGATAAAGCGCAGCCAGCCTTTTCCGGCGGTGGAGGCCGGCGTGCGAAGATTTGACGGTTCGTCGGGCATGGGGTGGGGCTAAGGTTGCGGGCTTACTTTCCGTTCAGCGCCCAGTCGTATTCGGTGAACTTCACCTTGAGCCCGCCCGCCCGGATTCGCTTGGCGTCAGCCTCGGCAAAGAACGGGGCGACGAACTCCTCCAGCGTCTTGCCACCCTTCGTGAAATCTCCGTGGAACCAGTCAAAGATGGGAGAGAGCCAAAGCACCTGCCGTTCCGCATCCACCCGGTTCTTGGCCGGCTGCGTGAAGAACTTCCGGGCCTGTTCCGTGAGCTGGGTGTCCAATTTCTCAGCGGTAAACGGCTCCGAGCGGAGCGGGGGACAGCTCTTCGCGGCGCACACGAGCGCAAAGTGAACACGCGGCTCAGAATAGCGGGCGCGCAGCAGGCCGTGCTCGACCTCATCCAGCGTGGTCACGCGACCCCAGAGCCGTACGATGGGCTGTTTCCACGGGCTGCTCAACACGCCGCCGATGTCCTTGATGCTTTTCGTCGGGTAGTGATCGACGATGAGCTGGAGTGTGGCGGCATTATAGAGATTCACCAGAAAGGCGATCTGCTGTGGCTGGGTCCAAGCCTTGAACTCGTCCTCCTTCACGATGGCGACCGCATCGAGGTACGCCCGCAAGTCGTCAGGCGCAGATTTGAGCGCGGCGTAGTCCACCGCACCATCCACGACGTGCGCCGACAGAATTTTCGCCAGCCGGGTGTGCGCGTGATCAAAGGCTGCGGCGCGCAGCATGACCGCGGCAAAGAGGAGAAGAACAAGGAGTGGTCGCACGGCAGGCGCAAGCTGCGCTTCCCGGCCTTCCACGGCAAGCGGCTCGAAAAGGCCGACGGTCAGCGCGGGCCGCGCGTGAAATGGCGGATATCGACCGCGTCCATGCCGGCGGCGCGGATGGCGTCCATGCCGAGGTCGGTATCCTCGTAGGCGCGGCAGAATTGCGGGGGCACGTCGAGCCGGCGCGCCGCTTCGAGAAAGATGTCCGGCGCGGGCTTCTGGTTCACCACATCCTCGTTGGTCACGATGGCGCCAAACCAGTCCACAATGTGCAGGTGGGTCAGCACCTTGGTGATGGCTGTGCGCGAGCCGCCACTGGCCACCGCCATCGGCAGCTTACCGCGGTGTTCGCGCGCGATGGCCACGACCTCTTCCACGGGGCCGATATGCTCGAAGTAGCGGAAGTAGGCCTCTTCCTTCTCCTTGGCAAAGGCCAGCGGATCAATGTCGCTGCGCCCCTGTTCGGTCGCGATCATCCGCACGATGTCGCGGGTCGGCACGCCGCCGAGCGAATAGAAGCGGTCTTCCGGAAAATGGATGCCGTGGCGGGCGGTGACTTCCTGCCACGCCTTCCAGTGCTGGGGCATGGTGTCGGCGAGGGTGCCATCACAGTCGAAGATCAGGGCGCGCGGAAATGTTTCGTTGGGCATGATGTGTCAAAAAGGCGGCACGGACACGGAGTTCCGAACCACCCGCGCGTGAGTTTCAACATCCCAGCCGTTCACGGCCAGAGGATTTGCCGGGCAGTTCTCCGGCCGAACTATGGCTTCAGCTGGCGCAGCCGAAGGAGGGCGACCGCAGGCGATTTCAAACCCAGCCGGAGCGGGGTGTCGCTGACGGCGTTGGTCGTGGTGTTGACAAGGCTGAAGTCATGACTGGCGTCCACCAACCAAGTTTCCACGCAGGTCGGTCCGGACCAGGCCAGGTGCGTCGGCACTACTTCGAAATCGGAAGACGACCGATCCAGGCTGCTGATCAGGATCGAAGCTTCGGAGCCGGCGGTATTCAGTCCGGCGACCAGGCCCAGCTGTCCGGCCACTGCGCCGTGCGCGGCCACGCGGCGGGGAGTATCGAGCAGGCCATGAAAGGCGAGCAGGCCATAATAATTCTTCTGTGGCACGCCGTGTTCGTTGAACAGGCCGAAGCCGCCCGCCTCGCCATGGAAGAGGTTGCAAACATCCACCGGGGCATCCTGCAGCTCCAGCAGCGCCGTCACGATGAAGGCCGCACCTGCCGAGCCTGCCATTGTCTCGTAAGCGGTCTGCCGATTTGCCGGCGGGCTGTTCTGGCCGAGCCCCTTCCAACTGTTCCCGGGGAGGTAGTTCCATTCGTTCAGATGGCTTTCCGTTTTGGAGAAGCCGTAGGCATCGAGCAGTTGCCGGATCGCCCGGGCGCGCCGGACGAGTTCCGATGGATCGGCCGTGTAGCAATGCCAGGAAAAGAAGTCGAGCGGCAGCGACTCGCGGCGGCAGAGTGCGAGGAAGTTGGTGACAAAGGCCGTGGGCCGGAACTCGCCGTTCACAAATTGCCCGCTCGCGCCGACGGCCGGTCCGCCCACTTTCAAATCGGGATAGCTCGCCCGAATGCGGGTCGCGGCGGTGCGATAGAGGCGGAAATAGTCATCATCGGTACCGCTCCACATGGCGGGGCGGTTCTCCGGCTCATTCCAGATTTCCCAGTGGCGGATGCCGAGCCGTGTGCCGTCGGCCCAGCCCTCGTTGCAGTGCCGGATGATGCCGAGACAGATGGCCGCCCATTTTTCCGGATCGGCCGGCGGATGCACAAAACGCTTCCGAGACGTGTGCTCAATGCTCTCGCCAAGTCGGTAGATGATTTGTGCGCCGGTCTGCCTCGTGGCGGCAAGGTATTCGTCAGTCGCGGCAAAGTCGTAGTTGAACGCGAGCTGGGGATTGGCCCGAAAATCGGGAAAGACGGCGTGGATGTCCACCACGTCCGGATTGGGCCAGTGGCAGTCGTGCAGCCGGATCTGCGGCACACCCAGCGCACGGAGCGGGGCGGTAAGATCGATCAGGCCGCCTGCGACCAGAGGCCCCTTATTAATCCCATGCAGGGCGCGTACCGCTCCCAGGCCGCTGGAAAAATCCACCTGCAGCGGGGTCACTGGTTCGGCGGCGGCAGCCACCAGAAAACTCAGCAGCAATCCCGCGAGGCAGACAAAGATTCGGAAGATGTGGGAGATCGTCATCAACCTGAACGGTAGCTGCGGAAACCCGGGAGGGTTACCGCTTCACTTCGGTCACGAGTGCCAGTTTCCCGGTCTGGTCGAACTGAAGCTGACGATAGATGTGCGTTACTTTGCCTCCGACCGTTGTGCCAGCTCCCGTGGACACGTTGCCGCTCGACGAGCCGAGCCCGAAGCTGAAGGACGGCTCGCTGGAAGTGCCCGCTTCCCATTCGGCGATCAGCGAGTGGTCGCCCAGCTCGGTCTTGCTGGCGGGCGGCCCCATCTGGCGCACGGCGTCGTCAAAGGTGTACTGGCCGACTTTGGCGCGGAGCTGGACCAGCGAGGGGAGGTCGGAATTCTCCGTGCGACAGCCGAGGGCCGCCAGGAGGAGCAGCAGGGCATACAGGCATGAACGACTCATGGCGGCAGGTTACGCCAGATCGCCGGGAAGGAAAGCGCTGACCGCAGCCAGGGATTATGTTTGCATATGTAATCATACGGTCCGGATAATGCGCGGTACCGAAAATTAATCCCGCTGGAACTGAAACCTTTCCCGATCTGCCGGGTCATTTTCAGCGAATTGAGGAACGAATTGAATGTGAAGCCGGCCGATGCGTCGGAATGCGCGTCGGTTGAAATCTGAAAAAGAAAGAAAGGCCTGTATGCCGGTCATCTCCAAATTTTACGGGATCATCATCCGCATATTGCATGCGCGGAATCTGGAAGCCCACATCGTCGCCAACTACGGCGAGCATGAGCTGGTGGTCCGCCTCTGGCCGCTCCGGGTGGTGCAGGGCAATGCGCCCCAGCGGGTCCGCGACCTGGTGCTCGAATGGGCGACCCAGCACCAGCAGGAGCTGCTCTCCGCCTGGCACTACTGCGTGGACGGCCGGGCGCCGCGCCCGATCGCGCCGCTCGAATGAACGTTGCGCCGCTCAAAATCTGATTGGCTTTGTCGGCGCGACACGCTCCTTTACTTCCGCTATGAACAAATTTCTCGCATTCATTCTCGCCGTGGGCTTTTCCGCCTCGGCCCTGGTCCAGACCGTGGCCGACAAACCGGTTGCCCCGGTCGCCGGTGAATCCGACAAGCCGGCCAAGGCGCTGACCAAGAAGCAGGTGCGCAAGGCGCATCGGAAGGCCAAGAAGCAGACCAAAAAGGCCAAAAAGGTGACCACAAAGCAGACCTCGCACGTGGCCAAATCGGCTGCGGCACCGGTCGCCCAATAAGCGTCCTTGATGGCTTTTTGCGAAGGGCTGCCGGACTTCACCGGCAGCTCTTTCGCATTTTTGACCGGCCCCAGGACAAATCTGTCCGTCGCCTCTGCGCTTGCGGCGGCTTCCACCGGTGTGGCACAACCCGCCCCCGTGCATTCATTTCGTTACGCCGATCGTGAGCTGGTTTGTGAAGGGGTTCCGTTGAGCACCCTGGCCAAAAAATTTGGCACACCGCTCTACGTCTACTCGCAGGCCACGCTTTCCGACCACTTCACCAAGCTCGACCGGGCGCTGGCGCCGCTGCCACACTTGGTCTGCTATGCGATGAAGTCGAACTCGAACCTCGCCGTCATCCGCACGCTCGCCAACTTGGGCAGCGGCTTTGACACGGTGAGCGCAGGCGAGATCCAGCGCGTGATGGCGGCCGGTGGCGATCCGCGCCGGTGCGTCTTTGCGGGCGTGGGCAAGACGGAGGAGGAAATCGCCTTCGCGCTGAAGCAGGACATCTACAGCTTCAACGTCGAGTCCGAGGCCGAGCTGAAGCGCATCAGCAAGGTGGCGCTCAAGCTGAAGAAGATCGCCCCGGTGGCCGTGCGCGTGAACCCCAACGTGGACGCCGGCACCCACGCCAAGATCACCACCGGCACCTACGCAAACAAGTTCGGCATCGCCTTCGAGGAGATCGAAGGCGTCTATGCCCGCGCCGCCAAACTGTCCAATCTGCGCCTGCGCGGCCTGCAGATGCACATCGGCTCGCAGCTCACCGACGTGACGCCGTTCCGCAAGGCCGTCGAGAAGGTTGTGCCGCTGGTGACCAAGCTGAACGCGAAGCACGGCTTCGACTTCTTCAGCATCGGTGGCGGCATCGGCATCGTTTACAAGGGTGCGCTCGCCAGCGGCGACGCAAAGTGGTGGCGCACGCCTGAGGGCCGCAAGGTGCTCACCCCGCAGACCTATGCGGACACGCTCGTGCCGCTGCTGAAGCCGCTTGGCCTGAAGGTCCTGCTCGAGCCCGGCCGCTTCATCACCGGCAATGCAGGGGCGCTGGTCACACGTGTCGAGTTCATCAAGCGCACGGGCAAGAAGAACTTCGTCATCGTGGATGCCGCGATGAACGACCTCATCCGGCCCGCCTTCTACGACAGCTACCACGAGATCGTGCCGCTCGCGAAAAAGGGCGGTGCACTGGTGTCGTCCGATGTGGTCGGCCCCATTTGCGAGTCGGGCGACTATTTTGCCAAGGACCGTCCGCTGCCCAAGGTGGGCGAAGGCGACTACCTGGCGCTCCTCAGCGCCGGGGCCTATGGCTCGGTGATGAGCAGCACCTACAACAGCCGTCCGCTGGTTGCCGAAGTGCTGGTGAACGGCAAGCAAGTGTCCGTGGTGCGGCAGCGGCAGTCCGTCGTCGACATCTGGCGCGATGAGAAACTGGCCGCCTGGCAGTGAAAACGGAGCGCGGACGGTCACGTCCGCTTGAACACGGTGCTGAAGAAGGGGAGCATTACCGGCTTCGTCTGGCCTGCTCTGTTGTAAGATTTCTTGAGTGACTCGCGGACGTGATCGTCCGCGCTCCTGCTGAGTCGCGCCGCCCCGGCGAAATCGCCGGCGGATGTTCGTGACTGACGGCAGGGCCGGAGAGGCTAGCATGGTTCCATGAAGTTTCTCCGTATCGTGCCGTTGCTGGCGCTGTTCTGGTTCCATGCGCAGGCACTGGAACGCTGGTTCTATGTCGCCGACAATCTGCTGGTGGATGAGCGGGTGACCAAACTGGACGCCCTCATGCACCGGGCCGGCAAGGCCGGTTACACGCACATGCTGCTGGCGGATTCCAAGTTCAGCCGGCTTGCCTCGTTGGATGACCACTATTTCCGCAACGTCGCGCGCGTAAAACAGGCGGCGGCGGATGCCGGGATTGAGATCGTTCCGGCGGTGTTCCCCGTGGGCTATTCCAACGACCTGCTGTGGAGCGATCCCAATCTGGCCGAGGGTCCGCCGGTGAAGGATGCGCCGTTTGTCGTCTATGGCGACGTGGCGCGGTTTGAATCTGATGCGCCGCCGGTGCTCAAGGGCGGCGACATGGCCGACCTGAAGCGCTGGGATTGGAAGGACGACACCGTCGTGGCCGACAACGGCGCCGCCCGCATCACCGATCCCAAGGGGGCGAACGCCCGGATTTCGCAGAAGCTCAGGCTCGTCCCGTTCCGCCAGTATCATCTCACGGTGCGCGTGAAGACCGACCACTTCGCCGGCACGCCGGAGGTCAAGGTGCTCGGGTTGCAGGGCCACTCCCTGAACTACGACTACCTCAAGACCGAGCCGACGCAGGACTGGCGTACCCATCACGTCGTCTTCAACTCGCTCAGCAACTCCGTGGTGAACCTTTATCTCGGCGCGTGGGGCGCGACGACCGGCTCCCTCTGGTGGGACGACGCCACGCTGGAGGAGGTCGGGCTCGTGAACCTAATTCGCCGGCCGGGGGCTCCGTTCATAGTGAAAGATGAGCAGGGCAGGGAACTCGTTGAGGGCAACGACTTCGAGCCGGTCAGTGATCCCCTGATGGGTACGAAACCGTATGCCGGCTGCTACGACATCTACCACGAATCGCCGGTCATCCACCTGAAGAATGCAGTGCCTGAAGGCGCCCGACTCCGTGTCTCGTACCAGCATGTCGCCAGCATTTACGACGGACAGGTGATGATGGACATTGCCGAGCCGAAGACGCTGGAGTTGCTCCGCGATCAAGCGCGCCGTGTCCACGCCCTCTTTCACGCCAAGGGCTACATGATGAGCCACGACGAGATCCGCGTGCTCGGCTGGAGCGAGGCGTTCCGCAAGCGCAGCCTGACTCCGGGCCAGCTGCTGGCGGAAAATGTGCACGAGTGCGCGAAGATCCTGCGCGAGGTGAATCCCGGCGGACGCATCTACACCTGGAACGACATGTTCGACCCGTTCCATAATGCGGTGAAGGGGCCGTACTATCTGGTGAACGGCCCGCTGACGGATTCATGGGCCGGGTTGGACAAGGACATTATCATCATGCAGTGGAACGACGGCCACCGGGCCGATTCGCTGAAGTTCTTCGCCGACCGGGGCAACCGGCAGATTCTGGCCGGCTACTACGACGACAGTCCGGCGCAGATGCAGCGCTGGCTGGATTCCGCGAAAGGCGTGCCCGGTGTGATCGGCGCGATGTACACCACCTGGCAGGCCCGCTACGACGACCTGGAAAAGGTGGCGGCGATCATCCCAACCGGCCCTTGATACTTCCGTAGCAGCCGACGTGAGGAGGCTCCATTTTCTGTTCCTGGTCAGAGCCTCCTCACGTCGGCTGCTACGCACTTGGAAGAGGCTTCTGCACAGCAAGTGAAACTCTCCCTTGTGGGAGCGACTTGTCATGATCGGTTGCCGGACAAACGGGCGAGTATGGTGCTGCAAAATCTGCCAGATAACTCACACTCCTTCAAAACCGCATGATCCAATCCGGCATTCTCAATCCGCAGCTGCTCGCCCTGCTCGCGCGCGTGCGTCACACGAACACGCTCGTCATTGCGGACTCCATGTTCCCGCACTGGCCGGGCCTGGTGGAGGTGGATCTTTCGCTGGTCTATGGCGTGCCGACGGTGCCGCAGGTCCTCGCGGCGGTGCTGGCCAATTGGAAATGCGGCCACGCCTGGATGGCGGCGGAGTTTCAGGCACACAACCCGGCGGCGGTGCAGGAGGAGTTCAGAAACGCCTTCGGTACGGTGTCACCGACATTCGAGCCTCATCTGCAACTGAAGGCGCGCGTGCCGCACGCGCTCGGTATCATCCGGACCGGCGAGGCGCGGATCTACACGAACGTCGTGCTCGTGTCGGCGTAGCCTCCGCCTACTTCGAAATGCCGCGCTCGCTGGCGCGGATGAAGGCGACGAGGTGATCGAGATCGGGCGACTTCGGCAGCTCGGCTTCGATCTTGGTGAGCGCGTTGGAGATGGTGAGCCCTTCGCGGAAGAGAATCTTGTAGGCGTGCGTGAGCGCCTTCACGACCTCGGGGGCGAAGCCGTTGCGTTCCAGGCCGACCTTGTTGATGAAGCGCGTCTCGGCCGGGTTGCCGTCGCCCATCATGAACGGCGGGATGTCCTGCACGACCTTGGCGCAGCCGCCGATCATCGCGTACTTACCAATGCGGCAGAACTGATGCACGGCAGCGAGCCCGCCGATGATCGCGTGATCCTCGACCGTGACGTGCCCCGCGAGCGTCGCCACGTTGGACATGATGATGTGGCTGCCCAACTGCACGTCGTGCGCGAGATGGACGTAGGCGAGGAAGTGGTTGTGGGAGCCGACCCGTGTGGCGCCGCCATCACTGGTGGCGCTGTGGACGGTGAGGTACTCGCGGAAGACGTTGTGGTCGCCGATGTCGACGCGGGTGACTCCGCCTTTCCACTTCAGGTCCTGTGTCTTGAGACCAAGGCAGGCGAACGGGAACACCTCGTTCTCGGCACCTAGGGTGGTGTGCCCGTCGATGACCACGTGGGAATGCAATTTGCAGCGATCGCCGAGGCGGACGTGTTCGCCGATGACGCAGTAGGGCCCGACTTCGCAATCGGCACCCAGTTGAGCGCCCGCGTGGATGACCGCCGTCGGATGAATGTTCGTCGCCATGATCAGCGTTCGAAGAACATGCAGGTCACGACCGCCTCGCTCACGACCTCGTCATTGACGAGGCATGTCCCCTTGGCGCGGCCGATCTTGCCGCGTGATTTGGTCAGCTCGACCTCGATGATGAGCGTGTCGCCCGGGGTGACGGGCTTGCGCCATTTCACATCCTCGGCCGACATGAAGTAGGCGAGTTTCCCGGCATTCTCAGCCTGCCGCATCATCAGGATGCCAGCGACCTGCGCGATGGCCTCCAGTTGCAGCACGCCGGGCATGATCGGGTGGCCGGGGAAATGGCCGGCGAAGTACGGTTCGCCGATGGTGACCTGCTTCAGCGCGGTGATCTTGTTGCCCTCGATCTTGAGCACGCGGTCCACCATCAGGAATGGCGGCCGGTGCGGCAGGAGCTTCATCACCTCGTTGATGTCGAGCGAGGCGCCGTCCTTGACGGCAGGTTCGGCGGCGGCGGTGGACACAGGTTTCGGAGCGGGCTTGGAGGATTTGGAACTGGGAGCTTCAGCCTGCTGGCTGGCGGCTGGCGGCGGGGCGAACGTCTGCGCCTGCTCGAGAGGGCGGCGCATCTGGGCGAGAATGGCCTTGGCCAGCTCGGTGTTCGCGTGGTGGCTCGGCTTCACGGCGACGACGTGGCCGTGGATGGGACGGCCCACCAGGGAGAGGTCGCCGACGATATCGAGCATCTTGTGCCGGACAAACTCCTCCGGGTAGCGGAGCGGTTCGTTGGTCAGCACGGCGTCCTCGCGGATCACGATCGCGTTTTCGAGGCTGCCGCCCTTGATCAGCCCGTTGCGGATCAGGAATTCGATTTCCTCGTAGAAGCAGAAGGTGCGCGCGTGGCTCAGTTCCTTCTCCCACGTCTCCGGCGTCACCTCGGTGGAATAGAACTGGGTAAAGCGGCCGCCCCTGTCGGAGCTGGTGCAGGTGATCTTGAAGCCGTTGTAGGGGAAAATGGCGAGCTGCGTCTCACCGATGGTCAGCTCGATCGGCGTGGTGATCTTGTAGGGCTCGATCGGATCGGTCTGGACCGTGATGCCGGCCTCGCGGACCAGCTGGGCAAACTCCCGTGAGCTGCCATCGGCGATGGGGGGCTCGTTGGAGTCGATCTCAATGATGGCATTGGTCACGCCCGCCCCGGCGAAGGCGGCCAGCACATGCTCCACCGTATGGATTTTGACCGGCCCCTTGCTCAGCGTGGTAGAGCGCTGGGTATCGGTGACGAATTCGGCCCGGGCCTCGAGCTCGGGCTTGCCGTCCAGATCAATGCGCCGGAAGCGCAGCCCGGTGTTGGGCGGCGCGGGCAGGAAATTCATGCTGACCTTGTTTCCCGAATGCAGGCCGATGCCGGCAAAGGAAACAGGCTGGCGGAGAGTTTGTTGCTGCGACACCGGAGCGTTGTAGCGGACGGACAAAGGGGTAGGCAATGGCCGCGTTTGCCGGATCGGATGCAGGCGAAACCTTATTGCCGGAACAGAGTTAAACTCCCATGCAGCCATTGATGCCTAACTGGTGTGTCGTGGAAGGCGATCTCCTTCAGCAGCCGGTCGAGGCCATCGTCAACGCTTGGAACCGGAATATCATCCCGTGGTGGCTGTTGCTGCCTCAGGGCGTTTCGGGGGCCATCAAGCGCGCGGCCGGCACGGAACCGTTCCGCGAAGTGGCCCGGCATGGGCCAGTGCCACTGGGAAAAGCGATCCTGACGGGGGCCGGGCGGCTTCCGTTTCGTGGAATCATCCACGTGGCCGGCATCAACATGCTGTGGCGGGCCTCGGCCTATTCGATTCGTGAATCGGTAAAAAACGCTCTCCGGGTGGCGGGAACGGCCGGCTTCAGATCGGTGGCATTTCCGCTGTTGGGAACCGGTTCGGGCGGATTCTCCCCCGAAAAGGCCAAGGCCCTGATGCTGGAGGAGTTTGCGAAAAGCCAGTTTCCTGGCTCGATCCGGCTGGTCGAATTCAACCCGCAGGCAGCGGCAGCAGCCGCCACTGGCCCGGCTTGAGATCGCCGATGGTGTACTCGCCGAAATGGCTCCGGTGCAGCCGCGTCACGTTCAGGCCCTGGCTGCCGAACATGCGCTTCACCTGATGATAGCGGCCTTCCACGAGTTCCAGCTGGGCTTCGTGCGGGCCCACGATCTCCAGTTTTGCCGGCAGGCAGGGTTTCACGTCGTCCTCCAGCAGCAGGGTGCCGGCGGCAAAGATTTCGATGAGTTCCGGCCGCAGTTCGCCATCCAGCGTGACCTCGTAAATCTTGGGCACCTTGTGATGCGGTGACGTCCAACGCTGCACCAGCGTGCCCTGGTCAGTGATGAGCAGGACGCCGGTCGTGTCCTTGTCGAGCCGTCCGACGGTGGTGGCCGGTGGATTCCGCCGGACCCAGCGGTGCGGCAGGATGTCGAACACGATCGGGCCCTCGCGCGCGTCATGGGTGCAGATGTAACCGGCGGGCTTGTTCAGCACGACGAGCAGGCCATCGGGGCATTCCAATGGCAGGTGGTCCACCAATACCGAAGCCAGCGGAGCCTTGTCGGCAGGGTCCGTGGCTTTCTCGTCATTCACGAGGACGCGCCCGCCGCGCACCCAGCCACGG
Organism: uncultured Verrucomicrobiota bacterium; assembly: GCA_903907995.1. Classification (GTDB taxonomy): domain Bacteria; phylum Verrucomicrobiota; class Verrucomicrobiia; order Limisphaerales; family UBA9464; genus CAIVQB01. Next base: position 430,562 of record CAIVQH010000060.1, on the reverse strand, counting down.
GCCTCACTGCGGCTGCAGTAGCCGAGGTTGGCGAGAATCTGATCGAGACGACGAACCGGTTTGCTCACTGCGGTGAGCCTTTCCGCGAATGGCAGGGCCGGCAATGCAAACCGCCCGCAGACACGTCAGACGCCGATGTCCTCGTTCCAGAGCTGGGGTTTGTTGCGGATGAAATCGACCATCAGTTTCACGCAGGTCGCGTCATCCACCACCGTCACCTCCACGCCGTTGAGGCGCAGCAGCCATTCCGAGCCCTGAAACGTGCGGTTCTCACCAATGATCACGCGGGGAATCTTGTAGAGCAGGATCGCTCCCGTACACATGGGGCAGGGCGAGAGCGTCGTGTAGAGGGTGCATTCGCGATAGACCGAGGCGGATTGCCGGCCCGCGTTTTCCAGCGCGTCCATCTCGCCGTGGAGGACCGTGCTGCCGCGCTGCACTCGGCGGTTGTGACCGCGCCCGATGATTTTGCCCTGGTGGACGATCACGGAGCCGATGGGGATGCCGCCTTCGTCGAGACCGAGCTGGGCTTCGGCCACCGCCGCCTTGAGAAACCGGTCGCTTGCCATGCGTTAACCATGCTCGCGACGGCCCGCAGTTGCCAAGCCTGCGGTGCCCGAGCCGATGAAATGGAGAAAGACGGGGAACCCCGATTCAGCAACGGGCTCCCGGTCGCCGCGTGGAAATGGCCCGGTTACTTCAGCCGGGCCTTGCGCTTCACGGCCTCAATGATCAGGCGGTCGTCGTCGCCGGAATCGCGCACCAAGGCGAGAAACTTGGGCAGGGTTGTCCGCATTTCACGCACAAAGGGGCGGTCACCACCGCAGCCGTACATGAGGTCGGCGGGCATCTCGCCACGCAACTTCAGCCGCGCCTTGGCGATAAGACGGGGCAGCCAGGCGATGCCGTCCGCCTTGTCGGTCTTGGCCGGCAGATCCGCCATGGAGGCGACGTGGCCGGTGGGTTTTCCACCGAGCACGTTCAGGAAGTAGTCGCGCCGGATGGCGGTGATCTCGACCACGGTGTCGAAGTTGGGCTCACCGTAGCGCGGGTAGTCGTCCACGAAGTCGAAGAGCTCCTGCGCGGTGCAGCCGATGCCGGCGAGAAACGCCGTGTCAGTCTCGTCGAACATCGTCTTGGGCGTGCGGCGACCAGCCTTCCAGGCGGCCGTGCCGCGATCGTAAACTTCCCGGAATTGCTGGCGCCACGCATCGTCATTCATCGGGTGAAGCATAGCCCATAGAGGGGTGGGTCGCCAATGCGAGCCTGAACTGAAAAAATGACCGCTGGCACCTAGATGAGGCGTGTGAGCTTGCCATCGCGACCGACGCGGTAGGTGACGCCACGCCAGACAACGGTGTTGCCAAACAAGGCTGCCGCCCAGATGGCGGCGTTGAGGAGATCCTTCAGCAGAACCACATCGGCGAGCGACGGAAACCTTTGGCTGAAGCCCAGCTGGATCACCAGCTGGCGCACTTGCAGCACGCGCCAAACCAGCGCGGCGATCAACAATGCATCGGTGCCAACCGAGACCTCGCCATCCAACCGCCCGATACTGACGAGGCCGAAGAGGACCAGCCAGAGTCCCTGATTGCTCAGGATGCTCGCCGCGAACGGCGCCGGCTGGCAGACCCGGATGGTCCGGGCCCAGCGCAGCTGGTGGGCCCATACTTGTTTCCAGCCCATCGGCGGGTCCCAGCATTCGACGACTACCGGGCACAGTTCGATGCGGTAGCCCCTCTTCGCGATGCGGTTGCCTAGCTGATAGTCATCCGCCAGATAATCCACCAGCGCGCGAAAGCCGCCGATTTCCACGAGTCGGGCCGTCGGGAGTGCCATCGCCGCGCCGAGCGCGAAATCCTGCGGCTGGAGCGTGCGGGATTGGAGCACCTGGCTCCAGAAATCGGCATTGATCGCCACGGCTTCCCACCGCATGGCCGCCGTGGTGGGGTTGGCCAGCCGGTAAAAGCAGTTCACTAATCCCACTTTTGGATCACGCAGCGGAGCGACGATGTTGGTGAGCAGGTCCGCCGGTATCTTCACGTCGGCATCGCTGATGATGACGATTTCGTGCACCACGAGCGATTCGAGGTGGGCGAGCTTCGAGACCTTGGCGTTGGCCCCGAGGAGCGTGGAGACGATTTCGAGCCGCACGTCGGCCTGCGGAAATTCCTGCTGCAACGAGCGCACGACCTCACAAACGGGGTCAGCGGCGTTCTGCACGGCGAAGAGAATCTGCACCGGGCCCGCATAATCCTGGGTGAACCAGCTCCGCAGGCAGTCGCGGGTGTGGTCGTCGCAGCCCTTGAGCGATTTGAGCAGCGTCACGCCCGGCGCGAACGACTTGTCCGTCACGCGCCGGTGCAGCGGGAAACGCATCGCCGCGACAAACTGCCACACGCCAGTAACGACGCTGATCAGGGCGAGGATTCCGAAAATCCAACAAAGCAACACGCGCGAGTTGTCGCAGCCCGGCGGTGCCGGAAGCAAGGAGACAGGATTCAGGAGCTGCAAACCAGGCTCTCTCTCGCAGGCTGTTATGGAGCGGAATCAGCCTTCAACAGCCAACTCCTGTCTCCTGAATTTTGTCTCCTGTCTCCTCAGCCTCGCCCCGCGCCCAACTGCCATCTTCCATCCGTCGGGCGAATCGGGTCACTCTGCGCGCATGTCGCAAACTTTACCGCTGCGTATCGGCGTCCTCGGTTCGGGCAAGGGCTCGAATTTTGTCGCCATCGCCGATGCCATCGCTGCCGGGCAGGTGTCGGCGGAGGTAGTCCTCGTCGCCAGCGATGTGGCTGAGGCAGGCATCCTTCAGCACGCCGCCCAGCGTGGGCTGCCCTTCCGCCATATCGTCCCGGGGCCGTTCCGCACCAAGCTCGATGAATCGGCCGAGGCCGCCTATATCGGCGCGTTGCGGGAGGCGCAGGTGGATCTCGTCGTGCTGGCCGGCTTCATGCGCATTCTCAAGGGTGAGTTTCTGCGGGCGTTTGAGGGACGCGTGGTGAACATCCATCCGTCGCTCCTGCCTTCCTTTCCCGGTCTGGCCGCCTGGAAACAGGCGCTCGACTATGGGGTGAAGGTGACGGGCTGCACCGTGCATTACGTGGATCAGGGCATCGACACCGGCGCAATCATCGGGCAGCGGGCGGTGCCGGTCCTCGATGGCGATACGGCGGTGACGCTGCATGAACGCATCCAGCAGGCCGAACGTGAGCTGTACCCCGCCGCCATCGCCGCGATTGCCCGAGGTGAAGTGAAGGTAAGGGGACGGCTGACGGCCGGGTTTGCGGGCGGATCGTGAGCGAGTGAGTCAGAAAGTGAGAAAGGATCGCGCGTCCGGTGGCTAAGCATCCCGCTCTCTCACTGGCTCACTGGCTCCCCAGCCGCACACAGCGGACAGGCGGCTGGTTCCCACAACGGGTTGGCCTGCTGAGCCAGGGCTACCAACGGGATGCCCCAGCCGTCCGCGAGCCGGGCGGCGGAATCACCCAGAACGACCAGCGACGCAAGAGTGACCGGCACTGCCCCGATCGCCAGCAGGTCGGCATAGGTGCCGCGCACAGCGGAGCCGGCGTTAATCACGTCGTTGACGATGGCCACGCGGCGTCCGCGCAGGATTGGGCGCAATGGAGCCGGTACGCGGTAATCCACCGTGAAGAGCCCGGTGCGCCCAGTGGCGGGAACCCGTTCGGCGTAGGTGAATTCCACGCCCATCGCCTCCGCCACCAGCAGGGCGATGAACGAGCCCTCGTTCATCGGGCCGCAGACGGCCTCTACACGATTGGCCACCAGTTGCCGGGCCAGTTCCGTGGCGAAGGGACGTACCCGTTCCGGACGCAGGCAGAGTCGTTCCAGTTCCAGCCACAGCTCGCCGTGATGGCCGGATTCCAGCCGAAAATGCCCCCGGCGCGCCGCCAAAAGGCTGAGAATGTCGTCCGACACCATGTTCAATGGTCAGCATGCTTTCACGGGCGAAAAGCAGAATAAAGCTCCACTGCTGCCCATCTTCCACAGTTCTCAAGCAGGGAGCGGGTTGCATGGACGATTACAGTCTCAGGCTTCAAGCATGCGCTCCCCGGCTTGCATCCGCCTTTTATCGAGAATCGTTATCTTGCTGAACCTGAGGGGGAAACAGGTTGACGCTTGAGATTGATAAGCTAATAATTTGGCTAACAGGTAATAGGAAATATTACTAGGAATCGATCTCTCACCAACAATGTTCTGGACTAAAAAAAGCTGCGTCCATTGCCGTTCCTTGGTGGCTCGCGATTCGTCGATTTGCCCGGCCTGTGAGCGCTGGTTGGATGATACCGGGCGTTGGAGTACGCTGCGACAGGAGTTGGGCAAACTTCGGGGCACCCTCATCGCTCTGGGCTTGCTGCTGAGCCTCTTAGCGTGGGCTTTTCACCACTTGCGATGACCGCCGAGGCCCAAAAAGTACCGGTGCCTTGCCGGTTCAAACCTGACGAGCTCGTACGGCTGAAGTCGGGTGGACCGGTGATGACGGTGCATCACACGATCGGTCAGGTGCAGGAGCCTCCGATCCTTGTGACGGTGGATCAATCGCTTCGGCTGCGGGGATTTTCCGACGGTGATCTCGTCTGCATCTGGTACGAAGGGCTGGAACTCAAAGTGGAGCCCTTTAGCGCCGAACTGCTCGAACCGGTAGCTATCCCGCTGGCCTGAGCGGCCTGCAGGAGTTTGGTTTGAACACAAAGAAAAAGGCCGGAGGACATCCTCCGGCCTTGCTTCGTTTGAAAGTCGTTGGCGGATCAGCGCTGGGCCAGCATCGTGCCGGTGACGGAGACCGGGCGGCCGGCTTCCTGGCGCTGCTCGATCATGCGGCCAAAGGGTTCGTGGGCGAGCACGGCCACCGTGGCGATCACGGCGAGCATGCCCACCAGCCAGGTGAAGCGGCGCAGCGTCTCGCGCAGTTCCATCACCGGTAGTTCCGTCTTCGTGTTGAGCGTGTCGTTCATTGCGGTGATAAAATGCCCAGAATCATGCCTGAAAGCGCAATCCAGCCAGAGCTAGGGGCCGGCCTGAGAAGTGCCGGAAACGGAGTAGGACCGGGGTAGGGAGCAAGGCTCGGCTGGCGCTACTAAAATACGCGAAAATGCCTTTTAAAACGCTAATTTCTGCCTCTCCTAGGCCAACGGTGAGGTTGGTCAAATCCGGCTCTGACGGAAGGTGCGGGGCAGGGAGCTGACCCCGGCAAAAATGCGTTTGGGGCGTGCTATCGCGCCGCTTCTGGCTACCCTTGCCCCTCAATGTCATTTCGTAATCTGGGTCTCGACGCCAAAATTTTGCAGGCCGTGCAGGAAGCCGGCTACACCGAGCCCACCCCCATTCAGACCGCCGCCATCCCGCCCATCATTGCCGGGCAGGACCTCATCGGCATCGCCCAGACGGGCACCGGCAAGACGGCGGCATTTACGCTGCCCATCCTGACGAAACTCGCCGCCAACCTGGCTGCCGGTGGCCGCCGGGGCACCCGGGTGCTGGTCATCGCGCCCACGCGGGAACTGGTCGTCCAGATCGAGGAAAACGTGCGCGCCTATGCCAAGCATTTGCCGCTCACGATGGCCACCGTCTTCGGCGGCGTGGGCGAGCAGCCGCAAATCCGCGCGTTGCGGGCCTCGACCGATGTGGTCATCGCGTGCCCGGGACGGCTGCTGGACCTCATGGACCGGAATTACGCGGATTTTTCCGGTTTGCAGTTCCTGGTGCTGGATGAGGCGGACCGGATGCTGGACATGGGCTTCCTGCCTTCGATCCGGCAGGTTGTCCGCCGACTGCCGAAGCAACGGCAGACCCTGCTCTTTTCCGCGACCCTTTCGTCGGAGATCGAATCGTTGACGCATGAGTTTCAGCGCAATCCGAAGACGATCCAGATCGGCCGCCGCTCGAACCCCGCCGAGACCGTCACCCAGCTCGTCTATGAGGTGCCCAAGCACCTGAAGCCGGCGTTGTTGCATCACCTGCTGCGCGATCCGCAGATGGACATGGTGCTCGTCTTCTCACGCATGAAGCACGGAGCAGACCGCATCGCGCGGCAGCTGGAGCAAAAGGGCATCCGCACGGCGACGCTGCATTCCAACCGCTCGCAGAATCAGCGGCTGAAGGCGCTGAAGGATTTTAAATCGGGTGCGGTGCGCGTGCTGGTCGCGACGGATATCGCTGCGCGTGGCATCGACGTGGACGGCATTTCGCATGTGGTGAACTACGATTTCCCGATGCACGCGGAGGATTATGTTCACCGGATCGGTCGTACCGGTCGGGCGCACGCCGTGGGCGACGCCATCAGCTTTGTCACGCCGGAGGACCAGGGTGAATTGCGCTCGTTGGAGCGCTTCATCGGGCGCGGGATCGTCCGCAAGCGGGCGGAAGGCTTCGACTACTCTGCGTCGGCCCCAGCCGGAGGTGACGGTGATCGTCGGCCGCCGCAGCAGGGGCGGGGGCAGGGGCAGGGACGCCCGCCGCAACGCGGTGGCGGCGGAGGCGGTGGTGGCGGCCAGTCGCAGCAGCGCTCCGGCCCGCCGCGTCAGCGGTGGTAGCGACGGGTGAGGTTTTCCGAGGAAAATCGCCCCGCGGAAGTCAGGCTTTTGACCTGATCATCGGCTCGAACGCTATTTGTTTGGCGCATTTTCGGACGCCCTGACTACCCTTTCCCAAGGCGCGGTTGCCGTAACCCAAAGGCAGCCGGGTCATTTCCTCTTTTTGAACTGAACTCGAATTCTTGAACTGATTTATGGCCAACATTCATCTCATCGGCGGCGAAAAAGGCGGCGTCGGCAAATCTGTCGTCGCCCGGGTCGTTGCCCAGTACCTGATCGACCACAACATCCCGCTCCTCGGCTTTGACACGGACCGCTCGCATGGCGCGCTGATGCGCTTCTACGGGCAGTTCGCCTCGCCGATCGTGGTGGACAGCTACGAAAGCCTCGACTCCATCGTGGAGACGGCGGCGGCGAACCCAGAGAAGCGGGTGCTGGTCGATCTGGCCGCGCAGACGCATGAGGCGCTCGTGAAATGGATGGATGAATCGGGCGTGCTCGAGGCGGCCGCCGAACTCGGCATCACGCTCTGCTACTGGCATGTAATGGATTCCGGCAAGGATTCCGTGGACCTGCTGAAGAAGCTTTTCGATCGCTTCGGCGCCCGGCTCAACTACGTGATCGTGCTGAACCAGCTGCGCGGGGAGAGCTTCCCGCTCTTCACCGAGTCCGGCGAAAAGGACCGTGCCCTGGCCTTGAACGCGAAGATCGTCACCCTGAAAAAGCTGCACGAGCCGGTGATTGCCAAGATCGATGCGGGCAGCACCAACTTCTGGGCCGCCAAGCACAAGAGCGATTCCGACAGCAAGGGCCTCGGCCTGCTGGAGCGTCAGCGCGTCAAGATGTGGCTCAATGCCGCCTACGAGCAGATCGATACGGTCGGAATCTGAGCGCGGCCAGCTCCGTGCGTCGGACGGTAAAAACGGCGCAAGGCGGTGACCGCACTTCGTGGCGGCACCGTCTGAAAACCGCTCGCGAGGAGGGAACGGCTTTGTCAGCCTTCCCGCACACGCATGAACACGACGAGCCGACGCGACTTTCTCAGGCTGACGGCGGCGGGGACAGTGGGCCTCGTGGCCTCCCCGTCCGGGGTTGCAGCGGCTACGGAGGGGAGCGTTTATCCGGGGATTCCGGCGCACAAACCGTTGGTGGTGGCTGGCGTGCATGGCTATCCCGCCCGGCACAGCGTGGCGGCGGGCCAAACCCTCGCGTTTCACCTGTCGAGTGATCAGCCCTACCGCGTGGGCTTCTACCGGCTGGGGCAAACCATTGATGATCCGGCGGGTGACGATTTGCTCCAGGACGCCGGCGAATTTCCGGCCCGGGTGCAGCCGATTCACCCCGGATCGTACGTCCACATTCCGAAGCGACTCACCGGCTCCCCGCGCGCGTTGAGCCTGGAATGCTGGGTGCGGCCCTGGTCGGTCGCCGCCTTGGCCGGGCTCATCACCCAGGAAGACAAGGAAAGCGACGAGGGCTTCGCGCTGGGTATTGGCAAGGACGGGTATGTCGGCTTTTTCCTCGGGAATGGCGTCGGACCGGACGAGGTGGAGATCCACCGCACCGCGCCCGGTACGCTGAAGCGGGGTGAATGGCATCACCTCGTGGCCACTTGGGATGGACAGACGAAACGCATCTGGGTGAACGGCGTGGAGGCGGGCAGTTGGTCGTTTGCCGGGCCGTTCCGGGTGGGGAAGCATCCGCTCCGGCTCGGTGCAATGGGACAGCGCAGTGAGACGCTGCGTTTTCTCGACGGAGATTTGGCCATGGCCGTGATCTACGACCAAGCGCTGGAGCCGGCGACCATCCGGCAGCGACACGCCGAACAGGGGCTTCGGCCCGCAACGGGAGGAGGAGTGCTGGGCTGCTGGGCCTTTGCCGAGGAACGCGGCGAACGGGTGGCCGACGAATCCGGACACGCCCGACATGGCCGCATCATCAATCACGCAACGTGGATGATCGGCGGCCCGGCCATGAATCCGGCGGTGCCACGCTTTGGCGATTACGATCCGGAGCGGGATGCCCACCATGGCCACGGGCTGCGGTTCGCGTCCGATGATCTTTTCGACTGCCGCTGGGAACAGACCTTGCGCTGGAAAGTGCCGGTGGACGCGAAGCCCGGGATCTACGTCGCGCGCGTCCGTTACGAGCGACAGGGCAAGCCGCAGATTTACGACCTCACCTTCCTTGTCCGCCGCGCCGCGCGTCGAAAGCCGGCTCCGATGCTCGTGCTGTGCTCGACGAACACCTGGCGGGCTTACAATGGGGCACCGTTTGGAGTATGGCCGGAGTCACAGCACGCCGTGATCGGCACCGGTGGCCTGCCCAATGCCGCCGGCGATCCGCCCGCCTACTGCCTCTACCGGGGACATGCGGCTGGTCAGGGGACGTATCAGGTCGGGCTGCGGATGCCCTGGCCGGTGGCGGGGCCGTATGTGCTGTATGGCGGACCGACCCGCTACAGCCATCTGATGCGGGGGGAACGGTTCGCCCAGAACTGGCTGACCCGCGAGGGCTACCGCTTTGACGTGGCCGCGGACGACGATCTGCACCGGGAGCCGGCGTTGCTGCGCGACTATCTTGTCGTGGTACTGAACGGGCACAGCGAGTACTGGTCGCTGCCCATGCTGCGGGGGCTTGGGGATTTTCTCAGGGGCGGCGGCAACCTGGTGGTGCTCTCCGGCAACTCGATCTTCTGGCGGGTCAGTTTCGATGCGGATTGCGGTGTGATGGAATGCCGCAAGGTGGACGCACCCGGCCACCAGCTCGAATCCGATCACCGCGGCGAATGCTGGCACAGTCACGACGGCCAGCGCGGTGGCCTGTTGCGGGATTGCGGGCATCCGGGATGGCACTATACCGGGCTGGAAACGCTTGGCTGGAACAACCAGGGAAATCCGAAAAACTTTGGCCCCTACCTCGCGACAGGCACGGATCATTTCCTCTTTCACCAACCCGAAGAGACGGGGCTGAAAGCCGGTGACCCGTTCGGTGTGGCCCCGGATGGAACCACCCTGGCGAACGGCCACGAGTTCGACATCCGTCTCTCCACCTTGGCGGCCATGCAGGAGGAGCCCAACCCGCAGGGCGGTTCCGTGCCCGCCGATCCGTCTGGGATAACCAGCCTGGCCAATGGCGTCGTGCCCTGGAAAGAGGGTGGGGCGGCGTTCGACTACTTCTTCCGGCCCATCCGGCCCAAGACCGATCAGGGCGGAGAAATGATCTGGTGGGAGCGCCCGGAAGGCGGACGGATATTCAATGCCGGCAGCATTGGTTCGGGCTGGGCGCTGCACGCGGACGCTCGATTTCAGGCCCTGATGCGCAATGTGTTGCACCACTTTGGCATCCCGCGTCCGCAGTAGAACCCCATTCCGACGCTTTCGTTGCCCGATTCTATCAATTACATGTGCGAATTTTTTATTGCCCCCGCCGGACTTGGCATTGCATTGGCTATAAGCGCCATGGGTACCCGGCTGGATGGCTGGGTTTAGGTTAGGGTCGTTTGGGTGAAACGCCGCCGGTCGCAAGATTGGCGGCGTTTCTATTTTCAGCCAGGAGCATTCGCCCAGCGCAGGGCACCCGGGAGAGGCCCGGCAGCGTATTCCAAGTGGAGCACCCGGCGGTGGGCGGGATGGATGGCGGCGGATGAGGCGTGCAGCAGCAATGGACGCATGACCAAGGCGCCACCCCTTGAGATTGTGCAGACAACCTCGGCGGCTCCGGAACGGCAGCGGGTGATGGCCTTCTGGTCGAGACGGCCGTGCCGATGGGAACCGGGGAGCACGCGCAACGGGCCATTCTCCGCGTGGCAGTCGTCGAGATGCAGGCGGACGGTTACCATGCACGCCAGAATTGCGGCCGGTGGATGCACGTGGGGCACGCCGTCCTTGACGGACCAGCCAGTGAAACCATCCAGGTCCACCCGCTCTCGAACGGCGATGGCCAGATCCTGATGCCAAGGAACCTTCCAATTCGCGCCGGGTGTCTTGTCCAGGAACAGCGCGCGGACCGGGAACGTGCCCTCACCCAACAACGGGGTGGCCAGTCCGATCACGGCCGGGCTGCTGGCGATCGCGGCGACCACAGGCGATTCACGCAACAGATTCCGGATGCCGGCGTGGCGTCCGGAGGATTGGGAAGCTTCCAGCGCCGCATGGGCGAGGAGCAGGGCATCCAACTCCGTTGCCGTGAGGACATCCATCACGACGGCGAAACCGCTTTGCTCAAAGGCGGTCCGGTCGATCATTTCTTGCCAATGGCCACGAGTTTTTCCCGCGTACGGTAGAGCAGCATCCCGTCGCTGATAGCGGGTGTGGACATGACGGTCTCCTCCATCTTGTTCTTGGCGATGATGGAAAATTCTCCGGTCGTGGGGACGACGTAAACATTGCCCAGTTCGCTGGCGAAGTAGAGATGCCGGCCATCCGACACGGGCGAGGATGTGAAGCCTTCGCCGCTTTTCGAAAGCCGCTCGCTGTAGCGAATTTCTCCGGTCTTGGTGTCAAAGCAGGTCAGAATGCCGAGGTCCAGGCAGCCATAAAGCGAACCGCCCACCGCCAGTGGGGTCTGCATGTAATCGCCCTGCCGCGCATAGGCCCAGGCGATGGCGGCGTTCGTCGAACCGGCGTCGGCGGGGGTGATGTCGCCGCTGGCCTCGGGGCGGATGGCCCGCATGGGACGGACCTTGCCGTGGGCGCTGGTAAGGAAGATCAGGCCATCGGCGAAAATGGGGGTGGGCACCGGGATGTCACCGCCACCATCGAGCCGCCACAATTCCTTGCCGGTCGCGAAGTCGTACCCGCCGGAATGATGCCAGCCATTGACCACGATCTGGGTGCGCCCGGCAGCGGTGACGACGGCGGGCGTGCCCCACGTCGGCACATCCTTCCGGCGCGTGCGCCAAAGTTCATGCCCATCCGTCAGGTCGAAGGTCGCGAGGAATGATCCCTTTTGCACATCGCAGAGCACCACCACCTTGCCGTCGTGGATGACCGGGGAACTGGCGAATCCCCATTGCGCACTGGGTACGTCGAAATAGCCGGCATCCATCGGGCCGAGGTCTTTCTTCCAGACCAGCTTGCCTGCCATGTCGAAGCAGAAGAGCCCTTCTGAGCCGAAGATGGCGACGATGTGCTGCCCATCGGTCGCAGGCGTGGAGTTGCAGTGGCTCGACTTGGTATGGCGCTTCACCTTGGGGACACCCTCGTAAGCGAGGGTGTTCCAGATGATCTTGCCCGTGGCCTTGTCCAGGGCCAGCAGGCGCCACTGGTGGGCCTCATCCTCGTTGACCGAGTCGATGTCACCGTAAAGGCCGACCTTGAGGTCGGATTTGCCCGGCTTGACGGCGGTGGCCACGAACACGCGGTCACCCCAGACAATGGGTGAGGAATGTGCCAGGCCGGGAATCGGCGTCTCCCAACGGATGTTTTCACCCGTCGTAATGTTCCACTTCGTGGGGAGGGCGACCGAATCATCCAGGCCGCTAGCCGAGGGACCACGGTATTGGGGCCAGTTTGGGGCGGCTTGGGCCGCAGCCGCCGTTGTGAACCCGATGAGGGAGGCGAGAGCGAGGCGAAGCAGGGTTCGTTGCATGGCGGGCCTGCGTTCCTCCAAAGCCGCAGCCGATTCAACCCGCCGTTGAGCTGTACCGGCAGCCCTTGGAGCGGCTGCCTATTTGGACAACGGCGCCATCAGGTTGCGGTTCATGGTGAGCGCCATGCGGCTGTTGTTGATCGCGGTGGTGCGGAAGGCCTGGAAGCTCGCCAACTCTTCCGGAGTGAGAAACGCCGCGCCACGGGTGGCCACGTTGGCGTAGATGCCTTCCAGCAGCTTGAGATTTTGCTCGCCCTCGGCCTCGGAGGCGATATTGGCGAAATTCAATATGGGCAGGACCTGGAAATCTGCCGGGAGGCCGGCGTTTTTCAGGCCCGTCGCGATTTCTTCCTGCATGGCCTGGCGGAATTGCCGGAGCTTTTCCTGCTTGGACGGCTCGTCACCGGTCAGGGAGGCCGCGAACTGGGCCGAACTCAGGGTGCTGGCAAGATTCTGCGTGTAATCTTTGTATTGGGCGGCGGCATCGTCGCCCAGAAGCGCCTGGACTTTGCTCGCCAGGGCCGCGTCGGCGTCCGCGAAGATCCGTTCCACCTCCGTCTGCGAGCGGCCGTCGTGCAAGGCCTGGGTGATCAGGTCGATGTTGTCCATGACGGTGTCCGCCAGCAGGTCGTTGAATTTGCCGGCCAACTCTGGCTTCAGGTCGAGCCGCTTGGCGTAGTCGCCATAGATCGCAGCCATGCCCATTTTTTGCGTCTCACGCATGGCTTTCCGGGCGGTGGGATCGGAGGTGATCTTGTTCAGCGCGCTCTTTTCACCGGCGGCCTTGTTTTCCCGGATCAGGGAGCCGACCTGGCCGCGCAGCTGCATCACCTCGGCGGGATTTTTCCGGGCCTTGGCTACGTCTTCCGCCAGCAGGGCCAGCCGGTTGGTGGCTTGGTCGCGCTCGCGTTGCAACCGCTGCGTCTGCTCCACCAGTGAGGCTTTCTGCTGTTCGAGTGCCTGATTGCGGCTGCGCAGCAGGGAATTCTGCGTTGCCTCATAAATTCCCACGCCGATGGCGGCAACGAGCGTGGCGGTGAGAAGAGACTTTTGAAGTGTGGTCATGGCGATGGTTTTGGCAGTGGCAAGAAGAACAGGCGTGGTAACGGCGGCACCGACAAACGCGGCGCTGGAAATGGTGGCGGCCAGGCTGGCAGGCGCGGCCTGCACGGCATTGGCCGAGAGGATCAGCCCAAGTCCGCCGGCACCGACGGAAACGCCGCGTTCGGCCAGGAATTCGCGCAGGCGTTCCAAGGCCCGGCTGACACGCTTTTGCGCCGCATCATCCGAGGTGCCGAGAGTCTGGCCAACCTCGCGCAGGGACTTGTTGCCGAAAAACCGGAGCAGGACGGCAGCCCTGTCGGTCTCCTCGAGCGCCTGCATGGCCTCGTCGAGCAGCGGTTCGATCTGCTCCCAGTCCGCAGCGGTGGCGTCGATGGCATTCATCTCGGTGGCGATCTTTTCCCGCAACCGGCGGCGGGCTTCGTGACGGACCACATCAATGGCTTCACGGCGGGTGACCTGGTACAGCCAGGCGGGAATGACGGTTCCGGGCGTGAATTCGTGCGCGTGACGCGCCAGCTTGAGAAAGGCGGATTGGGCGACCTCCTCGGCGAGGTGGGGGGAGCCGACCTGGCGGAGCGCCGCGGAATACACCAGGTCCACGTGCCGTCGGACGAGCTCGGCAAAGGCATCCTGGGATTCCTCCCGGGTGTAGCAGGTGAGCAACTCGAGGTCGGTTTCGCTCATGTTCAAAGAGGTGACGTCACTGACCGGGGAAATCCGACAGGATTTGGGAGGGGATCCGCAAACAGGAAGCGGCCCGGCTTTATTGGAATTCAGTCAGGGGGGATGACGGTAAGGCCAGTCATCCTTCGATCAGAGCTTCCAGATCAGGAGCAGAAACGCCAGCACGCCGCCGCCGACAGCTATCGCCCCCCAGTTTCTGAAGCGCGGCAACCGCCACCACATGATCAAACCGGAAGCGGTCCACACCAGGATGCCGAGACAGGCGAGATCGACCAGAAAGCCCCAGAACTTGTTCCAGAAACCCGGTTGCCCGTAGCCCCCCCGAAAATGCATTCGTACTACGGCTTCAGGTGCGGGGGCGCTCTGGCGTTCCGCTTTCAGTTTCTGGGCTTTGATGGAGTAGGTCAAACGCGTCGAGCCCCAAAAACTGAACCGATCAATCTCCAACGTGTCGGGCTTGGATTTGTTGGCCCAAAATGCGCCTTCCATGTCGCAATCCTTGAGGATTTCCCGGGCGGTGACGCGTAAATCCTCCTGTTCGCTGATCGGCCGCCGGTAATCCTTCTCGAACAGAGGCTCCCACTGCGGAGGCTTTGCCTTATAGATCGCCTTCTCGTGGATGATGATGAAGGAGCTGACGCCATACATGAGCAGCCACGGCATCAGGAACAGGCCCAGATACAGGTGCGTCCGCCGGTTAAGCTTATCGAACGTTATCACGCGAGGTCCGCTTCCTGGTCACGGCCGGGCAACCGGAGGTTTTCCCAGCCAGTGTGACCGTCTCCGGTGTTGGGTTTATCGTTCACAGCAGGAGCAGAAAAACGGCGAACAGCGCCCATCCGACCACCATCGACAGCGTGCCCCAGCCGTGGGTCGATTTGAGTTCCCACCAGAGCCAGACCCCCGAAAGGCTCCAGAAAACCATGGCTGCGACAGCCACATCCACCGAAAGCCCCCACGTGTCCTCCAGGGCATATGGTTGATCGTAACCTCGCCGTCGATGCATCCGCTCCAGGAATGTCAACGCACGGAACTCTTCCCGTTGGATCGCAACCTGGTGCTTGGCCGGATCGAACGTGATGCGATGGATGCCGAGCGGATGCTGGCGCGAGATCACCAGCGGTTTCCCATTCTTCCCGCCGCTGACGCGATGGGTGCCGTCGAGGCCGACGTCCTGCAGGATTTGGCGTCCAATCTCCTGTGGCGTGGTTCCCTCCGGGAAGGTCCGGGAATAATCCAGTTCCTTCTCCGTTACCATGGCTGGATCCGGTGTCGGGTACAAGGAGACGACGAACTCGCGGTGCGCCATGACCAAGGTGCTGAGGGCGTACATGACCATCCAGGGTGCCAGGAACAAACCGGTGAACAGGTGGACGCTCCGCACCAGCCGCGCCATCTTGGTGAGACCAGGGTCAGGTTTTGAAGGTGTTTGTCCTTCGCTGGTGGCAGGTCGATTCATCCGGCGCGGTCGCTCACTGCAACTGGAGGCAAGGGGAGTCTGGCCCACGAATAGCGTGGGCTGTATGGTGATTGCTTGTGACTCTCTGCCTAACCCTCAGGTTGGCAATTGATTTTCAATGCCCTCCCGTGGCGACGTGAAGGTGCAAAAAATCAAACCGCGCCAACGAGGCCATGAGGCAAACGTCAACTCGAATCCGCTCCACTCCATGCCTGTGGTATGGCTGTGAAGATCACCGGCGAGCCCGTCATTTTTTTGGCGGAGTTTTCCGGCGTTCGCGGTCTTGGATAAAAATGGACACCAGCAGCCAGAACCCACCGGCCGCGGCACCGAGAAAGCAGAGCATGGCCAGCCCCGGATATCCGAACATCTGAAAATCGGTCTTTGTCTGGGTCAGCGTCGAAGCCCCGATGATCAGGGCGGCCAGCACGATGCCGGACGTGATGCGGTTGGCGATCTTCTGCAGGCTTTCCATGACGTCCTGGGCATCCAGCGCCCGCACCTTGATTTCCAGCTCGTCGTTCCCGACCCGGTCCATGACGCGATTGATGCGGGAAGGCAGACCGCCCACGAAATCCTTCATCTCCAGCATGGAGCCGAGAATGCTGCCGGGTGTGGCCTGCTTGCGCATGCGTCGTCCCAGCAGTTCGCTGACGTGACGTCGGATGGAGGCATTGGGATCGAATTTCGGATCGAGGATCCTTCCGACCTCATCCAACTGGAGCAAAGTTTTGCCCAACAGGGTGAGCTCACTTGGAACGTACAGGCCGGTGTCGGCCGCATTCTGCGTCACCTCCAGAAGGGACTTGCCGATGTTCAGGTTCTCCAGGCCCTGATCCCGGCGCAGGGCGATGAACTGGCTCAGGCGTCGTCGGAATTCCGGGCCATTAAACTCTTCGCCCGTCTTGCTGATGCCGATGACAATTTCCGCCGCCTGATCCCCGTTGCCTTCGCTGATGGCGAGCAACAGCTTAAGGAGATGATTCTGCATGGCCGGCGTGGTGTGGCCCACCATGCCGAGATCGAGCAACGCGACGTGGCCAGCCTGTGTGATGAAGACATTCCCGGGGTGAGGATCGGCGTGAAACAGCCCATCCACCAGCACCTGCTTGAGGTAGGCCTTGAACAGTTCCTCCGCGAGTGGCGCACCCTTCAGTTCCAGGCGTTCCAGCGGGCCGAGTGAGGTGATCTTTCGACCCTGCACCTGTTCCATTGTCAGAACCCGCCGGGAACAGTAATCGGGAATGGGTTGCGGTACGTCGATGAGTTCGAATTCCTGAAGGCTCTTGCCCAGCATGATCAGGTTCTGCGCCTCGCGCTCGTAGTTCAGCTCCTGCTGGATGGAGATACGGAATTCTTCGAGAATATCGAGAAAGTGGTGGCGTCGGCCCACCTCCGTGTGGTTATCCAAAAACTCGGCGATCTCGGTCAGCACCTCGAAATCTTCGGTGATCTGCTTCGTGATGTTGGGCCGCTGCACCTTGACCACCACCGGCCGGCCATTCCGCAAGGCCGCCAGATGAACCTGCCCGAGCGAAGCCGCCGCCACCGGTTTCTCATCGAACCGGGAAAATGCCTTGGAGATTCTCACCCCCAGTTCATTGGCGACGATCTCTTCGACCTCGTGGAAGGGGAACGGTTTGACGTTGTCTTGCAACCGCGCCAACGCCCGCAGGTAGGGTTCGGGCAAAAGATCGGGCCGGCTCGAAAGGATCTGGGCCAGTTTGACGTAGGTTGGGCCCATCGCTTCGAGATCATCCGCCAGATGTTCCGGCGTCGCCGCCGCCGGGTCCGCCGTCTCCAGATGTTTGGGATCAATGCCTTCATCGATGCCCATCTGCTTGACGAGATCGGACCGGCCGTATTTCCAAAGCAGCCGGGCAATTTCCTGATAGCGGTGAAGATGGGTGGAGGAGAATTTCATATGCGTGCGTCGGGTGGCCGTCTGGTCACGGATTTCGGCCAGTAAGCCATGTGACCATGGTCATCAAACCGGAGACTACCAAGGTCAATATCTCCCAGCAGATCGCAGGCCATGCTATCCGTATGGGCCGCTTACCGGTTAACTACGGAGACAAGGTGCCCTCGGCTCCTCGGAGCTAAGGAGGCAGCAGCCCGGCAGCGCTGAACTGCTTCTGAACCACCCTGGCACGGTGCGGGAAATATTCTTCGAGCAGGCGCTTCACTTCCGGCCGCCAGTGCTCTTCACGGGTGTAAATCTCGTAGGGACCGAGTTTGAAGGGATGCACATCACGCCGGTAATGGCCCCAGCGGGCGGCTTCGGCGGGGATGGCGGGATCGAGAATCTCGGCCAGGCTGCGGTACCGCGCGGCGGCTTCAGCGGGGGCCAGCACGCCGGAACCGGTGAGGTGCTGCCGGGCACGTTCGGAGAAGGTCCGGCGGAACTCCGCGTTCCCCCGCAGTTTCTGGAAGAGCCGGGTGGGGCTCTCGTCGTCATCGTCGTTGAGGTGGTTGTCGTCGATGCCTTCGAGGGTGCGTTCCCCATCCCATACCAGAAAGAGGTAGCGCCCAGACGGATTCCGACGACGGACCGCATACCAGTTGGAGCCCCGGTCCCAGTCGCCGTTAGCTCCGTAGAGGTTCAGGACCATGTAGTCGATGAAGGCCGGTACATCCAACAGCTCGCCGAGGGCGGCATAGCTGGCGTCGGATTCAAGGCCGGCATTGGCCAGTGCAAACAGGCGCTTCCATGCCAGGTCGTCGCCGCTCAGGATTTTGTCCGCGTTGCGGGCATCGTAATCGTGTTCGGTGCCGCCGAGGTGCGCGGCGGCGAAATGCTCGTCCGGCCGCTCGCAGAGGTCGTAGACGCCCCAATAGAGCCCGTCCAGGTAGAGGTGGACGAAACGGTCGCGGGCCGCCGGATGCCCCATGGCCGTGTAGGTGGCGCGCATCCATGGATCGCGCAGGTAATCGGCGCGCCGTCGTTCCACACTGCTCGGGTGCAACCAGGTATTGTTGTTTCCTCCCCGCAGGATGAGCGTGTCGAACTTGGCCGGTCCGTCGCCGAAGATGGGCTGCTTCAATTGCCCGGGACCATAGCGTTTGCGAAAGACCAGCCGCAGGGAATGCTTGGGTGATTCTTCGGGGCGGCGGCTCCAACCACCCTGCATCCGCACGCCACAGCCGAGGTGGAATCCCGCAGTGCCGTCCGCCGGCAGGAATTCCAGGGAGGCTGCGCGTTCCCATTCCTCGCCGCTCTCCTGCGAGTGCGAAAACAGACCGCGTTCGGAGCCGAAGAGATCGCTCGGGGACAACACCACCGAGAGGGTTGGCAGGGCACGCAACGCCTCGGCCAGTTCGGCTTGCCGACTCGGTGAGGAACTGACCGCCGGGCTGATCGCATAACTGGCAGGCACGGCCTGGGCGAGGTTCGTGCCCCAGCTCATCGGAAAACCGCTGCCGGTCTGTCGGGCGACTTCGCGGGGAAAGATGTACGACCGGGTTTCAACCTCCGATGCTTCCTTGCCCTCCGCCAGCGCCACCACGCGCACGGTGGCTGTGTTGGTCAGCCGCAACGGTGCGGTGTAAAACGTGCCGTTGCTGATGCCGGGCTGGCTGCCATCGGTGGTGTAGCAGAGGCGGGCATCACGGGCTTTGCACGACAGAGCGAGGGTGAAGGGCTCAAAGTAGAGTCCACGCTCGTGATCGAAGTGCGGCGGCGGCAGTTCTTTGGCGGACGCGCTTCGACTCCAGCCCAGCAGCCCAAGGAGCAGCATGTAGGCGAGGGTCGGGTTCTTCAAGCGGAACCGTATCAGACAGCGCGCTGGTAGTGGAGGAGGAAACTTTACCGATCCGAACCCAAAGCATTCTGTCACAAGGCGATTCTAGCCTTGTTTGACAGAGGGACAAGCCCTTCTCCATAGTCTGCTCACAGAAGCCTGGTGAGACGGACCAGCCGTGCGCTGTAGCGAACATCGAGGGGCCGTCGTTGAACGTGGGGGCGCTGGCGGGTATCCGATTATGGGCTGGTGCATGACATGGTTTGCAGTCAGGGGCCAGAAGCCCGAGACGGTGCGCGCCGAGCTTGGCGTGCATGATACCGGACAGGGCCTCGCATTTCCTTGTCCGCGCATTGCTGGCGCAGCTTTGCCGAATGGCTGGTATCTGGTGCAGCGGCGCAATTATGAGTGCCGGGATGACACTGTTCTCAGCCGGTTATCTGCTGGTTGCGAGGTTGTCTCGCTGTTTGTCGAGGAGCACGTCATGGTCAGTCGTTTGTCGGGCTGGAAAGATGGCAGGCGTCTGTGGTCGGTAGTTCACGACAGCGAGGAGGGAGAGCATCATCTGGAAGCGGAGGGAGATTTGCCGCCGGATTTCGTTCCCATCCGGGACGCAGTCCGCTCCAAGAGCGATGAGTTGCCGCATTTCGAGATTCCCTGCCAACTGGCAGCACGGCTGACGGGATACCGATATGATGCTCCGGCGAATGAGCAGGTAGCCTTTGAGGTTTTGGCCCGCCTACCGTGGTGGAAGCGAATTCTTGCGCGATAACCACACCGGCGAGCGCGCCGGCCCAATCGCCAACTCAGGGAGTTCTACGCGAGCCTGGCGAGTTCACGGGAGCGGGCTTGCCCGTTCAAAGGCCGGTTACCGCCAGCCACCACGCACCCAGACATGGCGTCCGCCCCGATAAACATAACGGTGCGGAACCCATCTCGCGCCCGGATGCGGGGGTCTGTCCCAATGGCCGCGCTCCCAGCGCCAGTCCCGGCCGCCCCACACCCAAGTGCCACCGATCCAGACAAAGGTGGGGTCGGGTGAGACCACGACAGATTCCTCGATCGGTGGAGGTGGCGGGGCGGTGACCACCACTTCGCTTTCGACGGGCGCCGGAGCGGTCCGGTACACGACGCGTTCGCGGGTCACGCAGCCTCCGATGAGCAGGGCAACGCCGAGGAGGGCGGTCGAGATCCCGCGCTGTAATCCTTGATGAGAGTTCATGACTGGTTGTTCCTTCGTCTGGCCGCCTCCTCATTGGGAGCGGCGTTCAATTGATTCGACCCAAAGATGTGGGCAACACCGGGCGTGGGAAATGGGGTGATACCCGCAGGTCGGTGCTGCCGGCAGGCCCCCAACCCTTCCACTTCACGGTTCCTTTACCCGAAACCAGAGACGTCCTGTGGTGGTTTTGCATTCAACCTCAGGCGCCATCCCTGACGCGGGCTCGGATTCCCAAATCCGTCCGATGGTTAGGCCGGCAGGACATTCGCGAAAGCCTCCCTGGCTTCAGGCGGGCTGAGGTGGCAGCTCGATGCTCCAAAGCTTCGCCCCGTCCCGGTTGAAGTGCGTGACCGTGGAGGCCTTGGTTTTGCCATCGATGCGGACCGTACCAAAGAACTGCTCGACCGTGTGCGGGCCGGCGGCGGGCGAACCGGGCGGACGGGAGTTCCACCGCGCCTCGGGGCCGAAGGTCTTATCGAGCGGGTTCGGACCGAATGTGCCGGCGTGCAGGGGGCCGCTGACGAATTCCCAGAACGGGTCGAACTCGGTGAACTTGGCCTTCGTCGGGTCATAATAGTGCGAGGCGGCATAATGCACGTCGGCAGTGAGCCAGATCGTGTTGCGGATGCCTTTGGCCTTCATGAAGCGGAGCAGGTCGGCCACCTCCAGCTCGCGTCCGAGCGGCACCCCGTCGTCACCGTTGGCAAAGGCCTCCCAAGTTTTTGCACCGTCGGGAACGAGCAGCGCGAGTGGCATGTCGGTGCAGATGATCTTCCAAGTGGCTTTGCTCGCGAGCAGCGCCTCCTTGAGCCAGGCTAGCTGGGTGTTGCCCATGAAGGCGGCGTCCGGCGTGAGCGTGGGCTGGAGGTTGGGATTGTTCGCTCCGCGATAGCTGCGGAGATCGAGGAAGAACACCTCACAAAGCGGCCCGCGCGGGACGGTGCGGTAGATGATGCTCTCCGTGCTCGGCCGCACGGGCTGGTAGTCGAAGAACGCCTGCCGGGCCCGCGACGCAAGCACGTTGACGTCCTTTTCCCGGTAGCGCGGATCCTCGAGGAGCTTCTGGCCGGGATACCAGTTGTTGCGGACCTCATGATCGTCCCATTGGGCGAACACGGGCACGGTGGCGTTGAAGGCGCGGACGTGAAGGTCGCTAAGGTTGTAGCGGTGCGCCTGCCGGAACTCGGCGAGGGTTTCCGCCACCTTGGCCTTCTCGTCGCTGACGAGGTTTTTCCACACCGTCCCGTCGGCAAACCGGAAGCCTGGCCCGATGGGGTTGTCCGCGTAGATGGTGTCGCCGCTGTGGATGAAAAAGTCCGGCCGCACCTCGCGGATCGCCGCGTAGGTCTTCATGCCGTTGTGGTCGGGATTGGTGCCAAACCCCTGGCCGCAGGTGTCGCCGCTCCAGGCGAAGAACACGTCGCGCCCATCACGAGGCGCGGTCACGAGCTGGCCGGTGGCGGAGTTGCCCGCGCCCTTGCCGGCCACGTCCTCGAAGCGGACGCGATAGAAGATGCGTTCGCCGGCCGGCAGGTCGCTCAGCAGCAGCTTCGCGGTGAAGTCCGCCTCCGGTCCGGTCATCGGTCCGGTGATGCGCTTCAGATCAGTGAAGGATTCGGTGGTGCTCCACTCCACGAGCATACGGGAGGGACGGTCGGTCCGGCTCCAGATCACAGCGGATTCCGCCGTCACATCGCCGCTCATGACGCCGTGGGTGACCGAGGGCCGTCCGCCGATAATCACGCCGGGGGCAGAGCTCTGCGCCCGGACCAGAGCCGGGGCGGCCAGGGCGGCGGCACTGGCCCGCAGCAACTGCGAGGTAAATTCGCGACGGGTGAGGGATGTGCTCATGGGCGCAGCGTGCGCCGGGATGGGTCTGGTTACAAGCTCACGGCCGGGAGGTTCGGATCGAAAGCGAGGCCCTGCTTTTCGCCAAAGGATGACGGGCGTTCAAATCTTCCGAGCCGTTGGCGCAAAGTTGGAACTAATCCGATCAAGTCGTATCCAATTCACCAACGTCAGAAGGCGGTTGACGACCTGAAGCGAAGGATAAATCGTGAATGCGAATCGCACCCTATAACAAAATGAACATCCAATGGCTATTGCAGGAATATCAAGAGTTACCTGAATTTCAGGGTGTTCCCTTGAAGTCTGTGAACCAGCAGGGCGGCTTCAAAAGCACACCATTGCATATCGCTATCTACCGGGAGCAGCCGGAGGAGGTGAGGACTCTCTTAGAGGCGAATGCAGATTCAAACGCCCCAGGCGAATTCGGAGAACGCCCCCTGCAAGTTGCTCTTGACGAGCGCGTCAGGATGTCGCGGAGGTAGGTGCAGGGATCGAGTTTGCGTCGCCTGCAACTTTCGATCACAGCTCCGCGCCGACCGGTGCCAGCTTCACTTACGAAGAGCCAGTTCATCTTGCCGTGGGACGTGGAGGTGGGCTGGTATCTTCTACCAGGTTATTGCGCACCTTAACCATGATCCCGGAAAAATTGGATTAGGATGAAGATTGAGTCGTAGTTGCCGGGTACGGAGGTTTCCGCTTACGACCAGTCGTAGTCCGTCGCGATCTTGTTCGCGAGTTTCTCGAGCCAGACCATGGCGTTCTTCTTGGCTTCCACCAGGCTCGTCATCGTCGGGGTGATGCCGTAGGCGGCGTAGAAAAGGCGGTCGGATGTCTGGGTCTGGGCTGCACCCTCGACGCTGCCGGCGAAGCCGACGCAGCGTTTCTGGTGGAGCCGGCACCGCTGGGCCAGGCGACCGGTGCCTTTGCCCATGAGGCTCTGGCGGTCGATGGCGCCTTCGCCGGTCAGCACAAGATCCGCCTGAGCAAGTTTGGTGTCCAATTTGGCGTGGTTGGCGAAGATGTCGAAACCGGACCCCAGCCGCGCTCCCAGGAAGACACGCAGGCCAAAGCCGAGGCCGCCCGCTGCGCCGCAACCCGCATCCGTCGAGATGTCGTAGCCGAACTGCTCCTGGGCCTTGGCCGCCAGTTTTTCCAAGGCGGCCTCAGCGATGGGGGCCTGCTGCATGATGAGGCCCTTCTGCGGGCCATACACGCGGGTGCAGCCGTTCAGTCCGAGCAGGGGATTTTCCACGTCCACCGCCACGATGAATTCCACGCCGAGAATCGGCTCCAGCGGCGGCAGCCAGCGGGTGAGCTTGCTGAGCTTGACCCACTTGTCGATCGGCTGGTCGCGGTCGTCGAAGAAGCGCCAGCCCAGGGCGCTCGCGACACCGAAGCCGCCGTCGTTGGTCGCACTTCCGCCAATGCCGATGAGCACCGTCTGCGCGCCCGCTGCCACCGCCGAACGGATGACCGCAGCAAGGCCGCGCGTATCCAGCTCGAAAGGATGAAAGCGCCCCGGAGGGAGCATCGCCAGCCCGACGATCTGCGCCGCCTCAATGATCGCGGTCTTGGTGTCTGCGTGCCACCACCACTTGCCCCCGACGGGCCGGTTGGCGGCATCCACCGTGGCCGTGGTCTGCTCGGTGGCTTCGAGCAGATTGGCGATGATCTCGCCGAAGCCGTCGCCGCCATCGCTCATGGGCAGCATTTCCATCTCGTCCTGCGGACGCGCGGCCCACCAGCCGTTGACGATGGCGCCAGCGGCCTGCTGTGCGGTGAGGGTGCCCTTGAACTTGTCGGGCGCGACGAGCACGCGGAGTGACATGAGACCTACAGAGAAAGAAACCTGCGGCCAAACGCCAAGCACCAAAGCATGTGCAAGTCACTCGGGGGCGTAACTTACATCGTAGTTGGCCTCGTTCCTCGGGCAATGGGAGCGCGGACAAAGTCGGGTGGCCGTTCACCCTCACCCGGCCCTCTCCCACTGGGAGAAGGAGAATCATAGCCCGTCTTTCGGCGGAGGTGAGCGCGGGATTGGCCGGAGAGACTTCCAATCAGCCTATGGCATGCTCTGCGGTTTCCTCTCCCAGCGGGAGAGGATTAAGGTGAGGGAGAACGGCCCGCATTCACAGCCGGCGACTTTCCCTCCGACGCGAGTGGCCGACCACGATGAAAAGATGCACCCGACTTCCCACCGGCTCTGGGTCAGCCTTGTTCCGGAAGTTTGACGCGAATCTCCAAGGTGAAGGTGGAGCCCTGCCCAGGAACACTCGTCAAAGTCAGGTCACCGCCCAACAGGCGAGCCAAATCCCTCGAAATGACGAGCCCAAGCCCCGTGCCGCCATAGCGACGGGCGACGGAATTATCCGCCTGGGCATACGGTTGGAAGAGCAGCTCGATCCGCTCAGGCGCGATGCCGACGCCAGTGTCTTTCACCGAAAAGCGCAGTCGGATGCTGCCATCGGTCTGGGGCGGGGCGGTGACGTGAAGTTCCACGCCTCCCTGCGCGGTGAACTTGATCGCGTTGGAGAGCAGGTTGCTCAGTATCTGCCGGAGCCGCGCCGGATCGGTGAGGACGACCGACGGAACGCAGGGATCCAGTTTCACGTGCAGGCCGAGGTTTTTCGTCTGGACTGAGGTGGAGAACAGGCGGGAGAGATCGTGAAGCAGCTGCGCCGCCTCCATCGGGATGTGCTCGACGTCGAGCCGCCCGGCTTCGAGCTTGGAATAGTCGAGAATGTTGCTGATGAGCTGGTTCAGGGTTTCGCCCGTGGATTCGATCAGCCGCACCTGCTCGCGCACCTCGGACTCCAGGGGATGGTCCTGGATGATGCTGGCCAGACCGATGATGCCGCTGAGGGGCGTCCGCACCTCATGGGTCATTACCGCGAGGTAGTTGCTCTTGGAGACGTTGGCCGCTTCGGCGGCGTCCTTGGCCCGGCGCAGTTCCTCCTCGATGGCGTGGCGGGCCGTGATGTCTTGAAAGGCTACAAACAGTCCCCGATGACCGGCGAATTCGACCGGACCCGCCGACAGCAGCGCCCAAAACTTGCGGTCGCCCACCCGGAGGCAGACTTCCAGGTCGGACACCGAACGGCCGGCGCGTAGCTCGGTCAGTAGCCGTTCACGGTCCGCCGGATCGTGGAAAAGATCATCAACCGGCCGGCCGACCAGACTGGCGGCCGGAGCGGCAAACAATCCGTCGGCCCGCCGGTTGGCGAAGAGCACTCTGCCGGTGTCGAGCTCGTTGATGGCGACGGGGAAGGGGGCGTTTTCGGCCAGCTCCCGGTACTGGCGTTCACTCTGTTTCAGCCGGCAGTTGAGGCGGTATAGGGGCAGTGCCCAACCCAGCGCCGCCAGCGCCACCACCGCCATTCCGCCCAACGTCCAGTATACCCAGGCGTAGTTTGGCTGTGGGTCCGGGTCGTACAGGAATTTGTCGAGCGGGAAGCCGGCGGGTACCATACCGAACTCCGCATAGGTGTCGGCAATATGCCGCCAGCGGCCGTGGTTCATGTGGCCGACCTCGATGAGCTCGGGGTGTACGAGCTGGATCGTCTGGCTGGCCTCAAAAAGAAGATGCTCACGGCTTTTCCGCTGGCCGTGTTCGCGCAGGATCAGGTCCACCATCTCGGCCGGATGGGCCAGGGCGTATTCCCAGCCCCGGAGGCTTGCCTGCCGGAAGGCGCGCGTGCGCTCCGGGTGCTCGCGCAGCTGCTGTTCGGTCGTGAACAGGTTGTCACCGTAGAAATCAATGCCGCCGGCGCGGGGCGTGAAGGTGAGCAACTCGATTCCGGCCTGCCGTAGGAGAAACGGTTCGTCCGTCGAGTAGGCCGACATTGCGGCGACATGTCCTTTGACCAGGTCCTGCACGTCGAAGCTGTGATGCTGGATGTCGAGCTTGGCCGGATCGATCCCCTCGATTTTGAAATAGGCGAACAGCTCGGCCGATTGCGGCTCGATCATGATGGGCCGGTGGGCCAGTGATTGCAGGTCTTCCACCCCGTTGGTTCGCCGTGCCAGCAGCACAAGAGGGGAATGCTGATAAATGACCGCCAGCACCACCACCGGTTTGCCCTTGGCCCGGAGCAGCATCAGTTCCGAGGTGCCCACGCCGAATTCAGCCTTTCCCTGGAGCATCTCCTCCACGGGATCGCGGGTTGGTTCGGCTTCCCGAAGGACAACTTCGAGACCGGCTTCCCGGTAATACCCTTGGGCGACTGCCGCGTAGTAGCCGGCGAACTGGAACTGGTGCTTCCACTTCAGTTGCAGTGTGACCCGCTCCAGGTCGTTTCGGGGGCCGAGCTCAGCGGCAAAGGCCGGGGCGGCCAGCGCCCCCAACAGGACCCCTGCCAGCCAAAGGCAAAGGACTGGGTGCTTGAAGGGATGGGGTTGCAGGCTTGGCATCGGCATCCGTACTAAATCGGAATGGAACGTCGGACAGACGGCACTCTGCCAGACGCGAGTGTGATTTGAAGGGTTAAGTGAGAACGCCACAGACGCAGGCGGTCATGTAGCTGGCCAGCAAACCGCCCACCATCGCCTTCATGCCGAGGGTGACCAGGTCGCTGCGACGGCTGGGCACCAGAGCTCCGATGCCCCCGATCTGGATGGCGACGCTCGCGAGGTTGGCGAAACCGCAGAGCGCGTAAGTGGCCAGGGTATAACTGCGTGGATCCAGCGTGGGCTGCTGTTTGGCGAGGCTGAGATAGCCGATGAACTCGTTGAGCACGATGCGTTCGCCCAGAATCTGCCCGACCGCGAGGCAGTCTTTCGTCGGGACGCCCATCGCCCAGGCGAAGGGGGCATTGAGATAGCCCAGAATGGTCTGGAGAGGCTGGTCATTGTGCCAGCCAACGTGGCCCAGCAGCCAGCCCAACAGCCAGTTGGCCACCGCGACCACGGAAGTGAAGCCGATCAGCATCGCCGTGACGTTGATGGCGAGCTTCATGCCATCGCCCGCCCCGGTGCAGATGGCATCGATGCCATTGATGGTTTCCCGCTCGATTTTGGCGTTTGCCCCGGCCGCGGTCTCGCTGACTTCCGTTTCGGGCACAAGCAGCTTGGCCATGAGGAGTGCGGCAGGTGCGCTCATGACGCTGGCGGTCAACAGGTGGCCGGCCGGAATGTGCAGGACCCCGGAATAGACCGCCATGACGCCGCCGGCGATGGTGGCAAAACCGCCGACCATCATGCAGTTCAGCTCACTGCGGGTCATACGGGCCAGGTAAGGCTTGATGACCAGAGGGGCCTCGGTCTGGCCCATGAAAATGTTGGCGGCGGCGCTCAGGGTCTCACTGCCGCTGGTGCCCATGAGCCGGCGCATGACCCAGGCCATGGCGCGCACGATGGCCTGCAGGATGTTGTAGTGGTAGAGCAGCGAGGACACGGCACTGATGAGAATGACCGTGCCGGTAACCACGATCACAAAGAGAAACGCGTCGCTAGGGCCGAAGGCCTTGCCCATCAGATCGGAGTTGGCGAGCGGGCCAAAGACCAGCCGGTTGCCCTCATTGGCGAAGCCGATGAACTTGTTGACCGCCGCCTGGCAGCCGCCAAACAGTTTTGCCCCTGCCTCCGTGTGCAGGATGAACAGACCAAAGGCGAACTGGAGCACCACCCCCCAGATCACCGCGCGCCAGGGAAAGCGGCTGCGATGTTCCGAGAACAGCCAGGCAAAGGCGATAAGGAGGAATATCCCGAGCGCACTGGTGAGTTTGAGCGTCACGGACGCCCAGACTAACGGGCGACGGAGAGTCTTGTCGAACGACGAGTATCCGGAAGGTCTTTATTTGGACCTAAAACCGGCCGGGCAAGGGGCTGCCACCTCTTGGAAATATGCTGTTGCTGTCACGGATGGCGCCCGTATCCTCCCCGCGATGAAGAACAAGTCAGGAAGACTGGTCTGGCCGCTGCTGGCGGCAGTGGCCTTGCTCTCGGCCGGCTGCGGCAGCTTTGGTGGCAGCTATTCGGCCTCGCCCGCCTCGCTTATGCTCCTCAAGAATGACGCCAAGCCGGTCACAGTGCCGGGTGCCGAAGCCACTTCTGCCACTTCGGGGCCGGCCTCTCTGCTGACGGTTGACTGATCCTGATCCATCTGTATGCGTTTCCCCCTGGCCCTGACGGTCAAGATCGCTTCACACATCGTGAAGCACAAAATCGCGCGGACGCCCAAGTTCGCCATGGTGCTGCAGCTCGAGCCGTTGCATACGTGCAACCTCACCTGCACCGGCTGCGGCCGCATCCGTGAGTACTCCACGAACCTCAAGGACATGGTGCCGTTGGAGCAGTGCCTCGGAGCGGCGACGGAGTGCGACGCCCCGATGGTGTCGATCTGTGGCGGCGAACCGCTCATCTATCCGAAGATCGAGGAACTGATCGCCGGCCTGCACGAGCAGGGGCGGGTCATCTACGTCTGCACGAACGGCGTCTTCATGCGGAAGAAGATGCGCGACTATCTTTCGGCGGTGTACACCCCCGCGATGGAGCCGAAGCTCCAGCGCCTGCTGAAGGAACAGCTCATCACCGAGAAGGAAGCCGAGGCCATCCGCAAGGCCGAGGGTGCCGCCAAAACCAAGGTGGTCATCCGCCCGAGCAAGTGGATGTACTGGAACGTCCACGTGGACGGCCTGGAATATACGCACGATCTCATTGTCGAGCGCGAAGGCGTGTTCAAGGAGTGCATCGCCGCCATCAAGATGGCCAAGATCCTTGGCTACCAGACGGCGACCAACACGACGGTTTACAAGGAGACCGACGTGCAGGAGCTGGAGGACATGTTCAAGTACCTCAGCTCGCTGGAAGTCGATGGCCACACCATTTCCCCCGGTTACGATTACGACGCGGCCAAGAAGGACATGGCGAAGCGTCTCGGTCGCGATCCGAAGGAGTTCTTCCTGACCCGCGAGATGACGCGGCAGAAATTTGCGAAGATTCAGGAGTGGGGGAAGATGTTCACCATCTTCGGCACGCCGGTTTACCAGGAATTTCTCGCCGGCAAGCGCGAGCTGACCTGCACCGCCTGGGCCATCCCGACGTACAACGTGCGTGGCTGGAAGGCCCCGTGCTACCTGATGACCGACGGCCACTACGGCGGCTATCAGGAGATGCTGGGGAACGTGAAGTGGGAGAACTACGGCGTCGTCGACGGAAAGGCCCGCGACCCGCGCTGCGAGAACTGCATGGTCCACTGCGGCTATGATCCCAGCGGCGCGCTCGGCACCAACTACCAGGCCGGCGACAACTGGAAGAACTTCGCCTACAACTTTGGGTCGAAGCCCAAGCCCGTCGCGGCCAGTGTCGAGCTGGAGAAGCGCGCCTACAACGGCACGACCATCGGCAAGGGCCACCTCGCCGAGGCGAAGGCGGCCATCAATTCGCCGCGCGCCGCCATGAATGGCGCGCAGTCCGTCTTCCAGCGCAAGGGCCACCACGACCATGATGAGGCTGGCCTGGACACCACGCAGCGCGATGAGGTGCTGGCCAAACTGGATGCGGCCAAGAAAACCGAAGTGAAGGCGGAATGATCCGCCTCACTGACCATTCATTTTTTATTCTGACAGTCACCCATTAATGAGCGCACTTTTTTTATCTCCCCCCTCCTTTGACGGCTTTGACGGCGGCGCCGGCGCGCGCTACCAGGCCAAGCGTGAGGTCACCAGCTACTGGTATCCCACCTGGCTGGCCCAGCCGGCGGCCCTCGTGCCCGGCTCGAAGCTGCTCGACTGCGCTCCGCACAACATCGGCGTCGATGAGTGCCTCAAGATCGCGGACGGCTTTGACCACGTCATCATCAACACCTCCACGCCGTCGCTGAAGAACGACAGCAAGGTGGCCGAGGCCATCAAGGCCCGCCGCCCGAACACGAAGATCGGCTTCGTGGGCGCGCACGCCGCAGTGCTGCCGACCGAGACGCTGAAGGCCTCGCCCGCGATCGACTGGGTCGGCCGCAAAGAGTTCGACTTCACCTGCAAGGAAGTCGCCGAAGGCCGCCCGATGGAGACCATCGCCGGCCTCAGCTTCAAGAAGGACGGCAAGATCATCCACAATCCCGAGCGCGAGCTGATCCACAACATGGACGAGCTGCCGTGGGTGGCGGACGTTTACAAGCGCGACCTCGAGATCGAGAAGTACTTCATCGGCTATCTGATGCACCCGTACGTGTCGATGTACACGGGACGCGGCTGCCCGGCGCAGTGCACCTTCTGCCTCTGGCCCCAGACCATCGGCGGTCACAAATACCGCGTCCGGTCGGCCGAAAACGTCGCCGCCGAGATGGCGCACATGAAGCAGATCTTCCCGCAGGTGAAGGAGTTCTTCTTCGATGACGATACCTTCACCGCAAACCTCCCGCGCGCCCGTGAGATCGCCAAGAAGCTCGCCCCGATGGGCCTGACTTGGTCGTGCAACAGCCGCGCCAACCTGGAGTACGACACCATCAAGTACATGAAGGACTCGGGCCTCCGCCTGTTCCTCGTGGGCTACGAGTCCGGCAACGATGACACCCTCAAGCGCATCAAGAAGGGCGTCACCACGGACGAGATGCGGAAGTTCACCAAGTCCTGCCACAAGGCGGGCGTGGTGATCCACGGCACCTTCATCCTCGGCCTGCCGGTCGAGACCAAGGAGAGCATCGAGCAGACAATCAACTTCGCGAAGGAGCTGGACGTGTTCTCGCTCCAGGTCTCGCTCGCCGCGCCGTATCCCGGCACCGAGCTGTACGAAATGGCCCGGCAGAACGGCTGGTTCGTGAAGAAGGACAAGACTGACATTCTCCACGGCGACGGTCTGCAGCAGTCCACGCTTGAATATCCCGGCCTGAACAAGGACGAGATTTTCGAGGCCGTGGACCGCTTCTACCGCACTTACTATCTCCGTCCCGGCCCCATCCTGCGGATCATCAAGACGATGCTAGAAGACAAGAGCGTGATGGTCCGCCGCGTGCGCGAGGGCTACGAGTTCTTCCGCAGCCTCAGCCAGCGCAAGGACGACCTCGCCGCCTCGAAGGCTCTGGCTGCTGCCTGATTCAGCGGTGTTTGAAATTTCAGCCGGCCCGCAAGGGCCGGCTTTTTTCTTTAGCGCGGCAATCCACGCAGGGCCGCCTCGTAAACTTCCCGCAACGGCACACCCGCCTGCACGGCCTTCGCGCGGCAGACTTCAAACTCTGGCGCGGCCTGCACGATCTCCCCGTCAAGCTTACCGACCTTCACAGGGATCTCGCCAAACTCAGTCTTCACGTTCACGAATTCGCGCTGGAGCTTACGCCGTTCGGTGAACGAACGGCGTACGCCAAACGCACTCGTGTGCCGCAGCAGCCGCACGGTGAATTTGTCCGCATCCGCCGCCGCGCAGAGCACGGTGAGCAGCACGCCCGGACGGTTCTTCTTCATCTGGATGGGCGTGTGGAAGACATCGAGCGCGCCGGCCGCGAGCGTGGTCTCCACGAAGTGCCCGAGCACCTCGCCGCTCACGTCGTCGAGGTTCGTCTCCAGCACGGCGATGGTGTCGGTCTCCCAATCGTGTTCCCCGGCCGCGTCCCCGGCGGTGTCGGCCAGCACGGCGCGAACGACGTTTGGTCGGGTCTTATTGTCGCGGGTGCCGAGCCCGTAGCCGACCTTGCGAGCGATCAGGTCCCGCATGGGCGCGAACGACTCGGCAAACTCCGCCAGCAGGGCGGCGCCGGTGGGGGTGACCAGCTCGTTGGGTTCCTCGCACTGCGCCACCGGGATGCTGCGGGCGGCGAAGATTTCCAGAGTGGCCGGGGCGGGCAGGGGCATCCGGCCATGGGCGCAGCGAACGAAGCCGGTGCCTTCGATCACCGGGCCGGCGAGTACCCGCGGCTTGCCGAGCAGCTCCAGGCCGATGCACGCGCCGACGATATCCACGATGGAATCAACCGCGCCGACCTCGTGGAAATGGACCTTCTCCGGTGGCAGCCCGTGGATCTTGCCTTCCGCGATGGCCACGCGTCGGAACACGGCGACCGACTTCTCCTTCACCCAGTCGGACAGAGTGCTCGCCGCGATGAGCTGCTGGATCTGCGTGAAGTTACGGTGCTCCGCATGGGCGTGCGTGTGACCATGGCCATGATCGCCATGAGAATGGGTGTGTTCATGCTCATGCTCTTGGTCATGCTCATGATCTCCCTCGCAGTCGGCCTCGAGGTGTACGTCGAACTTCACACCTTCGATGCCTGATTTCTGCTTCCGGGCGATGTGCAAATGGTAGCCATCGAGCCTAAGCCGCTTGAGCTCGCGCTCCAGCGTCTTGGCCTCCACGCCGAGATCCAGCAGCGCGGCGATGAACATGTCACCGCTGATGCCGCTGAAGATGTCGAGATAGAGCGTTTGCATGACAGAAGCAAAGACCCGCGGATGCCAAGTGGGGAGGAGAAATTTATCCGGCCTTGGCTCCGAACACCTCGGCGATGGACTCGGTCAGGGCGGCGACCATCTTACCAAGCTGTTTGCTGGTCGTGCAGTAGGGGGGCATGAGCACGATCACGCTGCCGATGGGGCGGGTGAGCACACCCCGGCGGGCCATTGCCTGACAGACGCGGATACCCGCCTGCTCGTGCAGTCCGAAGGGGGTACGCGTTCGCCAATCACGGACCAGTTCCACGCCCGCCACGAGCCCAACCTGCCGGACATCGCCCACCTGCGGCACCGCCCAGAGCGACTTCAGCTCCTCACCCAGCGCGGTCGCCAGGCTCTGACGGGCATTGACGGATTGGGGCGAACCAAGCAGGTCCATGCTGGCCAGGGCGGCGGCGGCACCGAGCTGGTTCCCGGTAAAGCTGTGGCCATGGAAGAACGTCTTGAAGTCGGTATACTCGCCAAGAAACGCGT
The DNA here is from genome assembly GCA_903907995.1 of uncultured Verrucomicrobiota bacterium. Lineage (GTDB taxonomy): Bacteria > Verrucomicrobiota > Verrucomicrobiia > Limisphaerales > UBA9464 > CAIVQB01. The sequence continues at coordinate 397,545 of CAIVQH010000060.1, read as the reverse complement.
CGAACACGACCTGCGTGGTCAGCGTGGCCGCCATCGGCAGGTAACCGCCGGTCAACCCCTTGGCCAACGCCAGAAAATCCGGTTGGACGCCCTCGGCGTGACAGGCGAAGAGGCTTTGAGCTTTGGGTTTGGGGCCTGAGGCGGAGCCTGCACCTGTCCGGCCGAAGCCCGTCATCACTTCGTCGGCGATCAGTGATGCGCCGTGGCCACGGGCGATTTCGGTGACCTTGCTGAGCCAGCCGGCCGGCTGCGGGATCATCCCGGCGGCTCCCTGCATCCGGGGTTCAAAGACGAACCCGGCGTAGGGTTTTTGGCGCTTGGTCGCGGTCGCGAACTTGGCCTCGACCTTGCCAACGCATTCCCAGCGGCATTTCCGGTAGTCGCGGGCGTCGGCCCGTTCGGGTTTGGCGCGGTTGAACGGGCAGCGGTAGCAGTATGGGGCCATCACCGCGTCGGACTTGAACAGCAACCCCGCGTAAGCCTTGTGGAAGAGGTCAATGTGACCGAGCGAAACGGCCCCGACGGTGTCGCCATGATACGCGCCTTGCAGACCGAGGAAGCGCGGTGATTTCTGGCCTTTCGTCCGGCGCGCGAACTCGTAGGCCAGCTTTAGAGCAACCTCCATCGCCGTGGAGCCGTCGTCGGAGAAGAAAACCTTTTCCAAGCGGGGAGAGGGAGACGGCGCGAGAGAGCCCGGAGGATTGGCGGCGCTGACCAGTTTGCTGGCGAGCAGGCTGGCGGGTTCGTTGGCGAAGCCGAGGGCTGAGGTGTGTGCGACTTTTCCGAGCTGGCGACGCAGGGCGGCGTTGATGCCGGGGTGGTTATGGCCGTGCAGGTTCGTCCAGATGGACGAGTTGGCGTCGAGATACTCGCGGCCCTGAGCATCCCGAAGGACCGCGCCTTTGCCGGCGGTCAGCACAATGGGTTCCTGCCGCAGCCAGTCGCGCATCTGCGTGAAGGGATGCCAGACGTGAGCCTGATCGAGTTTCGCAAGCGGGTGCATCACGCGGTGGTGGTTGTGGGGGCCAGGTTGCCGAGCGCCGCGCCGAGCTGCGCGAGGTCCGCCGCCGTATGGCCGGCGGTGGCTGTGAAGCGCAGCCGCGCGGATCCCCGGGCCACGGTGGGATAACGAATGGCGGGGACGAAGACGCCCCGTTCGCGCAACGCGGTCGCGCGGGCGACTGCATCGCCTTCGTCACCGATGATCTTGGGCACAATGGCGCTGAGGGAAGCTGTGTTCGCGTCCGCGCCGATTCCCAACGTCTGCCACAGTTGTCGCACGATGCTGTGCAGCTGCCTGGCGCGCTCGGCTCCTTCTTTTCCCTGGACGAGTTCGATGGCTGCGTGGGCGGCGGCGGCGGCGGCGGGAACCGGCGCGGTGGAGAAAATGAAACTGCGGGCCCGGTTGATCAGCAGGTCCACGAGCGCTCGCGAGCCGGCGATGTAGCCGCCGGAGGCACCGAACGCCTTGCCGAGCGTGCCCATCTGGACCTCCACGCGGTCAGCCACGCCTTCCAGTTCGGCGAGGCCACGACGGTGTTTACCGAGCAGGCCGGTGGCGTGTGCCTCGTCGAGCATGAGCCAGGCTCCGTAGCGGTCCTTGAGTTCCACGAGCGCGTGCAGAGGAGCAAAATCGCCATCCATGCTGAAAACACTCTCGGTGATGATGAGCACACGCGGGCGTTGGGAACTGGTCGCCTTGCTCGTCGCCCAAATCAGGATGGATTCCAGATCTTCCAAGTCGTTGTGCCGGAAAACGCGCAGCTTGGCCCCACAGAGGCGCGCGGCATCGATACAGCAGGCGTGGACCAGCTTGTCCACGATGACAATGTCATCCGTTCCCAGCAGCGCGGTGATCGTGCCCATGGCGGTGGCGTATCCGGTGCTGAAGGTCAGGGCGGCGGAGGTTCCTTTGAAGGCGGCCAACGACTCTTCCAGTTCATGGAATGGCGCGAGTGAGCCGCAAATCAGCCGCGACGCGCCAGCACCCGCACCAAAATCGTGAACTGCCCGGGCGGCGGCCTCACGCAGGGCAGGGTGGTTGGCCAGACCGAGGTAATCGTTTGAGGAGAAGTTCAGATATTCCCGGCCCTCAAACTGGATCCGTGAGCCCTGGGGGGAATCCACCCGGCGGAGTTCGCGCCACAATCCGTCCTGCCGGAGCTGGTCCAGCCGGGCCGTGAGATCCTGGTCAAATGCATTCACGCGAGAGGGGGCATCAGAGCGCCGTTGGGCGGGGGCGTACAAGCCTGAGGTCCGGCTTCAGGTCCATGGGGCGATGCGGCTATCCAATTGGAAGAGCTGGCCCGAAACGTTTTTCATGCCGGCGAGGAAGACAAGGAAGCGGACGACTTCGCCAAATTCGTTCAGCCGGCCCAGGGCGTTCGCGGCGCAATGTTGAGTGAGCTGTTCCTCGGTAAGTTCACCAACCAGTTTGGTACGGAGGAAACCGGGCAATACGGCATTCACCCGCACATCGCGCGAACCGACTTCCTTGGCCAGCGACTGGGTCAGCCCAAGCAGGGCGGCCTTGGACGCGGCGTAGTTGGACTGGCCCGCGCGACCCACACGCCCGCCAAAGCTGGCGATGTTGATGATGTGGCCGTCGCGCTGGCGCATCATTGGGCGCACGGCGGCCTGGGCGCACAGAAAGGCGCCCTTGAGATTGACGTCGATCACTTGCTGCCAGTCGTCGAGGGAAAGTTGGGGCACCAGGCCGTCGCGGGCGATGCCGGCGTTGTTGATCAGCACGTCAAGCCGGCCAAAGCGTTGTAGCGCCTCGTCAAACACGGTTGCGACGCGGGCGCGATCCGTCACGTCCATCTGCACACCCCAGATGTTGCCAGCGGCCCAGTCGGGCGGGGCTCCATGGCTGGCGGCGATCACCTGCCAGCCTTGGACCGCAAACTCGTCCACCGTGGCGCGACCGAGTCCGCCGGCGGCCCCGGTAACCAGGACAACATGCCTCGTGGATGACGATGCTTCAGTGCTCAAGCGATTCCAGCATGGAGCCGGGCGTGAAGACGGGCACGCGTAAAAGCGGGCTGGCGGTCTCGAAGACGGTCAGTGTCCTTCAAGCGGCGGTCGCGGGCTGCATTCGGGCCCAGGTACCATTGATCATGGTGGCCATCACCGGTCCAGTGTGATGCACGACAGCCTCCAGGGCGTCCTCCAAATCACCGTGAAATGGCACCGTGGTCAGGTCGGCCTTCGCACCGGGGCATAACTGTCCCAGGCGACCGTCCTGGCCGAGCGCCCGGGCGCCGTTGATGGTGGCCATTTCCAACAGCTCGCGCGGTGTCACCATCGAATCGGCGTTGGCCATGGCGCGCATTTCATCGAACAGGGAAAGCGTCGGCACCAGGCCCGCGCGCAAGCGGGTGGAGGCCAGACTGTCGGTGCCCAGGCAAAGGTTCACGCCCGCCTCCGATAGTTCCGTGCGGGGAAAGCAATGGTGACGGAAATACGCGTGGCTCTGCGGGCAATGGACGACGCTGGTGCCGCGTCGGGCCAGGAGCCGCGCATCGTCATGCCACAGGTAGTTCACATGCGCGGCGATCTGGCTGGGGCCCAACAGGCCGCAGCGGTCGAGGTGCTGCACGGGCGAGCCGGTGCCGCAATCATCCGCGGAGCGCTGGTGTTCCAGCCATTCAAACATCGGGCCGCGGCGGTACATGAACATGTCGAACTCCGCCTGCGATTCGGCGACATGCGTGGAAAGCGGCCAGCCATATCGGCGGGCCGTGCTGGCGGCTACCCTCAGCAGTTCGGGAGTGGTGGAGTAGGGGCTGTGCGGCGAAAGGCCGACGCCTCCCCGCCCCTTGGGCAGCTCCGCCAGCCGGTGTTCGGCCTCCTCGGCGATTTCAATTGGCGAACGCCGGCTGCGCACCCCGGTCAGTTCGAGCAGGGACCAGACCCGCAACGGGGTCAGGGGAGGGCAGACATCAAGCAGTTCGGGCACGGACTCGATGTTGACGACCGTGGTGGTGCCGGAGGCGAGCAGCTGCCGCGCACCGTCAAGCCAGGAGCGGGCGTATTCGCTGAAACCCCAGGTCGCCTTGGCGGCCAGGATGGCCTTGATCCAGTCGGGAAAGCTCGCGGGCGGGGCCAGCTGTCCGGCCAGGTGGGTGTAATCCAGATGGCAGTGGGCGTTGATGAGCCCGGGCAGGAGCACCCCCTCGCCCAGGTCGGTCGGCGACTCCGAGACATGGGGGCGCAAGTCGGCCCAGGCGCCCGCGAAGCGGATGCGGTCTCCCAAAATCAGAACCGCGCCGTCTGCGACAGGCGGCGCGGAAATGGGAAGCAGGATGCGGGATCGGAGGATCACGCCTGGGCAGTGGAGCGCCGCTTTTCCTTAAGCCGGGCGGCAACCTTGTGCTTCTTCGCCTTGGCCTTGCTGTGCTTCTGCCGGAGCTGCTGCTCCAGTTTCTTGGTCACGAGATCGATGGCGGAATAGAGATCAGCCTCCTTGTCCTCGGCGAACAGGTCGTTGCCCCGGATGCCGAGCCGGATGGAGCACTTGAACGTCTTGTCCGGTGAACGGGGGGTATGATCTTTTTCCAGGCAGATCCGCGCGTCGAGGAGCCACCGGTCGATGTGCTCCAGCTTGTCGATCTTGGCCAGGACGTGCTGCTCGATGGCGTCGGTCAAGGTGACGTTGTGCGTCGTCAGAATGAATTTCATGCCCGGCGAATCTGCGCCTGAAGCACTTCACTTTCAATGGTCGAAACGCGCGCCGGTCATCCCGGCGCTTTCGCTGTGTCTGACGCGACGGCGTCGCGGCGGCTTACTGCTGCAGCAGCTTGAGCACGCTCTGGGGCTGGGAGTTGGCCTGCGCCAGCATCGCGGTGCTGGCCTGCACGAGGATGTTCTCCTTGGCGAACTGCGTGGATTCCTGGGCGACGTCCACGTCCTTGATCTGGGAGCTGGCGGACATGAGGTTCTCCTTGCTGATGGAGAGCTGGTCCGATGACATCGTTCAGCATGCCATCAATCGTGGAGATCAGCTTGGCCGAGGCCGCATAGGCCTTCTGGAATTTTACCAGGTTGGTCATTTCTTCGTCCATGGATACGCCACTGACTGATGCGCGCTGATTTTGCAGCATGCCCGTGACCGTGCCCTGATCGGAAAGTTGCTGGTTCACCGCCGACTGGGACTGCCCAAAGCCGGCGACGGTCTGGGCGTAGTTCTGGCTCAAGGTCGTCCCGCCCAGGGAGGAGAGTTTCTTGTCCGCCAGCTGCCCCAGGGTCCGGGCCACCGCGCCGTCACCCGAGGCGTCACTGACGCCGGCGGCCTGGAGCAGGGCGGGGTTTTCGCTCAGGGCGGAGTTGACCTTGATGTCGCCGGCGTTGGTCCCCGTGAAAAAGTCCGCCCCGGTCGAACCCGTGAGGCTGTAGCCGCCCTGATGCGCGGCGTTGACTTCCGTGATCAGCTGGGTGGCCATCGTGTTGATGCCCGTCCGCAGGTCGGCAATGGCCCCGTCGCGCGCGTCAATGGTGCCGTGCAGCGAACCGCCGGTAAGATCGAGCGGCGTCCCAGAGGTGGCGGCCTGTACCATCATCTGCCCGCCCCCGGCGTCATAAACCTGGAGGGAGTCCACCGTCTTGCCGCCGTTGACGAAGGAGGTGCCCGCAATCGAGATGTTCAGCGAACCATCGGCCCCGTTGACCGCGTCCACCTTCACCAGTTGCGCGAGCTGTTCGAGCGTGTCCTGGCGGGTGTCGCGCAGATCGTTGGCCTCGCCGCCGGACTGGTCCTCGGCGCGGGTGATCTGGGTGTTCAGACTCGCGATCTGCTGGAGCAGGGTGTTGGCCTTGTCGGTGTCCGAACCGAGGGTTTGGTTGAGCTGGCCCTGCAACGAACCCAGCCGCTGGTCCACCTGGTTGAATTCGGTGGCCAGCGACGAGGCCTGGGAAAGCACGGCCTTCCGCTCGGTCAGGGACGAGGGATCGCTGGAGAGGCTCTGAAACTGGTTGAACAGCGCGGTGAGATCGCCGGCCAGGCCAACCTGCCCGCCCTGGGCGGCCGTGGCGGGATCGGCGGAGGCGCTGCGGTCAATCTGCTGGCCCAGGTTGGCATTGGCGTATTGAAGGGCATCCTGTTGCGCCTGCAGCGAGCCCTGGACGCTCGTCTCATCCTGGATCTGCGAGTCGAGGATGGTGTTGCGCATCTGCTCGATGCTGATGGCGGTGACGCCGGTGCCCTGCATCCCCGTGGGCGTGCTGATCGAGGGCGCGGTGCCGATGACCAGCCGCTGCCGGGAGTACGCCGGGTTGTTGACGTTCGCCAGGTTATGGCCGGCCACCTCGACCCCCTGCTGCTGCGTCTGCATCGAGCGGGAGCCGAGGTCCAAGGTGCCGAACAAGCCTAGCATGATCTCAGTGGTATGGGGTTCAGCCGACGACTTCCAGAAGTGTCGGGCGGGATACCGGTCGCGGTGTCATGTGGCCGCTGTCATTGTAAACCGGGGTGCTGGTGGCGGGCACCAGCGAGTTGATCAGCCGCTGCATGGATTCCATGGAGCGCATGAGCAACAGGTGGTTCTGCCGGGCCCGCTGCTGGACGCGCACCAGCAGCTCGTTGTTCTCCTGCATGAGCGCCTGCACGAGCGGGCGGTAGTCGGCGGGCAGGGCGGGGATCAGTTCGGCAAATGTCGAATCGGCGAGTCCCAGATCGCGGGCCAGCTCGTGCTGCATGTTCTCCCGGCGGTTGCGCGCGTTCTGGATCGCCAGGGCCTGCGTCTGCACGGCGGTGATGCTCTGGAACAGGTCGTCGGCGGCGCGGGCCAGCACGAATTCCTGCTGCTGGTCCAGGCGGGCCAGCATCTCGCCATATTGCTGCAGCTCTTCGCGGAGCAGGTGGATCAGGCGTTTGAGTGTTTCCATCGGGGAAAGCGGGTTGAGGCCGGGGCGGCCGGTGTGGAGGTCGCGGGTTGCGGTGGAGAGGAATCGGCCGGTTCGGTTTTGGTCTGCCGGGCCAGATCCTGCTGCAATTGGCGCGCAAATCCCAGGCCGCCGGACCGGGTGATCTGCTCCGCCATCTCATTGACCGTCAGGTCGCGGTGGATCGAGGAGGTGGAGGACTCCTGGTTGTACTTGGACTTGATGAGCGGCTTCTGGGCGTCGTTGAGGATCTGGCGGACCAGCACGGCCTCGAACTGCCGGCTCAGCTCCGCCACTTTGTCCTTCTGGGACACGACCTGACTGCCCGCCAGCTGTTCAAGTGGCACGTGTGCCGGGTCAACCCGTGAAGCCTGTGAGGATATTTCCATGATCTCAGCGCAAAATGAGTTCCGCCTGGAGCGCGCCCGCCTGCTTCATCGCCTGGAAGATGGCCATCATGTCGCGCGGGGAAACGCCGATCGCATTGAGCCCGGCGGCGACCTTCTCAATGGTGGGCATCTCGCCCAGGGCGATAAGTGTGCCTTTGGCCTCGTTGACCTTGGTGTCGGTGCGTGGGGTCACCACCGTGTCGCCCTTCTGACTGAGGGCGTTGGGCTGGGAGACGTCCATGGACGAGGAAATGCTGATCGTCAGCTCGCCGTGCGAGACCGCGCAGGCCGAGATGCGGATGCGTGAAGTGGCCACGATGGTGCCGGTGCGCTCGTTGATGATGATCCGGGCCGGAGTGTCCGGGATCACTTCGATGGGTTCGAGGCGGGCCAGAAAGGCCACCGGCGAATCTTCCAGCCCTTCCGGCACCTTTACCCGCACTGACATCGCGTCAATCGCCATGGCGCTGTTGGTGAACTTCTCGTTGATCGCCTCGGCCATGCGCGCGGCGGAAGTGAAGTCGGGATCGCGCAGCAGCAGCTCGATCACGTTGTTATGGACGATCTCGGAGGGGATTTCCTTTTCCACCAGCGCGCCGCCCGAGATCTGGGCCACGGTGGGATGATTCTTCTGCACCGTCGCGCCGCCGCCGCCGCCGGTGCCGCCGATGAAACCGCCCACCGCCAGTGCGCCTTGTGCCACGGCGTACACCTGATCGTCACCGCCGAGGAGCGGAGTTTGCAGCAGTACGCCGCCCTGGAGGCTTTTGGCATCACCCATGGAGGCGACGTTCACATCCAGACGGCTGCCGTTTTTCACGAACGCCGGAATGTCGGCCGTGACCATGACCACGGCGACGTTCTTGGAGGAAAGCGTCGCCGCCGGGACATTGATGCCGAACCGTTGGAGCATGTTCGCGATGCTCTGGACGGAATAGACCGGGTTCTTGTCGCCATCGCCCGCCAAGCCCACCACCAGGCCGTAGCCGACCAGCTGGTTGTCCCGTGCGCCGGACAGCGTCACGAGATCCTTGATGCGCGCCCCGGCCCAAACCGGGGACAGGCCGGCCATGAGCGTAAGACCAAGGATGGAAAGAAGGCGCAACATGCTCCGATCAGAAGGGACTGACCTTGTCCCAGGCGCGGCTGAACCAGCCCTTGTTCTGCGCGTCACTGGCGACACCCTTGGACTGGTAGCGCACCGTGGCGTCCGCGACGTTGTAGCTGAAGACCGTATTGCCGGCGGTGACGTCATCGCTGCGGACAACTCCGTGAAGGATCGCATCGGTGGTCTCACCGCTGAAGGTGGTCCGCCGGGTACCCTCGATGACGAGGTTGCCGTTCGGCAGCACGTCGATCACGCGCACGGCGATGCGCCCGGTGATGGCTTCGGTATTGTTGACCTTGCCACTGCCGTCAAAGGTGCTGCTGGAATCCATTTTCATGGCGGGCAGCGAACCTTTCTTCGTCAGCGCACCGCTGGCGCTGGGGGGATAGAGAAAGCTGCTGACGCTGGCATCGAGCCCGGACTTCTTGGAAGTCGAGGTGCTGTTGTCCTTCTGGGCGGAATTATTTTCCTGAACCAGGATGGTGATGATGTCACCGGCGCGTCGGGCGCGACGGTCGGCCGTCATCGATTTCGAGGACGTTTCCTTCCAGAGCGAATCGGCGGTGAGGGACAGGGTTCCGGCGGACACCAGCGCGACGGCCAGCCCCACGGCGTTACAGGGAGACGAGAATCGTTTGTTCATTTTGCACCTTTCCGCGGAACTCGCGTTTGGATTTCAGATTGCGCACCCGGACCATCTGGCCCGGGGCACCTGCTTCAAGAACTTCAACTTTGATGGTAATGCTCATGGCCCCATCCTGGATCGTGGCATCGGCCGTGCGCCCCGGGTAAACCACCGGCCGCAAACGGATGGCGCGCGCAAGCAGCGGTTGGCCGGCGGTCACGCTTTCCCCGATCTCCACGGAATCATCGCCGGTCGAAACCGCAGCCAGAGGCTGCCGAAGCAGCAGCAGATCACGCCGCTCCTTCGCGATATCGGCGTCACGCAAGGACTGACCGCGCGCGAGAGGCGAGTGTGCCACCCAAACCTCCGCCCAAATCCTGGCCTGCACCATCAGCTGCCAGCTGCCGACGGTTTCCCGCGCGGTCCGCAGCTCCAGGCGCACCATCATCGAGGAACCGATGCCGCTGGCCGGCAGATCGCTGACCCGTACGGAAAGGGGCTCGTCCGGGATGCTTACCGGGACCCAGGGGCGAGCGAGGCGAAGTTCCAGTTCACCACGGTCCCGCACCATGTCCTGCTGCAGCTGGCTCGTGAGGAGGGAGATGGCTTCCGCTTCTTCCAGCGCGCGCATCCGACGGGTCACGCGTACCGATTCGGCCCCGGCCCAGTTGGTCGTGGCGTACTGGGGGGCGACCGCCTGCAGGGCGGTCGCAACCTGTTCACGGGTAAGCACCAGACGCTGGCCCACTGCGGGAGAATTCGTAAGCCGGATGGCCGGCAGGACGACGGTGCCGCCGACGAGGTTGGCGAGCGTGACGCCGGAACCTTCCACCTGAACCTCGGCCTGCAGCGTCAGCGGCGACTCGTCCGCCGCCAGGCGCAGGGCCAGGGTGGCGACGAGGGCCAACCGACGAAGACTGGAGGGCAGGGGGATCATTATCCGCGGCGCAGGTTGTTGCTGATCTGCATCATCTCATCCGACGCCTGCACGGCCTTGGAGTTCACCTCGTAGGCGCGCTGGGCCACGATCAGGTTCACCATTTCCTCGACGACCTTGACGTTGGACATTTCGAGATAGTTCTGTTGCAGCTCGCCATAGCCGTTCTCACCTGGGGTGCCGGTCTCGGCCGTGCCGGAGGCGCTGGTTTCGCGATACAGGTTGCGGCCGATGCTCAGGAGGCCGGCCGGGTTGGCGAAACGCGTGAGCTGCACCTTGAACGTCTGCTTGCCGCCCGCGCCTTCGGTGGTGACATCCCCGGTGGGCGAAACGCTGAAGGTGGTGGTGCCTTGCGGAACCGGCTGGAAGCCGCCCTGCACTACCAGGCCGTCGCTGGTCGTGATCCGCCCATCCGAGGCGGTCTTGAACGCGCCGTCCCGGGTATAGGCCTTGGTGCCATCGGGCATCTGGATCTCGAAGAAACCATCCCCCTGAATGGCGAGATCGTACTGGGACCCCGTCTGGGTCATTTCCCCGTCAGTGAATATCTTGGCGGTCGCGGCCAGCCGGGAGCCATGGCCGATCTGCAGGCCGGTGGGGAGCTGGTTGCCGCTGCCCTGATCCGCACCGGGCGCGCGGACGGTCTGATAGAGGAGGTCCTGAAACTCCGCCTTGCTCTTCTTGAACCCCGTGGTGCTGACGTTCGCCAGGTTGTTGGAGATGACGTCGAGATTCGTCTGCTGGGCCTGCATGCCGGCAGCGGAGGAGTAGAGGGCGCGGAGCATAAGGAGGATCAGGTCGGGCTGCCGAGTTCGCTGATCGCCTTGCCCATGCGGTCATCGTGCATCTGGACGACCTTCTGGTTGGCCTCAAAGGCGCGCATGGAGCTGATCAGGTTCACCATCTCGGTGGCGGTGGAAGTGTTGGCGTTTTCGATGTAGCCCTGCCGCAAGGAGGGCTGGACCACATCCTCGGGCTGGGCCCCGGAAGTGCCGGGCACAAAGAGGCCGCCGCTGATTGAGGTCAGCTGATCCGGCTGGGGGAAATCCACGACCTTCAGCTTGCCGCGCCGTTCCGCGCCCTGGCTGATCTCGCCGGTCGGAGCAATGCCGAGCACGCCGGGATTGTTGCGGTCGAGCTGGATGGTGCCGCTGTCGCCGATGACAGGATAACCCGCCTTGGTCACCAGCTGCCCCTGGCTGCTGATCTGAAATTCGCCATCCCGGGTATATGCCTTGGACCCGTCGGGAAGCTGCACTTCGAAGAAACCGGAGCCCTCGATCGCGACGTCGGTCGGCTGCTGGGTGAACTTGTAGTCGCCGGGCTCGAAATTCGTGAAGGGGCTGCTACGCGGCATGGACCAGTGCTGCACATTGGGCGAGGTGGTCATGACTCCCGCCTCGGCGGCGGAAAAGGTCATGTCCTGCTTTTTGAATCCCGGAATCGAGCTGGAGGCCAGATTCTCGGAAATCATTTCCTGCCAGCGCGCATTCGCGTTCATGGCGGCTGCAGATTGGGCAATGCTTACATTCACGGCGAGGCCAGGTAGCAGTGGATGTGCCACAGACTAAAACACCTGCAAAAACGCGGTTTACGTCGCTGGCATTGAAGGCGGACTGGCATTTGCTGCCGCTCCTGCCCAGGCTGATGCGCAGGATTTGCCGGGTAGGATTTCTTGGCGATGGAATGGCACCCGGTTGCCAAAAACGCCTTCTTAGGCAACTCCTGCAAGCCCTGTCGCTGTGCAGACGCCGTCCGCCAACCTAATGCTCCGCCATCCCAGACGTCGTACTGCTGCTGTACGACGCCGGCTATGCTTTTGGCAGCTGAGGTTTCGCTACACACTTTGGACCCTGCCGGTGAGTGTCACTTTTCGGAGCTCGCGCGGCTGGGTGAGCCCGATTCGGAATTGCACCCCATTGCGCTGAGGTTGCTTCGGTAGCGCTTGGGAAAGTCTGCAGCCTCGGCAGGGCTTGAATTCAGCCCTGCCAAAGCCGTTTGGGGCATTCTGGGCAGTCTTTCGATATGGCGACGGCTTGGTCAGCGGTCGGGGGCAGTATCAGACGATCCGTATTTCGTCAGCATGCGATGGTTTCCCTAGGGCGTTGACCGCCTGATCAAATCTTGCCCAATCGGCGGAATGGCTCTATGAATCAGGCGATGTTGGTACCCGAGCCTGTGGCCCGGGCCGATGCGAAGCGTGCGCGATTTTTCGCGGTGGCTCGCAGTTCATCCAGGGAGACGAGATGCCAGAACCGCTCAGGACTTTGATCGTCGGGCACGTTTGTGCTGAGGCCGAGCTTTGGGTGCAGGAGCTTCGCCGCGCCGGCTATGCGCCGGAATGGGAGCGGGTGGAAACCGAGGCAGACTATCTGCGTCAGCTTTCCTTCGGCCCCGATCTGGTGCTGTCTGCCTACCACCTGCCGCAATTCAGCGGGTTGCGGGCGCTGGAGCTGCTGAAGCAGGGCGGGCAGGAGGCGCCCTTCATCCTGCTGTCCGAAGTGCCGGGGGAAGATTTGGCGGTCGCCGCCATGAAGCTGGGCGCGACGGACTATCTGCTTAAGGAACAGCGGGCCCGCCTGGGGGCAATGGTTGGCGAGGCGCTGGTGCGCGCCCAGCCACGGCGCCTACGAAATCAGACCGAGGCGTGGTTGCGCGAAACCGTCACCGGCCTGGCGCTGGCGCAGGAGGTCGGAAACTTTGGCAGCTGGGAAATTGACCTTTTCCAGACCGCGGATCCAAACCGGAATCCGCTGCGCTGGTCGGAGCAGTGCTTCCGCATCTTCGGCTTTGCGCCGGGAGAAGTGGAGGTGACCAACGACCTGTTTTTCTCCCTGGTCCATCCCGACGATCGCCAGGCGGTCTGGTCGGCGGTGTCGGCGGCGATCGAGACCCGGCAGCGTTACCTGATCGATCACCGCGTCGTACTGCGGAATGGCCAGGAGCGTCAGGTCCGGGAGGCCGGGCAGGTATTCTTTGACGAGGTCACCGGGCGGGCGGTCAAGATTGTGGGCACCGTCCATGACATCACCGAAAGCCGGGCGGCCGTGGAGGCGCTCCGGGAGAGTGAGCGGTTTGTCCGGGCGGCTTTGGATGGTTTGACCGCACACATCGCCATCTTGGACGGACAGGGAGTGATCCTGGCGGTGAATGAAGCGTGGCGGGCATTCGCCCGGGCCAATGACCTGGCCTGGGAGCGCGGTGGCGAGGGCGTCAACTACCTGGAGGTATGCGACCGGGTCCGGGGCGCGGGGGCAGCGGATGCCCAAGCGGTGGCTGCCGCCATTCGCGACCTGCTGCAGGGCCGGCGCACCGGCTATGAGGCGGAATATCCCTGCCACAGTCCCACGGAACGGCGCTGGTTTCTGGTGCGGGTCACCCTTTTTCCGGGCGAGGGGCCGCGAAGGGTCGTGGTGGCGCATGAAAACATCACGCGGCGAAAGCTGCAGGAGGAGGAGCTGCGCTCCAGCGAGGAGCGCTTCCGACAGGTGGTCGAAACCATCCGGGAAGTCTTCTGGCTGCGTGATGTCGCTCAGGATCGGATTATTTATGTCAGTCCTGGCTACGAGAAAGTCTGGGGCTATTCTCCGGCCAGGCTCTATGAGTCTCCGGCGCATTGGGCGGAGAGCATCCATGAGGCGGACCGAGAAGGGGTGGTGCGCACGGCCTTGGAGAAGCAGCTGGCCGGGACCTATGACGAGACCTTCCGCATTGTGCGTCCGGACGGCACCCAGCGGTGGATCCGTGCCCGTGCCTTTCCGGTGCGCAATGCGGAGGGGGTGATCTATCGCGTGGTGGGCGTCGCCGAGGACATCACGGAACGCAAGCGGGCGGAATTGCGGCTCCAGCTGCAGTATGCGGTGGCGGCGGTGCTGGCGGAGGCGGGTGCCCCCGCCGAGCTGAACCTGAAAATCCTCGAGACATTGTGCCGGGGATTGCAGTGGGACATGGCGGCGCTGTGGATGGTGGACCGATCTGCCAGGGTGTTGAGATGTGCCGAAGTCTGGCATCCGCCCTCAACGGAATTTCAGGAATTCGCCGAATCCAACCGCACGTTGACCTTTGCCACGGGAAGCGGATTGCCCGGCTGTGTCTGGGAGTCTGGCCAGCCGGAATGGAGCTTTGACGTCGCCCACGATGTCCGCTTTCAGCGGCAGGCCGGGGCACCCCGCCTGCGCCTGAATGGCTGGCTCGGGTTTCCCATCCGGATGCGGCACGAGACGCTCGGTGTGGTGGAGTTCTTCAGCGCCCAGTTGCAGCCGCCCGACCGGGAACTGCTCGATACGCTGGGGGCGCTCGGCTCCCAGATCGGCGTTTTCATCGAGCAACGGCAACTGGCGGAGCAGTTCCAGCAGATGCAGAAGCTGGAAGCGCTTGGCACGCTGGCAGGTGGCATCGCACATGACTTCAACAACATCCTGGGGGCGATCATCGGCTACACGGAACTGACCAAAATCCAGGTGGGGGAGGATGCTGCCGCCAACGAGTTTCTGGATGCGGTGCTGGATGGAACCCGTCGGGCCGTGGACCTGGTACGGCAGATCCTTGCCTTCAGCCGGCAGGAGAACCACAAGCGCATGCTGGTGCAGCTCCGCCATGTGGTTACTGGCCCGATCAAGCTGCTGCGGGCGACCATCCCGGCGAGCATTGAGTTCGACCTCGCCTTGGCACATGACCTGTCGCCGGTGCTGGCCGACCCGATGCAGGTCCACCAGATGCTGATGAATCTCGGTGCCAACGCCTGGTATGCGATGAAGGACGGCCCGGCCCGGCTGACGATACGTCTCGAGAATTTCATCGCCGATGCCAAGTTGGCGGCCGCCCATCCCGGCCTGCGGGCGGGTCCGTACGTCCGCCTCAGTGTCTCCGACACGGGCTGCGGCATGGATGCGGCCACCATGGAACGGATTTTCGATCCCTTCTACACGACGATGCCACCCGGCGAGGGCACGGGTCTGGGCTTGGCGGTGGTTCACGGCGTCATGCAAAGCCATGACGGAGCGGTCACGGTCGAGAGCCAGCCGGGTGAGGGTGCGACCTTCCACCTCTATTTTCCGGTCCATGGAGTTGAAGCCATGCCATTGCTTCAGGCGGCTCACGAGGTGCCGAAAGGCCACGGCGAGCGCATCCTTTTTGTGGATGATGAGAAACCTCTCACGGTGCTGGGGCAGTCCGTCCTGAAGGATCTGGGCTATGTGGTGACCGTCTGTTTCAACGTGGCCGAAGCGCTGGCGCTCGTGCGCGACAATCCGTCCGCATTCGATCTGGTCATCACCGATCTCACCATGCCGGGAATGACCGGTCTTGATTTCGCCCGGCAGTTGCTGAAGGCCAAGCCGGGCCTGCCCATCATCCTGATGACCGGATACTCCGCGAGCCTGACGGCAGAACGGGTCAGGGCCCTGGGGCTTCGGGAACTGCTGCTGAAACCGTTCACCCTGCCATCACTGGGATTGGCGGTACACCGGGCGTTGCAGGAAGAAATCTCCATTTAAGCCATGCCTCATCTCCTGCTTATTGACGATGACGCTGCGTTCCGCCAGATGCTGCGTCTCACCCTGGAACAGGCCGGCCACACGGTGACGGAGGCGGGCAACGGCCGGGAGGGGCTGGCGTGCTACCGGCCCGAAGCTCACGAGCTGGTCATCACCGACCTGATCATGCCCGAAAAGGAAGGCCTGGAAACCATCGCGGGGCTGCGACGTCGCCAGCCTGCCGTGCTGATCATCGCCATGTCCGGCGGCAGCCGCTACTCCCCCAATACTTACCTGAGCACGGCCCAGGCGTTGGGGGCCGCCCGGGTCTTTGCCAAGCCATTTGCCAACGTCCAACTTTTGGCCTGCATCGACGAACTGCTTTCGCGGAAGCCTGGTGCTTCTTCGGCTGCGGGCTGAAGCTGTGCGAACGGATGGCCTGCAGCCTACCGCAGTGCCTTCGCCGCGATGTCGTGGCGGAAGTGCATGCCTTCGAAGCAAACCTGGCCCATGGCCGCGTAGGCCTGGTCCCGGGCTCTTTGAAGCGTCGGTGCCCAGGCGGTCACTCCGAGGACGCGGCCGCCGTTGGTGACAAT
Source organism: uncultured Verrucomicrobiota bacterium (assembly GCA_903907995.1). Classification (GTDB taxonomy): domain Bacteria; phylum Verrucomicrobiota; class Verrucomicrobiia; order Limisphaerales; family UBA9464; genus CAIVQB01. Next base: position 381,534 of record CAIVQH010000060.1, on the reverse strand, counting down.
CTGTCCATCCTTCCGGGCCGTGCCGGCATGGAAGACCTTTACGCTGGTGAGTGCGGCAGCGGCCTCGAGACCGTGAATGACCTGACCCTTTCCGTAATTGCCAGGGTAACCCCCGCTCGCCGCGACCACGCACACGCAGGCGTTCGCCGACCACTTCAGCTCGACCCGGTCGAGCGTGCCCTCGGTGCTGGCCAGCAGCAGTTCCACGAGGTCGTTTTCGAGTCGCGGTAGATACACTTGGGTCTCCGGGTCACCGAAACGGGCGTTGAACTCGATCACTTTGGGGCCGGACTTCGTGAGCATCACGCCGGGGTAGAGCAGGCCGCGAAACTCGATTCCGTCCGCCGCACAGCCGGCCAGCCACGGGTATAGAATCTGCCGGCCGACCTCGGCCAGTTCGGTGTCGCTCAGGAACGGTGCGGGCGAATAGGTGCCCATCCCGCCGGTGTTGAGTCCCTGATCGCCATCGAGGGCGCGCTTGTGGTCCTGCGAGGTAGGGAAGAGCTTGGCCGTCTTGCCGTCGCAGAGGGCGTGCAGGGAAATCTCCATCCCTTCGAGCAGCTCCTGCACGACGATGCTGGCGCCCGCCGTGCCGAAGGCCTTGCTGACCAGGATTTCGTCCACCGCCCGCTCCGCTTCGGCGAGGCTGGTGGCCAGCAGAACGCCTTTGCCCAGCGCCAATCCGTCGGCCTTGACGGCACAGCGGCCCTCCAGCTTCGCGCAGAAGCGTTTGGCGGCGACCGGGTCCCGGAATGTGCCGGATTTCGCGGTGGGAATGCCGTGGCGCAGCATGAAATCCTGCGAGAAAACCTTGGACGCCTCGAACTGGGCGGCCCGGCGGTTGGGCCCCCAGATTTTGAAACCTTCTGCCTGAAACGCATCCACCACGCCCGCTCCCAGGGCACCATCGGGCCCGACCACGGTGAAGTCGGGCATGTGTTCATGCGCCCAGGCGACGAGTGCCGGAATGTCCTCCGCGCCGATGGCTACGTTTTCGACCGGTGCGCCATTGGCCGCCAGGCGTTCGCCCGCCGTACCTGCATTGCCGGGGGCCACAAACATCCGCGTGACCAGCGGTGATTGCGCGAGTTTCCAGACGAGGGCGTGTTCACGGCCGCCAGAGCCGAGGACCAAGAGCTTCATGCGAGGACGAAAGGGAAAAGCTCAAAGCTCAAAGCTCAAAGCCAAAAATGCGATGCGATCGATACCGGGGGCGGTCAGGGCTGGAAATGCGCCATATTCGACATCTCAAGGGGGCGTGATGTCCGTGGCCCGGAGGAAATGGGCGCTCGCTCCCGCATTTACGAACGACGACAGGTCCACGGTCGAGTAGTTGCCGGTCACGGTGCCAGCGGGGTCCCAAGTCTTCAGGTCGGTGGAGCGGTCGATGCGGTATTCGCGGGCGTTCAACCCCAGAAGGAACGGCTTTCGCGAGACGGACAGAAAAAGCGTTGGCCGACTCCGGGCGGGGGAAGGCAGGATCGTGATGGCAATGGCCCTGCTGCCAAAATTGGGGGCGCCGAGCTGGCAGCATGTTTCCGAATAAATGTAATCCGTGCCGTAGGTGTTTGTGTTTGGCGCGTAAGTGAAGGGAGGGCCTTGGATCGGGTAATTGCCCAATGGGCTCTGGCTCCAGACCCCGTGGAGCGTGCCCAGGCTGAGGCCGGGCAGGGCACCGTCGATGGGATTGGTCGGGTTCCGGCTGTAGGCGGTGACGGAAGTCACGTCTGGATAACGGTCGTTGCAACTCCGTGGGGGGAAATCCACCGCTGTATTCTGACCCTCATGAATGATGACATGCGAGAGAACGACCGTCGGCATGACGGTGCAGTACGCGCTGTCATCCCAGAAAAGCATGAAAGGTTTGAAATTCCGCATGGGTTTGGCCGGCTCCGCCGGGGATCTTGCCAATGTCTCGGTGAAAGGCTCGGATTCACCCACCGCCGACCACCTTTCTAACGCTTCCTCGTAGCTTGAGTAATGCTGTCCGTCCCAGACACGGACCTTAAGCGTAACCGTCGTTCCACCGTAATCTCCGGGTATGACCACGGTCCCGCCCGCAAAAATGCCTGCCTGAGGAAAAGGGCTCGAGCGAAACTTTGCCGGCTGAGAAACCGGAACCCAGTCCCCTTGCTGCATGTAAAGCTGGGCCACAAAAGGTGCTGCAACGGTGCTCCCATTCTGTTGGAGAACGGGACGGACCGTTCCATCGATAAGATTTTGGAACAGAATCCAGCCGTCGGCATTGGACTGCCGGATGAACGCGAGCAGGCAGCCGATGCAGGCAACCCATTTCAACCATCCCTGATTCACAGATGGTTGGATACCACACCAGTCGCAGCTTCTCCAGCACTTCCTTGGGTGCGTCGGGGAACTTGGTCGATGCCGGGTGCGGCCAACATCCGCGTAGCGAGCGGTGACTACCAGAGTCTGGCCGAAAATGAGCCGGAATTTGCCGCTCAGGGAAGAGTGACGTCCGTAGCCCGGAGAAACTGGGCGCTTACCCCCGCAGTGACGAACGACGACAGGTCCACGGTCGAGTAGTTGCCGGTCACGGTGCCGGCGGGTTCCCAAGTTTTCAGATCGGTGGAGCGGTCGATGCGGTATTTACGGGCATTCAGACCCAGAAGGGCCGGCTTCTGTGAAGGGGAGAGGATTAGTGTTGGTTTGTTCCGTGCGGCAGAAGGTTCAATCGTGACACTGATGGCATCAAGACTGCTAAAATCAGCACAATACCAGCATTTTTCGAAATAAACCAAATCTGTTCCATAGAAGTTTTGGCTCGGAATATAGGTAAAAGGGCGTCCCTCCAGTTTGTGATCCGAATCCCAAACACCCCGGATCGTTCCCAAAGTGAGGCCGGGAAGATTGCCGGGAATGTTCGTGGCGTAGTGCTGGCTAGAATCATTGATATAGGTGGCATCAATCGCGTACGGACAAATCTCTTCGTCTCGGCTCGTGAAGGGAAAACTCACCGGAGTGGTCTGACCTTCCTGGGTGGTAATTGCGGAGACGACTTTTGCCACACGGTATGGATCACACGTAAAAGGGAACGGGAAGAACCCGACCAATTCAATTGGGGCATCTGGGTTAGATGGAAACAAATCCAGTGTTACGTATCCTGGCTGTGATTCTCCAGTTACACCACCTGTATTGTACGCCTCTTCGTAGGTCGAAAATAGACCGCCGTTCCATGCGCGCACCTTGAGTAAAATCGATTGCCCTCTCTGGATTCCCGGAATGGTCACAATTCCGCCCACAAAAAAACCATTCTTTATAGGAACGGGCTGTGAAATGGCCACCCATCCAACGTCCGCTATCCTTTCATTCGTATTGATGCAAAGTTGGGCCACAAAAGGTGTGGTTACCTTAGTCCCATCTTGCTGGTACAGATACTGACGCACTCCACCGACGATGTTTACAAAGTAGACCCTGGCGTCTGCATTGGAATTGCAAGTGGCACTGAGCAAAACGCCCAGCAAGAGTAACCATTTGAACCATCCCTGCTTCATAGGGAATGGGTATCACACCAGTCCCAGTTTCTCCAGGACTTCCTTCGGCGCCTCCGGGAACTTGGTGAGCGCCATATTGCCGATGAAGCCGATGTCCTTCATTCCAGCGGGCGTGGTGTAGAAGCCGCTGGAGGTCAGGTTACGGACCACGGAGAAAAACTGCGCGCCGGCCTTGTGCTCAGGTTTTGCCCTGGGCGGCCAGGCGATGTCGTCGGCGACCTGCGTCTGCTGATCGAGCGAAAGGTCCGCAAAGCCCTTGGTGAAGCGCTTCTGGCATTCGGATTCCAGCCACTTGAGGCCATCGAGCACCACGACGCGGTCAGACTGCTGGATCGGGTACGGCGCGCTGATCCATTCGTCTATGAAGTCGGGCACGCCCACGGCGCTGGCGGCGGGCGAACGGTCGTCCGCCGGGATGATGAGATCGCACAGGGCGGTGACGGTGCGGCGTTGCTCGGCGCTGAGCGTGAGCGGCCACAGCTCGCCCGGCTTGTACACGTGATTGAGCAGAGGATCGGTGCCGTAGGGCTTGGCCGTCACGGCGGCGGCGTCCTCAGCAAAGGTCTGCTGGTGCAGCAGCGCGACTGAGGCGCTGGCGGCGAGCACCCATTGGATGGCTTCGCGGCGGCTGAGGCGGGGAGATTCGGGGGCGTTCATGCGCGGGGAGGAATCGTGGTTCAAATGTTGCCCTTCTTCATTTCCGCCATCACGTAATCACAGGTGCGCCACGCCAGGGCCATGATGGAGAGCGTGGGATTTTTGTCGGCATTGCTCACGAACGGGCCGCCGTCGGTGACGAAGAGGTTCTTCACATCCCACGCCTGGCAATGCGAGTTCAGCGCCGTCGCCTTGGGGTCCGCCCCCATGCAGGTCGTGCCCACCTCGTGGATGATGCCGCCACCGGGGTAGATGGCCTTGTTGCCATCGGTCTGGGGCGTGCCCAGCACCTTGCCGCCCATCGTCTCGATCAGCTCCTTGAAGGTCGCGTGCATGTGGGCCGCCTGTTTGGTCTCGTGTTCGCTCCACTTGAACTTGAAGCGCAGCACGGGAATGCCCCAGGCGTCTTTTTTATCAGGATCAACTTCGCAGTAACTGTTGTCGTTCGGGATCATCTCCCCGCGACCGGCCAGGCCGATGACCGACCCGTAATAGCGGCGGGCCTCGTCCTTGTAGCGTTTGCCGTAGGCACCCTGGCTAAGTCCATCGACGAAATTCAGCGAACCGGCTCCTGGCATCTGGCGTCCGGTGCCGATCTCGATGTGGTAGCCGCGGGCGAAACCGAGCTTGCCGGCGAGCTGTTCCTTGTAGAGCCACCACGGCACGTAGCTGTGCATCGAGCCGCCGGCGCCCTCATCGTTGAAGACCGGCAGGCTTTCCAACGCGGGAATCTGGCCGGTGAGACCGGCCCCCACGGTGTCCATAAGGTAGCGGCCAACTTTGCCGCTGGAGTTGGCCAGGCCGTTGGGGAAGCGCGCCGACTTGGAGTTGAGCAGGATGCGGGCGGATTCACAGCCGCTGGCGGCGAGGATCACGATACGGCCCTGCACGTGGACATCCTGCTTCGTCTGCTTGTCCACGTAGTAGACTCCGGTGGCCTTGCCATTCTCATCCACACTCACCTCACGCACCATCGCATCGGTCACGATATCGAGATTGCCGCTGGCGAGGGCAGGGGGCAGGTGGACGGTCGTGGACTGGTAATTTGCCTTGATGCTGCAGCCGCGTCCGCACGGCGTGGCCCAAAAGCAGGGCTGCCGGGCGTTGGTCGCGTCGGCGCTGAGCTTTTGGGCTGCGGGATCATCGGGATGGAGCAGCTTGGCCACGCGCTGGCCGTTGATCTTCCGCGAAGTGATTGCCATGTGCGACGGGATCACCGGGATGCCGAGCTTGGCGGCCTGCTTCTTGATCAGCATCTCGGGCACGCGCGGGCGGGGCGCAGGCAGCAGCGAATTGTTCGGCGAATCAGGCGTGTTCTCCAAGCCCTCGTTCGTGCCCCACACGCCAATGAGCGACTCGACCTTGTCGTAATAGGGGGCGAGATCCTCATAGTTGAGGGGCCAATCCAGGCCAAGCCCGTCGCGGGACTTCGGCTTGAAGTCATAAGGTCCCATGCGCAGCGCGATGCGGCCCCAGTGGTTCGTGCGCCCGCCCAACATGCGCGGCCGCCACCAGATCCACTCCTGCTTGGAACCGAAGGCAACCCAGTCCTTGGCCTCGTGAAACGTGTCCGCCGGCTTGTCGCTGCGGCGGGTCATGTAGGGTTCGCCCGGGTTGGTCCAGCCGCCATCCACGGTGGCATCGTGGAAGCCGAAGTGTTTGTCCGGTGTTGCTGCGGCACGCAGTGGAGCCTGGGCTGGTGTCTGGAACATCGCCGGTTCCTTGACCGGGTCGTAGTTCCGACCGGCCTCAAGCATCAGCACCTTCACACCGGAAAGGGCCAGCACATAGGCGCTCATGCCGCCGCCGGCACCGGAACCGACGATGATGACATCATACTGAGGCTTCGTTTTTGAACTCGTGACAAACGGCATGGGTGGAGTTTGAACAGACGGCGGCCCCGCATCAAGCGACAGTAGGCAGGATGGCAGCGTTGACTTTGCGCCGCCCGCTCCCGTCTGCTTTGCGGCCCGGTTGAACCGCGCCGCCTCCTTTGCACGCCGCCCCTTTCTATCTCGCCCTCCCGTTTCTTGCGGGCGGCATCTTTGCGCTGGGATCCCTCTGCCTGAAACGCTCGTTTCGCGAGGGCGCCATCCTGCCCCTGACACTGTTCGCGACCAACTGCACGGTCGGCCTCGCCTTCCTGCCGCTGCTTTTCTTTGCTCCCGGCGAGATCCGGTGGAACCGCTGGTACCAGCCATTTCTGGCCGGCGGCGCCTATTTTCTGGGGCAGCTTGCCAATTTTCTCGCGCTGCGATTCAGCGACGTCTCGCTGGTCACGCCAATGCTCAGCACCAAGGTCATCTTCGTGGTGCTGCTGGGCTGGGCCTGCTTTGGGGCGACGTTGCGTCCGGTGGATGGTGTCGCGGCGCTGCTCACCACGGCGGGCGTCTGGGTGATGAGCGTGGGCGGTCGCGGCTCGGCCCAGCGACCCCTGCTCGGCGTGGTGCTGGCGCTGCTGAGCGGGCTGTCATTCGCCCTTTGCGACCTGCTGCTGCAACACTGGGCGACCAGTTTCGGACTATGGCGATTCCTCCCGTTGATGTTCGCGGCGGTGACTTTCCAATCGCTGTTCCTGTTGCCCTGGGTGGGACGCGCGGGTTTCAGCGCACCCTTCGACGCCTGGCGCTGGTTGATGGCGGGGGCGGCGATGACGGCCGGGCAATCCATGCTGATTTCCGGGACGATCGGCTGGTCGCACGACGCCACCGGAGTGAACGTGGTTTACACATCGCGCGGTCTCTGGGCCCTGACGCTGGTGTGGCTGATCGGCAGCGGCCTCGGTAATACGGAGCGGGCGGAGGCGGCGAAGGGCGTGTTCGGGCGTCGGTTGGCCGGTACGGTGCTTATCATCGCGGCGGTCGTGCTGACCGTGGTGTCCGCAGCGAAGTAAGCCCGCTTAGAGAAAATCGCCGATGAACTGGGCCAGCACCTTTCGCAAGGCCGTGAGCTGCGAATCGGAATGCTCGCTGGAAATGGCGAAGCGAAAGAACGCATCCGCCGGGCCATTGCGGTAGCGGATGAGCGTCGGATAAATGCCCGCAGTCAGCAGGGCGCTCTGGAACTGCTTCTGCCGCCGGCCATCGCGCAGGGCTACAGAAAAGGTTGGACCGGGCCGGCTGAGCCAGTCGGGGCGGCTCGGGCGAAACACTTTCTTAACCGCCAGCACGTTTGCCTGAAGCCGCGCTCGCAGCGACGTGCCGTCGGTCCGCAGCACATCCAGCGCGGCCAATGTGCCCGCTGCGAGCGGCGGTGGCAACGGTGTGCTGCCGGAATGAATGCCGCTCTGCGTGAGGGCGCGTTCGCGCATCCACTTCGGTCCCAATACTGCGCCGCCGTAAGCGCCAAGAGCCTTGCTCATGGTCAGTGTGAGGAGCACCCGTGGATCACGCCGCATCAGTCCATCGAGCACACCGCGACCTCGCCGGCCCAACGTGCCGACTCCATGGGCGTCATCGACGAGCAGCAGACCGGCGGATGGCAATACCGTGAGGTATTCCGCGAGCGGGGGCACGGTGCCTTCGAGCGGAGAGAGGCCGTCGGTAAGCACCAGCGGTCTGGATTTCCGTCCGCACGCGTTCAATGCCGTTTTCAGGGCCGCAGGGTCGCGGTGGGCAAAGGAGACCGTTTCGACGCCAAGCAGTCGCGCGGCATCCTTGAGGCAACTGTGCGCGCGTTCATCCACGACCACGTGGGTGACCAAGCCGGTCAGCGCCTGCGTGGCGGTGAGCGGTGCGGTGTAGCCGGTGGCCGTGACCAGGGCCGCCGGGAAGCCGAAGAACTTCGCGAGCGCGCGTTCGAGTTCGGCGAAGATCGGATGATTGCCCGTGGTCATGCGCGAGGCGGCCACGTTGTGGCCTTCTTCGGCGGAGGCTTTCGTCACGGCAGCGCGCACGCGCCCATGCCACGAGAGCCGGAAGTAATCGCTGCCCCCAAAGTAAACGAGCCGACGACCAGGGAACTCCACTTCCGATGGGCTGATCTGGCGAAGCTCGGGCGGTTCTAAGGACGCGGGCATGGTCAGTGGAGCGGCGTCCCTGGAGCCGGGAAGTTGCGCGCGGCATCGTCCAGCACCAGCACCCAGTCGTGGCCACTGTCAGGACTGGGCGGCATGAATTGTCGCGTCCCCTCCTTGCGGAACGTTCCGATCTCGCTGGCGCTGCCGTCCCGCGGGTTGAACCACCAGGCGCGCACTTCGCTGCCGCTGAGCCTGGTAAAATCCACGCTGAAGGCCCGACCCGTGGGCACATAGACGAAAGCATAAGCGCCGTCTTCGTTGCGGGTGGCGGCGAAGCGGTAGCGGCCAGCACCCGGCACGCTGGTCGCAACACGGTCCGTCACGATCACCGAATCATCGGGCACACGCGTGAGGAAGGGGCGCGATTCGATCAACGCGCGGCCGTGTTGCATTTGGCGTGCGCCGGGCTCGTTGAGGGCATCGGTCCAGACCATCAGCGGGTTGTTCACGGGTTTCCGCTCGGGCGTCCACATCTGCCATACGGAATGGTGACCATAGGTGTGGCCGCAGGCGCCGCCGAAGAGGTCCCAATAGAGCGGACGTCTCACATCGGCGGCGACCGAGTGCCCGAAGCGTTTCGCATCAAACGAGATCGGATGCCCCTCATAGATCGGCTCGGCATCGATCACCGGCTTGGCCGGGGTGCGGTCGTAATCCACGCGTGTCTGGTCGTAGCGGCCCGTGAATTCCGCCTGATGACCGTTTTGGCGCATGTTGAAGTCGAGCCATTCCTCATTGTGAAAGCTCTGGGCCGAACCAGACCCGCCGGTGGGATGCAGTGTGATCAGATGCGCGCCGCCGTCACCCCGGCGGAGTCCGCGCGCCATCGCCCGCAGGATTTCCTTCTGGGCGTCATTCTCCACCGGCCGATCGCCACCGAGGATCCAGACCAGGCCGGCATCCCGGTAGCGTCGCCCAATCCATTCGCCGTAAGTTTCGGCGGTTTGCGGCGTGAAGATCTCCGGGCCGACGCCCCATTTCTTGTTCCACTTGTCGCCCCACGTCGGGAGGAAACCGATGTAAAGGCCGAGGTCGTTCGCCTTCGCGACGATCCAGTCCATATGTTTGAAGTAGGCCTCGTTGGGTTTCGTGGGATCATTGTCGATCAGCGGTTTTTCCCCGTAGGCATTGGGTTCGGTGAGCCCGTCGAACTCCGCCAGCGCCACCGCCTGGATCATGGTGAAGCGCAACGCGGCGCGGTTTTTCAGGTAGGTCTCGGCGTCCTCGCGGTTGAGCCGGTGGAAGATTTCCCACGCGGTGTCGCCCAGCCAGAAGAACGGCTGGCCCGTCTCGGTCACGAGGAAGTGATGGTTGTCGCTGACCCTCAGCTTCGGGAGCGGGGCGGCTGCATTGGTGAACGCTGAGGCCAGTAGCAGGGCGGCTAGCGCAGCGATAACCCGGTGGAACGGAAACATGAGATTCATGGGGAGGCAAATTCAGCAAAATCGATACGCGCGGGTCAGGAGGTTTGTTCCAGCGGAAATTCCATGACGACACGCAGGCCGCCGTCCGCTCCGCTCAGAAACTCGATCTGCGCCCGCGTACCGTAGAGCTGGGTGAGGCGGCTGCGCGAGTTGGCGGTGCCGATGCCGCCCTCGGCGGATTTTCCGGGAGCGAGTCCGCGTCCGTTGTCCTCGACTTCGAGGCGCACGCGGTGTCCGTCCACAAGGCAGGCCCGCAAGGTGATGACCCCGGGCTTTACCTGCGGTTCAATGCCGTGTTTCAGCGCGTTTTCGACCAGCGGTTGCAGGATCAGGTTCGGCACCAGCGCGTCGCGGACGGCGTCCTCGATCGCATGCCGCACACTCAGGCGGCCGCCGAAACGGATCTGCTCCAGTTCCAGGTAGCGGTCGAGGAAGGCCAATTCATCGCGCAGGGGCACGCGCTGGGCGTCGGTGCGATCGAGTGCGTGGCGGAGCAACTCGCTGAGGCGCACGAGCATCCGGTCGGCGGCGTCCACGTCGCGGTACATGAGCGCGCTGATGCCGTGGAGGGCGTTGAAGAGGAAATGCGGGTTGAGCTGCATCTGCAAGGCGAGCAGGCGCGCCTCGGTGACATGTTTTTCGAGTTCGAGCGTTCGGCGTTCGCGTTCCCGGAGGCTGCGGTAAAAACCCACGGCATGCGCCACCGCCACGACGACCCAATAGACCAGGAGGTTAAAGAACAGTGTGGCCACGAGCGCGTGTTGCAGCGTGTCGGTGAAGGACTGGTTTTCCAGCCAAACCGCCACGCCGGCGCGCAGAAGCATCCAAACGAGCGAGAACACGAGGCTGGCCACCAGATGGACCGCGAAGAGCAGCCGCAGCGGCGCACTCCCGAGCGGAAACTTCCGGGCGAAGGCGATGGCCGGCAACGACAGCAGGGCGAACACGTACCAGTCCGCCAGCGACCGCGTGACCGCGAACTGCCAGGTGACCGGGGTACCGAGCTTCGTCTGAGTGAGATAGAGCTGCCCGGCAAAGGCGAGACCGACGAGTGTCCACAGCGCCAAGAATGCGAGTGGACGCCATGAGGCACCCGCCATGGGGGGGCTGGGGGTTTCGGCAGGACGGGATGGGGAGGCGGTGTCGATGGCGCAGGATTAACCCGGGCAGGCTAGGACGGGAAGGGGAGATCGGCGCTGTTCCGCCCATATCAGCCTCTCTCCGCATGTCGAGCATCCGGTTTTTGGCTCGCTGAAGTGGCTGCATTTTGGCTAATGTTCTGATCGATCCAGCTGCCTGCATGAAGGACAAGCGTACGCCACATCTTTCTGCCGCATTTACCCGTCTCGAACTGCTGGCGGTGGTGGCCGCTTTGGCTCTACTGCTGCCGCTAATGACAGCGGCCTCGCGTCCCGCCCAGGCCAAAACCACAGTCTGTCTGGCCAATCTGCAGACATTGGCTCGCGGGATGACTCTGTACGCGGAAGACAACCGCGGATGGCTTCCGGGCAACACCGGGGCGAGTGCGAAGGAATGGGTTGCCGGGATTGTGGCCCTCGGCTCGCCTGACTTCACCAATACCGCCATTTTGCGTGACCCGGCGAAATCAAGGCTGACTCCCTATCTGGCCGGTGTCCCGATGGTCTACCATTGCCCCGCCGACCGCCTGACCCAGCGCAGCACGGGACAATATGTGCCCCAGGCACGGAGTTATTCGCTGAATGCTGCCGTCGGAACCAACCCTCTCAAGGGTGGCGTGGTCGCCACCGACGGCCCCTGGCTGGACGGCGGGTATGGCCACACCGTCGGCAAGACCTGGCTGACCTACGGCCGCTATGCCGACATGCTTTCACCGTCGCCGGACCGCCTGTTCACGTTCCTGGATGAGCATCCCTACAGCATTAACGACGATACCTTTGCGGTTTCCGCACAGACCCCGCAATGGATTGACTGGCCGGCCGTCCACCACGACTCCGGGGGCGCATTCACTTTCGCCGATGGCCATACGGAATACCATCGCTGGCAGGATCAGCGCACTCTGTTGACCGGCCCCCTCGCACTGAACGTGCCCTCCCACGGCAACCTGGACTTGGTCTGGATCCAGCAGCGAACCAGCGCGCGGATTCCGAAGTAAGCGGTCATAGACCGTCGCGCAGAGCTGCACTCTGCTGTGTCGTAGGTGTTTCAACCTGCCAGCTGTGAGGTTTTTCCAGGAACGCAGGAAATGGTACGCCCAGCTGACTGCAAGTCGGCGATACGGCTGAGTGCAACTCTGCGCTACCTTCACCCCGCGTCGCCCTCTTGAAATCAGACGTCGGCGTCCACGAGGAAAAGATGCACGATGCAACTCTGCCCACGGGTCGCGGTTGACACTCGGGCTGCCGAAACCGAAGCTCCACGCCCCTAATCTATGTCCGAGCCGAAAGAAAACGTGCTGATGGAGAAGATCGTCAGCCTCTGCAAACGCCGCGGGTTTGTGTACCAGTCGTCGGAAATCTACGGCGGGATTAACGGCTTTTGGGATTACGGCCCGCTTGGCGCGGAGCTGAAGCGCAACGTGAAGGAGCAGTGGTGGAAGACCATCGTGCACCATCGCGACGACGTCGCCGGCCTGGAGGCGACGATCATCATGCACCCGAAGATTTGGGAGGCGTCGGGTCACGTCGCGACCTTTACGGACCCGATGTGTGACTGCCTGCTGACCAAGAAGCGGTTCCGGGCAGACCAGGTCGAAGCGCAGTCTGGGACTGCCTACCATTACGAAGGTGCCGAGGACCCGGAGACGGTGACGTGCCGTGATCCCTTCTCCGTTTTGCTCCCGCCGGGCAAGCCACCGGAGTCTGCCCGCAAGGTCGCCAAAGAGTTTTACCAGCAGCGTGGGGTCAGCAATCCGACCCTGATCGGTGAGAGAACCGAAAAGCTGGAAGGCACCACTCGCTACAATCCCGAGAACGGTGCGCAGCTCACCGAACGCAAGCCGTTCAACCTGATGTTCAAGACCTACGTCGGCCCGACGGCGACGGAGGCGGATGTCGCCTACCTCCGTCCCGAGACGGCTCAGGCCATCTTCGCCCAGTTCAAGAACGTCCACGAGACGGCGCGCCAGAAGGTGCCCTTCGGCATCGGGCAGATGGGCAAGGCGTTCCGCAACGAGGTCACGCCGCGCAATTTCACCTTCCGTTCGCGTGAGTTCGAGCAGATGGAGCTGGAGTTCTTCATCAAGCCCGACGAGGCCGTCGAGGCGCTCGCCGGCTCGGTGGCCAAGGCCGCCGACAACGCCTGGCAGGGCGAGCCGCAGGCGGACTGGGGTTGGGAGGTCTGGCACAAGTACTGGGTCGAGCAGCGCATCCGCTTCTACGAGGGCATCGGCCTGACGCGCGACTGCTTCGAGGAATACTGGCAGAAGCCGGAGGAGCTGGCGCACTACGCCCGCGCCTGTGTGGACATCCTCTACAAGTTCCCGTTCGGCACGCAGGAGCTGGAAGGCATCGCCGCGCGCGGTGACTTCGACCTGGCGCAGCATGAGAAGCATTCCGGCAAGACGATGGGCGTGTTCGACGAGGAGTTGCGTGCCGCGTGGGGCAAGCTCGACGAGGCGAAGAAGGCCGCCATGCAGGCGAAATTCATCGCCGACAAAACTGCCGCCGGTCTGAAGAAGGGTGCGACCGAAGCCGATGCGAAGGTGCAGGCCGAGGCCGAGGCCAAGGTGTATTTCGACAAACTGGCCAAGGGTCAGTATATTCCTCATGTGATCGAGCCCTCTGCGGGCGTGGACCGCCTGATTCTGGCGCTCCTCGCGAACGCTTACAGCGAGCTGACGACCACCGACGAGAAGGGCAAATCCGAGACCCGCGTCGTGATGAAGTTCCATCCGCGCATTGCACCGGTGAAGGTCGGCATCTTCCCGCTATTAAAGAACAAGCCGGAGCTGGTGGCGAAGGCGAAGGCCGTCCGCGACCTGCTGCGGCCGCACATGACTGTCTTCTACGACGACGGCGGGGCCATTGGCCGCCGCTATGCCCGGCAGGACGAGGCGGGCACTCCTTTCGGTGTGACCATTGACTTCGACACTCTGGGAGAAAAGCCGGAGTTGCTCGACACGGTGACACTCCGCGATCGGGACACGCAGCAGCAGACGCGGGTCGCGATCCAGGATCTGCTGGGGCTGCTGCTGCCAAAGGTACGCTGATGTCAGCGGAGAAACTTCCACGCGCCCCGGCGCTGTACGCGATCATCGTCTTCAAGCTGTTGAAGGCGGCTTTCTTCCTGTCGATTGCGTTCGGGCTGTACACGCTTTCGGACAACGATCTGCCATTCGAGCTGCACCGGGTGCTAAACTGGTTCCACCTGGATCCGGAACGGAAATTCTTCTCCGAGATGGCCATCAACCTGAAGAATGTGACCCCCAACTCGATGCTGTGGATGGCTTCGGGCTCGTTTCTCTACGGTACCTTTGCGGTGGTGGAGGGAGTCGGCCTGGCTTTCCGCACGCCTTGGGCCGGATGGCTCTCCATTGGTCAGTCGGCGTTCTTCATTCCGATCGAGATTTTCGAGCTGACCCACAAGTTTCGCTTGGGCCTGCTCGTGGTCATGCTGATCAACGTGTTCATCGTGGAGTACCTCTATCGCAACCGCGCGACTCTGTTCCACCACCATCACGATCCCGGGGAGGCGGTGGAAAATAAGCCCGAAAAGTCCGACTGACACCGGCCGTTTGCCCGCCGATATTGGTGGCATGATCATCCGATCACCATCATTCAGCAGCGCCAGCAGGCCATGACGAGGCCGACCATCAGCAACCTCGGCCAGTCGGCCCGCATTTCCTACGCAATCATGCTGGGGTTGCTGGTGCTGGTCGGCTGGCTGCACCTGGCGACTCTCGTCTTGACGGCGCTGTTCGGTTTTTTCGCGTTGCGGCTGTTCACCTTTGGCGGGCGCAAGTGGCTGGCGGTGCTGATCTATGTGCTGCTGGTGGCCGGCATTGGACTGGGGCTGGCCTATTTCTCCAAACAGGCCTATGTGACCCTGCCAAAAATCGCGAACACCACGATTCCGGCGGTGGTGGAATGGGCGGAGCGACAAAAACTGGAGCTGCCGTTCACCGACCTGGCGAGCCTCAAGACGCTGGCGCTGGGGGCGGTGCGCGAGAAATTTGCGAACATCGGGCTCTATGCGCGCGGAGCAGTCTTCGAGATCGCGTCGCTGCTGGTCGGACTCGTGGTGGCAGTGAGTCTCTTTCTCAATTCCAAGTTCGTGACGGAAGGCGATCCGGACACCGTACAAGGCAGCCTTTACGCAACGGTGAGCCGTGAGCTGGCGCTGCGGTTCAGCACGTTTTACGAGAGTTTCGCCACGGTGATTGGCGCCCAGATCGTGATCTCCGGAATTAACAGCGTCCTCACCGCCGGTTTTCTCCTGTGGAGCGGCTATCCGCACATCACCGTCATTCTGGTGCTCACGTTCCTGATGGGGTTGCTGCCGATTTTTGGAAACCTGCTGAGCAACACCCTCATCATTGGCGTCGGTTTCACGGTGTCGCCGAACACGGCCCTGTCAGCGCTGATCTTCCTCGTGGTCGTCCACAAGCTGGAGTACTTCCTGAACTCCAAGATCATCGGCGACCGTATCAAGAACCCGATGTGGCTGATCCTGATCGGGCTGGTGGTCGGCGAAAAACTGATGGGAGTGCCGGGCATGATTTTCGCGCCGGTGGTGCTGCACTACCTCAAGGTGGAGGCTTCGCGCAACCGGGCCAGCGGCGAGCTGCTCGGAGAGCCGAAGAATCCGGTTACGCAGTCCGTTGGCTGAAAGCGGGGCGTACGGGGGGCGACGCGCCTCACGCCATCACATCCTTCACCACATTGCCGGCGATGCCAGTCAGCCGGGCGTCGAGTCCCTGGAACTTCACGGAGAGCCGTTTGTGGTCGATGCCGAGCAGGGCCAGCATCGTTGCGTGGAGATCATGGACGCTCACCACGTTGTCCACGGAGCGGTAGCCGAGTTCGTCGGTGCCCCCATAGGTCAGGCCCGAGTGGACACCGCCGCCGGCCATGAAGACCGAGAAGGCGAGGATATGATGGTCTCGTCCCGTGCCCTGACCCATGGGGGTGCGACCGAATTCGCCACCCCAGAGGATCAGCGTGTCCTCCAGCAGGCCGCGCTGCTTGAGGTCGGTGATCAGCGCCGCCGTGGCCTGGTCCACGTCGCCCGCCGCGCTGGGCATGGCGGTCTCGATGTCGCCATGGTGGTCCCAGGCGCGATGGTAGAGCTGCACCATGCGGACACCGCGTTCCACGAGCCGGCGGGCCAGCAGGCAGTTGGAGGCGAAACTGCCGTCGCCGGGCGTTTTCACGCCGTAAAGGTCGAGGACCGACTGCGGTTCCTTGTGGAAATCGGTCAGCTCAGGCACGGACGACTGCATGCGAAACGCGAGTTCGTACTGCGCGATGCGCGTCTGGATTTCGGGGTCCAGGTGATCCTCGGCCAGGATGCCGTTGAGGCGGTTGACCTCCTCGACCACCTGCCGCTGGGTGCTCTGACAGACGCCGTCGGGATTGCCGACGTAGTGGACCGCGTCGCCGCGCGACTGGAACTGGATGCCCTGAAACTTGCTGGGCAGGAAGCCCGCCGACCACTGCCGGGCGGACACGGGTTGCAGGCCGTACTTGCCGGCAGAATTGAGCACGATGAAGCCGGGCAGTTCGTCGGTATCCGCGCCGAGGCCGTAAAGCAGCCAGGAGCCCATGCTGGGGCGGCCCTTGATGACGGAGCCGCTGTTCATGAAGGCGTGCGCCGGATCGTGGTTGATCTGCTCGGTCTGCATGGAGCGGATCACGCACAGGTCATCCGCCACCGATTGGATGTGGGGGAAAAGATTCGAGATTTCGATGCCCGCCTTGCCGCAGCGCCGGAACTCGCAGAAGGGTCCGCGCGCCTTGAGCACCCGGTTCTGCAATTGCGCCAGCTGCTGGCCTTTCGTGAAGGATTCAGGGAAGGGCTGGCCGTTCAGCTCCTTGAGCTTCGGTTTGAAATCAAACGTTTCCAGGTGCGACGGACCGCCGGCCATGCACAGGTGGATCACCCGCTTCGCCCGCACCGGAAAGTGAGGCTGGGTGATGACGCCCTTCCAACGGCCCGACGCTTCCGCCGCCTTCGCCGAGCCGATGAGACCGCGATCCAAGAGGGCCGCGAGTGCGATGCCGCCGAGGCCGTAGGCCGAACGGCGCAGGAAGGAGCGGCGGTTGACGGAGAGCGCGAAGGAGGCTGGGTCGAAATTGTCGTTCATGGTTTTTACTCCTTTGCTCAGTCGGAAGCGGTTCCCGTGGCCACCTTCCTATCGAAAGGGATCCGGCGGAGTTCGACCGTCTGCCGCTTCAGATCGCAAATGACGTAGGCCGCGTCGGGGTTGTGGTCACGCGGCTGGCCGACGCTACCGACATTTACGAAGTACTTCTTACCCGGTTCGACGCGAAACGTTGAGTAGGTCCCGCCTCGCACACCGGTGTCACGGATGAATGCAATCGGCACATGCGTGTGCCCAAGGAAGCAGAGGGGCGTGGTCTGATGGGAGAGGCTGGAGGCAGCAGCGTAGTTGTCCAAGACATACTCCCAGCGTTGCGGCGCTTCCAGCGACCCGTGGACGAGGGTGAACCCATCGAGTTCAAGCACGAGCGGAAGATCAGACAGCCACCGTCGGTCGTCGTCGCCCAGTTGTTCGCGAGTCCGGCGCACGGCTTGGGCTGCGGTTTCATTGAACCGGCCGAGATATGCGTCCGAACCAACGTACTCGTCATGGTTGCCCCGGACACAGGCGAAGAATTTTTCACGGACCACCTTTACGCATTCTTTGGGCTGAGACCCGTAACCCACGACATCACCCGCGCAGACGATCCGGTCGCAACCCTGCTGCTCGATATCCTGCATCACCGCCGTCAGCGCGGGGAGGTTCGCATGAATGTCGGCGGTGATCGCGTATTTCATGGCTCAGTAACGCGTGATCGTCTCGTGCAAATTCAGCACGACCCGGGCGACCTGGGTCCACGCGGCCAGTTCGGCTTCGCTCATACCCGCCCTCGCAGGTACCGCTTGGTTGCCGACTTGGAGGAGCTTCTTGGCGTCACCGGTGTTGGCCTCGTAATAGTGCCGCTGTTCGGCCAGAAACCGGCTGAGCGAAGTGGTCTCGCTCGCTTTGGCCGGACGGGCCAGAGCCCGCACGAAGGCTTCATTGATCCGCTGCTCGTCTGACTGCTTTATCGGTGTCAGCAATCGCTGGGCAAAGACGCGGGATGCTTCGACGAACGTCCGGTCATTCAGCAGTGTGAGGGCCTGTTGCGGCGTGTTCGAGACGTTGCGTGAGGCGGTGCATTCCTCGCGGGCCGGCGCGTCGAAATTGGCGAGCATCGGTTGCAGGAAAGTGCGCTGCCAGTGCGCGTAAAGACCGCGCCGATATTGGCGTTCATCGTCGCTGGGGTAGTAGTCGCGATTGGGGAACTGGATGTTCGCGTAGTAGCCGGGTGGCTGGTAGGGGAATGCACTGGGACCGCCCAGGGATGGCTCCAACAGGCCGGCAATGGTCAGGGCATTGTCCCGCACAAACTCCGCCTCCAGCCGGCGCGGATTCTGTGAGGCCAGCAGACGATTACCCGGATCTAGGTCGTGCAGTTCGGGGCGCAGGTTGGAACTCTGCCGGTAGGTGCGCGAATTCATGATCAGGCTGACCATATGTTTCACGTCCCAGCCGCTCTCGCGGAACTCCACGGCCAGCCAGTCGAGCAATTCGGGATGGGAAGGGGATTCTCCCTGCGCACCCAGGTCGTCCACCACGGCGGAGAGGCCGGTGCCGAAAAACTGTTTCCAAAGGCGGTTCACGAACACCCGCGCCGTCAGCGGATTTTCCGACGCGGTCAGCCAGTGGGCAAGGTCGAGTCGGTTGAGTGGGCGGTCGGTCGGCAGTCCGAGGCGCGGCAGGAAATGCGGCGGGTTGGGGGAAACGATCTCACCGGATTCATCCTGAAAGTTTCCGCGCGCCAGCACGCGGGTCTCGCGCGGGGCCCACGTCTCGGTGATGACGACGGGCGATTTTCCGCCCCGGCAGAGCAGCCATTCGTGATGGGTTTGGAACCAGGTGCGCCGGCTCTCCGCATCGGCCGAAGCCCCCAGCAGCCAGGCCTCAGCCACGGTTGCGATTTCGGCAGGATCGGCGCGCAACGCATGATTGAGACGCTGTTCCCAGTCGGATTTTCGGGGGAAGGGGCGGAACGCAGTGCGCAGGTCAGGGTTCGCACCGCTGGACAACACATCCGCCCCTGTGAACGGCGTGACCGCAAAGCGCGCCCGGCGCACACCCTCGCTCTTCACGGTGACCAGAAGCGTGTCGCCGGGCTGGACGGTGACGGGCTCGGCCAGTGCGAAAATGCCGGCCTGCGGTTCGTCCAGATGGTTGGTTCCGGTCCGCCAGCCATCGATGATGCTGAGTTCCGGATATCCGTTGGCGAACCGTGGCACCTTGCGGGTGGCCTCAGCGTGGAAAAAGGTAAGGCTTCTTGGGGCGTTGGTGCCGACCACCAACCGCGCCGTCAGGCGGACGTTGGAAAACCCGGTACCGCGCACGATCCCGTTGGTGCCGTCGGGCAGCAGCTCAATGCGCACGGCGGCCATCTGGCCGGCGGGCAGGGTTAAGCGCACCTCGGCTTCCCCGTCCTTCCGGTCACCGGTCACAACCAGCTCGCCGACGCCATTGATGGAGGCATTGGTGAGGCCGGTGACGGCGATGGCCGGGGCGGGATTCCACCCATCCCAATTGTTTGATCGGAGCGATTGGTCGGCCTGGGATATCCACTGAAGGATGGCAGGCCGCTGCGTTGAATTCGTCCAGGCGCTACGCAGGCTGGAGATGGCGGTCTGACGCATGGCCTTGCGGAGGCGATCCACACGTTCCTGGAGATAGGGGCTGTCCACGATCATCTCGGGCGGGAAGGGATGATCATTGCCGATGCCCGCCAGATCCGGCTCGGGCGTGTAATCGTAATTGGCGTAAACGCCCCACTGCCGGATGTCGGCGAAGAACGCCTTCATCGAGTAAAAGTCGCGGGCGGAAAAAGGGTCGAACTTGTGGTCGTGGCATTCGCAGCAGCCCATCGTCGAGCCGAGCCAGGTGGTGGACACGGTGCGGACTCGGTCGCCGCCGTATTTGGCGAGGTATTCCTTGGGCTGCGCGCCGCCTTCGCGCGTGACCATGTTCAGGCGGTTGAAAGCGGTGGCCACGCGCTGCTCGGTCGTGGGACTCGGCAGCAGGTCCCCCGCGAGCTGCTCGATGGTGAACTGGTCGTAAGGCTTGTTCGCGTTGAAGGAGTTGATGACGTAATCCCGGTAGGGGAAGACGTTGATGTTCTGGTCACCGTGGTAGCCAACCGTGTCGGCATAGCGCGCCACATCCAACCAGGGCACGGCCATGCGTTCGCCGTAATGCGGCGACATCAGCAGACGCTCGACCTGCCGTTCGTAGGCCTTGGAACTGCGGTCATGCAGAAAGGCGTCAACCTCCTCGGGCGTCGGTGGAAGCCCGGTCAGATCGAGGCTGAGACGACGCAGCAACGTGCGGCGATCGGCCTCCGGCGAAAGGTCCAGCTGCTTCTCGTGCAGCTTCGCCATGACGAACGCATCAATCGGACTTTGCGCTTTGAGCTTTGGGCTTTGTTCCTCCGGCACCACCGGTCGCGCCGGCGTGATGTACGCCCAATGCGGCTGATAATTCGCTCCTTCGGCGATCCAGCGGCGGATGGTTTCGCGCTGACTGGACGACAATTCCTTGTGCGTGTCCGGCGGGGGCATCACGTCATCCGGATCGGTCGCCTTCAGGCGCTTGATGACGCCGCTCTCGTTGGGCTTCCCGGGCACCAGGGCAGCTCCGTCCTTTCGTGCCGCGATGGCGTCTTCTCGGACATCCAGCCTTAGTTTGCCCTTGCGCGCCGCCTGGTCGGGCCCATGGCAGCGGAAGCAGTTTTCCGAGAGAATCGGCCGGACGTCGCGATTATACTCCACCGCCGCCCCCGACACCAAGCCGGCCGGCAGCAGCAAGGCGAGGAGCAATCGGGTGAGCATGGCTCGATTAAACTGGCAGGCGCGGACCGGAGGCGCAAAGGCCGCCAAGCCAGCCCTTACTTACCGTGGTCGGCCTTCAGGTGGTCCGCGAGCATGTCGCGACCGAAGTCACCGTCAAAATTGCGCCAGACGGCGTGGACGTGATTCGCGTCGTTCTGCGTGTTGTCGTACTCTAGTACGAACGTCGGACCGTGCATCCGGTAGTAATGGCGCTGGCCCCGCTCGAAGCTGCCCATCCAGGCGAACCGGACATTGTCGAGGCCGGCCGCCTCGATCTTGGCGAAGTCCGCCGTCGAGAGGTCCCATCGCAGGCGGTCGATGTAAGCGTGGATGAGCTTCACCGCGAGGTCGTGCTGCTCGGCGGTAAGTTCCGAGAGGGGCAGGCCGACCGGCTTGCCGAGGTCCGCCTTGCGGGCGGCAAGGGTAATGATGTCGTCCGGAGCCTTGGTATCAAGGACGGCCACTTTGCGCTGCGCCTCAGTAAGGGACTTCACGAGCTGGCGGCCCAGTTCTTCTTCAGCGCCGAGCACGCGCAATCCGGCGCGACGGCCGGTTTTGACCTCACCGGGATTGGTGCCCATGAAGCTCGGCGTGCCCGCAACGACCTTGCCGTCAATGAGCGTGAAGTTGACGGAGAGGTGATGGCCTTCGACGCGCCAGCCCCAGCTGCCCTTGTCGGCGGGCGTGCCGAAAATGCTGAAGTGATAGAGCTCCGGATCACGCGGGAACTTGCGGGTCGGCCCCTCCATGTCCTGCAGGATCTGCTCAAGGCTCATGATCGTCATGGCCTGCCCGTAGCCGCGCTGGCTGAGGCCGCTGTTCAAAAGGGCGTAGGCGAGGCGCTGCTGGGCCGCCGTCATTTCTTTCAGGGTGAGCCCCTTCCGTTCCTTCGGAATGAAGTGCCAGTTTTCGCGCTCATCGGCATCGAAGGCAAAGGTGGCCTTGGCGCGTTGGATGTCATCGAGCGCAGCCACCAGATTGTTGGCGGCGGCCGCCATCTCCTCGGGCGCGGCCGCAAAGGCGCGCAGGCAGAGCAGGGCGGTGAGGAACAGGGAGAGCTTCATGCGGGGAGCTTGGGCTCTGGCCGGAGGCCGCCCAAGGAAAAAAGCAAGGCGACGACGGTCGAAAAGTTGCGGCGCTAGTCACCGGTCACGACGGTCCACATGCCTTTGGGCGCGTTGGTTTTTCCACTGCCGATGGTCTGCTCGATCCGCAGGATTTCGGCGTGGCCGTCGTGGAAGAGGTAATCGAAGCGCTGGCCATGCACGCCGTAGGCGGCCTTGCCGTAGTTGTAGTTCAGCACCGACGGTGAAATCTGAAAGCATTCGGGCCCGAAAACGCCGCCGCCCGCGGCCGAGTAGCTTGGCCCGGCACAGAAGGACGGCCAGTCATTGCCACAGATATTCCGGCCGTTGGGCTGCTCGGCGATCAGGATGGTGCCTGAAGGGTCCTGGACCACGTTCGCCGGGTATCCCTCGACGTCGAAGCTGGGTTTGGAACCGTTGTTGATCTGAATGTAAACGCCAACCCCATGCGTGGGTGTCGACGGCAGTGCTCCCGGCGCCACGATATCCGCGCCGTTCATCGAGTAGGAGCGGCGTTGGCCGAATTGGGCGTAGGAAATGGTGATGGGATTCTTGTCGGCCGGGCACTGCAGGATTTTCGGGGTGAACGCCCCGTCGGTGATGCCCAGAAGCAGGTCCTCGTCCTTGTCCACGCCCCCGAGATACCGGTGGAGCAGGTCATCCCAGCTGAGTTGATACATGTAGTCGCCGGTGCGGTAAGCGGCCGGCGGAAGATGATCCGTCCGATCGAGCATGAACAGGTGCATGGCCACGCCGATCTGTTTGACCTGCGAAAGGCATTTGATGCGCTGCCCCCGGGCCTTGGCCGACGACAGTGCCGGCAGAAGCAGTCCCGCCAAAATGGCGATGATCGCGATGACCACCAGCAATTCGATGAGGGTGAAGGCACGCGTGGCACGCCTGCTTTCGTTCGCGGATGGGGATGTTTCCATTTGGACCTCCAGCGGGATTATCGCCCGGTAAGGACGACCTGAACCTTTTTCTCGTTGATGGTAAACTTTTTGCCTGCCGGAGCTGCGGGCATGGCCGAGAGATAGCCGGCGGCAACCAGCTCCTCCAGGTCTTTGGGCATCCGTTGCTTCTCGAAACCAAACTTCCGAACTGCCTGCGTGAGCCCGGCCAGCACGCCCGACAAATCTGCCTCGGTGATCGTCGGCGTGTCGGCCGCAGGGGGTTTTGAGGTGGTGGGATTCTCCGGACTGGTGGCCGGGGAATCGGCCACCGGCGTGGGCGCTTCCGACTTGCGGCATCCCGAGACGACCAGCAAAGCCAAGACGGCCAAGAGGATCAAGCGGCTGGGCATTGGGCGAAGAGAGCAGAATTGCCCGAAGCCCGCAAGGAGCGCGCCGGCTGTCAGAAGGGTGAGCCGTCCATCGCTCCCGGAAGTTATTGACCTTCCATTGTGTCGTGGCGAACCGGGAGTCTTGGCCCCCGGGCCCCAGTAAAAAAGCGTGACGCCCGGCGGGCGTTGGCCGTTTATTCGGAAATCACCCCCGTCCTTGGCTTATGAACCTGCGCGCCATTCCCCCATTCCCGGCGTTGCGCCGTGCTTTCACCCTGATCGAGCTGCTGGTGGTCATCGCGATCATCGCCATCCTGGCGGGTATGCTGCTGCCGGCCTTGAGCAAGGCCAAGGACCGCGCGTTGCTGGCGAACGATCTCAGCGGCATCCGGCAGATCATCCTCGCGGCGCACATGTTCGCGGGGGACAACGGTGATTACCTGCCGTACACCAGCTGGGGCTATCCCGCCGACCGCGACAACTGGGCCCACGCGGCGAAAATTGTCGATGGCGGTGGCAAGGACGACCCCGTGACCTGGTCCAACCAGGTCGCGTCCTTTCACAAGGGGCAGCTTGGACCCTACTTGCAGGCGGTGCAGCTGCTCACCTGTCCCAAAGACTTGGCGGAGCGCAGTTCCGGCAAGGGCAAAGCCGATTTCAAGCGCCGCCAGATCAAGATCACCAGCTACGTGTGGAATGGGGCGATCATCGGGTATCTGGCTCCGCCGATTTCCCAGCTTACTTCCACCTACAAGCTGGGGCTGATGCGGCCTACGGGCATCCTTATGTGGGAGGGGCCGGAGAGCGAATCGTCGTCCCTCTTCAACGATGTGGGCAACCAGCCGCACGAGGGCATTTCCCAGCGTCACGGCGCCAACCGGCGGCCGAAAGACCAGACGGAGCAGATTGGCGGCATCGCACCGGTCGGCCGGTTGGATGGCTCGGCGTCAGCCTTGGGGATGAAGCTGTGGTTTTCGCCGGCCTATGCCGGCAAGCCGATCTGGCCGGCAACGGCGAAATTCGATGGACCCAACGACTGCTGGTTCAATCCTGGGGCCAGGGACGGCGGCTACACTCCCTGAGTCGGCTCCCTGCGTAGGCGGCTTCGCCAGAGTCAGTTCTGGGCGGCGAACTCAACAAAGTTCCGCAGCAGCCGCAGCCCTACCTGCTGGCTCTTCTCCGGGTGGAACTGCGTGGCCCACACGTTGTCCTTCCGGATCGCCGCGGCAAATGTTCCGCCGTAGTCCGTGTGACCCGCCACAATCGAGCTGTCCACCGGCTGCGGGAAAAAGCTGTGCACGAAATAGAAGTGGCTGCCGTCCGGAATGCCGGCAAAGAGAGGGCATTCGGGCTGCGTGATGGCGACTTCGTTCCAACCAATCTGGGGAATCTTGAGGTGGGGTTCTTCCGCCGTGGTCAGGAATCGGACCACCGGACCTTCGAAGACGCCCAAACCGAGGGCGCAGGAGTTAAACTCCTCGCTCCGCTCGAACAGCGCCTGGTAGCCGACGCAGATGCCAAGGAATGGCTTGCCGGCGGCAATCCAGGCCTTCACGGCCCCACCGAGCTCCTGTCGCTGGATCGCGTTCATGCAGTCGTCAAACGCGCCGACCCCCGGCAGGACGATGCCGTGCGCGTGTGCCAGCCCCTCCGGCGAAGGGACGCGTTGGACCTCCGCACCGACGGCACGGAGGGCTTTTTCGACGCTGCGGATGTTTCCGGCGCCATAATCGAGGAGCGCGAGCACGGAGTGAAGCTAACAACAAAGGCTCGAAGGCGCAAAGAAGAGGCGGAGGGGGCAGATTGAATTTGGAAAACAGGAAAACAGGAACCGAAAAGGGCCTGTCTTTTTCATGCTTTCCTGTTTTCCAGATTTACAACGGTCTTCTGTGTCAGCTTTGCGTCTTCGCGTCTTCGCTGTTCGTTTCCGCCCGCTCCGTTTTCAGCCGCAACTGACCACAGGCCGCGTCGATGTCATGGCCCTTCTCACGACGCAGGGTCGCGGTAACCCCTTCGTGTTCCAAAGCGCTGGCGAAGGCTTCGCAGGTTTCATCGTCCGGGCGTGACCAGGGCAGGCCTTCGACCGTGTTATACGGGATCAGGTTTACCTTGGCATGCAACCGATGGGCGAGGTCGGCGAGTGGTCGCGTCTGGGCCAGCGAGTCGTTCACGCCAGCAATGAGGATATATTCCAGCGTGATCATCTTCCCCTTGTGGGTGACGTAGTACTCGCAGGCGGCGGTCAGATCCCGCAGCGGATATTTCCGGTTTACCGGCATGATCTTCTCGCGCACCTCATCCGTGGCGCCGTGGAGCGAAATGGCGAGGCGGAACTGAAGCGGATCGTTCGCCAGGTCGCGGATGCGCGGGGCGAGCCCGCTGGTGGAAATCGTGATCCGGCGGGCACCGATGCCACCGCCCCACGGTGCATTTAGCGTGCGGAGCGCCGTCATCAGGTTGTCATAATTGGCCATCGGCTCGCCCATGCCCATGACCACGATGTTATTTACCATCCGCTCCGCGGCTGGCGTCCCGGGTCCCGCGTCCCGGGTCTCGGGTCGGGACTCAGATGAGGCAGCCGACTTGGGACTTTGGACCCGAGACTCGGGACCGGCCGTGGCCGCCCAACGCTCGATGGCCAGGATTTGGCCACTGATTTCGTGGGGAGCGAGATTCCGCTTAAAGCCATCCAGTCCGCTGGCGCAGAAGCGGCAGCCGTAGGCGCAACCCACCTGGGTCGAAATGCAGAGCGTGTGCCGGTCGCTGGCCTCGCCGTACAGCGCCGGGTTGGCGGGGATGAGCACGCTTTCGATCAGCGTCCCGTCGGCGAGACGCCAGAGAAACTTCTGGGTGGTGTCGTGGGAACCCTGCTTGGTGACGAGCTGTGGCAGGTTCAGTGAGTACACGGCGGCGAGCTGAGCGCGCAGAGCCTTGGGCAGGTTTGACATCTCGTCCCAAGACGCGGCGCGACGGGCATAAAGCCACCTCAGCAGCTGGTCCAGCCGGTAGGCGGGCTGGTTCCATGAGGCAAACTGAGCGGCGAGCGTGTCGCGATTCTGGGAGCGGATGTCCGGCAGCACGGGGAGATCGTAGCGCCGAACCGGGCCAAAGGCACAAAGGATTGTGGGGCAACGCTTCCTCCGGTGAACGGCGTCAAGGATTGCCGAGCGCGTTGATCTGGGCGGCGGCGTAGCCGGCCCCGAACCCGTTGTCGATGTTCACCACGGTCACGCCGCTGCCGCAGGAGTTCAGCATGCCCAGCAAGGCGGCTACCCCGCCAAACGCCGCGCCATATCCGACGCTTGTCGGTACGGCGATGACTGGTCGTGAGACGAGTCCGGCGACCACGCTTGGCAGGGCGCCTTCCATGCCGGCGGCCACAATGATGACATTGGCGCGCTGAAAATCGTCGAGACGGGCGAGCAGGCGGTGCAGCCCGGCAACGCCCACATCAGTGATGCGCAACACCGTGTTGCCCATGAATTCGGCGGTAAGGGCGGCCTCTTCAGCGACGGGCAGGTCGCTCGTCCCGGCACAGAGCACGGCGATGAATCCCGGACGCTTCGGCAGCGGCTTGGTCTCGATGGTCACGCAACGGGCAGCCTCGTGATGCACGGCCCGGCGGAATTTCTTCCGCAGCGCCTTGACGTGCTCATCGCCCAGGCGGGTCACGAGCACCCGGTCGTTGGCCGCGACAATCCGCTCCGCAATCGCGACGACCTGCGACGGAGTTTTTCCCGCGCCGAAGATCACCTCCGGAAAACCCTTCCGTAGCGCCCGATGGGTATCCACCTGGGCAAAGCCGAGATCTACCAGCGGTTTGGCCTGAAAGGCGCGCAGGACGGCGTCGCGGGGAATTTCACCACGCTGGAAACGATCGAGAAGGGCGGCGGCTTCGGCGGCGGTCATGGAACGAGCGAAAGGGGGGCGGAGTCGATGGGCAAGGGGGAAACAGCGATCACAGCTGGTAGAGCTTTTCGTTGGCGATCACCTCGGCCGCGACCGCCGGCACGAGCTGGTGAACAGGCTTTCCGACGGCGACCCGCTGGCGGATTTCAGACGAAGAGACGCGCAGCGGCCAGCCGCTGAGCTGATGCAGGCGGTAGGGCGGCGGAAGCGTGGCCTGGGTTTCACCGGGTCGCGGAATGACGACAAACTGGACGAGTTGGGCGAGCTCTTCCGCCTCGCGCCATTTTGGCAGCGTCGGCACATGGTCGGCCCCGATGAGCCAGAAGAGCTCGGCCCTGGGATGGCGTGTGGCCAATTCGCGGACGGTATCCACCGTGAAACTCACTCCACCGCGCCGAATTTCCAGTTCATCCACCTCAAAACGGGTTTCACCCGCCAGTGCAAGGCGCAGCATACGGGCCCGCATGGCGGCGGGAGCGGGCTGGGTGCCTGGCTTGAACGGGGATTGTGCGGCCGGGATGAACACCAACCGGTCGAGCGCAAGCTCCTCCAGCGCCGCGTGCGCGACGAGCAGATGCCCGAGATGCACCGGATCAAACGAACCGCCGTATAAGCCGAGTTTCACGTTTCCGTTCAGATTTGCGGGGAGAGGCTGACGGTTTTGGCGGGAGCGGCAAACTGGATTCCGTACCGCAACCCGATTGCCCCGCCAAATGGACTGCGGGCCATCACCGCGTGAAATGAAAAAGGCCGCGCCCAAGTGGACGCGGCCTGATTGCTCTGGGGCTAAAATCAGCCGACCAGGCCGGGATTCGGTGACGGCACCGGCAGCAGCCCGGTGTCATCGGCAGCGGCTGGTGTCACTGCCTCCGTCGGGGCTGCCGGTTCCTCGGCCGTCGCTGCAGGGGTGGCGGACGCATCGGCATTGGCTTCCGCCTTGGCTGCGGGTGCGGGCTTGTGCGTACGTTCCGGTCGGGGAGCGGGCTCGGGCTTGGGCAGGGGCTTCTTGGCCGTTTCCAGCTTGCCGTTGGCGAACTCGATCACATGACCCTGATGGACGAGCCAGTGCAGGTCGGTCAGCAGCGCCTGCTGCTCAGGCGTCGCCCGTGGGGCGACTGGAGCGACCGGTGCGGCTTCCGCCGCGGGAGCGCCTTCGGCTGCCGGTGCCGGAGCAACGGCCGCTTCCACCACCGGGGCAGGGGCGACAGCAGGAGCCTCAGGCGTGGGAGCCAGTGCCTCCACCAGCTTCTTCCGGCTGGCGTTCGCGTTCGCATCAATGAACTCGATGATCCGCCGGACGTTGTTCGAGACGTAGCTGGTGGTGAGGTCGAGGTAATGCGGCCGGGCCACGGCGACATGCACGACCGTCTTGTCGCGCTTGAAGAACTGCAGGCCGCCCTTCGCGAAGTCCGCGCTGAGCGCGGTCATCGTGCGGATCGGGAACTTGCGTTCACGTTCGAGCGTGACGCGGAGCACACGGTGCAAGGGCTCGGGCAGGCGCGGGCCGGCCTGGTCGCGCTTGAGCTGCCACGAGTCCACCGACTTCACCACGTTGGCGAGATGGGTGGCGCGGAAATGCGCCTCGACCTCGGCCAGCGTGCCGAACTTCAGCGCCTCAGGGACGTTGATGGCGGTGTATTCCAGCCGTGAGCTCTGGCCGTCCAGCCACTGCTTCACAATGGCCTCGTCCTTCACGATCCGGACGCGGCTCTTGAAGACCTCGAAGGGCAGCCCGCGGGCGCGCTGGGCGTGAACCTCGCGCAGCTTTTCCTGATAGCCGTGGTAGTTCGGCGGTCCGAGGACGGTGTCCTCGAATTGCGCGACCAGCGTCCACACGCCCTTCGGCGGATCGCAGGGAAGCTTCTCCGTCTGGTAGAACGTGTCGAAGTGGGCCTTCAACGCGTGTGAGGCTGCGTCGGCTTCGGAGAGCCAGACGCTGTCGTCCAAGGAGCAGACGAACAGGGGCTGGAGCACTTTGCCATCCTTGCCCTTGATCGTGCGGAAGGTGATCTCGTAGCGGTCGGGCTTCTGGATGACCAGGCCAGCAACCTCGAGCAGCGGGTAGGCCCGGCCACTGAGCTTGATCTGGCGGCCCAGCGAGTTGACACCGGCGGGTTCGGGCCGCAGTTCGACGTCGATCGGGATGAGAGGTTCGGGCTCGAAATCGCGCCGGTCATTGCGGCGGGGGCCGCGTTGGGCCGGAGCGGCGCTCGGGTCCCACTTGAGTCCGGTGCCTTCGCCACCAGGGCCACCAGGACGGGGACCACCGGGGCGCGGACCACCAAAGCCGGGGCGTCCTCCGGGGCCACCCGGACCGCCGGGGCGAGGACCGCCGAAACCAGGGCGTCCGCCCGGGCCACCGGAACCACCGGGGCGCGGACCGCCGAAGCCCGGGCGGCCACCCGGCCCACCAGGGCGGGGCGGACGATCACCGAAGCTACGTGGCCCACGACGCTCGCCGGCACCCTCGGTGCCCTCATACTTGGCGTAGCGGGCGGCATCGTTTGGCTGTTGCGCCCATGCGGGCAGAAACGCCTTTTCAAGATCCAGACTCAGTTCCGACGGTTCGCTCATAGATAAAAGACCCCGCGTCGTTCGCGGGGTTTGTGCTGTAAAATGCGCGCGGAACATGGGGACGGGGTTGGGGAAATGCAAGCGCCGCGAAGCACGCTTTTCCGCGAGTTCTGCTGATGAACTCAATTCCCGCTTGCCCCGGCGCGTCGGCAGTCCTGAAACTTCGCAGATGGAAACCCGTCCCGATTCTGGAAATCCGACGCCGCAAGGATGGCGGCAGCTCCTGGCGATGCCGGAAATTCCGCGCGCGCTGCCCTTCCTGCTTTTCCTGCTGCTAGGCTCACTGCAAGGAAAGTTTTTCCTCGGCTCCGAATATTGGCTCTACGCGGCCAAGACAGTATTGGTTGGATGGATGCTTTGGGCGCTGCGCGGCCTCCTGGCGGAGGTCAAATGGGCGTTCAGTTGGGAAGGGCTGGCCGTCGGCGTGGTCATCGCGGTGCTCTGGATCGGGCTCTCCGGCCACGTGCCGACCCTGGGGGACATCTGGAACGCGGGGCAGAAGCTGGTCACGGGCAAGGTGCCCGAGCCGGCCAAACCGGAGCTGCCGTGGAACCCCGTGGCCTTCTTCGGGAACAATGCCGCGCTGGGCTGGGCCTTTGTCCTCGTGCGGGTGCTGGGGCGTTCGTTGGTGGTGCCGCCCATGGAGGAGGTCTTCTACCGATCCTTCTTCTACCGCTACATCGTCAGCCCCAAGTTCCAGGAAGTCGCGCTTGGCCAGTGGCATTCGGTGGCCTTCGTGGTCACCAGCGTGATCTTCGGCCTCGCGCATCCCGACGACTGGTTGCCGGGCGTCCTCTGCGGGGCGGCCTACCAGTGGTTGGTACTCCGAAAAAAACGGCTGGGTGATGCCATGCTGGCCCACTCGACGACCAACCTGCTTATCAGCATCTACGCCATCGCGACGAACCAGTGGCGTTTCACCTGAGGGGGAACGGGGAGCGAATTCAAGCTCCCAGCCCGTCTGATGATGACGCCTGTGAAACTGTCCGATGCCCTGCCGCCCTGCGTGGTGTTCGAGGACGAGCACCTGCTCGTCGTCAACAAGCCGGCCGGCTGGAACACCCATTCGCCGGCTCCCTTTGCCGGGGAGGGCATCTATGACTGGCTGCGCCACCGGGAGCCTCGCTGGGCCTCGCTGGCGATTGTTCACCGGCTCGACAAGGAGACCAGCGGTCTGCTGGTTTTCGGCAAAACACCTCAGGCCAACAAATCGCTTACTGAGCAGTTCATGCAGCGGGAGGTTGAAAAGACCTATCTGCTGGTCACGGATCGTCCGGTGGATCGGGAAGTCTGGACCATGGAGTCGGAGATTCGCCGGGCAGGCGACCACTATGTGGCGTGCGCCAAGGGGCAGGGTGGGGAACCGGCGGAAACTCGCTTCCGCGTCGTCCGGCGGGAAGGCGTACGGGTGTGGATCGAAGCGAAACCGGTAACCGGGCGCACGCATCAGATCCGCGTTCACGCCGCGTCGGAAGGGCTACCGATCTTGGGCGACAAACTTTATGGCGGGAGCGATTTTCCCCGCGTCTGTCTTCATGCCGCGCAACTTTCGTTCCGGCATCCAGCCGCCGGTGAAGAGAAACCGGTATTCCAAAGTGACGCGAATTTTGAGCGTGAGCCCCACGAGGCGCTGCGTGACGCGTTCATTGTGAAACCGGAAACGGACGCTTTCCGCAGGCGGCATGGTGCCGCCGACGACCATGCCGGGCTGTATGCCGATCAGTTCGGCAAATTCGTGCTGACGCAAGGCGAACGTCT
Source organism: uncultured Verrucomicrobiota bacterium (assembly GCA_903907995.1). GTDB lineage: Bacteria > Verrucomicrobiota > Verrucomicrobiia > Limisphaerales > UBA9464 > CAIVQB01. Next base: position 350,215 of record CAIVQH010000060.1, on the reverse strand, counting down.
ACCCACTCCAGCGGAAGTGTCCTCGCTCACTCCCATCGGCCTCTATCACAAGACGCTCATTCGGCACGTGCGGCAGACCACGACCGCCGAGACCTGTCCGCAGGCGGTGGTGGGTGAAACCTCGCCGGAGCGGTTCGAGGTGCGGGAGAACGGGGTTCGTTACGAACTGAGCTTTGCCGAGGGCTATTCCGTCGGTCTGTTTCTCGACCAGCGGGACAATCGCCGCCGCCTGCTGCTGAACCATATCGCCGCCGGCTTTCCGTTGTTTCCGGAAGGCGCGGCCGGGCGGGAGGTGTTGAACTGTTTCGCCTATACTTGTGCCTTCAGCGTCTGTGCCGCACTGGGCGGAGCCCGGGCGACGAGCCTGGACCTTTCCCGCAAGTATCTGGACTGGGGGCGACGCAATTTCGCGCTCAACGGTCCCGATCCGTCCGTCCACGATTTCATCTTCGGCGACGTGTTTGACTGGCTGCGGCGGCTGGGGAAAAAGGGACGCCAGTTCGATGCGGTGCTGCTCGATCCGCCGACCTTTTCGCGTTCCAAGGAGCATGGGGAATTCCGTGCCGCCAACGACTACGGCGAGTTGGTGACGCAGGCCTTGCGTGTGCTGAAGCCCCAGGGCGTGCTCTTTGCCTCCACCAATGCCGCCGGCCTGGCCCCGGAAAAATTTCTGGCGCAGGTGCATGATGCGATCGCCGGAGCGGGGCGCCGGGTGGTCCGGGAGCACTATGTGCCGCAGCCGCCCGATTTTCCGATCAGCCGTGATGAGCCGGCCTATTTGAAGACGGTCTGGCTGCGGGTTGCCTAAGCGCGGCGGCGGGCCGCCCTCCCGCAGCATTGAAGCCGCCCGGAATCGCGGCCATGCTGACGCCGTGGATTTTCCACTCGCTGTCATCATTCCCCTGCTGCTGTTCCTCGCAGCGGGCAGCTTTTTCTTTGCGGCGGCGGAGTCGGCTCTCTTCTCGCTGGGCCAGTGGCGTGCCAAACGGCTCGCGGAATCCCAGCCCCGGCGTGGTGAGGCGGTGCTGCGCCTGCTAGGCAAACCCGCCGACCTGCTGGCGACCCTCGTGTTCGGCAATTCGCTCGCCAACGCCTTCTTTGTGGCGTTGGCGCTGCTCGCCGCGATTCACAGCGGTTGGGCCATGTCGCTCTTGCTGCTGGGGATGTTCGCCGGCCTGCTGCTGCTGTGCGAGGTGATGCCCAAGGCTCTGGCCGTTCGTGAGCCTGAAGAATGGGCGTTGCGTGTGGCGGTTCCGATGGAGTGGCTGGTCCATCTCAGTGGCCCGTTTCGCCGGATCGGGCAGGCGGTTGTGGACGTGCTCCTGCGTCTGTTCATACCGAAATCAATCAAACCGCAGGCGGAGGTCTCGGATGAGGAATACGCCGACCTGGTGGAACTGGCCCACCAGCAGGGGGCCCTGGGGCGGTCCGAAAAGGAACTGATCCTGCAGGTGCTGACCCTTGATCAGCGCACCGCCCGCGACGTGATGAAACCGCGCGCCCAGATGGTGATGCTTCCCGACGACCTGCCCGGTGAAGCCATGATCGCCGCCGCACGCAAGGCCGGCCACCACCGCATCCCGCTGTACGACGAGTCGCCCGACACGGTCGTGGCGATCCTCAACACGCGCACGCTGCTGCTGAACCCGGAGGGTGGCCTGGACGAGGCGCTCGAATTTCCATCGTTCGTGCCCGGCAGCATGAACCTGCTGCAACTGCTCCAGGCGTTGCAGCGCCAGCAGCGCGGCGTGGCCATCGTGCTGGATGAGTTCGGCGGAACCGCCGGACTCGTCACGCTGGAGGATATGGTGGAGGCCGTCGTGGGGCCGATCCGCAGCGAGGGCGAGGCGGCGGGCTTCGTCATGGAAAAATTGGCACCCGGCCGCTGGCGTGTGAACGGCCTGATGCGGCTCGACGACTTCCGCCGCGAGTATCCGGCGCTCGGAGATGTGGCCGATGTGGACACCTTGGGAGGCTTGGCGGTCAAGCTGGCTGAAGTGGTGCCGCCTGTGGGAGCGGTCTTCAGCCATCGTGGCCTGCGGCTCACGGTGAAATCCGCCGACGAGCGGCGCGTGCGGGAACTTCTCGTGGAGATATCCGGAGGTGCCGCGTGATCCTCGACTGGCTGCATTGGCTGGGGATCGGGGGCTGGCTGGTCCTGTCGTTCTTCATGTCGGGCATGGAGGCGGGCGTGATGGCGCTCAGCCGGCTCCGCATCCGCCAATGGCTGCGCGAGGGCAAGCCGCAAGCCAGGGTGCTGCTCGGCTATCTGGACCATCCGGAAAACTTCCTTTGGACGATCCTGGTTGGGAACACGATCGCCAATTTCGCCGCCGTCGTGCAGATCACCTCCGACCTGCATAACGCGTTCGCCGAACAGCCGTGGATCTTCTGGTCGCTCTTCCTCGCCGTTGGCGGAGTCGTCTATCTCGTTGCCGAGCTGCTGCCCAAGTCACTGTTCCGGCTCCTGCCCAACCGCCTTTGCCTGCGCCTGGTGTGGTTGTTCCGGATCGTCCATTTCACGCTCTCGCCACTGGTCACGCTGGTGGAGCGCTTTGCCTCGCTGCTGCTCCGGATCACCGGTGGCAGCGAATTGACCGGCCGAGTCTTCGGCAACCGGGAAGAGCTCCGCGCTTACATGCTGGAGAGCGGCACAGGACTGAAACCGGTCGAGCGTACCCTTATCAACCGTGTGCTTGATCTCCAGAACCGTACCGTCGGCCAGCTCGCGATGCCGCTCGAAACGGCGGATACGGTAACCGTGGCCACCCCGGTCGCGGCGGTCATAGCGCTTTGCCATGAACGGCAACACACGCGCCTTCCAGTTTGGAACCGTGAAGGTGCAGCCCGTCGCGTGGCGGGTGTGATCAGTCTTCGCAATTTGATCTACCGGTCGCCCGATGCGGCCAAGCCCAACGCCGGCGATTATCTGCGGCCGGCGCTGTTCCTCGACGAATCCACGCGGCTGGAGGAGGCCCTGCAACGTCTCCAGCGCGCCGGCGAACATCTGGCCATCGTTGTGGACGCGTCCGGCCGGGAGCGCGGCCTGATCAGCCTGGGCGACATCCTGCGGGTGCTCTTCGGGGAGGTGGCGCTGTGAACACCGATCTCCTGCTCACCATTGCCTGCAAGGTCGGACTGGCGCTGGTGCTGATCGTCATCAACGGCTTCTTCGTCGCGGCCGAACTCGCGCTGGTGAAGATCCGCGAGGCGCAGCTCGATGCGCTGGTCACACGGGGCCGCCGGGCCGCGAAGGTTGCCCGGGCGCTCAAAGCGAACATCAACTCCGCCATCAGCGCCACCCAGCTTGGCATCACGCTGGTCAGCCTCGGCCTCGGGCGCTTTGTCGAACCGCTCGTGGAGACCACCGCCAACCCCGTATTGGAACACCTGGGTCTGGCGCACCTGCATTGGCTGATCGAGGCCGTGTCGTGGACCGGCTTTTTCGGAATTACGTTCGTGTTGATCCTGGTCGGCGAGATGGTGCCCAAGGCCATTGCCATCCAGAAAACCGAGGCGGTCGCGCTCGGCGTGGCGCTGCCGTTGCGCTGGTTTTTACAGGTCGCCCATCCGCTCATCTGGATGATCGACACTAGCGCGCGCGGGCTGCTGGCCCGTTTCGGCATTGATTCACTCGAGCAAGAGGGCGCGCACTCCGAGGAGGAACTGCGCCTGCTGTTCCTGACCACGCGGAGCAAATCTCCAGGAACCGATCTTGGGCGCGAGATCGTCCTCAACGCGCTCGACCTGCGCCGCCGGGTCGCCTCCGACGTTATGCGGCCGCGCCGCGAACTCACCTCGCTGAGCACTTCGATGACCATGGCCGAGTGTCTCGCGCTCGCCGAGCAGAGCCGCTATTCACGCTTCCCGCTGTGCGTGGATGGCAACCTCGACCGCACGCTGGGCGTGGTCCACGTGAAGGATCTCTTCGCCCTTCGCAACCAGGCCAAGACCGGTGCCGACCTGCGCCCGGTCGCGCGCCCGCTGATCTTTGTGCCGGAATCCGCACGGCTGGAACGGCTGCTGCAGTTCTTCCTCGACCGCAAACTGCACCTGGCGCTGGTCGTGGACGAGTACGGCGGCACCACCGGCATGGTCACTCTTGAAAACGTGATCGAGGAAGTCGTCGGGCAGATTCAGGACGAGTTCGACCAGGAGAAGCCCCGGCTGATCCGCCGTAGCGAGACGGAATGGGAGCTGGAAGGCACCCTGCCGCTCTTCGAGCTGGAGGAACTCACCGGCGAGACACTCGACACGCCCGATGTCACCACCGTGAGCGGCTGGCTGACCAGCCGCCTGGGCGGCTTTGCCAAGCGCGGGGATCGCGTCCGTGTGGGGCGCTTCGAACTCTTCGTGGAGGAACTCGACGGCCTGCGCGTGAGCCGTCTGCGTCTGCGCGCTGCCGACAACCCGCCGACGGAATCCAACCTCACCCTGCCGTCGGCCTGAATTCCAGAGAAGTCCGGCGCTGGACTTGCCGGAAGCACCCACCGATAGGCCGCGAAGCCGCCCGTCTGTCCCCTCTGCTCGAGGAAAAGAGTTAGGGTAAGGGGGAAGGCAAATCGAATCTACGCGTTCCCAACTCGCGAAGTACCCACTACCAGCGTCCGCCCCGGATGGCGAAGACGACCGTCAGCGAACCGCCCACCAAAATGACCGCGCCCGCCGCCCACGCCCCGTTGATGGCGCAACCGATTGCCAGGAAGAAGATCAGCAGCGACCACACGAACAGCGGATGCCAGTCGGTGGGCTGTTTCACCGGCTGTTTGTTTAGCAGCCAGGGCGTAGAGAAGCCGTAGATCGCCAGTGTCGTGAGCACCCAGCCGAGGAAGTTCACCCATGGCGCGGTGTGCCAGGTGAGGGTGTGCGGAGTGGTCTCCCAGCGCCACCAGCCCCGGGCGTGGGCGAGCGGTTCCAGCGCGAGGTCAAAGAGCAGCGCCAGCCCGGTGGCCAGCGCCATCACCCACAGGCCGTAGAAGGTCAGCTTGCGCCAGGGGCGCAGGATCAGCCGGGCGACGCCCCGGCAGGTCACGGTGAGCGTGATCCAGAGAAACGGCAGCGCCCACGGCACCCGGCCGGGCAGGCGTTCACCCAGGCGGTCTGTGAATTCGCGGCGGCCGAAGGGCACGTCGGTGAGCGCGCCGATCCACAGCGCGGTAAGGCCCAGACCGGCGGCGACCAGGGCTACGCCCACGACATTCTGCAAGGGCAGCCGCCGGGCGAGGCTGACCAGAGTGGTCGCGGCCGCGAGCGGCCAGAGCAGGCCATCCAGCCCAGAGGCGGATTCCGGCCAGGCGATCCCCAGAACCAGCATGACCAGCGCCAGCGCGAGCCACAGCAGGAACAGCCCAAACACGGGCTTATGCAGCCTGCCGGGCAGGGGATTCTGCCAGCCCGCCGTCTCGCCAATGGTGTGATCCGTCGTCACGCGTGCGGGATCAGAGCATGACGGAACTATCTGGACCAGCCTCGGGCGTCCGGCTCCTTCCCTTGATCGTAGCAGCCAAGGTGACGAGGCTCCATTTCCGAGGGCCAATCAGAGCCTCATCACGTTCGATCCGCTCCTTCAGGATTTGCGCCGTGCCTTCGTGCCTAGCTGTGCTAGTTTCCCGCCATGAAATCGTCCTACGAACTCGCCCTGGAACGCATGGGCCAGGCCGCCCCGGTCCGCAAGCTCACGGCGGACCAGAAGGCCCGCCTCGCCGATCTGGATTCCCTCTACAAATCAAAAATCGCCCAGGCCGAACTCGCTTTTCAGGATGCCCACCGCGCCATGCAGGAAGCCGGCGACTTTCGGAAAGCTGAGAAATACCGGCTCGAATTCTCTGCCGACCGGCAAAAGCTGGAGGCCGAACACGAAGCCAAGAAGGACAAGGTGTGGAAAGAGGGTTGAAGGGAAAGGTCGCGAGGAATATCTCGCATTGCGGCATTTCCATGGTCGGAGCCGCTCACTTCTCCAGATACTGGCCGATTACCTTGCTGGCGACTTCATCCGTAGCCTTGAAGGCATCGTCGCCGCCCACGTTGGTGAGGATGATCACGGCGAAATCGCGGTTCGGCGCGAGCCACATATTGCTGAACCACATCGTGTTGGAGCCGGTGTGGTTCAGGGCGGTGCCGCCGGCCCAGCCGCGCTGGGTCACGTTCCAGCCGAGGGCGTAGTCCTGACCGGCGAGGGCGGTGTGGAGCTTGTGCCAGGATTCCGGTCGCAACTTCAGCGGGGTATCTCTACCCAGTTCGCCGTTGACGTGAGCCATCACGTATTTGGCGAGATCATCGAGCGAGCAATGCACGGTTCCGGCAGGTCCGAGCCCGGGCGGATTGTCGCCTTGCGGGCCGGGCGCGACGGGTTTCAGATTCTTGAGCAGACCAAGGTTGTGACCGCGCGGTTGGTCCACTTTGGCGGCGGTACCGGGTGCGCCAAAACCGGCGGTCCTCATTCCCAGCGGACGGAAGAGGCGTTCGGTGATGAGCTGTTCCCAAGGTTTGCCCGTGCGCGCTTCCAGCATCGTGCCGGCGAGGATATAGCCGGTGTTGGAGTAAACGAATTTCGTGCCCGGCTTATTCTGGGGCGGCAGCGCGGTGACCGCTTCGCGCAGCCAACGGCGCTGGTCGTTCGGGGAGCCCGGGGCATCCCAGAACTTCGCCCACAGGCCTTGCTGCACGAGCCAATCCTGATCGGGTGCTCCGCCGCGATGGCCGAGCAGCAGTTCGAGGGTCACGCCGCGCCAGGTGGGGTCCATCTTGGCGGCGTCGGCCGGAAAGACATCGGCGAGCGTGTTGGTCCAGGCGATTTTGCCTTCCTCGACCAGCAACGCCGCGAGCGTAGCGGTCATGGACTTCGTGTTCGAGCCGTGGTGCCAGAGGTCGCCCAGCTCCGCCGGAGTGGGATCGCCCGCCTGTCGCACGCCCACAACTCCCTCGGCGACGATCACGTTGGACCGCACCACGGCACAGGCCAGCGCCGGGACATTGTGATGTCCCTGGACTTCGCCGAGCATAGGGCCGAGGTCAGCCGGAGCGCCCAACAGCGGAAGACAAGTGGCCACAACGAGGGCAAAGAGGCAGCCGAGACGCTTCATGACGGAAGCTTCAGACGGACGGGGCCGGCGAAAATTCGTCCGCGTGATACGAGCTGCGCACGAGCGGCCCGCTGGCCACGTGGGTGAAACCCATCTCTTCGCCCAGTCGCTGGAACTCCGCAAAGACCGCCGGCTTCACGAACTCGATGACGGGCAGGTGCTTCAGCGTCGGCTGGAGGTATTGCCCCAGCGTGAGGATGTCCACTTTGGCCGCGCGCAGGTCGCGCATGGACTCGATGACCTCGTCGCGCTGTTCGCCCAGACCGAGCATCATGCCTGATTTCGTGTAAAGCCGGTCGCCGCCGCGCTCCTTGGCCTTGGCCAGCACGGTGAGTGAACGGTCATAGGTCGCCCGGTGCCGCACGCTGGGCGTGAGGCGGCGAACCGTTTCGAGGTTGTGATTGTAAATCTGCGGCGCGGCATCCAGCACGCGGTCGAGCGCGAAGTCGCGGTCGAGGAAGTCGGGCACCAGCACCTCGATAATGATGCCGGGATTCAGCGCGCGGACAGCCTCGATCGTCTTCTGGAAGTGTTCCGCTCCGCCGTCGGCCAGGTCATCGCGCGCCACGGCAGTGATGACGACGTGTTTCAGCCCCATGCGGCGGGTTGCCTCAGCCACGCGTTGCGGTTCGTCCACCTCGAGGGCGAGGGGCTTGGCTGTGCTCACGGCGCAGAAGCCGCAGGCGCGTGTGCAGCGGTCGCCCGCAATCATGAAGGTCGCGGTGCCCTTGCTCCAGCACTCCCAGTGGTTCGGGCACTTCGCGCTCTCGCACACGGTGTGGAGCTTGAGGTCTGCCAACAGCGTGCGGGTGCGCGTGAAGGCGCTGCTGGTCGGCAGCTGCACCTTCAGCCACTCGGGCAGGCGCGGGCGCGGGGGCAGGGACACGCTCCGGCTGGCAGGGGCCGGGGTGGTGGAGCGGGAAAGGACGGTTTCCATCAGGCGGCGGGGAAGTTCGGGGGCGCTGCCGGGTTTGGCAACTCCCGGTTCGCCGTCACCGGAACGGCGATTGACCAGCCCGCCCGGCATCCGCAACCTCCCGCCCGATTTTATGAGCAAACTAGACGACGTTTACGCGAAACTGCAGGTGAAGACCGGAGCCAAGCTGGCGCTGGTCGTGCTGGACGGATTGGGCGACATCGCCACCCGTGAGCAGGGCTGGATGACCCCGCTCGAAGCCGCCCGTACGCCCAACCTCGACGCTCTCGTGGCCCAGGGCTGCGCGCAGGGCCGCATGATCCCCGCCGCGCCCGGCATCACGCCCGGTTCCGGTCCCGGCCATCTGGCGCTCTTCGGCTACGACCCCATCGAATGGGAAGTGGGCCGCGGGGTGATCGAGACTCTCGGTTTGGGCATCGAGCTGAAGAACGGCGACGTCGCCGCCCGTGCGAACTTCTGCACCATGGACGCCAAAGGCATTGTCACCGACCGCCGCGCCGGCCGCATCGCGACCGAGGTCTGCGAGCGCCTGTGCAAGATCCTTTCCTCGAAGATCAAGAAGCTCGGCACCAACCAAGTGTTCATCTATCCGGGCAAAGAACACCGCTTTGTCATCGTTTTCCGGGGCGCCGGCCTTGAAGGGCCTCTCACCGACACCGACCCGAACCGCGAGGGCCTGCCCATCGCCGAGGCCAAGCCGGTGGACCCGAAGAACGCCGGCCAGAAGAAGGTCGCGAAACTCGTGGCCGACTTCTATGCCGCCGCGCTGCCGCTGCTGGCGAAGGAGAAAACCGCGAACGGCTTCCTCATGCGTGGCGTGGCGCATCAGCCTGACATCCCGACCTTTGAGCAGCGTTACGGACTCAAGGCCGCTGCCCTCGCGGTCTATCCGATGTACAAGGGCCTGAGCCAGCTCGTGGGCATGGTGAAGATCGAGGGACCGGAGACCATCGCGCAGCAGTTCGAGCGCTACGTCGCCGAGTACGAGAAGTACGACTACTTTTTCATCCACTACAAGTACACCGACAAGTACGGCGAGGACGGCAACTTCGCCGCCAAGGTGAAGGCCATCGAAGACTTCGACGCCGCGCTGCCGATCCTGCTCGCCCGCAAGCCCGACGTGCTCGCCATCACCGGCGACCACTCGACCCCCTGCGCCGCCAAGGGCCACTCATGGCATCCGCAGCCCGTGCTGTTGCATTCCGCGCTGACCGGCTCTGACAAGCTCCAGCGCTTCACTGAGACCGGCGCGAACTCGGGAAGCCTGGGCATCTTTGAGGCGAAGTACCTCATGCGCCTCATGCAGGCGAACGCGAAGATGTTCGACAAGTACGGGGCGTGACTCTGCGCTCTTTCGTGAGCGTGATTACGGCAAGCCTGAACCTGCGCGAAGAGTTTGTCGGGCAGGTGAAGGCCTCGGAAGCGGGGCGCGCTTCGGGGGGCGGGCTTCGCGGACGGTGGACTGTCCCAGACCGGTCCGGACCCCAGTCGGCCTACTGGGTTCTGAAGCGGTAAAATCGCATCTGATGACCTGGCTGATCGCTGTCCGCAAACTGCGCCATTCCTTCGCCGTCAAGGTCGGCCGTGCCCACCAACTGCCAAACCGGAGCGTTGGCTGAGTCGCAGGCTTCCGCCACCACGGAAGTCTCGATCGGGCCGCTCAGATTAAAAGTGATGCGGCCATTCTGAACGGCCAATCCCGGGGCGGGAGCTGAAATCTGTGTTGGCCATGGCGCCGTGGGGCGTCCGGCAAAGCTCGTTCCTCAGCCACCGGTTTCCGCCACGCAGTAAATGATGGCTTTCGTGCCGGTGAAAGGATCCGTGCCCGGTTGTGGCGCCGGACCGGAAAAGTAAACGCCGGTCAGGTGTGGACAATATGCGAATGCATAATCACCGATGTTTCTGACATTGTAAGACATCTTGACGCTGACCAACCCCGTGCAGCCATCGAAAGCCTGGTTGCCGATGGTGGCAATTCCCGACGGGATTCTGGCGGCGCCCAGTCCGGTACAGCCGCTGAACGCGCCTTCACTGAGGATGGACAGTCCCGCGCCAAGGGAAAAACTGGTCAGTCCGCTGCAGCCTGAAAAGGCATATCTGCCGAGTGCGGTCACACCGTCCGGAATCTGAATGGCGGTCAGCCCGGTGCAGCCCGCGAAGGCGCCGAAGCCGAGGGTGGTGACGCTGTCGGGAATGCCCACATGAGCCAGTGTGGAGCATCCGCCGAATGCGGAATCGCCAACCGTGCTGACGCCGCCGGGAATGTCATAGGCGGAGCCGGCCCTTTTTAGAGGGTATTGGATGAGCAGGGAACGGGATCGGTTGAAGAGCACGCCATCCACGCTGGAAAAGGCGGGATTGTTCCCGCCGACCAGGAAGCCTTCCAGATTGGTGCAGCCGGTAAAGGCCGTGTGGTCAAGGTAGGTGAGACTGTCCGGAATCGTGACGCGGGCAAGCTCGGCGCAGCCGGCGAAGGCATGGTCCAGAAGGCCCCCAACACCCTCGGACATGATCAGGCTGACCAGTCCCGTGCAGCCGGCGAACGCTTCATTGTAGATGCTGCCGACGTTTCCGGGAATCGTGAGGTCTGACAGGCTCCGGCAGTTGCGGAACACTCCCGTGTCCAGGACGGCCAGACCGGTGGGAAGGGTAAGGGTTTTCAGCGACGTGCATTCCGCAAAGGCCACGCTGCCAATTCGGCTGACGCTGTTGGGGATAGTCACGCCGGTCAGTGCGGAACAGTTCTGAAACGCATAGTCGCCAATGTAGGTGACCCCATTGGGAATCGAGATGCCGGCAAGCCCGGCACACCCAAAGAACACGCCGCTTTCAATGGAAGCGAGCCCGGCAGGAAGGCTGACGCCGTTCAATTTCATACATCCGCTGAACGCCCAGGTTCCGATGACGGTGACGCTGCCTGGGATCGTCACGCTTTCCAATGCGGTGCAGTTCGCAAACGCATAGTTGCCGATGACGGTGACGCTGTCCGGGATGGCTACGCTGACCTGGCTCACGTTCTGCTGGAACGCGTAATCGCCGATCTGCCTCACTGGCATGTCGGCCAGCGTACAGGGGACGGTGACCACGCCACCGGTGCCCGAGTAACCCGTGATCGTGATGGCGCCGTTTTCCTGGACATAGGTGTACTGTGCCCGCACGACGGTCGTGAGTGCCAACGCCAAAAGGATTAGTTGCGCGCGCCGGCCCGAACACGAAAGGAGCCAGGCGGCACCGTCACGGAGGCAAGCCGCAAAACAGAGGTGAATTCTCATTGGTACGGGGATCTTCCTGGATTTCGCGATAGGGGAACGCAGGACCGGACTCCAGCACAAGCCGGCAGTTCGGACTGATGCCTCCGCAACTCCGCCGCGAAACAGCTTCCGCCGCACCCGCTTTTGCGGCTATAACCGCGCATGCAGTTTCACGAATTAGGCCTCCGCCTCGCGCTTTTGGACGCGGTGCAGGCCATGGGTTACAAAGAAGCCACGCCCATTCAGGAGAAGGCCATTCCGCTCATGCTGGAAGGCCGCGACGTCATCGGCTCCGCCCAGACCGGCACCGGCAAGACCGCCGCATTTGCCCTACCGATCATCCACCAGATTGGCACGCATGGCCCCGGTCCGCGCTGCCTTGTGCTCGAGCCGACGCGCGAACTCGCCGCCCAGACCGAGGAGAGCTTCAAGAAATTCGCCAAGTTCACGAATCTCACGGTCAGCGTCGTTTTCGGTGGCGTCGGCTACGGCAAGCAGAAGGACGAGCTGAAGGCTGGTGTGGACATCCTCGTAGCCACCCCGGGCCGCCTGCTGGACCACATCCAGGAGAAGCTCGTGGACCTCAGCCGCGTGAAGCACCTCGTGCTCGATGAGGCCGACCGGATGCTGGACATGGGCTTCCTCCCCGACGTGAAGCGCATCATCGACCGGTGCGGCAAGGAACGTCAGACCGCCCTTTTCTCGGCGACCATCCCCCCCGCCATCGAGACCCTCATCCAGTGGGCGATGAAGTCACCGGAGACCATCGAGATCGGCGCGCGCCGTTCGCCGGCTGACACGGTGAAGCACGTCCTCTATCCCGTGGCCGAGCGGCAGAAGAAGGACCTGCTCCGGGCGCTGCTGGATCACGTCCATTACGAGTCCGTCCTCATTTTCTGCCGTACCCGCCGTCGCGCGGATGACATCGAGGCCCTGCTCAAGCGCAACGACCATCGCGTCGCGGCCATTCACAGTGATCGTTCGCAGGTCGAGCGTGAGCGCGCCCTCGCCGGCTTCAAGTCGGGCAAGTACGAGGTACTGGTCGCCACGGACATTGCCTCCCGCGGTCTCGACATCGCAGATGTCACCCACGTCGTGAACTACGACGTGCCGCAGCATCCCGAGGACTACGTCCACCGTATCGGCCGCACCGGCCGGGCCAAGGCCACCGGTGACGCCTTCACGATCATGGTCGCGGAAGATTCGGCCGCCGTCCGCGCCATCGAACGCTATATTGGCAAGATGGTCGAACGCGTGAAGCTCCCGGGTTTCAATTACGACTACAGCAACGTCTTCGACGAAGGAAAGCCCGGCGTCGGCGCCCTGGCTGAACGCAAGGTGAAGGGTGTGCGCCTCACCGGCGGCTACTACTTCGGCCCCGCCAAAAAGCGCCGCTGATCGCGGAGCGCCGAGCACCCGCTCGGCGCGGCTGCTTATTCGCACCGAGCCACGCCGGATCGGCGCTGCGTCCGCTCGTAGCTCGTAACTTCACTTAACCACCGTCGCCGCGAGCGGTAGCCAGTAGGCCTGCAGGGCCACCCAGCCGCCCATCAGCGCGGCCAGCACGAGTGAGTGCAGGAATACGAAACGCAGGATCTGGCCTTCGTGTCCGTGGTAATTAGTTGCCACCCCGGCGACCACGATGCTCTGGGCATCGATCATCTTGCCCATCACGCCGCCGCACGAGTTGGCCGAGGTCATCAGGTAGGGGCTGAGGCCGAGGCGCTCTGAAGTGATCCGTTGCAGCGAGCCGAAGAGCACGTTGGACGCGGTATCCGAGCCGGTCAGCGCGACGCCCAACCAGCCGAGCAGAGTGCCGCAAAAGGGATACCACGTGCCAGTTTTGGCCAGTGCCAGTCCGAGCGTGGCATCGGCCCCTGAGAACTTCGTGACATTCCCCAGCGCGAGCATCGCGGCGATGGTGAGCAGCGACCACCGGAGCTTCACGAGTGTTTCAAGCCACGCGCGGAAGAGTTCGTGTGGTGAAAAGCCCATGAGCAGGCCGGCCGCGATTCCCGCCAGGCAGATTCCGGTACCGGTGGCCGAGAGCCAGTTCAGCTTGAACTCGGCCTTCTCCGGTTTCGCCTCGGTGGCGACCGGCGGCGTCCGCTGGACCTGCAGGTGCAGTCCGTGTGTCGCGAAGGCCGGTGACGAGAGGCGGTCGAGCCGGTCTTTTACGGGCTTCATGCCCCAAGTGAAGATGAAGGCGGTCAGCACCAGCCACGGAACCCAGGCGTGAAACGCGGGAGCTTTGCCGGCGGTGGATGCTGTGGCCGCAAGCGTGGCCGGATTTGTAAACGTGCCGTTTGTTTTGGGCTTCGGCTTCCAAACCCGCAACACGGCCAGTACCGCCGCAATGCTGGCCAACGCGGCCAGAGAATCCACCAGCCATGGCCCATGGAAATTGCTTACGAGGAACTGCGTCACGGCGAAGACCACGCCCGCCGCGACCGCGATCGGCCACACGCCGAGGGCGGCCCGCCAGCCGCCCATCGCACAGACGATCCAGAACGGGATGAGCGCCGAGAACACCGGCAACTGTCGACCGGCCATCGCCGAGAGCTTGAGCACATCGAGCCCCGTGACCTGGGCCAGCGTCGTGATCGGGATGCCGATGCTGCCAAAGGCGACCGGAGCGGTGTTGGCAATGAGGGAAAGTCCGCTCGCGTGGAGCGGCGAGAAACCGAGCTGCATCAGCAACGCCGCCGTGATCGCAACGGGCGCTCCGAACCCGGCGGCACCCTCGATGAACGCCCCGAAGCAGAAGGCGATGAGGATCACCTGCACGCGCGGATCGGGAGCGATGCCGGCCAATTGCGTTCGCAACGCGTCAAAACGGCCAGATTTCACCGTGAGGTGATGCAGGAACATCACGTTGAGCACGATCCAGCCGATGGGGAACAAGCCGTAAGCCGCGCCGTAACCGGCCGCCCCGAACGCGGCTGAGGCGGGCATTTTGAAGGCAAACAGCGCGACCCCGAGCGCGGCGGCCAGGCCGATCAGCGCGGCCAGCCACGCGCGGACGTGGCCGAAGGCAAGCAACCCCAGCAGCACCACCACCGGCAATGCGGCAATCGCGGTGGACTGCGCTGGGCTATCGAGCGGGTCGTAATTCTGAAGCCAGGGCATGGTGAGCGCCGCGCATCAGACGGGAGAGCGGGCCCTACTTCAACTGCGCATCGAGAAAACGCGTCCACACCTCGTCCGGCTCCCACACCTCGCGAAGACGATCCAGCGCGGCGGCGCGCTCCCAGCCGAGCCGCTGCACGCGATAGATCGCCATGAATGCCGAGACGCGGTAGTTGGCAATGCAGTGAACAAAAACGGTCTGCCTCTTGCGCGCGTCCATCGCCGCGGAGAAGTGCTCGTAATCGGCGGCAGCCGGGGCCTTGAAGTCCACCGGGATGTGGACGTAATCGAGTCCCAGAGCCGCGACCCGCTCGCCTTCATCGGGCAACGCGCCCGGGGAAGTTTTCAGCGCGAGATTGATGACGCTGCGGAAGCCGGCTTCGGCGATGTCACGCAGTTGGGCTTCCGACGGCTGACCACTAGTGGCGACCCGCTCGTCGAGCCGGCGAAAATTGCGGATGGAATTCAGCGCGTTGGAGTGCATCGGGATGCGGCGGACGTTTAGATCTCGTCGGCGCTTTCTCGGACGACTTTGGGTCGCGGCCCAAAGAGGGCGGTACCCACGCGCACGATGGTAGCGCCTTCCTGGACGGCGACTTCCAGATCGCCGCTCATCCCCATGCTCAGGACGGGCAGGGAAGCCCCCAGCAAATCCGCGCAGCGGTCGCGCAATTCCCGCAGGCGGCGGAAAACGGGCCGCACCTTCTCGGCGTCGGTGGCATAGGGCGCGACGGTCATCAGCCCATGGAGTTCGAGCCGGGAAAAGGCATTGAGCTGCATGAATTCGGCGAGCAGTCGCTCGGGATTCCAGCCAAATTTCGAGGATTCTCCGGCAACATTTACTTCGAGGAGCATTTTCAGCGTCTTCGCCTGCTTCTCGGCCTGTTTCTGGAGTTCGGTGGCGAGTGCGAGGCTGTCCACGCTCTCGATGGTCTCGAAGAGGGCCACGGCATCGCGCGCCTTGTTGGATTGGAGATGGCCGATGAAGTGCCACCGGGCGCGTCCGGGGCTGAGCGGGATCTTGGCCTTGGCCTCCTGCACCCGGTTCTCGCCAAAGATCGTGAGGCCAAGCCGTACGGCTTCGGCAACCGACTCGGCGGGGTGATTCTTGGAGACCGCCAGCAGCGTGACTTCGGAAGGATCGCGCCCGGCCTGCTCGCACGCGGTGGCGATGCGGTACTGGACGGCTGCAAGATTCTCGGCGAGCGGCACGGACGGAGAATAGGAGGCCCGTGGCGGCGCTAAAACAAAAACGGGCGCAACTTTTCCTGACAATGCTTCGAGTCTATGGTCATCAGACACGGTGGGAATGGGCCGTTCTCCCTCACCCTGACCTCTCCCGCTGGGAGAGGGGACAGCCGGGGATGCCGCTGGCTGATGGGAGGATTCTCCGGCCAATCCCGCGCCTGACTTCGCCGAGTGGCGGACGACCATTCTCCCTCTCCAAGCGGGAGAGGGCAGGGGTGAGGGAGAACGGCCACCCGGCTCCGCCACGCTCCTAACGCTAAAGGCCCCCTGTGAAAAGGTACGCCCTCAGGTCTGGAACGGAGTTTCAACTTGCCGCTGACTGCCGTGCGGCGTTTGCTCCCGCCACCGTTCCACTCACATGAAAATCTCCCGTCGCACCGCGCTTACCTCCGCCGCCTCCGCCGTTGCCGCCGTTGCCGCCGCCTCGCTCGGCCAACGCCTCCATGCCGCCGACGCCGTTGCCGGCACCAAGGGGCATGTGAACCATTCCGTCTGCAAGTGGTGCTATCCCAAGATCGAGCTGGAGACCCTGGCCATTGCCGGCAAGGAGTTTGGCCTGCACTCCATCGAACTGCTCGAAGTGAACGACATCCCGACCATCCAGAAGCACGGTCTCACCTGTGCGATGGTCAGCGGCATCCCGGGCGGCATCACCAAGGGCCTGAACCGGCTGGAGAACCACGATGCCATCGCGCAGTGGTTTGCCGATGCCGCGCCGAAGGTGATGAACCTCGGTTGCGAGAACATCATCTGCTTCTCCGGCAACCGTGCCGGCCAGAATGACGAGGAAGGCATCAAGAACTGCGCCATCGGCCTCAAGCGCCTGCTGCCCATCGCCGAGAAGAACAACGTCAAGCTGGTGATGGAGCTGCTGAACTCCAAGGTGAACCACCCCGATTACCAGTGCGACCTGTCGAAGTGGGGCGTGGCGCTCTGCGAGGCCGTGGGCAGCGAACGCTTCAAGCTCCTCTACGACATCTACCACATGCAGATCATGGAGGGCGACGTCATCGCCACCATCAAGAAGCAGCACAAGTACTTCGCCCACTACCACACGGGCGGCGTGCCGGGCCGGCACGAGATCGACAATTCGCAGGAGCTGTATTACCCGGCGATCATGCAGGCCATCGTGGCGACCGGCTTCAAGGGGCATGTCGCGCAGGAGTTCATCCCGGCCCGGCCCGATGCGCTGGCGTCGCTGAAGCAGGGTGTGGGGATTTGTGATGTGTGAAGTAATCCCCTTCCAAAGAAGGCGCGCAGCGCATGAAGATTACCGGTTTCCTCATCATGGACAGCAACGGAATTGAGGTTCCCGCCGACGCGCATGGCAACAATGTTGCGTTTTGCTGCCGCAAATGCGGGCATCCGATGTTAGCAGTCGCCAGGGAAAATCAACGTGACAGTGACGAGAATTACCCGGCGACATGCAAGCAGTGTGGTGTTTCCTACTTCTTGGACGTCCGGCCATCGGCCCAGAAGGCATATATCCATATGCTATCCAACCGGGCCTAGCGAACTGTACGTTTCCGGCGGCGGTCGCTGAACGTGAACGTCAGGCCGTCCATTCAAATGACCACGAAACACCGGATTTACACGACGAGCTTCGCGAGCGTCTATCCGCTCTATGTCGCCAAGGCGGAAAAGAAGGGGCGCACAAAATGGGAGGTCGATGCCGTCATTTTCACGCTGCACGTATTTAATCGCATTGATACTATTATGTCACTTGTATACATCGTGCGCGCCACACAATCCATTTCCCACCCACACTATGAAGGTGATATTCCATGATAGAAAAAGCATCCACGTTTCCAAGACGAATCGTTACTTTGGCATTAACGTCATTTTGAACAACTTCCAGTAAGGAGATTGTTTCAATCAAATTCGCCGCCGCTGGAAAAGTTCCATCAACAATGACTCTATCTCTGTTGATTGTGATCGCATCGATTTCACCCTTCTTGAAGCCAAACAGTTTAATCCATTCATCAGTTGCCAGTTTTAGATGAGCCACCGCGTATTGGAGAGCGACAGCCTCAACACCACTGACATTAACAGATCGCACAGGCGATTCCCGAAGTCTGCACGAACAGCACAAAGCAACAGAGATCAGATTGACAATCCATATACAGCAGGTTTTGCAGTCATTATAATGTTTAATATAGATTTTTTTCTAATTCCAGATAAATGGCAAATCACTCCTGCCGCAACAATTTCCACGTTTTAGTGCACCATTCCTTGTCGGGATAAGCAGAGTTGGGAACATTTATATTCATTAAGTTATTTCGAGCCTTTGCATGATGGTTAGCGTCTCCGATACCAAAAATTTGACCTCCGTGAAGGGGCTTGGCTACGGATGATCGACGGACCACCCTGCCAAATGCTTTCCCGTTTCGTCGGCCGTGGTGACACAAGTCCGCTACTCCAAATTCCAGCACTTTCATGAGATTTCGATTTCGCAGATGGTTGGCAAATTGGTTACGCACTAGCCGAAAGCGTCCAGCAGAGTTCTTGACCGTTTTGGTGAACGAATGGCCTGCAATCCCTGTCCCAAACACCGTCTACCGCATAGGCGATTCCGACTGCGAATGGGCCGCCGGCCTATCCTGTCCTTGTGGGTGCAAAACGTTCATAAAGTTGAGCTTGGTGGAAGATGCTTCTCCTTCATGGCGAATCGAGCGATTTCGGTCCGGCGAGTTCACGCTATTGCCTTCGGTTTGGCGAACGGTCGGTTGCCGCAGTCACTTTATCATCTACCGCAGCCGCATTTTGTGGTGTGACTCAAACGATCCTCGGGAAGATGAATGACGATGGCGATACCCGGATTGTCGCTTCGGTCAGAGTCAGTCTGCTCATCAGTACGGTTTAGAGCGAAACCTGAGCAATTAGGCCAGTAAATTCCAAACATGCGACTCAACTGTTGGGGTGATTGGCATTCGCAGGTGCTGACACTCCAACTTTGCTCCCCAAGGTTACCCAGTCCGCCTCAGTTGGGAGGGAACGGTCGCGCTCCCGGGCAACGCCCCGAGCCTTTGAAACTCCCAGCAAAACGCCCAGTTCATGCTGGGAAAGCCTCTGTTCACGGCGACGAATGTGGATCAGGTCTCCAATGGTTTTGGGCGTATTTGGGAAAGCCTTCCACCGGCCAGGACCCCCTTGAACAGTGGGCCGATTGATCCGAATACTTCGCTGTGCATTACCCAACAGTGCTATCCCTCGGGGAGAGGGAGGATCATCGTCCGCCTGCTGGCGAGAGCCCGACGCGGGCATGGCCGGACGCGCAGCCGGAGCCTCCGCAGGCTGCCCTGCTGTCCCTTCTCCCCGAGGGAGAAGGTTAGGATGAGGGGGAAGGGAGCTCCCGGCCGCCGTTTGCTGCCGATAGACAAACGAGATCTTCATGAGCGTGTCTAAAGTGTTTTTGGAACGGACTAAAGACGCTGGCGCGTTTCCGACTGCCCCGTTTCACCCCGCCAACGGCAGGCCGAAGTCCGGGCTCTGCACATGGCGGATGTATCCCTCGGCGTGGGCGTGTCCGCTTTCGATTCCGCGCATCTTCGTGATCGTTTCCTGCAGGGCGTAAAATTTCTCGGGGCGCTGGCTGGCGTGGGCGAAACAGGCCTTCCGTTTGCGCGGCTCTGTGGCCGTGATGTCCACGTACTGGGTGGGGGCGAACTGCACGGTGTCCTCGCCGTTGGAGACTTCGTAGTAGTAGAGGGCGAAGCGGCGTCCGCCCCTGAACCAGGCGTCGTAAACGAGGTTCGACATCGCGCGGTGGTCAGCGTGGTTGTCGATCGGCCAGTGGGTGAACACCACGTCCGGCCGCTCCTTCGCCAGCAGTTCGCGGAATTCGGCGTAATGGGCGGGGTCCACGATGGCGTGACCGTCAATCTGCCGGGCGAAAACCGCGTGCGCTTTTAAGATTTCGCATGCCCTTTGAGCCTCGGCGGTACGAACACCGGTGACCCCGAGGTGGGTTGGGGCGTCCGGTTCACCCCGGTTGAGGTAGAGCAGCGTGACTTCGTGCCCGGCATCCGTGTAGCGGGCGATGGTGCCGCCGCACCCGCACTCGGGATCGCCGGGATGGCCGCCCGTCACCACGACCCTGAGTTTGCGAGGTGCCGGTGCCGGCTCGGCACCGGCGGCGGCGAGCACCGGCAACCCGACGGCGGCGGTGCTGGCCAGCAGTCCGGCCTGGCCCAACATGCTTCGACGGGAGATCGCTTTCATGGCGATCAGTCTGCTAGTCGCGGGAGCATTTGGAAAGCGGGAGCCAGCGGAGACCGCGGCAATTTTGAAACCGTTTCCTATTTCGGACGCTTGCGGAGGACCATGGGTGCCGGCTTATTGTTCTTGCGGAGCTTCGCTTGCGACTGCGCGAGCGCCATTTCCATGAACTCGCTCTGGCTGCGCCGAGCCTTTGCGCCCTTGGGCAATGGGGGCGTCACATAGGTGCCGTCGGGCTGCAGGTGGCGGGCCTTCACATTGTCGGCGAGCTGCCGTTCCAGGATTTCGCCGGTGATCCGGTCGCGCAGGTTGCCATCCTCGACCGGGAAGACCACTTCGATCCGGCGGAAGAGATTCCGCGGCATCCAGTCGGCGCTGCCGACGAAAACTTCCGGCTGACGGGCGTTTTCGAACCACCAGACGCGCGCGTGCTCCAGAAAGCGGTCCACAATGCTGCGCACCGTGATGTTCTCGCTCAGGCCAGGGACGCCGGGCCGCAGGCAGCAGATACCCCGGATGATGAGGTCAATCTTCACGCCCGCCTGTGAGGCCCGGTAGAGCGCGTCGATGATCTGTTCCTCCACCAGCGCATTCATCTTCACGACGATGCGCGCTGGCAGGCCTTCCTCGGCATGGGAAATCTCCCGGGCGATCAGCTCCAGAATACGGTCGTGCATCTGGAAGTGGGCGACCACCAGTTTGCGCGTGCCCTGGAACTGGCAGATGCCGGTCAGGAGGTTGAAGAGATTGGTGGCGTCCTCCCCGAAATCAGGGCGGCAGGTGAGCAGGCTGAGATCGGTATAGAGCTTGGCCGTACTGGGATTGTAATTGCCGGTGCCCAGATGCACGTAGCGGCGGATGCCGTCGTCATCGGCGCGCACCACCAGGGCCACCTTGCAATGGATCTTGTAACCGACGAGCCCGTAAACCACGTGGACACCGGCTTCCTCCAGCGCGCGAGCCCAACGGATGTTGTTGGCCTCGTCAAAGCGGGCCTTGAGCTCGACCACGGCGGTGACCTGTTTCCCGTTGGTGACGGCGCTCATCAGGGCGCCGATGATGCGCTGGTCGCCGCCGGTGCGGTAGAGCGTCTGCTTGATCGCGAGCACCTTCGGATCGGCGGCGGCCTGTTCGAGGAATTCGACCACACTGTTGAAGCTCTCGTAAGGGTGGTGGAGCAGGTGGTCGCGCTCACGAATGGCGGCGAAGAGATCCTCGCGGTCGCGCAGGCTGGCGGCGACCGGGGCGACGAAGCGCGGATCATGCAGTTCGGGCGCGTGATCGCCGTCGAGGACGGCCATGAGGCGGGTCGGATTCAGCGGGCCGTCGATGACGTAGAGGTCATGCTCCGCCAGGCTGAACGTGTCGAGGAGCTCGGCCCGGATGTCGGCCGGGCAGTCGGCGGCGATTTCGAGCCGTACGGCGTCGCCTTTGCGGCGGTTGTGCAGCTCGTTTTCGACCGCCTTGAGGAGGTTCGGAACCTCCTCCTCGTCGATGTAAAGCTCGCTGTTGCGCGTGACGCGGAAGGTCCACCAGCCCTCAATCTGGGTGCCCGGAAACAGGTCGGCCAGATGGGCACCAATGAGATCGGCCAGGAAGACGTAGTCGTGCTCCCGCGCCTCAGGGCGCGGCAGGCGCACCAGACGCGGCAGCACCCGGGGCACCTGGACCACGGCCAGGCGACGGCGCACTTCGCCGGTGTGAGTGGCGGTAAGGCGGACGATCAGGTTCAACGACTTGTTGAGCAGCTGCGGAAAGGGGTGCGAGGGATCAATGGCCAGCGGGGTGAGCACCGGATGCACCTTGGTGCGGTAATAGGCGTCGGCCCACCGGTGATCCTCCTCATCGAGCTCCGCTGCGTCGAGGAACCGGATGCCGTGTTTAGCCATGGCCGGCTTCAGCTGTTCGCGCCAGCACCTGTAGGCGTCATCGACGAGCCGGCGTACCCGGATGGTGACCTCGCGCAGGGTCTCGGCGGGAGTGCGACCGTCCGGCGTGCGGAGGTTCACATTGTCCTCGATCTCCTGCTTCAGGCTGGCGACGCGGACCTCGAAAAATTCGTCGAGATTGGAGGCCGTGATGCAGAAAAACTTCATCCGCTCCAGCAACGGAGTGGCGGGATTGAGCGCCTCATCGAGCACGCGCTGGTTGAACTCCAGCCACGACAGCTCGCGGTTGAGGTAACGCACTGGCGCTGGGGCCACGTTCGGCTGGGATTTCGGCATACGAATTGCGTGAGGCTGTTGTGCCGCCCGTGCGCGAGGCGAGCAACAAATCCGTGACGGAGCCGGCAAAGCCTACTCGAACTTGGCGCCGGACAGAATCCACTGGCCCACGGCCACGATCTCTTCCGGCGAAAGGGGCTCCTTGCCCTTGGGCGGCATCGCGTCGTCGTGATCGCGCGGCAGCAGGACGTGGTAGAGCAGGCGGCTTTTCTCCAAATCACCCGGAGTAACCACTGGTTCACCGCTGTCGCCGCCCTTGAGCATCGCCTCGCGCAGGTCGAGGCGGAACTTGCCCTTCTGCTTATCCGACCCATGGCAGGAGTAGCATTTTTTGGCAAATGCTGGCTGTACGAACTTCGTGTAAAGGCTGCCACCCGCCGGCTTGGCGGTGGTGCTTTCAGCCGGCGGGCCGGCCAGCAGGCGCTTCATGGCTGGCGGGGCATTGAGCGTGAGGAATCCGGAGCCATGCGTGAGGCTGCCGCCAAAGTGACCGGCCAGGCTCAGGCAGATAAAAGCGGCCAGAAGCAGGCCACGATAGCCAAAACGAAACGCGAAAGAGCCCGGCGCCTGAACGAAGGCGCGGTGCATGAGCCACGCAAAAAGACAGAAGAACAGCACCCCGATTCCCGCAATCCGGTGCCAGGCCAGCAGGTGTTCGTCAAATTCCCCGGCCCCCGCCCGCATCCAGCCCAAGGCGACCGTCACCAGCGCGGTGGCGGTGGTGATCGGCAGGGCAAATGCGACCGCACGGCGCGAATTGCGCTCGGGTTTGAGCATGGCACGCAACTCCAGCATCACCGTCAGGGTCAGGAAGCCAATGGGAAAGTGCAGCACAATCATGTGGAACGGCCCAAAGAAGGCCGGCCAGCTAAACTGTTCAGCCGCTTTGACATCCGTAGCTCCAAAGGCGGTGGTCATGCCCGCCAACGTCAGCGTAAAAAGCGAGAAAAGGCGGAGTCGTCGTTGCGAATGGCACAGAGTATGCACAGTAAAAATTTGTCCGGTTTCGGACGCGGCAACGCTGTCACGCAATCAATGGAAATACACGACGTGCCTTTCCGGACTGGTTACGAGAACAAATGCGAACAACTATGGCTGGACATTACCGCGCCAACTGCTTTCTTGACCTCTACAGTTCGCTGCGGGCAACGTTCGCCGCGCACCCCTTTTTGATTTTCTACCGCTGAGTGGCGGTGGGCCGGCGGGCTTGGGCGATGAAACCGTGTGTCATCCCCCAAGCCCGCTTTTTCTTTGCGCATGATGCGTTTTTTGCCGGCAAAGCCGATGACCGCCCAATCTCCTGCCTCGACGACGCGAGCCGGTGCGGTTGAACTGCCGGCCATCGCTGCCTGATTGCGCATGGAACTTGCCGCCCTGGGATGGTGCCCGTTTTTCGCCGACGCGTTTGCCGAACATGGCCAACGCGGGCTTCTCCCCGCCCGCGTCGTGGGTGAGGACAAGCTGCACTATACGGTCGTCGGTGAGCAGGGGGATGTCCTGGCGGTCATTTCCGGCAAGGTCCACCACCGCCGCGGTAGCGACAGCGCCCTGCCCAAGGTCGGCGACTGGGTCGCCATTGAGCGCCAGCCGGGCGAGGCCAAGGCCATCATCCAGGCGGTTCTGCCCCGTCGGACCACGCTGACGCGCAAGGTCACCGGCCGGGAGATCCGTGAGCAGGTGCTGGCGACGAATCTCGACACCGCGTTCATCGTCCAGGCGCTGGATGCCACGCTGAACTTCCGCCGGTTGGAGCGGTTCCTGGTGATGGTCCACGAGGGCGGTGCCCAACCCGCCGTCGTGCTGAACAAGGCCGACCTCTGCGACGACGTGGACGCCAAAGTGGCTGAGGCCCAGAAAATCGTCGGCGATTCACCCATCGTGGTCGTCAGTGCCCGCACTCGGAAGGGGATCGGCAAATTGCGGGAATTCATCCCGCCCGGAGCGACGGTGGGCTTCATCGGCACCTCCGGGGTGGGCAAGTCGAGCCTGATCAACCGTCTCATCGGGGAGGCGACCCAGCCGACCATCGAGGTGCGCGGCAGCGATTCGAAAGGCCGTCACTCGACCACCTGGCGGGAGATCATCCCGCTGCCGCAGGGCGGCCTCGTGGTTGACACGCCGGGAATGCGGGAGTTCCACATGTGGCTGGCCGACGGGGGACTGGACGAGGCCTTTCCCGACATAACCCAAATCGCCGCCGGATGCCGCTTCCGCGACTGCACGCACCACAACGAACCCGGCTGCGCGGTCAAGGCGGCGGTCGAAGGCGGCAAACTGGCCGGCGACCGGCACGCCAATTTCCTGAAACTGCAATCCGAGCTCGCCTCCATGGCCGAAAAGCGGAAACAGCACGTTTACAGCGTCAACCGCCACCGCGAGAAGATGGGAACGAAAGCGTGGCTGAAGAGTGAGTGACTGCCAGCCGCTTCACTCTCGATTTGGCATTCTTTTTTAGTGTCATGAAAGCAAGTCAAGCTGTTGCCCAGTTCGACCATTATCCGGCGGATCCGGAATTGGGACGGCTGATTGGCGACACCGGTTGCGCTTCAAGGACCATCAGTTTACTGGATACGGCGGACGGGTTCGAAATTGCCGTTGAACCGGTTCCTGCCGGTTTCGCCGCTGTATGGATGGCTGGCGTCGTCCTTCTGGTCGTCCTGTTCTTTGGCCAGCAACGCGGTTGGAAGCAGGGCATTGGGCTTGGTGTTCTGTCACTGATTCCCAGCGTTCTGATTGTGGGTATGATGCAACGCATCAACCAAGTCGCTGCGGATCAGGGGCCGTGGCTGCGCTACCGGACCGCCGACCAAGCCTTAAAAATAGCGGGACTCGGCGAGCCAGTTCAAATCTCCCCGCAGACTCAGGAACTCGTGTTTGTCGCCGAGTCAAAGATCCGGACCGAGGACGCGTACCGGACAACGCAACTCTTGCTCTTGCAACCCCGGTCGAACGGCTGGCAGGCGGTGCGCTTGTGGCATGCCACGGAACGCAAGATAGCTTGGGAAGTCTACGCCGAAGCGTTGGCCCGGCAGGTCGCGCAACGCCTCGGCCTCAAATTACGGAGCATCGAGATTCTCCAGTTCGTCTAGCCTCCGCGCAGGCGGAAAGCAAAACGCCGCCGGATGTTGAAATCCGACGGCATCAGGGCTGCCGATTGAAAGGCAGGCTCAGCGCAGGAACGCCTCGTGCAACCCGCCGTCCACCGTGATGACCTGTCCGGTGGTCTTGCTGAGGCGGTTGGTGACCAGCAGGAAGTAGGCTTCGGCCTGGTCGGCCGGCGTGATCGGGGCCTTGGTGAGGGTCCGGTCGGCGTAGAACTGGGCGAGCTTCTTCACCAGTGAGTCGGTGGCCTCGTCGTCGGTGTAGGGAATGTTGTACTTCGCGAGGGAGCCGATGACGCGGTCGCGGGGGAACATCGCTGAGCCTTGCACCACGGTGGCGGGGGCGACGCCGTTCACGCGCACCAGCGGGCTCAGCTCGATGGCGAGTTCGCGCACGAGGTGGTTGGCGGCGGCCTTCGAGCAGTCGTAGGCCACGCTGCCTTTCTTGGCGACGACGGCGTTGGCGCTGGTGGTCAGCACGAGGTTGCCACGCAGGCCCTGTTCCTTCCACGTCTTCGCCGCCTCGTCGCCGACGATGTAGCTGCCGGTGACATTGACGCCGAAGGTGAAGGCCCACTTGTCGTCGGGGATGTGCCCGCTCGTGTCGCTCGGCCAGAAGACGCCGGCGGTCACGCAGATGGAGTCGAAACCGCCGTAGGCGATCGCCACCTCGTCGAGCATTGCCCGGACGCTGGCACGGTCGGTAATGTTGCAGGCGAGGCCGATGGCCGGGCCGCAGCCGCTCAGGCCCGTGCCCGCGACGCCGATGCCCTGACCGAGCTTGTCAGTGATCTCCTTGGCCGTGGTCTGGGCGGTCTCGGCCTTCATGTCCACGCAGACGATGTGGGCACCCTCCTTGACGAGCCGGTGGGCCGTCTCCTTGCCGATGCCAGAGCCGGCACCGATCACGACGATGACCTGGCGGGCGAGTTCCTTCTCGGCCGGCATGCGCTTCAGTTTCGCCTCCTCGAGCAGCCAGTACTCGATGTCGAAGGCCTCCTGCTGGGGCAGGGCGATGTACTTGTCGATGGCCTCGGCACCGCGCATGACCTCGACGGCGCAGTTATAAAATTCGGCGGTAACGCGGCTTTCACTCTTGTCCTTGCCCCAGGCGATCATGCCGAGGCCGGGGATGAGGATGACGGTCGGGTTCGGATCGCGCATGGCGGGCGAGTTGGCCCGCTTGCAGCGCTCGTAGTAGGCCGCGTAATCCTTGCGATACTGCTCGATGCCAGCCTTCAGCTTGGCCTTGAGCGCCGCGGCGTCCTCGGTCTGCGGATTCCAGTCCACGTACAGCGGCTTGATCTTGGTGCGGAGGAAATGGTCGGGGCAGCTCGTGCCGAGTTCCGCGAGGCGCGCGGCATCCTTGGAATTGACGAAGCGCAGGATCTTGTCGTCGTCCTGCACGGTGCCGATGAAGCGGCGCTGCTGGCTGACCTGGCCGCGCAGCCACGGGAGGATGGCGGCGAAGGCCTTGGTCCGCTGCTCTGGTGCGAGGGTCTGGTACTTGGCGCCGCCGAAGGCCGTGGCGTCACCGCCCTTGGACTGGTACTTGGCCTCGATGTAGGCGGCGGCGGTCTCGATGAAGTCGAGTGTGGCGAGGTAGCAGGCCTTGTCGTCGTTGTCCCACGAGATGAAGCCGTGCTGGCCCATCATGATGGCTTTCACCTTGGGCTGCTGCTTGCAGATCTCCTGCATGGCCAAACCCAGCTCGAAGCCGGGACGCATCCACGGCACGTAGGCCATGGCGCCATCGAAGATCTCCTTCGTCAGCTCCACGCAGCGCGCGCTGGCGGCGATGGAGATGATGGCGTTCGGGTGCATGTGATCGACGAACTTCGCGGGGATGAAGCTGTGCAGCGGCGTGTCGATCGAGCTGGCTCGGGGGTTCAGGTTGAACGTGGTGTGGAAGTACATCGCCACCATGTCGTCCTCGGCCTGCGACTTGAGGCCCTTGTCGGCGCGCGCGGCGTACACTGTCTGCAGGCTGACGAGCTTGTCCTGATAGAGCGAGCTGAAGAACTCCTTGCTCGCGGTGCGGAGATCGCCGCCGGAACCCTTCACCCAGAGCACCGTCGTGTCCTGGCCGGTGAGCGGATCCTTCTCGCTGAGCTTGGAAGAGGTGTTACCGCCGCCGGTGTTGGTGATGCGCTGGTCGGAGCCCAGCTTGTTGGAGCGGTAAACGAGGCGGTCGGCGCCAGAAAGCTTCGCGGCTTCGGTGTCGTTCCAGAGGTTCGAGACAAACAGGTAGTTCTTATCGGCCATAACGTGAGCGGGAAGGGTGGGATGCGTTGCGGTGAGCGACAACCAGATTTTCGGCTGGGGTGGGTGACGAATTCATGTTTGGCTCACGGAAGAACAGATTCTGACGACCATGAAACTCCTGAGAAAACTCTTCTTCGGCCTCCTGATCTTGGTCGCGCTTTTCCTGCTTGTGGGTTGCCTGCTGCCCGGAACCTACCGACTGGAACGTTCGGTGGTCATCAACGCGCCGCCGATCAAGGTGTTCGGCATCGTGGCCGACCTGAAGACGTGGGAGAACTGGACGACGTGGAATCTCAAGATGGACCCGGGGATGAAGCGCACGTTTGAAGGGCCTACCAACGGAATTGTCGCGGGCATGTCATGGGAGGGCAGCAAGGTCGGCCAGGGTGAGATGAAGCTCACCAAGATCACCACGCCCAAGTTCCTGAGCTACGACCTGTCGTTTGATCACGGGAAATACAACTCGGTCGGGGAGTTCCAATTTGAACCGGCCGGGGCCGGCACCAAGGTCACCTGGAGCGATGCGGGCGGCCTGGGTGACAACCCGGCCTACCGCTGGGTGGGTTTGTTCATGGACAAGATCATCGGCCCCGACTTTGAAAAGGGGCTGGCCGGGTTGAAGACGCTTGCCGAAAAGTAAGGCTGCCCATCCGCGCGTGCGCTTAGTCATCCAGCGGGTGCTGCGGGCCTCGGTCACGGTGGATGCGCAAACCGTCGGGGCAATCGGCGTGGGCTACCTGGTGCTGGTGGGCTCGGAAGAGGGAGATCAGCCCGATGAGCTCGACCGGCTGGCGCAGAAGCTCGTGAACCTCCGGCTCTTCGACGACGAGGCGGGCGTGATGAACCGCTCGATCCTTGAGGTTTCCGGTGAGGTGCTGCTCGTGAGCCAATTCACCCTGCTGGCCAGCACGAAGAAGGGCACGCGGCCGTCGTGGCATCGCGCGGCAAAACCGGAACAGGCACAGCCCTGCTACGAGGCCTTTGTGCAACGCGTGGAGACAGCTCTGGGACGTCCCGTAGCCACGGGAATCTTTGGAGCGGACATGCGGGTGGAACTGGTCAACGACGGGCCGGTCACACTGATCCTCGACAGCCGTTTGCGAGAGTAGCTCCAGGCCGGGCCGCCCATCGGTTTCAAAGGCCGGCTGTCTTGGGCCGGTAGAGCACGTCCACCACATTGCGCAGGTATTGCTCGTCCGCCAGGCCATCCAGCGATTCGGGCGGGAATTCCACTTTCGCCCGGAGGGCGGTGGCGAGTTCGCGGAAAAGTTCCACCCGGGCGAGCGGATCTAGCTCATCGCGTCGCAGCAGCGCGGAGAGCGCGAGGGCGGCCTCCTCGGGCGCGACGCGCTGGCGCAGCCGGGCGCAGAGATGCGAGTGTGCGCGCAGCGAGTTGAACTTGCCGGCGAGCAGCTGTTCGAGATCGGGCTGGGCAAGCCGGGGCGCGCGGATGACCACCGTGTTCGCCGCGAAATCACCGAGCCGTTGCGCGCGCCGGCTAAAGAGACAGGCAAGCCCGCCGACCAGATAGGCGCCAGGGAGGATGTCCACCGCCCGGAGCAGGTTGCGGATTGCGATCTGGCTGAACTGGAGCCTAAGCCCGTGGGCATCCACCACCCGCAGGCGGAAGGCGCGCTTTCCAAGAGTCTGGCCACGCCAGAGCCATTCGGTGGCGATCGGGTAGCCGAGCTGCAGCAGGAAGAAGCCGATTGTGGCCAACGCACCGGCCAGATCGCTTGCCATCCAGCCCAGCAGGGCCACGGCAATCGAGAGCAGGGTTGAAACCGCACCGACGATGATCACGTCGAGCATCCACGCGAGCAACCGCGTCATGGGGCCCGCCAGGGGCAGGGCGAACGTGATGCCTTCGGGCGTGCGCAGACGCAGGTTATTTACAGACGAAGGTTCCAAGGATTTGACTCAGGATTTTGGATTGCCGGGCGCTTCCATGTGGCCGCTGCCGCCTTTGGCGAGGAAGGCGGTGAGCAGGCCCAGCTCGACCAGGCCAAAGACGATCTTGACCGCGTAGGGGAGCACCGGTTCGTGGTATTGCGAGAAGAAGCCCTCCACCAATCCAGCCCAGATGAGCAGCAGGGCAACACCGAAGATGAGGGTCATCAGATCGTGGCTCACGGCCCGCAGGCGTGTGCGGAGCGGAATGCGCGAACCACGGCCCAGCAAAGTGGTGCCCAGCAGCAGACCTGCCTGGCCCGCGATGAGGATCGCCGGGAGTTCGATGGAACCGTGCGGGAGAATCCAGCCCGCCAGAAACTGGCCCTGGCCATCCTGTATGTAATCCACGCTGATCGCCCCGAGAATCACGCCGTTGTAAAAAAGTGAGATGATCGTGCCCACTCCCCAGGTCATGCCGAGCGCCAGGGTGGAGACGCTGACGCGCGTGTTATGGGTCATCAGGAAGGAGGAGAATCCTGCCTGTCGGCCGTCGATCCTTGCGCCTTGGCTTTGTTCCTCCTTTTTCACGCGTTCGCTCGGCGTGAGCTGGTCGTGACCGAAGGCCATCGTCGTATGCCGGGAATCGGGGTCGAACAACAGGGCCAGGCCGCCGAAGGCGCAGCCGGCGACGGTCACGGCGACCGCGAACCAGAAGAACCGGACGTGCCGGCGGAATGTCTGCGGGAAGGTCATGAAGAACCATTCGAACAGTTTCAGCCGGTGCGGCAGGCCGCGCTGTTCGTGGATTTCCGCGTGACCACGGGCCACCAGTGATTCGAGGTAGCAACGGGTTTCCGGCTCGTTGGCGAACGTCGCGAGCCGGTCCAGGCCGGCAGCGGCGCGCTCGTGCAGGTAATGAAGCCGCTTCACCTCGTCCAGCGAAGGCTGCTGGTTCTGGTGTTCCTCCAGGCGCAACAGCATGACGTCCAGCTCGGCCCAGAGCGGGCGCTCCGCGGCGAAGAATTTCTCCAGGTCGAGAATCACAGGATCTGCCTCCGTTTCACGTCGAGATACTGACGGATCGCCTCCGCGGCCAACTGACCATGGTCCGCCAGTTTGAACCCGACGCCGCCCCGGCGCAGCGTCTGTTCGAGGTTGCGCAGGTTCTGCCAGCGCAGGTGTCCGCTGAATTCGGCATAGACGTCGTCGATGGTTTCGACGGCCGGGTTGCCAAACAGCGGCCGTGCGCCTCGCGGTCGCGGCTGGACGACCAGCACCAGATGCTGCCGGGCGATGAGTTTGACGCCGCGCACGAAATTCTCGGAGAGCACCGGATCGTCGAGCGAGGTCAGCACGATCAGCAGCGCGCGCCGGCGCAGGCGCAGGCGGACAAAGGAGCATAGCTCCTCGAAATCCGGCGAGACGGGCCGGGCCTGCAACGCGTGCAGCCCGTCCCGGCACGCCGCAAAGTGGGCCCGGCCATTGCGCGCCCGAACGAAACGCCGCACCTGGTCATCAAAGGCAATCACGCCGAAGAGGTCGCCCTGACGTTCCGCCGCGGCACCGAGCAGCAGCGCGGCCTTGAGACAGCGCTCCAAGGTGGTCTCGGCGGAAGCGGTTTCCGTTCCCGCCGGGATTTCTACGGAGGGCAGCGGTGCGGCCGGCCCATGGGCGGTTACGTCTGATTCCCGTGCGGAAAGGCGCGAGGCATCGACGAGCACATAGACCTCCTGGGTGCGCTCGATCTGAAACACTTTGGTGACCGGATGACTCCGCTTCGCGGTCGCTTTCCAATGAATGTCATCCACCGCATCGCCCGGCAGATACTCGCGCAGTTTCTCGAATTCGCGGCCACGGCCAAGCTGCCGCTGCGCGTGCGCGCCATTGGCGCCGCGATTCAGGAACACGGTCGCCACGGCCTGCCGTTCGCCGAGCAGGTCGGGATAGACCCGTGCCTCGCAACGGGTCGCGAACCGGCGTCTGACCTCCCACAGGCCGAACGGTGAGAGCACTTCCAGATAGGCGGCCCCGATGCGATGCCGGCCACGGGACTGCGGGGTTATGGGCCAATCAATCGCGGCAAACGAAGCCCCGTCGGGAAGTTGCAGTTCGGCGGTCTCGTTGGGCGTGGTGAGTTCCGCCGGCAGGCCCAGACCCATCCGAAGCCGCGTGCCCCGTTCGGTCTCGTTGCCCAGTTGCACCGCGATAACTCCGGCCCTTCCATTCGAAAGGCGGATGGTCTCCGGCAGGGTCACGCTGAAGCCATCCAGGAGGCCAGTACTGCGAATTGCATCGAAGGTCACGAGTAGCCCGAAGGCGACGATGAGTCCGACGGCCAGGGGTGCACCCGCCGGCAAAATGCCCGCCACAGTCGCAAGCGGCAGCACGACCAGGGCGGTCAGGCGCAGCAGCTTGGCGGAAGGGACGAGCATGACGAGACGAGGTGAATTCAGCGCGGAACGGCGACGGTCTGAAGGATGCGCTCGATGACCTCGCGGATGTTGGCCCCCTCAATCTCGTATTCCGGCCGCAAGATGAGCCGGTGCTCCAGCACCGGCACCGCGAGCATCTTCAAATCGTCCGGCGTCACGAAATCGCGGTCGCCCAGCGCGGCCAGCGCGCGCGCGGCCAGCAACAAACCCTGGGTCGCGCGCGGGCCGGCGCCCACCAGCACGCTTTCATGCGTGCGTGTCGCACGAACGATATCAACGGCGTAGCTGACCAGTTCGGGCTGAATCACAACCTCGGTCAGGTGGCGGCGCAGCAGGGCCAGGTGTTCGGCAGTGGCGACCGGCTGCACGGAACCGCTGAGCAGCACGGCCTCGGGCGCATCCGTACCCAGCGTGCGCCGGGCCAGCGCGAGTTCCTCGTCGCGATCCGGGCAGGGCAGGGTGATCTTCAGGAGGAACCGGTCCTTCTGGGCCTCGGGCAACGGATAGGTGCCTTCACTCTCGAGCGGATTCTGGGTGGCGAAGACGGTGAAGTTGGGCGGCAGCGAATGGGATTCGCGATCGATGCTGACCGTCCGTTCCTGCATCGCCTGGAGCAGTGCGGACTGGGTCTTGGCCGGCGCGCGGTTGATTTCGTCGGCCAGGAGGAAGGAGGTGAAGACGGGACCCTTTACGAGGGTGAACTCGTTACGCTGGAGGTTGAAGATGTTGGTGCCGGTGATGTCGGCGGGCATCAGGTCCGGCGTGAACTGGATGCGGCCAAAATCCACACCGAGCACGGCGGCGAGGGTGCGCACGAGCAGGGTCTTGCCGACTCCCGGCACACCTTCGATCAGCGCATGCTGGTTGGTGGCGACGGCGATCAGCGTGAAGTCCACGACGGCTTCCTGGCCGATGATGACCTTGGCGATTTCGCGGCGGGCGCGGAGAAGGATGTCCTTGAGATGGGCGAGGCTGGTTTCCATGGCGGGTTAGCGTTCGGTGAGGATCCGGGAGATTTGGCGGTAGGCGTCCACAGGGTTCTGTTCCTTCGGGGGCTTGGCGGATTCGAGATTCACCACATCCTGAATGGCGGCCGTCTTGTTGGCGAAGCCGGGCCGGTCGCGGAGCACGGATTTCCGCCATTCCGCGAGACAGAGTGGCAGCAGTTCGGCCGGGGGCACGGCGCGGCGGAGCAGATTCATGAAGCCGGACGCCGAGTCCTTGCCGGTGACGACCTCATCAGCCTCGGTGCCGGGATCGGGGAGGCGGGGCACAAGGCCGGTGACGGTCCGCCACACGTAAAGGCCCGCGAGCAGGAGCAACCCGACGCCCAGGCCATGGAGGCGGTAACGGCGGGCGAGGGTCATGATGCCGGGATTCAGACGGCTGCCGAGATGGGTCTCCTCAAAGACGAGCCGGCGGCTGTCACCCGCGAGCCAGGCCAGCAGCGCGGTCGAGCGTCCCCGACGCAGCGTCTCGTTGCTGTGCAGCGCGGTGTCACTGGCGAGCACGACCGAGCCGCGCCCGAAGGTGCGCTCGACGACCACGGGGTGGTTGCTGCGGGCATAGAGCACGGTCCAATTGGTATCGAGCCCGGTGAACACCGCCGCCGAATGCCAGGCAAGCGCGGGGGGGCAATATCTCAGGGCTGTCTTCAGTTCGGGTGGCATGTTCAAGGACGGGCAGGCCGTTCGAGCCATGGGCCAGAGCCGGATAATCGAACTGAAAGCTCCAAAGAGTGGTGAACGCAATGTTGTCGAGTTCGCCGGACGCGGAAACGGCCTTGCGCCGGAGCCCAGTGCGACGCGCCGGGGAATTAGTGAGGGTGGTAGTTGCCCTGCGGGTACCCAAGCCGCTCCAGAACGGTCGGCCGGATGTGGGTGAAAAGGTGACCACGACCCGGCCACCCTGGGCGAGAAGCTCGTCCAACTCGGACGCGTCGCTCGTGCTCAGGATCGGTTCGTCGGACGGGTAGCAGGCCAGAATGAACAGCGTGGTACCACGCCCGGAACCGAGCAGGCGGATGGGTTCCAGCAGCCGCTCGGTCTTCACCCGGGGCAGCAGGTCAAAGCTTTCGTAGAGAGCCCGTGTGCCCAGCGGATCCGCCCGGAAAGAGGAGCCGGGCGGATAGATGTCGCCCCTAGCAAAGCGCAGATCGAAGAGCTGCCAGAGCCCGTAACCAAAAGCCGCGACCGCGACGATTATGACCACGATGACGGTGAAGCGTCTCATCGGGCGCGGACCTCCTGCACCTTCGCCTCGAATTGCGCGAAATGCTCGGCAGATATCCCCCGCCCGCCATACCAGCTCCGCTCAAAAGTCCGAACCGTGTCGGCGAAGGTTTCGGACAGGGTTGGGATGCTCCGTGCCCGGCGGCGGACCTCGAGTTCATAATCCCGGTTCGATTTGTGCAGCGCCGGCCGGATGAACTCCCGGCGTGCCAGGTGGGCGAGGCTGGCGAGGTAGAGGGCGCGCAAGGCAAGGCGCAGTTCGCCGCTGCCGGCCAGTTCATGTGCCAGAGCAAGCCAGCCTTCCTCCGGCAACTGCTCCACGGCGACATTTTCCGTCCGGAGGTCCGGCACGGCGCTGATGGCGGTGGCCGTCAGCATTGGTGCGGGCTGCCGCCGCCGCCAGACGACGAAGGCAAACCACAGCAGCAGACCGGCCGCGGTGATGAGCAGCAGCCACATGAGGAAACTCACGAAGCCCGCCGGATTCAAGTTCCAGTTCCAGCCCAGGGAAGGGCCGGAACGTCGGCCCCAAGTCTGGTCCAGCCAATCGGCGAAGCGCTTGAGCAGACGTCCAAGCTGGCGGAAGCCGCGCTCGACGCGGTCGCCGATCCAGTGCCGGAGGCGGGCCAGCCAGCCTTTCGGTTCCGCGATTTCGGATTCGGCATCCGACTCTCTCGGTGCCCGCCAGGTGCACTCCGGACGCTCCAGCACATCTTCGATGGCCCGGTCCAGCTCGCTGACCTGCTGCGGCGTGGGCGTGGCCGCACGGGCAACGGACGTTGTGGCGGGCTGGCCGCCGAGGAAGGCGAACAGCAGCAGCGCCGCTGCCATTGCGGGCTGCCAGCGCCGGAGCCGTGCTCGGAGATCTTCCCCCGTCGTGCGCGCTTCGCCGTGAAAGCAGCGGACGACGTAGGCGGCCTTGAGCAGCGGGTCCATTATGACGGCGCTCAGCGCAAACGTGCTGGCCAGAAAGGTCGTGTTCAGCAGGCTGGTGGGATTCAGCGTGAAGGCGCTCTCGACGCCGAGGAGCAGCTTCAGCAGGTGCGGCAAGGCGTAAAGCGC
Source organism: uncultured Verrucomicrobiota bacterium (assembly GCA_903907995.1). Taxonomy (GTDB): domain Bacteria; phylum Verrucomicrobiota; class Verrucomicrobiia; order Limisphaerales; family UBA9464; genus CAIVQB01. The sequence continues at coordinate 315,141 of CAIVQH010000060.1, read as the reverse complement.
GATCGCGACATTCAGCCAGACCGCCAGCGCGGCAACCGAGAGCAGACTGATGAGGGCGTGGTTCTGGACGGGGTGGAGCAGGCATTGCCGCCCGGCCCGCCGGAACGCCGCCATGGGCGAGTCGGCACCGAGGACGGTAAGATTCTGGAACAGCGCGACGAGCCAGCCAAATGGGACCGTAAGTATGAGCCCAATCGGCAAAAGGAAGAGCCCCAGCGGCTGCCATGCGGCCTGGACTGAAAAGCAGCGAAACCAACGGCGGACATGGCCACGGGAGGCATCCACGCCAGAAAGGCGGGCGAGGAGCCGGGTCGCGAAGACCGACTGACAGGTTTTCAACCAGAGAAAGAGCAGCGCCAGTCCGAGCGCGGCGGGCATCAGCCGGTTTTCGGCATCGGCGGCACGGCTCATGTCGGCCCAGAAGTAGAGCACGGCCAGGGCGAACGGGCCGGCCCCGGCCGCCCAGACCAGGTAGTCAGCCGCCGGAGTCGTGCGGAGCAGATGCACGGCTTCCTCGATCACATCCAAGGCGGACGGGGCCGGTTGACGGGCGGTTTTCATCCGTCGGTACCCAGTTTCTCCCAGACGGTGCCCTCATGCCACTCGGCGGGAATCTTCACCAGAACCCGGCCCACACCGTAGAAGAAAAGCCAGGCGACGGTCAGGCCCAGGGCGACGGCCATCGGTGTGGTGAGCCAGCCAAGGAGGAGCGGCTGCCGCTCCGTTACCCGCGATAGGCGGGCGAGACAGGCGGAACAGATGGCGCGGCCATCGTGCTCCGTCACACACTCGCGGCAGAAATAGCGGCGGCACTCCGGACACCGGGCGACGGCCTCGCGGGCGGAGTGGTTCAGGCAGCGGTGCTGAAGCATGGGGGGCGAATTTCGAATTTCGAGGTGCGAATTACGAATTCGGGAGGGGCTCTTCGGTGGTCGGCGGTTCGGGATTGGGAGTGGCCGCCGGAGGAGCCTCGGTGACGGGGCAGGCGACGGGAATAAGGTCGGCTTGGGCGGTCTGCACGGCGGTGGAGACGAGGGCGAGAAACTTTTCGGTCCTGCGCCAGCGGGTGAGACCCGGCAGGCGAACGGTCTGGACCGCCGTCTCGATCTCGAGGCGGCAGCTTGGGCCCGTGTACAGGACCCACAACAGACGGGCCAGAAACAGGGCGCCGGTCGCGCTAAAGGCGATGAAACCCATCCAGTCCCCATTGGTGTAGCTTCGGGCAGAGATGAGCGATCCCACGAGCACGGCCAAAATCACAAGGAAGCCACCACCCCAGAACGCCCGGTAAAACCATTCCACTCGAGTGGCCACAAGGGTGAGGCTGCGGATATCCCTCAGATCAAATCGCCGGTAGCGCTCGGACGCCGTCTGGACATCCACCAGCAGCAGATGGTCGCGGGCCAGCCAGTAGCTGGCATTGCCGGTAAGCGTCCGGCCGCCACCCGGCAACCGCGTGTAGTTGGGATCGCGTCGCAACATGTCAGCGGACCATTCGCAAATAAAAGAACCAAAGCGCTATTCCGCCAACCAGTTCGAGCAGGGCGACCGGGATGGCCCAGGCAAGTCGCGCGCGGGTGTTGTCCACGAGGCTGGGCTTGGCGTTCCACTTCACCACCGTGTAAATGAGGGCGATCAGGGCGGTCAGGGGGAAGACGTACCCGCAGGCGATGACCGGCAGCAGGAGCAGGTTCCAGACGACAAGGTCGGGTCGGGCGCGACTCTGTTCGAGGAACTCAACCTGCCCGCGCTTGGCGCCGCTTTCAAGGCAGACGGGGCACACGTGTCGGCCGGCGAGCTCCAGGTCGCACAGCGCACAGAGGAAGCGACCGCACTGGTCGCAGGGCACAACCGCCTTGTTGCCGGTGTGGTCGAAGCAGGCGGCCTCGCCTTCCGCCAGGACCGCTTCCGGCAGGACACCGGATCGAGGGCCGGCGGTAAGTGCCGGGAAAAGGCAGATTGTCAGGCGCGTGCCACATGCCGGACAGCGGTCGAGGGCGGCGAGCGCTGTCGGGTCATCCGGCAGCGGGGTCCGGCATTTCGGACACGAGACAGCGGGGGCAGCCATGCTCCTTCAGCGGGATTGGGGTGCCAAGTCGCCGAATATGTCCTCGTAAAGATAGGACGACATGGCGACGTAGAGCGGGCCGGTATAAAGCAGGCCGACCAAGCAAACCATCGCTCCGAGCAGCATGAGAACCCCGCTGACGATGCTGAACCAGAAGACGCCCCACCAATGTTTCCCGACGACGCTCCGGCTCAGTTGCAAGGCCGGCCAGAACTGGAAACCCTTGTCCGCGACCAGTCGCAGCGCGAAGTACCAGCTGGTGTAGAAATAGATCCATAGGATCATGACGATGAGCATCAAGGTCGCGGCGGAAATTGCCAGGGCACCGGTCGCCATTGCGCCGGAAGTAACGTTTGCTCGGCCCAGGAAGATCGCGGCGGGTCCCATGATCATGGCCATCGGAATCATGATGGCGAAGCCGAGCAGCGCGGGAAACAGCTGGCAAAGCACCAACTGCCAGTAGCCCGAGGAGAACCCGCTGAACGCCACGCCGAAATCGGCCGGCTGGCCCCGCAGGCGCGCGAGGTAGAGACGGTAGAGTCCGCCCGCGAGCGGTCCGGTGAGGAAGAGCGGCACGATCAGATTCAGCAATGGAATCATGCTGGCGGCAGCCATTATCAGTCCGACAACGATGACAGCGGCCAACAGCAGGCCGTAGTTGGAGGTGATGAGAGTGTGGCCACGGCTGGCACAGCTCCCGATATCCACCTGATAGTCGCGGGCCAGCACCTCCCCCGGGGTGACCGGTCGGCCGGGCTGCCGGAGCGGGGCGGCCCCTTCGCTCAGCCGTTGCAGAAAACACGGCTTACAGGCGGCGCAAACGTGGCGTTCACCATAGCGAAGGGTCTCCTCGGTGGCAAAGTCACCGCCGCATTCGGCGCAGCGGACCCGGCCTGGAGCAAGTGCCTCATCGGGGACTGACGCGGAGCCGGGCGCGACGGGCGGAATGCCGGAAGCGGCGGCTGGCAGTGGTCCCACCGGACGAAGTGCTGACCACGGTTGCCAGGCCGCCATGCCTTCTCGCCACACCAAGGTATCACCGACAATGACGCCGATGGCGCTCAGCCGGTCGAATTCCTCCTGGGTGATGGGACCGCGCTGCTGTCCGCCTTCGACGTAGAACCAGTTCATATAAGGGTCGGGAATGTCTTGGTGCGGCTAGGCTGGACATGGCGGATAGACAGGGAAAGGAAGAACTGCACTGGAATCGGCCGCATCACGCGATCGTTGCCGGTCAACGATTCCGCCTCCGCTTGCCTCGCGGGGAATGGTGACGCACCGTTGCCACCAATGTCCTTGCCGCCGGAACCATCCGCCGATGACGCCGTCATCGCGCGCGCCCTGCGCCGGTCGCTGTGGGTGCTCGTGGCGTTGGCGGCGGCTGCTGGTGGACTCGTCTTCTCGCTTACCCGCCGACCGGCGGTTGGACCGCAAAAACTGACGACATTGCGGGCGCCGCAGGTTTCGCCGACGAATGTGAAACTGCCGCTGGTGCGCTTTACCGATGTCACGGCGGCGGCCGGAATCCATTTTCGCCATGAGAACGGGGCGGCCGGCCAAAAACTGCTGCCCGAGACTATGGGGGGCGGTGTTGCCTGGTTCGATTTCGACGGGGATGGAGATCCAGACCTGCTGTTTGTGAACTCCACCTGGTGGCCGGGGGACGCGCGTCGCGCCACAAACCTGCCTCCGACCCTGGCGCTTTATCGCAATGACACGCAGCCCGGAGGCCAACCCAAGTTTACCGACGTGACCGCCGGTTCCGGGCTCGATGTCAGCCTGTATGGCATGGGCGTCGCCTGTGGCGATTTTGACAATGACGGGCGCGTGGACGTCTTCATCACGGCGGTCGGTGGCAATCATCTTTTCCACAACCTTGGAGGTGGCAAGTTTGCCGATGTGACCGCCAGTGCAGGAGTGGGTGGCGGTTCCGACCAGTGGAGCACAGCCGCCGCGTGGATCGACATCGACAACGACGGCGATCTCGACCTTTTTGTGGCGCACTATGTGCGCTGGTCGCCGGAGCTGGATCTGGAGGTCAATAACACCTTGGTCGGTCTCGGCCGCGCCTACGGTCGCCCCTGGAATTTCCCCGGCACGGTGCCGCAGCTGTTCCGCAATGACGGCCAGGGGCATTTCACGGACATCTCGGCGACCAGCGGATTGCAGGTGAAGAATCCCGCCACCGGCATGCCTATGGCGAAGACGCTAGCCGTGGCGCCCATCGATTTGAATAACGACGGTTTCATCGATCTCGTGGTGGCCAACGACACGGTGCAGAACTTCGTGTTCACCAACCGTCACGACGGCACGTTTGCCGAGGTCGGGGCCGCCACTGGGCTGGCCTTTGATCCGTACGGACAGGCGCGTGGGGCGATGGGCATCGATGCGGCCCGCTTCCGCAACGATGAGGCGCTGGGCATTGCCATCGGCAACTTTGCCAACGAGATGAACGCCCTCTATGTCTCGCGGCCCGCGTCGCAGGAGCAGCTCCTGTTCACCGACGAGGCAATCACGGAAGGGCTTGGCCCGGCCAGCCGGCAGCTGCTCAAGTTCGGCCTGTTCTTCTTCGACTACGATCTCGACGGGCGCCTCGATGTGCTGACGGCCAACGGCCATCTGGAAGCGGAGATTGAAAAGGTCCAGCAGGGCGTCCGCTATCGCCAGCCCGCCCAGCTCTTCTGGAATGCCGGCGGTGCGGAGGGCCCCACCTTTGTTCCGGCCGATGCAACCAATGCCGGCCCCGATCTATTCCGTCCCCTGGTCGGTCGCGGCAGCGCGTATGCCGATTTTGACGGCGACGGGGATCTTGATGTGGTGATCACCCAGATCAACGGGCCGCCCGTCCTCCTCCGCAACGACCAGCACCTTGGCCACCACTGGCTGCGGTTCAAACTCGTGGGCACCAAGGCAAACCGCGACGCCATTGGTGCCTGGATCACGGTGCGGCTGAACGGTCAGACGCTGGCCCGGCAGGTCATGCCGACGCGGAGCTACCTTTCCCAGAGCGAGCTGCCGCTCACTTTTGGCCTCGGTGATGCCACCCGCGTGGACGACATCACCATCGTCTGGCCGGGCGGGCACACGCAGAAGATCGCCAATCCCAAGCTTGATGCGTTGACAGAGATTCGCGAGCCCTGAGCGCAGGCGAACTCAGGCCCAGCCAAGGCTCCAGGGGCGAGCGCTGGGCTGAGCGCGGATTTGATCATGGCCGCCGCATGTGTGCCTGCGCCCGAAATCGTCGCACAGCCAGACGCGGGTTTGAGTTTCGCTCCTTCTGTCTGCCGGCGTAGCCTTCGCCTGTGGCCATTTCCGCCCAGCAATATGCCGAACTGCAGCGCCGCCTAGCGGGTGGCAAGGCGGACGCGTCCAAGGCCAAGTCCTCCAAGGCGGGCAAGGACGTGCCGGTTGGGGCGACGATTTCGGCGGAGATCATCCTTGGGCTTGATCCTTCCCTGCGCGGGACCGGTTACGGGCTTATCCGCGTGGCGAAGCCCCGACCGGTGCTGCTCGCCTGTGGCACCTTGCATTGCCCGGCCGGCTGGGAACGCTCCCACTGCCTGGCGCACATCGCGGGTTCCCTGCGTGAACTGGTGAAGCTGCACCGTCCCGAGGTCTGCGCGGTCGAAGGGCTCTTCTTCGCCCAGAACCTGCAGACCGCGCTCATCATGGGGGAGGCCCGCGGCGCCGGCCTCGCGGTGATCGCCGAGGCGATGGTGCCAATCTACGAAATCGCCCCGCGCAAGGTGAAACAGGCCATCGTGGGCCATGGCGGCGCGCAGAAGCTCGCGGTCGCCAAGATGGTGCAGCGGATGCTCGGCCTGGCCGAAGCGCCCGCACCCGACGCCGCCGATGCCCTCGCGCTGGCCCTGGCCTTTGCCCAGGAGACGGGGCGGCACTCGCTGACGCCGCCGAAGCGGGTGTGATCGTCACTGACTTGGGGCTTGGTTCCGCCAGCGGCTTCCGGCATTTCTACGCGCGCATGATTGAGGTTGGAGGGCTGACCAAGCTTTACGGTGACTTTGCGGCGGTCACGGACCTGTCCTTCGTCGTCCAACCCGGCGAACTGCTCGGCCTCGTCGGCCCCAACGGTGCTGGCAAGACGACTTCGCTGCGCTGTCTCGCCGGCATCATTCCGGCCACGCGTGGCACTGTCCGCATCAACGGCCATGATCTCACCACCGATCCGATCGCCGCCAAGCGCGACCTGGCGTTCTTTTCGGATGAGCCCCGGCTCTTCGACTACCTCACCGTCCGTCAGCATCTCGAATTTACCGCCCGCCTCTATCAGGTGGCCGACGCGCCACAGCGCTACGACTCGCTGCTGGCGGAGCTGGAACTGAAAGATAAGGCCGACTCGCTGCCGGCCGAATTGTCGCGTGGGATGAAGCAGAAGGTGGCCATCGCGTGCGGCCTGCTGCATTCGCCGAAGGTTATTTTCTTCGACGAACCGCTCACCGGGCTCGACCCCCTCGCGATCCGCCGGATGAAGGACACCATCCGCCGCCTCGCGGCCGAAGGCTCGGCGCTGGTGATCAGCTCACATCTGCTACACCTGCTGGAGGAGCTGTGCACCCGCATCCTGGTGCTCAAGCGCGGGGTGAAGGTGGTGCACGGAACCGTGGACGAAATCCGACAGCAATTCGCCTCGGATGACGCCAACGCCGACTTGGAGGAAGTGTTCATCCGCATCGCCATGCAAGAGACGGCACCGCCACTGCCCGCGCCGCCCCGTCCGCCTCCACCGCCGCCGCCTTTCGGATCCAACCAAGGCTGAGAGCATGAACCTGGGCCAGCTCATCGCCACCCTGTGGTTTCTGCAGTCCCGCAGCGTGTACAACTCGCTGAAGATGCGGGTGCAACGGCTCAAGCATCCGAAGTACCTGATCGGCGCGGTCGTCGGCGCGGGCTATTTCTGGATGGTCGCTTTCCGTCACCTGTTCACCCCGGGCCGGGCGGGAGCCGGCGGGAACTGGTCCATGCCGCATGATGTGATGGTGCTGCTGGAGGCCTCCGCAGCCATGTTGCTGGTCCTCTTCGTCGTGATGAGCTGGGTGTTCACCGGCGACCGCGCCAGCCTGCGCTTTTCCGAGGCCGAGATTGCGTTCCTCCTGCCGGCCCCGCTGAGCCGCCGATCATTGATCCACTTCCGTTTGTTGCGTGCGCAGCTGGGCATCCTGTTCTCCGCCGTTTTCTTCAGCGTCATCACCGGCCGGTCCATGCGGGATGGCCACTGGTTCATTCACATCGCGTCCTGGTGGCTGATCCTGGCCACGCTCAACCTGCATGGCATCGGCGCCTCGTTTGCGGTCCAGCACCTGACCGAGCGCGGGCTGGCGGGCTGGCGGCGGCGTTTGCTGGTGCTCGTGGTGTTGGCGGCCCTGGTGGGCTGCGTGGTGTGGTGGATCAACGCCGCTCCGGCGGCGCGGCCGCTGCACGGCTTGGACGACTCCATGGAATACACGCTCAGCCTGCTCTCCGCCGGTCCCGCGCGGTGGCTGCTTGCGCCCTTCCGCTGGATGGTACACCCGTGGTTCGCCCAGAACGCCGGCGAATTCCTGCAGGCCGTCTGGCCGGCGCTGCTGCTGCTGATCGGCCATTACTTTTGGGTGATGCGTTCGGACGTATCGTTCGAGGAGGCTTCCATCGAAGCCTCCCGCCGGATGGCCGAGCGTCTGACGGCGGCACGCAGTGGCAACTGGCAGAACGTACACAAACCGAGGAAGGCCAAGCGGGCACCGTTCCGTCTGGCACCGGTCGGCTTTCCTCCGCTGGCACTCCTGTGGAAGAACCTGCTGAGCGCGGGGCAGATGTTTACCGCGCGGCTCTGGTTCATCCTCTTCACCACCAGCGTCAGCATCATGATGGCCGCCCAGGGAATTTTCAGGGGACACGACAGCGCGCGACCGATCCAAGGTGTCGCCGCGGTATTCGTGCTCGCGATCCTGGCCATGTCGTCCTTCCTCGGGCCGCAACTGCTGCGGAACGATTTCCGCTCAGACTTGCCGAACATGGACCTGCTGAAGTCACTGCCGCTGCCCGGCTGGCAGATCGCCCTGGGGCAGTTGCTCGGGCCGGTCTCCATCCTGGTCGCCTTCCAATGGCTGCTGATGGTTCTCGTGCTGGGGTTGAGCAGCGGCATGGGCGACGAGATCGGGCTGAGCCTGGTGCAATGGCGCTGGCCGGGCGCGGCGGCGGCAGTGATCGTGCTGCCTTTCCTGAACTTCCTGCTTTTGGCGATGCCGAACGCGGCGATCCTGCTGTTCCCGGCCTGGTCCAAGGGCGCGGTGGGGCAAGGCGGGGGTGTCGAGGTCATGGGCCAGCGGCTGATCTTCGTGTTGGGACAGGTCCTCGTGCTTGCGCTCGCGCTGTTGCCCGGAGCCGGAATCGGCTGGCTGGCCTGGTGGCTTTTCCAGATGGCCGTGGGTCCGCTCTGGGCGGTTCCTCTCGCGGCGGTGATGACCGCACTGGTGCTGGCTGCGGAATGCGCTGTCGCGGTCTGGGCGCTGGGGCTGGCGTTCGCGATGTTCGATGTGTCGGAGGAACGCTGAGCCGCCCGCCTCAGGCGGGGACAAGGCTCCACGCCTGCACCGCCAGATGATTCGAGAAGAGCAGGTGAGGTGAGGCATCCGGCAGGTTCAGACCCAGCCAGCGGGTCATGTTCAGGGTGCCAAACTTCGCTTCCGCGCGTTGCAGCGGCCAGGGTTGGTGCTGGATTTCACCGCGCCAGAGTTTTCCCTGCCGCCCGCCGGCAAAGAGCCGGTAGCGCGCCGTCAGCCAATCTTCGAGGGAGCCTTCCTCGCTGTGGAAAACCGGACCCGTGGGCCGATACCGGGCGGCCAGTTCGGCCACGCCTTCGTGGCCGTTCTTGCGCCGGCTGGCATAGCGGATCCAGCCGTCGTCGTTTTCGCATTCCATCACAGCGTCGAAATAGGGCAGGTGGAAACAGAGCCGGGCGGCCCGCACCGCGAGCCGGGAGGCGGCGTCGAGGCTGAAGAACCAGACACCCGGACGTCCGTTCACCGTTACGTACGTGCGCACGTTCAGCTCGGGAAAAGCCGTGGTGCCTGGGATCGCCGGATATCCGCGGTGGCGAATGCCGCTCATGCGAAATGGCACCACCCCGATCCAAGCCTGGCCCTGGAAGGTGTCGAGTTCGAGGGCAGGCGTGGTTCGGGGCAGCAGGGCGCGCAGGGCGCTCTCCGACACCGGCCAGTGGGCGAAGAGCAGGTCATGCCAGACCATGTCGATCGCCGGTGCCGGTACGGCGGCGGCCGTGGGAATGGCGGGGGAGGAACCGGGCATGAGTGGTACACGTTTCGATTGCTGGAGGAACGCTACTCCATGGCCGGCCGAAAGACCATGTAGCGGAATGGCTTTTGAGCTCTCGTCTGGCGGAGTGCAAAACGGATCGGAAGTGTTTTCTGAGCATGTCCAAGTGGAAATCGGCTTGAACTTTGCCGCCACGGACGTGGTGAATACACGTTCTGCATGAACGTACTTCGTTTTATTGCGGTGGCCGCCTCCCTGCTGACGCTTTCGTCCACTGCGAGTCAGGCCGCCACGCCGCTGGAATTCCACAAGGGCGAACACATCGCCTTCGTGGGTGGCACGCTGGCCGCCCGCCTCGATCTCTACGGGAATTTTGAGACCCTGCTTCAGGCCCGCTTTCCCGAGAAGGAACTGCTGATCCGCAACTTTGGCCGGCCGGCGGATGAGGTCGGACTCCGGCAGCGGCCCAACGATTACACCAAGCTGGACGATCCGTTGACGGTGTTCGGTCCTGAGACATTTATCGCGTTCTTCGGCTACAGCGAGTCGTTTGCTGGCCCGGCGGGCATCGAAAAATTCAAGGCCGACTATGCGAAGTATCTAACGGATTTCGCCAAGAAGTACGCGCGGGAAGGCAAGCCACGATTCGTTCTGGTGTCGCCTATGGCCTTTGAGAACGGCGGCGATGTTTTCCCTTTCCTGCCGGATGGTACGAAGGAGAATGCCAACCTCCAGCTCTACACCGCCGCCATCCGGGAGGTTGCCGAGAAGGCCGGCCTGACCTTCGTGGACCTCTTTACACCGACGCAGCGGGAGTTTGCCAAGGAGCCGGGCGCCCAGTTCACGGTGGGCGGTTTCCAAGTGAACCAGCGGGGCGACAAGCTGGTCGGTGAGCTGCTCGACCGCGCACTTTTCGATTCGCCCAACCCGAGCAAGCTGAGCGCTCCCGATCTGGAGCGGCTCCGCCTCGCCGTGGTGGACAAGGACTGGGTGCATGAGCAGGACTACCGGATGCTCAACGGCTGGTACGTCTACGGCGGCCGGCGCACGTGGGACACGGAGACCTTTCCGCTCGAGTACAAGAAGATCCGCAACATGGTCGCCGTGCGTGACCAGTTTGTATGGAGCATCGCCAATGGCACGGTCGAACGGGCGACGCCCGACGACAGCCATACCGGTGAGCTCTTTGTACCCAAGACGCGCTTTGGCGTGCCGCAGCAGGCCTATTCTGAGCCGAAGGATCTGCACTACCTCTCCGGCAAGGAGGCGCTCGGCGAAATGAAGGTTGCGGACGGCTACGAGGTGACCCTCTTCGCCTCGGAAGACCAGTTCCCCGAACTCGCGAAGCCGATGCAGCTCAGCTTCGACAACAAAGGCCGGCTCTGGGTGGCGTGCATGCCCACCTATCCGCAATGGAAGCCCGGCGATCCGAAGCCGAGCGACCGCCTGCTCATCTTCGAGGACACCGATGGGGACGGGCACGCCGACAAGTGCAAGGTCTTCTACGACGGGTTGCACTGCCCGGTCGGCTTTGAGTTCTGGCACGGCGGCGTGCTGGTAAATGACCAGCCCCGTTTTACCTTCCTCAAGGACACCGACGGCGACGACAAGGCGGATGTCGTCATGCCGCTGATCGACGGCTGGGCGACGGACGACACCCACCATTCCTTCGGCAAGTTCCAGTGGTCCGCCGACGGCCATTTGCACGCGCTGGAAGGCGTTTCAATGTCCACCGCCGTCGAGACGCCGTGGGGCCCGTTCCGCAATGCGAACTCACCCGGCAGCTATGTGGTGGACCCGCTTTCACTCAAGGTCCGCCATTTCGTCACGCCCGGTTACGGCAACCCGTGGTGCTATGTCTTCAATTTCTGGGGCCAGGGCATCGTCGGGGACGGCACGACCGCCCAGCAGCATTGGGATTCGCCCCTCAGCGGTGCGCAGAAGGGGCAGCGCAAGGGTTTGAACGTGGTCTTCAACAACGAGGGCATGCGCCCCGCGCTGGGCAGCGAGTTCCTGTATAGCCGCCATCTGCCCGATTCGGTCCAGGGCCAGTTTGTCTATGGCTGTGTCATCAACATGAACGGCATCCCGCGCTTCGATGTGCACGATGACGGGGCCGGCTACAGCGGCGCGCGGCTCAAGAAGCCCGGCGTGGACAAGGACGGCAAGCCGGGGCAGGTGCCCGACAACCTGCTCGACAGCGCCGACCGGAATTTCCGTCCCGGTGTCACCCAGATCGGTCCGGATGGTGCGATCTGGTTCCTCGACTGGCACAACTCGCTGATTGGTCACATGCAGTATTCGCAGCGTGACCCGAACCGCGACAAGACGCGCGGCCGCATCTACCGGATCACAGCCAAAGGCCGGCCTTTGCTCAAGCCGGTTACGCAATATGGGAAATCCATTCCCGAGCTGCTCGACCAGCTAAAGGAATACGAACCGCGCACGCGTTACCGGGTCCGCCGCGAACTGCGCGACCGTCCGGTGGCGGACGTGCTGGCCGCCATCAAGCCGTGGGTTGCGAAGCTCGATCCGAAGGACAAGTGGCACGACCTGTACGAGTTGGAGGCGCTGTACGTGCAGGCCGGTTTCCATGCGGTGGACGTGGAGCACTGGAAGCGCGTCTTTGCCCTGCCGAGCCGCGATGCCCGCGCCATGGCCATCCACGTACTGGCGGATGAATGGGATTATCTGGGCCAGCCGTTCGACCTGCTACGTCCCGCCGTGAGCGATCCCGATCCCCGGGTTCGTCTGGAGGCGGTGCGGGCGCTCAGCTTTGTCGAGACACCTGCGGCGGTGGAGCTGGCGCTGGAGGTCACCAAGCAGCCGCTCGACTACTGGCTCAACTATACGCTGGAACACACGGTCACGGCCCTGGAGCCGATCTGGAAGCCTGCTTTCGAGAAAGGCCAGCTGGCCACGAACAATCCCGCCTGTCGCGAGTACCTCGACAGCTTTGCGAAGGGCAATCCCAGCCTTGGCCTGGTGAAGCAGACGCTGGCCAAGCTAATCGCCGCCGATGGCCTCAGCGATGCCGATAAACAGAAGCTCATCGGGCAGGTCGCCAAGGTGGGCGGCCGGCAACGTGAGGGGCGCTTCGTCTTTGAGCGCATCTGCACGAGCTGCCACAAGGTGCAGAACTTCGGCATCAGCTACGGGCCCGAGCTGACCCAGGTCGCAGGCCGGCTGAAGCGCGACAAAATCATCGAGTCCATCCTCTTCCCGAATGCCGAAGTCGCGCCGCAGTGGCTCACGACCAACCTCACTACCAAGGACGGCGAAGAGCTGAGTGGCGTGGTGGGGGCTGAGGACGACACCAGTATCACGCTGAAGCTCGGTGGCGAACTGAAAAAGACCGTCGCCAAGCGTGACATCACCAAGCGCGAGACCCTCAAGGTGTCCAATATGCCCGAGGGCCTGGCCGCCGGCATGAGCACCCAGGAGTTCCTCGACCTCGTCGAATACCTCAACAGCCTCAAGTGAGCCGCTGAGCCCTGCGCCAGCATTTGCCGAAAGCCCGGTGAGGTCCGCCTCTCCGGGCCTTTTTTCTCGGTCGCGTGTGGTGCCTTTTCTCTGCCAGTGCGGGCGCGGATGTGATTGTCTTGGCGAAGTGATTGAAACACCAGTCAAACCCGGTTTTCGCGCCGGCCTAGCCGTGCTCGTGGGCCGGACCAATGCCGGCAAGTCCACGCTGCTCAATGCGCTTGTCGGAAAGAAGATATCCATCGTTACCCACCGGCCGCAGACGACGCGGCATCCGGTCCACGGGATCGTGCATCGGCCCGAGGGGCAGGTGGTGTTCGTGGATACCCCCGGCTTCTTCAAGACACACAAGAGCGCCCTGGTGGACACCTTGCACCAGCGTGCCTCGGAGGCGCTGAAAGGCATTGATGCCGTCGTCCACGTTGTGGACCCCACGCGCGACGTCGGCGAGGAGAGCGACATGGTGGCCGCCGTGCTCGGGCGGGTGGATCAGCCCAAGATTCTCTGCCTGAGCAAATCGGACCTTCCGAAGCGCCCCTTCGCGGAAAACTGGTTGCGGCTGGGTGCCGGTTACTCAGCAGTGGTGGAAGCCTCGGGCTTCACCGGCGACGGCTGCGATGCGCTGGTGACGGCGCTGCTGGCGCTGATGCCGGAGTCACTGCCGCTTTATCCGCCGGACCAAATCACGAATACCACGCTGGAATTTCAGGCCGCCGAGATGATCCGCGAAAAGGTCTATCTGTTCACCGGCGAAGAGGTGCCGTACCGCACGCAGGTTGAGGTGGACAAGGTGGAGGAGCGCCCGAGCATCACCGGCAAACCGGTGCTCCATGTGATCGCTTCCGTGGTCACGCCGACCGACGGCTATCAGCGGATGCTCATCGGGGCCGGTGCCCGGAAGATCAAACAGATCCGTCTGGCCGCGCAGGATGACCTGCGGCGGACGCTCGGGAAGAAGGTGAAGCTCGAACTTGATGTGATCGTGGACCACAAAATGGAGCACTAAACCCGACTCGCGTGCCTCACTCGAAGGCATTCTTGACGGCGCACTGCACCCAATCTGGCCCGGGAAGCTGATAGCCGAAGAAATACTTGCTGCTGATGGCGGCAACCTTGCCTTCGAACTTCGATACTGTTCCAACCCACGCGCCATCCGGCAGCTCCCCGGTCATGCGTCGGACAAACTCGACGTGGGGCCAGCTCATGTTCGGCGTGAAGTGAATGATGGCACCGTCTTTGGCCATGATCAGCATGGTGTCACCGTCACGCATTTTGATTTTGTCGCGCATAAGTCAGGCTTCCTCCACACAGATAATTGTGGTGAGCTTGGCAGTCCAATTTTGCGGAAACACCTACGTGCAGTTTGCACCATTGCCTCACTTGCCCTTCACGTCGAAGCAGAAGAGCAGTTCCTGGTCGCGCAGGTAGAGCCGGCCATTCACCACCACCGGATGCGGCCAGATGCCACCTTGGGGATTCCGCTGGGTGGAGAGCGGGTCAAGCTTGAAGCGGCCCTTTTCGCTCCAACCCTTGGGCAAAGCTTCGACGAGGGCGACTTCGCCGCTGCGTTCATCAAGGCAGTAAAGCATGCCGTCCGCGTAGTGGACCGCGCCCTTGCCCAGGGCCTTGCTGGACCAGACTTCAGTGCCGGTCAGGAAATCTTGGCAGACCCAACCGGGGCCGTCGGAATGGCCGTAAACCTTGCCGTCTACGAGCACCACGCCGCCATGATGGTTCTTCATCACCTTGTTGTTCTCGTACACGGTCTCCACGGAGTTTCCATCCGCCGCGATCTTGACCAGCTTGCACCCGGCACCGTAGCCGGCGGTCACATAGACGTAGTCTCCCTGGGAAATCGCAGTGGGAATCACGGCGGTGCGTCCCGGAAAGTCCGACTTCCACAGCACCTTGCCGGTGTCCGGATCGACGGCGAACACGCGTTGCGTGACCAGTTGTACGACCTGCTTCTTGCCCGCGTGCTCCACTAGGATTGGGGAGGAATACTGCGTGTCATCGGTCAACTCGGCACTGCGCCAGGCCACCTTGCCAGTGAGCTTGTTCAGCGCGGCCATGGTGCCCTGCGGACCGCCGGGCGAGCAGATGAGCTTATCCCCCACAACCAGCGGTGAAACGGTGTAGCCCCAGCCCTGCAATTTGCCCCCAAGATCGGTGGTTTGGGACTTTTGCCAGAGGATCTTGCCATCGCTCGTCTGCGCACAGATGAGGTTGCCCTGTCCGCCCACGGCATAGACCCTATTCCCATCTACCGTCGGGGTCATGCGCGGGCCGTCGCCCCAACCGTTGGGATATTTGGCCCCGACGGGCGTGGCCCACAGCTCCTTGCCGGTCGTGGCATCCAGTGCGATCAGGAGTTCCTGTTCATCGCGCAGGCCCATCGTGAAGAGCTGGTTTCCAACAATGGAATAGCCCGCGTAACCTAGCCCGGCGGTTTTATTGAGCCAGAGCAGCTTCGGACCGGTCGCCGGCCACTCCTTCAGCAGTCCGGTGTCGGGTGAATGGTCATCCCGGGTGGGACCGCGCCACTGCGGCCAGTCGGCAGCGGAAGCGGTGACACCGAAGGCAAGCAGCACGGCGAGGAGGGGGAGATGGTATTTCATCGGAGCGGAACGGTTGTGATGGGCGGCCGGTTCTGTGACCAAACAACGGCCTGATTGCTCATCTTTGAGCGAAAAAATTACGGCGAGGGGCGTTTGTAAAAGGTCGTTGGCTTGGTTTCGGGAGCCGTCGGCGACCAGATACGGATGTTGTCCACCTTGCCCGTGTCGTCGAACGAACCGAAGCCGACATAACCGGCCCCGAATGTCTTGTCCTCCGCGAGCATGATGGGGGTCTTCATGTCGTCGAAGAACACCCGGACCGAACCGTCGCCCACTTTCCGTTCAAGGCGGATATGGTGCCATGCCTCGGAGCCCCAGTTCACGCCGGAGGTCGTCTGTTTCGCAAATTTCACGCGCGGTGCGCCATTCACGAGGAATACGTTGTGAGCGTGGTCGTCACCCTGGGTGGCAAGGTGGGTGTAGTAGAAGTGGGAAGGATCCTGCACCCCGAAGAACAGGCACATGTCGCGGTGACCGTATTCCTTGCCAGTTTGGAGCAGATCCGCCTCCAGCACGAAGTCGCCGAAAACACGGTCGGCAATGAGCGCGATGTTGAAGGGTGAGCGAAACGCCGGCACGTACTTGCTCTCCCCGAACAGTTCGAGCGCAAAAGTCCCGCCGTCCGTGGCAAATTTCCAGGCGGCCGGGTCGGTCATGGCGAAGCCCTTCAGGGCGTCGGCGGAGTCAAAATGCTGTTCGTAAACCAGCTGATAACCGGTGGGGATTGCCGCGCCGGGAGGCTGGTTCACGGACTGGGCGAGGGCAGGCAAAGCCACTGAAACCAGCACGGGAATCAGCCCTGTGATTTGTGGAAAGAGGAACCGGGGAAACATGGTCCACCCGTCGTAGTCGCGGGAGCACGGCAAGGCAAGCGTGATACCGGCCCTCAGGCCAAGGTCATTGTGTTGACGTCGGGATTACGCCATCACTTTGCGGCGTTCCGGGTCCACCGGGCACTTCAGATGGAGGGTCGCCGGTTCGCGGACGCCGTTGACGAGAATTTCGTAGCGCCCGGCCACGAGGAACTCGTTAGTGATCGGCTCCCGGTGGCGCACGTAGCCCATGCCGATGCCCCGGCTCACCGTGTGGCCATAGCTGCCGCTGGTGGTGTAACCGACCATCACGCCGTCACGCAGGATCGGCTCGCTGCCCCAGAGCACCGGTTCGGGATTATCGAGGGTGAAGAGTCCAAGGCGCTTCTTCACTCCAGCGGCCCGCTGGCGGAGCAGGGCCTCGCGCCCCATAAAGCCACCGGGTTTGTCCCACGCGACCACAAAGCCAAGCCCGGCCTCGATCGGCGATTCATCTGGCGACAGCTCCGTGCCAAAGGCACGGTAGCCCTTCTCCAAGCGCAGGGAGTTGATGGCGTAGTGCCCGGCGTTGGTGACACCCAGATCGGCTCCAGCCCGCCACAGCTCATCATAGACGGCGGAGGCAGCGGGCTTGGTGATGTAGAGTTCCCAACCCAGTTCACCGACGTAGGTAAGGCGTACGGCCAGCACGTCGTGGCCGCTGATCTGAAGAAATTGTGAGGATGCGAAAGGAAACGCTTCATTACTGAAGTCTGCCGATCGGCCGCTGGCCTGATCTGTTGTCACGCGCGCCAGCAGCTCGCGGGAACGCGGTCCCATGACCCCGATCACCGCGTAATGGTCCGTGATCGCGGTGAGTTTGGCGTTCTCAGTCTTGAACCGGTGTCTGGTCAGCCAATCGCTGTCCCGCACTTGCTGGGCGCTGCCGGTGATTAGCAAAAACCTATCCGCTGCCTGCCGGATGACAGTCAGGTCACTCTCGAAGGTGCCGCGCTCATTCAGCATGGCGGAGTACACCACGCGTCCTGGGACCACATCCATCTGGTTCGCGCAAAGCCGCTGCAGCATCGGCAGCGCACCGGGCCCGGTCAGCTGAAGCTTCGCGAAGGCGGTCTGATCGAACAGCGCCACGGCTTCGCGGGCGGCACGATGTTCGGCGGCGTGGTTCGGGAAGCAGTTCTGTCGGCCAAAACTGTAATCCATCCTGGGTTCGTGGGCATACCTGGCCTCAGGGCGGGTGAACCAGTTCGGCCGTTCCCAACCCGCTTTTTGGCCAAAGCAGGCTCCGGCCGCCGCTAGCCGGGCGTGCAGGGGCGAAAGACGCACGTCGCGCCCCGTCTCGGGCTCCCGGTTGGGCCACGCCATCTGGTAATGCAGGCCAAGCACCTCGACCACCCTCTTGCGGAGGAATTCACCGTCGTTGGCCCACTTGCCGAAGCGCCGGACATCCACGCTCCACAGGTCGAGACTGGGCTGGCCATCGATGATCCATTCCGCCAGATACTTTCCAGCGCCGCCCGCGCTCGCGATGCCCACGGAATTGAAACCACACGAGACAAAAAGCCCTTTCAGCTCCGGGGTCTCGCCCATCAGGAAGTTGTTGTCCGGCGTGAAACTCTCCGGCCCGTTTACGAACTTCTGGAAGCCGCTCGTCTCCAACGCGGGAATGCGGTGCTTCCCGTGGCGCAACGGCTCGGCGAACTTCTCCCAGTCCGGCTCCAACAGCTGGAAGGAGAACTTGTCCGGCACATGCTCCACCATCCAGGGCTTCGATTCGGCCTGGAAGGCACCCAGCATCACCGCGTCGCCCTCACCCCGGAAGTAGAGGCACAGGTCGGGATCGCGTCCCACCGGCAGCTCGTCGAAAGCGCCAGGAATGGGATTGCTCACCACATAGTGATGTTCAACGGGATAGAGCGGCAGGTTGACGCCGCAGCGCAGGCCGAGTTCGCGCGCCCACATGCCGCCGGTCAGCACGACCAGCTCGGCGGTGATGCTGCCTTGATCGGTCTTCACTCCGGTGGCACGACAGTCGCGATGTTCGATGTCCAGCACGCGCACGCCTTCGACGAAGGTTGCGCCGCGACTTTGGGCACCCTTCGCGAGCGCGTAGGCCGTTTCCTTTGGGATGACCTTGCCGTCGTGCGGCAGCCAGGCCGCTCCCAAGATGTCGTCCACTCGCAAGGGCGGCCATTTTGCCTTGGCCTCGTCGGGACTGATGAGGCGAGATTCCACATTGAACCACTCGGCCATCGCCAGCGTGCGCTTGAGCTGGGTCATGCGTGCCTCAGAGCGTCCGAGAATGAGGCTGCCGACTTCCTTCCAACCAACGCTGTGGCCGGTTTCGCGCTCGAGGTTCTGGTAAAGCTCGACGCTGTATTTGTTGATTGCCGTGAGGCTGGTCGAGGTACGCAGGCGGCCAACCAGACCTGCGGCGTGCCAAGTGGTGCCGCCGGCGAGGAGGTTCTGTTCCAGGACGACGACATCCCGCCAGCCGAGCTTGGTCAGGTGATACGCGAGGCTGCAACCGACGATGCCGCCGCCAATGATGACGACCCGGGTGGAGGCTGGTAGGGAGTTGTTCACTGCGGGAAAAGGAGACGGAAACGAGTTTGAACTGGCCAGACCCGAATCGAGTGAAGCCCGGGACCAAAATCATGAAAACCCCGGCCGGAATTGCTCCCGGCCGGGGCGGATTGAGAGTGCTGGGCCGTCAACATCAATTAGGGCTGCACCACGAGGAAGTACTGCTGGGCGTTGGAAGCGGTCAGCGTGATGCTGTTCGCCACCACGCCCGCGACGGGCTGCCAGTTCGGAGCGCTCAGCGAGTCCGTGAATTCAAGCACCGCCGTGGCACCGCCGGTGAAGCTGACGGTGATCTGGTCCGCGACACGCCGGAGGGAAACGGTCGGCGCTTCGGCGGGGGACAGGGAATAAACGCCGAAATCATCCACCCCCCCAGTACCAGCTGTCGGAACCGGCGGTCGCGAAGCGGAAGCTGACTTTGCCCTGGTTGGCCGCCTGGGGCAGGGGGTAGAGCTCGATCCGCTTCGAGCCGACCGGATCGTCGTCGATGCGGGCCTGGATGAACGGGGCCAGATCGGCGGTGACGGCGGCACCAATGAAGGCCCCGTAATAGCCGCCGACATCGTTTCCGCTGTCGTCCGTGTAAACCGCGATGCCCTGGAATCCGCCGATGGTCACGTTGGTGAAGGTCGTGACCGCGTCCACGTTGCCGGCGTCATCACGGACGATGTCAGGCCCGTCGAGCAGGTAAAACACGGGCAGCCAGGTGGTTCCCTGATCCACCGAGTATTTGAGGGCGGCAATGCTGTCCTGATTCTGTTCCCAGAGGCTCTTGAAGCTGACGACCACGTTCGATTTGCCCGTGAGATCGTAATCGGGTGAAAACATGTAAAGCACCTGCGAGGCGGCCGAGTTCTGATAGCCGGAATTGCCAAAAAGGAAGCGGCCCTTCGCGAGCGGCTCGTTGAACACCTTTCCATTCACGACATTGCGCGGGTTCACCGAGAGCACGCCCTGATAGTCGGTGGTGGTGCTGGTGGGGTCGCCGTAGGTTGTGAAGGCGTTGGTAAACCGGTCCGCATTGACCGCGGTCCAGGTCTGGTATGCGGCGGAGCCCAGATCGGTGAAGTCCACGTCGGGATTGATGGGCGAGGAATAGCCCTTCTGAGTCCAGCCGGTGGGGAGCTGCCCTTCGGCCACTCCGTCAAAGTTCTCGAAGTAGAGCGGTGCCGGCAGACGGATGTCCTGATACGGCCCCACTATGAACTGAACCTCGTTGGTGACCTTGATGCCGGAAGTGTCGGCAAAGGTGAGCGTATAGTGGTGACTGGAGGCGACCGGCAGGACCGTATCGGTCGAATAGCTGACCAGAACCTTGTCCCCCTGAACCGTGGTCTGGGGAGTGATCGCCGCACCGTCAAACTTCAGCACCACGCTTTCGGGCGCAATGGGTGCGCTGCCTTGCTGCAAGGTGGCGGAATACCCCTGGGCGGGCAGGGCGTTGGTTTCCAGATCGACCGGTTTCACGGCGGTGACCTTTGGCGGTGTGCCGTCGGCGGCCTTGATCGTGAACGCCTCACTGGCGAGCACGTTGTAGCCGTCGTTTTCCAGGAAGAAGGCCACATATCCGCCCGTGGCGGCCAGGCCCTTGGAGAACGTCACGCTGCCATTCGTCAATGCGGTGCTGCCGCTCTTGGTGCCATCCACATAAAGGTAGTCCGTGGAGGCAGGGCCGCCGGACGTCTCGCCAGCCTTGTAGAGGCCGATCCAGTCCAGCTTGTTGCCGGGGCCGTTGGTAAACGTGATCGTGATCGCTTCCCCGGGCAGATAGATGCGCTTGTTGCTGCGGGCGAGGGGAGCCGTGGCATCGACGACGGTAAAATTGGTCTGGGCGAGAATGTCGTAACCGTCATTGAGGAGGAAGAAAGTGGTCCAGTTCCCGACGTCCAGGCCGCCAGGATAAACCACGCTGCCGTCGGTAAAGGCAGTCGCGCCGTTTTGTGTGTTGTCCACGTAGCGCCAGACCGTCGATCCGACGGAGCCGGGGGTCACGCCATCAGGGTAGGTGCCCAGCCAATCCAGCTTGTTGCCCGGACCGCCGGAGAAGAAGACCGTGATCGGCTCGAACGGATGATAGGCGTTGTGGTCGGTGACCACGGCCGGATCGGCGCTGGCGGAGAGCGTGAAGCCCGCCACCAGCACCGCAAGCGACCGGGCCAGTTTCTGTATCAGACGTGTGTTCATGGGAGTCAGTTACTTCGCAATGAGGAGTGAGTCGGAGATTGAGGTCAGGGAGAACAGACCACCGGAGTGGCACCGTCGGGGGCTGGAGCGGTCCATTCGGCGACGATGCGTTCGCCTTCCGGAGTCGCCAGGGACACCCATTCGGCATCCTTGACGCGCTTGACGAGGCGATGCGCCTGGGCCGCCGTCCGTCCCATGGCCGGAGAAGACCCGGTGGCCTTGGCCTCCTGCATCTGCCGCTTCAGTTCGGGCGAGTACATTTCCAGATAGGCGATCTCACGGGCCGCCTGGTCCTCAGTCTTGCCGCTGCGCGAGATGACCACGGCCCGCACGCCGTCCTCCGTGGCGTCATTGATGCCCCGGATCGGCGGGACCAGCCCACGTTCGGCCACGAAGAGTTTCTGCTCGCTCAGGTCGTAGTAGAAGGCATTTTCCGAGATGCCATTGCTCTGGTGCAGAAACCGCCATGCCTGCAGGGCGGCGAAACCGAACAGGCCGCCGGCCACGGCGGCCTTGATGAGATTGGACGCCTTGGCGTTCATCATCCGGGTCTGTGGGTATCCGCCTTGGCCGACCACCAGCACTCGGTGGTGTTGCAGGGAATCCGCCCGCCATCCAGCAGTTGCGCGCTGCCATCGGCGAAGGAGTAATTCGCCTTGTGGTTGTGCCGCACCGAGCCCTTGTCGCCCTGGGCCAGCCGGTTGAAGCCTGCCGTGGCGGGATCACCAACTTCCTTCCAGATCCACCAGCGGTCACGGGGCCAGACGCCATTGATGTCACTGTTGCCGTCGCCGAAGAGGATCAGCTGCGAGGCGCGTTCCACCTTGCTCCAGCGGCAGACGTTGTCCTCATAGCCCTTGGGCCGCCCAAAGGGCGGAGTCGCAGTGCTGGACGTCCAGTGGACGTTCACAGCTCCGATGCCGCTCGGAATGTCGATCTCACCATCCTTGAACTGGCCCAACAGTTCCGGCTTGCCCGCACCGGTCTTCTGTCCGGCGCGGCGCGCACTGGAATAGACTTCAACCTTCTCGTTAGGGCAGTCATATACGTGTGCGTTCTGGCCGACGTAGCGATACAGATAGGCGCGCCAGCTGGATTCGCCACCGGTGATCTGTGCCTGGATGGGTGGGAACCAGTCGCCGCTGTCGCCGCTGTACAGGTGGGTGGCGATGACGAGCTGACGGGTGTGGTTCAGGCAGAAGCTCGCCTGGGCCTGCCCCTTGGCCTTGCTCAGGGCGGGCAGCAACATCGACGCCAGCACGGCGATGATGGCGATGACCACCAGCAGCTCAATCAGGGTGAACGCGTTTCGAGAACGTCCTGGCGAAACCGAAGCAGGACCACCGACCTGGCGAAAATCACAGTGCATAATCCGGTTAGCTTTGGGCAATTTAAGGAGAGCTACCGATATGGCCATTGCCCGTTTGGGGGGCGGTGGCCCGCCGGGCCGTCACCCCGGCGTCACGGCGGTGTGACCTCCCGCCGGCCGGTGGCCCGGATGGCTGGCCGCAGGCCGTGCGACGGGGGAAAGGCCGGCAGAAAATCATTGTCACCTCGGTGGCCGTGCCACATTAGTGTCCAAGCAGTGTCCAAGCACATTCCAGTTCAGGCGGAAGCGTTGTCCGGGGTAAAAAACTCGATCGCCTACTGGACCCGCCGTCTTTACCGAAACTCTTACAGCAGGAACGGCCGCACGCAGCGAGTCCAGGGCTGGAGCGTGAAGATTCAGCACGCTGGCCAGCGGCAGACCTACGCGCTGCGGGCACGGAGCCGGCCGGCGGCAGCGCAGGAGGCTCTCCGCCTCTATGCGCGAATCACTGCCGTTGGAACCGCTGAAGGAGGGTCTCCCCGGACCGGTGCCGCTGCCATTTTCCGCCCACGACTCCTCGTCCGACCTCATCCACCGGCCCTGACGCAGCTGGCTAATCCGGAGTTCTCCGCGCACTTCGAATGCGCCGGTCGGCATCATTACTTTCCGCTCGGATCGGCCGAATCAGCGGTGGCCACCCGGCTCGCGCGTCGTATCCGACAGGTGGTTCAACGGCACGGAATCGCCGAAGCCCACGCCCGTTTTCCGCGTGAGCTGACCCTCGCGTTCCGCTGGACCGCCAATCCGATGGCTTGGACCTACTTCACCTTGCATACGCGCGTTACCCCGCCGGCGGAGCGCAAGGAAGGCCAGGCCGGCCGACGTCAGGCCAGGGTCTGGCCGGTTGCGGTGGTCGAACCCGACCTCGGTCTACGGCAGGCGCTGACCGCTTGCGCGGACGAACAGGCAGGTTTCCGTTGCGTGGCCGGTTTCGCCGAGGCGAGCGAAGCCTTGCTCTGGTTGGCCCGCAACCCCGTGGCCCTGCTGCTCGTGAACCACACGCTCGCCGACGTGTCGGGTTCCGGATTTCTCGACCGGCTGCGCCGGCTCGCGCCCAATGTTCCGGGGCTGGTCTATTCCGTGTATGATGACAGCGACCAGCTCTTCCGGTCCACGCCCGGCGGCGCCATCGGCTATCTGCTTCGGCGTACGCCGACCGACCGCATCTTTGAACCGCTGGCGGGAAATGCCGGCGAAGGCTGGCCCACGCCGGCCCAGATCGCGCAGCGCGTGCTCGGCTATTTCCAACAACTGATCGGCTCACGGGTGCCGGCGGGTGGCAGCTTGGAAATGGCCCGGCTGACGCCGCGCGAACTGGAGATTCTCGGCCTGCTCAGCAAGGGCTTCCTGGACAAGGAGATCGCCCATGCGCTCCACATCAGTGCCTGGACGGTCCACGGCCATGCGAAGAACATTTACGAGAAGCTCGGAGTGCATTCGCGGACGGAGGCGGTAGTGAAGTATCTCCAACGATAGTCACCCTCACCACGCCGCTCCCCCGAAACTGGCCATTGAGCTTCGAGCGCCCGACGATAGCGTCACGGCGTGGTTCCGACCGAAATTACTGCCCAGAGAAATGGCAACCTCTCCGAGCCTGCGTACGAAGAGAGGATTTCATCCGCGCCCACGCTCGATGGACTGATTTCAGAACGCCGCGAAGGGTGGACGCTTCCGCAGCCGTTCTTCAGTGACGCTGCCATCTACCGCGCCGATCTCGACCGGATCTGGCGTACGGGCTGGCTCTTTGCGGGGCATTCCTGTGAGATTGCCACCACGGGCGACTACTTCCTCGTCCAGGTCGATGTGGACTCCATCATCGTCATCCGCGGTGAAAGCGGGGCCATTCACGCGCTGCACAATCTCTGCCGCCACCGTGGCTCGCAGATCTGCGACGAGCCGTGCGGTCACGTCACCAAGCTGGTCTGCCCGTACCATCAGTGGGCCTACGGGCTCGACGGACGTCTGCTCGCGTGGCGCGGCATGCAGCCGGAACTGAAGAAGGACGATTTTCCGCTCCAAGACGTCCATGTGCGTGAAGTCGAGGGCCTCATTTTCATCAATCTCGCGTCCGAGCCGATGCCCTTTGATTTGGCGGCGGAGTGCCTCGCGCCGTTGCTCAAACCCCAGGGCCTGCGCCGGGCCAAGGTCGTCAAGGCCGTCGATTACCTCGTGAAGGCCAACTGGAAGGTCGTGTGGGAGAACAATCGCGAGTGCTATCACTGCAACGTCTGCCACCCGCAGTACATCAGGGCCAACTTCGACCACTACAACAGCGATGACACCGCGCCGCTCATTCGCGCGCAGATGGAGGCCGCCATACTCCGTGGCGAGGCGAAATGGGCCGAGGACGGTCTCGCGCCGACGCATCGCGAGACGGGCATGACGAAGTTTCCTGACGCCGAGCGCGGCATCTGGTTCAGCGCGAACCGCACGCCCCTCGTGGATGGCTGGGTGAGCGAGACGATGGACGGCCGCCAGTCAGCGCCGCTCATGGGCGATTACGCGGATGCCGACGTGGGCACCCTGCGGATGCGCACGCTGCCGAATTTCTGGAACCACTCCAGTTGCGACCATGCGGTCAGCACACGGTTGCTGCCCGCCGGTCCGCAGCTCACGGCCATTCGGGTATGGTGGCTGGTGGATGAGAAAGCCGTGGAGGGTCGCGACTATGACCTCGCAAAGCTCATGCCCTTCTGGCAGCTCACCAGCGAGCAGGACTGGGTCATCTGCGAGCGCCAGCAAAAGGGCATTAACTCCAATGCCTACGTGCCGGGGCCTTACTCGACCTTCAAGGAATATAACGTCGAGGGTTTCGTACGGTGGTATCTCGACGTGATGAAGCGCGGAGCGTGAGTGTCGCCCATTGCCGCCGGTCCTATCCATTCTCTAAGGGATTCCCTTTCAATTTTCGGAACGTTTCATGAACCAGCTCCCCAACGCGGAAATCATCATCATCGGCGCCGGTGCGGTCGGCGTCGGCTGTGCCTACGCCCTCGCCAAGGCCGGCAAGACGGACGTGCTCGTCCTCGATCGTGCCGACGATGTCGGCGCAGTCACAACCTCGCAGGGGGCGGGCCTTTGCGGACAGGTGCGCGATTCGGCTGAGCGCATCCAGCTGGCCATGCATTCCGTGAAGACGTTCCGCGAACTGCAGGCCAGCGAGGTGAAGCCCGACTGGCATGAGGTTGGGTCCCTCCGCATCGCCCTGAGCGACCAGCGCGCCGAGGAATTCCGCCGGCTCAAGGCCGCCGCCGATGCCGCGAATCTGGAGGCCGACCTGATCGACCACACCGAGGCCAAGCGGCGGTTTCCACAGATGGAATTCGACGGCGTGAAATCGGTGCTATGGTGTCCCAGTGACGGCTACATGACGCCACGGGCGGTGGCCGCCTCCTACCGGCATAATGCGGCCAAGCTCGGCGTAAAGTTTGCCACCGCCACCGCGCTGGAAGGCATCACGCTGAAAAGCGGCCGCGTCGCTGGCGTGACGACGAACCGTGGGCCGATCGAGTGCCGCTATGTCATCAATGCGGCGGGGGCCAACGCCTATCACGTTGCCAAGCTCGCAGGGCTGGAGCTGCCCATCTTCCCCGTGCGCCACGAGTACTTCGTCACCGTACCGATGGAAGGCCTCACGCCGGAGACACCTTGCTTCCGCGTCCCGGAACTGACGCTCTATGGGCGGGTTCGCGATGGCGGACTTCTGCTCGGTGGTTGGGAGCCGAAGTCACTGAATGGCGACCCGCGAGGCTACACGGCCGACAATGAGCCGCCGCCCGTCGTAACCGACTGGCCGGTGCTCGACTCCTTCGAGGCCAGCTTCACGAAGCTCTTTCCCACCGCCCGCGCCGCGCAGAAGAGCTGGGTCGGGAAGGGTTGGCCCACCTTCACGCCCGATGGCCGGTTCCTCATTGGCGAAAGCTCGCGCGTGCCGGGCTTTGTGATGGCCGGCGGCTGCAATGCCCACGGAATCTCCGGCTCCGGCGGCATCGGCAAGCTGCTCGTCGAGTCGATGCTCGACCCGAAGCCGGGCGAGTATGTGAAGGGCCTCAGTCCCGACCGTTTCACCGAAACGAGCTGGAACTGGGACGAAGCCCGCCGCCAGTCCGCGCACGTTTACGAAACTTACTACGGGGTCTGAGCCGTCCGTGTCTTCCGCGCGAAATACACCGCGCTGGCCACCAGGCAGGCAGTTCCGAGAAAGCACATGAACCAGGTAAAGCCCGCGAAGAAGGCGAAGCGCGACATCGAGCCGGCCCAGAGATCCTTGTAGAGCTGCACGCCCACCGAGCCGGTGTAGCCGATGGCATCTGCAAGATAGATGGCGAAGACCGCCGTGCCCACCACCCGGGTCGAGGCGATGAGCCGGTCAAACAGCACTGAGCCGTAGGGCACGTAAGCCAGATACGAACCAAGGCCGGTGAGGGTCATCCACCAGAAGCCGGAGATGAGCTTGGCCTGGATCAGGGCGGTGGAGACCCCGAGCAGCACGACCCCGCCGGTCATCACGCCGAAGGCGCAGAGCAGGCCGCGGCGGTTGTCCTTCACAAGATTCAGCAGGGCGAGCACCCCCATCACCCCGAAGGTCACGATGGATTCCGCCTTCGAGATGATCGCCTTGTTGGCCTTATAGGGGTAGCCGAGCCCGTCGAAGATTTCGACCTGGTAGTTATCGCGGAAATCGCGGTAGGCCGTGAGAAAGAAGTAGGCGACCAGCATCAACCCGAGGCCAAAGGCGAATTGCCGGACAAAGGCGAGACGGTCCGAACCCTTCATGGGCTCGCGTCCGACGCGCTCGGCCACGTCGGCCGTGCTGGGACGCGGGAGCTGGTTCAGCAGCCAGACGGACACGAGGAACACCGGCAGGAAGTGAAATCCGGCGATGGCGGGCATCCAGCCCTCGCCGACCTTGCCGATGGCGTCGCCGATGGCGCTACCGACCACTGGCACAGCGTGCCACCACTGCGCGACGCCGCCCTCCATGAGCGCGCGGCCGAAATCCTTCACGACGCCACTCGCGATGATGAATGAGAGGCTGAGGCCGGCGAGCAGCAGCTCTGAGGTGCGCCGGCCTTCGAGATACCAGACCACGAGGCCCCACACCATGCCGAGCGGCAGGCCGTTGAAGAAGATGGCGATGAACTTCCAGTCGTCCGGCAGCAGGCCGTACAGCACGAGCGCCGCCTGGGCCCAGCCGATGAGCAGCAGCAGCAACTTCGCACGCTTCGCGGGCGTGACCTCGGAGCAGACCTTGATGCCAATGTATTTCGAGAGCGCGTAACCCAGGATCTGGCTGATGACGATGGCGGTCTTGAGCGCGACGTGGGTGCCGAAGAAGAATTGCCCTTCGAATTTCGCCGCCGCGAAGGGCTTGCGAAACGCATACATTGCGAAGTAGGTGGAGAACGACGCCACGATGGCGATGAACACGAAGACCGGTCCAGGGGCACGTTCCAGCCAGCGGGTTAACCCTGAGGATGCACCGGATGGGGCTTGCTGGTCGGCCATGCGCCAGCAAGCAGACAGCGGCGTTGTGGCGAGTGGCAAGCCGGCAATCGTGTCGGTGACGTAAACGATGACCCATGTAGGGTAGTGGCGGCCTATTGGCCGGTGACTCGGAAGTAAGCGGACAGTCCAGTCGCAGGCACGGTCACATTGGACGCGCTGGTCGTGGTGACCGCCTGCCAGGAAGCAGGCAGAAGGGTGCTGCTTTGCTGGACTGCGTAGGGAGGCGAGCCGCCCGTCCAACTGAGGCTCAGATCCGGGCCGGCGCGGATGGCGGTGACGTCAATTTTCGCAGGAGAAACAGTAAACACCACGGCATCGTATGCCACCGCGTGGACACCATCCTCCGCACTGAGCATCAGCGTGTAAGTGCCGGACTGGCTGAAGGTCACGGTGGTGTTGGTCTTCGCAGCATCTCCAAACGTGGCGGTGCCCGGGCCGGCGTACTGCTTCCAGTGAAACTGCGGAGTTGCGCCGGTGAAGCTTACAAAGCCAGCCAAGGGTATTGGTTGCCCCAGCGCGGCCGCTTGATCGGGACCGGCATTGGCTTTGGGCGCCCCGGGCGAGCGCGGTCCTTCGGTTGGACCGGTGGTCTGGATGACCTCGAAATTGGTGATGCTGATGCTGGTGAAATGGCTGAAACAGCCCGCCGGCCAGCGGTTGTCGGGAGTGACCGAGATGGAGAAGAAATTCCCGTTGTCCGCGACCATGGCGCCGTATTTCTTCAGGCCCAGCAGGATGGCTTTCTCCTGCTTGGACCAGTTGGCCGGGATGCTGAAGCCCGCTTTCAGCCGCACGCGCTGGCCCATTGCGGGCAGGTTCGTGTCGGTGTTCGACGAAGGTGCGGCGTAATGAGTGGCGGGATAGATCTGGTTCCGGTAGCGAGAGCGCTTCACCACGATCCGGCAGGCGTGCTCGACCATGCCGCGCTCGCATTCGTCGAAGCGGGGCAGGGCGGGAAACATGGGCAACCCTGCCGCGTCGCCCGAGGTCCAACCGGCTGGGCGTTGCGCATTCGAGTTCAGGTCAAACTTCGCCCCGTTCGAGGCCTGCCAGCCCGTGCCGGAAAGGAGCGTCAGCCAGGTTTCCCAGATGAAGCCGCTGCCGGGGGCTACCATGATCGCGTGACGGTCGCTGCCGTCGTCGTTCATCTGCCATTGGGTGAGCGTCTGCGCACCGGTCTGCGACGGCCAGGTCTCGATCGGCATGTTGGCAGGAATCGGGTATTTGCCTTTCGGATCCGTCCCGCCGTCCAGGTCCGACTGGTCCGAGTAGTTGAAAAACTCGATGTCCTGGCGCGGCTGATTGTCCGGTACGAGCACGTAGTTCATCTCCTGAAAAGCGATGAGAGTGCGCCGGTCGGAGCGCAGGTCGGCCATGATCTGCGCGATCATCGCATCCGAATTCCCGAGTACCGGCCGATGCGTGATGTCCTCATTCCACGGGCTGGTGACTGGGAAAATCTGCATTGCCGAGACCACCGCATCCGCTTCCGGCGTGTTGAAGAGGATGGGACCCGTGACGGTGGGCAACGGGCCAAGGATACGTCCCTCGTGATTGATGCGCTCCGCGTAAGCGACGCTCACCAGCAGCAGCCAGCCAACGATCACAGTTTGGCAAGCGCGGTGCATGGGCGGCAGCATACCGTTCTTTCCCTTGAAAGCCAGACAGAGCGCCGCCGGTTAGGCTGGCGCTCTTTTGACAGCGAAAAGACAGCAGGGGTGAGGTCTTGCCGCTCAAGCCTTCGCCACGAGCTGACGCAGCACGTACGGCAAGATGCCGCCGTGCTGGTAGTATTCGATCTCGATGGGCGTATCGATGCGGCAGATCACGGGGATGAACTCGCCGGAGCCGTCTTTGCGAACGATTTTCAGGGTCAGCTCCTGCTGGGGCTTCACGCCGGGATCGAGGCCGACGACGTCGTAGGTCTCGGTACCGTCGAGCTTCAGGGTCTGAGCGGTGGTGCCTTCCTTGAACTGGAGCGGCAGCACGCCCATGCCGACGAGGTTGCTGCGGTGGATGCGCTCGAAGCTCTGGGCAACAACGACCTTCACCCCGAGCAGGTTGGTGCCCTTGGCGGCCCAGTCACGGCTGGAGCCGGTGCCGTATTCCTGGCCTGCAATCACGATCAGAGGAACACCCTGCGCCTGGTAGGCGATGGAAGCGTCGTAGATGGAGGTCTTGGCGCCGTCGGGTCCGATGGTGTTGCCACCTTCCTCGCCGCCGAGCATCAGGTTCTTGATGCGGACGTTGGCGAAGGTGCCTCGAGTCATGATGCGGTCGTTGCCGCGGCGGCTGCCGTAGCTGTTGAAGTCGGCGAACTCTACCCCGTGATCCGAAAGGAACTTGCCGGCAGGCGAGGACTTCTTGATCGCGCCGGCGGGCGAGATGTGGTCGGTGGTCACGCTGTCGCCGAAGATGCCCAGCGCGCGTGCGCCCGTGATCGGCTGGATGACGCCGGGCGTCATCTGGAACTTCGTGAAGAACGGCGGCTCCTGGATGTAGGTGGACTGGCGGTGCCACTCGTAAACATTGCCGACGCTGGAGGGGATCTCGTTCCACTTCGGGTTCTGTGCCGCGAAGTCGGTGTAGAGTCGACGGAAGACCTCGGGCTTCAGTGCCGCCTGCATCTCGTCGCGAACCTCCTTGAGAGTCGGCCAGAGGTCTTTCAAGTACACATCGGCACCGGCCTTGTCCTTGCCAAGCGGTTCGGTGACAAGGTTGATGTCCACCCGGCCGGCGAGCGCGAAGGCGACGACGAGGGGAGGGGACATCAGGAAGTTGGCCTTGATGTTCTGGTGGACACGCGCCTCGAAATTGCGGTTGCCCGAGAGCACCGAGGCGGCGACCAGGTCGTTCTTCACGACGGCTTCCTCGATCTTCGCATCCAGCGGGCCGGAGTTGCCAATGCAGGTGGTGCAGCCGTAGCCGACCGTCTGGAAACCGAGCTTGTCCAAAAAGGGCGTCAGGCCGGTCTTGTCGAGGTACTCGGTGACCACGCGGCTGCCAGGCGCGAGCGAGGATTTGACGGCCGGATTGACGGTCAGACCCTTTTGCACCGCCTTCTTGGCGAGCAGGCCAGCGGCGAGCATCACGCTCGGGTTCGACGTATTGGTGCAGCTCGTGATGGCGGCAATGAGCACGGAGCCATGACCAATCTTCGTGCCATGCACCTCGGCAGTGACCGTGGCGAAGTCCTCGGCCTTCTTGCCAAACCCGGCCTCGGCGACCGGTTTGCTGAAGGTGCCGATGAAGCTTTCCTTGAGCTTGGGCAGCTCGATGCGGTCCTGTGGCCGCTTCGGGCCGGCGACGCTCGGGACGACGATGGAGAGATCGAGCTCCACGACCTGCGAGTATTCGATCTCGCCTGACTTGGGAATGCCCCAGAGGCCCTGCGCCTTGTAGTAGTTCTCGTACAGCTTCACCTGTTCGTCGGTGCGGCCGGTCGCGCGGAGGTAGTTGGAGCACTCCGCGTCGATGGGGAAGAAACCCATGGTCGCACCGTATTCGGGGGCCATGTTCGCAATCGTCGCGCGGTCCACGAGCGGCAACGCGGCCGCGCCGGGCCCAAAGAATTCGACAAACTTACCAACGACCTTCGCCTTGCGGAGCATCTGGGTGACGGTCAGCGCGACGTCAGTGGCGGTGACGCCCTCGCCGATGGATCCGGTCATGTGGACGCCCACGACATCCGGGGTGAGGAAGTAAACCGGCTGGCCGAGCATGCCCGCCTCCGCCTCGATGCCGCCAACGCCCCAGCCGACGATGCCGAGGCCGTTGATCATGGTCGTGTGCGAGTCGGTGCCTACCAGTGTGTCGGGATAGTAGACGTTGCCGGCGCTGAGCACGCCCTTGGCAAGGTATTCGAGATTGACCTGGTGAACGATACCGATACCGGGTGGCACCACCTTGAAGGTGTCGAAGGCCTGCATGCCCCATTTCAGGAACTGGTAGCGCTCGCGGTTACGGGAGAACTCGAGGTCAAGATTCTTCTGCATCGAGTCACTCGATCCCGCGAAGTCCACCTGCACTGAGTGGTCCACCACGAGGTCCACGGGCACCAGCGGCTCGATGATCTTGGGATTTTTGCCCAGCTTGGCCACAGTGGAGCGCATGGCGGCGAGATCGACGAGCAGGGGGACCCCGGTGAAATCCTGCAGCACGATACGCGCAACGACGAACGGGATCTCGGCGGTGCGGGCTTCGGTGGCCTTCCAATTGGCGAGTTCCTTGACGTTCTGCTCCTGGACCTTCAGGCCGTCGCAGTTGCGCAGGACGGATTCGAGGACGATCCGGATGGAGACGGGTAGCTTGGAGATCGGGCCGACACCGGCCTTTTCCAGCGCAGGCAGGCTGTAAAACTGGCCGGTTTTGCCATTGCCGAGGTCAAAAGTCTGCAGGGTGCCGAAGAGATTGTGCGGGGTGCTCATGTTGTTTGCGTCGCGGAATCGTCTAAAAATCCGGGGCAAAGCTGAGGTTTACCGGGCGGAGCGTCAAGAAAGTGGCCACAAGTTTGAACGGGTGGCTTTC
Source organism: uncultured Verrucomicrobiota bacterium (assembly GCA_903907995.1). Lineage (GTDB taxonomy): Bacteria > Verrucomicrobiota > Verrucomicrobiia > Limisphaerales > UBA9464 > CAIVQB01. The sequence goes on along the minus strand of CAIVQH010000060.1, from coordinate 282,714 downwards.
GAGAGACGTCTGGATGCGGCGTAACTTCCGGCAAATCCGGCGGTCTGCACACCAGCAGGCCTTGCCCGATGGGTGGTCGTGCGGCAGCTTGCCGGGGACGAAATGACGTTGGTTTGGCCCAGATTCAGGTTTCAGTGGCGAGAGTGGCTGCGTTCACCCCTGGTGATCGCCTTGCTGCTGTCGCTGGTCCTGCATCTCTTCCTCTTTTTCTTCGCGTGGCTCGCGCCGCAGATGGCGAACTGGAAATGGCTGCCTTCCTGGGCCAAGCCGCTGGTGGCTGCCGTATCACCGACCCCCAAAAAGCCGGAAGCCCAGGCGCGAGTTGAGCCGGCGGACATCGAAATCCCGCTGCAATTCATCGAGGTCGATCCGAACCAGTCCGTCGCGGAGGCGCCGAAAGATGCGCGGTTCACCTCGACGGCCAACACCCTGGCAGGCAATCCCAGTCCTGCGAAAACGCCCGTCCCCAGAATCGACGGCCGGCGTGAGGATACGCTGAAGACTTTCGATACGGTACGGCCGAGCAAGCAGAACCAGCCCGTAGTCCCCCAGGACACGGAGGAGCAGCAGGCCAAAGCGGAGGTCAAGCCGCAGGAAAAAGGCGGGCCGAAGCCCGGGGAACTGGCGCTGGCCCGACCGGTGCCCGACGCCAAGGTGGATCGCGAGCAGGAGATGCGGGATGCGGAAAAAGCCCAGGTAGCAGCCCCGAAAAAACACAAGTCGGTGGCCGAGGCCAGGGCCGAACGCGGCCTGCTGGTGGGCGAGCAGATGAAACAGGACGGGGGCGTTCCCAGGGTAAGCGTCGATTCCACCTTCAACGTGCGTTCCACGCAATTTGGCGCTTACAGCAGCCGCCTGACGGCAGCCGTGCAGGGCCGCTGGTACCATCTGCTGGACGAGCAGAAGTATGCCCTCCAACGCACGGGCAAGGTGGTGGTCACCTTCAAGCTGCATCCGGATGGCAGCGTCAGTGACATCAGGACCACCGTTTCAACCGTGGGCGACATCTATTCCCTCCTATGCGAGCTGTCGATTGAGCAACCTCAATCGTACGGCGTCTGGCCGCGAGAGCTCATCCAGGAAATAGGCCGCGATCCGATTCCCGTCACCTTCACTTTCAACTACTTCTACAACTAAATCATGTTTGAATCCATCCGGGACGCAGGTCCGTTCATGTGGCTGCTGGTCGTGCTGTCGGTTGTTTCGCTGACATTCATTCTGGAACGGGCCTGGGCCCTGCGACGCAGCCGGGTCGTGCCACCCGTGCTGGCCGACGCCCTGCAGAATCGCAGCCCCGAAGAGCTGCGGATGGTCTGCCATGCCACGCCGTCACCGCTCGCCCGGCTGACCCTGGGGGTCATCGACAATCTGGGCTGGCCGAAGGTGGAGAACAGCGGCGCGCTGGAAGTGAAGGCGCGACGGGAGGTGACGGTCCTGGAACGCGGGCTCGTGGTGATCGAGATCATCGTCGGTATCGCCCCGCTGCTCGGGCTGGTGGGAACGATCTGGGGCATCATTCCGCTCTTCGGCGACTTCGGGAAAGCGGTCTCCGGGGACAACACCCTGCTGGCCAAGGGCATTGCCGCCGCCCTCAACAAGACGCTGGCGGGGCTGCTCGTGGCCATCCCCTCACTGGTGGCGTGGAGCTATTTCAACAAGAAGGTCGAGGTCTTGGCGGTGGAGCTGGAAGGGCTCTGCGATGGCCTGATCCGCCGCTGCTATCTCGGCGATGGGCGGGGCGGGGACGCGGATTCCGGAAACAAGCACCGGCCATGAAGTTCTACCCGCGACGGCGGCGCACCGCCCCCACCATCATCATCATCTCACTGATCGACGTGCTGATCGTGATGGTGGTGTTCCTGCTCGTCACCACGACCTTCAAGAACCAGCCCTCGGTGAAGCTGACGCTGCCGGAAACCAGCGAGGCTCCCCGCAACGGGGCCGCCAACGAGAAGCCGCCCATGGTGGTGACCGTGGCGAAGACCGAGCCGCACTACTATGTCGGCAACCGGCCGGTGACGGCGGAAAAGCTACAGACCGAACTCAAGGTGGCGGCCTCCGCCGACCCGGAAACCCATCTGGTGATCCGCGCTGATGGTGGGGCGGAATGGCGGCTGGTGGTGAAAGTGATGGAGTACGCGAAACTTGCACCGATCAAAAACATGAAGGCCTTCACCAAGGCTCCGGGGCAGCAGTAAGTGGAAAGAGTTGGGAATTTGGAACACGGGAAAAGACAGATTCATTCCAGTTTTCCGGCTTTCCCGATTCAAGCTCCGCTTTCCCCTAAATTCGCGGCATTGGACTTCTGTCAGCGGTAACGGATAGTGTCAGCCCGTGAATTTTTCCGTCACCGACACGACGCAGGCGCTGCTCGCGTCCTATCGCCGTTACGGCGGGATCAACCATCTCGACGGGGTCAACCTGCCGTCGAAGGTCGCGGTGGTGGAGATCACGCGGGACCTGCTGCGGCTGATTTTCCCGGGATTTTTCGACGATAACATCGTCCATTCCTCCGAACTTCAGGCGGAAACCGCGCTCCTGCTCGACACCTTGGTGGGCCGCCTGGAGGACGAAATCTACAAGAGCCTGCGCTGCTCCGACTGCTCTGAGGATGACAAGCGCGACCCGCGACCGGCCGCCCATGCGCACGCGGGCGAGTTCCTGCAACGGTTGCCGTCCGTGCGGGAGCTGCTCCATACCGACGTCGAGGCGGCGTTTCTGGGTGATCCCGCGGCGCGTTCCCGTGAAGAGGTGATCGTGGCCTATCCTTTCATCGAGGCCATCGCGGTGCACCGGCTGGCGCACGAACTGCATCTGCGGGGCGTGCCCCTGCTGCCGCGCATCATGGCGGAATGGGCGCACAGCCGCACGGGTATGGATATCCATCCGGGTGCCCAGATCGGCACCCATTTCTTCGTCGATCACTGCACTGGCACCGTGATCGGCGAAACGGCCATCCTGGGCAGTCATGTGAAACTCTACCAAGGAGTCGGTCTGGTAGCCCGATCGTTGGCGGCGGGGCAGGCGTTGCGCGGTCAAAAGCGCCATCCGACGCTGCAGGATGGTGTCACCATTTACGCCAATGCCACCATCGTTGGCGGCGACACGGTCATCGGCACGGGCAGCACGGTGGGGGCCAACGTGTTCCTCATGCAGAGCGTGCCGCCCAACAGCCTGGTGCTGATGGAAGATGTCGGGGTGAAAGTTTTGAGCAAAACCGACCGCAGCACGGTCGTAGATTTCCAGATTTGAACACCGTGACCGTTCGCGCCCCCGGCCCGCACCGGCGGGAATCATTTTTGGCACAAACTTGGGCTTGCGCCACCGGGGGCACACGGCCTTTGCTCTCGCCTCTTTTCGTGGTCTGAACTCGTGAACGATCTGCGACAATTCTGGAACAGCCTGCCCAACAAGGGTGCGTTTGCCGTCATGTTTGCCTTGTGGGCTGCCCTGTTCCACATCATCGGCAATTCCAGCCTCGGCGATGGCAGCAGCACCTCCATGTTCGGCTGGCTGTACGGCTGGTACCACTTTTCCTCCTTCGGAGAATCTGGCGACGAGCTCTGCCCCTTGGTGCCGTTCATCATGCTGATCATGCTTTACCAGAAGCGTGAGGAGCTGACCCGGGTGTCCAAGGGGATATGGGGACCGGCGCTGGCGCTGGTTGCGGCCGGTGTTCTGCTCCATATCCTGGGCTATCTGGTGCAACAGGTGCGGCTTTCAGCGGTGGGCTTTTTGGTGGGAGGATTTGGCCTGATGGGGATGTTCTGGGGTGCCGCCTGGCTCAAAAGCATCCTTTTTCCCTGGTTTCTCCTGCTTTTCGGCATCCCCATCGGCGTCTACACCGACTCGCTGACTTATTACCTCCGGGTTCTTTCCACCCAGCTGTCCGTGGGCCTTTGCAACGGCCTGCTGCAGATGAAGCTCATCCGCCTGGGCACGATGGTGATGCACACCTCTTCGGCGGGAACCTTTCAGTTTGACGTGGCCCCGGCCTGCAGCGGCATCCGCAGTGCCACCGTCGTCCTGCTGATCACTCTTGTGTATGCCTATCTCAACTTCCGGACACTCTGGCGGTGCGTCCTGATTGTGCTGATGGCGGTGCCGCTGGCGGTTTTCGGAAACGTGATCCGGCTGGTGGTGGTTTTCATCGTGAGTGATTCGTTTGGCGAGGACGCCGGCAAAATGATCGAGACGAAGTTCGGCTTCATCACCTATCTCGGCGCTTTGGCGGGCGTGTATTGCTTGGGATGGCTGCTGCGGGAAGACCGGGGCCGGAAGCCGGAAGCCAATCTGCCTTCCACGACAGCCGATCCGGAGGCGGTCGCATCATGAATCGCAGGCTGCTCGTCCTGTGCATTTCGGCGGTTGCCCTCATGGCAGCCGGGCATCTGGCGCTGATATATCTGCGGACCAACCAGCGGTTGGGGAAGCCAGCGGTACGTCTGGTCGGCGTGCCCCTGATCACCGAGTCGAACCGCCTGGCCAAAGCGACCTCGGTGTACATGCCTGAAAGAATTCCCGGCTATACCAGCAAATTTGCCAGCATCACGGAGCATGAACTCGAAGTGTTGCCGCAGGACACCAGTTTTGGCCGCCGCAGCTATGCCACTCCGGATGGGGCGCTCACGGTCCAAACCAGCGTGGTGCTCATGGGCACTGACCGAACCAGCATCCATCAGCCCGAATTCTGCCTGAACAGCCAGGGCTGGGTCATTCAGCGAAAGCGCGTGGAGCAGATTCACATTTCGCGACCGCAGGACTACGATCTTGCGGTGCGTCGCTTCGATGCCCGACTGAGCCTGACCACTCCCGACGGCAAACCCTTTTCCCGTGGCGCGGTCTATGTTTTCTGGTTTGTGGCCGACGGACAACGCACGGCGAGCCATTGGACCCGCAATTGGTGGCTCATTCGCGACCTGTTGCTCCACAATGTGCTGCAACGCTGGGCGTACGTCTCCTATTTTGCCGATTGTGCTCCGGGGGAGGAAGATGCGACTTTTGAAAAGATGACGCGATTGATCACAGCCAGCGTTCCCGACATCGTCACGCAGGCCGGGCAGACGGAATGAGAGATTTTCGCCTTTCAGTTCAGGCTTAACAAACGCCCAGCATGGTGGCAGAAACCGCAATCACACCACACCCCGAATGTTACGCCGGCAACGGCAGATAGAGACGAAGCTGCAAAAGCTTGCCGACGCAGCCGTGTTTGGAGCCGCCTTTTGGCTCGCGCACTGGCTGCGCTCGCTGCCGCTTTACAAGGACACGATCCGTGACTTCCCGGATTATGCGTGGCTGCTTGTGGTCATCCTGCCGCTGGCCGCGCCCGTGCTAGAGCTGCAGGGATTCTATCAGCGGGCGCTGTTTCACTCCCGCCAGCAGATGGTCTGGCAACTGGCCAAGGCAGCCTCGTGGATCGCCCTGGCCGTCATCACGGTGCTCTTCTTCCGCAAGGAGGAAGGAGCCCGTGGCGTCCTGGTGCTCTTCATTCCGGTGGCGATTTTTCTGATGGTGCTCAAGGAGGAGGGGATCCGGTACTGGGCACGCGCCCGCAGGGGCAGCAGCTCCGCCAGCCGGCGGATCATCCTCCTGGCCTCCTCGGCTAATTCCGGCGAGGACACGGCCCGGATTGAAAAGACGCTGTCATCGGGCGGCCAGAGCGGCATGGAAATCGTGTCCCGCATCAGTCTCGACACCACTTCCCCCAACCAACTGGCCGAACTGCTCCATGACACCTCGGCCAACGCCGTGGTCATCTCGTCGCATCACGCGCTTTTCGGCCAGATTGAGCAGGCCATCCAGGTATGCGAGCTGGAAGGCGTCGAAGTCTGGCTGCTGGCCGATTTCTTCCAGACCCGGCTTTCGCAGGCCTCGGCTGACGACCTGAACGGCCAGCCGGTGATCGTCTTCCGCACGGGCCCCGATGCCTCCTGGCAGGCGTTGGCCAAGAACGTGATCGATTTCGTCGGCGCGCTCTTGCTGCTGCTTCTGTTTACCTTTGTGATTCCGGTGCTGCCGCTGGCGGCCCTGCTGATCAAGCTGACCTCCAAAGACTCCATCCTGTTCCGCCAACAGCGCGCCGGCCTGAACGGACAGCCGTTCACCATGCTCAAGTTCCGCACCATGGTGACCAATGCGGAACAGCTTCAGCAGGAGCTGACGCAGCTCAATGAGATGTCCGGCCCGGTCTTCAAGGTCACGAATGATCCGCGGATCACCCCGGTGGGCCGTTTCCTGCGGAAATACAGCATCGATGAGTTTCCGCAGCTCATCAACGTGCTCCGGGGAGAAATGAGCCTGGTGGGGCCACGGCCGCTGCCGGTGCATGAGGTCAAGCGCTTCGACGATCCGGCCGATCGCCGCCGCCTGAGCGTTAAACCGGGTCTTACCTGCCTCTGGCAGGTCAGTGGCCGGAACAATGTCACCGACTTCAAGGAATGGGTCCGGCTTGACCTCGAATACATCGACAACTGGTCGCTCTGGCTCGATCTCAAGATTCTCGTGCGCACCATCCCGGCGGTGCTGGCCGGGTCCGGTGCGAAGTGAATTGCCGTCCACGGCTCGGCCACGCAGATTCCCGGCGCCGCGCCTGCGGCCTGTGTCCCGTTCCTCTGGATTTGAAACTGTAGTCTCCTCCTATGCCTGCCGTTCCCAAGAAAACCAAAAAGCCCGCCCTGAAGCCCACCTCCGTCGTCACGGGCGGGGCGGGGTTTCTCGGCTCCCACCTCACCGACCTGCTGCTCAGTCGCGGCCACAAGGTGATCGCCATCGACAATCTGGTGACCGGCTCGACCGACAACATCGCCCATCTGGCCGGCAATCCGGATTTCCAGTTCATCCGGCAGGATGTCACCGAGTTTCTCTACCTGGCCGGTCCGGTGGATTACGTCTGGCACTTTGCCTCGCCGGCCAGTCCGATCGACTATCTTGAACTGCCCATCCAGACGCTTAAGGTTGGCTCCTTGGGAACCCACAAGGCGCTCGGCCTTGCCAAGGCCAAGGGGGCCCGCTTCCTCATCACCTCGACTTCCGAGATCTACGGTGACCCGCTGATCCATCCGCAGCCGGAGAGCTACTGGGGCAATGTGAACACCATCGGCCCGCGCGGCTGCTATGACGAATCCAAGCGGTTTGCCGAGGCGCTGGTCATGGCCTACCACCGCCAGCACGCCATCCCCACCCGGATCGTCCGGATCTTCAACACCTACGGCCCGCGGATGCGCATCAATGACGGTCGCGTCGTCCCGGCTTTCATCAGCCAGGCGCTGGCCAACAAGCCGATCACGATCTTCGGCGACGGCAAACAGACGCGCAGCTTCTGCTACTTTTCCGACCTCATCGAGGGCATCTACCGCCTGATGATGAGCGAAACGAGCGACCCGGTGAACATTGGAAATCCGCACGAGCTCACGATGCTCCAGTTCGCGGAGGAGATCATCAAGGCCACCGGCTCCAAGTCGAAGCTGATCCATAAGCCGCTGCCGCAGGATGATCCCAAGCAGCGCCGTCCGGACATCACCCGGGCGAAGAAGCTGCTGAAGTGGGAACCGCAGGTGCCCCTCGCCGAAGGCCTGAAGAGCACCATCGCCTACTTCCGTACGAAGGTCTGACGCTTTGCACAAGACCGGTCTCCGATTCCTCCTGCAAAATGCAAAAGCCCGGCTTCGTGTAAAAGGAAGCCGGGCTGTTTTGTCAGCACATCTGTTTACTGATCACTGCCTACTGATCACTCATCACCGCCCCTCACATGTGGGCGATGATGTTGTCGCCGAAGGCTGAGCACTTGATCTCGGTCGCGCCTTCCATGAGGCGGGCGAAGTCGTAGGTGACCTTCTTCGAGCCGATCGCGCCGTTGAGGCCTTTCAGAATGAGGTCCGCAGCCTCGACCCAGCCGAGGTGGCGTAGCATCATCTCACCGGAGAGCACCACCGAGCCGGGGTTCACGACATCCTTGTTGGCGTACTTTGGCGCGGTGCCGTGGGTCGCCTCAAAGATGGCGTGGCCGGTGATGTAGTTGATGTTGCCACCGGGAGCGATGCCGATGCCGCCGACCTGCGCGGCCAGGGCGTCGCTGAGGTAGTCGCCGTTCAGGTTGAGCGTGGCGATCACGTCGAAATCCGTCGGGCGCGTGAGCACCTGCTGGAGCGTGATGTCGGCGATGCTGTCCTTGATGACAAGGCCGGCGCCGGGCTTGCCCTCGGGGATCTTGCACCACGGGCCGCCGTCAATCTCGACCGCGCCGAAGAACTCCTTCGCCACCTTGTAACCCCAGTCCCGGAAGCCACCCTCGGTGAACTTCATGATGTTGCCCTTGTGGACCAGCGTGACCGACTTGCGGTTGAAGCGGATGGCGTAGCTGATCGCGCTGTGGATCAGGCGGACGCTGCCGGAGTAGCTGACCGGCTTGATGCCGATGCCCACCTGCACGTCGCAGGGAAAATTCGTCGCGCCAACGGCCTTCCAGAACTCCTCGGCGGCCGGCTTGGTGCCAAAGCGGATCTTCTTGAAATCCTTCGGCGAGTTCGCGGCGAGGAAGTCGAGGAGCTTCTGCGCCTCGGGCGTGCCGGCGGCGTATTCGATGCCGGCATAGATGTCCTCGGTGTTCTCCCGGAAAATGGTCATGTCCACCTTCTCCGGATGCTTCACGGGGCTGGGCACGCCCTTGAAATATTGGACCGGACGCAGGCAGACGTAGAGGTCCAGCATCTGGCGCAGCGCGACATTCAGCGAGCGGATGCCGCCGCCGACGGGCGTGGTCAGCGGGCCCTTGATGCCCACGAGAAACTCGCGGAACGCATCGACGGTGTCGTCCGGCAGCCAGTTGTTGAACTTTTTGAACGACTCCTCACCGGCGAAAACCTCCATCCACGAGATCTTCTTGGCGCCGCCGTACGCCTTTTCGACGGCGGCATCCATCACCCGTACCGAGGCGGCCCAGATATCGGGGCCGGTGCCATCACCGCGGATAAAGGGGATGATGGGGTTGTTGGGAACCTGGAGCTTGCCACCGCTGATGGCGATTTTTTCGCCCGGAGGAACTGTTGTCGTCGTGTAGGCCATGTGAAAAATTCGATGTGCGATTGCGGAGTTGGGACCGAACTGCCGCCCGATTTAAGCCGTCGCAAGCCCGTCACCGCAAGCGGTTCGTGCAAATGGCTGCACAGTGAAGGCGTGAGCGGCCCTGATTTCGGCAGATTGTCCACCGTGCTGTCTCGCCGGATGTGGCGGGCCACGGCGATGCTTTGGTGGACCGCTTGAGAGAGAAGCATCGTAAAAACGAAAAAAGACCGGGCCGAAGCCCGGTCTTTGTGAATCGAATCAGCGGAACGGAACCGCTCAGTTGCGCGTGCGGTAGAACTTCGCCGCGCCCGTGCTGAACGGCACGTGCAGCGGGGAGGTCGCACCGGCGACCGGGGTGTAGGTGCCGTTGACCGTGTCGCTGGATTCCAGCGTGCCCGTATAGGTGAGCACGATCTCAGTGCCACCGTTGGTGACGCTGACCGTCGGCAGGGAAACCGCAGTGGTGCCCCGGTAGAGGAGAACCGAGCCCGGGGTGGCGCTGTCGTTGAGGAGGATCTTGGTGCCTCCGTCCACCGTCAGGTCATCCGTGGTGACACTGAACCATTCGACGGCCGCACCGCCGTTGCCGTTCTGATAGACCATGCGCAGGGGATAGACACCGGCGCTGGGAACCACGAAGCCGAAGAGCGTGTCGGCGGTGCCACGGCCGTTGCCGTTGAATTCACCAAGCTTCAGGCTGCTGTCGGCACCGATGCTGGCCGTGAGGTTTGCATTCGTCTTCAGGACGTCTGCGCCACCGGCAAAGCCGCTGGTCATGACGACCGGGATGGTGATCGGCTTGGTCGGGGTGCCACTGCCGATGTAGGACAGGCCGAAGCTCGGCACGTTGATGATGACCACGGCGAGCGCGCCGGCATCCTGCATCTTGCCAGCGAGGACGACATCGCTGTCGCTCGAGCTGCAACGATGGAGATCGATCACCGCAATCTTGCCGGTGAGGTCAGGCACGGCGGGGCAGCTGTTGGTATCGACATAGACCAGGGGAGCCGTGATCGGTGTGGTGGGGAGGCTGCCGCCGTAGCTGGAGTTGTTGGTCGTGGTGTTGACCACGTGGAGGTCCTGGCTGATGCCAGCGCCTTCGATGTGCAGCACCTGGCGGCTGACGCTGGTCGCTTCAGTCACGCGGAAGCCGTCGTCACTGTTGACGCCCATGACGTAGAATCCGGGGGCGAGGTCCGCGTATCCCTTGAACTCCGCGGCGATCATGTCGGTGATGCCCGTGGTGCCCGGGATGCCGGGGAGGGGGAGATCGTTAGCGAAGTCGCCGGCCGGCGCGGTGCCGCTCATCAGGTAATCGATCGCATCATTGAGGTTCCAGGTGTTGCCACTGGTCGCGGTGGCGGTGTCAGCCACGTTGGCGCCGAAGGCGGGGCTGTACAGGCCCGCGAGCTGCGATTCGGCGCTCTCAATGTTGTTGCCGGTCACGTCACCGGTGTCGCCAACGGTGCTGGGATCGAGCTGGTTCACCTTGAGGGAGAAGCCGCGCTGGGCAGGATCACCGGAACCGGCGGGGCTCGCGAGGCCGGCATTGAGGGTGACGTAATTCATCGTCACGAAGGTCCAGGCGTTGGAATGGACCACCGCAGGAGTGGCGGAGTCAGCCCATACGAGGAGCGCGGAATTGGTGGAACCGGGAGGCAGAAGGTTCGCGCCCGTCAGTTTCGCCTGCACCGTGGTGACGGCACCGGACTTGGTCGGCGCAACCGTGGTGGCCGCCCCGTTCAGGCTGAGCTGGATCGAACCGGCATTGACCGCACTGGCGCCATCGGTGAGCTGCAAGGTCACGAAGTCAGGCCGGGCACCGGTCTGGCCGGGGTAGGGCACAACTTGAGAAACGTGCGAAGCAAAGGTCGGGCCCGAGTAGTAGGCCTTGATGGACTTTGCGTCGGAGGCGTCATTGATGAGGCTCTTGGTGCCATCGGCATTGACAATGAACCACTCGCAGTTGAGCCCGTTGCCGGCATCACCGTTGCCGTTTTCCCAGATCAGGCGGAACGGATAGTAACCGGCCGTCGGCACAACGATGTAGAACAGGACGTCGGAGGAGCCTTTGCCACCGTTGTAGATGCCGAGTGCCGGACTGAAGCGGTCCTGCGCGATCAGGCCGGAGGTTACTTTGAAGCCGTCATCGCTGTTCACTCCCATCTGGTACACGCCCGCAGTGGGGAAGTTCAGATAGGTAAGGGCCTCGAAGCTGGAGTTGCCGGTGTGACCATCGGGGCCAGGAATGCCGGGGAACGTCGTGTCGCCCGTGAAGTCGCCGGCATTCGAGCCGTCACCGTTGAAGTTGATCGTACCCGTAACGTCGACATAGCCGCCATCGGTAGCCGTTGTAAGGTCGGCCACGTTCGGGCCGTGGAGCCCGGCGAGCTGTTCCTCAGTATAGTAAATGGCGTTCGGCTGGGTGCCGGACTGCCAGGGCATCAGCCTGAAGCCGGCCTTGGCGGTGTCCACCGATCCGGCCGGAACGGCTTGGCTCGGGGGGACCGTGGCGTAACTGGGAGCGGTAAACGTGCGGGAGCCGGTGATGGTGTTGCCGTTGGTGTCCTTCGCCGTGAGGTCCACGGTGTTGGTGGAACCCGGAGTCAGCAGGGCAGAATAACCACGATAGGCCACCGTGGTCGCTCCGCCGTTTTTGGTGACGGAGGTAACGGTCACCGGGTTGCCATTCAGCTTGGCCGTAACCTGCGTCGTGTCCACGACGCTCGCACCGGAATCATTCAGAGTGACGCTGAAGCCATCGGGCAGGCCCGTGGCATTGCCCACGAGGGCGAGCGCTGCAGGGATCGTCGTGATCGAGATATTGTCAACGTGCTGATTCTGGTTGAGGCCGCCAGTCCGGGCGACGAGCACCAGCTGCCCGGGACTGGGGGCAAAGGTGGTCTGCAAGCCGCCGGCCGGAGTGATTTCCACGCCCTTGTACTTCACCACCAGTACGCCGGTCTCGGCCAGATTGACGCTGAATGGCTCCCAGGAGAGCAGGTCGGCCGAACCCGGATTAGCCGTGTCGAGCGGTCCGGTCTGCAGCGAGGTGGGGTCATTGGCTGCACCGTTGATCGTGGGCAGGGGATATTGGGCGATCAAAGTGCCATCCACGCGGACACTGATGCCAATGACGTCCCCGCCACCGCTGTTATAGGCGTCGAAGCCGATGCCAAGACCGGTTGTGGCGCCTTCCTCGGGCAGATTGGCCTCACCGTTCGGACCGGTGGCCCAATTGTTGAGCGGGTCGCCAGTCGTGATCACCGGATCGCTGGCCCGAACATAATTGACGCTGAAACCGTCCGCCGGAGTGGTGCTGCCACCACCGATGCGAACATCCATGGAAAAACTGAACGCCTTGACGACCGATCCGTTATCGATGTCGGCGAAGACAATGGCGCTCCGCTGGCTGTTGACAGCTTCCGTTAGCGACAGATAGCCGCCGGTGGCCGGGTTCCCGCCGGTGGCATTGTAGGTAGCATTGCCGTAGAGCTGCAGGATTCCGGTCGGATCCGTGTCGAAGTTGTACGACACCGAACCGGCGTAGGCCGTCAGCCCGGTGACGCAAAGCGCCGCCACGGTACTGGCCCATGGGTTGAACGAGTGAATTTTCATGTGCGTTGGGGGACGATTACTCAGTGATCAATGGATTCAGTGTCCCAAAATCTGTTTGGCGACACGCAGAATCAGACGCACAGACGTAAACGTCGGCAGCGAGGTTTCAAAAATCCTCGCACCGGCGGTGCGACTTTTTGAAACGTCGCGCCGATGCATTATGCGCCGTATTCTTGCCATTTTGGAACTAGTGGGAAAACTCAGCAGTTCACGTACCACGGCAGCGCGAGCGTGAAACTTTCAGCAGGAAGGGGGATTCCCAGTTTGCCGGCTACTCAGAGAGGATCGGGTTGAAGCGGGCTGGTCGTGGTAAGGGCAGCTTTCACGGGAAATGTTGCGATTTGCACCAATGGCCGGCTGCCGCAAAATTCACCTTGGAATCGTTAACGCGAAAGGGGAGCGCGTGCATTCCCAGCCTGCGCGGTCACTGCACTTCCTTGGCCGTTTTGGCGCGCACAGCACTCAGCTTTATTTCCGCACCATGCTGCCGGTGGCTCTCGTCGGCGGCTTCCATGAACGTGAACAGTTCCAGGGTTTCCGCCGCGGATACGGGTGGTTGCCGGCTCTGGAAGAATTTTACGATCTCAACCACGAGCGGCGCGTAACCATCGAAATTGCCAATGGGCGCCTCACCTTTCACGCCTTGGGCGTGGCCGCCGTAGCCCTTGTCGTCCTCGCGAAAGACACCGGTGCGGCCGCCGTTCCAGGTGCCGGTGACTTCAATCTTTCCGTCCGCCGTCACGGTGCGGTGAACGGATTCGCAGCCGGTGCCCATGACGGTGAAAAGTGACTCGCAGCCGTGAACGCCGTACCAGAAGAGGTCGGGGTGATGCGGCTCCAGATGCGCCGGACTCCAGCATACCGCATTTGTCACGGTTCCGATGCTGCCGATCCGCACCGCCTGCGTGGCCCGGCCGTAGCGCAGGGATGAGGCGGTGAAGACGGGGACGTGTGCGGCCTCGGCGATCCGGAAAATCTCGATGGCGTCCCGCAGCGTCCCGGCGACGGGTTTATCGATATAGAGCGGCTTATGGGTGGCGAACACGGCTTTCGCCTGATCGAGATGCGGACGCCCGTCTACGCTTTCGAGCATCACCGCATCCACCTCGGCGCACATGGCCTCGATGGTGTCGTACAGCTTCACGCCGTATTTGTTGGTGAGTGTCTGCGTGTATTCCGCCACGCGGGACCAGCTTTCCTTGATGTCGGGGCTGCCGCCCTTGAACGCGGCGACCACCCGCGCCCCGGCAACATGATCCTTGGCCTCGGGGTTGTTCAGAATCTCCGTGAACGCGGTGGCGTGCGAGGTGTCGAGGCCGATGATCCCAACCCGAAGTTCTGTGGCATTGGCCAAAGTTAACAGCAGTAGGAAAATTAAGAGACGGCGCAACCAGCAGGACATGGCTCCATTTCGGCCCAATGGCGCCCGGTCGCAAGCTTGAAGGCAGGGGCAGCCCCGTTCGGAGCAAAAACCGGCTTCCCTTTGCGGCCTTGCTCCGTAGCCTAGCCGTTCGTTCGTTTTAATTTCACGCTAGATTCATCTCACGCCATGGCTGCTGATAATTCTGTTGTCGCCAAAGTTGAACTTCCGCCCCTCACACCGCAGAAGCTGAAGTCGAAACTTGCGCCCACACCGGGCAATCCTAAGTACGCGGTGACGGTCAAGAACGCGGCCGGCGCGGACGTCACGCTCGGCAGCCCGGTGGCCACCCGCGCGCTCGTCGCGCTGATGGACGTCCATGCGGTCAATGGCGGCGCGGCCTGCCACTGGGGCGGCCCGGCGGCCTTTGCGGAGGTCAACGCGGCGATCCACGGCGTGATGTTTGCCACCCAGGGACGCCCCTGGCATGAGGCCTTCAATTTTGTGAACGACGCGGGCCATGCCGAAAACGGCATCTACGCGCTGCGTGCAAATTACGGTTTCGACGGGATGACCTTCGAGGATCTGAAGGGCTTCCGCTCGATCAAATCCAAGCTCACTGGCCACGGTGAATCGCACCTGAATCCTGAGGGCGTGCTGCTCTCGAACGGGCCGCTCGGCTCCGCGCTGCCGCAGGCGCAGGGTCTCGCGATCGGCGACAGGCTGGCGCACAACGACCGCGTGACCATCGTCACGGTCTCCGACGGCGCCTCGATGGAAGGCGAGGCCAAGGAGGCGTTCGCGGCGATTCCCGGACTCGCGGGCAAGGGGCGGGTAAACCCTTTCGTCATGGTGATTTCCGACAATGACACCAAGCTATCCGGCCGGATCACCAAGGACGCCTTTTCCATGGTGCCGTCTTTCGAGGCGCTGGACGATCTCGGCTGGGATGTCCGCCGCATCCCGAACGGTCACGATCTGCAGGAAGTCTACCTCGCGGTGGAAAAGGCCGTCACCGATGTGAAGGCTAACCCGGCCAAGCCCGTGTGCCTCTGGCTCAAGACGATCAAGGGTTATGGCGTGAAGAGCACGATGGAGAACTCCGCCGGTGGCCACGGCTTCCCGCTCGCAAATGGTGAAAAGATCGTCGAGTTCGTCGATGAGATCTGCTTCGGCAACCCACAGGACGAGTTCAAGCAGTGGGCGCTCGCCCTTCGCAAGGACTGGGAAGTGAAGGAGGAGGCCAAGAAAGCCAAGGCCGCAGCGGCTGCCGCGAACCCCGCTCCCACCGCACCGGCGGTGAAGAAGGACAAGGTGCAGGCTGGTCTTGCCGCCGGCGCGATCAAGGCCGCGATGGAAGGTTATCCGGTCTATTCGGTTTCGAGCGACGTGCAGGGCTCGACCGGCATCAGCACTTTCCAGAAAGCCACCGGCAACTTCATCGAGGTGGGCATTGCGGAGTCGAACATGATTTCGACGGCGGCCGGACTTTCCAAGGTGGGCTTCATTCCCATCGTGGACACCTTTGGGCAGTTCGGTGTGACGAAGGGCAATCTGCCGCTCACCATGGCGGCGCTATCCCAGGCCCCGGTGATCGCGATGTTCTCGCACGTTGGCTTCCAGGATGCGGCTGACGGCGCCAGCCATGAGGCCACTACCTACTTTGCGGCCGTCAGCGCCATTCCCCACACGATTGTCATCGCGCCGAGCTGCGCCGAGGAGGCGGAGGCGTTCATGTACCAGGCGATCAAGCACATTGGCGACGAGCGTACCGCCGGTCATCACGGCGAATCGGTGATTTTCTTCGTGGGTCGTGAGACGTATCCGGTGAAATGGGTGGAAGGATCCAACTATGCCTGGGGCAAAGCCCAGATCATCCAGGACGGCGCGGACGTCGTGCTGGTCGGCTCCGGCGTGCTTTTCAACAAGGCGCTCGAAGCGGCGAAGATCCTGGCGAGCAAAGGCAAGTCGGCCGTGGTCATCAACAACCCCTTCATCAACCGCGTGGACGTAGCCACCATCGGCAAGGCGGTTGCCAAGTGCAACGGACGCATCGTGACGATCGAGGATCACCAGCTCGTCTGTGGCATGGGCGCACAGGTGTCGCACGCCTTGAGCCGCGCGGGCATCGCGCATCACATGAAGTCGCTGGGTATCCCGGGCGAATTTGGCCAGAGCGCCTACCTCGCCGAGGAACTCTACGTGAAGTATGGCCTCACCGGTCCGAAGATGGCCGAAGCGGCGCTGGAACTGATCGGCTGAGGCGAAAAATGTGCGGTTGCAGGCGCCCGGCGGCTGATCCGGCCACCGGGCGCGGCCTTACGTAAGGTGCGAAACAAAGTTGCCGGGGATGATGTGCTGGCGCATTTTGCCGCTGCCAGATGCCTCCGGGTCATCCATCGCTCAAGGGCCAGCTTCTGCTCGACGGCGGCAAGCTGAAGGGGAGCTATTTCAACCGCACGGTCGTGCTGATCTGCGAGCACAACAGCGAGGGTGCTTTCGGTCTGGTGCTGAACCGGCCCAGCGAAGCGAAGCTGGGTGAGGTCATGGATCGCAAGCTGCCCACCTCGATTCAGGCCTGCACCCTGTTCGGTGGGGGTCCGGTCCAGCCTTCGGCCCTGACCTTTCTCCACAGTGACGAATACCTGCCCACCGCCAACGTGCTCGAAAACCTCATAATGAGCCACGATCTGGATGAACTGATCGACGTGGGCCAGTCGTGGTCTTCCACCAAGCAGTTGCGTGTTTTTGCCGGCTACGCGGGCTGGTCGCCCGGGCAGTTGGATGACGAGATGCGTCGCGAGTCCTGGCTCACGCATCCGGCCACGCTCGATCTGGTCTTTCAAAAGTCACCCGAGACGCTGTGGCGGCACATTCTGAGCCTGCGGCCAAACTGGCAGGAGCGTCTGCTGGCCGATGCGCCGGATGATCTGTCGGCGAACTGAGCCATGCCGTCCGCAGATGCGACTTCCGCCCAAGTCCCGCTCATCGTCTTCGCCGTGCCGGAGGAGACGAAGGCGTTCTTGAAGCGAGTCCGTCCGCTCCTAAAGGCCGTGGGCGAACGGGAAACGATTCAGTTTCGCATCATTGAACGGCATACCACTGAAGAGCGCTTTTGGCCGACGCTGCGAGTTCTCACCACCGGTATGGGAGTGGAAAATGCGCGCCAGGCAATTGCCGACGCCCTTCATGCCGCCCGGCCAAGTCTGGTGCTCACGTGCGGCTTTGCAGGCGGCCTTGATCCGGCTCTGCCACTGGGTGCTCTGATCCTGGATGCCGACAAAGGTTTCCCCCTTGTTTCCACACTGACGGCCGCCGGTGCCCGGACGGGGACGTTTCACTGTGCCGACCATGTGGCGGTGACCGCTGCCCAGAAGGCTGCTCTGCGGCGTTCGACCGGTGCCGACGCGGTCGAGATGGAGTCGTCGGTGATCCGATCTGCCTGCCGCGAGCGCGGCATTCCCAGCGCGACGGTGCGGGTGATCTCGGATACTGCGGGCGAAGACCTGCCGCTCGATTTCAACCAGCTGATGACTGAGGACTACCGCATGGACTTCCTCAAGTTGGCCGGACAATTGGTACGTTCACCGGGCAAGATTCCGGAACTCATGCGCTTTCAGAAGCGCGTCAGCTTCGCGGCGGATAGGCTTGCCGAAACGCTCGTCAAGGCGCTGAACGTCGGGTCTTAATCCCCGCCGTTCAGCATCGGTGCCACCCGCGCCAGATGGTGGGTGAGGAACGGCAGCAGCTGCTTCTTCCGGGACACGCCGCCGGGCATTTCAAAGATGCCGGGAGAAACCTCCGTGTGGGGCATGTTATCCACAAATTTGCGCGGTCCGGAGACCAGCAGCAGCGAGGTTTGCAGCACCACGTCGGTGACGAGCAGGGCGGAAAAGAGGTAGCCGTTGTTGGTGCGATAGGCTTCGAGCGAGCGCTGAATCTCAGCCTGGCGCTTGTGGAAATTGTCGAACCCGATCTCCTCGATCTGCGCCACGCTGAAGCGATAGCCGCCTTCCATGTATTCCTTGCAGTCGGCGGTTATGGCCTGATCGACCGGCTTGGTGACGAGCACCGAGCCGGAGCTGAACAGCTTCTCGGTGAACTCGGCCGCATCGACCTTGGCCCGCTTTTCCAGTTCCGTAAGGATTTCAACATCCCGCTGGGTGGTGGTGGGCGAGGTGAGGTTGAGGGTGTCGCTCACCAGCCCGGCCAGCAGCAGGCCGGCGATGCTGGGAGGCATTTCGATCCCGTAGCGGAAGAAGCAGTCGGCCACGATCGTGCTGGTGGAGCCGACGGGCTCGTTGCGGAAAAGAATCGGCTGCGGGGTGCTGAAGGCGCCAATGCGGTGGTGGTCAATCACCTCGATGATCTCGACCTGATCCGCCCCCAGGACCGCCTGGGTCAGCTCGTTGTGGTCCACCAGGATCAGCTGGCGATCCACCTTCTTGAGGAAGTCGGATTTGGAAAGGATGCCGACGACGCGCTGGTCCTCGTCCACCACCGGGAAGGCCTGGAATTGGGACTCGGCGGCGACGCGGGAGATGCCCGCCAGGGATTCATCCGGGCCGAAGGTGAGAAAGTCCTCCCGCAGCAGGTGCTCCACGGCGATGGCGGAGCGGCAGAGCATCGCCGTCGTTGCCGAATCGTGCGGGGTGAGCAGTAGGGTGACCTCGTTGCGGCGCGCGAGATTCCGGATGTCCTCCGAGATGTCGAGCCCACCGGTGACCACGACGGTGCGGACGCGCCCCTCGATGGCGAGTTTCTGGATGTCCTCACGGTCACCGACCACGACCACGAGCTTTTCGGGTGCGTAATTGTTGAGGCGGGCGGCAAAGGAGACCGGCTTCATCGCACCGACCATGAGGGTGAGATCCTCCTCCTGGTCAGGGTTGAAGGCGCAGATCATCTTGGCCCCCAGCACCCGCGAGAGGCTGCGCACGGAGGCCAGAATGCGCCGGGAATCGTAAATGCGGTTGGGGGAGGGGAAGAAGAACTTGCTGGCCTTGAAGACCGACATCAGGCCGCGGCAGCGCCGCTCGCTGTCGAGCACTGGCAGCACGCGGATGTTCTTCTGGTCCATCACCGCCAGCGCCTCGACCACGCTCATGCGGGGCGGCACTGAAATGACGTTGGACTGCATCACGTCGCTGACCTTGGGGGAAACATCGGCGATGAACCTCGGTGCCGGCACCCCGAAAGTGCGGAGGACGAAATCGATGCGCTCGTTCGTGTCGCCGCAGCGGGCCGCCACGACATCACGGGCGCCGGTGCGGCGCTTGAACTCGGCATAGCCGATGGCGGAGCAGATGGCGTCGGTGTCGGGGTTGCGGTGGCCAATGACGATGATTTCGCTCATGAAGCCTTCTTGGGATAGGGGATGGCGTGCGGCGGTTCAATCGCGGAGCGGAAAAAATCACGTTTTCACTGCGGGCCGCAAAATTCCCCTTGGACTTCGGACTTCGGGGTTCGAAGTTTCCCAGGCGTGCCTACACAAGTCCTCGCGATTGCCAACCAGAAGGGTGGTGTCGGAAAAACCACCACCGCCATCAGCCTGGCGGCCTGCCTTGCCGTGCAGGGCCGGCGCGTGCTGCTGGTGGATCTGGATGCCCAGGGCAACGCCACCAGCGGTCTCGGCCTGGAAAAGGCCGAGGGCGGCAGCGTCTATCAGGCCCTCCTCGGCGAAGGCGGCTTGCAGGAACGCATCAAGCCGACGGCCTTTGCCAACCTGTCGGTGCTTCCCAGTGAATTCGACCTTTGTGGCATCGAGGTGGAACTGGCCCGCACGGACGACTATCTGAACCGCCTCCGGGTGGCCCTGCAGCCGGTGCGTGATTCCGGGCAATTCGACCTGATCCTTTTCGACTGCGCGCCGGCACTCGGCATTCTCACGCTGAATGCGTTTGCTGCCGCCGACTGGCTGATCGTGCCGCTGCAATGCGAGTATTACGCCCTGGAAGGCGTCGCCATGATCTCCCGCGTGCTCAACCAGGTCCGGGAGACGGGCATCAACCCGCGTCTCGACCTGCTCGGGGTGCTGATGACGATGTACGACGGCCGTACGAAGCTGGCGCAAAACGTTGTCGCCGAAGTACGGCAGCATTTTGCCGCGAAGGTCTTCGACACGGTCATCCCCCGTACCACGCGGCTGGCGGAGGCGCCCAGTTTTGGCAAACCCATCACCGTGTACGACCCCTACAGCGCTGGCGCGGCTGCCTACGAGGTGTTTGCCGGCGAGGTGGCGCAGCGGCTGGGCTTTCCGCCCGGCTGAGAAATCCGTTGACCTGCCGGGCGGATGCGGACAAATACGCGTGCGTATGAACCGCCTTCCGTTGCTGACGCTAAGCCTGCTCACGGCCACTTTCGCCCACGCGGCCGACTGGACTTTCATCGGTGGCCCCCAGGGGAACCGGATTTCCACCGAGAAGATTTCCCAGAAGTGGCCGGTGGCGGGGCCGAAGCAATTATGGAAAGTGCCGAGTGACAGCGGCTTCAGCTCCTTTGTCGCCGGTGGCAACGGGGTTTTCACCCTGGAACTGCGCGATACGGACGGGGCCAAGCAGGAGGTCTGCGTGGCCCGCGATGCAGACACCGGGAAAGAGCTTTGGGCCAAACCGCTTGGCATTGCGAAGTACGACGGCGGTGGTGATAGCGGCACCCCCGACAACAAGGGCGGCGACGGCCCGCGCTCCACGCCGACCTACGATCAGGGCGAGGTGTACGTCACGTCCGCCAAGCTGGTCGTGACCGCGTTCGACGCCAAGACCGGGGCGGTCGTCTGGCAGCATGACCTCCTGAAGGAATTCGCCGGCCGCAACATCCAGTGGCAGAACGCCGCCGCTCCTGTGGTGGAGGGCAAGCTGGTCCTGGTGGCCGGCGGCGGGGCAGGGCAGTCATTGCTGGCCTTCGACAAGGGAACCGGCGAGGTCGCGTGGAAGGCGTTTGATGAGACCATGACCCAGTCAACGCCGACGCCGGCCACGATTCTGGGCCAGCGGCAGATCATATTCTTCCTGAAGTCCGGTTTGCTCGCCGTCGAGCCGACGACGGGCAAGGAGCTGTGGCGCTATGCCTTTCCGTTCCGTGTTTCCACCGCATCCTCGCCGGTGGTGGCCGGTGATATCGTCTATTGCTCCGCCGGTTACGGGGTGGGGGCGGGCGCATGCAAAGTCACCAAGGAGGGCGACAAATTCAGCGCCGCTGAGATTTATCGGAAACCCGGCGACAAGCCGCTGGCCAACCACTGGAGCACGCCGGTCCTGAAGGACGGGAATCTCTATGGCCTCTTCCAGTTCAAGGAATACGGCAGCGGCCCCCTGAAGTGTGTGGATGTGGCCACGGGCGAGGTGAAGTGGGAAAAAGCGGGCTTCGGCCCCGGGCAGGTCATTCTGGTCGGCAACAACGTGCTCGTGCTGAGTGATGCGGGTGAACTCATCCTCGTGAAGGCGGCGGCGGACAGCTACCAGGAGATCGCCCGCGCCAAAGTGCTGGATGGCAAGTGCTGGACCACGCCGATTGTGAGCAATGGCCGCATCTACGCCCGGAGCACCAAGGAAGCGGTGTGCCTCGACGTGAGCAGCAAGTCGGCGGCGCGCTGAGCGAGGCGTTCTCCCATAGCTATGTCTGGTGAGGCCGGAGGCCTGCAATGAACGGCGATCTCGATTCAGTCCAGTCGGCGGCGAGCGAACAGTTTGGCCGGCAAAGCCATCGCTACGGCAAGGGCCACATTCTGGAAGATGTCGCGGACGTGCGGGCCGCGCTCGGCACCATCTCGCTGCCGACGAAGGCCAGGGTGCTGGATGTCGCCACGGGAGCAGGGCACACCGGTCTGCTGCTGGCCAGTCTCGGCCACGAGGTCACACTCTCCGATCTTACCGAGCCGATGCTGCAACGTGCCCGCGAGGCGGCGACCGAGCGGAAGCTCTCCGTGCAGTTTTGTCAGCATCCCGCGGAGGCCATGCCGTATGCGGATGCAAGCTTCGACCTCGTGACCTGCCGGGTGGCACCGCACCACTTCAGCGCGCCCGACCGGTTCGTGTCTGAAGTCGCCCGTGTGCTGGTACCCGGCGGATATTTTCTGCTGATCGACGGTACCGTCCAGGATGATGAACCGGAAACGGAGGCGTGGCTGCACGAGGTGGAAAAGCTTCGTGATCCAAGCCATCACCGCCTGCTCTCGCCGCGCACTTGGGGCGATCTTTGTGTGGCAGCCGGCCTCCACATTCAGAGCCGGGGGATACACCTCAAGAAGCAGCCGGATTTGGAGTGGTATTTTGAGACTGCCGCTACTTCGGCAGAAAATCGGCTGCGGGTACGTGAGCTGGTTTCCCACGCACCCGCCAGTATTCGCCGTCTGCTCTCGCTGGGGGAGGAGGAGGGTAAAACGGTCTGGTGGTGGCCGATGCTGACGCTGATCGCCCGGCGCTAATCCCACGGAAAGCGCCGCTCAGGGCCGGGAAACGAAGGCATTGCCCCGGATGTAGAAGCGCAGTTTCCGCTTTGCCCAAGCGCCTGCGTAATCCACCCCGATGCGCGGTCGCGCAACGATGCGAAAGCATTCCGGCGAAGACGTTTCAGTGATGAAGAGGTCGTCACTCAGCAGGTCGTGGCCGTTGAGTCGTTTGTCGATGCCCATCGCCTTGCAGAGCAGTCCGGGGCCACAGGTGCGACCACTGACATTCTGGATCGGCTCGATCGCCCGCAGCAGCACGGCGGAGGCGTGACCTTCGCGCTCCGTCACCACATTGAGGCAGTAGTGCATGCCGTAGATCAGATAGACATAGGCATGCCCGGGCGGCCCAAACATGACCCGCGTCCGTTCGGTCAGTCCTTTGGAGGAATGCGCCGCAAGGTCGTGGGGGCCAAGGTACGCCTCTGTTTCCACAATGCGGCCGATTCGCGGAACTCCATCAGGCGCGAAGACCAGGTGCTTTCCCAGCAGTTCCCGGGCAACCAAGACGGTATCTCGGTCGTAAAAGGAACGGGGCAGCGGGCGCATGACGATTCGCGGCGTGATCTAGGCGAAGCCAAGCGGAAGCGCAATGGGATGCCGGCTGAATTTACCGAAACCACCACCACAGAGTCACCCCGAGCAGTCCGACAGCCGTGGCGTACCAGAGCCAATGCAGGGGGCGTTTGCGGCGGGCCGGATCGCCGAACTCCTCTTCGACGAAGGCATCGTGGTCAAAGTCTTCCGAGGGGATGCCCAGCCGTTCCGCGTGCGCCTCGTCGGACCAGCCCGTCGTCTCATCAGCTCCGCAGTCGGGGCATGATCGCGCGTTCTCAGGTACGGCTGAACCGCAGCTCGGACAATAATCGGGCGTCATCCTGCCCGAGCGTAAGCATGTTCGCCCGGTGGGCGACAAGCTTCAGGAAACGGAACCGGCCCCGAAAACATTCGGGGCCGTCCGATTGATTTTGCTGGGACTATTTCTTGGGCGCATTGGCGAGCGTGCCCGTACCTTCGCGCTCAAACTGGCTGAAATCCCCGTTGGGAGAGTGCTGGGTTTGGACTGAGCCGTCGATCAGGGCGTAGCTTCGTTCCCAATCACCATTGGGCAGCTGGCGCGCCGCCTTTTCGCGGAACATGATCATCTGCGGCTCCGCCTCGCTGATCGGCGGCTCGTGGGGGAAGAACTCAAACAGATTGGGCGAAATGCCGCCCGGGAAGTTTCCTTCGGCAGAAAGTCCCATTTCATTGCGCATGTCGTCGAAGGTTGTGGGGAGGCGATCCTGATGGTCGGTGGAAAAGATGCGGGCAGCGAGACCAAGGTTCTTCAAGGCATTGATGATCCGGATGGAGTGCTGCCTGGCGTCCTCTTCGGCTTTGATTTGGGCGGTCGCCGCTTCCGCCTGTGCCGCGCGGGTTTCGGCGGCTTGCAGGCGCCTGGTCACGTCACCGCCTGGGGATGGCTGCTGTCTTTTCAGCAGGCGAGCGACTTCGCCACGCAAGCGGAGCAGTTCGGCATGCTCTTCGGCTGCGGTGCCGGCTGAACGCCCGTCCGTTGCAGTCGATGACGCCGGCGGGGATGCCGCCGTCGTCAACGCCGCCACCTGTTGTCGCAGGGCCATGTTTTCTTCGGCCAGCCGCTGGTTGGAGCGCTGCTGCCAGACGAGGACGGAAGCAACCGTGGCCCCGCCAATGATACCGAGTACGAGTTTGGATTTCATAAGTACGAATAGGGAGAATGTGCCGGCCGTGGCCCCGGCCCCGGCCAACGCGCCGCTGGCGATGATGACCGCCAGGCCCGTGGGTGCGGCCTGAGCGCCGGCCATGCTGAGAGCCGCCGCCGCCGCTCCGCCGCTGATGGTCACTCCGCGGTGGCGGAGCGCCCCCCGCAGTTTTTCCAGGGCGCGACTGACGCGCTTTTGGGCCGTGTCCTCGCTGAGGCCAAGCGTGGCACCCACCTCGGCCAGGCTGCGGCCGGCCAGGAACCGCAAGACGACCGCGTCACGATCGGCCGCGTTGAGCTCGTTGAGGGCGGCGTCCAACAGCGGTTGCAGCTCCTCCGCAAGGCGTTTCTCGGAGGCGTCGGCGTGCGATAATTCGTGTTGCTGCATGGCCGCTTGCTCCCGTTGGAAACGGCGGGCTTCGCCGCGAATGTGATTGGCCGCCGCGTGACAGGCCGCCCGGTAAAGCCAGCCGGCGAGCACCGTTCCTGGCGGCAGCTTGCCGGCCTTGCGGGCCAGATCGGTGAAGACGGACTGGGCGACGTCGCGGGCGGTTTCCCCGTTGCCGCTGACACGGCGGGCGGCGGCCCAGACCAGGTTGCAATGCCGCTCGACCAGCTCGGTGAACGCCGCCTCGGTGCCGTGATCGGCATAGCGGCTCAGCAGCTCATGATCGGGTGTGTTTTTCATCGCAACTTCATGAGGTAACACCCGCCGCCGGTGATATCCGACAGACAAAATGCGACGCTATTTCCGGGGGACGGGCAGGGCGTCCACGAACTGCCGTGCCAGCGGAGAAAGCGGCTGCCGGCTCCACGCCACAAACAGGTCGGCCACGGGTGCCGGCGACAGCGGACGAAACACGACTCCGGAGTGCGGGAGCGCCTGCAAGGAGGAGGGCAGCAAGGTCACACCACATTCGGCCGCCACCAGTCCCAGCAAGGTAAAGCCGCGTTCGGCCGTCTGTAGAATTTTGGGTCGGAAGCCGGCCGAGTGGCAGGCATCGTTCAACACCTGCGCAGCTCCGGGGTAGGTGAGCGCCGAGATCGCGATGAAGAATTCGTCCTTCAGCGATGCCAGTTTCACCCGGCGCTGGCGTGCGGCGCCATGCCTGGCCGGCAACGCGGCGAGGAAATCGCAGGCGGCCACCTTGCGCTTTTCCAGCCCGACGGAATCGGCCTCGTAGGCAAAGCCGATGAAGCCCAGGTCCAGTTTCCCAGCCTGCAACGCTTCGGCAAGTCCGGTCGCGGTGAGATCGAACAGGTTGACCGCCACTTCGGGGTGATGTTGCCGGAAAAGGGCCACCCATTGCGGCACCAAAGTGTGAAAGAGGCCCCAGACATATCCGACATTCAGCTGGCCGCGCTGGGCGAGCTCGTGCCGCTGGGCGGAGCGGACCGCCTGCTCGCTCTGGCGTAGAATGGCTTCGGCCTCGCTGAGGAACGCCTGGCCAGCCGGGGTGAGTTCCACCCCTTTTGAACTCCGCTCCAGCAGCTTGACGCCGACCTCGTCCTCGAGGTGGCGGATCTGCCGGCTGAGGGCGGGCTGGGCGACGCGGAGCGTCACGGCCGCGCGAGTCACACTTCGCTCGTGCGCGACGCCGACAAAGTAGCGCAACTGGCGCAATTCCATGCGCGAGTCATACCGAAACCGCATGGCGGCGCGACAAAAGAAGTCTTACCCGGATTCCCATGGAACCGGGAAGCTGCGACATGGATTGGAACTCACGATTCGCCCAGCGCACCGCCCTGATGCAGCGCTCCACCGTGCGCGAGCTGCTGAAACTCGCCGCCCAACCGGGCATCATCTCGTTTGCCGCCGGGCTGCCTCCGGCTGAGTTTTTTCCCGCCCAGGAATTTCGCGCAGCAACAGATGACGTGCTGCGCAGCCACCCGGAACGGGCCCTGCAATATGGGGAGACCGCCGGCGAAGCGGAGCTGCGCGACTGGATCGCCGAACGGTCGTCGCGGGCAGGCTGCCCGGTGCGACACGAAAATGTGCTGATCACCACCGGTTCGCAGCAGGCGCTCGATCTGATCGGCCGGGTGTTTCTTGATCCGGGCGACGTGGTGCTGGTGGAAAATCCGACCTATCTAGCGGCCCTGACAGCATGGCGGCCGTATGGGGCCGTATTCTCTCCCGTGGCGATGGACCGGCATGGATTGTGTGTTTCCGAATTGGAGGCCCGCGAAAACGAACCGGCAAAGCTGCTGTATTGCATACCCAATTTCCAAAACCCCACGGGCGTCACGCTTCAGGCTTCGCGACGACGGCAGCTGATCGCATGGTCAGACCGGACGGGCGTTCCAGTGATCGAAGACAATCCCTATGGCGAGTTGCGTTACGAAGGCGAGGCCTCGCCGCACCTGCTAGATCTGGCCGGCGGGAATCTGGACGGCGACCAGTCACGCGCACAGGTGATCCATTTGGGCACGTTCTCCAAAACGCTCGCACCCGGCTTGCGCCTTGGCTGGGTGATCGCGCCACGGGCCGTGATCGACAAGTTTACGCTGGCGAAGCAGAGCATGGATCTGCACACTAGCACGCTCTGCCAGCACATCGCCCTGGAATTGGGTCGTTCCGGCGTGCTCGAAACCCATCTGCCCCGCCTTCGCCAAGTTTGCGGCGAACGGCGCGACGCCATGTTGGAGGCCTTGGAACATTACATGCCTGCGGGACTCAGCTGGAGCCGGCCCGCCGGGGGAATGTTCCTGTTCGTCCGCCTCTTGGAGGAGGTCAACGCCACAGCCCTGTTGTCCCGGGCCCTGGCGCACGGGGTGGCCTTCGTGCCAGGTGAGGATTTCCATGCCGCCGGCGGCGGTCAAAATGCCTTGAGATTGAACTTCACCGGGATTCCGGTCGAACAGATCAGGGAAGGGGTCCGCCGGTTGTCGGTTGCGATGGCGGAAGCGAGTTAATCGCGATCGACAAACCGCTTGGTGAGGTTGCCGTAGGCGTCGATACGGCGGTCGCGGAGGAAAGGCCAGTGAGTGCGCGTGACATCCACTTTGCTGAGATCCACGGGCACGATGAGGTTCTCCGCCTTGCCTTCGGAAGCCTTGGCCAGGATTTGTCCGGAGGTGCCGGCGACAAAGCTCTGGCCCCAGAACTCGAGGCCATCACCGCCGATGGGCTGTTCAAGGCCGATCCGGTTCACCGAGGCGACGTAACAGCCGTTGGCCACCGCGTGGGAGCGCTGGATGGTTTCCCAGGCCATGTGTTGGTTCACGCCGTACTCCTGCTTTTCACCGGGATGCCAGCCAATCGCCGTGGGATAGAAGAGAATTTCCGCGCCGTTCATCGCGGTGAGGCGCGCGGCCTCGGGATACCACTGGTCCCAGCAGATCAGCACGCCGATGCGGCCGAACTTGGTGTCCCAGGCGCGGAAGCCCAGATCGCCGGGCGTGAAGTAGAACTTCTCGTAGAAGAGCGGGTCATCGGGAATGTGCATCTTCCGGTAGATGCCCAACAGCGAACCGTCGGCGTCGATGATGACGGCGGTGTTGTGGTAGAGCCCCTCGGCGCGCTTCTCAAAGAGGGAGGCGATGACGACCACGCCATGCTTCTTCGCCAGCGTTTGAAACGCTTTCGTGCTCGGACCGGGGATCGGCTCGGCGAGCGCGAAGTATTTGTGATCCTCGCACTGGCAGAAGTACTGCGAGCGGAATAGCTCCTGGGTGCAGATGATCTGCGCCCCGGCCTTGGCTGCGCGCGCGGCGGCGGCCAGGGTGGTGGCAAGGTTCTCCTTGGGGTCGGCCGAGCACGCGTGCTGGAGCAGTCCCAGCGTGACGGTGCGGCCCTTGGGCGCGGAACGGCGGCTCATTTGATCTTCGATTTGATGCGGTCGAACAGGCTGGTGCTCTTGCGTTTCGGCACCTTGATGGTGCCGCTCATCCGCATCGTGCCGCCGGTCGCGGTGCCCGCCGGGGGAGCCGGCGGGGTGGATTCCTCCTTGAAGAGGTCACGGATGAACTTGCCCATCGTTTCGTTCGTGGGGCCGTAACCGCGATGGTAGATGAAGTATTCCAGCTCGTAGAGGAACTCGTCGGCGGTCTGGTAGCGCAATGCCAGATCCCGGCTGAGCGAGCGCTGGAGAATCTGGTTCAACTTGGGCTCGATCTCGGGGTTCAGCCTGGAGAAATCGGGAATCGGCGTGTGCATCACGCGCTGGCGCGAGTCTTCCGCTGTGGCGCCCTTGAAGATGTTCTGCCCGGTGAGGAGCTGGGCAAGGACGATGCCGGAGGAAAAAATGTCCGAGCGCTTGTCCGTGATCATGAAGTCGGCCTGCTCGGGACTCATGTATTCCGGTTTGCCCGCGACTTCCTCGCCTTCCTTGTCCTTGAGCAGCCCCTTGGCCTTCGCAATGCCGAAGTCGGTCACCTTCACGTCACCCTCGAAGGCGATCATGATGTTCTTCGGGCTGATGTCGCGATGGACGAGAAACAGCGGGGTGCCGTCCGGATGGTTCTTGGCATGCGCGTAGGCCAGACCGCGGGCGATGCGGCTGACCATGAAGACGGCGAGTTCCACCGGCAGCTTGCGACCGCACAGAGTCAGGCGCTGCAGGAACTGTTCGAGGTTAACGCCGCGGATCAGCTCCATGCAGATGAAGCAGACGCCGCGAGATTCACCCAGGTGGTAGGTTTGGACGATGTTGGTGTGGATGAGGTCCGCCACCAGCTTGGCCTCGCCGACGAAATTCTCGATGAACTCGGGGTTGCTGGCGAAGCGCTCGCGAATGACCTTGATCGCCACCCGCTTCGCAAAACCGCGGGTTCCGTGCTGTTTAGCCTCGTAAACGACACCCATGCCGCCCTCGTAGATCTCACGGACGATCTCGTAGCGGAGG
This sequence comes from uncultured Verrucomicrobiota bacterium, assembly GCA_903907995.1. Taxonomy (GTDB): domain Bacteria; phylum Verrucomicrobiota; class Verrucomicrobiia; order Limisphaerales; family UBA9464; genus CAIVQB01. The sequence continues at coordinate 253,660 of CAIVQH010000060.1, read as the reverse complement.
TCGCTCAGAATGGTGGACAATTCAGGCACGTCCCCAGAGTGCGAACGATGGCCGGTCGGGTCAAGCCGGGCGGCATACGCCGGAAACCCGCCGGGACAAAGTCGCATATTTGCTGGGGTTTTCCCTTGCCGTCATTTTGTCGGTTGCTTAAATGCGCCCGCATTTCGGCCCTCGTAAGACCGATCAACAGCAACATTAAACACACCTCTAGCCATGGCAAAAGCCCTCACTAAGTCCCAAATCGCCACGTCCCTCGCCGAAAAGGCGGAAATCTCCAAGAAACAGGCCGTCGCCGTTCTCGAGACGCTCGCTGAGCTCGCCTACAAGAATGCGAAGAACACCTTCACGTTCCCCGGCGTCGGCAAGCTGGTCCTCGTGAACCGCAAGGCCCGTATCGGCCGCAACCCGGCCACCGGCGCTGAGATCAAGATCCCGGCCAAGAAGGTCGTGAAGTTCCGCGTGGCCAAGGCCGCGAAGGATGCCATCCTCGGCGCGAAGTAATTCCGCCCAGGTTCATCAAAACGGCCTCCTGCCTGCAGGAGGCCGTTTTGTTTTTGCGACATCGGCCCAACCTTTCATTATGAAAATCGCCATCGTCGGCACCGGTGCGCTGGGCAGCTACTACGGGGCAAAGCTCTGCCGGGATGGGCACGAGACGCATTTCCTACTGCGTTCGGACTACGAGCAGGTACGCCGGCAGGGGATTGAGGTTTGCGGCGATACGGAGTCGCTTCGCGTGCGTCCCCGCTGCGCCCGCACAGCTGAAGAGATCGGGCCTTGCGACTTGGTCCTGATTGGACTGAAGACGACGGCGAATACTGAATTTCCGAAATTGCTGCCCCCGCTCGTCGGGCCGAGAACGGCCCTGCTCACGCTGCAGAATGGCCTCGGCAACGAGGAGGCGCTGGCCAAAGTGTTCCCCGTGGAACAGATCCTGGGCGGGCTGTGCTTCGTCTCGCTCAACCGGATTGCTCCCGGCGTGGTGCGCCATATCGACGGCGGACGCATCCTGTTTGGTGAGTTCCAGCGCTGGCCTGAGCCCAGGACGCATGACCTGGCCACGCTGTTCCGGCACGCGGGGATTCCCTGCCAGGTGGCCGACAATCTGGCCCGCGCCCACTGGCTCAAGCTCGTCTGGAACATTCCCTTCAACGGTCTGGGGGTGGCAGGAGTGGTCGGCTACGAAGCCCTGACCGACTCGAAATTCGAAATTCGAGATTCGCACTTCACCGCCCACGTGCTGGCCACGGACATGCTTTTAAGCGACACACGCTGGGCGGCGCTGGTTCGGGAGCTGATGCAGGAGGTGATCGCCACCGCCAACGCCTTGGGGCACAACATCGAGCCGGGTTACACCGAGGCTGAAATTGAACGGACCCATTCCATGGGACGCTACCTGGCCTCGACCCTGATTGATTTTGAACGGGGCTCGGCGCTGGAGGTGGACAGCCTGTTTCTGGAGCCGCTGCGCCAAGCCCGCGCCGCCGGTGTTCCGGTCACCGCGACTGGAGGCTGTTAGTCGCGTACTGACCGGTCTTGCCGAACGGCGCGGGCCAAGCTGATACCACCAGTCTCCTTGGCGGTGGAAATTGATTGCTGCGAAGTCCGACCGGGGCCGAAGAAAACCGTTCAAAAAAATTTCAGACCTGCACGAATCGCATGCGGCTCAGGTCCGATGGTTGAGCTGATTGGTTCCTGCCGGCGGATTCGTGGGTGCGCCGGCCACCCACGCGTTCGGCATGCCGCGACCAATCAGCACCGCCGCGGCGCGGACTGGCTGGCGGCTGATGCTGCTGGCTATCGCTGGCGCCTGTTGCCGGGTGCGAAAGACGGAGGTCAGAAAAATCACGACCGCCACCGTGGTTGCCAGACCCAGAAGCGCATGACCGGCGCCTTCGGCGGACGGGCGCAGCTGTCGAAAGGGAAAACGCATACCCGCCGTTGGAGGCGGCAAGCCGTTCCGCGTTCAAACTTTGCACAGGTGTGACGCAAATGCCGAATTTTGACGGTCCACGGAGGTTTTCCTTGTCGGCAGCGGCTTCGCGGCGGAGCCTTCGCGCGTTCAATCTGCCTATGAAGAAAACCATTTTCGCCTGCCTCCTGGCGGCTCCTCTTTTTGTCAGTTGTGCCTATGATCAGGGCGCTTCCGCCTCCTCTGAATCCGGCTTCACCAGTCTTTTTGACGGCACCTCGCTCAAGGGGTGGCGCTTCATGGGCAAGCCCGGCGAGGAATACAAGGTTCGCGACGGCAAGATCGTCTGCGAGCAGGGCATAGGCGGAAACCTCTTCACGGAGAACGAATTTGAGAACTTCGTGCTCCGCTTCGATTTCGTCTGTGCCGACCCCGGCGCCAACAACGGCGTGGGCATCCGCGCTCCGTTCGAGGGCGATGCGGCCTACGTCGGCATGGAAATCCAGGTGCTGGAGGAATCCGGGGCCGAGGCCAAGTACGGGAAGCTGCGTCCGGAGCAGTTCCACGGTTCGGTTTACGACGTCTTCGCCGCCAAGCACGGCGCGATGAAGCCCGTGGGCCAGTGGAACACCGAGGAAATCGTCGCCGACGGCCGGCACATCAAGGTCACGCTCAACGGCCAGATCATCACCGACGTGGACCTCAACACCGTGACCGACGCGCACAAGCTGGCGAAGCATCCGGGCCTGCTTCGTGAGCGCGGTCATATCGGTTTCCTTGGCCACAGCGATCACGTCGAGTTCCGCAACATCCGAGCCAAGGCGCTGCCCTCCAATTTCGCGAAGGATAACACCGCGCCCTATCCGGGCTTCACCGCCCTTTACAACGGCAAGGATCTCACCGGCTGGAAGGGCCTGCTCGCCTCGCCCAACGACAATCCCGCCAAGCGTGCCACCCTGTCGCCGGAAAAGCGCGCCGAGGAACAGGCCAAGGCCGACGCGCGGATGCGCTCCAGCTGGCAGTCGCTGAACGGCGAACTGGCCTTCGATGGCAAGGGTGACAGCCTCGCCACGCTGCGGGACGACTACGGCGACTTCGAGCTGTTCGTGGATTTCAAGATCAAGGAGCACGGCGACAGCGGCCTCTACCTGCGCGGCAGCCCGCAGGTGCAGATCTGGGATCCGTTCACGCAGCCCACGAAGTTCGGCAGCGAGGTAGGCTCCGGCGGGCTCTACAACAATAAGAAGAACCCCTCGAAGCCCACCAAGGTCGCGGACAAGCCCATCGGTCAGTGGAACCACTTCCACGTCATCATGCAGGGTGAGAAGGTCACGGTGTTCCTCAACGATGAGCTCGTGACCCATAACGTCACCCTGGAAAACTACTGGGATTACAGCCAGCCGATCTTTCCCACGGGCCAGATCGAGCTACAGAACCACGGGAACAACCTCTGGTTCAAAAACGTCTATCTCCGCGAACTGCCGCGGAACTGATCACCACCGGCTCGCCGGAACACGGAGCGCAACAGCCGTTGCGCTCCGTGGCCGCGTCGGTAATGTCTCCGGCCTTTGAACGAAGACGGAATCAAAGCGGCCAAGGCGTTCGCCGCGCTCTTTTTTGTAACGCTGTTTCTTTACATCACGCTGTACGGCGGCTGCATGGCCGTGCGCCAGCGCGGCGGGCCGTGGGTGATGTTTCAGGACAAGCTTCCGGACGGTACCCCCGTGGTCCGACTGGAGCACCACAAGCTGCTTCCTTCCCACGGGGTGACGCTGACATTTCCCGGGGAACAGGCACCGTCCCGCTTCACCAACGCGCCGCTGATGCGGGTGTTCAACAACCCCAACACCAACATCCTGCCCTACGGGCCGATTGAGTTTCTCGATGTGACCTTCCTCCCCGGTACCGTCGCCGTGGATGTCTTCGGCCACCTGATTGAGGCGGTACCCCGTACGCTTTTTATCGATGGCCGTGAAATTCCCTGGGTGGAGGGCACGAACATCGTGGTACCCCCAACCGGAAAGCTTACGCCGGAAAAACGTCCCAAGCGGAAGTCCTGAAGTGATCAACATGGAAAAGGACTCGTTCACAGTCGCCGAATCGCACCCCGGCCAGCGCATGGACCGCTTCCTGCACGAGCGGTATGCGGATACTTCCCGCGGCGAAATCCAGCGGCTGCTGACCGAGGGATTGGTGCTGGTCAACGGTCGCCCGCCCAAGTCCTCCGCCCAGCCGCGACTGGGCGATGTCATCGAGGTGACCTGGCCGCAGGCCAAGCCTTCCGAGGTGGTCGCGCAGGACATACCGCTGGACATCATTTTTGAAGACGATGACCTGATCGTACTGAACAAGTCGGCGGACCTGGTCGTGCATCCCGCCCACGGGCACGAAGACGGCACGCTGGTGAACGCCCTCCTGCACCATTGCCGGGGACGCCTGAGTGGCATCGGTGGCGTGGAGCGACCCGGAATCGTGCACCGGCTCGATTTGGGCACCAGTGGCTGCCTGGTCGTGGCCAAACATGACGAGGCGCACCGCTCGTTGCAGGAACAGTTTGCCAGCCGGAAGGTCGAGAAGACTTACCAGTGCGTGGTCTGCGGCGATTTGCAACCGTCGCAGGGCGACATCCGGATGGCCATCGCCCGGCATCCCTCGCATCGCAAGCGCATGGCGGTGACCACGCCGGGGAAGGGGCGGGAGGCCTGGACGAGCTTCCGCGTGATCGAGCGCTTCATCGGGGCGACATTTGTTGAGGCCATGCTCCACACCGGCCGCACACATCAGATTCGCGTTCACTTCCAGCATCTTGGCTTTCCGCTTTTTGGCGATGAAACCTATGGCGCAAAGCAGACGGCCCGTCTGGCCCAGGAATCGGGAGTCGTGCCGCCACGCCAGCTGCTGCACGCGCGCCGTCTGGGCTTCCTGCACCCCAAGACCGGCATCTGGCGCGACTACGACGCCCCGCTGCCGGAGGATTTCCGCCGGACCCTGTCCAAGCTGCGCGCGCTGAAGTGACGCGCGCGGGCTTGCCTCGTGCCATGGTTCGCCGACAACTTCAGGCATGAACCGCCGCGATTTTCTGGCTGCTTCCGCCGCCTTGGCCGCCGGCACCGCCTTGGGAGCCACCACGACCAATTCGATCGGCACCGCCACAGCCAAGGCTGCCCCGAAGGTGAAGCCCTATGTGCCGCCCAAACTGGTTCCACCGCTCGTCGGCTCACAGCTCTATGGTTGGGGCCAGTATTACGAGCGCGCCGGCAAGAAACTCGGCGACCATATGGACGAGGTGTTTTCGGCCCTGCGCGATGCGGGTTACGACTATGCGGAGGGCAACTTGGATGTCGGCACGCCCGAGAACAACGCCAAGCTGGCCGAACGCCTGAAGCTGAAGGGGCTCAAACCCGTGAGCCTCTACACCGGCGGAGCCTTGCATGTGCTGGGCAAGGCCAGCGAAACCGCCGAACGCATCGCCGTCGCCGCGAAGGAGGCGGCCAAGGCCGGCTTTGGCATCATCAACTTCAATCCCGATCCCATCGGACGTGACAAGACGGACAAGGAACTCGCCATTCAGGCGGATGCCTTGAACGAACTGGGTGACGAACTGAAAGCCATCGGCGTGAAGCTGGGCATCCACCACCACACACCGGAACTGCGGAACGGGGCGAAGGAGTTCCATTCCAACTTCAAGCTGTGTCCGGAGGCCACCGTCGGCTTTTGCTACGATGTGCATTGGGTTTTCCGGGGCGGCATCCAGCCCGCCGACTGTCTTCGCCAGTACGGAAAGCGCGTGGTCTCCTGGCACCTGCGCCAGAGCCGGTCACAGATCTGGTGGGAGGATCTGGACAGCGGGGACATCGACTACGGTGCCGTCGCCGCATTCGCCGCGCAGAACCGTATGCCACAATTCTACACGGTCGAACTGGCGCTGGAAGGCGGCACGAAGATCACCCGTGATGTGGTCGAAAACCACGCCCTCAGCCGGAAGTTTGTGCGACAAATCTTCGGCGTCTGAGCGCTTGCATGGAAGCGACCCACTGCCGAGTTCTCAGTCGATGGGGATCTTGTAGAAGCACTGCCAGGAACCGGATCCTGAACCCAGACTGACCTTTTTGCCGTTCATCCAGTCGACGTGGCCGTCCTCGAAAAGGAAATTGCCGCCCGTGGGAGCGCCACCGGGACCGGCGTGATTGGGCGTTTTCCAGAGCTTGCCTTCGTCAGGGGTCACCCACGTCAAGCGTGCATCATAGACGTTAGTGGTGCGCGGTCCTATTCCTTGGAGCCGGTCGATCAACACCGGCGCACGGCTGTACTCGCGTCCCATCTTCGAGCGCAGCGCCCATTGCAACAGGCCTTCGGAATCGTAGGGCCAATTTCCGCTCGAGTTGGTGCGTCCAGGCAGGTAAAAAAATCCTGTAAGGATCGGTTTCGTCTCCGAACTGGCATCCCCGTAACGCCAGGTGTCCACCTGCCGGTGCCATTCGTCCGTCGGGCAGAAGAGCACGTTGTTGGCGGCCTTTTTGTCCTTCGCGGAAATGGGCTTGTCGGATTTGATGAGGTACTTCTGCCAGAAGGTCGCCAAGTTGGTGCTCATCCAACTGAGGTCGGCTCCGTATCGATTGTCCGGGAAAGACTCCTGAAAGTCTCCAGCATACATGGCCAAGGCCACGCCCCATTGCTTCTCATTGCTGGTACAAAGGGACTTTTGGGCGGTTGCTTTCGCCTTGGCCAGCGCGGGCAGGAGCATCCCGGCCAGGATCGCGATTATGGCGATGACCACCAGCAGTTCGATGAGCGTAAAGGCGCGGCGGATCTCGGTGGGGGTTTTCATGGGTCGCTTCTAGCTGGAGATGATGTCGCTGATAACCTCGCCGTGAACATCGGTCAACCGCCGATCCACCCCGTTGTGCCGAAAGGTGAGCTTCGTGTGCTCAATCCCCAGCAGGCGCAGGATGGTCGCATGGATGTCGTACACCTGGGTCGGGTTCGCCCGGTCGAGCGGTTTGTAACCCCACTCATCGCTGGGACCATGGCTGATGCCACCCCGGATGCCGCCGCCGCACAGCCAGTTGGTGAACACAAACGGATTGTGATCGCGCCCCTTGCCGCCCTGGGCGCAGGGCATCCGACCAAACTCGGTCGTCCACAGGATGACCGTGTCCTCCAACAGGCCACGTTGCTTCAAATCCTGGATGAACGCCGCAATCGGCTTCGCCATGCCGAGGGACAATGGCCCGTGATCGCGCGCGATGTCCTCGTGCGAATCCCAGTTGCGGCGGGGGAAGCTGTTGTCATTGCCGGACCAGATCTGCACGAACCGAACGCCGCGTTCCAACAGCCGGCGGGCGGTCAGGCATTTGCGGCCCATGATGTCCGTCTCCTCGGGCACGTTGATCTCGGCCGGCCACTTTTTCGTGGTGTCGTCGATGCCGTAGAAGGCACGCACGCGCTCCGTTTCCCGGGATAGGTCCAGCGCCTCGGGCGCGGCCAACTGCATCCGGGCAGCCAGCTCATAGCTACGGATGCGCGCCTCCAACCGCGAGTCACCGGGACGGTCGGCGGCGTGCAACCGGTTGAGCTGCGTGAGCACATCATGGCTGGCGGCTTCTGACGCGGGTCGGATGAACTCCGCCTTGGCGGGCGGGAACAGATCCTCGATCGGGTTGGTCGCACCCACGCGAACGATGGTTCCCTGATGCTGGCCGGGCAAAAACGCAGCATCCCAGTTCTTCGCGCCATTCGAGGGGAACCCACGCAAATCCGGCATGACCACGAAGGTGGGGAGGTTCTCGTTCTCCGTGCCGAGCCCGTAGCTGACCCAACAGCCCATGCCCGGAAAGCCCGGCGTGTTGAAGCCTGTCGCCTGTAGCAGGGTCGCCTGCGAATGCACCCCGGTTTTGCCGACCAGATTGTGGATAAACGCCAGGTCATCCACCACCGCCCCCAGTGGCGCCACGATGTCGCTCAGCATCTTGCCGCACTGGCCGTAGGGCCGGAATTTCCAGGGCGAGGCAAACGTCGCACCGAGGCCGTCCTGAAACAGTTCCACCTTTTCGCCCGCATCCCACTTTTCGCCGTTCCGTTTTTCCAGGAGCGGCTTGTGCTCCCACATGTCCACATGGCTGGCCGCCCCGGCCATGAAGAATTGCACCACGCGCTTCGCCCTCGGCCGGAACGGCGGCGGCTTGGCACTCGGCATCACAGGCGACCCTTCATCGCCAGCGAGCAATCCCTGGCCACCCAACAGAGAGGCGAGCGCGATCCCGCCCAGGCCGCCGCCGGAACGCCACAGGAACTCGCGACGCGAGGTGGGCGCAGAGGGCTGCCGACGATGCCAGGGTGATGAGTTGCTCATGGAGTTGCGTTCACGCCGGGTCTGCGGGCTCAGTCGGCAAAGGCAAATTCGTTGAGGTTCAGGATCACCCGGCAGGTATTGGCGAGGCCGTTCTGGCGGGCAAAATCGGTAAGTGACTTGAGCTCGGTCACACTGGGGGAGCGGGCCAGCGCGAGCCGGAATGCACGTGTCACGGCGGCTTCAGTGGAGCCGTCCTTTTTCTCCACCCGTTCCGCGAAATGCCGGGACATGGCGACGGTGAGCTGGTTGTTAAGCAGGGCCAGCGCTTGGAGCGCGTTGAGCGTCTCGTTCCGGCGGTCCACCGACATGGAGGGGTCGGCGCAATCCAGCGTGCTCATGAAGGGCTGCGGCTGGGAACGCACGATGAACCGGTAGATGGAACGTCGCTGCGATTTCGGGTTTTCAGGATCATGCAGCCGATACTCGTAGTGGGGAGAATGTTCGGGCCGTTCGACCACAAAATCCTGAAAGCTGGGGCCGCCCATGGCCGGGTCCAGTTTGCCAGCCACCAGGAGCACGCTGTCCCGGATGGCCTCCGCTTCCAGCTTGCGCCGGTTCATGCGCCAGAGCAGCCGGTTATCAGCATCGCGCTGCTGAGCCGGGTTCAGTGATTCAGTAATCGCTGAATCAGCAATCAGTTCTCCGGTAGGCGAGCGCCGCTTCTTCACTGACCCACTGTTCACTGATTCACTGATTACTGAGACCTGCCGGTAGGTGCTGCTTGTCACCAGCAGGCGGTGCAGCGCCTTCAGCGACTGGCCGCCATCGCGAAACTCCACCGCCAGCCAGTCCAGCAATTCGGGATGCGAAGGCTTCTGGCCCATGCGACCGAAGTCGTTCGGTGAGTCCGCCAGCGCGCGGCCAAAGTGGTACTCCCAGACCCGGTTCACGATGGATCGCCAGGTCAACGGATTGCGCGGATCGGTCAGCCACTTGGCCAGAGCGATGCGCCGGGCGCTTTCTGGCGCGTCTCCGGGCACGCCAAAAATGCCGTCGTCGCCCAGAAAGCGCACTGTGCCAGGTGCGACTTCTTTGGTCGGCTTGTTTACGTCGCCGCGGTTGAGGAGAAAGATGGGGCGCGGCTTGCCACCGTTGGGCCCGGTCCCGCGAAACGACCCGCTGCCGTGGTGGATGGTGCCGGCATAGACCACTTGCACGGGCGGCAGCTTCGCCAAACTGGCATCCACCCGGCGCAGTTCGGCCCGGGTGCTTTCCAAGCCGCTTTGAGTGCCGTCATCGGTGAGATGCGCAAGCAGGTCCTTCCTCTGCGCTTCCAGCAGGGCAATCGGTGGCGCAACCGCGGTCTTGGTGTAGCCGAAGAAATATCCGTCCGTCAGGTTGCGCCGGCTCCAGCGAGGTTCGGCCTCGATGCTGTCGCTCGCCGTGACATCCGCGCCCAGCGCGAGATTGTGGCCGTCTGCGTCCAGCACCTGAAGCTCGGCGAGGGCGAAAATGAAGTCACTCTGTCGGGGCGCGAGCTTCGTCGCGGTGATACGTACATAACGCGCGCGCGCGCTGGTTGGCCGCAGTTCGCGCGGAGTGACACCGGGGTTGGGTGCATCGGAACTCGTCTGATCTTCCAGCAGGGAAACGCCGGTTGCGAAGGTCGAGTCATCCGACGCTTCAACCCGGAAGCGCAACGGGAAACCAAAACCGTCGCCGATGCCGTTGAAGTCGTCGTGGCAGGCCGCATAAACGATCCGTTCCAACGGAATCGAAACACCCAGGTCGATCTGGAGCCATTTGACGGCATCCTGTCGCGCTTCGATCTGGCTGTGCCAGCCGAACTCGGCCCGCTCGGCGGGACTGGAACCGGCACGCAGGTCGGCAAGCAGGTGGTCAATCAGCTCCAAGCGCCGTCCTCCCAGTCCGGTTAGCTTGCTTTCCAGCTCTTTCAACTTGGATTTCAGCGCCTGCTGCTGGGTTTCGAGCGAAGCCCGGTCGCGGGCGACGACCGGGTCGCTGTCAAAGCGCTTGTCCGCCCGGTCCAGCGCCGCAAACACGGCGGTCAGCCGGTAATAATCTTCCGACGTGATCGGGTCGAACTTGTGATTGTGACACCGGGCACACTGGATGGTGGTGCTGCAAAACGTGTTCATCACGTTTCCCACCATGTCGTCACGGTCCAGGAGGCGGGCAATCTTCCCATCCGTCTTGGTCTCCGGAACCTCGACATGCCCGATGAAGTCCCACGGGCCCGCCGCGATGAAGCCCAGCGCTGTGATGCCATCCGTGGTGTCCGGCCATAGCGCATCGCCGGCAACCTGCTCCTGCACAAAGCGCCAGTACGGTTTGTCCGAGTTAAACGCCCGGATGACATAGTCGCGATAGGGCCAGGCATTGGGCCGGGGCTGGTCCTTGTCGTAGCCGTGGGTCTCGCCGTAGTGAACCACGTCGAGCCAATGCCGTGCCCAACGTTCGCCGTACTGCGGCGATTCCAATAGCCGATCGACCAACCGCTCATAGGCATCGGAGGCCGGATCGCTCACGAAGGCATCCGCCACTTCCGGCGCGGGAGGAAGGCCGATCAGATCGAAGTAAAGCCGGCGGATCAGGGTGCGCCGGTCCGCCTCAGGCGAAGGCGAGAGCCCCTCCTGCTCCAGTCGCGCAAAAATGAAGCGGTCCACGGAATTGCGCGCACGCGCGGAGAGGGCAGGGCTGCGGACTTTCGGAACCAAGGGCCGCACGATTGGCTTCAGCGACCACCAGTCAAAATCGTCCATCCGCGGCTTGCCTTCGGCGGCGTGCAGGTTTGCGCCGAAAAGCGCCAGAACCATTCCCAACCACGGCAACACCAGGCAGCCGTAGGACCGCCTCAGCGTAGGGAGACGATGGGCAATCGGGTTCAAGGATGGAAATTGGCCAGGCACGTTTCAGGCAAGAATCGGGGTGATCACCTCACCATGCACATCGGTGAGGCGGCGCTCGGTGCCGTTGTGATAAAAGGTCAGCCGCTCGTGATCCAGGCCGAGCAGGTGCAAGAGGGTCGCGTGCAGGTCGTAGATGGTGCAGGCATCGGTGACCGCCTTGTGGCCGAAGTCATCCGTGGCGCCGTGACTGAAGCCGCGCTTCACGCCCGCGCCGGTGAGCCAGACCGTAAAGCCGTGCGGGTTGTGGTCGCGACCCTGAGCCCCTTTCTGGAAGGTGGGCATCCGGCCAAACTCGGTCACGAAGGCGACCAGCGTACTCTCCATCAGGCCGCGCGCCTTCAGGTCACGAAGCAGGGCGGCGGCGGGCTGATCGAGGATGGGCGCATGGACGCTGTACTGCTCCTTGAGCGTCTTGTGCCCGTCCCAGTTGCCGACGCCTTCGCCCATCGCATAACTGCCGTTGAAGAGCTGCACAAAGCGCACCCCGCGCTCCACCAACCGGCGTGCGAGCAGGCAGTTCTTCGCAAAGCGCGATTTCAGCGGATTCGTGTCGCCCACGCCGTATGACGCCAGCGTGGCCGGCGACTCCTTCGTGAAATCGCCCACCTCCGCCGCGCTCAGCTGCATCCTCGCCGCGAGCTCGTAACTCGCGATCCGGGCGCTGAGTTCCGTGTCGCCGGGGTGCTGTTCCAAATGCTTGTCGTTGAGAAAGCGCAGGAAGTCGCGGGTGCTCCGTTCGGCCCGTGGCGTAATGCCCTTGGGAGTCGCCAGGTTCGGAATGGGCTGGTCGGCATTGAACGCCAGGCCCTGAAACACCGCCGGCAGAAACGCGGAGTTCCAGTGGTTCGGTCCCATCTGCGGCACGCCGCGCGGATCGGGAATGGCCACGAAAGCTGGCAGATTCTGATTCTCCGTGCCCAGCGCGTAACTCGCCCACGCGCCCATGCTGGGAAAGCCGTCGAGGGTGAAGCCTGTGCTCATCTGGTTCTCCGCCGGACCGTGCGTGTTCGACTTGGCGGTCATCGAATGGATGAAGCACAGGTCGTCGGCGAGCTCGGCGAGATTCGGCAGCAGGTTGGAAATCATCTTCCCGCTCTGACCACGCGGGCGGAACTCCCACAGCGGCCGTGTGAGCGCTCCCTGTTCGCCTTGGAAGGTGATGAGCTTCTCATTACCGGGTAGCGGCTCGCCGTGGCGGCGAATCAGCTCGGGCTTGTAATCCCAGGTGTCGAGATGACTCAGTGCCCCCGAACAGAAGATCACGAGGACGTTCTTGGCTTTCGGGGCGAAATGCGGCGGGCGGGGCGCATTCGGTTGCTGCGGCGACCAGTCGGGTCGGATCGGCTCCTTCGCCGCGAGCAGGCGCTGTTCCGCCAGCAACGTCGCCAGCGCGATGCCGCCGAGACCCGTGCCACCGTGACGCAAAAAGTCACGGCGGTTCAGAAGCCAGCGGCCGGCATTGCTGAGAGGTTGATCGGGCATGAGTGGCGGCTAGAAGACGAAGACGAATTCGTTGCTGTTCAGCAAAGCGCGGCAGAAGAGCTGCAGGTTTTCCTCACGGATGAATCGGGCCGACGCCTGCAGCTCATCGGCTGACGGTTCGCGCTGGAACGCCAATCGGAAAGCCTCCCGTGCCTGAGCTTCCGGCGCACCACCGGCATTGGCCGGCAGGTGCTCGGCGAACAGGCCGGCAGCCTGCTGGACAAAGCCGCTATTCAGAAGGTTCAGTGCCTGTAGCGGGGTGGTGCTACGAGTGCGTTTGGGAGCGATCTGCCCGCCGTCGGGACAGTCAAAGGCGCCGAACACGCCATCGGGCCTTTGGCGTACGACCGTGGCATAGATCATCCGGCGAAAGTCCCCGGCTTCGAAACTCTCCTTGGGCACATACACGCGCACATAGTTCTCGTTGGGTACGAAGGGCGACCAGCCTGGGCCGCCCATGCGCAAATCGAGCCGCCCCCCCACCGCCAGCATCGCATCGCGAATCGGCTCGGCCTCCAGCCGGTGCGCGGGGTAGCGCCAGAGGAGGCGGTTGCCAGCGTCGCGTCGTTGCGCAAGTGAATCAGTTTTCAGTTTGGCGGTGCGTGGGTTTTTCTCTGTCTTACTGATCACTGATTCACTGATCAATGACCTCTGCCGGTAGGTGGCGCTGGTCACAATCAGGCGGTGGATGTGTTTGAGGCTCCAGCCGTGAGAAACCAGTTCGGCTGCCAGCCAGTCGAGCAGTTCGGGGTGGGTCGGGCGGGCACCGTTCACGCCGAAATCGCTCGGAGTGCTGACCAACCCCTCGGCGAAATGATGCTGCCACAGCCGGTTCACGATGACGCGGGCGGTCAGCGGGTTGGCCGGGCTGGTTATCCAGTCGGCGAGCGCCCATCGGCGCTGCTGTTCCTCCGTAGGAGCCGACGTCAGGAGGCTCTGATTCGATTCTCCATTCTGTGGGCTGCGAATCGCATTTGAAATGCTCCGAGCCCTGTCCGTTCCCGGCAGCGCGATCCGCGTCAAAACTCCTGGCGTTACTTCCTCGCGCGGCTGCATCGGATCACCGCGCTGGAAACGGCGCGTCGCTTCCGGCTGCCGGAAATCACCGGCATAGATCATGGGCCGGTCGGCCAATTCGTGTGCCCGCGTGGTCAGTTGCTTCTGCTCGTCCAGTAGGCGGTGGAGCCGCGTCTCTGCCGTCTCCGTGGCCGCGTATGGACGAAGATCCGGCTCATAGGGCTGACCGGGTTTGAAGGCACGACGGTCTGCGGAGGAGGCGACGACGCGCCAATGGCCGACGTCATCGGCAACTTCCAGGCGGTAATCGGTGGCCAGCCGGTCACCGAACTTCTCCTCACGATCCCGTGCCCAGACGACGCGTTCGAGCAGGACACTCTGCGGGAACTCCAACTCGACCCAACCCTTGCCCTTCTCGCTTGAGATCCAGCTCCGGCTGTTGCCATGGCGGCCGTCATTAATGTGCTCCAACCGGTGCAGTTCCGAATTCGGATACGTACCTGAGGCCGTCGCTTTCGTGCCGAAACTCGCCAGCGCAACATTGGTGAGGTCGGTTCCAACAGTGAATGCCTCCAGTTCGTCGATACAGGGCTCCGCTCCCGTGGTGGCCAGGATGGTGAAACGCAGCCGTTTCGCCATGATCGGTGCGAAATGTTCCACATTGCGACGCGGATGAACGGGTCCACGCAGGCGGTTCGTATCCACCACGCCGACCTGCGCGACCGGCTCGAAACGGACGAGCGCCGCGTCGATTTCCGAGAGACGTGAACGGATCTGCTTCAGCTCGTCCTCCCGGGTTCCGTTCTCATTGACCCGTCGCTCACGTTCGCCGTGCTGCACGCCCTCAAAGACGGCCTTGAGCGCGTAGTAGTCATGCTGGGGGATCGGGTCGAACTTGTGATCGTGGCAGCGCGCACAGCCAACGGTCAGACCGAGAAACGCGCTGCCCGTGACGCTCACCATGTCGTGCAATTCATCGGCGCGCTGGTTCTTCGTCAGCACCTCATCGGGGCTTTTCACCTGATCCCAAGCTCCCGCAACGAGGAATCCGGTCGCCTCGTCCGCGCCCAAGGCGTCGCCGGCCAGCTGCTCGCGGACGAACTGGTCGTAAGGTTTGTCGTCGTTGAAGGCGCGGATGACGTAGTCGCGATAGGGCCAGGCGTTGGGCCGAGGATTGTTCATCTCAAAGCCATGCGTCTCGGCGAAGCGCACCACATCCAGCCAGTGGCGCGCCCAGCGCTCGCCGAAATGCGGCGAATCCAACAGCCGGTCCACCAGCCGCTCGTATGCGTCCGGTCGTGGGTCGCGGACGAAGGCATCAGCCTCCTCCGGCGTCGGCGGCAGGCCGATAAGGTCGAACGAAACCCGGCGAATCAGCGTGCGCCGGTCCGCTTCGGGCGCGGGTCCGAGCTGATGCTCGGCCAGTTTTGCGCCGATGAAGTGATCAATCGGATTGCGTGCCCCGGATACGGTGACCGGAACAACGGGCCTGACAACCGGCTGAAACGACCAGTGGTTGGTGGCATCGGCCGCCAAGAGCTGGGCAGCGGTTGTGACCGCCAGCAGCATGATGTTCAGGCGCCACTTCATGGCGTCGCCGCGGACGTGTGGTCATGGACGATCCGCCAGCCGCTCGCCGTCTTCCGGAACAGCAGCGTGAACAGGCCGTGCGGCGAATCCTTTTCGCGTTCCAGCCGCCAATGGCCGAAGACCTCGATACTCACCGGCGAGAGCGGGGTGATTTCCAATTCCGAGAACGCCAGCTTGCCCATCGCGGCGCGGTCGCCGTAGTGGGCCACGTACCGGTCAAACACAGTCCGCCAGCCGCGCGTCACGTCGTCGCCCGAAGCAAAGCGCGTCGAGGAGGACTTCGCGTAGCCGCGCATGAAGCCGTTGATGTCGCCGGCATTCCAGTCCGCCAATTGCTGGTCGATCACGGCGCGGACCTCGGCACCGGAATCGATCTGCCATGCGGGTGTCAGGTGACGGCAGCCGACGGCCAGCAGGGCGCAGGCGAGGAGGGGGAGGACAGTTTTCATGAGATGAGTTCGTGGATGACTTCGCCATGCACGTCGGTGAGACGGCGGTTGGAACCGTCGTGGCGGAAAGTAAGCCGGGTGTGGTCGAGGCCCAACAGGTGCAGCACCGTGGCGTGGAAATCGTAGTTTGTGGCCGGATTGTGGGCCGCCTTCCATGACCACTCGTCGCTTTCACCGTAGGCCACGCCGGGCTTTACGCCGCCGCCCGCCATCCAGCCGACGAAGGTGCCGCCATTGTGGTCGCGGCCGCTGCCACTTTGGGAGAAGGGCATCCGGCCGAACTCGGTCGTCCACAGCACAAGAGTGTCGTCGAGCAGGCCGCGGGCCTTGAGGTCCTTGAGCAGGGCGGCGATGGGCTGGTCCGTGGCGGCGCACATCGGCGGAAGCTCCTTCTCGATGTTGGCGTGATTATCCCAGTTGTTGGTCGGCCCGCCGGCCCCGCTCCACACCTGCACAAAGCGCACGCCGCGCTCCACCAGCCGTCGTGCGAGCAGGCAGCGACGGCCGAAGTCCTCGGTGGTCTTCTCGCCGAGCCCATAGAGCTGGCGCGTGGCCTCGGTCTCGCCGTCGAGCGCAAAAACCTCGGGCGCGCTGAGCTGCATCTTCGCGGCCAGCTCGTAGGACTGGATACGCCCCTCGAGCCTTGCATCGCCGTCGTTGGCGGCGAGATGCCGGCGGTTCATCTGGCGCAACAGATCGAGCCCGGCGCGGTCCGCCTCCGGTGTGATGTAGCCGGCGGAAGAGGGTGGGCGCAGGTCGGCGATGGGCGTCGGCGAAGCGGTCTGGATGATCGTGCCCTGGTTCGCGACCGGCAGGAAACCGGCGCTGAAGTTGCCCTTCTGGTTGTAGGGCAGTCCCTTGGTATCTGGCAGCACCACGAAGGTCGGCAGGTTGTCGCACTCGCTGCCCAGCGCGTAGCTCACCCAGGCACCGAGGCAGGGGAAGCCCGGCAGCAGGAAGCCGGTGTTCATCAGGTACCTGCCGGGCCCGTGGACATTTGTCCGGGACTGCATCGCCATGAGGAGGGCAAGGTCGTCCACGCAGCCCGCGAGGTGCGGCAGCAGGCTGCTCACCCAGCGACCGGACTGCCCATGCTGGCGGAATTCGAAGGGCGGCTTCAGCACCTTGCCGGGCTCGCTGGTCGGAGCCTCGACGTGCTCACCCGCACCGGGATTGAAGGCCTCGCCGGCGCGGCGAAACAGCGCCGGCTTATAGTCGAACAGGTCCATCTGGCTCGCGCCTCCATTCATGAAGAGCTGAATGACGCGTTTCGCCCGCGGGGCATGGTGCAATCCGCCGCTCAGGATGCCCGGCGTGGAATGGACCGCAGCGTCCGCGCCCAACAAGCGATCCGCCCCGAGCATCTGCGCGAGGGCTGCACCACCGAGGCCGCCGCCGAAACGCCAGAGGAATTCGCGGCGGGAAGGGAAGACGGAGTGAAAGGGGCGCATGGTAGGCAGCGGTTCAGTTGACGAAGACGAACTCGTTGGCATTGAACAGAAGTCGGCAGCAGTTCGCCAAACCGTATTGCCGGGCATGCCCGGTGAACTCGGCTACCTCCTCGGCCGAGGCCTCGCGACCGAAAGCGAGTTCGAAAGCGCGTCGAGTCCGGGCTTCGGGCGTTTGCGCTTCGCGCTCCAGGCGGGCGGCGAAGTGTTCGGCGTTCCGGGCGACAAAGGCGTTGTTCCACAGCGCAAGCGCCTGCTGGACGGTCACGGAGTTGTTGCGCGCGGGCGTGAGCTGGTCGCCGGCAGGACAGTCGAGCGCCTCCATGAACGGGTCGGGCAGGGTACGGAAGAGGAAGCGATAGACGCTGCGACGCCGGCCCGCATCGCCATCCACCTCGAACTTGGTGTAATCCACCCGGGGTGTGACGTGGATGCCGGGCTGCAAATCAAACTGCCGGTCGCTCGGACCGCCTATGCGCAGGTCGAGCCGTCCGCTGATTTGCAACACAGCGTCGTGGACGCACTCGGCGTCGAGGCGCACCCGACTCATATGGGCCAGGAGTCTGTTCTCGGAGTCGAGCTCCGGTGTTCTGGCTAGTGAAACAGTAACCAGCGCGTCAGTAATCAGTGCTTTGGAATGGGGGAGCCCCTGCTTCACTGACTCACTGATTACTGACTTACTGATCACTGACGCTTGGCGGTAGGTGGCGCTGGTCACCAGAAGGCGGTGAAATCCTTTGAAGGAGCCTTTCGCATCATCGCGGAACCAAACCGCCAGCCAGTCCAACAGCTCCGGATGCGATGGGGTGCCGCCCATCCGGCCGAAGTCGTTCGGCGTGTCCACCAGCCCCCAGCCAAAGTGGTGGTGCCACATGCGATTTACAATTGAGCGCCAGGTGAGCGGGTTATCTTTGGCAGTAAGCCACTTCGCCAACGCGGCACGGCGCGCGCCTTCATCGGCTGAATCGGCGAGTTCGAAGCGTGCGGGGAGCGCCGTCACACACGACAGCGTGCCCGGAGAAATAACTTCCATCGGTTTCGTGATCTCCCCGCGCTTTAACAGATTCACGATGCGCGGAACACCCGATGGCTTGAGGCTGGCATCTGGCTCGAAATCATTGGCGGCGGCATAGACCAGCGACGGCGACGGCAGGGCGGCAAGGGCTTGTCGAATGCGTTCGTTGAGAACGTCTGCAGCGAGCAGCGCCCGCTGTTCATCCGTCCGGCGGGCGACCGGGAGTGCGACAATCGCTGCCAGTTCGGTTGGCAGCACCCGTAGCGGAGGCCGGTCATCGGTGACCGCCAATCTCGGACGGCCGATCAGGTGGCCTTCGCCGTGCAATTGCTTGAGCACAAACACCAGCATTGTGCCAGGGGTCAGCGTGAGCGGTTCCTTCAGCTCGAACACCGCCTGATGGGCCTCACCCTCACGCGGGTGGATACCCCAGGCCGTCTTTTCGTCACCATCCAACGCACGGGCAATGCCCCAGTCCTGCTGGTCGAAATCAGCGCTGGGATTCGCCAATGGAATTTCGCGCGCGGCTTTGGCACCCGGCTCAAACGCGAGCAACTGAAACTCGCTGAGGTGGAAGTTTCCATTCTCGTTACGCCCCGGCCCCTGGTGCGGCAGGCTCGCGTCGGGCAGGACTTCGAGGCGGATGCCGCAAATCGTGGACAACGGGGAAGGCGCAGAGATTGTGTACGTATCACGGTCGGGCCGCGTACCGCTGGCAAGCAACGAACCATCGGCCTGTTTCGTCAGCGTCGCGCCGCCGACCGAGACGAAGGTCTGCGCGTCCACCGTGGACCAGGCGACCGGGTGTGCAGCGCGGCGCTCCTCCCAATCCGTGACCGCACGCGAGGTTTCCGCCGAAAGCAGCAACGTGCGGTCGTTTTGTTTCACCCGGCGACGCTCATGCATGAGGTCCTGCCGGCGGACGTGAACCTGCGGGTCGGCATCGAACACGCGATTGGCACGGTCCACGCCGGCAAACACCGCCTGCAGTGCGTAGTAATCCCGCTGGGAAACCGGGTCGAACTTGTGGTCGTGGCAGCGAGCGCATTGGACGGTTGTACTGGCAAACGTCTGCATCACGGTCGTCAGCATGTCGTCGCGGTCCAGATAGCGGGCCACCTGGCGGTCCAGCGTGTCCTCGCGGATATCGCGCAATGAGCTTTCATCCCACGGGCCGGCGGCGATGAAGCCAAGCGCGACGGTGGCCTGAGGGTCAGTCGGAAAGAGCACATCGCCCGCGACCTGTTCCCGAACGAAGCGGGCGTAGGGTTTGTCGTCCTTGAACGAGGCGATGAGGTAGTCGCGATAGGGCCAGGCGTTCGTGCGGATGCGATCCTGGTCATGGCCGTGCGTCTCCGCGAAGTGGGCGGCATCCATCCAGTGCCGGGCCCAACGCTCGCCATAGCGCGGTGAGGCGAGCAGGCGATCCACGACGCGTTCGTAAGCGTTGGTCGAGGTATCGGTCAGGAAGGCGCGCAGCTCCTCCGGCGTCGGTGGAAGCCCGATGAGATCGAAGCTGACCCGGCGCAACAGCGTGCGCCGGTCCGCCTCGGGAGCCGGCGACAGGCCGTGTTCGGCGAGTTTCGCCGCGATGAACGAATCGACGGGATTGACCGAAGGCCGGGCACCAGCCGAAAGGAGCGGAACCGGGGGCGCCGTGAGTGGTCGATAGGCCCAGTGGTCCGCATTTGTCGAGACGTCGGCGCACGCTGAAACCGCGCTGATCACCAGCAACAGGGTTCCCATCATGCGCGCGCCCCACTTCATGCGAGAATTCCCTGGATGACCTCGCCGTGCACATCGGTAAGCCGGCGATCCACGCCGTTGTGGCGGAAGACAAGCTTGGTGTGTTCCACGCCGAGCAATCGCAGCAGCGTGGCGTGGACGTCGTAGAATTCCACCGGGTTCTCGACTGCATCGTAGCCGATCTCATCGGTGGCTCCGAAGGCCAGGCCAGGCTTCAGCCCCGCGCCGGCGGCCCAGATCGTGAAGCCATGCTGGTGGTGGTCGCGTCCCTTGCCATCGATGCCCTGCGTGATCGGGGTGCGACCAAACTCGGTGGTCCACAGCACCACGGTTTCGTCGAGCAGGCCTCGCTGCTTGAGGTCGCGCAGCAGGGCCGCCACGGGCTGATCCATGGTCAGGGCCTGCTTGCGGTGGTTTTCCACGATGTCCTCGTGACCATCCCAGTTGATGCGCGGGGAACCGAACTGACCGCCGTTGAAAATCTGCACGAAGCGAACCCCGCGTTCACTGAGCCGCCGGGCGAGCAGGCAATTGCGCGCAAAGCCAGCCGTGGCCGCGTTGGGATGGTCGAGGCCGTAGGCGGACTTCGTGGCGGCCGTCTCGCGTGAAAGCTCCACCAGTTCGGGCACGCGAAGCTGCATCTGGGCGGCCAGTTCATAGGCTCGGATGCGCGCGGCCAGAGCAGAATCACCGGGATGCGTCGCGGCGTCGGCGGCGTTGAGTTTCTCGAGCAGGCGCACACTGGCTTCGCGGCGGGCAGGGGAGATGTCGGAAGGTGTGGCCAGATCGGGAATCGGATCCCGCTCCCCGGAGCGAAAGGCGACGCCCTGATGCACCGCCGGCAGGAACCCGTTCGTCCAGTTGATGGAACCACCCGCCGGCAACTGCCGCGGGTCGGGCAGCACGACGTATGCGGGCAGATTCTGATTCTCCGAGCCCAGACCGTAGCTCACCCAGGCGCCCGCGCTGGGAAAGCCATTGAACGTGAACCCGGAGTTCATCAGGAACGTGGCCGGCGTGTGGTTCGAGCTCTTGCTGTGCATGGAGTGGATGAACGTGAGGTCATCCACGCAGCCCGCGAGATGGGGCAGCAGGTCTGAAACCCAGCGACCGCTGGCGCCGTATTGGCGGAAGGCAAACGGGCTTTTGAGCAGCCGGCCTGGCTGGCTGAAGAAAGTGTCGAACTTGCGACCTGAATCCTGTCCGTGCCGGCGCTCGAGCTCCGGCTTGTAGTCGAAGGTGTCCACATGGCTCACCCCCCCGAGCGCGCAGATGTGGATGACGCGTTTGGCCCGCGCCGGGAACATCGCCGGTTTGGGCGCGTAAGGCGAAGCCAGGGCGGCCGCCCGCGCCTCCTCCTTGCAGAGCCAGCCCAGCGCGACGCCGCCGAAACCGCAGGCGGAGCGGAAGAGGAAGTCGCGGCGGTTGAGGGAGTTCATCGAAGCAGGAGCATGAGCAAGGTCTCTATCTCACAAAAACAAACTCATTCGAGTTGAGCAGCACCCAGGCCGTGCTCGCCATCCCCTGTTCACGGGCGAGTTTCACGGCGTCACGGAGTTCGGTGGGTTTGGGCTCCCGGTCCAGGGCAAGGAACCAGAGCTGTTTCACCTGCCGCTTCAGATCAGGCCCGGCTTCGTGCTGCACACGTTCAGCGAGCTTCGCCGCCTTCCGTTGTACAAAGGAATCGTTCATCAGCGACAGCGCCTGCAAGGGAGTCGTGGTGTTGGCACGAACCGGCGTGCGGGTCGAGAATTCGGGGCAGTCCAGTGAGTCGAGCAGCGGATCACGGGCGGAGTGGACCGAGATGCGGTAGATGGTTCGACGATTGAACTCCGCTCCGGCGGGGTCGGAGGCGAAGTATTCGTTCTGGCCGCCGTTGGTGACGTGACGGAATGGACGGAACCCTGGCCCGCCCATCTGCGGGTTCAGTTCACCGCTGAGCGCCAGCAGGGCGTCCCGCAATTCCTCCGCCTCCAGCCGATGCGGAGTGAAGCGCCAGAGTAGGCGGTTGTCGGCGTCGCGCTGTTGCGCCCGTAAGTCAGTAGTCAGTGAACCAGTAATCGGTAAATCAGTGTTCAGTCTTCGAGTGCGTGCACGTTCGGCTGTTTTACTGATCACTGGTTCGCTGATCACTGACTCACAGATTACTGATGACTGCCGGTAGGCCGCACTCATGACGATGAGCTTGTGCAACCGCTTCAGGCTCCAGTTGCCCCCATCGGGCGCGACAAACCAAGCGGCCAGCCAGTCGAGCAGCTCGGGATGCGAGGGTGCCTCGCCCATTTTTCCGAAATCGTTGGGCGTGGCGACGATCCCGCGCCCGAAATGGTGCTGCCAGACGCGGTTCACGATGACGCGTGCGGTGAGCGGGTTTTCGGGAGAGGCCACCCAGTCCGCGAAGCGCCGGCGGCGCTCGCCTTCAGGAGAATCTGCGGCCAGACCAAATTCGCCGGAATGGGTGGCGAGCGCCTCCAATGCCCCGGGCGTTACCTGTTCCTTCGATTTGTCGGGCTCACCCCGGTTCAGGATGAACGTGGCCTCGGGTTGGCTGGCGTTTGCCGCGTAGCTCCAGTCGTTGGTGCTGCCTCCGGGAAAGTGTCGGTCGCCTTGATTCACGCCCTGAAACACAGCCTTCACGCGGTAATAATCTCGCTGCGGGATCGGGTCGAACTTGTGGTTGTGACAGCGGGCGCAATTGAGCGTCACACCCAGAAACGTCTGCGCCACGGTGCCCACAATGTCTTCCAGCTCCGCCTCGCGAACCATCGCGCGGACGCTCGCGCTGGCGGAACTGTGCCCGGCCTGATCCCACGGCCCCGCGACCAGAAACCCGGTGGCGATGACACTCCCGGCATTCGCTTCCGGCAGCACGTCGCCGGCAAGCTGCTCGCGGATGAAGCGGTCGTAGGGCTTGTCGTCATTGAAGGCTTGGATGACGTAATCGCGGTACCGCCACGCGTGCTCGCGGATACGGTCGTATTCGAAACCCTGCGATTCGCCGAAGCGCACGACATCCAGCCAATGCCGCGCCCAGCGTTCGCCGTGATGTGAGGAGGCCAGCAGGCGGTCCACGGCCCGTTCGTACGCATCGTCGTTCGAGTCGCGGAGAAAGGCGGCGGTCTCTTCCGCGGTGGGTGGCAAACCGATGAGATCGAAGCTGAGCCGCCGGAGAAGCGTGCCGCGATCCGCGGGCGGGGCATGCTGCAGCCCGTTTTGCCGCAGCTTGTTGGCGACAAACGCATCAATCGGGTTGTTGCGCCACTCGGGGGGACCGGACGCCGGCGGAATGGCCGGATGCTGGAGCGGCCGCAGCGACCAGAGGTTGGTGGTGACGGTAGTCACAGGAGCAGCCCGCAAGCCGGGCAGGGGAAGCCAAGCAATCAGAAGCAGCAGCCATGCAAGGCGGCTTAGGGGGCTTCCGGGAAATTTCACACGGCAAGTTTGCGAGGACGTGGCGTCATTGGCACGCGAAAGTTCAATGTCTCGCATTGGGACCGAAGCGGCCCTTCAGGCGGTCGAGCAGCACGGCCGCCAGGATGACCAGACCAAGCACCACTTTCTGCGTGTAGCTTTCCACACCGGTCAGGTTCATGCCGTTGTTGATCACAGCGATGATCAGCGCCCCGACCAGCGTGCCGAGCACGTTGCCCTGGCCACCGGTCAGGCTGGTGCCGCCCACCACGACGGCGGCGATGGCATAAAGCTCGTAGCTGGTGCCGTAGGTCGGGGCGCCGCTCTTGAGCTGCGAGGCCATCACGATGCCACCCAGCCCGGCCAGCGCGGCGCACGCGGCGTAGGCAAAAAGTTTTACCCTCCCAACCGGCACGCCGGACAGCCGGGCCGCCTGCTCATTGCCACCGACGGCGTAGAGATGCCGTCCCAGCACGGTTCGGGTCAGCAGGATGTGGGCGGCGGCGAATACCAGCAGCATGAGCGTGACCGCGTGGGGCAGGCCGAACAGTCCCGTGCCGCGTCCGAGCCAGGCCGAGCTTTCGGGCACTTCGTAGATGGACTGGCCCTGGGAAAGGATGAACGCGAGCCCGCTCGCCGCCTGCATGACCGCGAGGGTGGCGATGAAGGACGGCAGATTGAAATGCACCACCACTGCGCCCGAAGCCAACCCGATGAGCGTACACAGGGCCAGCCCGGCCAGCGCCGCGAGCACCAAAGAGGCACCAGTTGCTTCAGTGCCGCCTAAGCGGTCACGTACCAGTCGCGTGGCGACCACGGCGGCGAGCGCGATGAGGCTCCCCACGCTCAGGTCAATGCCTCTGGTTAGGATGACGAAGGTGAGTCCGGCCGAAAGGATGGCAACCACGACAATCTGGTTGGCGACGTTCAGAAGATTTTGCCGCGTCAGAAACACGGGCCAGCGTGAGGCCTGGGGTGACACGATGCGCGGGTTGCCCAGCGCGGGAAACTTGGTGGGCAGATCGGCCAGGATGGTCCAGGTGGCGCACTCGGGCGTCGCGGCGATGATTGCGAGCCCAGCACCATTATCATTGATCCGTTGGAGTTCTTTCCGCGCATCACGGGGTTCGCCCGTGACCACACCGGCGACTACGAGGCCTGCGGTTTCCAGCCTTACCCGAAGCGACTTGGCAAACTGCTGATCCTCATCTGTGGCGCGGGCAATCACCAGCACCGTTGACTGCTTTCCGGCTTTTGATAGCTGGTCCACCAGGCTGTCAGCGGCCTCCGCACCGGACAACTGTTGGTCACGGATTGTGACCGCCGAAAAGAACGCGCACAGCAGCACGAGTACTCCGGCCATCCCATAGTGGCGGAGCGCCGTGGCCAGCTGTTGCCGCGCATTGGTCATTCGTTTATGGACGCCAGGCCGATTTGAGGCTGCGGGCGGTGAAGCGTGCTTTGGGCAGTTCGCCGCCCTCGACCCCGAGCGTGGCGGAGGGCGCTTCACGCGGGATGAAACAGAAGGACGCCATAGACAGGCCGCCGCTGCCAAACACCTCGATGGAACTGCGATCCAGCAGCACGCGCAGGCGCACGCTGTCGTTCCAAGGCTCGAAGTCAGGTCCCCACGTCTTGCCGAAATCGGAGTGGCGTCCGAGCGCCTTCGGGGTGGGCTTGAGCGGCACCTTACGGCCGAAGGCGGTCAGTTCTCCCGCCTTCGCGTCCCAGACGAGCTTCTGGCCGCGTAGTTCCAGTGTGACGGTCTGGGCGGTGCCGGGGAGGAACTCCAGTTCCAGGTCGAGCAATTCGACCGCCGCCGACTTCAACTCATGCCGGCCGGCAGGAAGGGGACGGGCCAGATCCTCGCGCAGCGAGCTGGTGAAGATCTCGTGGATCTCCTTCACCGGCCACTTCACGAGACGGATGCCATCCGGTGTGGTCTGCAGCGACAATTCAACCGGAAAGCCCATCTGCTGGTTGAAGGGCATGCCGGGATATTTGCCGCCTTGCATCCAGGTGATGAACACGACGCGCTTGTCGGGGAGGTCGTCATAGACCTGGGCCGCGTAGGAGTTGGCGCCGAAATCACCGCGAAGTTTCGATGTCTCCGCCTTGAACTCACGCCCTTCGAAGCGGCCCAGCCAGTACTCGCCGCTGGCACCCCAGAGCGCCCAGCGCGTGTTCTTGGGATCACCGTCCAACGGCAGTTCCACGAAGCCCGGGCACTCGAACAGTTCTTCCGAGAACTTGCTGGCGAACGTCCAGTTTTTCAGATCGGGAGACGTGTAGAAATGGCAGACGTTCCGGTTCGACGGCTTGCCGTTCTTGTCCAATTTGTTCGGCTCCTTTTCGCCCACGTAAAGCGGCATCACCCAGTGCCTGGTAGGGGCGTGCCAGAAGACTTTCGGGTCACGGTCGCCATCGCCGATGTTGTGCAGCACGGGGTTGCCGGAATACTTGGTCCAGGTGCGGCCCTTGTCGTTCGAATAGGCGATGCACTGGGTGAAGAGATGGCCCTTGGATTCCTCGCTCGTGCCGCCGGCGGCGGTGTAGATGGCGACCAACGGCGGCTGGCTGCCGGTCTTGAAGCCCGAGGTGTTCTCGTGATCCACGACTGCCGAGCCGCTGAACATAGTGCCCAGCCGGTCCGGATACAGCGCATGGTCCAGCTGTTGCCAGTGGAGCAGATCATCGCTGACGGCATGGCCCCAGGTCATGTTGCCCCATTCGCGGCCCTCGGGATTGTGCTGGAAGAACAGGTGGAATTCCCCCTGCGAGAAGACGAGTCCATTGGGGTCGTTGAGCCAGCCCTGTTTCGCTGAGAAGTGGAACTGCGGTCGCAGCGCCTCTTCGTATTCCGGCACCGGCATCGGGTTCTGGACGTAAGGAGGCGTCGGCGCGGTATCGGTGAGGATGAAATGATCGGCGTTGATGTGGCCCCAGCCGCCGGTGGCGGCGTCCACGATCTGGATGCGGGCGGATTTGCCGGCGAATTCCCCGAGGTCAAACGTCGCCGTGGTCAGGAATTCATCCTCCCGACCGGTTGCCGAACGCACGACCTTGTCATCCACTAGCACATTCACGCAGGTCTTGCCGACCTCCTCGCCGCCACCGACCAGAAAGCTGAGGTAGCGCTGCGAGAGCTTGAACTCGGGGGAGGTGAGCGTGCCGGTGGCCTTGTCCATGCCATGGTAGGAATTGACGTAGCCCTTGCCCCGATAGCCGCCGACCGGGGACTGCTCGGGCAGGTTGCCATGCGCCGGTCCATCGCCGAAGGCCGTGCCGGTGGTGGTCCAGCCGGCATAATCGGCGCCTTCAAAGTCCGCGATGATCTGCGGTTCTGCACCCAGGGCCGTTGGGAGAAACAAGAAAGACGCAAAGGCGCTAAGGAGAGGAAATTTCATCAGGCTTAATGGACGGTTATTGCGGTTCTGGTCGCCCTATTTCAGGGCCGGGTCTTTGTCCGCGTCGGCTTTCCGGTAGAGCTGGGTCGGAATCAGCGTCTCCTTGGAGACGTCGTCACCGGCCAGATACTTCACGATGTTCTGTATGGCGATTTGGCCAATGCGATCCGGGAACTGGATCGGGTCCGCGTAGATCTTGCCGGCTTTGATGGCGGCCTTGCCCTCGGGCATTCCGTCAAAGCCGACGATCTTCACCTGGCCCGAACGACCAGCCTTTTCCAAGGCGGCCACGGCACCCAGCGCGCTCGGGTCGTTGATGGCGAAAATGCCATTCAGATCGGGATGCGCCTGCAGCAGGTCCTCGGTCGCCTTCATGGAGCGGTCTTTGGCGGCGCCGCCGGGCAGGGTGGCGACGACTTCGATAGTCACGCCGTTTTCGCGCTTCTGGCGGGCCAACTCCTCGTTAAATCCCTTGGTCCTGAGGATCACCGACTCCGCCTCCGGATGGTCGAGGATGGCGACCTTGCCCTTGCCCCCGAGTGCCTCGATGAGCGCGACCGCGGCGAGCTTGCCGCCGCCGAAATTGTCCGTGGCGACATGACCAACCACTTTGCCTTCCTTGGCGAGTGAGGCGATGTCGGCGGTGAAGACCGGGATGCCTGCCTTATTCGCCTGGACCAGCGTGGTGCCCACGGCCTTCGAATCGCACGGGCACAGGACAATGGCGTCCACCTTGCGCACGATGAAGTCGGCGACCTGATTCTGCTGCTTCGCGGCGTCGAACTCACCACTCGTGACGATGGTGGTCATGCCGTGGGCCTTGGCCTCGGCGGTCATGGAGTCGGCCAGATCCTTGAAGAAGGGATTGGCCAGCGTGAGCACGGAGATGCCGATGACGGCCTTGGGCCTGTCGGCGGCGGCGCAGAATGTCGTGGCGAACAACGAGGCGGCGAGGCCAAGCACCAGCCGGCGGCGGGAAAGGGGAGCGTTCATGGTGGACGCCCCGAGACTGCCGGAACGGGTACGCCAGTTGCAACGCCCACGGTGGGCAATGAGGAAACATTTGCCCCCTTGGCCGTCTCGCCGGACTCTGGTGCCGCAATGTCTGTCCGGGTCAAAATCTGCGGTATCACCAATCTCGCCGACGCGCAGGCCGCCTTGGCGGCGGGTGCGGATGCGCTGGGATTCGTCTTTGTGCCGGGCACGCCCCGTTACGTCACCCCGGAGCAGGCCGCCGCCATCATCCGTGAACTGCCACCCTTCGTCGCGAAAGTCGGCCTCTTTGTGGATGCCGATACCCGTATGGTCGCCGAGACCATCGCCCGGTCGGGCGTGGATACCATCCAACTGCACGGCGATGAGACCCCCGAATTTGCCCGCCAGTTCCACGGGGCGGTGAAGGTCATCAAGGCCTTCCGCATACGCGGCCCGGAAACTCTGGCGCTACTGCCCACCTTTGCGGATGCAGCCGATGCCCTGTTGCTGGACGCCTACGTTCCCGGAGTGCCCGGTGGAACTGGGGCGCGCTTCGACTGGGAGCACGCTGTTTCGGCGAAGATCGGCGGAAGGCCAATCATCCTCGCGGGTGGACTCACGCCCGAGAATGTCGCCGGGGCGGTGCGGGCGGTGAAGCCCTATGCGGTAGATGTGTCGAGCGGGGTCGAATTCGCGCCAGGCAAGAAGGATTCGACCAAAGTTGGCGAGTTCGTCCGCGCGGCGAAATCAGCGTAATAGAGGCTTGCCCATGGCGGTGCCTCACCGCCGAAACGACTGCGCAAAATCGTCCGTTGTCATTTCCCGGACTTCCTTCTGGAATTTGGATGCGCCTATGAGGCGTTGGAGCTCGCGCTCCCACGCGGCGCCATCCAGCGGAATGTCAACGGCCTGGCCCAACAGCGACGAGTAAACCATGGAATTGGCCAGCTCGACCGAGTTCATCCCCTCCGCGCCGGGCGCGATGAGCTGTGTGCCGTCGAGGATGGCGGCGGTGAAATTCTCCATGATGGCGGCGTGCGGCGCCGGATGATTCTCAAACGGCACGTCGTGTTCGGTGGTCGCGGGTTTGCTGAAGCCCACCGTCGCGGTGCGGCTCCATTCCAGCGCATCGGCCTCGTTTTGGGTAAAGCTGATGCGGTTGTTTTCCAGCACCGCCTTGCCCCGGCTGCCGGCCAGTTCGAGCCGGTTGGTCCCCGGGGCTTCACCGGTGCTGGTGATGAAGACGCCATTGAGCCCGTCGGCCCATTCGAGATACGCGGTCACCTGGTCCTCGACCTCGATGTTGTGCCAGCGGCCGAATTGGGCGAAGCCGCGGACGCGGGCTGGCATCCCCAGCAACCAGGCCAGCACGTCGAGGTTGTGCAGGCACTGGTTGAGCAGCACGCCGCCGCCTTCGCCACGCCATGTCGCGCGCCAGCCTCCACTCGCATAGTAGGCATCGGTGCGGAACCAGTCGGTGATGAGCCAGCTCACGCGCTGGAGCCGTCCCAACTGCCCCGAGGTGATCAGCTCGCGCAGGCGGGCGTAACGCGGCTCGACGCGCAGCTGGAACATTCCGGCCAACACCTGCTTGGCCCGGGCGGCCGCGCAGGCCAACAGACGCTCCGCGTCGGCCTTATGGGCGGAAATCGGCTTCTCAACCATCACATGCAAACCCGCCTCCAGCGCCGCGATGCCTTGTGTGGTGTGCTGGTAATGTGGCGTGGCAATGAGCACGGCATCCACCGCTCCGGAGCGGAAGAGCTCGCCCGCGTCACCGAAAACGGCCAGTCCGCGCTCACGGTATGGGGTCAGCTTGTCCGGCGAGGTGGAGCAGACGGCGCGCAGTTCGCAGCGCGGCACCTTGCCTTCCAGCAGGTAGCCCGCGTGGTGGCGTCCGATGTTGCCCATGCCGATGAGCCCAAGGCGGAGGGAGTTCACGGGCCCAGTGTGGTTGGCCAGCCGGGCGGGCGGCAAGGAGCGAGGTTGTCGCCGGCCAAAGGCATGATACTCTGTCCGCACCGATGAAACTCCGCCGTTACTGGATTGTGGCCACCAGCGCCCTGATGGTCATGAAAAGCGTGCTGACCGCGCGCGCCGAGGAAACCGCCGAGGAGGGGCTGGTTCACATGAAGCAGCTCGTCCGCACGGTTTTTCCGACGGTGCCGCAGCTTTCCACGACCAACCTCAGCCAATGGCTGGCCAATACCAACCGCATCCAGCCCGTGCTGCTGGATGTGCGCACGGTGCCCGAGTTCATGGTGAGCCACCTGCGCGGCGCGTGGCAGGTGGATACGGACGGACCGATTACTGACGTGCTGAACAAGATTCCGACGAACCGTCCCGTGGTCGTTTATTGCTCGGTCGGCTACCGCTCGAGCGAGTACGCCACGAAAATGATGAAGGAAGGATTTACCAACGTGTTGAATCTTGAGGGCTCGATCTTCCAGTGGGCAAACGAGGGACGGCCGGTCTTTGCGGGCGGCAAACCGACCAAGGTGGTGCATCCTTACAATAATACGTTCGGCAAGCTGCTGAAGCCGGAGCTGCGGCCCGAAAAATGGGAGGAGGCAAAGTGACCGGGGCGGCGGAGCTGACGCGCTGGCGCGGCTTCGCGAGTTTGGGCTGGCTGGTCGTCCTGCTGGCCTGGGAAACGGTCGCGCCGTTTTTCCCGCTGTTCCGAAGCTGGCGCGAGCGTGGGCGGCATGCCCTGCGCAATGTTGCGCTGGGGCTGGCGAACGGTCTGGTCACGGCGCTGGTCTTCGCCGTCGCCTGGAAGTGGGTTGCCGACTCGGCAGCGAAGCACGGTTTTGGCCTGCTGAATCTCGGTGAACTTCCCGCCTGGGCGCACGCCTTGCTGGCGTTGCTGGTGCTAGATCTGTGGACCTATTGGTGGCACCGGGTCTGCCATGCGGTCCCGCTGCTGTGGCGCTTCCATCGTGTTCACCATTCGGACGCGCAGATGGATGTGACGACGGCCAACCGCTTTCATTTGGGCGAGATCATCCTGTCATCGGTGCTGCGCCTGCCACTGCTTCCGCTCTTGGGGATTCATTTCGGTGAACTGGTGCTTTACGAGACGCTGCTTCAGATCGTCGTGCAGTGGCAGCACGCAAACATCAGCCTGCCGCCGGCGCTGGAGCGAGTGCTCCGGCTCGTGGTGGTGACTCCGGGTATGCACAAGGTCCATCACTCGCGCGCCCAGCCCGAGACGGACTCGAACTACGCTTCGCTGTCCTCAGTGTGGGACACGCTTTTCCGCAGCCGGCGTTGTCGCGCCGACTTGGAGAACATCCTTCTAGGGTTGGAGGGGAAGGATAGCCCGGGGCAGCAAGGACTGACCGGGCTTTTGCGTGATCCGTTTCGCGGTGAAAACCGCTGAACCGCAAACTCAGGGAGTCGCCGGTTTCACCTCAAAGTGGTGAACCTTCGGCTTGCGCGCGGCATCGATGGCGGCCTCGGCTGCGGCGATTTCACCATCGAGACGTCTCACCTCGGCGTCGCGACGGGCTTCCACCTCCGCGCCCTTGGCCCAAGCGGGGAAGGAGTAGAGCTGAACATTCCGCCAGCGGTCGAAATACAGGTTGTTCTTCGCGAAGACCTGCTTCAGCACCTCGCGCGACTGGGCGGTGATCGGGCCGCCTGAATTCGTCAGGTTCCAGCCCTTGGCGAGTGCGTCGGCGCTGGCCTTCGCGGCGGATTCGCCGTCGATGGTGATTTCGTAGGTGCCTTCGGGCAGGCCGGTGACCTGCAGGTCATAGCGGCTCAGGTCGGCGAGCACCGGGGCCAGTTTCAACGCTCCCTCGGCACGCTGGTCAATCGGCATCGGCAGCGCCTTATCGAGCCGGTCGAAGCTGATCTTGCCATCCGCCACGGTGAGTTTGTCCACCTTGCACCCTTGAGCCGTGACGGACTTCTTGCCGAAGTCCACGGCGACGCTGGAAACCTCCGGGGTGGCACCCAGACCCTTCAGCACCGCCCACGCCATGAGCGTGTGACCGGTGGGCCCCGGATGAACGGCGTCACCCGCGCCGATGAAGGCCTTGGGATCCGCCGCGCGCGCGGTCATCATAAGGCCCATGTAGGGATCGAACTGATCCACGAAACCGGCCCCGTTCTTGGCGGCAACTTCCTTCAGGCCGTCGGAGAATTTCCGCAGGGACTGGTTGCGCACATCCTGGTCGGGATCAGCACGCTTCTCCTCGATCGGTTGCGGCGTGAGGAAGGTGACCCGGGCGCCGGCAGCCGTCAGTTCCTTGGCGATCTCAGTCTGGCTGCGGGTGTACGCGGCGAAAATGTCCGGGCGGAACACCTGGTACGCATGGTCGTTCATGCCGAACTTCACCGTCACAAACGTGGGTTTCAGCGGCAGCACGTCGCGGCTCAGGCCGCGTCCCACGGAGTCCTCGACCATCTTCTGTTGGGCGGCCGCGTCGGCGGCGAAGAGATCCTTTTCGTCGGGATGCGCCCGCTGCCGCAGCCAGGCCGTGTCGCCGCCCCAGCCCACGTTGCGGAAGGAGAGCTTCCAATCGGGATGCCGGGTCAGCGCATACGCCTCGATGTAGGTCGTGTAAAGTCGCTGTTCGGTGATGCTGTCGCCCAGGAAAACGACCCGTTCACCGTCATGGATTTGGAATTCGGCGGCAAAGGCGGAGGGGAAAAGCGCGGCGGCGACCACGCAGGCGGAGAGAAAACGTTTTGTCATAGGCGAATGCCGGAGAGCCAACCGTGATGTCACTCAACACGCAAGCGCGCAGCTTGAAGCTGGAATCAAACCAACCGCGCCAGCGCCGCCTGGCAGACGGCCGTGGCGGCCTCCGGTTTCCCCAGTGTTTTTGCACCCTTGGCCAAGCCGGTCAGTTTGGCTTCGCCGAGGAGTTGGCCCAGCTTGAAAGGCAGGTCTTCGACGCGGTTCAGCTTCACCGCCGCGCCGTGTTCGAGGAGGAAATCGCTGTTTGCCTCTTCCTGGCCGGGGATGGGGTTGAGGATGACCAAAGGTCTTCCCAATGCGAGTGCCTCTGAGCTGGTGAGGCCGCCTGGCTTGGTCACGATGAGGTCCGCGGCCGACATCCAGTCCTGCATGTTGCGCACGAAGCCGAGCAGCTGCGTGGGATGCTTGCGCTCCACGACGGCCAGATCACGCAGGAGTTCCTGATTGCGTCCGCACACCACAGCGAGCTGGAGCGGTTCGGCGAACTTGTTCAGTGCGGTGAGGATTTCCGCGACCGGGCCGACACCAAAGCCGCCACCGAGCACGAGCAGCACGGGCAGGTCGTCCCGCAGGCCGAGTTGCTTGCGGGCGGCTTTGCGCGCCGGAGCATTCAGGAAGCGGGCCGAAACCGGGATGCCGGTGACGACCACATTGCCCGTCGGGATGCCGCGCGCCACGAGCCGGGCCTTGGTGTGTTCGGCGGCGACGCAGTAGAAGTCCACAACGGGCTCCTGCCACAGCGCATGCGCCTCAAAATCGGTGACAATGCTGACGACGAGCGGCCAGGGCTGAAGTTTCCCCTTCGCCTTCAGCCCGCCCAGGATTTCTTCCGGCAGGTAATGCGTGCAAAGGACAACATCGGGCCGGAATTCCGCCATGTGCGCGACGAACTTGGCGGCATTGAGGCGTCCCAGTGTCTGGCGCACGCGGCCGAGCCGCTCGAGCTTTTCCTGGTCGTCGCTCTTGCGGAACAGCGCGCCCCACAGCTCCGGCGAGTGCTCGATCAGCTTGAGGTAGGCTTCCGGAAGAGTTTCGGGGTGAACTCCAGCACATCCTGTTTTTCCACGACATCGCCCGGGCGTAAGACGGTCCAGGCTTCCTGCAGGGCTGCGGCGGCCTGCAAATGGCCGGCTCCGGCGGTGACGGTGGCGATGAGGACGCGCAGCTTGCGGTCCGGGGCAGGGGAGTTGTCGCGGGACTTCATACCGCCAGGTTAATGACGGTGCTCGCGAGCGGGAAGATATGATTTGGAGAAGACGGCCGTTGGGCGTGCCGTTGGGAGGGCGCAATTCCCAATCTGGAGGTTGGGACTTTGAATTTCTGGCTGTGAATTTAACAGGCGTAATCGTAGGTTCCCTCTCTGTTCGTGAAACCGCCAATGAGCACAATCACCTGTCAGTTCCGCCCTCTCCTGGCCCTTCTGCGCCTGGTCTTTCTGCTCCTGCCGGTCCTGCGGCTCAGTGCCCAGGCAGATCCGCCCACGATCCAGATACAACCGGCGCCTGTGAGCGTGGCGGCCGGGCAGACGTTATCACTGAACGTGACCGCCACCGGCACCGAACCGCTCTCCTACCAATGGCGACGGAACGAGAACAACTCCGCGACCACTCCTGGTCTCCAGTTTACCAACGCGACCACCAATCTGACCGGCCTCTACTATGTGATTGTCTCCAATGCGTACGGGGCGGTGACGAGCGACGTGGTGTCGGTGACAGTTGACCGTCCGGGCAACGAGCTTTCCCTGCGCCCGCGGGGTTCCCTGGCCGGCTTCCCTCTGGGCGATGGCAGCGGGGCACCCGTCCGCATTCAGGTTCGGGATGATTACGCGTACGTTGCCGACGGTTGGGGCCAGTCGCTTTACGTGGTGGACGTTCACGACCCGGATCACCTGAGCATGGTTGCGCAAGTGCCAGTCCTCGGCAGTTTTGGATACGCGTTCGGGGTCGCCCTGATGGATGACTTTGCGATCACCGCCGAGCGCGGGGATGGGCTCGGCATCATCGACATCCACCAACCCACGGCTCCGGTTCGGATCGGCAACTTCAAGCTGCCGGGCAGTCTGGCGAACTCGATCATTATCCGGGGGCGGACGGCGTATGTGGGTAATGAAAACGGCGGGCTGGTGATCGTTGACCTGAGCCGGCCGGATCACCCGACGATTCTAGGGAGCATTCATCCACCCTTTTCCGCCAATGGCGTGCAGGTTGACGGGAACCTGGCCTACATCGCCAACTGGGCTGGTGGTCTGAGTGTCGTGGACATTACGAATCCCGCTCTCCCCTTGCCGCTCCAAACAGTGGCCTACGGCACCGGCGACGCCCGGGCATTTGATGTGCTGCCGATCGGTCCGCTCGCCTACGTGGCCGATGTTGCCAAAGGGGTGCTTGTGTTCGATCCCGCGTTGGCCGCCGGCACACCGTTGGCCAAGTTCCCCGGTTCGGTATGGGGACTGACGCGCGCTGGTGACCATCTGTTTGCCGGAGACTCCGGGGGGTTTCGGGTGTTTGATGTTAAGGACCCGGCAAAACCGGCAGCGATCGGGCAATACCGCGCGCAAAGCACGCTGTTGGGATTTCAGCCTCACGGCAATCGCTTCCTGCTCGGAGGGGGCAGCCTGACTGTTATGGACGTCTCGTTCGCGAGCAAACCGCCAGCCATCACTGGGACATTGGAAGACCGGCAGGTGCAACTGGGGACCAGTGTCAGTTTGGATGGCGCGGCCATGGGAACCGAACCCATGAGCTATCGCTGGTTCCATGATGGAATCGAACTTGCGGACCGCAATTCTCCGCAGCTTACACTGACGAACTTTTCGGCCGCCGATGTGGGCAGCTATTCCGTCATTGTTTCCAATGCATTTGGCACAGGCACCAATGTCGCCGCCAAACTCAGCATTGGTCGCCCATCTGACGCGGTGGTCTGGAACGTGCCCCAGCCCGAGACGCCCCTGTTTGCCGGTCAAACGTACGAACTGATGGCCTCCTCGGCCAGCGGCCGCCCGGTAGATTTCGCGCTGGACGCGGGCGCTGCCATGCTCAGCGGCAACCGACTTTCGCTGATGGCATCCGGCACGGTGGTTATGCGGGGCGTTGTCGCCGGGGACGAGCAGCGCCTGCCAGTGGCGGCGGCGCAGACATTTACCGTCCTCGAGCCACCGCGAATTCTCACGCCCACCGTCAAACTCACCAACGGCAGCATCCGGTTTCAGATTCAAGTGCCGGCGGACATCGCCTTTGCAGTGCTATACTCAAACGACCTCGGCGTTTGGAAGGAATTGACGGTCGGGACGGGTGCTCAGAACCCGATCGAGATCACCGACGATCAGGCGGTTGGTGTCGCCCGATTCTATCGGGTGCAGCTGAAATGATGGCGGCTTGAACGGGCACTCGGGATAAGGCCGTCAGCGTGGCTGTTCCACCACAGTCAGCTTGTCCACTGGCACATTGGATAGCGTTTGCTTCGTGCCGCCCGGCCAGATGATCTCGACGACGTCCACCTTGTCACTCTTGCCGATACCGAAGGTGACCGGCAATTCGCTGGCGCTTAGGTAGCTCTTCGAGGTCATCACCTCGCGCCACTGGGATTGGCCCTTGACCGTGAGTTTTACCGAGGCGCCAAGGGCGTCGCGATTGGCCTTGGTTCCGACTAGCTTCAGACGCACGAAGTGGTTGCCCAATGACTGGTCGTTGCGCAGCAGCATGGGTGGACCGGCGATCTGCGTGAAGACCACGTCGAGGTCGCCATCCCCATCGATGTCCGCATAGGCGCTGCCGCGACCGACGATGGGTTTGAAAAGGTCGGTGCCGGCCTGATCAGCGCCGGCGATGGCGAAACCGGCATCGCCCGCATTCCAGAAGAGCTGCGCCGGCTGCTGGTACTTCTGGCCGTGCTGGATCTTGGATATTTCCTCTTCCAGATGGCCGTTCACGCTCAGCAGGTCGGCACGGCCGTCGAGGTCATAGTCGAAGAAGAAGATGCCGAACTTGAGCGGGTCGCGGCTGGGGCCGCCTATGCCCCACGAAAGGCTCTCGTCGGCAAAGAGCGGATGGGCGCTGCCACCGGGTCCGGGCTGGGCGACGCAGAGCGCGGTCATTTCGTTGGCAAAGTTGCCGATGGCGAAGCCGATCTTGCCGTCTTTGGTGAAGCGGCAGGCATCAATGCCCATCGCGCCGCGGGTGTTGCCGTAGCTGTCGAAGGCGAAACCGCTC
The DNA here is from genome assembly GCA_903907995.1 of uncultured Verrucomicrobiota bacterium. GTDB lineage: Bacteria > Verrucomicrobiota > Verrucomicrobiia > Limisphaerales > UBA9464 > CAIVQB01. The sequence goes on along the minus strand of CAIVQH010000060.1, from coordinate 217,067 downwards.
AGGGCACCAATCTCCTCGAAGGTGCCGTCATGGCGGTTGCGGAACATCAGGTTCTGCACCGTGTCGTTGGCCACTGCGAGATCGAGCCAGCCATCACCGTCCACATCCATCACCGCGACGCCGAGCGTCTTGGCGATGGGCACGCCGGTGCTGGAGTTTTTCACCTGCACACCTGACGTGGCCGAGATTTCGGTGAACTTGCCGTTGCCGTCGTTCCGGTAAAGGTGAGGGAAGGCCCCCTGAAAGTTCATCGGCGGTCCGTAGGCCCGATGCGTGCCGTCGATCTTGTAGCCGACCTGGGCGTCGATTTCCGGCGACCAGCGCACATAGCTGGCCACGTAGAGGTCGAGATCACCGTCGTTATCCAGGTCGAAGAAAACGGCGGCTGTGCTCCAATCCTTGGGATCGCCACCAACCCCGGCCGCCGCTGTCACGTCGGTGAATTTTCCGCCGCCCTCATTGTGAAAGAGCCGCGCGCCGCCCACCGTGGTGATGAGCACGTCGGGACGCCCGTCGTTGTCATAATCGCCGGTGGCGACACCCATGCCGTAGAGCGGCACGTCCAGACCGGAACCCACGGTGACGTCGGTGAACTTCCCATGGCCGTCGTTGTGGTAGAGCGCCACCGTGGCCGGTTTGGAACCTGGCGCAAGCTTACCGGGCCACTGGGTCGAGTTGACGAAGAGGAGGTCGGGAGCACCGTCGCCATCGTAATCCAGGAAGGCCACGCCGCCGCCCATCGTCTCGGGCAGCAATTTGTCGCCGTAGGCTCCGTTTTCGTGGCGGAAGGTGATACCCGAGGCCGCCGTAATATCCGTGAACTTGGCGGTCGGCACTTGCGCCACCGGCCGGTCGGCAGTCACCGGGGCGGCCAGCTTCGTGACCTGGGTTTTGGGTGCGACCGGCTTGGGCTTGAGCACCAGGTACACCCCAGCACCCACGGTGGCGAGGGCAACGAGCGCAATGAGGGAGTAGCGGAAGCCGCGTCCTACGGCAGCGTCGTCCTGCTGGACTAATTCGTCGTGGTCGTCAGGGCGCTGATCGGGATTCTTCATTCGGTCGGATTTCTAAATGGCAAAGGGAAGGGGAACGCGCCGGGCAGATGGCCAACAGGGTGGCGCGATTGAACCGGGTCGTGGCCGATAGCCCTGAGCAGTTTCATGGCGCTCCCGCACCGGCGGATGCGACGGGCCGGACGGCTTCGTTTTTGGCCGGAGTGGACTGCGCCCGCGCCTCCATCCCGCGCGTCCTACGCTGCAGGTCGTAGATGACGATGGCCTGGGCGGCGTGATCGGCCGCAGGATCGTGGAGCCGCGCGGCGGCCACGGCCCGATCGCGGGCGTTGTCGTCCGGACGGTACCGCTCGTGCAGGGCGCGGTGCTCGGCTGCCTTCGTGTTGTCACCGAGCTGCGTGTAAAGCTGCGCCAGATTGTGGTGCGCGGTGACGTTCTCCGAATCGATGGCCAGGGTGTCTTCGAAGCGTCTTACCGCCGCCTGCAAGAATTCCTTCTGCCGCTCCGGGTTCGCGCGCTCGGCCTTGGCCCGCTCGTAGAGGGTCTGGCCTAGCTCGTTGATGACCTCGTAGTCGCGGCTGAAATTGAAGCCGCGCTTCTCCAGTTCGGGATAACGGTCTTCCAAGATGCTGGTGAGTTCGGCAATGGCCTTGTCGAGATAGCCATTCTGCTTGTCCACCAGCCCGTTTAGCCAGGCGATGGTCCAGCGGTTGCCGGCGGGGGTGAAGCGGGTCGAGTCATTGGCGCGTTGGAGGGCGGCGACGGCGTCGTTGAGCCGGCCTTCCTTGAAATACACACGGGCGAGATTCAGCGGTCCGTCCGCCCGGCCCAGCTTCTCGACGTGGTCAAACGCATCGGCGGCCTGGATCAGCTCACCTTTTTCACTGCCCTTGTCGCCCTTGAGAAAGAGGCCGATGCCATAGTCGTTCCAGCGCTGCCACGGCGGGATGGCCGACGGGGCGTTCGTCATGGATTGGGACGCCAGCGTGTCGCCCCCTTCGACCTCAAACGTCAGCTTGTCCGTCGCCAGGGTCGTGATGGGCAGGTCGTTCGTGATTTGGAACGGCATGCCATTGGTGTAGCCGCTGCCGTACACGTAGTTCATGAAGATCGTGTCGAACTTCCGATACTGGACCTTCACCTCGACGGTCAGCGGCTCTCGCTGGTCGTGCGGGATGGTCAGCTTGTAGTGCAGGACGTGCGCCGCACCGGGAGGAATCTGGTTGTTGTAAAGCGGCGTGAAAATGTCCTGCGCATTTCGGCGGTCGATGCGGTTGCCGTCCTTGTTGAGCATGTACACGTTGATGAAATGCGCCCACGGATCGACCTCCTTGTGCGGCCCGAGACCACCGCTTTGGCCGACAATCTCGCCATCCGGTTCCGTCACCTTGGTCTCGGCCCAAAGCTCGTTTGAATCCACCGTTCCCTGGGTGAGCGGATGGCCGAGCTTAAGCGTTCGGACCACGGCCTCGATGAGGTAGGTCTGCCCGGGTTTCAGCTTGGGCACCTGGGGACGGAGCGGGGCAACCAATGGTGAATCGATCGTGCCACCCGTCTTCACGCCGAAAAGATCCACCCGGATGCAGTCCTTCAGGAAATTCTGCTGCGTCTTCACGATGTCCGCCTGGCCGCGCAGAGCCGCGAGACCGGTGTTGCCCCCGGGGAAGAGATGGTCGTGGACGGTCAGGAAATCGTTCGTGCCGTTGTAGCGCGCGCCGAAGTCATCGGAGCGGTTCAGCGGCATGTGGCATTCGGCACAGGTCGCCTTGGCCTTCTCCGGGTAATAGAAGCTGCGCGCGTTCACGCCGGAAACGCCGCTGAGCAGGTAGCTGTCGTAATGGTTCTGCCCGCGGAGGAACTCCTTGTAGTGGTTGACCGCGTAAGGGATGCCGACCTTGTGGCAGGTGGAGCAGAATTCGGCGCTCTTGTGCAGCGGCTTCAGGAACGTCTGCTTGTGGAAGGCCGGCTTCGCCTTGACGAGCTGCTTGTTCACGAAGAACGCGAACGAATTCGTCGGCGCGAAGGCGAACGGATAATGGACCGGCTCCTCGATGGTGTAGTTGGCATTGCCCGGCAGGCCCTTGTCCGCGCCTTCAAGGCTCGTGATGGCGTGGCAGACGGTGCAGCTGATGCCGGCCCGCGCCGTCGGGTGGTTCGTCATGTCGAACTTGGGATCGTCGAAGGCCCCGCTGAAGAAGGGTGCCGGGTCATGGCAGCCGGCGCACCAGCGCGAGGCCTGCACGCTCCCATCCCGCTTCAGTCCCATCTGCCGGGTCTCATTGACACTGAAGAGATAGAGCGGGTTGTTGAACGAGCTGAAACGGTGGGCCGAGTGGAACCACGAGTCGTAGGCGTTTTTGTGGCATTCGAGGCAGTACTCGTTGTTCATCAGCGTGGCCGCCGGGATGAAGTTGCCGTTGGCGGTGCGGGCGCTGGACGGGAAGAAGTACTTTTCGCCCTCCTTGGGCGCCTTGGCGTTCCATTTCCGGGGATCGTGTTTGTGGAGCGCCACCATCCCGAGCACCACCACACCAACCGCCGCCGCCCATGAGAGGCCGACCTGCCACTTGATACGTGGCCCGGCCAGCCGGTGCAGGATGTAGAGCCAGACACAGGCAAACGGCGTGATGACATGCGCCCAGTATGTTCCGCTGCGGAGGTTCGGATTCTTGAGCTCGAAACCTTCCACCCGCATCAGGGCCAGCCCGCTGAAGAGTAGTACCAGCGCCACTACGAACAAAGCATAACCCACGCGCACGGCGCGACGGTTTGGTCGATCATGGGAATTTCTGATATGGACCAGGCCGAAAATGATCACCGGCAGCACGATCAGCAGGCCCAGCACGAGGTGCGCGAGGAACTGGAACTGGTAGAAATAGTTCTCGTAGGAGACGCCCTTGTCGCGATCCAGCCAGGTCAGAAACGTGATGCTGCTGAGATAGACCGAATTCGCCCCCAGCAAGGCGAACAGCCCGAACACCACCAGCAGCAGCACGCGCAGGCGCGGACCGACGGCGCGCACGTAGCGCTTTTTCCCGGGCACAGGACTGTCTGGTGACGGATTCATGAGTGGTGGACGCCCCCCATTGACCACAGGATCAGCACGCCGCGCAAGGGCTGCTGGGGTGAACCGCTTTCCGCATGGGGCGAATTGCTGGGGAAATAGAAGATAGGAGTCAGGATTCAGGAGACAGGAGAGGTGTACGCCTCGGTTGCCAGCGTGGGAGAGGTTGATTAGTTTCGAGCGTGCTTCGCCGTATTGTTCTGCTCGTGGCTTCGGTCGTTGTCGCTGTCATGGCGGTGGGGCAGACCTCCATGGTGCCGGCCAATGGGATACTGGCCACGACCTTGCAGCAGCCGGATTCCAGTTATGCCACCCGGTCCGTCGTCGCGGTCACCGGCCAGCCTTTCGGCCAGGCGGTGCGGGTGGTGACCAAGAAAACGCCGGCGAACAGCTACAACATCCAGCTCAACCTGCCGACCACCGCTGCGGTGGCCAAGGACGACGTGCTGCATGGGATCTTCTGGCTTCATCGGATCGCCCCGACCAATGGGGAGGCGTTGACCGAGTTTGTCTTCGAGCAGGCCAGCAATCCTTACACGCAGTCGGTCACCCGGACGCAGATCGAAGGCGACGGGCAGTGGATCAAGTTCAACGTCGCCTTCCAATCGGTCGCCACCTATGCCGCCGGTGCGGCGCAGATCAATTTCCGCCTCGGCTACGCGCCGCAGACCCTTGAAATCGGGGGCTTTACGCTGACGAACTATGCGAAGACCCGGACTCTGGCCTCGCTGCCCAACGACATCACCTATCCCGGGCGAACGCCCGATGCCGCCTGGCGAGCGCCGGCGGCCGCGCGCATCGAGCAGTTCCGGAAGGCGGATCTCACGGTCCAGGTGCGTGATTCCGAAGGCTATCCGGTGCCTGGAGCTCAGGTCATCGTGCAGATGAAGCGACACGCCTTTGGCTTCGGCTCGGCGATCGATGGCGGGCGGCTACTGGGCAAGTCCGGCACGACCAGCGACCGGCTCAAGTACCAGGGCGTGATCACCAACTGGTTCAACAAGGCCGTACTCGAAAACGATCTGAAGTGGCCCGTGTGGGAGGCCGGGGCACCCAATGGCCCGGGCACGGCCACCAATGCCCTGAAATGGCTGCTGGATCGGGGCATTCCGGTTCGCGGGCACAACCTCATCTGGCCTGGCACCAACCAAAGCTACTTTCTGCCGGCCGATGTGCCCAAGCTCTTTGGCGATCCCGTCGCGCTCCGCTCGCGCATCGATCGGCATTTCACAAACATCCTGACCGCCACCAGGGGACAGTGTGTGGAATGGGATGTCATCAACGAGCCGTACGTGAATCACGCCGTGATGGATGTGCTGGGGCAGGGGGAGATGATCCGCTGGTACCAGATGGCTCATGCCCTCGATCCGTCGGCGGCGCTTTTCCTGAATGAATACGGCAATCTGGAGCTGGCCGGACTTGGTGCCGCCCAAACCGACGATTTTTACAACAAACTCAGCTACCTCCAGACGAACGGAGCACCCATCGCCGGGGCCGGGTTCCAAAGCCACTTCCAAGGTTTCCTGCCATCGCCGCCCCAGCTCATCGCACAGTTGGACCGCTTTGGGTCGCTTGGGCTGGCACTGGAGGCGACCGAGTTTGACGTGGATCTTCCCGATGAGGTGACGCAGGCCGACTACCTGAGAGACTTCATGACCGCGCTCTTCAGCCAGCCGCAGGTCAACGGCATCGTCATGTGGGGTTTCTGGGCGGGGCAGCACTGGCGTCCCAATGCGGCACTTTTCCGGCAGGACTGGTCGCTCAAGCCGAATGGAGTCGTCTGGAGCAACCTGGTTTTCAAGGAATGGTGGACATCGACCAATGCCATCGCCGATGCCACTGGAGCGGTCACGGTACGGGGCTTCAAAGGGGATTACGACGTTACCGTCGTGTCCTCCGGCAACACGAATCGGTCTTCACTCACGCTGACGGAGAACAGGGCGACCACCGCGACGGTTCCCGTGCAGCCGCTGGCGGTCGCGGCGGTGCTTGCCACCGATGGTCGGATGACCCTGAGCTGGCCCGCCGCCTCGGCCGACTATCGGGTGGAATTCGCCACCTCCTTGAGGCCCCCGCTGGAGTGGCAGCCTGTCACCGAAACGCCAGCGCTGGTGGACGGCTCCTGGCAGCTGCATCTGCCCGTCCTGCCCGGGGAACATTATTACCGGTTAAATCGCTCCAGCAATTGACAGATAGTGCTGGGAAACGGGCATTTCGAGTGCTTCCGACGATCAAACAATTACCGTGTAACCGTCGCCCGGTCGCGCAGTCTCCATGGCCGTGATCAGTCAGACCGTGCCCAGATTTCGTGAGCCTGCACCGCCTCAGTGCCGGTGGTGGCTGGCGTGGCCTCGCCATTGCACCGTGCCGACCGACCTTGTCGGCTGAGGCGAAGCAATAGCCAGGACCCAAGTGACTCCGGTGGATCGCAACTCAAACCCGAACGCAGTGGTCGCGGATGGAAATTCTGGTGGAGCTTCCCGGGCTCCAACCTATTCTCACCGCTGATCTGTCCCTTTTCCGATATGGCGAACTCATCCAATTCAGGCTGGCTCAAATGGCTGGTCATTCTTGCGGTCGTGGGCGGAGGCGGTTACGCCGCCTGGAAGTTTCAGGCGAAGCGCAGTCAGGCGGCGGCCGCCCCCGAGCTTCGCACCAATGTCGTGGCCCGCGGCGAAATCACGCAGTCCGTGACAGCCAACGGCGCGCTGAATCCCGTCCGTATCGTCACGGTGGGCAGCCAGATCTCAGGCATCATCACCGAGCTGAACGTGGATTTTAACTCCAAGGTGAAGGAGGGCGACGTCCTCGCCAAAATAGACGACTCGACCTACGTGCGCGCCCTGGCGCGGGCCAAGGCCGATCTCGCGAACGCGCAGGCCGGGTTGGAACTCGCCCAGTACACTTACAACCACGGCAAGGAACTGTTCGACGCCAAGCTCGTCTCCGAATCGGATTACCAGAGCAACCTGGCGGGGTTGCACCAGGCCGACGCCAATGTGAAGATCCGGCAGGCCTCGGTGGATTCCGCGCAGGTGGATCTCGATCGCACGATCATTTCCGCCCCCATCGGCGGCATCGTCATCTCCCGCAAGGTGGACGCGGGGCAGACCGTGGCGGCCAGCTTCAACACGCCCGAAATGTTCACCATCGCGAATGACCTCGCCAAGATGCAGATCGAGGCCGCGGTGTCCGAGGCGGATGTCGGCGGCGTGGAGGAGGGGCAGAAGGTCAATTTCACGGTGGATGCCTTTCCTGGCAGGCCGTTTGTCGGCACGGTCTCGCAGGTCCGTTACGCCGCCATCACCAACCAGAACGTGGTGACGTACACCACGGTGGTGACGGTGGACAACCGAGATTTGAAATTGCGCCCGGGCATGACCGCCAACGTGAGCATCATCACCGCTTCCCGCACCAACGTGATGCGCGTCCCCACGGCGTCGCTGCGCTTCCGCCCGCCTGAGGGGATCGTTATCGGATCCACCAACGACGCCGTGGCCAAGGCCGCCGGTGGCGCTGCTCCTCCGGCCAAAGGCGGGAAGACGGTCGAGCTGGCCACCAGCGGGCCGTTCGCGGGCCTGCCGGTCATGCCGTGGATGTCGGGCGGCGAACGTCGTCGCCCCACCGAGCAGGAACGGGCCGATTATGAGGCTTCGCTGACGTCGGAACAGAAAGCCAAGTACCAGCAGGCCGTGGCCGAGATGCGGGCCCGTTTCGCCCAAGGCGGCGGAGGCGGCGGCGGAGGCGGCGGCGGAGGGGGCATGGGCGGTGGTGGCGCGGCCAAGGCTCCTGCCAACGAGGGGCCGGCGATCCGTACGGTTTACATCATGGACAAGGAGCGTTCCGCCCCGGGCAAGCCCGTGTTGCAGGCGGTGACCGTCAAGACCGGTATCAGTGACAGCACGAACACCGAGGTGAGCGAAGGGCTGAAAGACGGCGATGTCATCGTCGTCGGGGCAACTTCGGCGGCAACCGCTGCGGCGGCTCCGGTGGCCAGCCCGTTTGGCGGGCCGTTTGGCGGCGGGCGGCGCTGAGCCGGTTCAAAATCGCCTACCGATCATCATTACGCGCGTGAGCATACCCGTCATTCAGCTCGAGGATTTTCGCAAGACCTACGTGACCGGCGAGGTCGCCGTCCAGGCCGTCCGCGGGGTAACACTGACAATCCAGCCCGGCGAATTCGTGGCCATCATGGGCGCCAGCGGCTCGGGCAAAAGCACCATGATGAACACGCTGGGCTGCCTCGACCGCCCCACCAGCGGCCGGTTCCTGCTCGACGGGGTCAATGTTGGTGAGCTGGATCGCGATCAGCTCGCCGACCTGCGCAACCGCAAGATCGGCTTCGTCTTTCAGGGTTTCAACCTCCTCGCCCGCACCTCGGCGCTGGAAAATGTCGAGCTGCCCATGCTCTATACGCGGCCCAGCCCGCCTGTCCGTGAGCAGAAGCGGCGCGCCCAGAAGGCGCTGGAACTGGTCGGTCTGGGCGAGCGGTTCGACCACACGCCCAGCCAGCTTTCCGGCGGCCAGCAGCAGCGCGTGGCCATTGCCCGGGGGCTGGTCAACGAGCCCAAGCTCCTGCTGGCCGATGAACCGACCGGCAATCTCGATTCACGCACCAGCATCGAGATCATGGGCATCTTCCAGCAGTTGAACGATCAGGGCATGACCGTGGTGATGGTCACCCATGAGCTCGACATCGCCCGCTATTGCCGCCGCGTCGTGGTGATGCGCGACGGCCTGATCCGCAGCGATGAGGCCGTGAAAGACCGGGCCATCGCCAGCGAGGAGATCGCCAAGCTGGAAGCCGAACAGAAAGCCGTCCAACTCGCCTGACCATGCTCGCCGTTTTCGTGATCGCCCTGCGCGCCATGCGCCGGAACCTGCTCCGCTCCTTTCTCACCATGCTCGGCATCATTGTCGGCATCTCCGCCGTCATCGTCGGCGTGAGCATGGGCACCGGGGCCAAGGCCGAGGTGGACAAGCGGATCGCCAGCATGGGCCAGAACCTCCTGACGGTGATGTCGGGCAACATTTCCCGGGGCGGGGTGCGCGGCGGTTTCGGCATGGCCCCCAACCTGACCCAGGCCGATTACGACGCCATCCACCGGGAAATTTCCGGCATCTCGGCCGTCAGCCCGGAAGCCCGAACCACGACGCAGATCGCCTACGGCAACCAGAACAGCTATGTGCAGGTGTCCGGCGTCAGCGCGGAGTACCTGACGGCCCGCTCCTGGGGGCTGCAAAGCGGCGCCAATTTCACTGAGGCGGATGTCCGCAACGCCAGCAAGGTGTGCCTGATCGGGGCCACCACGGCGAAGACGCTCTTCGGCGAATCCGTGGACCCGGTCGGCCAGGTCATCCGCATCAAGAGCTCGCCGTTTACCATCGTGGGCTGGCTGGAAGCGAAGGGTTCGGGCAGCTTTGGCCAGGATCAGGACGACGTCCTCCTCGCCCCTTTCACCAGCGTGATGAAGCGGCTCTCGGGCGACACCAAGTTCCGCTCGTTCTCAGTCCAGGCCGAGTCGCCGGAGGCCGTCACCGAGGTGCAGACGCAGCTGACCGAACTGCTCCGGCAGCGGCATCAGATCACCGAGGGCAAGGACGATGACTTCATGGTGCGCACCCAGCAGGAGACCTCGGATTTCTTCAATGCGAACAACCAGATCATGACGATTCTCATCGGCTTTTTTGCCGGCATTTCCCTGGTCGTGGGTGGCATCGGCATCATGAACATCATGCTCGTGAGCGTAACCGAACGGACCCGTGAGATCGGCATCCGGCTCGCCGTCGGTGCCCGGGGACGCGACGTCCTGCGGCAGTTCCTGACCGAGGCGGTGCTGCTGAGCGTCGTCGGCGGCATCCTGGGGATCGCGACGGGCTATTGGCTGGCCCCGCTGCTCACGAAAGTGGCGGGCTTCCCGACCCTGATCTCCCACACCTCGGTCATTGTGGCCTTTGCGGTCAGCGCCTTCATCGGCATCGTTTTCGGCTTCTTCCCTGCGCTGAAGGCCGCCCGGCTCGATCCCATCGACGCCCTCCGCTACGAATAGTTCCGGGGGCGGCGTAACCGGTTGGTTCGCCAGCCGTCACCTAGAGCGTACTGATATGAAACGCTCGCAAATCGCAACCCTGGTCGCCATCGGCCTGGTACTCGCCTACGGTGGCCGGCTGGCCTGGCGGGCTCACAAAAATATCGTCAGCCTCGACGTCCACAACATGCCCGTGCGTGACGTGGTCCGCAAACTGCGCTGGCAGACGTGGGAAAGCATCGTGGTCAACAACAACGTGGACGCCCGCGTCTCGCTGGTCGTTGATAATCAGCCCCTGAACGGCGTGCTGGCCCTGATCGCCGACCAGTCCGAGGCCCGGTGGTCGGTGGCGTACCCGCTTTACACCACCAAGGCGAAACTCCAGCTGGCCCGCAAGGTCGCCGCCGGCGAATACGAGACCCCTCCCGAGGGCTGGACCAACTGGAATGCCCGGCCGAACTTCGCCGCGATGGCGGCCCGAGTGGCCGCCGCCAATGGATCCGATACCAATGCGCAGCCGGCGGCTTTCCGGGGCATGGGTGGCATGGGCGGTGGCCCCGGCGGATTTTTTGGCGGGGGCTCACCGGAGCTCAAGCCGGTGACCAAGGATTTTGACAGCCAGACGCCGGTGGAAACCGCCTTTGCGCTGCGCGAATTCGGCCCGGTCAAAGTGGTTCCCGAAGATGGCACCGAGCGCAATGTGACCCTTTCGCTCAAAGAGGCCCCGATGGACACGGCGGTGAGCAAGCTGGCCAAGTATCTGAACCGCAAATGGGCCAAATTCTATCTGATCGAACCACGCGGCGGCTTCCGTCCGACCCAGCAGGAACGCGATCAGTTCGCCCAGATGCCGCGCCCCGATCCCGAACAGATGCGGCAGATGCGGGAGAACTTCCAACCCACGCCCGACATGCAGCAGCGTGCCACGCAGCGGATGCTGGACCGCATCAAGAACTCGACCCCGGAGCAGCGGGCGCAACGGGGTGGTCGCGGCGGATTCGGCGGCGGCGGCGGTGGTGGCCGGGGCGGCGGCGGGGGGCGCTGAACTGAATCTCCCACGATAATCCTTATTCTGAATTCTATGGACTCCATTTTCACAAACCGTTCCCGGCGGGCCTTTACCCTGATCGAGCTGCTGGTGGTGATTGCAATCATCGCCATCCTCGCCGGCATGCTCCTGCCAGCCCTGGGCAAGGCCAAAAAGAAGGCCCAGGATGCGGCCTGTCTCAGCAATCTGCGCCAGCTCGGCATCGCCCTTACCAGCTACGCCAACGACAATCAGGATTACCTGCCCATCGCGGAGCCGCTGCCCTCCTTGAACCCCAGCAACGGCCTTCCCCGCATCGCCGACATGCTGGCTCCACAGTTGGGCTATCCTTCCGGCACAAACCAGCCCAACAATAGCGTCCTCAAGTGCCCGCTGGACTACCGCTACGATAGCAAAGGCATTGGCAAGCCGTTCGGCTACTTCAAGGCCGAAGGCACGAGCTACGAGTGGAACCCCGTCTACAACAAGAAGAAACTCGGCAAAGTCAGCTCCCGCATGATCCTGCTGGAACTCGTGCCCATGATGTACGACTTCGAGAACTGGCATAACAGCAGCACGAGGGTCCAGGGCAACACGAACGATCTCGACACCACGGGAGTGGCGGCGCTGGTCGGGGCCAAGAACTGCGTCTTCACCGACGGCCATGTCGCGGCCCTGAAGTGACCCGGCCTAGCCGTCTGAGGTGCGCCTCCAGCTCAGTACGAGCATCTGCTTGGTGGCCGGCGTGAGCTTGAAAGACTCACCCGGCGGCAGTCCCTCCACCCAGCACAGTTCGCCATTCTCCGCTTCGGCCACCAGCAGCAAACGACGCCGGTCGGCCGGAATCTTGCGGTTCACAAAGAGGTTTTGAAGTTTGCTAGGTTGGCTCAGGCCCAGCGGTTGAAAGCGGTCTCCCGGCTGCCAGTGACGAAGCCGCAGCCGGCGGCCCACCTGGATCGAATCGAGCCTCTCTTCGCTCGGCTGCTCGCCCAGCTGGTTTTGCTTTCGTGACACCGGTTCAATCCGCCACAGGAGGCAGACTCCATCGAAATCGGCCTGGCCCCGTTTGCCCATCAGGACTACGTCCTGACTCGCTGTGGAAAAACTGGTCAGGGCAGGGGGCGGCACAAGGTCAAGCCGCCCCGCCTCGTCACGGCTGATCCGGGCACCCGTTGGGGCCGTCACAGCGGCAGTTTCCAGGCGCAGCCGCTCGACCAGCTCAAATTCGCCCGTGTGGCCCAATTCCCAAAGCTGCCGGCGGATGGCCGCGCGCTGCACGGCGGCATGCAGCCGTGCAAAGGCGGCCCGACGACGGGCCTTCAGCCAACGATCCGCCGCCATCTGCGCAAAATCCGCCTCATCGGCGACCAGTTCACCGGTGCGGCGCACATGCTCGTGGATACCCGGTGAATACTCACTGGTGAGCAGTGGGAGCAATTCGTGCCGGATCCGGTTGCGTAGGATGCCGCGATCCTGATTGGAGGCATCATCACGAAACTCCAACCGCTCCACCTCGGCATATTCGGCCAGCTCGGCCTTCGTAAAACCGAGCAGGGGCCGGATCAGCGTAAGACGCGGGTCGGCGGGAGACGGCGACGCCGGTTTCATCCCGCCCAGACCCTCGCCGCCTGCCCCACGCAACAGCCGCAGGAAGAAGAGTTCGGCCTGATCATCCGCGTGATGCGCGAGCGCAATAAGGTTCGTATCATTTTCCAGCGCGACGCGTGCCAGAAAGCCATGCCGCAGCCGGCGGGCGGTCATCTCGACCGATTCACGCGTGCGGGTCATTTCCTCACGCACCGGCAGGCAGTCCGCGATGAAGCGGAGGCCAAACTGGTTGGCCAGGCTCTCGACAAACTGTGCATCCGCATCGGCCACATCGCGCAGCTGATGATTGGCGTGCGCCACGATCAGTTCCAGCCGGGCCATCTTGCTCAGGCGTATTAGCAGCTGGAGCAGCACCACGGAATCCAGTCCGCCCGAAACACCGACCACGACCCGTCCGCTGTGCCGGGCCGGCGCGTGGCGACGCCAGGAGTCGGAAAAGTGCTCAAAGAGGACGGACACGCCGACAGGTTAAGGAACCTGTCGCCGGAGAAAAGCTTCGTGGCGGATTGGAAGTTCCGCTTGGCCGATTCCGTCCGCGTTCGCTAGCGTGCGCCCGCCCGATGAAGTTCACCCCCTTAGGCCTGGCCCTGCTGTTCACCATGGCAGCGCTTGCTCACGCGGACGAACCGGCAGCCGCAGACGACGGCATCCAGATCGACTCGGCGGACGGCTCGGGTGTTATCGAAGGAAGCGTCGCGACCGGCTTCAAGGCCCTCAACGGGGTCGTGGTGACGTATCAGGGCACCACCCTCACCGCCCACCAGGTCCAGATTGACCAGGCCACCCACACGGTTCTGGCGGAAGGCGACGTGATCATCCGGCACTCGACCGCCACGGGCCGGTCGGAAGTCTGGCGCGGTGACAAGGCCCGGTACGACTACCTGACGAAGTCACTGGTGGCCGAGGAATTCCGGGTCGGCCAGCCGCCCTACTTTGCGTCGGCCAGGCATCTGACCAGTGGCCAGACCAATACCGTCCAGATCGCGACGGACGCCGTGCTCACGACGGACGATCTCGCCGACCCGGGCTACAAGATCAAGGCTCGCAGCCTGACTTTCGTGCCGGGCAAGAGTTTCACGGCCAAGGACGCCACGCTGTATCTCGGCGATGTGCCCGTGATGTATTTCCCAAGCTACACCCGCGACCTGGAGCGGCACCCGAACTTTTGGACGGCCACGCCGGGCTATCGGAGCCTGTACGGCCCGTTCCTGCTGAGCAGCTACCACTACTTCTGGAGCACCAATGTCGAGACCGCGCTGAACCTCGATTGGCGGCAGCGCCGTGGCGTCGGTGTCGGCCCGGAGATCAATTACGACCTGGGCAAATGGGGGCAGGGGAAAGCGGAGTTCTACTACACCCGTGACGACCTGTCCGGGACCAATTCGATCGGCGCGCAGCTGCCCACCGACCGGCACTTCACCACGTTCACGCACCAGATGGAGCCGTGGGAAGACTTCAGTGCCAAGGCGGTCGTCCGCGAGCAGAGCGACCCGCTGGTGGTCCACGACTTCTTTGAGGGCGAATACCGCAAGGATACGCAACCCAAGTCGTTCTTCGAGGCCAGCCAGTTCTGGCGGAACTTCAGCCTGGATGCGGTGGCCCAGCCCCAGATCAACGACTTCTACCGCACCGTCGAACGCCTGCCGGATGTGAAGCTGACCGGCCTGCGCCAGCAGATCGGGGAGACGCCGTTCTACTACGAGTCGGAAAGCTCGCTGGCCTATCTGCGCTATCGCGAAGGACTGCTGCCGGCCGGCGTGACCTCGACGAATTTCTCCGCCTTCCGGGCGGACTCGTTCCACCAGATCGTCATGCCCGAAACATTTTTCGGCTGGCTGAACGTGACGCCCCGTGCCGGTGGACGTTTCACGCACTATGGCGGCGTGGATGGTTTGCCGGACATCAATGGCGACAAGGACCGGTGGGTTTTCAACACGGGAGCGGAGGTGAGCTTCAAGGCCGCCCGTGTCTGGCCGGGCGTGCGCAACGATTTTCTGGAGATGGACGGGCTGCGCCACATCATCGAGCCGTCCATCAATTACGCTTACGTCCCGAAGCCGGACAAGCAGCCATACGAGCTCCCGCAGTTCGACACGGAACTGCCGTCCTACCGGCTGCTCCCGCTGGATTTTACGGACTACAATTCGATCGACTCCGTGGACAGCCAGAACACGTTGCGCTTCGGCCTGCGCAACAAGTTCCAGACCAAGCGGGCAGGGCAGGTGGAGAACCTCCTGAACTGGTCGCTCTATACCGATTGGCGTCTCCACCCCGGTGCCGGGCAGACGACCTTCCCTGACCTGTACTCCGATTTCGACTTCAGCCCGCGCCGTTGGATCACGCTCAATTCCCAAGTCCGCTACGACATCAACGGGCGCGACTGGCAGGAGACATACCACCGGCTGACGCTGCTGCCGAACGACACCTGGAACTGGACCTTGGGTCATCGCTACCTCAAGGACGATCCGGCCACCTACGGGATCGGTAACAACCTGATTTCGAGCAGCCTGTATTACCGGATCAACGAAAACTGGGGTTTCCGCTTCAGCCATTTCTTCGAGGCCCGCGACGGCGTCCTCGAGGAGCAGTACTACACGCTCTATCGCGACCTGCGGAGTTGGACGGCTGCCTTGACCCTGCGGATTCGCGATAACCGTCAACCCCAGCAAGACTGGGCGATCGTGCTGACCCTTCAGCTCAAAGCCTTCCCGCGCTTCGGCCTCGGCCGCGACTCCGACCACGCCGACTGGCTCCTGGGCCACTAAACGCCTGAGCAGGGCAACTCAAAGCGGGCCACCGCACTTAGTTCCCACTTGCGTGGCCGCTTACTTGATTAAATATAACATACATTGTGTGTATGTTTTCTTGGGACACTATAGGCGATTGAGTTGAGTTGGTTGTCTCTACTTGAGCGCCAAGCCGACGCGGCTCGTAAATGGCCAAAAGACAAAGAGTGAGCGTCCGATGACCTTCTCTTGGGCAAAGTCGGGTTCGCCTCCTGGGCCGGGCCCCCACCAACGCGAGTCGGAGCTGTTCATCGTGTTGTCGCCAAAGCAGATGTAGTGTCCCGGACGAACCGTCACTTCGGTCTGCTCATTGGGGAAATTGGGCGTGGGTCCGTAACTGCCGGTGGTTTGATGCCAAATGGTGCCATTCACATGGCCGGAATAATGGTCGGGACGCGGTGGCTGTTTCGGATCAAAGCCGAACACGCGATCAAAGCCGTAGTCGTTCGTGGTGAGTTGCACGCCGTTGATGTAGGTGTGCCGATCATCACCGATCCGGACACGGTCGCCTCCCAATCCAACCAACCGCTTGATGTAGTGAGTGTTAGCCGTCATGCCCGGGTGGTCTTCCGAGCGGAACACGATGATTTCACCACGCTGTGGGCGGACGAAATTGAAGCTGACGCGCTCGACGAACAGGTGGTCACCGGTCACGACCTGCGCTTTCACGATGTCCTCACCTTTCCGGAAATGGGTCTTTTTGAGGACCTGCCCATATTCGTCCGTCAAATCAAGTTGCGGTCCGAACCGGTCGGGCGGAAACCACACCGGGATGTCGCCGGCGGTGGTGTGGATCGTTTGTTTTGCGACAAAAGGGAGATAGGTCTTGGGCTTGGCGTCCAAGCCAGTGATGTCGCAATCCTGCTCGGCCACAAAATGGTAGTAACTGACGCCTTTGATCCAGCGCTCCCACAGTCGGCCAGGCAGCGAAGGGATCTGCACCTCGGATTGGTCGCGGAGATCGTGATGGGTGATGCCCCAGAGCGTCGGCTGCGCCGAGCCGGTGGGAATGACCATCGGCTGGATCAAAAACTGGCGGCTGCCGAGAATGAGCACCGCAATCTCCAAAAGCATGACGGCGTATTCGCGAAAATCGCCATTGGCATACGGCTTCAGCCATTTGTTGGCGGTCTCCTCCAATTGCGTCATCTGGGCCTGGATGGCCTCGCTGTCCGCCCCGGAGCTGACCGCCGCCCGCAGCTTGGCGAGCGCCCCTTCGATGTGCTCGATGTTCGGCTTCGGCAGGACGTCGCGCTGATGGTTGAGCATCTTCTCGACGGAGTCGGCCAGTTCTCCGGCTTTGCGGACGGTGCGGGAAAAGAGCCAGCGAAAGAATTGCATGCAGTTAGTGATTCCGATTGGACAGTGCCAAGGCTTCCGACGCGTTGGTGACGCCGACGTTCAAATCGTGGAGCAGACCGTCCGTCAAAGAATAGATCCAGCCATGGATGGCCAGCGCCCTGCCCTGCTCCCACGCGGCTTGAACCATCGTGGTCTGGCACACATTGACCACCTGTTCGATCACGTTGAGTTCGCAGAGGCGGTCCACCCGGACATTTTCATCCGCAATGGCGTCGAGTTCGGTCCGGTGCCGCTGATGGACATCGCGGAGGTGGCGGAGCCAGTTGTCGATCAGACCGAGCCGCATGTCACGCATCGCGGCCCGTACCCCGCCGCAGTTATAATGGCCGCACACGATGATGTGCTTCACCTGCAGCACCGACACCGCGAACTCGATCACGGAAAGGCAGTTGAAGTCGGTGTGGATGACCAGGTTTGCCACGTTGCGATGGACAAACATTTCGCCGGGAAGAACGCCCACGATCTCGTTGGCCGGCACCCGGCTGTCGGCGCACCCGATCCAGAGATATTCGGGCGCCTGCTGGGTCGAAAGCTTCTGAAAGAACAGGGGGTCCCGGGTGCTGATCGCCTTGGCCCAGTCGCGGTTCTGTTCGAAAAGATGTTTGAGTGTGCGCATGTCCGCCCTCCCCTGCCCTACGCCTTGAGCACCTCGATGAACGCCTCCTGCGGAATGTTCACCGAGCCGATGCTCTTCATGCGTTTTTTGCCTTCCTTCTGTTTCTCGAGCAGCTTGCGCTTTCGGCTGATGTCGCCGCCGTAGCACTTCGCCGTGACGTCCTTGCGCATAGCGCTGACGGATTCGCGGGCGATGATCTTGCCGCCAATGGCCGCCTGGATGGCGACGACGAACTGCTGCTTCGGGATGACCTCCTTGAGCTTGGCCGCGAGGGCGCGGCCACGGGCCTCGGCCTTGCTGCGGTGGACGATGCAGGAGAAGGCGTCCATCGGCTCGTTGTTCACGAGCATGTCGAGCTTCACCATGTCGCTGGTGCGATATTCGGTCGGTTCGTAATCCATCGAGCCGAAACCGCGCGTGATCGATTTGATGCGGTCGTGGAAGTCGATGAGGATCTCGTTCATCGGGATGTCCGCCGTGAGCATCACGCGGCGCGGATCGAGCGTCTCGGTGTGCTTCAGGTCACCGCGCTTTTCCGTGATGAGCGACATCATGTCGCCGATGTTCTCGTTCGGGCACATCACGAAGGCCTTCACCATCGGCTCGCGGATCTCCTCGATGAAGGTGACGTCGGGCAGGAAGGCCGGATTGTCCACGGTCTTCTCCACGCCATCCGTCATCTTCACCTGATAGACAACGCTGGGATACGTGGCGATAATGTCCATGTTGTACTCCCGGCGCAGTCGCTCCTGGATGATCTCCATGTGCAGCAGACCGAGGAAGCCGCAGCGGAAACCGAAGCCCAGTGCGGCCGAGCTCTCGCTCTGGAAGACGAACGCGGAGTCGTTGAGCTGCAGCTTGGCCACGCTAGCCTTGAGGCCCTCGTAGTCCGCCGTGTTGATCGGGTAGATGCCCGAGAACACCATCGGATGAATCTCCTGGAAACCCGGCAGCGGCGGCGATGGAATCCGGTGATCCGTGATCGTGTCGCCGACCTTGACCTCCTTGGGCGTCTTGATGTTCGCCGTGATGTAGCCGGTCTCACCGCACTCCAGCTTGGCGCGGACGTAGGGCTTAGGGTTGAAGGAGCCGACTTCCTTCACCTCGACGACCTTGTCCGAGTACGGCAGTCGCACCTGCATGCCCGGCTTCAGTTCGCCGTTGAACACGCGCACGAGAATGACCACGCCCTTGTAGGTGTCGAAGTAGCTGTCGAACACCAGCGCCTGCAACGAGCGCTCGCCAGTGGGCTTGGGGGCGGGGACACGGGCGACGATCGCCTCGAGGATTTCCTCGATGCCGATGCCTTCCTTGGCGCTGGCCGGAATGGCGTCATCCGACGGGATCGCGAGGATCTCCTCCAGCTGCTGCTTGGCCTGCGGCACATTGGCGTGCGGCAGGTCGATCTTGTTGATGACCGGGATGATCGTGAGCTGCTGCTTCATCGCCAGGTGGACGTTGGCCACCGTCTGGGCCTCCACGCCCTGGGCGGCATCCACGATGAGCACGGCCCCTTCGCAGGCGGCCAACGAGCGGGAGACTTCGTAGGCAAAGTCCACGTGGCCCGGCGTGTCGATCAGGTTCAGCTCATACGTTTCGCCGTTCTTGGCCTTGTAGAGCATCGTGACCGGATGCGCCTTGATGGTGATCCCCCGCTCCTTCTCCAGGTCCATGGCGTCTAGCATCTGGTCGGACATGTCCCGCGTGGCAACTGTGCCAGTGCGGTGGAGCAGGCGGTCAGACAGGGTCGTCTTACCGTGGTCAATGTGGGCGATGATGCTGAAATTGCGAATGTGTGCGGCGTCCATCTCGAATCGAAAGTCCGCGGAAGATACGGTTCAGCGTCTCCGTGTGAAGGGGGAAGTTGTTTTACATTTGGTTGAGGGCGCCTCTTTTCACCGTGGTCAGCGCTGGGCTCCGGTGGGTGGTGGGGCGAGCGTCCTCGCAAGCCGGGCCGCACCAGACCGAGGCAGCCGTGGCTCGCGAGGACGGCACGTGATCACCGGATGGGTGACAGTTTATGCTCACAGCATGGGTAACACTTCCGAGGCAGCATGCCTTGGAAAACTGAGAGTGCGGCGCGACAGCGGTGGGAGTTTGTGCGGGAGCATCTGGCCGGCAAATTCCCCGGGCCGGAACATCCGCAGGAAGCCATGCGTGCCTGAACGGCGGCAAACGGGTTACGAAATCAACCCCCAAAGATTGCGGCTTGCGCGTTCCCGGGTGTGGCCGAATTCTTACGGGGTTGGCTTACCCAAACCAACCACCCCACGCGCTTCCGGCCATGCTATCGCTCTTCAAGTCACCCTGCCCGCATTGCGGACATCCGGTTTCTGGCGACCCTGCACTTTGTCCCGGATGCCGGCGTTGGCTCCGCGGGAATCCGGCATGGAAAAGCCCGGCCGAGCGGTGGCTGCGCCGGGCGCTCGTAATCCTCCCCCTGGGCCTTATCCTGGTGTATATCCTGTTGCGCGCACGCTAGATGAGGCCCTCCAAGAGCGTCGGCAGCCGGGCCAGACTGCGCTCCAAAGTGGCCATGGCCGCATTCTGCACCGCCTCGTCACGGGTGGGGAACAGGTAGTTCCAGCCGGCGGTCTGCGACCAAGCCCCGGCGAGAGGCCGCACATAATTGCCATTTTCCCCGATGCCGGCATGGCTGACCAGCAGGTCGGCAATCTGGACTGCCGCAATCACGTGGCGGTGCTTCCGCGCACGTTCCGGTGAGTGGTGGAACCGGGCCGTTTCCACCAGAATTTCCGGCAGGGACTGGTGGCGCAGATAGAGCGCGCCGAGTTCGGTGTGATCCATTCCCAAAACTTCCACCTCGATCAGGCGCAGTTGTTTCACCCCGACCCTGGCCCGGCGATGAATCTCCGCAAAATGGTCCGGAAACGTGGCCGCCATGACGATTTTACCCACGTCATGGACCAGGCCGGCCACATAGTCGGCCTCATCCAGAGGGGCTTTCACGGCATTGACCACCTCCCGGGTCATGATGGCCGTACCGATGCAGTGCTGCCAGAAGCCGCGCCAGGGGAACTGCGTCCGGCCGGCCATCTTCTGAAAATCCTCGATCACCGGGGTGATCATCGCGAGCTGGCGGATCTGGCTCAGCCCGATGTAGAAAACCGCCTCCTCGATGTTGTTCACCGGGGCGTTCAGGCCGTGATACACGGAACCAACCAGGCGCAGCAGGCGTGACGTCAGGCTGGGATCGCGGCTGATGATCTCGGCGATCTGTGAGGTGTAGCTTTGGTCGGCACTGAGCAGTTCGCGCAGGGCCCCATTGACGCTGCTCAGCGAGGGCAGGCGCGGGCACTCCATGATCCGGCTTCCGATGATGAAGCGATCCAGCGGAGCGGGCGGGGTTTTGGATGAGGGTACCTCTTCCACAAGCATACGAGACTGCTTATCGGTTGCGGGCCTGGAAACTTAATCACTCCAAAAACCTTTTTAAGAGCCAATCTTAGGGGGCCCTGAGGAGAAGTTCCCTAGGGCCGGAAGGTGCCACTCCCGGCGCACGGACCAGCGCACCATTCCTGACGTGAAGTCGCAAGTAATTTGCCATCAACAGCGAAGCCCCGAATGTCCAGTCGCGCAAATGTTGTGCGACGCTGGCTTAAGCCATGGGCAATTCTGCCGATGAACCCCTGTCATGATCGAAGATATCGAGCAGCTGATCAGCTCGGCCGTTACCGAGGTATTCAGCACCATGCTCAACCTTAAGGTGCGACTGGACGCCAGCTGCAACGCAATGGTTAACGGAGAGGGGCATGTCGCCGGTTCGGTCGGCTTCATCGGCCGCGTGTCCGGCGTGGTGTTCCTCTACTCCACCAACTCGTTTGCCCGGAACATGACCTCGAGCCTGCTGGGCCTGACTGACTTGGAAATCGAGGGCGATGAAATGGTGAACGACGCCATGGGTGAGCTCTCGAACATGGTCGTGGGGCATCTCAAGTCCCGCCTGTCCGACCGGGGCATGCCCTGCGTGCTGACCATTCCCTCCATCGTGCGGGGAAACCATTTCACCATCGAGCCGGTGAGCTCCACCGAACGGCGGATCTTCTTCTTCAACTGTGACGGCCGACAGCTCGTGGTCGAGGTGCTGCTCAAAGGAACCTGATTTCCCTCATTTTACGCCCGCATGAAACCGAAAATTCTGACTGTCGACGACAGCAAGACGATCCGCCTGATCGTCTCGAAAGCCTTCAAATCGTTCGACTGCGAAGTCTATGAGGCCTCCAACGGCGTCGAAGGCCTGGCGGTCGCCAGTCGCGAACAGCCCGACATCATCATCCTCGACCTGACCATGCCCATCATGGATGGCGCGGAAATGCTCTCCAAACTGAAGTCGAACCCCGATCTGAAGGCCATCCCGGTCATCATGCTCACGGCCGAGGCCGGCCGGGAAAACGTGCTCCGAATCGCCAAGATGGGCGTGCGCGACTACCTCATCAAGCCCTTCAAGGAGGAGCTCGTGGTGGAACGCGTCGGGCGCATCATCGATCTCAAGCCCAAGAGCGAAACCACCATCCGCACACGCCGGTTTGATGATGCCATCAACGTGCTCGTGGTCGACGACAAGCCGGCCATCCAGGACCAGATCCGCGCCGGACTGTCCGACACCCCCTGGACCACGCATGGCCGTTCACAGACCGGCGAAGCGGTGGACTATTGCAGCCAGCAGCTGCCCGACATCATTTTGGTGAGCCTTTCGCTGCCGGATGGCGGCGGCTTCAGCCTGTTCCAGATGTTACGCGCCAGCAACAAGACCAAGGCCGTGCCCGTTTTCGGCCTGAGCGTGAAAACCGCCCTGGAAGAGCAGGCCCGGGCACAGCAGGCCGGATTCTCCAGCATCATCACCAAGCCGATCGATTTTGAGGATCTCAAGATCAAGATCGCCCGCGCGCTTCACCTCGACATGTCGTACAAGTACTTCGAACAGAAGGACGGCGTCCTGGTGCTGCGGCTGCCCGCCAATTTCACTCCGAACGTCTCCAACGAGGTGGGCAACAACCTGCGGTCGAAGGTCTCCGAGGCGGTGGATTCCGGCCTGGGCAAGATGGTGCTGGACCTCAGCCAGGTGCGGACGGCGGACATCAGTGTGATCAAGCTCGGCCTGAGCGCACTGCAGCTTTGCCAGGAACTCTCCCTCAAGCATTGCGTGATCGGCTCCGATGCCGTGAGCATGGAGTGCAAAAATTACGAGGAATCGAAGGACTGGGATTTTGTGGGCACGTTCGAGGAAGCACTGGCGGTGCTCCGGGGCGGCTCGGCGGTGACGGCCTGAACCGACGCCGCAAAAGGATTTGCGGCGGAGTCGGGCAGGGTTGCGGCATGGATGCCATGAAGACTGACAGTTCCATTGCATTGGTCGGGCTGATCGCGCTGGCGATGCCTGCCGTGGCGGCTACCGGTTATCTCCGGGCGCTCGGTCCATCGCCGATTTACTTTCGCGGGCCCCGCCCGGCCGAATCCGGCTTCGTGCTGCCGCCCTTGGATATGGGGCAACCGCCGGCAAATCCGATGCTGCCGGGGAAGGAGCCGCCTGATTCCGCCTCCTGGGCTCCGCCTACGGCGAACGGAAAAGGCCCCGGTGAAACGGCTTCCCAGTCCGCTGCCCCCAGTTCGGCCACACCGGCCAATTCCCCAGTCCCGCCAAGCGCGAGGATGGGCCCGCTTGTCATTGAGGGCACGCCAGACGCGGGTGAGCAGCCCGATGCCGCCTTCCTGATGCCCATGGCCACGCAAGCGCTGATACCGTTTTTCACACGGCAATTCAACATGGGGACGAATGCGCCCAAAGTCAGTGTGGTATTGCCGGTTGAATTCCATCCCGCCCGCCCGCCGGAGGTGCTGCCCCCCAGCTCGGCCACCTTCACGCAGGAGAAGAAATAGCCATAGAAAACCGCTATGATCCGCTCTCTTCTGCGATTCCGATTGTGTCTGGCATTCGTGCTGGTGCTGCCCTGCCCTGTCCTGCTGGCGGAGGAGGGCAAGGAATCCGAAGGGCATCCAGCCTCCGCCCCCAACACGGAGATCAAATCGGCCGAGCCGCCGCCCGCAAACCCGTCCGCGCAGACGGCGGTGGTGGTTCCGGCAGAGATCGATCCCGCTCTGCGAGAATCCCGGTCGCAGTTGGCCACGGACAACCTGACTTCCACCCCGACGGTCGAGACCGGGAATCCGAATGACCCGCAGGCCCGAAGAATTTTAAACGCCGCCCGCCAGCAGCGCCGCGACAAGCAGGTGGACCTGGCGCAGGCCAACCTCATCGGCCTCATCGAATCCAATGTTTCGGAAGATTTGAAACGGGGTGCCCGTCTCGAACTGGCCATGCTGCTCCAGGATCAGGGCGAACTGGCGCGCGCCCAGCAGCTTTATGCCCAGTATCTCAAGCTTTATCCCGATGATCCCAATGAGCCGGAGGTTACTTTGCGGCAAGGGCTTATCTACCGCCAAATGGGCGCGCCAACGCTCGCCATCGCAAAGTTTTACGGGGTGATGTCCACCGCTTTGAACGTCAAAACGGAAAAAGTGGAATACTACCGGCGACTCGTGCTGCAGGCCCAGACCGAGATCGCCGACACTTACTATCTGCAGGGCAAGTACGGTGAGGCCGTGGATTTTTTTAGCCGGCTGCTGAAACTTAACGATAACGAGCTGAACGATGCCTTGGTGCGGGCCAAGCTCGTCCGCAGCCTGGCCAAACTCAACCGCCCGGCGGACGCCACCTCACAGGCGGGCATTTTTCTAAACCGCTACCCTGACTCCAAAGAAGCGCCCGAGATCCGCTATCTGCTCGCTGATTCGTTGCGCAAGGTGGGACGCACCCACGAGGCCGTGCAGCAGGTGCTGATCCTGCTGCAGCACGCGCAAGCCGATTCGGCCAAAAACCCATCCGAATGGGCCCAATGGCAGCGCCGCACCGGCAACGATCTCGCCAACCAGCTCTACAATCAGGGCGACTACCTGAATGCGCTCGAAATCTACAACCGGCTGCTGGAACTGGATCATTCCCCCGAATGGGAGCTGCCGGTCTGGTACCAGCTTGGCCTGGTTTACGAGCGCCTGGAGCAGCCGCAAAAGGCACTGGATGCCTATGGCCACATCATCGCCCGCGTGGGCGAGTTGAAGCCCGAGAACACCACCCCCAATCTCAAGACCATCTCCGAACTCGCCCAATGGCGGGTGGAGCACCTCCAGTGGCTGCTGAAAGCCGAACTTTCACGCCACCAGCTGATTCCGACCAATCTCGGCGGCACAGAAACAGCTGTGGTGACGGTGGCTAAATGAACATTATCTCCGACCTGCGCACCTCCTTGGACCGGCACCTCCTTCTATGCCGCGAAATCCTTGTTTTGGTGGAGCAGGAGTCCCAATCCCTGCGTGAAGGCGACGGTTCACGGCATTTTGAGTTCTATCAGACCAAGAAAGCCCTGCTGGGACGCCTAGATGAGTCGGTAAACTTGATCAAGTCACATCGCCGGGAATGGCAGAATTTGCCGGCCTGCGACCGTAGCAACCAGGCAGAAATCGAACCCCTTCTCCGCCAGAATCAGGATCTGATCATGAAAATCATCGTCTTGGACCGGGAGAATGAGCGAAATCTGCTCCGCCGTGGCTTGGTGCCCCCCCGTCACCTGCCCTCGCCGAACCGACAGCGGCCGCACTTTGTGGCGGATCTCTACCGGCGGCAGTGTCAGGTCTGACGGCTGTTGGCTTTCGAAGTTCCGCTGATTTCGGGACTTTGGGCTGACGCCCTGCCGCGAGCGTTGGTCCAATGCCTATCGAAAAAATCTTGGTGCTGGAGGATGACCCGTTCGTCCGTCGGATTTTTGAGCAGCAGCTGCGCCGCCTGCGCTACGACGTGTCCGTGACCGAGACGATCGCGGGCGCGGAAGAATTGCTGGCCAAGGACAACTTCGATCTGGTCTTCACCGACATGCGGCTGCCCGACGGCGAAGGCACCGACCTCCTGCGCAAGCTGCAGGGCCGCGCGCAGAAGCCCCTTGTGGTCGTCGTCACCGGCTACGGTTCGGTGGAATCGGCGGTCACCTGCATGCGTGAGGGCGCGTTCGACTACATCATCAAGCCCTTCTCCGTCGACCAGATCGAGGTCACGCTGAGCAAGGCCCAGGAACACACCCAGCTCGTCAAGGTCAACCGCTTCCTCAGCCAGGAGGAAACGACCGAGACGGGTTACGAGCTGCTGGGCCGCAGCCAGGCCATGGAGGATCTGCGGGCGCTCATCCGCAAAGTCGCCCGCACGCAGGCCACCGTGCTCATCCAGGGGGAAAGCGGTACCGGCAAGGAGCTGGTCGCCCGCGCCATCTACCGGGAAAGCCCGCGCGCCAATGCGCCCTTCATCAAGGTGAACTGCGCGGCCATCCCTGAGAACCTCATCGAAAGCGAGTTTTTCGGCCATGAAAAGGGCGCCTTCACCGGGGCGCTGGCCAAGCGCGAGGGACGCTTCGAGCTGGCGCACAGCGGCACCATTCTGCTGGACGAGGTAAGCGAGGTTTCGCCGCAGGTCCAGGCCAAGCTGCTGCGCGTGCTGCAGGAACGCGAATTGGAACGGGTCGGCGGCAACCGCACGATCAAGGTGGACGTCCGGGTCATCGCCACGACGAACCGGAACCTTGAGCAAAGCGTCGAGCGCAAGGAGTTCCGACAGGATCTGTTCTTCCGCCTCAACGTGGTGCCCATTTTGGTGCCGCCGCTCCGTGAGCGCCTCGAGGATGTGCCCTTTCTGGCCACGCAGTTCATGAAGCGCTTCGCCCGCAAGCATGGCGTGCGGGTCACGGGCCTCTCTGCCGCCAGCGTGGCGGCGCTGCAGACGCACCGCTGGCCGGGCAACGTGCGCGAACTCCAGAACGTCATCGAGCGCGCGGTGATCCTTTCCGCCGACGGCGAAGAAATCCAGGTGGACAGCCTGGGGCTGACCACTTCCCCCGCCCCGGCTGCGGAAGCCATGCCTTCTGGCACCAATCCGCCGGCTGCGCCCACTCAGGCAACCGGTGACGTGGTTTCCCTGGCCGAACTGGAGAAGCAGCACATCCTCTTCACTCTCGAGCGCAGCAACGACAACCGCACCCACGCCGCCCGCAAACTGGGCATCAGCATCCGTACGCTGCGCAACAAGCTCAACGAGTACGGGCTGGGCAGCAAAGATGAGGGCGAAGAACCGGCGGGCGAATAACGGGCGACGGGCGCTCCTCGCTTCCCGACCAGGCTACCGTGGCGGCAGCGTGCCGAACAGGGCGGCGGCGCTGTAATGCGCGAACCGGTCGGGCGAGGTCAGGATGATTTTGGAGTCCGGCGCCGTGTTGCCCATGGTCTGGCTGGCTTGCTGGTAGCGGCGCGCCGAGTTGGACACCGCCTTGTCCCGCGAGTCAAAGATCTCGTCGGCGGCCCAGACCACCTGGGCGGACACGCCATCCACGAGCTTGAAGTGCCAGCCGAGCGAGAGCGGCGGATACGCCTGATATTGCGTCAGCTGGCTGAACATCACGCCGTCGCAGTGCACATGCCGGCGGAGCGTCTCAAAGAAACTGGGCGGAAGCTCGTCATTCGAGGTCCAACTGATCCGCTGGGTCCACTCGCGGAGCTGTTGCGGGCTGATGAAGATGAGCTCAAACCGCAGCTGCTTGGTCAGTTCTCCGCGCAATACCGGTTCCAGGGTCATGATGCCGGCAGCCCCATCGGCCAGCCGCGGATCGGCTGTAAGCGGCAGCACGGCCACGGTACGGAGAGATTTGGGAAGTTGCGGCGCCGCCAGAAAGACGTTCCGGGGAACGAAGTCCGGCCCCACCACGGCATCCTCGACCATGAGCGACGAGCAACCGGCCAGCAAGAATGCCAGCGAGAGGGCGAAAAGGCGGTTGCGCTGCATCATGGCCGGAATGAAGTGCCTGTGAATTGACTGCCGCAAGGTTCGCCAATCGCCCGGTCAGGGGAAGTTTTTTTGCAGATATTGGAGCTGCTGGTTGGTCTGGGATGTCGCGGTCTCCATGGCGGTGAACTCATCGATCATCTTCTGCCGGTTGTCCTGCACGACGCGCTCCATGTCCGCGATTTTCGTGTCAATGTCGCTGGACTGCTTCGTCAGGTCGTTCTGCTGGGTGACCAGCGTGCCGCTGTCCCCCGCGGTCTTGTTGAGCAGGGCGGTAAGCTGGGTCGCCATGCCGTTCGTGGCATCCGTGAACATGGCCGTCACGGCCGACAGGTTGTTCTGCAGGGCGTCGTCCATCTTGGTCTGGTCCGAAATGGTCAGCGAATTGTCGTTGCCATTGGAGGAGATGCCGAGGTCGGCCAGACTTTTGATGACCCCGGTGAGCGCCGAAGCGGGATTGTAGGACGTGGATCGCAACGACGCGGCAAGCGAGCTGATGTCGCGGTCCGAGGCCAGCACGCCGGCCGTCACCTTGCCCTGGGCGTCGGTGCTGCTGGCCGTCTGCGTGTCGATGACCGACTGGGCCTTGTTGTACTGGGTGAGAAAGGTGTTGATCGCCGTCTTGATCTTGTCGGTGTCCGCACCGACGGAGATGGTGAACGAGGAATTTGGCTTCAGAACGGAGACGCTCAGGCCCGACAGACCGGAGCTGGTGTCCGTGATGGTGTTGGACTGGCTCGACAGCTGGCCGCCTCCGTTGATGTTGTAGAGCAGGTTGCTGCCCCGCTGAAGCGCGCCGCTGGAAAGTCCGGTGGCGGCCAGGAAGTTGCCCGTCACGTCCTGCATCGAAATGCCCACGTCACCGGTGGCCTTGTTGGTGAGCACGAACCGGTCGTTCACCGTGTCATAGCTGGCGGTAACCCCGGCGGACGAGCTGTTGATCCGGTCCATCACGTTGCTGATGCTGTCGGCGGCCGGGTCGAAACTGATCGACACCCCGTTGATCGTGAACGCGCCGCTGCCCCCGTCGTCGGTGACCGCCGTGGCCAGGTTGGAGCCGGAGATGTTGGTGGTGAGGTTCACCCCGCCCAGCGCACTGGAACTGGTGATCGCCCCCGTGCCGTTGTTTTGCAGCCGGCTGACCTGGAGAAAGTTGCTGGTGTCATTGACGCTCCCGAGCACGATCTCGCCGGCCCCCGACAGGGAGATCTTGTCCGTCGAGGCATCGTAGCTGCCCGTCACGTCGCCACCGGTGGCGGAGAAGATGTTGTCGAAGACGTCCTGCAGGGAATCCGTGCTGGCAATGGTGACCTGCTTCCCGTTGACCGTGATCGTCCCGGCGGTGACCGGCGTATGGAATCCCGCCGTCGCCAGCACCACACCGGACACGTCGTTCGTGGTGCTCAGCGGTCCGCCGATGCCGGTGCTGCCCTGCTGGGTGGCCGCGACCGCCAGCTGGGTAACGTTGAACGTGTAAGTGCCCTGCGGTGCGGCCGTCGCGGCGGTGGCCGTGGCCAGGGTGCTGTCACTGGTCTGTGTCGTGCGGGAATTGTAGAGGGTCGGGTCCGTCAGCGCCGTGACCGCAGTCTGCAGGGTGGTGAGCTGCGTCTTGATGGTGCCGTACGCGCTGCTTTCCTGCTGCAGCTTGGTCTGGTCGCTCTTGAGGCGGGTCTGCGGCGTGCGCTCCGCCTGCGCCAGCTGTTCGACCAGCGTACGCCAGTCAAAACCCGAGGCCAGTCCTGAGACGCCCAGATCCAGTGTCGGTGATGTTGCCGCCATTGCCGGTGTTATCGGCCGGAACGCCCGGGAGCTTTAGCCGCCGGAATGCGGGCGGGTGAAAAAGACCCCGGCGGCGCTTGCGCACCGCCGGGGCGTGGAGACCCGCGCCTCAAGGCGCCTTGGCTCTGCTTACTGCAGCAGCTTCAGCACCGACTGCGAGGACGAATTCGCCTGCGCGAGCATCGAGGTGCCGGCCTGGACCAGGATGTTCGCCTTGGCGAAGTTGGTGCTCTCGGTGGCGACATCGACATCCTTGATGCGGCTGTTGGCCGAGCTCAGGTTGTCCTTGAGCACCGACAGCTGGTCATTGTAGCTGCCCAGCACGGAGATGTTCGCACCAAGGTTGGCGCGGTCCTTGGAGAGCTGGTCAATGGCCGCCTTGACGTTGGTCAGGGCGGTGGCCGCATTGGCCGCGGTGTCGATCGTGGAACCGGTCGCCGTGGTGTAGGCGCTCGCCGCCAGGTTGACGCCAGTGGTGGCCAGGGTGTTGCCTTCGCTGTCAGTGGTCACATTGAGCGCCGTGCCGTCGAACAGGTTGACCCCGTTGAACTGCTTGGTCGCCGTGTCGTTGATGTACGAGCCGAGCTGGGTGAACTCCGCGTTGTACAGGGCGCGATCCGAATCCGACTTGGTCACGTCCTGGGAAAGGACCGACAGCTCGCTCATGCGATTGAGCGCGTTGCTGACCTTGCCCATGTAGCCATCCTGCGTCTGGTTGAACGAGATGGCGTTGCCGATGTTGGAGCTGGCCGCACCGATGCGGCTGATCTGAGCGTCGAACCGGACCGACACGGCGAGACCCGCGGCGTCATCCGCCGGCGAAGTGATCTTCGAGCCGGAGGACAATCGCGCGAGGGACTTGCTGAGCGCCGCTGACGAGTCGGCGAGCATCCGCGCGCCGTTCATTGCTGATGTGTTAGTGTTGATTACCATATGGACTCCTATCCTTGAGTCACCCCCATTGGGGGCATTGTTGCCGTGGCATCCCTGCCACGCGGTGAACTTTCCCGGGCATCACCCTGATCCCTGCCGGCCTTTTATGGCCGCCGGCCGCCAAATCTTATATCGGAACATTCGTCCGATTCTTTATATAGATATATGAAGATGTCCGTAATTTCACATCTTTCGACCCGCACACAGAATGTGGCCGCCTCCGTGGGCTTTCCGGTCCCGCCAGCCGGTGCCGGCCGGGTGCAGTCGGGGCGATGCTTTCCGAGAGATTCGTGCGATTTTGCGATGGGCCGGCGACGCAGGCCGCGCCGCGGAAAACGCCTCAGGGACGGATCAGACATGGTGCCCCCTCCGGTTGGCCCGGGACCCGCGGCGAAGGAGCGGTCCGGATATGATACAGAAGGGGGGCGTCACTGGCATCCTCTCGCGACGCGTCCCGCCTGGTTCCGGTGGGCGCATGGGTTCCGCATTCCCGGGGCGGCCGACAGGTCGCGGACGGCTGTCGCTGCCGCATCCGCGCATTCGTCTCCCGGATGATCTGACAACGGCAGGCTCGCTGCCTGGACCAGGCAAGGCGGTGACGACTTGGGGACACCCGACAATGTCGGCGAAGCAATCCAAAGAATTGCCGGCCGGCCGCGGTGGCACCGCGGAAAGTTTCACTTCCGACCGGGATGAGCCGCGCCGGGGCGGGGCAGACTGGGGGAGCCAGCCGGGCGAGGTGCCCGATTCGGCGGAATGTCGCTCGCTGCGTGGCGATACGACGCTGGTGGTGGTGACCATGACTCGATCCGTGAGTGGTTGGCCCTTGCGGGCGGCTGCCACGGCTTCCTTGCCGTGAGTGAGCGTGTCTGACCGGGATGCTCACCGCGTTCCCCTGCCGGTGTTTTCGGTGGCCGGCACCTTTTCTAGTCCATCTGATATCGGCAGCTGCCGTGGAGACTTGAGTTATTTGTGCCCGTCCGGGACTAAAATGGTCAGACATGCGAAGACGCATCCGACTCGACCTGGATATGAAATGAAAAGGCCCGGACGGCTTTGACACCATCCGGGCCCGAGCTGTGTTCTGACCAGATTACTGCATCAGCTTCATCACCGACTGCGACGAGGAATTCGCCTGGGCCAGCATCGCGGTGTCTGCCTGGACCAGGATGTTCGCCTTGGCGAAGTTCGTGCTTTCCTGCGCGACATCGACATCCTTGATCCGGCTGTTGGCCTGGCTGAGGTTGTCGCTCAGCACGCTCAGCTGCGCGCTGTAGGAACCCATCACCGACAAGTTCGCCCCCAGGTTGGCGCGATCCGTTGAAAGCTGATCGATGGCCGCCTTGACGTTGGTCAGGGCGGTGGCCGCATTCGCGGCGGTGTCCACGGTCGAACCCGTGGCCGTGGTGTAGGCCGAGGCCGCGAGATTGACTCCCGAGGTGGCCACGGTGGAGCCGTCGCCGTCCGTCGTCACGTTCAGGGCGGTGCCGTCAAACAGGTTGACTCCGTTGAACTGCTTGGTCGCGATGTCATTGACATAGGATCCGAGCTGCGTGAATTCGGCGTTATAGAGGGACCGATCGCTGTCAGACTTGGTGACATCCTGCGAGAGGACGCTGAGTTCGCTCATGCGATCGAGCGCCTTGCCGACTTTGCTAAGATAACCATCCTGCGTCTGGTTGAATGAAGTGGCATTGCCCAGATTGGAGATGGCCGCACCGATCCGGCTGACCTGTGCGTCGAACCGAACGGAAACTGCAAGACCGGCGGCATCATCTTGCGGTGAAGTGAGCTTCGAGCCGGAAGACAGACGACCGAGGGATTTGCTGAGCATTGCGCTCGAATCCGCGAGGTAGCGAGCACCGTTTTGAGCCGTTAGTATTGATGACCATAAACTCTATCCGTGAGTTTGCCCCTTGCGGGGCATTGTTTGTTGCACGGCGTCCTTGCCGTGGATGGACCTTCAAATGGGCGTCCACCGTTTTCCCGCCGGCTATTTCTGGCTGCCGGCCGCCTGACTGACACCACCTTCATCGGCAGCGAACCCTAGGACTTTAATGAAATTACGAGTCGTTAGTGCTTCCCTGCGCGTACCTCC
The DNA here is from genome assembly GCA_903907995.1 of uncultured Verrucomicrobiota bacterium. Lineage (GTDB taxonomy): Bacteria > Verrucomicrobiota > Verrucomicrobiia > Limisphaerales > UBA9464 > CAIVQB01. The sequence continues at coordinate 184,857 of CAIVQH010000060.1, read as the reverse complement.
GTCAACATCGTCCACGGCCATAAGCGGCAACCGACAAATCTCATGCTTGAGCTGATCGTCCGTCTTCTTGCTACGCTTCCGCCCCGCCCTTACCGTCCCTCCGCCTTATGGAAAACGTCGTCATCATCGGCACGGGTTGTGCAGGACTTACCGCCGCCATTTACACTGCCCGTGCGAATCTCAACCCGCTCGTCCTCACCGGCGTCATGCCCGGCGGCCTGCTGACCACCACCAGCATCGTGGAGAATTTCCCCGGCTTTCCGGAGGGTGTGGACGGCTATGAGCTGATGACGCGGATGCAATCCCAGGCCGAGAAATTCGGCGCGAAGATCAAATTTGGCACGGTCGAGTCCGTCGATCTCGCCGCGAAGCCGATCAGACTGGTCGTGGATGGCGATCTGGTGGACACGCAGACGCTCATCATCGCCAGCGGAGCGGGCCACAAGCATTTGGGCGTGCCGGGCGAACATGAGCTGGAGAAGAAAGGCGTGACCTACTGCGCCACCTGCGACGGTGCGCTGCCGGTATTCCGCAACCAGCCGCTCGTCGTGGTCGGCGGCGGCGATTCCGCCTGCGAAGAGGCGAACTTCCTCACCCGCTTTGGCTCCATTGTCTATCTCGTGCATCGCCGCGATTCGCTGCGGGCGTCGAAAATCATGGCCGACCGCACGCTGGCGAACCCCAAGATCAAGCCGATCTGGGATTCCGCCGTGACCGAAGTGCAGGACGTCGCCTCTGGCAAGATGACCGGCGTGAAGCTCAAGAACCTCAAGACTGGAGAGGAATCGTTCCTGCCCAGCGCGGGCCTCTTTGTGGCCATTGGACATGTGCCGAACACGCAGCTTTTCAAGGGCCAGCTGGCCTTGGACGATGCCGGCTATTTCGTCCTCGGCAAAGGCATGGCCACGACTGTCCCGGGCGTCTTCGTCGCCGGCGACTGCGCGGACTCTGTCTATCGCCAGGCCATCACTGCCGCCGGCATGGGCTGCGCCGCCGCCATCGAGGCCGAGCGTTATCTGGCAGGACTGAACGCCTGAGCGGGACAGTGATCAGTAAACAGTGAATCAGTAATCAGACGATGGCATCGACCGCTCAATCCTGAATTACGGTTTACTGATCACTGATTTACTGATTTCTGAAAATGTCCTCCCTCTCGCCCACCGAGCTTGCCTCCCGCCTGCGCTCGCCTAAGCCGCCTCGCCTGCTCGACGTGCGGGAAGCGGAGGAACACGCCTTTTGCGCACTGACAGGCTCGACTCTGCTGCCGCTCGGCGAGTTGGCCGAACGCGCTGGCGAACTGGAAGCTTGGAAGGGTGAAGAGATCGTCGTCTATTGCCATCATGGCGTTCGCAGTGCGCACGCCATCGCCTTTCTGCGCGGCCAGGGGTTTACCCGGCTGACCAATCTGAGCGGCGGCATCGACCGCTGGAGCGTCGAGGTGGACCCGCAGGTGCCGCGCTACTGACCCTTTCGCGGGATTGGGACCTAAGGCACACTGGTTGCCCAGTGGCGCCTAATTGGCTCACTCAGGCACACCGGTGGGGCGCAATCGGGGCCTAATTCTAGCCAATCCCGGCGTTGCCGTCATGGCACCGGTCATGCGTAGCGTGGCGCATGCAGTTGGACAAACTTACGATCAAGGCTCAGGAGGCGATTCAGGCAGCCCAGGAAACCGCCCAGTCGCGCTCACACCAGCAGCTCGATGGCGAGCACCTGGCGCTGGCCCTGGCGGAGCAGGAGGACGGTTTCGTGCCGCAGCTCCTACAAAAGCTCGGCGTGAGCATCGGCGGCTTTACTGCCGACTTGGACGCCGAGCTCGGTCGCCGCGCCAAGGTACAGGGCGCTTCGCAGGTTTATCCGTCGCAAGATTTTCAAAACTCGCTGAACGCCGCCACGGGCGAGGCGAAAAAACTGAAGGACGAGTTCGTCTCCACCGAGCACCTCCTGCTCGGCCTGCTGGATAAGGGCGGTGATTCGCTGAAGCGCATTTTTGCCAAGCACGCCCTCAAACGCGACGCCGTGCTGAAGGCGCTCCTCGAACTGCGCGTTAACCAGCGCATTACCGACCAGAGTCCCGAGGACAAGATCCAGACGCTGGAGAAATACGGCAAGGATCTCACCGCCCTGGCCCGGCAGGGCAAGATCGATCCCGTCATCGGCCGCGACGACGAGATCCGCCGGGTGATGCAGGTGCTCACCCGCCGCACGAAGAACAATCCCGTGCTCATCGGCGAACCGGGCGTCGGCAAGACCGCCATCGTCGAAGGTCTCGCCAAACGCATCGTGGATGGCGATGTCCCTGAGTCGCTGAAGAACAAGCGCGTCATCGCCATGGACCTCGGCGCGATGGTCGCCGGTGCGAAATTCCGGGGTGAATTCGAGGAACGCCTCAAGGCCTTCCTCAAGGAAGTCACCGCGAGCGAGGGCAAGATCATCCTCTTCATCGACGAGCTGCACACCATCGTGGGCGCCGGCAAGGCCGAGGGTTCGGCCGACGCGGCGAACATGCTCAAGCCGCAGCTCGCCCGCGGCGAACTCCGCTGTGTCGGTGCCACCACGCTCGATGAGTACCGCAAGCACGTGGAGAAAGACCCCGCGCTGGAACGCCGCTTCCAGCCGGTCTATGTCGCCGAGCCCAGCGTCGAGAGCACCATCGCCATCCTGCGCGGCCTGAAGGAGCGCTACGAGACGCACCATGGCGTGCGTATCCAAGATTCCGCACTCGTGGCCGCCGCCACGCTTTCCCACCGCTACATCAGCGACCGCTTTCTGCCCGACAAGGCCGTGGATCTCGTGGATGAATCCGCTTCGCGTCTGAAAATGGAGCTCGATTCCAAGCCGACCGAGCTCGACCAGTTCGACCGGCAGATTCTGCAGCTCCAGATCGAGCGCACCTCGCTCGCCAAGGAGCGCGACGATGCCAGCAAGGAACGGCTCAAGAAGCTTGATGGCGAGCTGGCCAACCTGAAGGAAAAATCCGCCGCGCTCACCGCGCAGTGGCAGAACGAGAAGGCCGCCATCAACGCCGTCAGCCTGATCCAGACACAGTTGGAGCAGGCCAAGACCGAGTTGGAGCAGGCCAGTCGCAAGGGCGACCTGCACAAGGCTGCTGAGGTCCAGTACGGCAAAATCCCCGACCTGGAGAAGAAACTCGCCGCCGTCGAGAAACAGTCGCTCAACAGCGGTGCCAAGACGCACCTGCTGCGTCAGGAGGTCACCGAAGAGGACATCGCCAAGGTGGTCGCGTCGTGGACGGGCATTCCCGTGACCAAGATGCTTGAAGGCGAGCGCGAGAAGCTCGTGAAGATGGAGCAGCGGCTGGGGGACCGGGTCATCGGCCAGGCCGAAGCCATTCGCGCCGTTTCCGATTCGGTGCGCCGGGCCCGTTCCGGGTTGGGTGACCCGAACCGCCCCATCGGTTCCTTCATTTTCCTTGGCCCGACGGGAGTCGGCAAAACCGAGCTGGCGCGGGCGCTCGCCGAATTCCTGTTCGACGACGAGCAGGCGATGATCCGCATCGACATGTCGGAATACATGGAAAAGCACACCGTCTCCCGGCTGGTCGGCGCGCCTCCGGGCTATGTCGGTTACGAGGAAGGTGGCCAGCTCAGCGAGGCCGTCCGTCGCCGGCCCTACTCGGTCGTGCTCTTTGACGAGATCGAGAAGGCCCATTCCGATGTCTTCAACGTCCTGCTCCAGGTGCTGGACGACGGCCGCCTGACCGATGGTCAGGGCCGCACGGTGGATTTCAAGAATACCATCGTGGTTATGACCTCGAACATCGGCTCACCGATCATCCAGAAATACTTCATGGACGGCCGCACGACCGTCGGTGCCCGTCGCACGATGGAGGAAAAGGTGATGGCCGAGCTGAAGCGCCATTTCCGGCCCGAATTTCTGAACCGGGTGGACGACACGATCATTTTCCACAGCCTGGACGAGTCGGAGTTGACGAAGATTGTCGATATCCAGCTGATCCGCGTCGTGAAACGCCTCGCGGACCAGCATCTCACCCTCGTCGTGGACGAGGCCGCCAAGAAGCTGCTCGCCACCGAGGGGTACGACCCGCAGTTCGGCGCGCGCCCGCTCAAACGCGCGATCCAGGACAAGCTTCTCAATCCGCTGGCCACGCGCCTGCTGGCCGGCGAGTTCAAGCCAGGGGATACCGTGAAAGTCAGCGCCGGGCGCGAGGATGAGCTGAGCTTTGTAAAAGGCTGATGCTGGCTTCCAGTAGCAGCCGAAGGGAGGAGGCTCTGACTTTACTTCTGATGGAGCCTCGTCACCTCGGCTGCTACGCAGAGGTCAACTACGCGCTTCAGCGTTCAATTGGCAGAAGCAGCGCGATGGTCGTCCCCTTCCCCGGATGGGACCAGAGACGCACCTTGCCCTGGTGCTGCTCGATGACCCGCGAAACGATCGCCAACCCGATGCCATTGCCCCGCGCCTTGGTGGTGCTGAGCAGCGACGTAAACACCCGCCGGCGCTGTTCCTGGGTCATCCCCACGCCCGTATCGCGAAAGCGCACCAGCACATGGGTGGGCCGTTCCGTCCCGCGCTTCAGCGGCAAGGTCCGTGAGCGGACCGTCAGGCGGCCGCCTTGCGGCATCGCCTCCACGGCGTTGAGGGTCAGGTTCAGAAAGGCCTGCTCCAGCTGGGTGGCATCTCCGATGATCGTCGGCAGGTTCGGGTCGAGCCGCCGGATGAAGTGCACGTCCTGATCGCGCAGTTTGTGACGGGTGAGCAGGCTGAGGTCGTCGAGCAGCTGGTTAATGTCCACGGGCTCCAGCCTGGGTTCGGTGCTGCGGGCAAAGTCGAGCACCTGATCCACGATGCGGTTCAGGTGGTCCATCTTTTCCCCCATGATCCGCACATCGGTCCGACGGGGATCGTCGGCTGGGAAATCCAGATCCAGCGAGTGATGGAGCATCTTCATCACCGTCAGCGGATTTCGGATTTCGTGCGCGATTTCCGCCGCCAGCAGGCCCAGCGCGGACAGCCGCTCGCTTTGCCGCAATTCTTCCTCGACCGAAACGATGCGGTCGTAGAGCCGCGCTTTCTCCAAGGCGAGGGCGGAGAGCTCGGCATAGGTGGAAAGCACGCGCACCTCCTCGTCCGAGAAGGTGTGCGGTTCGCCTGTATAAAGGTTCAGCGTGCCCGTCGCCTTGCCACCATAGAGCAGCGGCACACTCAGCAGCGACACCAAGCCTTCACGGCGCGCCAGCGACGCGTTCTGGTAGCGGCCGGAACTCTGCACATTCTCAAGCTGCATCGACTTCTTCCGCCGGATGACGATGCCGATAAAGCTTTCCGATACGCTGAGGCGCGGCTTCTCCACGTAGGTCTTGCCCGCACCGAAATGCGCCCGCAGCTCCAGCCATTCGCCCGATTCATTTAGCATCATCAGCGACACCATTTTCGCGCGGAGCAGCGTGCGGGCCTCCCGGGTGATGACGAGCAGCGCGTCATCTAGGTTGAGCGTGGAATTGATGATCTTGCCCACGCGCACCAGTGATTCCAGCAGCCGGGCTTTCAGCTTGGCCTGCTCGTAAAGCCACGTGTTGCCGATGGCCGGCGCGGCCAGCGTGGCCAGATCCTGAAGCAGGGCCTGATCGTCCTCGGTGAAGGCGTTCAGGCGCTCGGAATCCACATTGATGACCCCGCGCACCTCGTCCGCCACCCGCAGCGGCACGGCCAGCTCCGAACGAACACCGGGGCGCAGCGCGAAGTAGCGTTTGTCCTTGGTGACATCACCGACACGCGCGGGTTTGCCCACCCGGGCCACCCAGCCGGTAATGCCCTCGCCGAGGCGGAGCCGCAGATTGCGCGCCCCGCTGGGCAGCCCATGCGCGGCTTCCAGTTCCAGAAAGCCGGTCGTGGGATTCACCAGGCAGACCGAGCCGCTGTTGGCCCGCATGAGCCGGACGGCCTCGCGCATCACGAGCTGCAGGGCCTCGCGCAGATCCAGCGTCGAGTGAATCACCTGCCCCACCAGATGCAGCGCCTCGAGCCGGTCCAGCCGGTTGCGCAACTGCTCCAGTTCACCGTTGCTGGCTGGCTCGTTGCTCATGGTTATCTCACGCGGGCGATCAACACGAGGCCGAGGAGGCCAAAGAAAAAATTGGGCAGCCAGGCGGCGAGCCAGGCCGGCGCAGTCTGACTCTGTCCCAGGGCGAAGCCGACGCGCTGCAAAACGAAATAGCCGAAAGCAAGGCCGATGCTGCCCGCGACACCGTAGAACACATTGCGCCGGCCCGAAGCCACACTGAAGGGAATCGCGATCAGCACCACCACCAGACAGGTCCAGGGTCCCGCCAGCCGCGCCTGTAGTACTGTATCGAGGAGGGCGCGGTCCCGATCTGATAGGTGGGGATGCAGCCGCTGGTAATCCCGCACCTCGGCCACCGAAAGTGACGGTTTGCGGATCACCTTGGCCTGGGATAGCAGCGAACTGACCCGCACCTCGCTCCTGATGATCTCCGGCGTCTCGGTCAGCTCCGGCAGATCCAGTTCCGCAAAGGTCTGATCGAACGGCAGGTCGTCGGTACCGGACCGGTAAAGAAATTCGCGCGCGTTCAGGAAGCGCCACATCCCGTTGGTCCACACCGCGCGCTCCGCCATGAGCAGGCGCCGCGCACCGGTTCCAATGGGTTCGGCGCTGACCAAGTCTTTCAGGTCGCCAGTGGCCGGGGCAAACTCCGAGGCTTTCCAGCCCTGCCGCGATACCCCGTTGGTGAATCTCAGGTTGGTGCGCAACACCAGCACGTTGGAAACCAGCACATCACTGCCTTCCCAATGCGCCAGGCTTTCGGATGGCGGCGGCAGTTCGCCTGCCACCAGGCGGCGCTGAATGCGACTGGCGGGGGCCGGATCGCCACCGTAGCGGTGCAGCAATTCCAGCCCGTTGGTCAGGCTCCAGGCACCATTCGTCCAGCGGGCCGTACTGGCCGTGAGTTCGCGAAAGGCCTCCGGGGGCAGGTACATGTCCACCCGCGGCTGCCCCATTTCATACGTGGCCAGGTTGAAGCGTCCGATGCTCCATGCGCGCCTGTCCGTGCTGTTCTGAAAATTCACGTTCGTCTGCCAAAGCCGGGCCGCTTCGCCGGCCTGTGGGTCCAGCCAGCTTAGGCGCAACTGCTGCTCGCGTTCGACAGCATGGGGGGCCACTTCTTCGTTCAACCAGTACAGGCAGCCGGAAAACAGGATGCCGACGGCGAAATAGGGGAGAGCGATCCGCCACAGGCTCACGCCGGCCGCCCGGATGGCGGTAATCTCGTTATGCCGGGCCAGTTGGGTCAGCGCGTAGAGCAGCCCGAGCAGCTCGCCGACCGGCAGGATTGTCATCAGCAAATCCGGCAGACGGATGCCGTAGAGCTGCACGAGCCCTCTGAGAGTCGCGTGTTCTTCCTGGAAGGTCCGCAGATCGTTGAACAGGTCGAAGGCGATCCAAAACACCAGAAAGCCGCCAAGACAAACGCTTAGCGGCAGCAGCAATTCCCGCAGGAGATAACGGTCAAGGAGACGCATTCTGGTGCGCGGAGGCTAAGGCCCGGCGGCCTCCCGTCGCCAGTAATCAGTGAGCCAGTGATCAGTGAATCAGTAATCAGTAAAACAGTGTTCAGTTTTCAGAGCGCGCTCCCGCCACCGTCTTTCTGAACACTGTTTCACTGATTACGGATCACTGGCCGTGAGGACTGCACCTCCCACCCGGGCATAACGCGCCCCTCCAGCCAAACGCACCGTTCACTCCGGCCGGGGCATCTGCTCGCCCAGCCGCAGGTATTCCCAGACGGCTCCGATGGTCTTTTTGCCATCGCCACCGAGGACATCGGGGAACGGGCTTTTGCCTTCCTCGTCGAAGTAGGTGGGCATCTTCGTGGCGGGATCCACCGAAGTGGGGGCGCGCAGCCAGCGGCGGAAGTAGCTGTTCTGGATGCGCCCGAACGAATGGGCGAGGTTGATGCCCGGAGCCTCAAAAACCTGCGTTGCCCCCATCGCGCCGACCGGATGGCAGGAGATGCACGCGAAGCCGCCGTTGGCGCTCACGAGCTTCTGGCCGGCCTTGGCCAGGTCAGCGGTATCGGCGGGGGCCGGATCGACGGCCGTCTTCGGCGGCAACCCCGCAATCATGGCAAGCCCCGTGCCCAGATGCTCGGCATAGGCCGGGAAGTTCGGCATGCGGGCGTCGAGCCATGGACGAGGCTTCCAAGTGTCCGTCCCGGCAATGAAGCCGGCGGCGTACTCGGGGCGCAGCTTGCCCAACAGCAACTCGTAGGTGGGGAAGCCATCGAACTTGCCGTGACACTCGCGGCAGTTCAGCCGCTCGGACTGCCGCGCCAGAAAATCGGCGGCGGTATGCCGCGTCAACGCGCCGCGATCGGTCGCCGCAAAGGCCCGCAAGGCTGCCCGGTCGTCGTCGGAGAAGGAATAATGAGGAGCCTTGCTGTCAGCGGCAGGTTGGTCGGCCACGCAGCCGGCGGTCCATCTGCCGGCGGCGAGATCCGCGAGCGCCTTGCCGGCAAACTCATTCTTGGAACCTTCCAACGTGTGACAATTCAGGCAGCCGACGCTCTGGACCAGCCCCTTGCCCTTTTCGATCAGCGCGGCATCGGTCGGAGCCGGCCGATCCGTGGGCGCGTCGGCATTGGCATCGAGATAGGCGGCGAGAGCGCCGGCCTCATCGGCGGAGAGGCGGAAATTGGGCATGCGAATCCACGCGTAGTGTTCGGAAGGCTTCTGCAGGAACGCCGCCATCGCGCCGGGCGCGAATTTCGCCTTCACCTGCTTCTGCGCGATTTTCTTCGCATCGGCGTCACCGCCTTCGGGCTGATTATGGCAGGCGACACAATGCAGCTTTTCAAAGAGCGCTTTGCCCACCTCGGCGTCGCCGGCCTTGGCCTCAAACTTGGCTTCGCCCTTGAGGGAGGCGAGGTAGGCGGCAACGGCTTCGGCCTTGTCCTTGGCATCCGCTCCGGCAAAGACCTGCGGCATGGGCGTGCCCGGACGCAGCGCGTGGGGATCGGCGATCCAGCGCGCGAGCCAGTCGAAATTGCGGCGGCCACCGATGCCATTGAAAGCCGGGGCGTCGGCGGCCAGTTCCGGCATGCCACCGGCGGAAGCATGGCAGCGGATGCAGCGGTGTTCCGCGAAGAGATCCCGACCGCGATGGGCCAGCAGCGACTTCTTCAGGTCGTCGTTTTCCGTGTGGGTGAGAATCCCGAGCGGAATCGGATTGTACGGCGTCTCCTTGTTGGACCAGTAGAGGCGGATGAAGGCATCGCCGGCTTCGGGCGACTTGAACTCCGCCACCAGATTGTTGGCCCCCTTGTTCAGACGGATGGATTTCCCCGTGACCGTCTTGTCGCCCTCGCCTTTCCCTTCCAGCACCACCGTGTCATTGATGGTGAGCTTCAGGTCACCACTGAACTCGGCGTGAAAGGTGAAATCGGCCCTCAACTCCGCCGTGACCTGGCCCCGCCAAGTCGCGGTAAACGCGCCCGGAGCAACGAACGGTGTGGCCGGCTGGCCGGCTGGGACGTAAAGCCAGACATTATCCGCCACGACCTGGTCAGTGACGCCACCTGCCCCAAACGTGGCCACGAGCCCGGCAGGATTTTCTGCCGCCAGTCGCAGGACGGCGGAGGTGAAGGCGGCAAGCGCAAAGATGGCAAGTCGGCGAAATGTCATGAGGCTAGGACGCCTGCGGCCGGTTTCGGCTTCAGGGCGGCGAGACGGTAGGCAGGCCGGCGGAGGGCTTCAAGGCGGACGCGCCAAAAAAAGCGCCCCGCTTTCGCGGGGCGCTCATCGGCTACTGACTACCGATTTGGCAGGGTTTTAGGTCTTCCGCCGGGCGAATCCCGGCGTTGCGGATCGTTGGGGGTTGGCAGCGTTTGCGGGGGAAAAAGCAGCGGCCAGTCGGCAGGCCTCCAGCCACGACCAATCAGGCCCGGACGAGGCGGCGAAGCCCGCTTCCTTCGGTGGAAGGAGGCCCGTGCAAGTCGGTTCGAGCTCGGCCACGGTCAGCATCAAGGTCCTGATCCAACTGCACCCAAGGCCCTTCCACAAGCCAACGAAGGTTAGGAGCCTTCCTTACCGGGCCTCTGAAACAGCCTAGTCGGAAAAGAAAAAAGCCGCCCGGCAAAGGGCGGCTTTAAGGGGAGCGTAGAAAGTGCGGTCAGTTCAGAGAGGATGAAGCCACCGGCACAACGTGTACGGTGTGCTGGATTTCCTGCGCGACCGGCGTGCCATCCTTGGCCTTGATATCCCACTTGATGGCCTCCTGCATGACGGGCTTGAAGTCGGCAATGCCCAGCGTGACGGAGCGGCCATCGGCGGAAAGTTTCGCCGAGGTGATGTCGAGCGGCTCGCGGCCCTGCTTCTGCGGATTCTTCACCTGGAACTCGGGTGAGCCGTAGTGCTCGGCGCGCTCATAGTTCCAGCGTTTGCCACTCCAGTTCTGGAGATCGCCCACCGAGGCGGGATCCAGCGGCTGGGTGAACGTCAGGGTCACGCCACCGGGCGTCGCCTTCACGTCACGCACCGAGTAAACCGTCTTGCCCGTGTAGCGCACGCGGTCGAAACCGGTGATGCGCGAGGCGTTGGACTGCCATTCGCTCAGGCCCGCGACATAGAGCTGGCCATCGTTCGGGTTGAACTTGGCGCGCATCACGGAAGACGTGAACTTGAGCGGGAAGCGGACCACGCCGCCCTGCATGCGACCGCCGGAGATCGGCTCCTTCATCACGAGGAAGAGGCTGGACCGGCCGTAGGATTCATGGAGCAGTTCGCCCTTGAACGGCCCCCACTTGTCGCTGGTCACCCAAATCTGGCCGCCGCCGGAATTGTCATAGTCGGCGTGCGAGAGCCAGGTGAGCGGCGGCGTCCACGTCTCGGCGAGTTCCTTCGGGGTGAGGGTGTTCACGACGCCCAGGAAGTTGCCCTGCTTGACCCAGTTGATAGGCGTGGAGGGAACCCAGGTGCCCTCGTTGTCGCTGGTCGTGACCTGGCCGTCGCCCCGGACACCGATGCCGTTGGGGGCGCGCACGCCCCGGGCGATGATGTCGAGCTTCTTGCCGTCCGGACTCAGCTTGAAGACGCAACCGGCGTGCGGGCTGACCGTGCCGTTGCCACGCGAAGCCTTCTGATCACCGAAACCACGGCCGCCACCGTTCACCGGGTTGGCCTTGGCAAAGTAAAAGTTGCCCGCGTCGTCGTGCTGGAAGTCGAAGACGAACTCGTGGAAGCCCTCGGACGACATGTAGTCGTTGTTGAAGTTCTCATAGAAGTCGGCCTCGCCGTCGCCATTGAGATCGTGATAGCGGGTGATCTGATCGCGCCCGCTGGTGTAGATGACGTCGTTCACGATCGAGAGGCCGAGGGTCTCGTACATGCCGGAGGCAAAGCGCCGCCATTCGAGGTGGTCGAGCTTCTCGTCGATGCCGGAGACGATCCAGATGTCGCCGTCATGAGTGCAGAAGGCCGCCCGCTTGCCATCGCTGAAGAAATCGAACCCGCCGAAACGCACGCGGCGGTTCCAGGGATTCGTCTCCGGCGTGGAAATCACGTCGGTCACATAGGCGCCGTCCGGCGTGACGCTGGTATTGAGCACCCCGTTGGTCTTGACCGACTCCGTCCAGCGAAGCGCGCCACCGTGGGCGAAATCCTTGAGGGCCGGAGCCCCGGCGGCTAGCTGGGCAAACTTGCCCGCATCCGCCACGTCGCCACTCCAGATCACCAGCTTGAAGGTGGCCGTGGGCGTGCCCTTGGCCACGCGCAGGCTCAGGCGCCCGCCATCCACCTGCAGGCTCGCACCTTTCGGGAGGCCGACGGCGGAGACCTTGGTGGCCGTGCCGCCGGCCGTGAAAGTCACGACACCATCCTGCACGTTGGCGGTGCCGCCATCCACATCCGCCACGAGCAGGGAGAACGGCTGTGCGACCTTGTGCGACTTGAAGAGGAAGCCGGAGGAGACCCCCTCGACCTTGAAGGTGCGCGTGAACGCCACCTGGCCGTCCGCCGCGACACTGCCCGGCTGTTCGCTGATCTTGGTGCCGCCACCGACCGTGTAGGTCAGCAGGACATCGGCGCCGTTCACGTAGAGACCGCCCCAATGTGCGACGTTCTTGTCCATCGGACCGAAGGGAACTGCTCGCGTATCCCGGTAGGCCCCGTCTGCTCCCGCCACGCCCGGCACCTGCGCGGTGCCAAACTTCTGCGTGCCGGCAATGGCCGGATGATGGCCGTGCGCGCCGTCAAACGCGACGCCGTGCGTGGAGATGAAGCCGCCGGTCCAGCCCGCCGCCATGCGGCAGAGATCGGTATCGAAGAGCACGTGGGCCCCATTGCCGACGTGGATCGCGAGGCCCTTCAGCGCGATGTTGTTCGAGGGGAAATTGGCGTTGATGCAGGCCCCCTGGAACGGGAAGTCGTCCTGGAGCATGCGGTATTTTTCCTTTTCCTGGGCGTACCCCGTCGCTGCGGACAGCGAGAGGGCTGTCACGGCAAGGGCCGGGAACAGGCGGTTAAGGCGCGAAGTCATCATTATGTGCATAGGTGCGGTTGAAATCATGTGCCGACGCGGCCTTGCCGCGTCCAGAGTCAAAAACTGTGTCCTGCCGTTTTTCCAGATGCAAACGGCAAGCGTCACCTGACTGGAGACGCAACTGGTGCATTCAAGGTTATTGCGGAAGTTCAACCGACGGCGGCGTTGACGCCGCCGAGCCGGACTTTAGTGTGCGGCCGCTCCCACGAATTCATGAAACTGCCCCTCCTGCTGCTGACCGCCAGCCTCGCCTGCCTCGCTCTGGCGGAAGAAACCAAGGACGCCCCCGCCCCGACCACCGACCGGGTGGGTTTTCCGGCGGGTTACCAAAAGTCTTTCCAGGTGCTCCGCACGGTGAAGCACGAAAAGGAGGGCAAAGTGGTCACGGTCTATGGCAATGCCGCCGCCGCATCCATCACGAACGTCACGCAGCTCCCCTACCCTTACGGTTCGGTGATCGTGATGGAAACGGCTCTGCTGCCTAAGGATGGCACAGGTAAACCCGAGGTCGCGGGAATGCATGTGATGCGCCGGGAAAAGGGCTTTGGAGCCGCGTACGAGGCCAACCGGTCCGGCGAATGGGAATACACTGAATACCACGCGGACGGCTCCTACATCACGCCGCCGGCCAAATCCGCCACCTGCTCGGCGTGCCACATTAAGGCGGGCAAGGAGAAGGATTTTGTCTATCAGGCTCGGCTGGGTGGAACGGGCAAGTAGTCAGTGATCAGTGATCCGTAAAACAGTGGCCCGACGGACCGCTCGCTGAAAAACAGCGTTGTGACCGGGGGCGGAACGCTGGTCCAATCGCGGCATGATCTCCCGCGCGCTGCGCCTCTGCTTTCGGTCGTCTTCGTTGACGGCTGCGTTGCTTCTGACCGGCCTCGTCTCCCTCGCACCCCAGGCCGCCGAATATTTTCCGCCGCCCGACAGCGAAGGCGGCTGGCGGACGCTGAAAGACGCGGCCCAGATCCGGAAGCGCGCGGGCATGGATCTGGACCGGCTCGAGCAGGCCTATGACCTTACGCAGCGTGGCACGCAGAACGGGGCCCTGCTCGTCGTGCGCCACGGATACCTGGTCTTTGAACGGTATTTTGGCCGGGCCCAGCGGAACGTGAACCCCGACATGGCCTCGACCGGCAAGGCTTACACCAGCATCGCCTGCGGCATCATGCTGCATGAGTTCCACGACCAGATTCCCGACGGGCTGGACACAAAAGTGTTCACCGAGCATTTCCTTCCGGAAGCCTTCCCGCTCAATGACCCGCGCAAGGCCGACATCCGGCTGGGGCAGTTGCTTAGCATGTCGGCGGGATACTGGGGCGAAGGCGGCGCGCCCACGGGCGTCGTCATGGGCAAGGTCCAGCAGTTGAAGCCCGTGCCCGGTCAGGACATCCACGATCTCGACCAGTCCTCCCTGCGGGTGCCGCTCTGGACCGACCCCGGCGCCGGCTATTCGTATTCGTCCCCCGCCCCGCACATTGCCTCGATCGTGCTGCGCCACGTCACCGGCATGGATTTGCAGGAATACATCAACCGGCGGCTGGCCCAACCGATGGGTTGGGGCCCGTGGGGCTACTGCCTGCACCGGGGCGACTTCGTCATGCCGCACGCCAACGGCGCCGGCAGCATCGCGGTCCACGCCACGGATGCGCTGCGCTTTGGCTATTGCCTGCTACACCATGGCCAGTGGAACGGGAAGCAGCTGGTGCCGGCCGACTACATCGCCCGCTGCAACCAACCCTCGCCCTACAACCCGCACACGCCCTTCAGTCTGCAGTTCGAGCACAACGCCGATGGCCACGTCGTCGGTGCGCCCAAGGACGCGTTCTACAAGTCCGGCGCGGGCGGCTTCGGCATCTTTATCGTGCCGTCGCTCGATCTCGTGATTTACAAGATGGGCGGAAACAACGGCCAGTACGACCCGACGCTCACGGGGATTCCGCAGCCGACCGAGGTGGATCATTCCCGCGACAACTGGACGCCCATTCCCCGTACGCCGTTCAACGAGGGCAGTCTCGGTGGTGACGACGGCCTGCGGCGCGTGCTGGAAATGGTGTCCCACGCGGTGCGGGAGTGAGCCCCGCCGGATTCCCATGGCCGACTTTCACCTTCGATCCGCCACGATCGACGACCTACCGGCGATCAACGCGCTGATCCCGCAGTCTGTGCGGGCGCTCAGCGCGGCGCTATATACCCAGGCCCAGATCGACAGCGCGCTCCGGCATGTCTTCGGGCCCGACACGCGGCTGATCGAGGATGGCACCTACTTCGTCGTGACGACAGGCACGCAGTTGGCCGCCTGCGGTGGCTGGAGCCGGCGGCGCACCTTGTACGGGGGCGACCAGATGAAGGCGGGCGAGGATTCCCTGCTCGATCCCAAGACCGAGCCAGCGCGCATCCGGGCGTTTTTCGTGGCCCCGGAGTTTGCCCGCAGGGGCTTGGGCAGTTGGCTGCTGGAAGCGAGCCTGAACGCCGCCATTGCTGCCGGCTTCCACACCGCCGAACTCGTCGCAACCCTGCCGGGCGAACAGCTCTACGCCGCGCATGGATTTGCTAAGGTGGAACGGGTCATGCACGCGTTGCCGGAGGGCTTGGAAATTGCCTTCGTCCGGATGCGACGAACGTTAGCGAACGGCACCGGAAGCGGCCTCGGCGCCACCGGTTAGAAATTCCGCCGCCCGCCGTTCGCTCCAATACTCGGCGGCCAGGCTCGCGAAACCCACGTGCCCGCCCCGGGCGGGAGCATCCAGCGTCACCCATGCGCTGGCCTTGGCCTCGGCGTACGGGAAGCACTGGGGCGCGAGAAAGGGATCATCCAAGGCGCTCACGATCAGGGTTGGCACCCGGATCTGCGGGAGAAATTGCCGGGCGGAGCAGCGCTTCCAGTAATCCTCGGCATCCCGAAAGCCGTGCAATGGGGCAGTGTAGGCGTCGTCGAATTCCTGGAACGTCGTCATGCCTTCCAGCGGTGCGAGATCGATCCGACCCGGGAACTGCCGGGCTTTCGCCCGCATCTTGTCGCCCATGTCGCGGAGAAATCGCCGCATGTAGCTGGCACAGGCGGGCCCGGCCATTTGCTGCGCGGCCGCCTGCAAATCGCAGGGCACCGAAATCCCCGCTCCGCCGCAGACCAATCCCGGTGAGCCGCCCAGCTCGCCGAGAAATTTCAGCGTCAGGTTCGCGCCGAGACTGAAGCCGACGACCGCTACCTGCTCGTAAGCGCCGGCACGGGTGGCGTGGGCAATGACCGCAGCCAGATCCTCGGTCGCGCCGCTGTGATACGAGCGGCACAGCCGGTTGGGCTCACTGGAGCAGCCGCGAAAATTCCATGCCAGCGCGTCCCAGCCACGGCGAAGGAAGGCCTGGGCCATGCCCACCATGTAGGTCCGCCGGGAATTCCCTTCCAGTCCGTGGGTAAGCACCACCAGGCGTCGCGCTCCGTTGCGAGCCCAGTCGAAGTCCAGGAAGTCGCCGTCCGCCAGCTCCAGTCGCTCCCGCTGCCAAGGCGGGGCCGTAACTTTCCTCACCAACGCCGGCCAGACGGTCTGGGCATGGGCGTTACGCAGCCACCACGGCGGACGATAGGAGGATTCAACGACCGGCACGCGCGGTGGCTACCCCTTGTTTGGGTCTGCCGTCAACCCCGCCCGGCTGTCAAATACCGCTCACAGTGGGCGTTAGGATTGGCCAAATTTCGCCAAAACTCACCGCTCTCCCATTTCGAAACAAACACCGCTTGCGCCCTCGCCGCTCGCAGATACCGTTCGTCCTCGTTTTTGGTTCTGCGACCATTTTGCCAACATTGATGAGCACCCCTGCCGACGCCTTCGCCCGTACTGACATCTTCGCCCAACGCCATATCGGCCCACGCCCGGAAGAAATCGCCGGCATGGCCCGTCTCTGCGGCCATGAAACGCTCGACGCGTTGGTGGATGCCGCCGTTCCTGCCGCCATCCGTTCGGCGCAACCGCTGAACCTGCCGGCCCCCCTGAGCGAATTTGACGCCCTGGCCCGGTTGAAGTCCATTGCCGCAAAGAACCAGGTGTTCCGCTCGTTCATCGGGATGGGCTATTACGATACGATCACGCCCCCGGTCATCCAGCGGAACATCCTCGAAAACCCGGGCTGGTATACCCCCTATACGCCTTACCAGGCAGAAGTCTCTCAGGGCCGCCTCGAAGGTCTCCTGAACTTCCAGACGCTCGTCACCGATCTCACCAAGCTCGACATCGCCAACGCCTCGATGCTCGACGAGGCCACCGCCTGCGCCGAGGCGATGATGCTCTGCCATCGCGTGAAGGAAGCTGAAGCCGGTGCCAGCGGCACGGTGCGCAACACCTTCTTCGTCGCCGCCGACTGCCATCCGCAGAACCTCGACATCGTTCGCACCCGGGCCAAGGCGCTCGGCATCAAGGTCGTCGTCGGGGACTGGAAGTCCTTCGAGTTCAACGCCGATGTCTTTGGCGCACTGGTGCAGTACCCTGCGACCGACGGCTCCACCGCCAATCTCACCGACTTTGCCGCCGCAACCCACGCGGCCGGTTCGCTCCTCGTGGTCGCCACGGATCTGCTGGCCCTCACGCTGATGAAGCCGCCTGGCGAGTTCGGCGCGGATGTCGCGGTCGGCAGCGCGCAGCGCTTGGGCGTGCCGCTCGGCTATGGCGGACCGCACGCGGCCTTCTTCGCGACGCGCGACGCCTTCAAGCGCCAGATGGCCGGCCGGTTGATCGGCGTGTCCAAGGATTCCCGGGGCCGGCCGGCCCTGCGGCTCTCATTGGGCACCCGCGAGCAGCATATCCGCCGCGAAAAGGCCACGTCGAATATCTGCACCGCCCAAGCCCTGCTCGCGAACATGGCCATGGCCTACGCCTGCTATCACGGTCCGAAAGGGCTCGCGGCCATCGCGCAGCGCATCCACTCGCTCACCGGTTTGCTGGCTGCCGGGTTGGAGAAGCTGGGACTGAAGGTCGTAAACGGAAGCTTCTTCGACACGCTGACGGTCGCCGTGAAGAGCGCGGCCGAGGTCCACAAGCTCGCGGAGACGCACCACGTCAATCTCCGCCGTCTCGACGCCACGCATGTAGGACTGTCACTCGATGAGGTGGCCACCCTCGGCGACGTCGAGCTGCTGCTCCGTATCTTCAATGCCGACAAGGCCCCCGGTTTCGCCCTTGCGGATCTGTCGCCCAAGGCCTCGCCGTTTGCCGTTCGCACTTCGCCGTTCCTGACCCATTCGACGTTCAACCGGCATCATTCGGAAACCGAGATGCTGCGGTACCTGCGCCGCCTGGAGTCGAAGGACATTTCGCTCTGTCACAGCATGATCCCACTGGGCAGCTGCACGATGAAGCTTAACGCCTCAGCCGAGATGTTCCCGGTCAGCTGGCCGGAGTTTGCCAAGCTGCATCCCTTCGCTCCGATCACCCAGACCCGCGGTTATCAGCAGGTCTTCGAGGAACTGGAACAGTGGCTCGCGGAGATCACCGGCTTTGCCGGCATCGCGCTCCAGCCGAACGCCGGCTCGCAGGGCGAATACGCGGGGCTGCTGATCATCCATGCGTGGCATGAATCGCGCGGCGAAGGCCACCGCAACATCTGCCTCATCCCCACCTCGGCGCACGGCACCAACCCGGCCTCCGCGGTGATGGCCGGCATGACCGTCGTGGCCGTTGGCTGCGACGCGCAGGGCAACATCGACCTCGCCGATCTCCGGGCGAAGACGGAGCAGCACCGCGCCAACCTCTCCTGCCTGATGATCACCTATCCGAGCACGCACGGTGTGTTCGAGACGGCCGTCAAGGACATCTGCGCGATCATCCATGAGGCCGGCGGACAGGTGTACATGGATGGGGCCAACATGAACGCCCAGGTCGGGCTCACCTCACCCGGCGCGATCGGGGCGGACGTCTGCCACCTCAACCTGCACAAGACCTTCTGCATCCCGCACGGCGGTGGCGGCCCCGGCGTCGGCCCCGTCTGCGTGGCCGAGCATCTGGTGGATTTCCTCCCGGGTCACGTGGTGGTGAATCTGGGCGGTGAAAACCCTATCGGGGCCGTCAGTGCCGCGCCCTGGGGCAGTTCCAGCATCAACGTCATCTCGTGGATGTATGTCGCGATGATGGGGCCGGGCGGTCTTACCGACGCGACGAAGATTGCGATCCTCAACGCCAACTACATCGCCAAGCGGTTGGAAAATTATTTCCCGACGCTCTACCGGGCCAATGGCCTGGTTGCCCACGAATGCATCCTCGATCTGCGCCGGATCGTGGCGGACCCGTCGGCGGGTGAACGGACCTACATCCCAGTCAAGCACGTGACCGCCGAGGATGTTGCCAAGCGGCTGATGGATTTCAGTTTCCACGCACCCACATTGAGCTGGCCGGTGGCTGGTACGCTGATGGTCGAGCCGACCGAATCCGAGCCGAAGTGCGAGTTCGACCGCTTCTGCGATGCGATGATCGCCATCCACCAGGAAATCATCGAGATCGAGGCCGGCCGCGAGGACGCGAAGAACAATCTGCTCAAGAACGCTCCGCACACCGCCGACCAGGTCAGCGGCGACGGCTGGAACCGTCCGTACAGCCGTGAACAGGCCGCCTTCCCGATGGAAAGCCTGCGGGATTGGAAGTTCTGGCCGGCGGTCGGCCGCGTGGACAACGTCTTTGGCGACCGCAACCTCGTATGCTCCTGCGTCGGCATGGAGGCGTATCAGTCGTAGGGCCGACTGGCCGAAGCGGTACCGGTAGGGACGGTGCGCTGCGCCGTCACCGCCCTGAAGGGGTGGAAGAAGCGTGCGGATGTCGTGGGCGTTCGTTCCGTCGCCTGACGCTGCGCTCGGCGACGGGGACGGCGCGGCGCGCCATCCCTACCCGTCCAAAATCGCGACCAATTGGTCTCCGCGCCGGGTCGGAGACCGGCGCTCCATTCCACCGCTCAACGCGGCGGCGGGGGTGGCCGCTTCCGCCACAGCGACACCGGGGAAGCGGTGCCGCAATCGGGGCAACCGGCGACATCGGCAATGACTTGGCACTGCGGGCAGACTCCGTTCGTGGCAAAGATATCGTTCGGAGTCCCGCAGCTCGGGCAGGGCCAGATCGCGCCGGCCACGGGTGGTTTTCCGCAGGCCGGACAGGCATAGCCGCTTCTTCGGGGGATTCTTTCGAGCCGCAGTAGGCCACGCGCATACTTAAAGCCCTGCCAGCAGTTCATGAAGATGAATGCGGACATGACGCCATTCCAAACCGACCGGGTGTAGATTGCCCAACCGAACAGTCCCGCGACCCCCACAAAACCGATAACCGTGGCCACGAGAAGACTGCGAGCCCGGCCGAAAACAAACCAAAGCAGCGATTGCAAAATCTGGCCTCCATCCAGCGGGTAGATGGGCAACAGGTTGAAGACGAGCAAGATGCCATTGATCCAGGTCAGGGTCTCCAGAAAGCGATAGAAGTCCGGATGAGTGCCCTCCCAGCCCAATTGCCCGGTGAGCAGCGTTAGGGCAAAAAAGAGCGGGAACAGCACCATATTGACCAGTGGTCCGGCGGCAATCGTCCACAACGTTGCACCCGGCCTGGGCGGCGGATTGGCATAGGCCACTCCGCCGAGAGGCCATAGGACGATCTGGTCCGACTTCCCGCCCACTTGTCGGCACGCGAGGGAGTGGCCGAACTCGTGGAGCAGTACGGTCACAAACAGACCCAGATACTCGGCGACATTCCAGACGAGCGAAGAATACTCGTGAGCCCGGGCCTGGATGGAATACACCGCGATTACCAGCCAGGACCAATGCAGGTAGACATCAATTCCAAAGGCACGGAACAGATGAAAGGAACCACTTTTAGTCGGTGTCACCGGCTACAGCGTCGAAGGAATTGAGGCCGGCCGCAAGGGGACGTCGCGCAGTTCTTTGAACGTCCAACGTTCAACGCTCAACGTTGAACGTTCAAAGTGGCCAACGCCGATTCCGGCCCAGTTCCCGCTCGGGCAGCCCATCAGGCCGCAAACGCCCTTGGTTCCTTCGGACGTTGGGCGTTGGACGATCCCTTTTCAGTCCCGTCCCTCACCAGTCCGTCGGCATGTAGTCCTTGAGGAACTTGCCCCAGATGTGCTCGCCCGTGTTCGCGCCCGCGATGATCGGGTCCACGATCCGCGCCGCGCCGTCCACAATGTCGAGCGGCGGATGGAAACGGTGCTCCTCCACCTTCCGTGCCGCGATCTGCGCCGGATCCTCGTCGGTCACCCAGCCGGTATCCACGGCGTTCATGTGGATGCCATCCGCGTGATAGTCGGCCGCCGAGGTGCGCGTCATCATGTTGAGCGCGGCCTTGGCCATGTTGGTGTGTGGGTGGCGGGTCGTCTTGAACTTGCGGTAGAACTGCCCTTCGACCGCCGAGACGTTCACGATGTGCTTGTCGCGTTCCGGGGTACGCAGCATCAGCGGCTTCAGCCGGGCGTTGAGCAGGAATGGTGCAACGGCATTCACCAGTTGCACTTCGAGCAGCTCGACGGAGGAAACCTCGTGCAGCATGAGCCGCCAGGAGTTGCGGTCGCGCAGGTCCACCTGCTGCAAGTCCTGATCCAGCTTCCCCTCGGGAAAGAGACCCTGCTGGGCGGCGAGTTCTTCCGGCAACAAAGGGACCTGCGACAGCTCGGCGGCATGGGTCAGCCCGGCCACCTCACCGATCTGGCGTTCGTACAGGGCGGGTTTGGTCTCGCCTTCCGGCAGGATGTGGTAGCCGCGCAGGCCTTCGTAGGCACCCAGCAGGCGCCGGGCGTTTTCCGGCAGATCGTCCAGCGAGGCCGTCTCGGCCGCCATCATGTGGCGGTAGAAATCAGGCGGGCGGCGGACCGTCTGACAGGCGTTGTTGATGATGTAATCCAGCCGTTCCCGAGTGGCCAGCAGGTGCTTGCAGAAGGCCTCGACACTCGGCGTGTGCCGGAGGTCGAGCCCGAAAATCTCCAGCCGGTGCCCCCACTCCGAAAAATCAGGCTCGGCGGCATAACGGCGTGCGGAATCACGCGGAAATCGCGTGCTCACAATGAGATGCGCGCCGGCCCGAAGCAGCTTGATGCCAGCCTGATAGCCGATTTTCACCCGCCCACCGGTCAGCAAGGCGACCCGCCCGCGCAGATCGGCCGATTCGGTGCGCTTGCGGAAATTAAGCTCCGCACACTTGGAGCAGAGCTGGTCGTAAAAGTGGTGGATGACCGAATAGTCCTGCTTGCAGATGTAGCAGTTCTGCGCTTCCAGCACTTCGCGGAAATCCGGGTCATTTTTGACCTCCGTTGGTTCAATTTCCGGCGGTGGGGGCAGATTGGGTGTGGTAAAGACCGACTGGCGACGCAGCTGGCGGATGCCGGTCTCGGAAAGCACCGCGTCGTCACGCTCCCGCTTGTCGGCCTTGCGCTGCTTCACCCGGGCTTTGACCAGCCGCCGGCGCTCCTTCAGGTCGGGGCAATAGATGTCACCCGCCGCCGTGAGCAGCCGGGTGCGGTCGGCGACCGAAAGCTCGGCCAGCAGCGCCCGGTCTTTCACCGCCATCTCCAGGATCTCGGCAGCCGCCTTCAGTCGCGCGGCCAGCGAGTCTGGCTTCGGCGAGGTCTCATCGTTGGTGGCGGCCGGTGTGGCGGAAGGAACACCCATGTCAATCAGGGCGTGAAGCCTACCAGACCGTCCCAAGGCGGACGAACGAATTCAGGCCAGATCAAGGGCAGCCGAATACCAAGAACGAGCGGGCCTACGGATTCGTTTGGGGGCTGCTGCCACCCCAAAGCCGCACCGGCTGTTCGCCGGGCGGCAGTGGGGTTGGCCAGCGGGGTTGCCCAGCCCAACATGAACACTCCTCGGCGTCATTGTTGTTGCGGTGAAACTCGCCTGTCCGAAATCGTCCACCGGTCAGGATGGGCAAAGGCAAACAGGGGAGCGGCAACGCCGTTTCTTCTAGCAGTTTGCTGCGCCAAGACTACGACAAAGAGCTAGCTGAGCCGGACATTGCCCCGCTTTTTTGTCCGATCCTTCCCGCATAAGGCCTTCAGCCCCACCAGTAGCGGAAACGCTGGAGATATTTGCCGGGGGTGATGCCGTGGTAGCGTTTGAATTCCCGGCAGAGCTGGGCGGCACTGGGATACCCGGCGGCAAAGGCGGCCCTTTTCACGGAACCGGTCTCGGGCAACAAAAAGCCCGCCGCCATCAGGCGTTGCCGGAAAAGCCATTCCTCCAGTCCCAGGCCCATCCGGTCCTGGCAGAGACGCTGCAGCTGGCGGCGGCTGACACCCGCAACGCGGACCAGCGCCTGGGGATGATATCGCGCCTGCCACGCCAGCCGGGACCAATCCCGCGTATTACGGGCATCGAAACGCAGACTATGTGGCATCCTGATTCTCCTTCATCGGCTGGCGGGCGAAGGATGGTAGCACGCGGTTTCACGGCTCAAGCGGAAACGGTTTCAAGCCCGCGTCGCCCCCCAAAGTGTGGTTGTGGCGAACCGGATTTCGGTGCCTACTTGCGCCCTCTCACATGAAGACCGCGCATCTCGCCCCCGCCCTGCTCCTGCTCGCCCTGAACCCCGTTTTCGCCAATGGCAGCCTGCTTGCCCCCGGCGCCAAACTGGAAAAGATCGGTGGCGGCTATGAGTTTACCGAAGGCCCGGCCGCCGACCGTGCGGGCAACGTGTTCTTCACCGACCAGCCCAATGACCGCATCGTACGCTGGGACGCCGCGACCGGCAGTTTCAGCGACTGGCTCAAGCCCGCCGGCCGCTCCAATGGCACCTACTTCGACCGTGACGGCAACCTGCTGACCTGCGCCGACGACAAGAATGAGCTGTGGTCCATCGCGCCGGACAAGAAGGTCACCGTGCTCGTGAAGAATTTCGCCTCCAAGCTCCTCAACGGGCCCAACGATCTCTGGATCCGCCCCGACGGCGCGCTCTATTTCACGGATCCGCTCTATCCGCGCCCCTATTGGAAGCGGGATCCAGCGATGCAGCAGCCGGGACAATATGTCTATTTCCTGAGCGCCGATCACAAATCGGTGAAACCCGTGGCCACCGACCTCACCCAGCCCAACGGACTGATCGGCACGGCGGACGGCAAGACACTCTATGTCGCGGACATTGGGGGCAATAAGACCTACCGGTACGCCGTGCAACCGGATGGCTCGCTCACTGGCAAAGCCCTCTTCTGCACCCTCGGCTCGGACGGCATGACGCTGGACAGCGAGGGCAATGTCTATCTTACCGGACGAGGGGTCACCGTCTTCGACCAGACGGGCAAGCAAATCGAGCATTTCGAAGTGGCCGAGCCCTGGACGGCCAACATCACCTTTGGCGGCAAGGACCACGACTACCTTTTCGTTACCGCCAGCAAGAACGTGTACGGCGCAAAAATGCGGGTCAAAGGCGTGCAATAGCGCCGATCGCACAGAGCTGGTCGCCGCGCCCAGGACTAAGTTGGCGGGCTACTTTCGCTTCAGCCAGAACGCGAAGCCTAGGAGGACCAGGCCGCTCAGGGCAGCTGTGGTGGCCGGCTCCGGCACGGTGGTGAACGTTATGCTCCAATTGTTGAGCTGTGCGCGGTTGCCATTCGCCTGATCGGACACGAGCAGAGTCCAGTTGCCATTGGGATTCTGACCGATGAACTGGCTCAACGATTTGCTCCGGTCCGAACTCGTCGGATCGGCGCGGCCATCGGACTGCCATGTGCCAGTCAATTGGTTGGCTCCATTCAAGCTATAGCTCACCGACTGGTAGGTGTGGATGTCATCGGTGGCGCTGTCATTCAGGGTGACATGAAAGCCAGCGTCCCCATAGCCGGCATCATCCGGCAAAGAAACCCCGGTCCGGTTGATAAGCACGGAAAGCGTACCGCTCGGACCGGTGAGCTGGGCATAAAGGTCGCCATTCCAGGCGGTGTCACCCACATAGCTCCCGATGTTGAGATCGACGGAAATGTCGGTGATCAGCGCACCGGTCGTCGGCACATTCAGCACGCGGGCCAATCCGGAGCCCGGCGCATCGCTGATCGCGTTGTCGGAGCTGAGAGTGTCGGTGACCATGATGACACCGGCCTGGGCGAGCGGTGCCAGCAGGAGTCCGGCAGTTAGAAACAGGCGTGAACGGAAATTCATGAGCGAAGAGGGAAAAGGGTTCATGTCTCGTTGAATCACGGTGTGGTGATGGTGCGCCAGTAGGACGGACTGGGCGGACTGGTATCCAGATAGCTGGCATAACCGCTGGCATCGGCGGTCACGGTCGTGAGCGTGGTCCAAACCACCGGCGCAACGAGCGTCTCTGAACGCTGTACGAGGTAATTCGCACCGGGAATGCCGGCGAATTTCAGCTGAACATCCGAACCTGCGGGCGTGATCGAAAGCAACGTTGTGCCGTTGCCCGAAGGACCGTTGTCCACGGTGATGCTGATTGTGGCCGGAGTCGTCAGCACACCATCACTCAGTGTGATCGAAAAACTGTCGTTGCCGGTGAAATTGAGCGGCGGCGTATATTTGATCGAGGAGGCGAGCAGTTCCACGACCCCGCCCTGCGCACTCGTGATGTCGGTCGAGGGGATGGACACGAGATCATTTTCGGGATCGCTGGCCCGCGCCAGCAGCTTTGGCAGGGCGATGGTGGCGGCGGTGTTTTCCAGGGCCACGAAGCCGTACCCGCTGAAGACCGGCGGCTCGTTGACGTCGTTGACGTTGATCCCGAAGGACTGGTCAAAGGACTGTCCGCCCGCATTCACCGCGTGGATGAAGACAATGTAGCTGTTGGTCGCCTCGTAATCGAAGGGGACACGGGTCACCAGTGAGTTGCCCACTACCTGGAACAGATCGTTGTCGAAACAGCCGCAGTGCAGCGAGAAGGTGAAAGTGTCACCGGGATCGAGATCCGTGGCGCTCAGGGTACCCACGACCGTGCCGGCGGGCAGGTTCTCATCCACTGAGGTGTTGTTCAGATCGATCACGGCCGACCCGACATCACCATAACCGATCAGCGCGATGTCAAAGGGGTTGCTCTCGCCCACGGCATTGCTGGCGATATGCAGGGCGACACTCCGGTCGCCCCCACCGACCGGCGAAAATGTGACCGCAAAGCTGGTGCTGTCACCGGGCGCCAAGGTTGTCAGCATGCCCGATGTATCCACGGTGAAGTCGGACGCATTGGCACCATCCTTGTTGATGACCATGCCGGTCAGGCTGAGGTTGCCGGTATTGGTGATGGAGAAGAACTGGACGGTGTTGCTGCCATACAGAATGGTGCCAAAATCCACGCTGCCCGCCCCGTCGATCAGGGTGCCAGAATCGCTCGCCACGGAGATGCCGGCAAAATTGAGCAGGAACCGGGCAACGAAGGCCGAGACCTTGTCACCAGCCTCGATGAAATCCCCGCCCACATAAAGGTCGCCGCTGCTGTTTACGACCAGCGCATTGACCCCGCTGTCCATTCCGGAGCCGAGCGCCGACCACTGGGTGCCGTCCCATTCGGCAACTCCCTGAACCACGATCCCGCCGGCCTTTTGGAAATAGCCGCCCGCGTGGCGGTATCCAGCGTCAGCGCGTACACGGTGCCAGCAGCGCCACCACCCAAAGCCGACCACGCCGAGCCATCCCACTTGGCAATATTGTTGGCCGGCACCGCCCCGGCGTTGGCGAATGATCCGGCCGCATAGAGATTTCCCGAAGCGTCGAATGACAGGGCGAAAATCTGGCCATCAACCTCGGCCGGAAGCGCCGTCCACACAGACCCATCCCATTTGGCCAGATAGTTCGCCGGATTGCCTTCGGCATGGGTAAAATACCCTCCGGCATAGAGTTTGTCGGAGCTGTCCACCGCCAAGGCGTTGACGGTGCTGTCAACCCCACCTCCCACGGCCGACCAGGTCATGCCGTCCCATTTGGCCAGATAGTTGGCCGGATTCCCGTCGGCGTTTTGAAAGTCGCCGCCGGCATAGAGAGTGCCCGAACTGTCCCGCGCCAAGGCAAAGACAGGCGCATCCATGCCCCCACCCAAGGCCGACCACGCCGCCCCATCCCATCTGGCAATGTAGGCGGCCGGGTTTCCTCCTGCCGTTGTGAAATCACCACCGGCATAAAGGTTGCCTGCCCCATCCAATAGGAGGGCAGAAACCTGAGCGTCGAGGCCGGTTCCTAAAGCCGACCAACTGGTGCCATCCCACTTCGCGATGAAGTTGGCGTTCACTCCTCCAATGGTTTTGAAGGCGCCACCAGCATAAACACTTCCGCTGCCATCCGCGACCAGCGCATAGACGGAATCATCCGTGCCCGCACCCAGTGCCGACCAAAGGGCGCCGTCCCATTTACCGATGGCCCCGGCAGTGATCCCGCCAATGCTCAGAAAGCTTCCACCGGCAAAGAGGTTGCCGGAACTATCCACCGCCAGCCCATATACCCCACTGGAAAAATGGTCAGTCACTCCCCCGGCGAGATCGGTCCACGTGCTGCCATCCCATTTGGCAATGCTCTTGGCCGTCACGCTGCCCGCGGCTAAAAACGAGCCCCCCGCGTAAAGATTTCCCGGGCTGTCAGTGACCAGGGTGAAGACGAAATCATACATGTATTCGCCGATGCCGTCGCCGAGCGCCGACCAATTGGTCCCATCCCACCTGGCGATGTTGGTGGCCATCACTCCGCCCGCCACCGCGAACGATCCTCCCGCGTAAAGGTTGCCCAAACTGTCTTTGGCCAGCGCCAGAACCCCATCGTTTACGTCGTCACCGGCACCATCGCCGAGCGCAGACCAGCTGGTTCCATCCCACTTCGCCACCCGGTTCGCGGGGGCTCCGCCCGCCAGCGTGAAAGCCCCGCCGACGTAGAGACTGGTGCCGTCCACGGCCAGCGCGAGAACCGCATCATCCGTGCCGCCACCGAGGTCCGACCAGGCGGTCCCATCCCATTTGGCGATGTTGTTGACGGCGTTCGTGTCTGCGGTCGAAAAAAAGCCGCCGGCATAGAGATTGCCTGCGCTGTCCGCCGCCAGGGAATAAACTGTGCCATTCATTCCATCCGCCAAACTTGACCAGGCATTGCCGTCCCATTTGGCGATGCTGAAGGCGGTTTCGCCTCCCGCCTGAGAGAAGTCGCCGCCCGCATAAAGATCCCCGTTGCTGTCGATGGCCAGAGTGTACACCGGCCCATCCGTGCCGCTGCCGAGCGCAAACCAGTTGGTGCCATCCCAGCGGGCGACGTTTTGCACCATTGCCGCCCCGGCGATGGCGAAGGCGCCGCCGACGTAGAGATTGTTCGTGCCGTCGGTAACCACCGCCTTGACGAGGCCGTCGATGCCCACCAAAGACCCCAGGCTGATCCAGTTGGCGTCCGTGAAGGTCGGGTCAATGCGGACCGGATAGACCGCCGCCGCATCGTTCACCGTGACTTCAATCTGCCGGGCTGACGTGACCTCCATGCGGGCGGAAAGTGAATGGCCCTGCGCATCGGTTACCTTCAACCGCCGATAGGCCAGCTTCCGTCCCGAATCGGCCAGAACGAGGCGCACCCCGTTGTCCACCAGCTCGGCACTCGCCCCTTCCACGGCGAGATTCACCCGGAGAGCGGCCTGGCCGTCGGGGCGTCGCGTAACGACAAAATCTTGGCGCACGCCTTCCGCGCTGACGCTGTATTCCTCCACCAGTCCTGGACGCACAAACCGGGCAAGCCCCTCCTGCGTCTCCACCTTCCCGCCGTTTTCCAGCACTGCGGTTGCCGAACCGTTCCGTCCCAAGGATTGGGCCACCACGCGAAACGGAGCGCCGGCAACATTGTCCGCCGTGGAACTGAGCCGCAACCCCTGGCTGGTCACCTGCCCTTCCAGCTTTTGAAACACACAGCGCAGGGCGGCCCCATCTGCTCCCGGACGAATGGCCAGGCCATCACCATGGTACTGTTTTTGAGCCGCAGCCCCGATTTCGCTCAGGGGTATGGTCGCCCCGGGATCCAGAGCGGCGGCGGTCACCCGAATGGCCACCAGCAGACTGATCAGGAGCAGCAAATTGAATCCGGCGGGAGGTCGGCGCGGAAACAGTCGGGCTGAATTCATAGGCTTGGTCATGGGCTCGGCTGGCTCGGTCAAACGTTGGCGTGTTGGGACCTAAGGAAGTAACTTCTCAAACGCCTTGGAGAATGGCAACTGCTCAGACTACGTAGGGTTGACTACGTAGGATCGATCTGATCCGACGGAGTCCACGAAGACCTTGATGAGGACGGAACGAAGACTTGAGCACCGCGACGGGACGTCCAACCCTTCCGCCATGCCGATCACCTATCGCGTGGGAAACGATCTGGACCTTGACCAGGTTCAGGAGCTTTACCGCGGCTCCACGCTGGGCGAACGCCGCCCGGTCGAGGATCGGCCCCGCATGGCCGCCATGCTGCGCAATGCGAACCTGGTGGTTACCGCCTGGGATGGTGACCTGCTCGTCGGGATCGCGCGCTCCGTGTCCGACTTCGCCTTCTGCACCTACCTGAGCGATCTGGCAGTCCTGGTTTCGCATCAGCGCCACGGGATCGGTCGGGAGCTGATCCGCCGAACCCAGCAGTTGGGTGGACAGGCCCTGCTCATCCTGCTCAGTGCTCCCAAGGCGATGGAATACTACCCGCGCGTGGGACTGACCCAGCATCCTTCGGCGTGGATGCTCAAGCCGGAAGATCTGTTGCGCTAACCGTAGCAGCAGCCGGTTTCGCGCGGCCGGGAAAACCGTAGGGTTTCACCCCATGGACCGTCGCCCTCCCAAAAGGCAGCGTCGCTTCCGATGAATGCATACGCAAAACATGGACTGTTGATACTCGGAACCTCGCTCTGCTGCGTCGCCGGGATGGCTCAAACGGCCGCTTCCCCGTATCGGGCAGAAGAATTCAATGTCGATCTCTTCGGCAGCGGGTCCGTGGGACAATATACCCTCGACCATATCTCCGGATCACGCATCCAACATGATGGCCGGCTGGGTGTCGGGGCAGGCTTGAGCTACTTCTTCACGCAAAACCTCGGCGTCGGGGTCGATGCGGGTACGGAAAGCACCAGCCACTACCTTGTGGATCGTGTCTCCGCGAATTTCCTCGCCCGCTTTCCCCTGGGCGATTCGGGCTTTGCGCCCTACGTCCTCGGTGGAGGGGGCCATCAATTTGACCCTTCAGAACTCTGGTTTCTCGATGCCGGGGCCGGCATCGAGTTCAGGTTTACCCCCCAGGTAGGCATCTTCGCCGACGGCCGGTATGTGTTCACGGAGCGAACCTCGAATTACGGTTTGTTCCGCGCCGGCGTGCGCTTCGCCTTTTAAGCGAGCGGTTCCTCCTGCTTGCTCAGCGGCTCCGGTGTTTTGTGTTGCGCCGGAGCACATTACGACCGGCCGAACGCCTAACTAGCGTTTGGCCGGTTCTGCATTCCAGACCTTGATGTCGTCGAAGAAACCGTCTTTGCCGGCCACGCCGAGCTCGATCTTGGACTTGGTGGCGTGCCCGATGCCGGGGGATTTCAGGTAGCCGGCCGGCTGGCCATCGATGGTGACCCGCATCTCCTCACCGACCGTCTCAACCACAAAGAGATACCACTTCCCCGCCTCCAGCTTGGTCGGAAAGGTCGCCCGGTGGCTCGCGAGCAGTTGTTCGATGGCTTCCTTATTCTTTGCCGCATCCTTGCGCAGCTCGATGAGGGTATTGCTCTGGCTGCCGTCGCGCTCGTCCAACAGCACGACCTTGTCGAGGCGGACCTGGGCGCGGCAGAGATGGCCGTAGTGTGAGCCCTCGAATTTCCGATCGTCGAACTCCACATCGAGCATCGAGGCGCCTTCGAAACGGATTTTCACCTCGACCACACTGTCCTTGGTTGGGATTTCCAGACCATACACGGCGGCGTGGGGCGTCACTGCCGGCTTGCCATCGGCCGCGGGGATATTCTGATCGCGCGTCTGTGTGCCCTTGAGCATGCCCTTTTCGAAGACAAAGGTAGGGACCACGTCATGCCAGACCTTGGGATGCGTAGCGCCTTCAAAATCATCGGAGAACAGCAGCTCTTTCTTGTGGGCGATAGTTCCGGCGGGAATGGACGGCGGCTCGGCCGCCGAGGCGATGGTGGCGAGGCAGCAACCGAGGATCAGGCAGGGGCGCATGGTGATGATGGAACCACCCACCGGCTGACGTGGGAAGAAAATGAAATCAGGCAGGGTGCGCTTTCCAAGTCGTAATCTTAACCCTAATCGTAATCATAATCTCTCTGCCCTGCTGTGTTTCGCGAGAGGAAGATTACGATTAAGCTTAGCATTACGATCAGGGCAGCCCTTCGCCTGCCCCATCGACAAGTCCCTCCAAACCAAGAAACCTTCCCCAACGCCTGAAGCCGTGGTTTTCCCGCCCGGCGTTTCACGATGAACGGTCCGGATCCCTATCTCGGTCAGACGCTGGATGAAAAATACCGCCTGGAACGCCTGCTTGGGCGCGGCGGCATGGGAGCCGTCTATCTCGCCACGCATCTCGGCACTGAACGTTACGTCGCGGTGAAGCTGATCACGCCACAGCTCGTGAACCAGGACGACTCGGTCGAACGCTTCCAGCGCGAAGCCCGCGCTGCCGGCCGACTGCGGCATCCAAACATCGTCGATGTGACCGATTTCGGTTTCGCCCGGGTGGGCGAAACCAAGGTCGCCTATCTGGTCATGGAGTATCTGGACGGCTGCACGCTGGCCCAGGTATTGGCGGAAGAACGCCGCCTGCCTCTGGACCGGGTCGTGGATATTCTGGAACAGGTTTGCAGCGCCGTGGATGAGGCCCATCACCAAGGCGTGGTCCATCGTGACCTGAAGCCGGACAACATCTGGCTGGAACCCAACAGCCTCGGGGGCTTTCGCGCCAAGGTCCTCGATTTCGGTATCGCCAAGCTGGCCGAAGCCAGCGCGCCAAATCCGGAAACGGCTCCGGCAGATGGCCGGCCTACCACCAAAGCCACAATCCAACTCACTCCGCTCGACTTCGAGGACGCGTCGGAACCGAAGCCACCCACAGAGCAGACACCAGCGGCGGTGCTCCCTGGGATGAAGCTGGGCGCGGGAACGGTGCGAATTGCTCCGGTCGCCAGCGATGTCGTAGCCGGGCCGCCTCGCTCCGCGCGCGCATCGACGCCGCAACTGACGCGGGCCGGTGCGGTGCTAGGCACCCCGTGGTACATGTCGCCCGAACAGTGCCGGGGTGATTTCCAGGATGCCCGCTCGGACATCTACAGCCTCGGTGTGATTGCCTATCAGATGCTCGCCGGCGTGTCCCCCTTCGATGGCGAACCGCTTTCGGTCATCGAGGCACACATCGGCCAGGAGCCGGTCCTATTGCGCACGCACGATCGCCGCTTGCCCAAGGGCGTGTCGCGCGTGGTCATGTCCGCTCTGGAAAAAGATCCGGCCCGCCGGCCGGCGACCGCGATGGTCTTCGCCAATGCGCTCCGGGCCAATGCCGATGATCTGGGCGCGCTCTACCGCCGCGCGTTTGCCCTCTACAGCGAACACTTTCCCCTGATGCTGCGGCTGTCATTGCTGGCGCACCTCCCCGTGATCGTTCTGACCCTGCTGCACGTCGGAGTCGCGCTGGCTCATCCTCCGTCGGGCAACGTCCAAGAGACCATCTTCGATGGTGTCTTCGGGTTGCTAGAGGGCACTGCAACCTTTGTGACGGCGTCCGTCATTTCGGGCGTAACCGCCATCGTGATCACGCAAGCGGCCGTAATGCCCCTGAAGCGGCTCGAGCTGCGGTCTGCTTTCGCCATCTGGAAACGACGCTGGCGACCGTTCATCAAGACCGGCTTGCACGTCGCCGTGCGGACGACGATCGGGTTCGTCCTGCTGGTGATTCCCGGCATCGTGCTCGCCATGCGCTATTCTCTCTGGGCCCCGGTGGTGCTGATGGAGGGTTTGGAAACGAAGGCCGCCTTGAAGCGATCGCGTGAGCTGGCCTCGGGCTCCTGGAAAAGCATCCTCGTGGCCGTGGTGTTCCAGTTTCTGGTGCCAACCGCCGTGCAAGGGGTGATCCACCTGGGTATGGGCATCGACGACTCGAAACACAGCGGCACCGTGATCAAGGCCCTTTCCCAGCTCACCTCCCTGACCAGCATCTTCCTGCTCCCGCTGGTGACGATCCTCCCTGCCCTCCTCTACCTGAAGATGCGCCAACTGGGCGGGGAGACCATGACGCAGGTGATGGCCCAGATTTCCGACGCCGGTGGCGGCAGCCGCTGGGAACAACGCATGCGCTCGCGGTTAAGGGTGCCAACCCCGCATCAATCCACGTGATTGCCATCGCGAAGAAACACCACGCAACACCTAGGCCTTCAACTCCCGACCCATGACTCCGTCCACCCCCCATCCGCGTGATCCCCTGCATGGCATCACCCTTGAAACAATCCTCAACCAGCTCGTGGAGCGCTACGGCTGGGCTGAGATGGCCATGCGCATTCCGGTGCGGTGCTTCCAGATCAACCCGAGCGTGAAATCCAGCCTGACCTTCCTCCGCAAAACCCCTTGGGCACGGCAACGGGTCGAGGGCTGGTATATCGCTGAGTTCACCCGATGAGGCCTTTTCAACTCCGTCCGGAATCAGGATGGTTTCTATTCAGTCGCGCTCCGTGAAGCAATAGATGGCCCCATTTGCAACGATCGGCGAGGGGCCATATTGGTGGAGATCTTCCCGCAGCACAGCGGCAACCGTCTTCGAGTTCAAATCGAAACGAAGCATCGTGCTAGCGGAAACCAGCAATAAACTCCCGTCGTTTTCAACGATGTCAGCACTGTCCATCGACAGGGTGTGCGATCTCACAACAGGATCACCGGCGACAGAATGCCGCCACAAGAGGCCGCCGGTTTTGGGATCAAGCGCAAAAAGTGTCCCACCCCCAAACGCGAAAACGTAATTCTTTCCAACCAAATATGAGAAGAACCTGATGGTGCGGTCACTGGTAAAGTCAAAACTTTGGAAAGGCCGATCAGGAATGTCTTCTGGCAGAGTAAATCTCCAGATCACGGTTTCCTTCCCGGCGGGTTGCGCGCAGAGGGTGCTGATGATCCTCTTTCCTTCTTCGGTAGATCGCTTATATATTAGAATCTCATTCCAATGGGCGAGATTGTAGGCGCCATCGGGCAATGTCATGGTCCACTTCAATTCGGCCTTGCGAAGGAAATACACATGATTGCTTCCCGCATTCCGCCAGGAGAGACCGGCGATGCCCTTCGACCTCCAGCCATTTGGGAGAGTGATTTCGCTGCGCTCCTCTTCCACAGACCCCTGCGACCCATAGCCTCCTGAACGCGCAATCTGGGAATCATCCTTAGAAAAAACAAAAGCTCGGGTGTCGAAGGGTGTGACTTTGCTCCCGTTTCTGGGGTCGAGGAATACGACTTCGGTTGTTCTCGCGTCGCCTTTTACAGGACTCAGAAATGCCACGATCCCGTTCGTGTATGCTTCGCACCGATAGGGCCTCAGGATTCGGTCAAACTGGTTGGTCCAGATCGTTTTTCCATTCAGCGGATCAATGCACTCCAACGTCACCTGCACGTCCGGGGGAAGCATCGAGGCCTGCAGCGATAAGCAGAGCATCCACCAAACGTAACTGAGACAAAACCAGCACGATGTCAGTTCGACTATTCGCCTCGATTTCATTTGGTCTTTATCAAGTCTTCCTCTTACCCGCCAGCCTCACCGCCCCCTCGTTTTTTTCGATCTTGCGCCAGGCGCGTTCGCGCTTCGCGATTTCCTGCCGCAAGAGCTCCTCGGCGGACCAGCCTTTGTCTTGGCAATACTGGGCGATGTAAAACAGACCCTGCGCCACCTCGCTCTTCTTGGCCGGACGTCTGGTCTTCTCCGAATGGGCCGTGACGCCTTCATCCGCGAGGCCCGCCTTCTTGGCTTTCTTCACCAGCTTCTGCGCCCGCATCAACCCGGGCAGGCGCGTGGGAACACCATCCAGTGCCGACTTGCGCTCGTGCTTGGAGCCCAACTTTTCCGCCTTTTTGAGCTGCTCCCAGTTCGCCCAGACCTGGTCAACGTTCGCGACCTTCACGTCGCCGAAGACGTGCGGATGGCGGTGGACCAGCTTGTCCACCAACCGCTGGGTAAGCGCGTCGAAATCGAAGGCGCCGCGCTCGCGCGCCAGTTGGGCGTGGAACACCACCTGGAGCAGCAGATCGCCGAGTTCCTCCGCCATTTCGTGGTCGTCGCCGTTCTCGATGGCGTCCATCAGCTCGTAAACCTCCTCCACCGCGTGCCAGCGCAGCGTCTGGTGGTCCTGCTCACGATCCCACGGGCAGCCGTCCGGCGCGCGCAAGGCGGCCATGAGTTCAAGGAGTTGGCGGATCGGCGGGAGCTTCTTGGAAGGCGCTCTAGACATAGGCGGCGAAAACGACGAACGGCGAACAGAGAACTGCGTGCGCCTGGCTGGAGGCGTGCGAACCGACACCCGTGCGCCGCTCGAAATTCGAAACTCGAAATTTCACAGGATCACGAGGTCGTCGCGGTGGACCACCTCTTTGCGCGGGGCGGCCCCGGAGCGGAGTTCGGCGGCGCTGATGCGGGCAAGTCCTCGCGCGAATTCGTGACCCGCGAGGTCACAGATACGGACGACATCACCGGCCACAAATTCGCCTTCGCTGCGGCTGATGCCGGGAGCCAGCAGGCTGCGGGACTGGTCGCGTAGCGCCCGCTTGGCGCCGTCATCCACCACCAGCGTGCCGGCGGCATGATGATAAAAGGCGATCCACCGCTTACGGCTGGTGAGACGCGTGGCGTTCGGGACGAAGTACGTGCCCTCTTCCTCCCCGGACAGAATGCGGGCGAGCACGTCGAACTTCCGGCCCGGAGCGATGACCAAAGGAATGCCGGCACGAACCACGGTCTTCGCCGCCAGAATCTTCGTCGTCATGCCGCCGGTCGCCGTGACGCTCGTTGTTCCGCCAGCCATGTCTTCGATGCGCTCATCGATGCGCTCGACCGTGGAGAGCAGGTTCTCGTCAGGTTTGCCGAAATTCTGAAGCAGCCCGTCCGCCGTGGTAAGGATGACCAGCAAATCCGCCGGCAAGAGGCTCGCGACGAGGGCCGAGAGCTTGTCGTTGTCGCCGAATTTCAGTTCGGTGACGGACACGGCGTCGTTCTCGTTGATGATCGGCACCACCCCGCGCTTAAGCAGCGTCAGCAGCGTGTTGCGGGCGTTCAGGTGCCGGGTGTGATCGGCGAGATCCTCATGCGTGAGGAGCACCTGCCCCACGGTCAGCTCGTAGTGCCGGAAGAGCGCCTCATACATCGCCATGAGGCGTGATTGGCCGACCGCCGCGCAGGCCTGCCGCTCGGCGAGCGCCGCCGGACGTTCCTCATGGCCGAGCACGCCCATGCCCGCCCCGACCGCGCCGGAAGTGACCAGCACGACCTCCTTGCCTGCCGCCCGCAGCGCCGCGATCTGGGCCACGAGCTGGGCAAACTGCACCTGGTCCGGGCGCTTCCGGCTGTCCGTGAGGACGCCGGTACCCAGCTTGACGACAATGCGGCTGACGGAGCCAAGAAGGTCGGAACGCACGCGCGGTTGGTAGCAGAGGGGAGGAAGCGGCGTCGAGAACGGCGACGCATGACCGAGGCCCGGCGAAGGTGCGCCTAATGCACTCCGGCCCGTGCCGCCGCTGCCGGATCCAGCTGCTTCAGCGTCGAGCGAACGGCGGCCATGAGTTCCTTGCTGCTGCGATCATCCAACAAGCGGACCAAGGTCGGCACCGCCACTTTGGCCGCGGTGCCATAGCTGGCGAGCGTGGTAACCGCCTCCGCCCGGCCCGGGTCTTGCGGATCATTCAGACAGGCCAGCAGCACCGGAACAGTTTGCGCCGGGTCCGCCGGCAGCTTGCCCAGCGCCTCGGCGGCACTGGCGTGTACCGCAAGGTCGCGGCTCCGCAGAACCTCCATGAGGGCGGCGATGGCCGCCGGAGACGCCAGCCCAAGGGTTCCCAGCCCTTCGGCCGCATTGGCACGGCGGGTGTCGGCAGTCAGATACACGATCGTCGGTCCCGGCAGGCTGTTGAGGGCATCTGCCAGCGCCGAACTCATCCTCGAATCAGCCGTGTCATGCAGCATGTTCCCGATCAGGGCGGGAATGACCTGGGACGTGATCTCAATGCTGGCGCGATTGCTCACGCCCGGCTCATGGCTCGCCAGCAATTCCCGCCATTCATCGACCGATTTTCCCTGATAGGTCGCCTCATGGGCATCAAGTGTGCGCCGGAGAATCCAGACCGTCCCGAAGGTGGCGAGCACGACGGCGAAGCAGCCCAGCAGAAGGCGGATGGCACGGGGAGGCATGTGGTTGAAATGCTAACATGCCCTTGCGTGGGACGGCAATGACAGCGTCCCCCTCCTGATCGGCGAAATGCAGATTGCGGTCGCCAAAGGAATTCCGGCCCAATGCGGCCGTCTTTGATCGATGGAACTCCGCGACTTTGCTGAGCAGGTGCTCTTTGCCACGACCCTGGAGGAAAAACTCCGGAGCCTGGAATCCATTACCGATGAGCGCCCCGGTCAGCCATTGGATTCACCCGAAGCTCCCGGGCGTCCCGTCGACCTTTGCTTCAAACCGACGACTGCCGGAACGAACGATTTTCCCAGCCTGCACCGGTTGGAGCAGACAGCGGAACGTGGACGCCTGCTGCACTTTTTCGCCAACCATGAGTTGCTTGCCACCGAGCTGATGGCGCTGGTGCTCCTGCGCTTTCCCGAGGCCCCGGCTGCCTTCCGGCGCGGCGTCTTGCAGACGCTGCGCGACGAGCAGGAGCACACGCGGCTCTATCTGGCACGCATGGCGGCTTGTGGTATCCGGTTTGGTGAGCTGCCGGTGAGCGGCTACTTCTGGCGCAGCATCGCGCCGATGGAGAGTCCGCTGGATTTTGTCGCCGGGCTGAGCCTGACCTTTGAGCAGGCCAATCTCGACTATGCCCGCCACTTCTCCCGCAGCCTGGCGACCGTGGGCGATGCGGATTCCGCCACCCTGCTCGACCGTATCTACCGTGACGAGATCGCCCACGTGGCGCACGGGCTGAAATGGTTTCGCCGGTGGAAGCAGTCTGACAAGAGCGACTGGGAAGCCTACTGCCAACAACTGAAGTTCCCCCTTTCACCGCAACGCGCAAAAGGGGTTTCACTCAACGTCGAGGGCCGGCGCGCCGCCGGGCTGGATCCGGCCTTCATCGCCGAACTGAACGTCTATTCTGCGTCCAAGGGCCGCACGCCGGGCGTGTTCCTGTTCAACCCGTTCACCGAAGGGTTTCTGGCTCACGGAGGGAAATTCGCCCCGGTGAAAGCCCAGGCCACGCTGGCTAACGACCTGGCCAGCCTGCCCCAGTTCCTTGCCCGCCAAGGCGATCTTGTGCTGCTGCCCCGGCGCCCCTCGGTGGAGTTTCTGAGCGGCCTGAAGCAGGCGGGCTTCCCACTGCCCGAGTTCGTGGAATTGGCCGAGCTACCCGGGCTCGCTGCACGCAAGCTCGGCCGGTTGCGTCCGTGGGCCTGGGGGCCGGACAGCGTGGAGTTGCTCGCCCCGTTGTTCGCCAATGTGACCGCTGAAGCCAGACCCGCTGCCGAATGCTTCAATGCCGGCATCGCCCAGCTCTACTCCAAGGTTTGGAGTGCCAAGTTTCTTGGCCAATGGCTCCGCTCGCACCCCGCAGAATCCTGGCTCTGTTCGCCCGACGAAGTTGGTATAGCCGTCACTTCGCTGGCAGACGCACTCGCGGCCATCGCCTCCATCCGGGCGCGCGGGCATCACCGCGTCGTGATCAAGGAAGCCTTTGGCCTCGCCGGCAGCAATGCGCTGCGCCTGTGGGAGCCCGAGCTGCTCGACACCCAACACCGCTGGCTGGCTCGCGCGTTCGAGCAGGGCCGCCAACTCGTGGTTGAGCCGTGGCTGGACCGCGTTGTGGACTTTTCGGTCCAACTGGAGATGGAGGCGGGCGGCTTGAAGCTCATCGGCTACACCGGGCTCAAAACCGATTTGCGTGGCCAGTTCCAGGCCAATTGGGCGGAACCGGATTTCGCGCGTCGCCTGCCTGCCGAAGTCCTCGCTGCCTTCAAGAATGATCCTGCCGCGTCG
The DNA here is from genome assembly GCA_903907995.1 of uncultured Verrucomicrobiota bacterium. Lineage (GTDB taxonomy): Bacteria > Verrucomicrobiota > Verrucomicrobiia > Limisphaerales > UBA9464 > CAIVQB01. The sequence continues at coordinate 146,217 of CAIVQH010000060.1, read as the reverse complement.
GCACGCCTTCCCCGGCTTTTCCCGGGATTGCTCGCGCCGCTCGCCGCTGAACTTCGCCGCGTCGGCTATCGCGGGCCGCTGGGCATTGACGCCTTCGTCTATCGCGACGCAACTGGTCGCTGCCGGCTGAAACCCATCGTCGAGATCAATCCCCGCTACACGATGGGGCGGCTGACCTTGGAGCTGATGCGGCAGGTCTGCCCCGGCGCTTATGGACGCTTCCGCATCTTCAGCCGGGCCCAGGCCCGCGCCGAGGGGATGGCGGAGTTCCCTGCCCTGGCGCAAGCGTTGGCCGCGCGTCAGCCATTACGTCTCGAAGGCGAACCGGTTCCCCGCATCCGCGAAGGCGTTGTCTGCCTCAACGATCCGGCCATCGCCCAGGGCTATCTCGCGGTGCTGGAGGTGGGCGGACGCGAGCTGACGGCGTGAATTCGCCAATGCCGGTCGCCAAAACCGTTGCCCCGCTCCGGTTTGCTCCCGTAGCTTCCCGCGACTTCGACGCATGAAGATCTACATCGACGGACAGTTTTACAGTGAGGCGGATGCCAAAATCTCCGTCTTCGACCACGGCCTGCTCTACGGCGACGGCGTGTTCGAGGGCATCCGCATGTATCACAACCGCGTCTTCAAGCTGAAGGAGCACATCGAGCGCCTCTTCTGGTCGGCCAAGGCCCTGCTGCTCGACATCCAGATGACACCCGAGGAAGTGGCGGCGGCGACCGTCGAGACCTGCCGCCAAAACGGCCTGCGCGACGGCTACATCCGCCTCGTCGTGACCCGCGGCAAGGGCACGCTCGGCCTCGACCCGCGCAAGTGCCCGAAGCCCTCGGTCATCATCATCGCGACCACGATTCAGCTCTACCCCGACAAGACCTATACCGACGGTCTGACCATCGTGACCGTGCCGACCACGCGCAACACGGTGAACGCCATCAACCCGGCGATCAAATCGCTGAACTACCTCAACAACGTGCTGGCGCGCATCGAGGCGAACAACGCCGGTGTCGAGGAGGCGATCATGCTGAACAGCGACGGCTTCGTGGCCGAATGCACCGCTGACAACGTGTTCATCGTGCAGAAGGGCAAGCTTTACACGCCGCCGCTCAGTGCGGGCGCGCTCTACGGCATCACGCGCAACACGGTGCTCGACTGTGCGCGCGCCCTGGGCATTCCGACCGGCGAACCGAACCTGTCACGCTACGACCTTTACATCGCCGACGAGATGTTCGTCACCGGAACCGCCGCCGAGATGGTGCCCGTGGTGAAGGTGGACGGCCGAGCGATCGGCACCGGCAAGCCCGGCCCCATCACCGCCAAGCTGCTCGCCGCCTTCCGCGAGACGACAAAGACGGACGGCGAAGTGATCTTCCCGTAATCACGTAGCAGCCGACGTGAGGAGGCTCCAACTGCTTCCCCAGAACACCGGACGCGAAAATGGCCACGAACGCCAACTCACCCGGAGCGGACATCCCCGCCGAGCAGGCCAAGCGGGCCTTTCATGAGAATGATGCAACAGGGTTGCAGCGGCTGCTGGCGGAATATCCAGAGCTGAAGGCGCTCATCAACGCGCCGGTGTGCGCCTTTGATTCGCCGCCCATCATCCACGCCCGCAGCTGGGCGATGTTGGACGTGCTGCTCGCCGCCGGTGCCGACATCAATGCCCGGAGCCAGTGGTGGGCCGGCAGCTTCGGGCTGCTCGACAGCGCCAGTCCGGAGCTGGCGGCCTACGCGATCAGCCGTGGCGCGATTGTGACGGTCCATGCGGCAGCCCGTTTAGGAATGATGCCGCAGCTTCGCGAACTCGTGGCCGGTGACCCGGCGCTCGTTCATGTCCGTGGCGGTGATGGCCAGACGCCCCTGCACTTTGCCGGCACGATCGAGGTCGCCGAGTTTCTGCTGGCGCATGGCGCCGACATCAACGCGCGCGACGTGGATCACGAGTCCACACCGGCGCAGTGGATGATCAAGGATCGGACCGAGGTAGCGCGCTTTCTCGTCCAGCGGGGTGCCCGGACCGACATTCTTCTGGCAGCCGCGCTTGGTGATCTGGACCGGGTTCGTCAGCACCTCGACGCCGATCCCGGTTGCATCCGCATGCGGGTCACCGACGAATATTTTCCCATGGTGAACCCGCGAGCGGGCGGGACCATCTACCAGTGGACCCTCGGCTGGTATGTGTCCGCCCATGCGGTGGCCAAGGAGTTCGGCCATGCGGACGTCCTGCGATTGCTCATCGAGCGCAGCCCCGCCGACGTGAAGCTGCTGGCCTTGGTCCTGGATGAAGATGAGGCGGCCGCGAAGTCCCTGCTGGCCGCTAATCCTGGTCTTGTCGCGCAACTTTCCCTCGCCGACCAGCGCCACCTGGCCCACGCGGCGCGGAATAACCAACTCGCGGTAGTTCGCCTCATGCTCGACTGCGGCTGGCCGGTGGATGCCCGAGGCCAACACGGCGGAATGGCGCTGCACTGGGCCGCCTTCCATGGCAATGCGGAGATGACCAAGGTCATCCTGCGTCACAACCCGCCACTGGAGGTGACCGACCTCGACCACCATTCGACGCCCTTGGGATGGGCCATTTACGGCTCGATGCATGGCTGGCATCGCCAGACCGGCGACTATGCCGCCACCGTCGAGGCGTTGCTTCGTGCCGGGGCAAAACCTCCGGGCAAACTGGATGGCACCGAAGCGGTACGCACCGTCTTACGGCAGCACGGCGTCAGCTGAATCGAGGGCGGCCCAAGCCGCCAGGCAGGCCAGCTGCTGCTCATCAACCGCCCTGCTCGCCGCCTTCTGCGAAACGAAAGACGGATGCTGAAGTGATCTTCACTTAAGTTCTCGAAGCCTAATAATAATTCGCGCCAATCATCTGATTTTTAGATTCGAGATTTTTGCGATAGAACTTGCAAAAGGTTTGCCCCTCCTCGTCTCACACCACCACGTCACCTAAGACATTCAATTTGGCAATTCAGTTCACCGTGAGGGTTAAGCTGTTTTCGAACTTTCTAAGCGCTGAGAGTTTCTTTCTGCTTGTATTTGCCGAAATATTCATTCAGATAAGGAAACTTCGCCTGAGTGATCTATTAAAAATATGGCGCACATTGAATCATTTTCCGGCCGCGCAATTTTCTTTCTGTAATTTGTGCGGGCATCAATTTGCGGATGAGTTGGACGTGGCGATGTCGAGGTAAATTTTACCCGTTTCCCAGTCTTGGGAGACTTCAGTAAGAAGAGCGGAAACAAGTCTGAGGAGAGAGGCCTCGTTGGGAAAGACGCGGGCGACACGGGTGCGGCGTTTGATCTCCTGGTTGACTCGTTCGAGAGGATTGGTGGTGCGAAGACGCCGATGGTGGGCGATGGGGAAGGCCAGGACGGTGAGTCCTTGAGGGATGTTATCTTCGAGCCAGGCGGCGAGTTTGGGGGCGGAAACGGCGTAGAGTGCGACGACCTCTTTAAGGCGGCGTTGGGCGGTTGACAGGTCGGAGCTTACGAAGATGCTGCGCACGGTTTCGGCGACGGCGGCGCGTTGGTCCAATCTGGGCACAAAAGCCTGGGCGTTCTGCTGGAGATGGAACTGGCAGCGTTGCCAGGGGATGGAGGGAAAAACCGCAGCACGGGCCGCCCGGAGGCCGGCATGGTCGTCGCTGACGAGGAGTTGGACGCCGGTGAGGCCGCGGAGTTGCAGGCTGGTGAGGAACGTGCGCCAGTGGACCTCGGCCTCGCTGAGGGCGACGCTGACGCCGAGAATCGAGCGCTTGCCCCCGCTTCCGATGCCCATGGCGATGAGGACGGCGCAATCGATGATGTGGCCGCCGTGGCGGACTTTTTCGTACCGCGCGTCGACAAAGACGTAGGGAGTGGAGCCGAGCGGGCGGGCGCGCCACAGGGAAAGCTCGGAGTCCAGTTTGGCGGCGCAGTCGCTGACCTGAGTGGAGCTGACCGAAGAGCCGCAGAGTTGCTCGACGATGGCGGAGACCTTGCGGGTGGAAACGCCCTGAACGTACATCTCGGCGAGGGCCAGCTTGAGGGCCTGTTCGCTGCGGACGCCCTTGTCGAGGGCCGACGGGTAGAACTGGAGACCGCCGCGGACCTGGGGGACGTCGAAGTCGATGGGGCCGACGCGGGTGGAGAGGGTCTTGTTCTTGAAGCCGTTGGCATAGCCAAGGCGCGCGTCGGCACGCTCGTAGGGTTCGGCGCGAAGGGCGGCGGAACGCTCGCGCAGCATCGCCTCGTTGACGAGGAGGCGGATGCCCTCGGCAAATCCACTGGAACCTTGTTCGGTGAGCAGTTGCACAACGGTGGTGAGCAGGTCAGAGTCTTGCGGGTGGGCCATGGTTGGATTGGTGTTGGATGTTTTTTGACGAACACCCCGACATAACCCTTCCGGGCCCACCTACGAAGACAAATTTGCGGTTCCCAACCCCAGCGGGGTCGGTTGCGCTCGGCTCGCTACGCTCGCCATCGCTCAACCTCCCCCGCTGGGGTTGGGATAGAACAGAGGCAAAGCAAATTACAGAAAGCAGCTTACACCGGCCATTTTCCATAGAAGGTCTAATAGGCCATACAAAGCCCGTATCATTTACGTTAGACAGGCACGTCAATGTATTCTACGGCTTAAATGGCTGCGGCAAGACATCTCTTCTAAAGATACTAGCTTCAGCAATGGGAGGGAATTCTTCCATTTTAGAGAATGTCGTTTTCGAAAAGGCTAAAGTTACCATATATTCATTAAATCACGGAAAAGCATTCACCTACGTATTTAACCGCCATAAAAAGGCGCGACGAGACACAGCAAGATCAGATGCGGATAGTGAACACTTTCTATCCGTTTTCCTTGAGACAAATGTAGAGAGAAACTGGCACTCCACAGACGCTCCGCGCGGCAAACGCGCTGGGACAGGATGGCGGCATGGCTATTTACCAACATCTCGTCTATATGTCAGTGACGCAGCTGCTAATCGCAAGCACGATACGGGAACGACACTATCTGAGTCGGCATTAGAGCGACAATTCAATTCGCATATAAAGACTCTTTGGAATACCGTGTCAAGTCGCATGCTCGGGCAAGTGAGGCTTGCAACGGAGACGGGATTAGCAAGTATTCTAAAGGACGTCATGTCAAACGAATCCACCGAAAGTGTCATTCCAGCGACAGACATTCCAACCACTTATCGAAGAGTCTCATCATTTCTAAAGCGGCAAAAACATTCAGACATTCATTTAGGATCTGAGGCTCAATTTGCTAAACGCATTGCTTCAAATGCTGCGTTCCGAAAAGTAGTTTCCGATTTAAATAGTGTTGAAATTGAAATAGAGAAAGCAACTCGCCCTCAAGCAGAAAATTCTCAGATTTTTAAACTCTAATGGCTCGACCTGCTTACAGTCTCAAAGGAACGCTGCGCGCCGCGCAGATGTCTACGAATAGAATTATTATATATATAGAATGAAAGACTGTTGATCCCTTTTTATGGAGTGAAATCATTAATCGTCTCCCAAATCCATTGAGGACGCAAATTTCAATCCAACAAGCTTCTTTAGTAGCAAAGTGTGGTGGAAAATCAGGCTTGATCGAACTTCACTCGTATTTTCGGAAGCAAAACGCGCTGGTGTCAGATTTTCACGGGAAAAAAACCCTGGTTGCATTTTGCTTAGACAAAGACGCTGATGATTATTGTCGTAAGCAAATTGTTTGTGATCACATTATCTACAGTGAATACTATTCTATTGAAAACGACCTCGTTCTCGGATGTGACATTGTTAAGTGCGTGGCGGCAACTGCCAGCTTACCACGGGAAACCGTAAGGGCGGCATTTAGTAATTTAAACCCAATTAATCGTCTGCATAATCTTCTCAAAGAATGGATGATTATTTGCCTCTTTGTTAAAATGCACAGAGTTGGATGCGATAAATCATATAGTATATTTTCCACGGTGCATTCAAAGTCTGATTTTGTTTTGGATTGCAATTTATTTAGTATTTGCAAAAAGAACCTACACACACGTTCGGCCTTTACAGTTAACGGTTTTAACCGTTGTTGGGCTAAGATTGTAAATATAATTGAAACTGCTATTGCCACTGGAAATAGCGAGAATCTATTCCCAGGAAAATGGTATTTTACCGCAATAAAGGAAGTCGTTACCAAACATTGCAGTGGGGTGGATTTTGACAAGGATTCATTCGAAAGCGGGCTTAGGAGAGCAATGTTGGCGCAATTGGATTTCACCGCACCCTGGGCTGAAGACTATTTTAATCGTATTCTACAACTTTCTAAGAGACTTTGATTTCATATTCATGACAATATCAAACACCGCCTTCTATTTCTGCATTTGCCATTCATCAGCCTCGATGCACTTCGTCTGTGGTAGAGCACGCCAAGCCAGCGGGTTTCGAATAGAGTTTGGGAGACTGGCATCAGCCCTTCGTCTTCAATGTGGACCACGCAGCCATGCACGCTAGCTTCTGCTCTTTCCGCCAAGGTTTGCCGACCGTCGCGCCTAACGCCTTCAGGCATACGTCGATCTCCATGGACGACCTATCGAGCGTTTTCGCCGCGAGTTCAGGAAGGGATTTCTCGTCCAGGTCGATGGCTTTGAGGCGGCATTCCTTCAATGCGAACCGAAGGGCGTCGCGCACGGCGAGTCCTTCGGCGACGGGCACATGCTCCGGCCAGGCGGTACTGTATTCCAGCAGGTCGGTGACCCAGCCAGCGCGATTGACGAGCAGTGCGGCAACGACCGGTTTGCAGCCCGCTTCCTCAAGGGTTCGAACAATGGCGTGCAGGCCCTTCGCTCCCAGTTGGTCTTGACGTTTGCGTCCCTCGGTGACGATAGCCACCGCTTCGGCCGAAGCCCGGCCTTGCGGATCACTCTTCAATTCGGCGGCAACGGCGTAGGGTTCGAGTGAGTGGCGGTCACCATCGACACCGGTGGCGAGAAAGGTAGAGAGGACAACGCGCGGCTCGCCGCATTCGATGGCGACGCCCACAGCCACAGCGCCACCTTTGAGCGCACGGAATCCGAGGCACACCTGGGTCGCAACCTTGGCCGATACGGAGGGTACCATTGTGGGATCGAAGTCTGAACTGGTGCACCGGGCAGGACTCGAACCTGCAACCGTCTGATCCGAAGTCAGATGCGCTATCCAATTGCGCTACCGGTGCCGCCGGGACTGGTTGAACCATGCGGCCGGGGTAAACGCGAGACGGAAAGTTGCCGGAACTGAAGGAGACAGGAGACAGGAGGCGCTTGCGCGCGGAGTCAGGAGCAATCCAGCGCGGAGCGGGGAACGCGGAGCTCGGAGCAAGAACAGTCGGCTGGTAAATTTCGCAATCGGCGCTAAGCTTCAGCCTGTGAACGATCAAATCGTCATTGACCCCAAGATTTGCCACGGCAAACCGGTGATTCGCGGCACGCGCATGCCGGTATCTCTCATCGTGGGCAGCCTGGCCGGCGGCATGAGCTTTGAGGAGGTGGAGCACGAATACGGGCTGACCCGCGCTCAAATCGGTTCGGCGCTCAAATTTGCCGGTGAACTGGTGGATCAGGAGGAGCATCACCCCCTGGCTGCCGCGTAATGAGATTCCTGCTCGATGCAAATATGCCCCGTTCGGCGGCGACGCTGTTACGCGAATTGGGGCATGAGGTGGAGGAAGTCTGCGTAGTTTTGCCGCCGGGTGCAACTGATGCGGTCGTTGCCGCTCGTGCGAAAGCCAGTCAGCAGATCATGGTTACCCGCGATTTCGACTTCGCCGACATCCGCAATTATCCGCCGTCGGGCTTTCCGGGCATTATCGTGTTGGCATTGCCGGATGACGCCGTGGCTTCACAGGTCAATGGCACCTTGCAGTGCTTTGTCGTCAGGACTGAACTGCTGGGCAAGCTCGCAGGACGCCTCGCCATTGTGGAATCGTGGCGCGTCCGATTTCGCCCTCACGACACCGCAAGCTGAAAGCTCAAGCGTGAGCGGCCAGTCGCCGTCATCCGCTTGGACGGTTTGCACGAGACGACGTAAGGAGTCTCCAATTTCTTCCTTTTCCCTTCATTTCGGCCGCTTCACAGGAAGATATAAATGGAGCCTCGTCACCTCGGCTGCTACCAGCGCCTTGGGTTAATTTCCCCCTCACCAACGGTGACTAGACGACGGGTGGAGGCGAATCGCATGAGGCGAGTGAAGCCGGCGAGGTTGCTTTGAACGTTCAACGTTCAGGTAAAGCAAGACCGGTCGCGCACCCCATCCAGCCTTTCCCCTGCCAACAGAAAGGCCGGACCTTGCGGCCCGGCCTTCTGCGTTAGTTTCAGCTCACAACAAAAGACTCAGGAACACCCAAGACTCTCGCCGCAGTTGAGACACTTGTAGCATGCGCCGTTGCGCACGGAAATATGGCCGCACTTGGGGCACGGCGGGGCATCCTTCTGGTTCTGGATGGTCGCGGTCAGCATCGAGCCGGCGCGGGCGGTGCCCGTCGCCAACCCGTGGCCGTTGGATCCGCCGTTGCCGTTCGACGCCTTCACCACAATGTCGGCCTGGCTGTCATCGGCGAGCGGCAGATCGGCCACCGGGCGGTTCACGCGCTTGCGGATTTCCTCCTGCAGGCCGGGCATCGGCAGCTCGGCCTGCCCGCCGCCGGGCGAATTGGCCTGCCGATAGCCTTCGATGAACTGGTTGGCCATCCAGCGGAACACGTAGTCGGTGATGGACGACGCATTGCGGATGTCGGGGTTCTTGGTGAAGCCGCTCGGTTCGAAGCGCTGGTGGGCGAACTTGCGGACGAGCGAATCGAGGGGCACGCCGTATTGGAGGGCCATTGAGGTGAGCGCGCCGATGCTGTCCATGAGGCCGCCGATGGTGCTGCCTTCCTTGGCCATCGTGATGAAGAGCTCGCCCGGCTGGCCGTCCTCGAACAGGCCGACGGTGATGTAGCCCTCGTGGCCGGCGATCTCGAACTTGTGGTTGATCGCCATGCGGGTGTCGGGCAGGCGCTTGCGGAGCGGCTGCTTGGCCTGGTCGTTGAGGCGGGTCACGTCGGCCTCGAGCTCGGCGACGCGGGCTTCGAGGGTCTTCACCTGCTCGCTGGAGCCGCCGGAATTGTCGGAAGCCCCGGCCTTGCTGGTGTTGAGCGGCTGCGAGCGCTTGGAGCCGTCGCGATAGATGGCTACGCACTTGAGGCCCATCTTCCAGGCGTCGAGATACGCGCTGCGAATCTCGGCGGCCGTGGCGTCGTTGGGCATGTTGACCGTCTTGGAGATCGCGCCCGAGATGAACGGCTGCGCCGCGCCCATCATGCTGAGGTGGGCCTTGTAGTGGATGCTGCGCTTGCCTTTGAAGGGCTTGAACGCGCAGTCAAACACCGACAGATGCTCGGGCTTGAGGCCCGAGCGGACCACGCGGCCGGCGTCCTCGACGTCCTCGATGGTGTCGTGGGTCTCGATGTGCTTCTCGATGGCGGTGATTTCCGCCGGCGCGTAGCCGAGGCGCTTGAGCGCGTCGGGCACGCCGCGGTTCACGATCTTGAGCATGCCGCCGCCGGCAAGGAGCTTGTACTTCACGAGCGCGATGTCGGGCTCGACGCCCGTGGTGTCGCAATCCATGAGGAAGGCGATCGTGCCGGTCGGCGCGAGCACCGTGACCTGGGCATTGCGGTAGCCGTGGGATTTCCCCTTGGCGAGTGCGCTGTCCCAGACACGGCGGGCCTCGTCCTTGAGATAGGCGAAGTCGCTGCTGGCCTGAATGGTCTCGACCGCTTCGCGATGCTGCCGGATCACGCCGAGCATGGATTCGACGTTGTCCTTCGCCACCGGCGTCGTGACTCCGGAGCAACGCGCATCCTTATAGCCGGCGAACGGCCCGGTGGTGCGCGCGATCTCGGAGGACTGCTCGTAGGCATGGCCGGTCATGATCGCGGTGATGGCTCCGGCGAGCGCCCGGCCGCCGTCGCTGTCGTAGGCAAGGCCGTAGCTCATGCAGAGCGAGCCGAGATTGGCGAAACCCAGGCCGAGCGTGCGGAAGATGTGGGAATTCTCCGCGATGGCTTTGGTCGGATAGCTCGCGTTGTCCACGAGGATCTCCTGCGCCGTGATATACACACGGACGGCCGCCTTGAACCGCTCGACATCAAACGTGTCGTCCGCCCGCTTGAACTTCATGAGGTTCAGCGAGGCGAGGTTGCACGCGGTGTTGTTGAGGAACACATATTCCGAGCACGGGTTCGTGCTGTGGATGGGCTCGGTGCCCTTGCAGGTGTGCCACTTCTGGATCGCGCCGTCGTACTGCAGGCCGGGATCGCCGCAGACCCAGGTGCCCTCGGCGATCTGGTCGAGCAGCGTCGAGGCGTCCTTCTTTTCCAGCGGCTTGCCGGTGGTCACGGAGCGGGTCCACCACTCCTTGCCGGTCACGGCAGCCTGCATGAACTCGTCGGAGACGCGCACCGACAGGTTCTCGTTCTGGTACATCACGGAGCCGTAGGCCTCGCCGTTGAACGAGCCGTCGTACCCCTGCTCGATCAGCGCCCACGCCTTGCGCTCTTCCTTGGACTTCGCAGTGATGAAATCCTCCACGTCACCATGCCAGTCGCGGATGGTGTTCATCTTGGCCGCGCGACGGGTCTTGCCGCCGGATTTCACGACGTTGGCCACCTGGTCGTACACGCGCAGGAAGCTCATCGGGCCGCTCGGCCGGCCGCCGCCGGAGAGCTTCTCGCGGGAGCTGCGGATCGGCGTCAGGTCGGTCCCGGTGCCCGAGCCGAACTTGAAGAGCATCGCCTCGCTGTAGGCGAGCTGCATGATGTTCTCCATGTTGTCCTCGACGGACTGGATGAAGCACGCGCTGCCCTGCGGATATTCGTACTGGGTGTTGGCGCGCTTGGCCTCGTTGGTGGCGGGGTCCCAGTGCCAGTTGCCCTTGTCGCTGGCCTTGCCGACCTTGTACTGGCTGTAGAGCCCGACGTTGAACCACACCGGCGAATTGAAGGCGCCGTGCTGGTTCACGCAAAGCCAGGTCAGTTCGTCATAAAAGATCTCGCCGTCGGCCTTGCTGAAGTAGCCGTCCTTGACGCCCCAATCCGCGATCGTGCGAGTGACGCGGTGGATGAGCTGCTTGACGGAGTTCTCGCGCTCGGCCTTGGCCGGATCGCCGTAAAAATACTTCGAACACACGACCTTGGTCGCGAGCACGGACCATGATTTGGGCACCTCGACCCCCTCCTGCTTGAACACGGCCTTGCCGGTGTCATCGGTGATCTCGGCGGTGCGGCGTTCCCATTCGATCTGGTCGAAGGGCTTCACTTTGGCGTCGCTGAAGACGCGGGCGAACTTCAGCGCGTTTTTGGCAGCCTTGGCAGGCTTGGGAGAACCACCGCGGGCAGCGGCGGCGGAAGCACCACGGCGCGGGGATTTCGCGGGCGCGGCTACGACAGCATCTTGGGTGTCGATCATGGCTTGGTTAAGTTTGGGCGTTTAAACTGCGGCGGACTCACTTCGACGGGCACGTATCGGGGCGGATTCGGCTGACTGGGTGGACCAAAAATTTCAAATAATGGCTTGAAAACACCAACTTGGGAGCTCTCAGGCAACCCATCCTGTTGTGGATGGGGAGACAAACTACCACCATACCTTGTGTCTTCAAGATGAATTTCAGGAATCGTTACAAGTGTGTGAAGCTCAGGGGAATTCTCCGAAAACTGGAGACGGCAGAACGGGAGCGAACGTAAGGCCGATCAGCATGAAGGCCGAAACGTGACTGGCGACGCAATTTTACTGGCACTTATCCACCGGCCATCCACCGCCATCTAGCGGGCCAGCCGTTCGATGATCTGGCCGAGGCGGATCAGGCCTTTTTCGGCCCGTTCGTCGAAGGGTGCCCCGCCGGTCAGCCGGACGAAGTTCCGGTGCCCCTGCGTGGCGGAAAACACCGGGCCGGGCGCCACCATAATCTTTTCCGCCAGAGCCAGTTCTGTGAGTTCCAGGGCATTCACTTTCGCGGCGAGTTCCACCCAGAGCACCCAGCCACCATTGGGACGCGTGATCTTGGTGCCCGGCGGCAGATACTTGGCCACCGCCTGCCCGAACTGGCGCAATTGCGTCGCGTAGGCCCGGCGAATTTTCCGGAGATGGTGGTCGTAACCGCCATTGGCCAGGAAGTCGGCAATGGCGAGCTGAGGCAGCATGGTCGTGCCGGCGGAAGTCACAAATTTCAGCTCCAGCACGCGCTCGAAAAAGCGGCCCGGGGCCACCCAGCCGATGCGGTAACCCGGTGCCAGAGTCTTGCCGAAGGAATCGCAGGTGAGCACCAGCCCCTGCCGGTCAAAGGCCTTCGCCACCTTGGGCCGCTCCTTGTCGAAGGTGATGTCGCCAAACACGTCGTCCTCGATGAGCGGAATGCTACGCTTTGCGAGCATTTCGACCAGGGCGGCTTTCTTCCAGTCGGGCATGCAGCTACCGAGGGGGTTGCTGTAGTTCAGCGCGAAGAGGCAGGCCTTGACCCGGCAGCTGTCGAGGCACTTTTCCAACTCCTCAAGGCAGACGCCTTCCCGGGGTGAGGTCGGCACTTCGCAAGCCTTCAGGCCGAGGGTCTGGATGATCTGTAGAAACCCATAATACGCCGGGGACTCGATCGCGATCGTGTCGCCCGGCACGGTGATGGCCCGCAGGCTGAGATAGATCGCCTCCTGGCAGCCCCCGGTGATGACGATCTCGTCCGGTGACAACGCACAACCCGCCTCCATCGCACGCCGCGCGATCTGGGTGCGTAACTGGAGTTCCCCCTGCGGAAACGGACACTGGTTCGCCGATGAGGAATGCCGCCGCGCCGCGGAACTGAGGCACCGGTTCAGGGCCGCGGTGGGCAGCAGGTCGGGGTTGGGACTGGCGCTGCCGAAGTTGATCCAGCCGCCCTCCGTCCGCAGCGACGCCTGCTCCATGATCGGCGAATGCATGACCCGCATGACCAGGTCATTGATGTCCACCCGCCGGCTGCGGGTCACGGGGCGGGAGATGCCCGGTTCCGCCGGCAGCGAAAGGCTGCGGGGCCGGACGTAATAACCCGACTGCGGGCGGGCCTCAATCAGGCCGCGGTTCTCCAGCAGCCGATAGGCCTGGAGGGCCGTCGCAATGCTCACCTTTTCCTGCTGGCTGACCCGGCGCACGGAGGGGATGCGGTCGCCCGAACGCAGTGTGCCGCACTCGATCAGTGCCGCCAGGCGGAATGCCAGCGACTGGTAGAGGTGCTCGCCGACCGGCTCGGCCGGATCGACCACCACTGAATTCGCCTTCATGGGAAGCAAAATGACCGCAACGAGTTCACCAGCACAGTCACAGTTCACCGAACAATCTGCCAGCACAGTTTCCCGTCAGCGGGCAACTGTGCTGCCCCGACTTATCCGTCAGTGCCACTGTGCAGGTCCCTCCTAACGGGCAGACTGGGCGCATGAAATTGAATGTGGTGACGCAACGAACCTTGGTGAACCAATGCCTGCCCTTGGTGCCACCCGCCACCAACACGACCTGCCGGATTAGGACGGACCGGCCCCTGCCCCAACCCTTGCCACAGCCCAAGCCCTCCCGCCTGGCCGCCTGGACGGAGGACGAGCCCGGGCTGATTCTCGTCTGGCAGCTTCTCTGGCTGGCAAGCTGGGCCGCTGTGCTGGAGTGCGTCCGTGAATGGCTGAGCGGTTAGGTGGCCTACCCCCCAGGGTCGCAAGTAGCCGCTCGGGCTTTACCATTCCGCAAAAGACGCAGCTGAAGCGCGCGAAATTTCGTTGGAGCGCGCCGGTTGCGCCGCCAAACTGCCGTTGCGTGAGTGACGCGTCCACCAACCCCATCAGCCTGCCCTGCGCCTTTGGCGACTACGAGTTGCTGGAGGAGACGGGACGCGGTGGCATGGGCGTGATCTACAAGGCGCGCCAGCGGGGGCTGGACCGCCTGTGTGCCATCAAGATGCTCAAGGGTGGTGCCGGTGCGGCCCACTGGGACGCGCAGCAGCTCCGTGAGGAGGCCAAGGCCGCTGCCAGCCTGGATCACCAGAACATCGTGGGCATCTACGAGGTCGGCGAAGAGGGCGGGCAGCTCTACTTCTCGATGGAGTTCGTCGAGGGACAGAACATCGGCGTCTTCGTCCGCAACCAGATCCTGTCGGCCCAGCGGATCGCGACCTACGCCAAGAAAATCGCCGATGCCATCGCCTACGCCCACTCCCGGGGCGTGCTGCACTGCGACCTGAAGCCGGCCAACATCCTCATCGACCACCGGGACGAGCCGCAGATCACCGATTTCGGGCTGTCCCGTCGGATCGGGCGCGAGATACTTGCCGGCTCCGGGGGCTCCGATTCCACCACTGGGGCGGGGTCGCCCAATTTCATGGCGCCCGAGCAGGCCTCGGCACGGTTTGGGAACATCGGACCGCGTACCGATGTGTTTGGGCTGGGAGCGACCCTTTATTACCTGCTGACCGACCGTCCGCCGTTCCGGGGGGAGACCTTCGCCGACACCGTCCACGCGGTGCAGAATCTCGACCCGGTGCGGCCCCGGGCGCTGCGTCCAGGTGTCCCCATCGACTTGGAGACCATCTGCCTCAAGTGCCTCGAAAAGCGGCCCAACCGGCGCTATCAGGATGTGCAGGAAGTGGCGGATGAGCTTGCCCGTTTCCTGCGCGACGAACCGATCCATGCGCGCCGCATCACACGCATCGAGCGTGGGTGGCGCTGGGCCCGGCGGCATCCTTTGGTGGCGGGCTTTGGAGCCGCGACCTTCACCCTGTTGGCAGTCCTCGCCTTCGGCTCCTCCCTGGCAACCTATCACATCAACCTGGCTTTCAAGGCCGCCGAGCGACAACGGATACGGGCCGAAGCCAGCGAGCTGGTGATCCGTCGCAATCTCTACGCCGCCGACATGGCGCTGGCCTTTGAAGCGCTGGAGGCCGGCAACGACGCGAATGTCCGGGATATCCTGAACCGCCAGCGGCCGGCGGCGGGGCAGCCGGATTTGCGCGGCTGGGAATGGCGCTTTCTCTGGGGACAGAGCCGCAGCGACGAGCTGGCGGAGTTTGGGCCGCATGACGCCACCATTGCCCAGGCGGCCATGCTGCCCGGTGGTCAGCGTCTCCTTACTTCCGACAACGCCGGGACGATGAAGCTGTGGGATCTGTCCACCCGTCGCGAACTGACCAACGCCACCGTGCGTGCGGCGGGTTACGCCCGCTTCGCGCTGAACCGGGCCGGGACGCTGGCCGCAATCGCAGATCAGTCTCCGGATGGTACCAACACGGTGGTGCGCCTGATCGACACCGCCACCCTGCATCAGCAGGCCGAACTGCCTCTGGCCGGAATCCTGGCGGCGCAACATTTCGGACCGGATGAATCCTCGCTCTGGCTGGCCGGCATGGAAAGCGCGGTGGAAATCGAGCTGAAGGGCGGCAAAGTTCGTCACCGCCATTCCCTTCCAGCCGCTACGGAAACCATGTCCTTCGCCCTGTCTCCCGACGGGCGTCTGTTTGCCAGCGCCCAAGGCACCGGGATGATCCGGGTCCGGGAGACGGATACCGGCAATACTGTCGCCTCGCTCCCAGTGCCGCGTCAGCACCCGCTCTACAATGGCACTGTTTTCTCACTGGATTTCTCCCCGGATGGCCGGCTGCTCGCCGCGGGCGGCACCGACGGCGCGGCGCGGATCTGGGATTTCCGTTCGCCGGCGCCGGCAACCCTTTTGCCGGGGCACGCCGACGTGGTGATTGCCGTGAAATTTTCCCGCGATGGCCACTCGCTGGTCACCGCCGGCCGCGACCAGTTCATCAATGTCTGGGACGTGCCTTCCCGCCAGTTGCGGACCCTGCTGAGGGGCAGCCGGGCTCCGCAGCTGGCCATCGAATTTCTGGGCGAGGCCGATCAGTTCGCCACCGGTGGGGGCGACCGCATCCTGCACCTTTGGTCCACCGAGCAGGCTCGCACGAGAGTGCGGGTCGAAACCAACTTTCCCGCCGGGACGGTCGGTTTGCAGATGTTTGCGGACCAGCGGCATCTGGCCGTGGTGTTGACCAACAACACCTTTCGCGTGCGGGAACTCGGCTCCGACCGTAACCTGGCTCTGCCGGAAGTGCCGACCAATGCCTTTGGAGCGGCAGTACATCTGCCCAGGGGCAGCACCAACGGCCTGGGCGCGGTCTATCAGCCCGATGGCCGGATCACGGTCGTCTCCCTGCCTGAGCGTCGCATCCGCACGCTGCAGGAAACCAATTGGCAGCCCCTGCCACCCGGTTTTGAGAATGCCTCGCTGGAATTCAGCCTGGATGGAAGCTGGCTCGCCCTCGCCGACCTGAACAATGGCGTGCGGGTGTGGCGGACTGCGGATCTTGCGCCCGTGCTGAAGGTGCCCATGCGCTCCAGATCCCTGGCGCTTTCACCAGATGGGAAAAGGCTCGCGGCGGCGACGCTGCAAGGACAGGTGCATCTCTTTGACCTGCCCGGTGGCCGGAAACTGACGCTGCCGGGAGCCACCCCGCAGTTGCAGACGCTGATTTTCAGCCATCATGGGCGGTACGTCGCCACGGCGGGTTTTGACGGGACCGTGCGCCTTTACGACACGGCTTCGGGCCGGCTGCTCGCGGCGCTTCTTTCCCGCGCCGTCGGGCAGATCAGTCTCGCCTTTTCCGCCCAAGACACGCGGCTCGCCGCCGGCAGCGTGGACGGCTTCTTCACCCTCTGGGACGTGGATACCCGGCGCGAACTAGCCGCGTATCATGTCCAGTCGCAGCCTATCTTCTCCATCGTGTTCCAAGCGGATGAAACCATGGCGACCTTGGGCAGCAATGCCATCCGCTTCTGGCCCGCCCCGACGCTGTCCGAAGCCGACGCCGGGCTGAACTGACGAGGGGCCCGACCAGTGCGCCGCGCGCCAAAAAATCGCTCGCCGTGCTAGACGGAGTTTGGAAATTTGGCCCAAGCTCAAACGCCACCCGATGCGAAACTCCGTTGCCCTGCTCCGACTGTTGCCACTGCTCCTGCTGCCCGTTTTGGGCTGCAAAAAAGGCGCGCCTGCCGCCGCGGCCGGCGGAGGCGAAGCGTATGCCATACAGGTCGTGGCGGTTCCGGCCCGCCAGCAGGCCGTGAGTGAAACGGTTTCCCTCATCGGTTCCGTCACCCCGAATGAATCGGTTGAGGTGCAGTCCGAGGCCGACGGATTGGTGAAAGAGATTGGTTTCGCGGAAGGACAGCATGTGGAGAAAGGTTCCCTCCTGGTCGCCCTTGAGGAGACGAAACTGGCCGCCCAACTGGCCGAAGCGGAGGCAAACCTACAGCTTGCCCGAACCTCCTTCGAGCGCGTGAAGCAGCTGTTCAACGGCAAGCTCATTTCCCAGCAGGAATACGATCAGGCGGCGGGCTTCTTCGCGGTGAACGAGGCGGGCGTGAATCTCAAGCGTCGCCTGCTCCTGGATGCCCGGGTGACGGCACCGTTCGGGGGCACAACCGGCGCGCGGCGGATCAGCCCCGGCCAGGTCATCACCAAGAGCACGCCGCTTACCGTGCTGGTGGATCTGGACACGGTGAAGGTCGAGATGAGCGTGCCGGAACGCTACCTGAGCCAGGTCGCCACCGGGCAGACCCTGGAGTTCAAGGTCGCCGCCTATCCCAAGGATGTCTTCAAGGGCGAAGTTTACTTCATATCGCCGCAGCTCAACGAAGGCACCCGTACGGCACTCGTCAAGTCGCGCATCGCCAATGCCGACGGCCGGCTCAAAGGCGGCATGTTTGCAAACCTCGACCTGCGGCTGCAGCTGCGGGAGTCCGCACTGGTCATCCCCGAGCCGGCGATCATCAACAACGGTGACACCACGATGGTCTTCGTCCTTAACGGCTCGAACATCGCCACGATGAAGCCGGTGAAGATCGGCCTGCGGCTCG
Organism: uncultured Verrucomicrobiota bacterium; assembly: GCA_903907995.1. Classification (GTDB taxonomy): domain Bacteria; phylum Verrucomicrobiota; class Verrucomicrobiia; order Limisphaerales; family UBA9464; genus CAIVQB01. The sequence goes on along the minus strand of CAIVQH010000060.1, from coordinate 128,336 downwards.
CCGGCAAGGCCGAGGTGCTGAGCGGCCTGACCGCCGGTGAAATGGTCGTCGTCGAAGGCGTGCAGAAGCTGCGCCCCGGGGCCTCGGTGAAGCTGGGCAGCGCCGAGGCGACGGCGCCTTATTTGAACTAGCAGGGGAGATGAGTTTGGGAGTTATGGACAATTTTTACCGTAAAGCGCCGGATCAAATTGGCCGTTCGATGGACGTCTCTTTACTTGGTGACCGCTCTCCCTCACCCCGGCCCTCTCCCGCTGGGAGAGGGAGAATCGTCGCCTGCCTTTCGGCGGAGGCATGGCGCAAGACCGGCCGGAAAAACTGTCTGGCGGCCCGCGATATTCGCCGGCTGTCCCCTACCCATGAACCCTCCCGACGGCAGCTTGATTCCCAAGAACTTACGAAAGGAGGGTTCAGGGTCACAATTCGCGCATTTTGGGACGTGGAATCTCTCCCAGCGGGAGAGGGAGAGGGAGAGGGTGAGGGAGAAGGCCCGGCAACGAGGCCAGCGCCTCATTGGAACATGGCCTCCTGCTGGGCAGCCCCCGACCAAAGCGGCAGAGGACTGCCGCGGTCCAAGACGCTTCGCGACCTCGTGGGCTCAAGAAATTCTGCAACCGCTCTGGGTGGCCGTTCCCAGACGCTTTGCTCAGCCTGATTATCCACGTTCAAGGCGGTCCGGCTCCTAAAGACGCTCACTCCACCCGGCGTTCGTCATTCGTAAATCGTAATTCGTAATTCCCGATGTTCCTTTCCAAGATCTCCATCCAGCGGCCGATCCTTGCCACGATGCTGAATCTGGCACTGGTGCTCTTCGGCCTTATCGGGCTGTCGCGGCTGCCGGTGCGCGAGTTGCCGGACATCGATCCCCCCGTGGTCAGCGTGACGACGGTTTATCCGGGGGCCAATGCCCAGGTCGTGGAGACCGAGGTGTCGGAACGTCTGGAGGAGGCCATCAACAACATCGAGGGCATCAAGACGCTTTCGTCACAGAGCCGTGAGGGCGTCAGTTCCATCACCGTCGAGTTCGACCTGTCGCGGGACGTGGACATCGCGGCCCAGGATGTGCGGGACCGGGTCTCGCGCGTGCGTGGCGCGCTGCCGCTCGACATCCGCGAACCGATCGTGTCGAAGGCCGATTCCGACGCGCAGCCCATCATCTGGGTCGCGCTGAACAGCGACCGCTACTCGGCGCTCGACCTCACCACCCTGGCCGAACGCCAGATCAAGCCGCGCTTCCAGGGTGTGCCCGGCGTCTCCTCGATCACCATCGGCGGTGAGAAGCGCTTCGCGATGCGTCTATGGCTGGATTCGGAAAAGATGGCTGCGCGCAAAGTCACTGTTCTCGACGTGCAGCGCGCCTTGCAGCAGCAGAACATCGAGCTGCCCAGCGGACGGGTGGAAAATCTCGACCGTGAGATGACCATTCTCACCCGTGGGGAACTGAAAACCGCGGACGAATTTAACCGGCTGGTCGTCCGCGCCGACGGGACGACCCTGGTCCGGATGCAGGACATCGGCCGGGCAGAAGCGGGCGTTGAGGATTACCACACCATCGCCCGCGCCATGGGCAAGACCTGCGTGTTCCTCGGCGTGGTCAAGCAGGCCAAGGCCAATACCGTCAGTGTCGCCCAGGCGATCAAGGCCCAGGTTGAGGCGCTGCGGCCTTCCCTGCCTCCCGGCATCGAGCTCACCAACTCGTATGACGCCAGTATCTACGTCGAGCAGGCCATCAGCGAAGTGTGGGGGACGCTCGCGGTCGCGTTCGCCCTGGTGGTGCTGATCATTTTCGTGTTCCTGCGGAATGTCCGTTCCACCTTCATTCCGGCCATTGCGATCCCGGTGTCGCTCGTCGGCACGTTCGCCATCCTCTACCTCTTCGGCTACTCGGTGAACATCCTCACGATGCTCGCACTGGTCCTCAGCATCGGCGTGGTCGTTGACGATGCCATCGTCGTGCTGGAGGCGATCTACCGTCACATCGAGGAAGGCATGCCGCCGATGCAGGCGTCCTTGAAGGCAATGGAGGAGATCAGCTTCGCGGTCATCGCCATCACCATCTCCCTCATCGCGGTGTTCACTCCGCTCGCGTTTCTGAAGGGCACCACCGGACGCCTGTTCGTCGAGTTCGCGATGGCCGTCGCGGGCTCGGTCGCGATCTCCGCGTTTGTCGCGCTCACGCTCTCCCCCGCGCTGGCCGCACGGATGCTAAAACCGATTGACCAGACCAAGCACGGCGCCCTCTTCAACTTCTTCGAACGGGTTTTTGATCGGATTTCTTCGCTCTATCTGGCCGGGCTGAGGCCGTGCGTTCGCCTGGCAGCGGCGGTGATCCGCCCGGTCCGCGAGCTTCCCGGGATTGCCCGCGTGGTGCTCGGCCTGGTCTTGGGAGTCGTGATCCTACTGGGCTGCGTTGCTCCCAGCCTGCCCCTGTTTTTCGCGCTGGATCAGGAGTACCTGCCCCAGGAGGACAAGGGGCGGATGTTCGCGCTCGTGCTCACGCCCAACGGCTCGACCAGCGAATTCACCGACCGCCAGCTGAAGAAGGCCGAGAAGATCATCGCCGAGACGCCGGAGGTGAAGAGCTTCGGTGCCATTGTCGCGCCCGGCTTCAACGGTCCCGGCCAGTCGAGCTTCGGCATCATTTTCGTGACCTTCAAAGACCGGTCCGAACGCAAGCGCGGAACGGAGGAGATCGTCAACGGTCCCGGCGGCATCGCGCAGCGCTTCTTCGCCGAGGTGGAGGGCGGCATCGCCATCGCAAACCTGCCCAAGGCCATTGAGGTCAGCTTCAACAGCTCGCCGTTCGAGCTGGTCCTGCAAAACCAGGATCTGGACGCCCTCAACACCACCGCGATTGCGATGGCCAACCGGCTGCGCGGGCTGACCAACTCGGCCGGGCGTCCCTTGCTCACCAACGTCCGGGTCAGCTACGAGGTCAACAAGCCCGAGCTGCGGGTCAACATCGACCGGAGCCGCGCCGCCTCGCTCGGCGTCAGCATCGAGGACATTTCACGCACCATGCAGATCCTCTTCGGCGGGCTCGACCTGAGCCGGCTCAAAGTCGAGGGCAAGGAATACCTCGTGATGGCCCAGTTGGAGCGCGCCTCCCGACTTACGCCGACGGATCTGGATCGCATCTTCGTGCGCAATACCACGGGCGACCTGATCCAGCTTAGCAGTCTTGTCACCCGCAGCGAGGGAGCCGCTCCCAATGCCATCAACCACTATAGCCGCCTGCGCAGTGCGAGCATCACCGCATCGCCCGGCGCGGTGCCCATTGGGACGGTGGTGAAGCAGGTCGAACCGATCCTCGCGCAGGAGCTGCCCGCCGGCTTCCTCCACGCGTGGGAAGGCGATGCCAAGAACCTTTCGGATGCGACAGGCGAGTTCTGGCTCGTGCTCCTCTTCGCCTTTGCAATCGTCTATATGACGTTGGCGGCGCAGTTTGAAAGCCTCGTCCATCCGTTCACCGTCATCCTCGCCGTGCCGCTCGCGGCGCTGGGAGCGGTCGGGGCGCTATGGCTGCTCAACTTCGGCGGCAAGGTCGGTCTCTATCCACCGATCCCGGCCATGAACATCAACCTCTTCAGTCAGATCGGCCTCGTGCTGTTGGTGGGCCTGGTGACCAAGAACTCAATCCTGCTGGTTGAATACGCGAACCAGCAGGTCGCCAAGGGCGTGGACATCCACACCGCCATTCAGGAAGCCGGCCGCGTCCGCCTGCGACCGATCCTGATGACGGCCCTGGCGACGATCACGGGAATCATGCCCATCGCCATCGGCTTTGGTGCCGGCGCGGAGAGCCGCCGTCCGATGGGTGTGGTGGTCGTCGGCGGGATGCTGACCAGCACGTTCCTGACGCTGTTCGTGATCCCGGTCGTGTACACGCTCTTCAGCGACCTCGCGGCGAAGGCCCATCGGAAGCAGCCAGAACCGGTGGCGATGCCGGATGATGTGGTGCCGGTAAAATAGCTGGAATAAACCGGCGTTGTCTTGCGCTTGCGCTTAATCTTACTCGTGATCATTAAGCTGCAAAATGGACTGGAGCAAAGTGATCAAGAGCAAGAGCATGAGCATGATTGAGATGGGAATGTAACCATCCCTGCCAACCGCGACTCCACCCATGTCCCTCACCGAATACGCCCTGCTCGCCCTGAGCTCGCTGTTCGTGATTATTGATCCGGTCGCGACGGTCCCGGCGTTTCTGGCGATGACCTCGCAAAACACCCCGGACGAGCGGGTGAAGATGGCCCGGCTCGCATGCACGGTTTGCGCCGCCCTGCTGCTGGTCTTCGCCGTGGCCGGCCGATGGATTTTCCACTACCTCGGCATCACCATTCCGGCGTTCCAGATGGCCGGCAGCGTCGTGCTACTCCTCATCGCGCTGGACATGCTTAACGCCAAGCGTTCACGCGTGCATGAGACCCAGGAGGAAACCGACGCCGGCACCGTGAAGGAGGATATCGCGGTGACGCCGCTCGCCGTGCCCATGCTGGCCGGGCCCGGGGCCATCTCGACGGTGGTGCTCCTTCAGGCGAAGGCGGACTCATGGGTGCTCCACGGCGTCCTGTTTGGCTGCATCCTGCTCGTGTGTTTCGCGAGCTACGTGATCCTGGCGATCGGCGCGCGGACCACGAAATGGATCAGCCCCATCGCGATGCGCATCACCACCCGCATCATGGGCCTGCTGCTGGCGGCCATCGCGTTTCAGTTCCTGCTCAATGCCCTCAAGGAACTGAAACTGATCACCTTTCCGTCGGCGTAAGAAACTGAAGCCGCGCTGCCGGTTCCCCGCATCCGTACTCCGTCCCGGCTGATCCCCGTTTCATCCTTCATCCTTCCTAATTCATCCTTTCAGCCCTCACCGGCGGCCGTCGTACCAGATCGCGCATTCGTCGCGGTTGGAGAGCATCTTCTTGGGGCGCAGGACGGTCCGCATCAGGAAAACCATCGTCTCTCGGAACGAATAGAGCTTGGCCTTCCGCGCCGAGGTCAGGAGCGGGTGCCGGTGGAGAATCACCACGCGCTTTCCCCGCTGCCGGGCCAGACGCTTGAGACGCAACGTGAGGTCAAGTTCTTCTGCCGCGAAGAACTGGTTGGAGAAGCCGCCGATCTCCCGGAACGCCGCCGCCTCGACGAAGATGAAGGACCCGGCCAGATGCTTCGCCAGCCGGCTCCACGAGCACCAGAGGACCGCAAACAGGGCGTACCACCAGTCGGTCTTTTCGGTCCGCAAGGTGGAGCCCCCGACCATGACCAGCCCGCTGGCGATGGCCTCCGCCATGTCGGCAAAAAGCTCCGGGGACGGCTCCGAATCGGCATCGACGAACAGAATCCAATCGCCCGTCGCGGCGGCAGCCCCGCAGTTACGGGCTCGCCCAATCTGGTTCACCGGCTCAAACACCACCACCGCCCCTCCTCCGCGGGCGATCTCGGCGGTACGGTCAGTGGAATTGTTGTCACAGACAATGACCTCAGAATCCCACCCCCGTTTCGTCAGAGATCCCCGGGCGACCCGGACCGCAGAAAGCGTGGCGGAAAGCAGTTTCTCCTCGTTGAAGGCGGGGATGACGATGGAGATTTTCAAAACAGGGCGGCAGCAGTGTGACGGACGCAGCGCCATTTGCCAAAACTTGGCTGCCGACATGCTTTGCTGTGCCCGTTACCGGGAAATCCGTTGACGCTGGCTCACAGCGGCCAACAGACTCCCGCCCGGTTTTTGTTTCAATTGGGAATGATTTTCTAACGATGACCCCGCCTGCCGCCAGTCCATCCGCCGTCTCCAAAGGCCTCGAAGGCGTCATCGCCGCGCATACGCGACTGAGTGATGTGCGCGGTGACATCGGGCAGCTCATTTACTGCGGCTACGACATCGACGAGCTGGCCGGCAAGGTCAGCTACGAGGAGGTCGTCCATCTGCTCCATCACAACCATCTGCCGAATGAGAAGGAGCTGGCCCATTTAAAGACGGTGCTCGCCGGTTATCGCGAGATCCCGCAGGGCGTGGTCGAGCTGATCACCAAGCTGCCGAAGGACTGCCCCCCGATGCACGCGCTCCGCACCGGGGTGAGCGCGCTCGGCTGCTATGACAGCATCGCCGACGATGACACGATGGATGCCCAGCGCCGCAAGGCGCAGCGCCTGATCGCCCAGATTCCGGTGGTGATGGCCTATTTCCACCGTTCCCGGCAGGGCCTCCCCCTGGTGCATCCCGATCCCACACTGGGTGAAGCCGCCAATTTCCTCTGGATGATCGACGGTGAAAAGCCGTCCGCCGAGAAGATCAACACGATGGACCTGTGCTACGTGCTCCATGCGGACCACGGCATGAACGCCTCGACGTTCAGCGCCCGCGTGACCATCGCGACGCTCAGCGACATGTATTCGGCCATCACCACGGCCATTGGCACGCTCAAGGGGCCGCTGCACGGCGGGGCCAACGAGGGGGTCATCAAGATGCTTCAGGAGATCGGTTCGCTCGACAAGGTGGATGCCTATGTCGCCGACTGCCTCGCGCAAAAGCGCAAGATCATGGGCATTGGGCACCGCGTTTACAAAGTGCTGGACCCCCGCGCGCCGCACCTCAAGCGCATGGCCCTGATCCTGAGCGCCGAGCTGGGCGATTCCAAATGGATCCAGATGTCGGAGCGGATCGCCGAGCTGATGCTCAAGGAAAAGGGCCTGAACGCGAACGTCGATTTCTACAGCGCGACGGTCTATTACAGCCTCGGCATCCCCACCGACCTGTTCACCCCGATCTTTGCCATCGCCCGCACCAGCGGCTGGACGGCGCACGTCCTGGAGCAACTCGCCGACAACCGGCTCATCCGTCCTCAGTCCGTTTATACCGGGCCGGTCGGGCTGAAAGTCGTGCCGATCGCGCAGCGGTGACCCGCTGAATGGAAAAAACGATTGCGGCAAACCAGAATATGCCATACTGAGTATGGCATGAAGATGACGATGCACATTGACGAAGCCCTGCTCGAAGAGGTGAAAGGGGCTTACGGCTTCGAAAGCAAGACCGAGACGATCAATGCCGCGCTCCACGAAATGGACCGGCGGTACAAATTGCGGGCCTACGCCAAGACCGGGTTGGGGTTCACTGCGGCCGAACTTAACGAAGCCGTCGAGCCTGGCTATGACATCCTCGCCAGCCGGGGAGTGAAGACCGCACGGCATGGAAAATGACCGTGAGATCACGGCGGTGTTGGTGGATAGCAGCATGTTCATTCAACTGCTGCGTCAGCAAAAGGATCCTGCTTTTGAGCTTTCCAGCCGTGCCCGGCACATGGACCTGGCCACGTGCGGCATGGTGCAGATGGAGGTGTTGCGTGGCATGCGGACACCGCGGCTTCGCGACGCCCTTCGCCGGTTCATGTCGGTGATGCTTTACGCTTCCACAGATTTCCGCATGTGGGATGCCGCCACCGACATCGCCTGGCAGCTCGACCGCAAGGGCATCACCCTGCCCGCCCAGGACCTCATCATCGCGGCCAGCGCCCAAAGGCTGGACGCCGCCGTTCTGACGCTCGACAATCACTTCTACGACGTTCCCAATCTGCGGGTCCTCAATTCACTGGACGATCTGCGCTGACCGACTTTCATGAACATTCACGAATACCAAGCCAAGGCCCTGCTCGAGAAGTACGGCGTGCCCGTCCCCCGTGGTGCCGCCGCCACCACGCCCGAGGATTTCATCACCGCGCTCACCCGGCTTCCCGACGGCCCGACCATGGTGAAGTCGCAGATTCACGCCGGCGGACGCGGTAAGGGCACGTTCACCGACGGCTTCAAGGGTGGCGTGAAGTTCTGCAAGACCAAGGCGGACGCGAAGGAGATTGCCGGCAAGATGCTGGGCAACACCCTCGTCACCGCCCAAACCGGCCCGGCCGGCCGCAAGGTGCAGACGATCTACTTCACGGTCGCAAGCGAGATCAAAAAGGAATACTACCTCGCCATCCTGCTGGATCGCGCCACGTCGCGCCCGGTCATTGTCGCCTCGACCGAAGGCGGTGTGGAAATTGAGAAGGTCGCGCACGAAACGCCGGAGAAAATCCACAAGGTCCATGTCGATCCCGCCTACGGCCTGGCTGATTTCCAGGTGCGTGAGCTGATCTTCAAGCTCGGCTTCAATGCCGCCGAGGGGAAGAACGCCGGCAAGCTGATCCGCGCCCTCTACACGATGTATTGGGAGACCGATGCCGCGATGATCGAGATCAACCCGCTCATCACCACACCGACCGACGAGGTGCTCGCGCTGGATGCGAAGGTGTCGTTCGACGACAACGGCCTCTACCGGCACCCGCTCATCACCGGGCTCCGGGACCTCAATGAGGAAGACCCGAAGGAAATCGAGGCCTCCAAGCACTCGCTCAGCTACATCGCGCTCGATGGCAACATCGCCTGCCTCGTAAACGGCGCAGGCCTCGCGATGAGCACGATGGACATCATCAAGCATTTCGGCGGCACGCCGGCCAACTTCCTGGACGTCGGGGGTGGAGCTTCGAAGGAACAGGTCGTCGCGGCCTTCAAGATCATCCTCGGCGATACCAACGTGAAGGGCATCCTGGTGAACATCTTCGGCGGCATCATGGACTGCAACGTGATCGCCACCGGCATTGTGGAGGCGGTGAAGGAAGTCGGCCTGAAGCTGCCCCTGGTCGTCCGCCTCGAAGGCAACAACGTCACCGCCGGCAAGGCCACGCTCGCCAGCTCCGGCCTCGCGCTGGTCTCCGGCGACACGATGGCGGATGCCGCACAGAAGATCGTGAAGCTGGTCGCCGCCTAATCCTTGGTGGGCCGCCAAGTCACTTACGGCTTATGCTCAAAGTCGCCGAAATCGCCTTCTCCTGCTATCCGGTCACGGACATGGCCCGGTCGCGCGCCTTCTACGAAGGCGTGCTGGGCTTGAAGCCCACCATGCTTGTCGGCGAGCCCGGCGGCATGCAGTGGACCGAATATGACATCGGAGCCGGCACGCTTTCCTTGGGCGTGGCACCGGGTTGGAATCCGACCTCCGAGGGCTGTTGCGTGGCCCTTGAAATGGAAGATTTCGACGCCGCCATCGCCGAGCTGAAGGCCCGGAATGTGGCCTTCAAAATGGAAGCCTTTCCCACACCCGTCTGCCAGATGGCATTCATTTTCGATCCCGACAAAAACGTGGTGTGCATCCACAAGCGCCACGCCGCGCCGCACTGACCACTGATCACCGTTTACTGACTACTCTTTCATTCCCATGGCCATTCTCGTTACTCCTCAAACCAAGATTCTTGTTCAGGGCATTACCGGCGACTTCGGCGGTCGCCACGCGAAGCTCTCGCTGGATTACGGCACATTGGTCGTTGCCGGCGTCACCCCGGGCAAAGGCGGCCAGTTCTTCGAGCATGGCGGCCACAAGGTCCCCATCTTCAACTCCGTGGCCGATGCCGCGCGCGAAACCGGCGCGACCGTTTCGGCCATCTTCGTGCCGCCGCCGTTCGCCGGTGACGCCATTCTCGAGGGAGTTGCGGCCGGGCTGGAACTGGCCGTGGCCATCACCGAGGGCATTCCGGTGAAGGACATGATCCGCGTGAAGCGTGCCATGCAGGGCAGCAAGACCCGGCTGGTCGGCCCGAACTGCCCCGGCGTGGTCACTCCAGGCACTGGTGAGGGCTCCAAGGGCGGCTGCCGCATCGGCATAGCGCCCGGTTATATCCACAAAAAGGGCCGCGTGGGCGTCGTTTCGCGCTCCGGCACCTTGACCTACGAGGCGGTGTATCAGCTCACGGTCAAGGGCATCGGCCAGAGCACCTGCGTCGGCATTGGTGGCGACCCGGTCAACGGCACCTCGCACCTCGACGTCATCAAACTCTTCAACGACGACCCCGAGACCGTCGGCATCATCATGATCGGCGAGATCGGCGGCAGTGCCGAAGTCGAGGCCGCCCGCTGGGTGAAGGCCCATTGCAAGAAGCCGGTCGCCGGCTTCATCGCCGGCTCGACCGCCCCGGCCGGCCGCCGCATGGGGCACGCCGGCGCCGTCATCGGCGGCGCGGAAGACACCGCCGCCGCCAAGATTGCCGTTTTCAAGGAGTGCGGCATCGAAGTCGCCGCCACCCCCAGCGACATGGCCGACGCCCTCATCCGCGTGGCCCAGACCATGGGCGTGACGCTCTCCTGAGCCGTTCAGTTCCACCTCAGGCCGGGCTTTTCGCCCGGCCTTTTTCTCGCCGGAGAAAAGTTGCTGAAGCGGTGCGGCCAGTTCGGAGTCGGCTTTAAGGTCCTAAAAGAATCCCAGAACGCATGGCGCTCATTGACCAGCTCCTGAACCTGATCGGTTTGGTGCTCTGGCTTTCCTGGCACAGTGACGGGCAGCCGGCACAGATTCGTGGGGCGGGCACATTGCTCTCCAATCTCAAGCCCGTGGAGACACGCCGGGCCCGCCGCTGGCTCTATCCGCTGGCCCTCGTGGTGCTGCTGGCCATCCGGCCCCTGCTCTACGCGACGCTTGCTCCGGTGCTGGACTGGACTCCCACCCTGGCTCCCGGGCCGGTATCGCTGGCCTTTCGCGCGGATGATCCGAAGCGGCTGCTGGCCTTCTCGTTCCTCAGTTTCGCCTGGTGCCTGCTGCTGTTTCGGGCCGGCCTGATGCTGCTGGCCTCGCTGGGGCGTCGCGAAGGCGATCCGGCCGGATTGTCACGCTGGGTGCGCGAGCTGGCCGGTTCCACCGCCCAATGGCCGCTGGCGGCAGTTCTGCTCGCACCCATCCTGACCATGGCGATTGCCTGGATCATGATTACCCTGGGACTGCGACAGATTGGCGTGCTGCCGCCGGAGCCCCTCACGATCGGACGCCTCCTCACCCAGTCGTCGGTGGTGGGGCTGGCCGTCTGGCTGCCGATACGGTGGCTGCTGGCCACCTTGCTGGTGCTCCGGCTCGTGCATGACTATGTCTATCTGGGTGATCACTCACTTTGGGAATTTGTCCGCAGCACCGGCGGACGTCTGCTGCGTCCCTTGGAATGGCTGCCCGCCCGCATCGGGCGGTTCGATTTCAACCCGTTGATCGCCGCCGTCCTGGTGCTCGTCACGGGCGAGGCTCTGAAAATCGCGCTCATAGAAGCCTACCAGTGGCTCGGCCGATGAACCCTCCTCCCTGCCTGAGCGAACACGACGGGGCGCTCTGGCTCAGCGTGAAGGCCCAGCCACGCGCCCGTCGCAATGAGATTGCGGGCCTTCTGGGGACTGAACTGAAGATCCGGATCACGGCTCGGCCGGTTGATCACGCCGCCAATGAGGCGTTGACAGATTTCATCGCCACCACGCTGGGCTGCCCGCGCCGGGCGGTGTCCCTGATCAGGGGGCAGACCTCACCCCACAAGGTCTTCCGAGCGGAGGGGCTGAGCCTGGAGCTGGCAGCCAAGCGCCTGGGATTTTAGCGAATTTCTACCCCCCCGGCAGCCGACGTCGGAATTCACGGCAGGCCGCCGCCACGTCGGACGCGTTAAGAATTGCCGAAACCACGCAGATGCGCGTCGCGCCGGCCGCGAGCACCGCATCCAGATTGTCCAGAGTGATTCCGCCGATGGCGAACCACGGCACCGGAACATTCGCCGCCGCCCAGCGCACGTACTGCAGCGTCACGGGCGCCGCCGTCGGCTTCGTGCCGGTCGCAAAGACCGGCCCGATGGCAATGTAATCGGCTCCGGCCCCCAGGGCGCGCTTGGCCTGCTCGGGCGCATGCGTACTCAGACCGATCTCGGGGCGATGCCCGCCGGTCCGGAGTTGCGTGACATGGGCATGGCCGGAATCGAAGAAATCTTCCTGCCCCAGATGACAGACTTCCGCGCCTGTTTCGCAGGCGATGGCGAGATGATCGTTGATGACCAGGCGCACGCCTGCCGCATGGGTGATCGGGTGAATGGCTACCGCCAATCGGCGCACCTCCGACTCTGGGGCTCCCTTTGCCCGCAACTGAATCAGGTCGGAACCCCCTTCGCAGAGCTGGCGCGTCAAAACTGCCGGATCACGACCGGCAAGGTAGGCGGTATCCACAAAGGTGTAGAGCCGGCACTCGGCGAGTGACTTCATCTTCGGGGACAGTAGATTATCGAATCAGCCGACCTGTCGAGCCTGACCAAGGAGGCGACGGAATGGCGCCTGCCCGGGGAACTGCAGCATGCCGGGATCACTTAAGCTGGGTGGCATGATCACGCAGCCACTGGTGATCGACTTTGCTGACCTCCTGCAAGCCACCGCCCACATGCACATGCCAGGGACCGTTCTCGGCGTCTTTACGCTTGGTGAATCCGGCATCCTTCCAACGATGCGATTCCGCGTGGCCGTCCAGGTAGGAAAAGACCGATCCCTGGCCATGAATGTCGTTGGGAACATGGTAAACGTAGTTCCCGGTCATGTTGATCCCGAAGAACGGCCGGCACACGCTGTAGGCATGCATATCCACGAACATATAGATGTCTGCCGGCGCCGAAGAGTCTGACATTCTATTAAAAATGCGCCATTTTCCCTTGGAGTCGCCTTGACCGTTGTACGATTCGCCGGTCCAGGCGACGAATGAGTTGAGGCTGTAGCTCCGGTACACCGGATCCTTCTGGCCTTGGGAATTCAGCAGTTTTCGCGTTTCCCCGGGACATACAAATGACCCTTTAACCCCCATGTACGGTGCGAGCAGTCCCAATTTTTTGGAGGTCAGAAAGGCGGAGGCCGTCGCGCTGACCAGCTGGCTCTGCTCCCGCCCCTCGACCCAGTACTGGGGAACGAAACCTGCTGGAGCGGTCGGGTTGCCATTGGCATCGAGGACAAGTGCGTCGGTCCCGTGACCGTTGGGAACGATGGCATCTCGAAAGTCAGAGGCGTAAACGAACGTGGCCGTCATGAACTGCTTCAGATTGCTCAGGCACGCAACACCACCCGCCTTCTGCTTTGCCTTGGCGAGCGCCGGCAGGAGCATTCCTGCCAGGATCGCGATGATCGCGATGACCACGAGAAGCTCGATGAGCGTGAAGCCGGGGGCTCTGGGACGGATCTTCATTTGAATTACTGTTGGTGGACCGCCAAACACTAACCCAGATCCCCCTCAAGACAACTCCGAAAGCAGCTGTTCCATTTCAGCCAGCGGGCCTTCGTGATGCTGGGCGATCGCCAGATCACGGGCTCGGACGAAGGCGGTCACGGCGGCAGCCCGGTCACCGAGTTCCAAATCGCATTTCCCGACGAGAATTTGTACGACCATCCAGTCCGGCTTCTTTTCGAGGGCAATCTGGAGGTACAACTTGGCTTCCGTGAATTCTCCGCGATCAAACAGCGCCCGGCCCAGGCTATAGCGGGCCAGTTCATTCTGCGGGTGCTGCGCCACCATTTGGCGCTGACGGGTTAGCGGGTCGGTCATGGTTAAGAGAGATTATTGCGCGCAGGAATACCGGCGTCATTTCTCGGTCGCCGCCGGTTTCTGGACACGGCTGCGGACAAGGCCCAGGATTTCGTGCGCCTGCGGAAGTTTCAGCCACAGCGCCAGGGTCAGGTAAACCACTCCGGCCAAGGCCATGGGCACAAAGACCGCCCCCAGCTGCTGGGCCAGATGCGCATGTCCCAGCCAACGTTCCCAGAGCACATGACTGCCCCAGGCCATCGCCCCGGCCAGGACGGCCGACCCGGACACCGCAATGACGTTGGGAAGGAACTCGCGCAGGCTGAACTTCGGCAGCGCCCGCTTGAGCGCATAAAACAGCAGGGCGCTGTTGGTCGCGGCGCTGATGGTGTTGGCCAGCCCCATGCCACCCTGCCGCATCAGGTATATCAGGGGCACGGCCAGCGTGAGATTGATGACCAGGCAGAGCAGCGAGATGCGCATGGGCGTCCGCGTGTCGCCCAGCGCGTAAAAGGCCCGCGCGAGGATGTTGTTCACCGAGTAGGCGACCAGCCCCGGCGCCAGAAACACCAGCGCAAAACTGGCCCGGGCGGTGGAATCTGCCGTGAATTTGCCGTGTTCAAACAGCAGCCGCATGATCGGCGTGGCCAGCATGATGAGCATCACGCAGGCGAGGCCGTTGATGAACAGGACCTGCCGCAGCCCTTCCCCCAGCGCCGCGCGAAACTCGGGGAACTTCTTTTCGGCGGCCAGATGGCTGAGCTCCGTGAGCAGATACGTCGCGAGGGAAACGCCGACGACCCCCTGCGGAAGCTCCATCAGGCGAACCGCGTAGTTGAAGGAGGCCACAATGTGCGGGTCCACATTGAGCGCAAAGGTCTGGGTCAGCAGCACGTTGATCTGGTAGGCGGCCACGCCGATGGTTGCGGGTGCCATCTTTTGCACGACCTGCCGCACAGTCGGATCGCGCCATGGGGTCACCCAACGCCAGCGGAACCCCTCCCGGTGCAAGGCCGGCAGCTGAAAGGCGGCCTGCAAAAAGCCCGCAATGACCAGTCCTACCGCCAGTCCAAAAACCTGATCCACCAGCAAAGGCCCAAACAGCGGGGCCAGAAACCAGACGGAGCCGATCATCACCACATTGAGCACTGTCGCCCCGATGGCCGGCAGGAAGTAATGCCCGCGCGCGTTCAGCATCCCGATGAACACCGCCGCGATGCAGACCAGGCCGACGTACGGAAACATTACCCGCAGGAGCCGCAGGATGAGCAGGGTATGCACCTCGAGCGAAAGGAACTTCAGGGCCAGCGTCAGTCCCAGCAGGGTCAGCAGGACAAGCCCCGCACTGACCACGGCCAGCCCCGAAAGCACCGCCGACGCCCCGCGCCACATCGACTCATCCCCCTCGTTGACCTCCTTCTGCTTGAAGATGGGGATGAAGGCCGCCGTGAGCGCGCCCTCGCCCAGCAGCCGCCGGAACAGGTTCGGAATGCCCAGCGCATAAAGGAACGCGCTGGCAATCGCGCTGTCACCCATGAACGCGGCATAGACCGATTCCCGGGCAAAACCGAGCACACGACTGATCAGCGTGGCGGCGCCGACCGAACCGGATGACTTCAGCAAACGTGACATGAGCCGCGGAGAATCCCGCCTGCGCGGCCAAGGGCAAGGCAAAGGGTGAGCGGTGACACAAAATGGGGGAGGCGGTAGGCGGCCCGTAATTCGCCATCCCGATGGCATTCGGGAAAAATCATCGCCCCTGGCAACCGCATCGCCCATCCTTGGCCCATGCGATCCATGACCGGCTACGGCCGGGGTGAACATTCCATTGAAGGCACCAAGGCGACCGTTGAGCTGAAGGCGGTGAACCGCAAACAGGCGGAAGTCGTCCTCCGCCTGCCGCGTGAACTGGAAGCCTTGGAAACGCGCATCCGCGAGGAGGTCAACAAGACCGTCGCCCGTGGAAGGGTCGAGGTTCAGGTTTCCCTGGAACAGCCGGGAGCCTCGGCAGCGGCCAAGATCAATCGCGAGCTGGCCGCCGCCTACACCGAGGAATTGCGCGGACTCGTACGGCAGCTCAGGCTGGCCGGTGACGTGACGCTCGAGGCGCTCATGCGCTGCCCCGGGGTGGTTGAGACGAACAGTGATGCGCCCCAGGCCGAAGCCTTCTGGCCCCTCATTGAGCCGGCGCTGCGCGGCGCGCTGGCGGCCTTCAACGGCATGCGGGATCGTGAGGGCGCGGCCATGGCGGCGGATCTGGCCCTGCGCATTGCCAATCTGAACGCGGCGGTCGCCCGCGTGCGGGTCCACTCGCCCGAGGTGCTGAAACGCTTCCGCGAACAGCTGCTGCAGCGCATCAAGGTGGCCGGTCTGGAAAACGTTTCCGCCGAAGACGAAAGGGTGATCAAAGAAGTCGTGTTCTTCTCCGACCGCTCGGACATTTCGGAGGAGCTGGCGCGACTGGAAAGCCACTTCACACAGTTTGAGGATTGCCGGAAGTCCGCCGAACCCGTCGGGCGCAAGCTGGATTTCCTGGCCCAGGAAATGAACCGCGAGATCAACACCATCGGCTCCAAGGCCAATGATGCGCTGATTTCCGCCGACGTGGTGCTTCTGAAAACAGAGCTGGAACGCTTCCGGGAGCAGGCGCAAAACGTCGAATGAAATGAGCGCGCCGATCATTTTCCTGATCTCAGCCCCGTCCGGTGCCGGCAAGACCACCGTCTGCAACGCCCTGCTGGCGACGAACCCCAACCTGCGGCGCGTGGTGACCAGTACCACCCGGCCGGCACGGCCGGGAGAACGGCACGGCGTGGATTATCATTTTTTCAGCCCCGAAGAATTCGCACGCCGGCTCGCAGCCGGCGAATTCCTCGAGCACGCCAGCGTTTATGACCGTTCCTACGGCACCTTGAAATCGTCGGTGCTCGAACTGCTCGCGGCCGGCCACGACGTGCTCCTCAACATCGATGTCCAAGGGGCGGCTTCCGTGCGACAGGTGGCAGCGAACGATCCGGTGCTGGGACGGGCCCTGGTGACGGTGTTTCTCACCCCGGAAACACTCGCCGAACTGGAATCCCGCCTGCGTAGTCGCGGTTCTGACTCGGAGGAAGTCATTGCCCGCCGGTTGGCCGAGGCGAGGAGCGAGGCTGGCCGCTGGGGTGAATTCGATTATCTCGTGGTCAGCAACACCCGCGCGGAGGACTCCCGGCGGATGCAGGCGATCTACGACGCGGAACGCCTGCGGAGCGAGCGGGCGGTATTTGCGCTGATACCGTGAATCGATCCGCTGTCAGCGTTTGGAGCCTTGCCGCAGCCATGTATGTTCACCGAGGTTCAAGTCTGGTTAAGGTTCACGCATGAGCAGTCCGAAAAACATCGTGCTGGGGGTCACCGGCTCCATCGCCGCGCACAAGGCGATTGATCTGGCGAGCCAGCTCACGAAGGCCGGTGCCAACGTGAATGTGGTGCTGACGGCCGACGCGCAGAAGTTCGTGACCACGCTCGGTTTCAAGACGCTTTCGCGGAACCCGGTCGTGACCGATCTCTACGACGAGGAGGAAGGCTGGAAACCGACCCATATCCGCCTGGCGGACGAGGCGGACCTGCTCCTGATCGCGCCGGCGACGGCCAACAGTCTCGCGAAATTCGCCCACGGCCTCGCCGATGACGCGTTGTCCTGCATCACCCTGGCCCTGAACCCCAAAGCCAAGGTGCTGCTGGCGCCGGCGATGAATGGCAAGATGTGGCTGCACCCCGCCACGCAGGCGAACGTTGCGACCCTGAAGTCACGGGGTGTGGAATTCATCGGCCCGGAGGAAGGCCTGCTTTCCTGCGGCTATGAAGGTATTGGCCGGCTTTGGCCGGTGGACCAAATCGTGACCCACGCGATGTCGTTGCTGGCCTGAAGGTCGGCACGGAAACTGCCTCCCCGGGTTCACATGTCATTCGCCAAAACCTGGACTGCGACCCGCCAAATGCTGGCCCGGTGGCGCCGCTTGGCGAACTCGCCGCCGCCGGATGAGGCGGTGTTTCTGCAGCGGGTGCGTTTTGTGGAGCGTGGGGTGACGCTTCCGGTGAAGGCGGTGATGCTGCTCCTGCTGGTTTACTTCCTGTTCTTCGCCCACTGGTTCGTAAACCTGACTCCGCCGCGGGAGGATGCCCTGAACGGCCTGCGGAACTTCTTTCTCGTCTATCTGGCCCTCAATGTGGGTACGGGAATCATGCTCTGGGGCATGGACGAGATTTCGCCCCGGCTGCTGGAACGGGCCGTTTATAGCATGGCCATCCTCGATGGGGCGGTGCTGGCCGCCCTGACCCTGGTGACCGGCGGCTTCGACAGCGCCCTCTATTACGTCTTCATCGGGCTGATCATCCGCAACGCGGCGATCATTCCACATGCCGACGTCCAGATCGTCGTCAATCTGACGGTCAGCGTCTGCTATGTCATTGCCGGCCTGCTGGATGTGGCCCTGGAAAAAATGGAGCAGCAGGTCGTCCGTACCGTGGGGCGCGGCGGTCTGGGAGAGGGCTGGTCCGAGGTGCCAACGCAGATTTCCGCCGAATCGCTGCTGCTACGGGTGCTGCTGCTCCTGCTGATGACGCTCTGCTGCTACGGCATCCAGATGCTGATCGACCGCCAACGGGAAAAGGAGGTTGAAGAGCGCGAATTTGCCCTCAAAGAGCATCAGTTGGCGGCCGCCGGCCGGTTGGCGGCGGAGATCGCCCACCAGCTCAAGAATCCTTTGGGCATCATCAACAACGCGGCCTACACGCTTCAAAAAACGGTCAAGGAAGGGAAAACCATCACCCAGCAAATCGCCATCATCCGCGAGGAGGTGGACCGCTCGGACCGGATTATCACGGAGCTGATGGGCTACGCCCGGCTGGCCGAGGGCAAAGTCGAGCGTGTGCTGATTACCGAAGAGCTGGATCACGCGCTGACGCTGGTGCTGCCCGAAGGGGCCAAATTCGACATCCAGGTCCACCGCGATTACGATCTCGGCCTGCCGCCTCTGCTCGGTCAGCGGGGACATTTTTCCGAGATCTTCACCAACCTCCTGACCAATGCGCGAGAGGCGATGGACGGGCGTGGGGATCTGTTTGTCTCCGCGCATGCGGGTCCCGATCTGTCCGTGGAAATCATGATCCGTGACACCGGCCCGGGCATCCCGGTCGACAAGCTGAAGCAGATTTTTGAGCCCTACTTTACCACCAAGGCGAAGGGCACCGGCCTGGGTCTCGCCATCGTACGGCACAACACCGATCTTTACGGCGGCACGGTTTCCGTGGAATCGCAGCTTGGCAAGGGTACCACCTTTACCATCAAGCTGCCCGTCCGCTCACTGATGCGACTTCGAAAATGAAACTGCCACCCCTCCTCGTCGTGGACGACGAAAAGAACATGCGCCTCTCCCTCGAAACGGTGCTCCGGGCGGAAGGGCACGAGGTGCGCCTCGCCGAATCCGCCGAGGCCGCCCTGAAACTGCTGTCCGAGGAGGAGCTGTTCATGGTCATCACCGACGCCCGTCTCGGCGGCATGAGCGGCTACGAATTCCTCAAGGAAGCCGCCAAGCGCAAGCCCGGCCTGCCCATCCTGATGATGACCGCCTACGCCACGCCCAAACTGGCCGTGGAGGCGATCAAGAACGGCGCCATCGACTATCTGGCCAAGCCGTTTGACCCGGATGAGCTGATCCACGCCGTGGCCCGCTGCGCCGAACGGCATCAGCTGCTGGCCGAAAACGCCGCCCTCAAGGCCCGCGCCGGCGAAGCCTACCGGATCGAGCACATCATCGGCGACGCCCCCAAAGTCCGGGAGCTCCGCCAGCTCATTCAGACCGTCGCCCCGACGGATGCCACCGTGCTCATCCTGGGTGAGAGCGGTACGGGCAAGGAGCTGATCGCCGGGGCGCTTCACTCCCTGAGCAAGCGCGCCGGTCAGACCTATGTGCGCCTGAATTGCGCCGCCATTCCCGAGACCTTGTTGGAAAGCGAGCTGTTCGGTTACGAAAAGGGTGCCTTCACCGGGGCGCACCGGACCAAGCGGGGCTACGTCGAGGAAGCTGATGGTGGCACCATCTTCCTCGATGAAATCGGGGACATGAGCCGGCCCCTGCAGGCAAAGCTGTTGCGCTTTCTGGAGGACGGCTCATTCACGCGGGTCGGCGGCACGCAGGAACTGCGCGTCAACGTCCGCCTCATCGCCGCCACCAACAAGAACATCGTTGATGCCATCCTGAAGAACGAGTTCCGTGAAGACCTCTTCCACCGCCTGAACGTCATGCAGTTCCGCCCCCCGCCGTTGCGCGAGCGCGGCCCGGATATACTGCTGCTGGCGAACCACTTCCTCCGGCAGTTCTGCCTGCGACTCGGGCGGAACATCCGGACGATCAGTGAGCCGGCCCAGTCAGCGCTGCTGGCTCATTCGTGGCCTGGCAACGTCCGCGAACTGCGGAATGTCATCGAGCGGGCGGTCATTCTCGAAACGGCGGAGGAGATCCGGCCCGCCAGCCTGCCCGATTTCGAGGTTGAATCGCGCCTGCGCCAAGGTGATCTGCCGGCATCCGGCACCCTCTCCACCGGAGCCGGCTCTCCCGCGCCGGGATCGCTGAGCGAAGCCCTGGTACAGTTTGAGCGGGATCTGATTTTGGCCGCGATCCAGCGCAGCGGGGGCAATTTGACGCGTGCGGCCAGTCAGCTGGACCTCTCGCGTCACGCCTTGCGCTACCGCATGAGCCGTCTCAGCTTGCAGGTGGACGGCGGCGTTGACGACGAAGCCGCGTAAGGGTCATACTTTCACGTCAATGTTGCCCGTAGGAAATACCTTGTTGATGGCGGCTGTGGATAATGGGGTTCCCCTGCCCAGCGCGCTGGATGGCTCCTCACGCCAGGTGCTGGGCGGAGTGATCCCCGTGATTGCGGCGATGCTGGTGCTCGTCTGCCTGCTCGTGGGTTGGGCCGTATTTTTGCGCAAACCGCAGGGTCGGCGTAAGCGGGGCCGGCTGATCGAGTCGAAGCATAAACCCCCTGTCGCCGAGGATTCCGGGTCCAAATCCGGCCGTCGCCGTCGCCGTCGCGAGAAAAAACGTCCTCGTAATCCCACGCTTGCTGAAACTGGTGGACTGCCCCCGCTCGGTGCCGGAGATTCGGGTTCCCCGCCACTGTGAGCACCGAGGTCAGCGACCAGATCACCCAAAAAAGCGCCTCCAATCTGGCGCTGGCGTTTGTGGTGCTGCCACGCCACAAACGCGCCTCCATGAGCGCGCTGTACGCGTTTTGCCGGGAAGTGGACGATGTGGCTGACGAGGAAACCGTGCCGGTTGATCAGCGGCGCCGGCGGCTGGCTGCCTGGCGCGAGGACATCCGGCGCGCCTGTGAAGGGGGCAAGACCGAGTTCGCCGTGAACCGGGAACTGCAGCCCTTCATCTCCGAGTTCCGTCTGCCTTTCAGTCTCTTCGAAGAGCTGATCTGCGGAGTCGAAATGGATCTCGTCCAGACCCGGTATCCCGATTACGACGCCCTCGAAGCCTACTGCTACCGGGTCGCCTCGGTCGTCGGGCTGCTCAGTGTGGAAATCTTCGGGTACTCCGACGCCCGCTGCCGCGACTATGCCGATGCCCTGGGCAAGGCGCTGCAACTGACCAACATCCTGCGCGACATCGGCAACGATGCGGCCCGCGGACGCATCTACGTGCCCCAGACGGAGCTGGAACGCTTCGGTGTCTCGGAACAGGAGATTCTCCAAAACCAGCCCTCGGAGCGCTTCCAGAAGTTGGCCGCCAGCGTGGCTCTCCGAGCGCGTGGATTTTATTCCCGTGCCCGCTCCGTCCTGCCCCCCGGCGACCGGCGGTCAATGGTTGCGGCCGAGCTGATGGGCACCGTTTATTGGCGGCTCCTGCGCAAACTGGAAACCCACGGATTTCCCGTGCTGGCCCCGGAGCCGACCCGCCTGGGCAAGCTCCAGAAAATCATCCTCATTCTCCTGGCGTGGTGTCGGGTCAAAACGGGGATTCCCCTCGTGCGCTATGGTGTTTGAGCCTTTTGACCCACGCATCCGCGTGATCGTGAATGCCGATGATTTCGGCATTTCCCACGGGGCGAACCGGGCCATCGTCAAGGCGCACCGGGAAGGCATCCTGACCTCCGCCAGCCTCATGGTGAACGGCGACGCCGCGAACAACGCCCTCTCCCTTGCGCGAGAAGTCCCCACCCTCGCCATCGGCCTGCACCTGACACTCGTCAACGGGAAATCCACCCTGAAGCCCAGCGAGATCATCGGTGTGGTGAACCAGCGCTTCGAATTCGACGAGTCACCCATCCGCGCCGGCCTGCGCTACTTCTTCAACCGGGACCTCGACCATTTCCTGAAGCAGGAGATCGACGCCCAGTTCCGCGAGTTCCGCACGGCCGGCCTGCAGCTCGATCACGTCAACGGGCACCTCCATTTCCACCTGCACCCGACGATCTTCGCACACATCAAGCGCCACTACCGGACGTGGGGCATCACGACGATGCGGCTGACACGGGAACCGCTGCTGATCAACCTGCGGCTGGCCTTTGGTCACTACTTCTACCGGCTCAGCCACGCCTTCATCTTCGACCAGCTTTCCTCCCATGCGGTCGAGTCGCTGGAACGACGCGACATCCGGCACACCGACTACACCTTTGGACTGCTGCAGAACAGCCGCCTGACCGAGAAGTATCTGCTACGCCTGCTGGAAAATCTGTGGCCGGGAACCTTCGAAATCTTCTGCCATCCGGACGAGGATGAGCACGAGCACGAGCTGGCCGCCCTGACCAGCCCGAAGGTCAAGGAACTCATCCGCCAACGCGGCATCGAACTCATCCGTTACTCCGACCTCTGACATGATCCGTCTTCTTCTCGTGCTACTGGCCGGCCTGGTGATGGAGGCGATTGGTGTCGTGCTGCTGAGCAAGGGCATCAAGGAGATCGGAGATATGGCCCAGGTAAGCGTGAGCGAGATCGTCCGCCTGATTGGCCGCGGGGCCACGAACCGGGACGTCGTGCTGGGTGTCGCCTTTGAGGCGGCCTTCTTTGGCGTGCTCCTATACCTGCTGTCGCGAGGCGATGTCAGTTTCGTCTGGCCGTTGACCGCGCTCAGCTTTGTCATGACCACTCTGGCCGCCAGATTCATCCTGCACGAGCCCGTCAGCGGTCTGCGCTGGTGCGGTGTCCTGCTGATCATCCTG
Organism: uncultured Verrucomicrobiota bacterium; assembly: GCA_903907995.1. Lineage (GTDB taxonomy): Bacteria > Verrucomicrobiota > Verrucomicrobiia > Limisphaerales > UBA9464 > CAIVQB01. Next base: position 105,760 of record CAIVQH010000060.1, on the reverse strand, counting down.
GGCGCGGGCGTGATCGTGTACACCGAGAAGCTGAAAGAGCGGCAGGAACGGCAGGCCCGCGCGGCTGCCGCCACCAACGCCGTTCCCGCCCCCTGAGATCACTCGCGTCGCTTGGGCATGGGCCCGGCTAAGTTCTCACTCCTCCGCTTTGACTCCGGCGGGCAACAACGGCCGGAGTTTTTCCAGCAGGAGCCGCAGCCGTCGGGGGTTGGCCGGATCGGCGGAACTTCCCTCGCGGACACCGGGCTTCGGATTCTCCAGCGCGGTTTCCAGCGCGTTCACCAACACCGCAACATCTCCTTCAGCCGGTGTGAACTCGGCCTTCGGTTGCTGCTCCAGCTTCATCGCACAGCGGGCGAAATCGAGCAGCTGCGAACACGGCTCCAGACAGGGGATGACTGACTTCGCCTCCACCGGATCCGGTGGGAGTCCCGGCACTGTCCATAGGCGGCGGCGCAGGCAAAACCGTGAATCGCAGCAGGCAACAGTGGCTTGGGCCGCCAGAGTATCCGGCAGGATTTGGGTGATCCGATAAAGCCCGGTTTGGCGGGCAGCCAAATCCCGATATGACGTGATGGGGGGAGTTGGTGATTGCGCGGCATACCAGTCGGCCAGCGCCCCGGGGTAGAGCTGCCGGAGCGCCGACTCCAATTCTTGCACATCTCGCACTGAGCAGCGCCACCCCCGCCGCAGATTGGGCGCCGCCTTGTTCGGCCGGAAATCCCCTTCCGCCGTGGCCTGAGCCAGCGCACGAAGGGCCGCAATTTCCATCAGAAGAAGATCATCGTCGGAAGCCGAGGAGTCCGCCACATGCCGCAGGTCGAATCCGCCGCAGTGTGGAGTGATCCGGACCTCGGCCAGGGTGCAACCTTCGCCGATCAAGGCCACAAACGCGTACAGTGCTGGATTGGTAAAACCGGCCATGGCAGACAGGGTATCGCAGGCGGTGAAGCGGGCGAATGGGATTTCGCGTCGGACTCCGTCCGGTTGAACCGACATGCGAGAGCCTGCCGGGCAGCCCGCTCAGTGGTTGGCCACAAAACGCACACAAACCGGTGCGCCCACCTCCAGCTTCTGCCCGGTGGGAGTCAGATGGCCAGTGTCGGCATTGACGGCGAAAATGAAAATCGAGCCGGACTCCTGGTTCTCCGCCCAAAGCCACTTGCCGGAGGGATCGAAGTTGAAGTTGCGGGGCGTTTTCCCCTGCGTGGAAACATGCTCAACGGCGCTCAGGCCACCCTTGCCATCCGTGCGAAACACCGTGATCGAGTCGTGCCCACGGTTCGAAACATAAACAAACTTCCCGTTGGGATGCATCCGCACTTCCGCCGTGGTGCTGTCCGCTTTGAAATCGGCCGGCAGTGTCGGGGCGGTGTGGACCGGCATCAGCGAGCCCTTCGCCGCATCATAGCTGAAACTTGTCAGGGTGCTCTGCATCTCCCCGTTCACGAACGCAAATTTACCGTCGGGCGACCAGGCGAAGTGCCGCGGACCCGCTCCCGGTGCCAGCCGGGCATACGCCGGCTGATGGGCCGTGAGCGTGGCTTTGGCCGCATCCAGGTCATAGATCATGACCTTGTCCATGCCGAGGTCGCACACAAAGACAAGGCGGTTGTCGGGCGACAGGTTGGCCGAGTGGGCGTGGGCCTCTTTCTGTCGCTGCGGGTTCACGCTGGACCCGGTGTGCTGGATGAAGCTGGCGTGCGGCTGAAGCGAGCCGTCGGCCGCGATCGGGAAGGACACCACGCTGCCTCCACCGTAATTGGCAGCAATCAGGGTCCGCCCGGTTGCGTCCACGTTCACGTTGCAAGGGCCGCCACCGACCGTGGACTGGGCATTGAGTTCGGTGAGCTTACCCGAGGCCGTATCAATGCCGTAGGCGGTCACATAACCGCCCGGCTGCCCCTTCCACTGGTCCGTTTCATTGGCCGCATAGAGGTGTTTCCCATCGGGATGCACCGCCAGAAAGGTCGGGTTCTGCGTGGTCGCCACGAGTCCCAGCGACTCCGCCTTCCCGGTGTCCGAATCAAAGCGATAGGCGTAGATGCCGTCGCTCTTCGGCCCGGTGTAGGTGCCGACGTAAGCAATGAACTTGTCGGCGTGGACGGAGAACGAAAGCACAACGGCAGGCACAAGCGCAGAAGCGAACCGAACAATGCGGACGATGGAACGGGGATTCATGCGCCGAAGAGCAGACACCGCCTGCGGTCGCCGGTGAAGGATTTTCGGGAGCAGCTGTGCCGTGAGCAGGGGAGAAAGGGAGCGGGGGTGCGGGGGCGATGCAGTGAGTCAGTGAGCCAGTGAGTCAGTAAGTGGAAAGTGAGCGGGAGAGTGAACAAGTGCCCTTGCCTTCCCTGCACCCCTGCTCCCTTTCTCCCCTGCTCTTTTCCCCACCCCTGCTGACTCACAGCCACCCGAAAATCAGCCCAAGAATTTCCCGGGGTTCAGAATGCCATTCGGGTCCAGCGCGCGCTTGACCGTTTGGTGCAGTGCTTGCGCCTCCGCCGAAACGGCATCCGGCCACCAGGGCTGCTTGGCCAGGCCGACGCCGTGTTCACCGGTGATCGCCCCGCCCAGCGCCAGCACGCCGTGAAAGAGTTCGTCCAACGCCGCCTCGCTGCGGGCACGTTGCGCGGGGTCCTTGTCATCCACCATCAGGTTGACGTGGATGTTGCCGTCACCCGCATGGCCAAAGCAGGCAACCTGGATGCCATGCTTCTTCTGCAATGCGGCGGCAAAGCTGAACAACTCCTCCAACCGCCCGCGCGGGACGACGATGTCCTCATTCAGTTTGGTCAGCCCCGTGTCCCGCAGGGCGTAACTGAACTGCCGCCGGAGCTGCCAGAGCTGTTCGCATCCCTCAGTGCCAAAGCCCCGATCCACAAAGATCGGCTTAAACTCCTTGAGCACCCCGGCCAGCACGCGCAACTCACCCCGCACGCTGCGCTCCTGACCATCCAGCTCAATGATCATGTGCGCGTTGCAGCCGGAGAGCCGGGTCGAGCCAGTGCGCTTGCGCGCCGCCGCGAGGGTAAATGCGTCCGCCAGTTCCAACGCGCTGGGCAAGAAGCCGGCGGCGAAGACCGCCCGGATCGCCCGGGTCGCAAATTTCATGTCACTGAAACCAACACCCAGGCACGCTCGGAACGGCGGTAACGGAATCAGCTTCAGCGTCGCCTCGGTGACCACACCCAGCAGCCCTTCGCTGCCCACAAACAGGCGGTGCAGGTCGAAGCCCGTCTTGTTTTTGTGCGTGCGCCCGCCGAGCCGGACAATGGTTCCGTCTGCCAGCACGACTTGCAGGCCAAGCACGTAATCACGGGTGACGCCGTACTTCAGGCAGCGCGGGCCACCCGCATTGGTGGCGATGTTGCCCCCGAGCGAACAATCAGCCCGGCTGGCCGGATCAGGCGGGTAATAAAGCCCCCGTTTCTCCACTTCCTCCTGCAACTTGGCCGTGATGACTCCGGGCTGAACCACCGCGACGAAGTCAGCCCCGGCGATTTCCAAAATCTGGTTCATCCGCGCGAGCGACAGGGCGATGCCTCCCTGACTCGGCACGCAGCCACCGACATAGCCGTGCCCTGCGCCCCGCGGCGTGACGGGAATCTGCCGCTGATTGGCGAATGCCAGTACCCGCGCGACCGAGGTGGTATCACGCGGCAACGCCACCGCCTCAGGCAGATGGCTGGCAAACCATTTGTCCCCGCTGTGGGCCTTGAGGATGCCGGGATCGAAACTGAGTTCGTCCGGGGCCAGCTGTTTCGCCAGCGGGCGGAAAAGGGTCGGCACTTTCATGGCACTTCGGTCGCGCCCGCCTCATCACTGCCCAGCAAGGCCCGGGCATCCTCGGCCTGGTCGGCGGGCACCTGGATGCGAATGCCACCCACCGTAGCCGGAAAACTTTCAATCACCCCGGAGTATTCGCTATGGCGCAGCACCGCGAAGCCGGCGGACTCCAACCGGGCGGATGCCAGGTCGGCCTCGGCCGCGTTGAAGAAGCGCGCAACAGTTACCAATTCCATCAAGGCAACGTGCCGCCCGAGAATGGGCGCTTCAACCGAAAATGCGGTCCAGGGAGGTGGAAAAATATCCCGCAGTTCCCACGTTCACTTTGCGGCCCGATCGTTTTACTCTGGCGCCAGTCAATTCAACACGATCTCCCGCTCCTATCGTCGCCGTCATGAGCCTCGTCGTTTATCAGCTGCCGCACAGTCCCTATTGCCTGCCGATCACGCGCGCACTGGCCGCGCTGCAGGTGGGGTTTGAGGTGCTCAACCTCTCCAAGGCCGACCGCAGCGAGGTCATCCAGCTCACGAACGGCGCCCACTACCAGGTGCCGGTGCTCGCGCATGGTGATTCCCCGCAAAACTGCCGGCTGGTCCACGAGGGCAGCGAAGGCGAGCCCGACGGCCTCGACGTGGCCCGGTACGTTGAACGCCTGTGGGGTGCTGGCCGCCTGTTCCCTCAACCGTTGGAGGGCCTGCAATCCCTGCTGGTGCCGCACATCGAGGGCGAACTGGAGGGGGTGATGTTCAAGCTCACGGACATCCATTATGTGCCCGCCATCGCCGACCTGGTGGAGCGGACGATCACGATCCGGCACAAGGAGCGGCGCTATGGGCGCGGCTGCCTGGACCAGTGGCGGGCGAATCGCGGGGCGCTCTTTGCACAGGCTGGCGCCTTGTTGGTTCCCTTCGAGCGGATGTTGTTCAGCCAGCCTTTTCTGCTGGGGTCCCAGCCGGTTTACACGGACTTCGCGCTGTTCGGCGTGCTCGCCAACCTGACCTTCAACGACTGGAACCCCTTCCCGCCCGATCTTCCCCGTTTGGCCGACTGGTTTGCGCGCATGAAGGTGTTTTGCTATTCGTGATCCCCTCTCCCAGGCATCGCCTCTGACTCCAACTTCAACATCACCATGAGTGAACCCGTCCCTCCGCCCCTGCCGACCCCGTCCGCGACGGCACAGCAGAAGTTCCACTGCCCCAGCTGCGGCGCGGAGGCGACTTGGAATCCGGCCAAGCAGGCATTGGTCTGCGGCTTCTGCGGGACAGAATCGCCCGCACAGCTCGACCAAACGCCGGGCAATGATGCCGTGATCAAGGAACACGACCTCGTCGCCGCGTTGCGCGGAATGGATGGCGACCGGGGCTGGCAGGCCGAGCGTGTGGAAGTGCGGTGCCAGAGCTGCCAGGCCATCTCAGTCTTCGATCCCGCGCGGGTCGGTCAACGCTGCGACTTCTGCGGCTCCTCGGCGCTGGTGCCTTACGAGGAGGTCAAGGAGGCCTTCCGCCCCGAGAGCCTGCTGCCCTTCAAGCTCAGCGATTCGCAGGTGCGCGACGCCGTGCGCGAATGGTATGGCCGCCGGTTTTGGGCTCCCCGTGCGCTCGGCAGCCGTGCGATGACGGACCAGCTCAAGGGCATCTACGTCCCGTATTGGACGTTTGACGCGCAGACGCAGGCCAGCTGGCAGGCCGAGAGCGGCTATTACTATTACGAGACGGAAATTTACACCGACAGCAACGGCCGTGAGCAAACGCGGGAGGTTCAGCGCACCCGCTGGGAACCGAGCTGGGGTGAGCTCTCCCATTTCTTCGACGATGAACTGGTGTGCGCCTCGAAAGGGGTCGATCACGAACTGCTGGACGAGGTGGAAAACTACCCGACCAAGGAACTCGTGCCGTATCAGGCCGGCTTCCTCGCCGGCTGGGTGGTGGAACGCTACCAGATCGACCTCGTCGCCGCCGCGCAGCGCAGCCGCGAAGTGATGAGCGCAAAGCTCGAGCAACTTTGCGCCGCGCAGGTGCCCGGGGACACGCACCGGAACCTGCAGGTCAGCGCCAACTGGTCCGGACAGACCTTCAAGCACATCCTGACCCCGGTCTGGCTGCTCACCTATGACTACCACGGCAAGAGCTTTCAGGTGGTCGTGAACGGTTATACGGGAGCCATCGCGGGCCGCTATCCGAAGAGCTGGGTGAAGATTTTCTTTGCCGTCCTCCTAGTTCTGGCCTTCGTCGTCATGGTGATTTTCTTTGGTCACCGGCATTGAGAATGCCGACGCAGAATCACCTGCATGAATCTTGTTCGTCTCGGCTGTCTCCTGCTCGCGTTGGCCGGATTGGCGCACGCCGCCGAATCCAAAGGCGGCAAACCCGCCTTTCCGTTACGGGTCAGTGCCAATCACCGCTTCCTCGAAGACAGCTCGGGACGCCCGTTCCTCTACGTTGCCGACACGCCCTGGCATTTGCTGACGCAGCTCACTCCGGATGAAACCGGGCGCTATCTGTCGGAGCGCTCTGCGCAGGGGTTTACCGCGATCCAGCTCCAACTGGTGCCGGAAGGTGCCGACGGCGGGGTCACAAACCGTCTGGGCGAACCAATTTTCCTCCAGCCTTACGACCTCGCCACGCTGAACGAGAAATATCTCGCGCACGTTGAACGTGTTTTGCACCAGGCCGAGCAGCAGGGCCTTTTGGTGGTCATGAACCCCGTCTGGCTCGGCTGCTGTGACGGCGGTTGGCGCGATGTGCTGAAAACCAACGGCGTCGCCAAGTGTCGCGCCTATGGTGAACAGCTGGGCCGGCGTTTTGCGGCGAACCCGAACCTGCTCTGGCTCGATGGCGGTGACCGTGATCCGGGCCGGTGGTTGGAATTCGTCCGTGCCATCGCCGAAGGTTTGAAAGCCAACGCTCCCTCCCAACTGCATACGGCCCATCCCAGCTCCACCCATTCAGCGCTGGATGTGTATGCCGGCGAGCCGTGGCTGGACGTCAATGCCACCTACACCTACTCAACCGACCACGTCGGCGCCTGGACGAAGCAGTTTCATGTCTATCAGCGCGCACGCCTGGACTATCTCCGGGAGCCGAGCGCGCCGTTTTTCCTGATCGAATCCACCTACGAGCTGGAGCACCACGCCTCGCCCCAGAAAGTCCGGCGACAGGCCTGGTGGAGCATGCTCAGCGGGGCCTTCGGCACGGCGCTGGGCAACGGGAAGGTCTGGCCGCTGCGGGAGGGCTGGGAACGCGAGCTGAAGTCACCCGGCAGCCGCGATCATGCCGTGCTCGCCGCCTTCCTGCGGACACGCCCTTGGGGGGAACTCACGCCGGACTTCAAGCATCAGGTGCTCACTGCCGGTTTCGGAACGTTCAACGACACCTGCGAACCGGGCGGCGACGACTATGCCACCGCGATGTTCGGGGCGAACCGGGGCCTGCTGCTAGCCTATCTGCCGACCGCGCGCCGGATCACGGTGGACTTGGCCAAGTTTCGCGCGCCGGTTCACGTGCGTTGGCTGGACCCCACTTCGGGCAAAATCACGGACGCCCCCGGCTCACCCGAGGCCAATCTCGGTCCCGACGATTTTACGCCCCCGGAACGCAATGCGACTGGCGATGGCGACTGGGTACTGGTGGTCGAAGCTACGAAGTAGGCAGGGGGCCGGTGCGGCAGTTCACCGTAGCCAACTCGCTCCATTTCCCTACCCCCTTCATCATTCATCCTTCCTGATTCATCCTTCCGCCTCACTCCGGCTGGCCGCGTTCGACCAGCCGCTTGTACGACAGGATGCCATCCACAATTGCGGTGGCATAGCGTGACCGGCCAGTTTCGGAGTAGATCCGCCTGGCATCATCGTTGTTGGTCATGAAACCGCCCTCGATCAGAACGGCCGGCATCGTGGCCAGCGTCAGCTCGCGGAAACGCGCCCGGCGCACGCCGCGATCGGCGAGATCCACTTCCCGCCGCACCGCCCGGTGCAGTTCATACGCGAGGCAGAGATTTTCGCGGTCATTGCGGTTGCCCGGAAGGAATCCGGCGCTGTTGCCGCCCCGGTCATTGGTGGAGCTGGCACCGGCCGGTGTCAGGCAGAAGGTCTCCACACCCTGGGCTTCGCCGCCGCTCGGTGAGCAGTTGTAGTGCAAGCTGACAAACATGTCGGCCCCGCGCGCCCTGGCGATGGCCGGCCGGTCTTCCAGCGTCACGAACTTGTCCGTGTCGCGGATCATCACCACTTTCAAGCCCGCCCGCTTGAGCTGGCGCTCGACTTCGAGCGCGAGCTGCAACGTGTAGAGCTTTTCCTGGCGAGTTCCCTCGATATTGCCGGGGTCCTTGCCGCCGTGCCCCGCATTGATGGCGATGGTGGTGATCTTCTTTTTCGGATCGTTCCGGGGAGGATTCAGGAGCGGACGCAGCGTGGAATCCTCATCGTATTGGGCGAAGTAGAGGTGGTCGCCGCCGCGCAAGATCGAATACGAAAGCCATACCGTCACCCCGTCCATCTCCACACGCTTGGTGTCGGCCTTGAACAGCAGCCGCGACCAGCGGTTGGAGACCAGCAGTTCGCCCGAACGGGCATCCCAACGGGAGACAAATCCGTTCGCTGCCGCCCACGAGCCCAGGTCGGAATAAATCCGCCCGTTAAGAATCGTTTTCGAGGTGCGGCCGCTGGACGGGCTTTTTGCAGGCGCGGGTTTGGCAACCGCATTTGCAGTCACCAGCAAGAAAACGATCAGCAAGCCCAGCAAGGCACGATCCATGTGCGGCGGACTGTGCCGATGCTGGGATGAAAAGGGCAAGCGAGGCGGTTCAGCGGGCATTGCGTCGCGTGCGAGGAGCGGAATCGGCAAGATTGACCCAGGCCACCTTCATGGCGGCGCGGACCGGTCCCACGCGCGCGGAAGGCAGATGGACGTTGGTCGAACCCTGACGGCCCCAGGCACCCTTCACCGGTTGGAACATTTGCGGGGTTTTGGCGACCACGGCCGCCTGCTGTTCCGGGGTGAGCTTGAGCATGCCCCAGTGTTCGTCGGGATAACCCAGCGTGGCGAAGATTTTGCCGCCGACACGAAAATCCGGATGGTTCATGTGCGCGGACTCGACCGCTTCCGGCAGTGCCAGGGCGAGACGACGGAATGCGTCAGGGGTCATGGGTGCTGGACCAGAATCAGCCTTTGCTCGTCAGGCAGGATGACCGCAGTGCGTCAGGGTTGGTCCGTTCATTTGCCACCGAAGGCATACAGGTTCTTCGCCGTGCGGATGAAAATCTGGCCGTGGGCCACCGTCACGCTGCTCTTGCACGGTCCTTCGCCGTCAAACAGGCAGGTTCCGAGGACTTTGAACTCGTCCCCTGCGTCCACCACGCTGGCCATTCCATCTTCGCTGACCACGTAAATTTTACCATCGGCTCCGGTCGGCGAACCCCAGATCGGTCCGCTGCCCGCCAGCTTGCCGCTCCACTTCTTTTCGCCCGTCTTGGGATCGAGACGGGTGATGACGCGCTTGTTGCCATCAAGGACGAACAGCTTGCCATCGTAAACCAGCGGCGTGCTCCAGTCGGTCGGGTTCTCGGCGAAGCGCCAGGCGACGTGGGTGTCGGTGACGTTGCCCTTGCCGCCATCCTTGAAGGCGACGACCGGCTGGCCCTTGGGACCGCTGGCGTAGATCAGCCCGTCATAGGCCACCGGCGAAGTGACGATGCGGTACCAGTCATCCCGCTTCTCGTAGAGCCGCGCGCGCCAGAGTTCCGTGCCATCTTTCAGGCTGTGACCGCTGACATGGTCGCCGCCGACGACGATCAGTTCCTCGCCGTTTTTGCCGGCATAGGGGATCGGCGTGGCGTAGGACTCATGCGATTCCTTGGTCGAATCCGTAGCACGGACCTGCTTCCAAAGTGTCTTGCCGGTGGCCGGGTCCAGCGACAGCAGGAAGGACTCGCGCTGGGGCTTGCCGTCGAAAAGCGGGTAATCGGGCGGCAGCTCATCACGCTGCAGTACCGGGATGATCAGCTGGCCATCGGTCAGCAACGGGCTCGAACCATAGAGCCACATGATGCCGAAGCTGCCGTAATCCTTCCCCAGATTCCGCCGCCACAGTTCCTTGCCCGCAAAATCAAACGCCACCAGGTCACCCGTGCCGAACAGCGCGATGACCCGCTTGCCATCCGTCACCGGCGACGGCGCGGCCATGTTGTTCCGGCCGACCTCCTTGTCACCGACCGCAACCGTCTGCGCCCAGAGCGGCTTGCCGCTGGCCCGGTCAAAGCACAGCAGGTTGAGCTGTCTTTGCGCGTCGGCACTGCTGACGAACACATGGTCGCCCCAGACCACCGGGGTGGCCCCGCTCTTGCCCGGCAGGGCCGCCACCCATTTGGCGTCTTCCTTGGCAACGGAAGCCGGAAGGCCGGTCGCCTTGGTTGAGCCGTTGAAGTTGGGTCCGCGCCACTGCGGCCAGTTTTCACCGCTGGCGGCCAGTGCCGCAGTTCCGCACGCGAGGGCGGCAAGGAGGGATGCGATTCGCTTCATGGTCTGGCGTCGTTGATTACCTGCCGACAGACCAAAACGAAAGCGGGTAATTCAACCAATGCGGCTTCCATGGTGGAAAACAGGTCACGATAACGGTCCGGACCGGCTTCCGCTTGCTTCTGGCAGGGGCAGCGGTTTATTGAAAAGACAGGTTTGCAACTGGCTCGTCAGCGCAATTCCCGGGTCTCGCCGTTCCAAGCGGCGATGGCGGGTGTGCTTTGCCTGCTGATCCTGCTGTGCGGGACGCTGGCCTCCAGCGAGGCCGGCCATCGCTGGGTCCACGCCCAGACCGGGCACGATTCGGAAGCGGGTTGCGCCATCGATCTCTTTGCCTCCGGCGGTGTGGCCGCCACGGCCGCTCCCGTCCTGATCGTCGTGGCCTTCGTCGGTCTGCCGCTAACGCTCCTGCCGCCGGTCTCGGCGAAGCTCACCTCTGTTAACGGGCGCACCTGTCCCACGCGCGGTCCTCCCCTGATCGGCTGAAGCCATAGCGCCTCTGTGCGCGGGCTGAATTGTCACCGCTCTTCGGCGGACACCCTCGTCTGGCCTTGTCCTCCCGGATTTGAGCCGGCCTTGGCTTCATCACCGATTCCCTAAGTCGCGCACACTCGTGCCGCGATTCACTTCCGTTCCGTTTAACTCCCCGTTCTCATGAAATTTTACTCTGCTTCGTCCCGTATTGTCGTTTCTGCCCTGCCCCAATTCCGCATCTGGTTGCCGCCCATGTTGGCGGCGCTGACGCTCAACGCCGCCCACGCGGAAGGCACCAATGCCCCGACCGCCGGCGAGCCGCATGTGATGGACCGTACGGTCATCACCGGCACACCGCTCAGCCGCACGCTATTCGAACTCGCCACCCCGGTCAGCGTCTTGTCCGACCAGGAGTTGGCGATCCGTACCCAGTCCACCCTGGGCGAAACCGTCGCCGCGCTGCCCGGTGTCAGTTCTACCTACTACGGGCCAAATGCCAGCCGACCGGTTATCCGCGGACTCGATGGCGATCACATCCGTGTGCTGGAGAATGGCATTGGCCTCATTGATGCCTCCGCCACCAGCGTGGATCACGCGGTCAGCAGCGACCCCCTGACGATCCGGCGCGTTGAGGTCGTCCGCGGTCCGGCCACCCTGCTCTACGGCAGCTCGGCCGTGGGCGGCGCGGTCAACGTGATCAACAACCGCATCCCGGACGAGCGGATCACATCATCTGTCACCGGCGCCATCGAAGGGCGTTACGGGTCGGCGGACAATTCGACATCCGGCTCGGGCATCATCGAAGGCGGCGCGGGCAACTTCGCCTACCATCTCGATGGCTTCACGCGCTCCACCTCGGACCTGAGCATCCCGGGTTTTGCCCGCTCGGAGCGCCTGCGGGCCAGTGATCCCCTGCCGCCCGGCACGATGGAAGCGCGGGACTTTCTGCCCAACAGTGCCTCACAGTCCGACGGCGGGGCCGCCGGCCTTTCCTACATCTGGGACAAGGGCCACGTCGGAGCGTCCGTTTCCGGTTTCAACACCGCCTACGGCACCGTCGCCGAACCGGATGTCACCATCCGCCTGCATCAGCGCCGGGTGGACGTTGCCGGCGAAATTGACGCGCCCAGCGAGAGCATCAATGCGATCAAGTTCAAGCTCGGCCTCTCGGACTACCGGCATACTGAGTACGAAGGACCCGATCCTGGCACGGTCTTCAATAATCGCGGCTATGACGGGCGGGTGGAACTGTTGCACGCCCAGTTGGGTCGCTTCGAAGGGGCCGTGGGCTTCCAGAGCCAGCGCAGCGATTTTTCCGCGCTGGGTGAAGAGGCTTTTCTACCCCCGACCTCGACGCTGGTAAATTCTGCCTTCGTCTTCGAGGAGGTGAACTTCGATCCGGTCCGCCTGCAGTTCGGCGGCCGGTTCGACTACCAGACCGTGGACGCCGACGCTGACCCTGCTTTCGGCCCGGCCGCTTCCCACAACTTCGCCACCGGCAGCGGGTCCGCCGGGATCGTCTATACGTTTCACGAGCATTACGCCGCCGCGCTGTCCGTCGCCTACACGCAACGGGCTCCAAATTATCAGGAGCTTTACGCCGATGGACCGCACCTGGCGACTGATGCCTTCGAGGTCGGTGACCGCAGGCTGGGGATTGAAGAGTCGCTCGGCCTGGACTTCTCGCTGCGCCGCAAAGAAGGCCGGATCACCGGCAGCATTGGCGCCTTCTACAACCGCTTCGAGCGCTTCATCGCCCTGGTCCCGACCGGCGTGAACGATCCGAATTTCCAGGTGCCGATCTACGACTACACCGGCGTGCCGGCGGAGTTTTACGGCACGGAGGCCGAACTGGTGCTGCATCTCGTAGACACCGCGCAGCGGAAGGTCCACCTCGACGTTCGCACCGACTGGCTGGAAGCCCGCAACCGCGCCACCGGCGAGCCCCTGCCCCGCATTTCACCGCTCCGCTACGGAGGCGGTGTGAGCTATGACGAGGGCGGCTTTGGGGCGCGTCTGGAAGCGCTCCGCTACGAACCTCAGTCACAGGTCGCCGCCGGGGAAACGCCTTCCGCCGGCTACACCCAGCTCAATGCCAGCGTGAGCTACAGCACCCCGGTGGGGCACACCACGCTGACGCTGTTCCTCCGGGGCACAAACCTACTCAACCAGGAGGAGCGCAACCAGGTGTCCTTCCTCAAGGATCTGGCTCCGCTCCCGGGTCGCGGCGCGGTGGCCGGCGCCCAACTTCGGTTCTGATGCCTCACCGTCTTCGTGGCCGGCGGGTGTCGGCCACGAAGGCATTTGCCACCTGCCGCACCTCGCGGACCTCCCCGTCCGCCAGCAGCACCTCCACGATGTCGAAGCGCCATTTCACCCGGCGGTCGTCCAGCTTGCGCAAATACACCTCGGCGGTGAGCGAAAGCAACCGTCGCTTGCGCGCATCCACCGCCGCCGCCGGGCGGGTCCATTCTTCCGATGAGCGCGCTTTCACCTCGACGAAGACGAGGCAGTCGCCGTCACGGAAGACAAGGTCGATCTCGCCGTGCTCCGAACGGAAATTGGCGGCGAGAAACTTCAGCCCCTGAGCCTGCAGGTGTTTCTTCGCAGCGCGCTCCCCAAGTCTGCCCCGCCGCAGATGCTCCGGCTCGGCCTTACGGCCAAAGCATGCTTTCAGTTTTGCGATCAGGCTCACCCGGCACGAATCCAGCATAGGCAGACGTGGAAAACAAACCCGGACACCATCCCAGGCTTGCCTTCACTGCGAGTGGTAGCGGGGCTTTTGGCCCGTGCGCGCGTCTGTCACGGTAAAGTTCATCGGGCGTAATTGCGGTTTTCCACACGATTCAACATTATCCCAAAGCCTTCGGCCGAGGCGGCAATCCTCCGTCTGAATTTGGCGGCAGTTCTTGAGTCCCATACCATTTCGGAAGCCGGTGTTGACCGCAATTTCTTCGAGCATGACAAACTTTAGGACCCTCTTTCGAACTGCCATGACACTGGCTTTTTCCGGCTTCATGGCCGCTGCGGTGGCCCAGACCGTGTCGATTCCCGACCCCGGACTGGACGCCGCCGTCCGTGACGCCCTGCAAAAGCCCACCGGGACCCTGACCCAGACGGATCTGCTCGGGTTGACGGTCCTGAACGCCCATGACCGCAATATCAGCACTCTCGCCGGGTTGGAAGCCGCCAGCAATTTGAACACGCTGCTGCTGCATGGGAATCACGTCCACAGCATCGACCTTTCAGCCTGGATGAATCTGGCGATGCTCGATCTGGGCGACAATTTCCTGACCAACGTGACCGTACCGGCCCGCATGACGAACCTGTTCTCGCTGCTTCTCGCCGACAACGGGCTGGCCCAGCTCACCCTGCCGGCCGATCTGACCCGGCTGGAAGAGCTGAATGTGAACAACAATGACCTCGTGAGTTTTGAGCTACCGTCCACGCTCACCGGATTGGGCACGCTGGACCTTGGGTTCAACGCTCTCACCAATTTCTCCCTCCCCGGCGGCTTGACCAATTTGACCCTGCTCAGCCTGAGCGGCAATTCTCTCACCAATTTCAACGTGCCGACGGGCCTGGGCCGCCTGGCGCAGCTTTACCTCGACCAAAACGAGCTCACCCGCTTCACGCTGCCGGCGGGTGTGACCAACCTGCACTCGCTTGATCTGTCCTTCAACGGGCTCAACGAACTTGCCCTGCCCTCGGACCAGCAGCATCTGATCAGTCTGGATCTCGGTAACAACCAGCTCACCAGCCTCGATCTGCCCGCAAATCTCACCGGCCTGGGTTTTCTCTACGTGCGCTCCAATCAGCTCACCGGCATTGACCTTCCCAACGACCTGAGGTCCCTGATTTTGCTCGACCTGGGCGCAAACCAGCTCCGGAGCGCCCGTCTGCCATCGGGCTTGGGACGCCTGAATTTCCTGCGGATTTCCGGGAACACGAACTTGGGCCGGCTCACCCTGCCGCCGGGCATGACCAACCTGACCGGGGTTTTTCTGCGGTCCAACGGCCTTACGAACCTCACCCTGCCCCCCGATCTCAATCAGCTCATCCAGCTCGATGCGCTGGGGAACCAGCTCAGCAGCATCGATCTGCCTCGGGGCTTGAACAGCCTGACCAATCTGATCCTCAGTGGCAACCAACTGACCAACCTGACGCTGCCACCGGACATGACACATTTGGATTCGTTGGTTCTGAACGGCAATCCGCTGACACAGCTCGTCCTGTCGGAACCGGAGGCTGCCAGCGTGGCCGAAACGGTCGCGGAGATGCAGGGAATGGGGATCCCGGTGATCACCTACCCGCTGACCGTTCAGGTCGAGGAACAGCATCGCCTGGAAGATGGCACGTTCCGGTTCGCGATCACCGGGCCGCCGGGTGATTATACGGTCTTCGGCTCCACCAATCTCGTGGATTGGAGTGAGCTGGCTGTCTCGTCCAACCCGCTCGGCAGCATCTTTTTCACGGACACAACGGCCCAAGTCTCACCGCAAAAGTATTACCTGGTGCAGCCGCAGACCGTGCCGGCAAATATGGTGTTCATCGCGCCAAACACGTTCACAATGGGCAGCCCCGACAGCGAAGTGGGACATGAGGGAGATGAAGGCCCGCAGATGGTCGTGACGCTCAGCCATGGCTTCTGGATCGGGAAATATCCGGTGACGCAAGGCGAGTACCTGGCCGTCACCGGTGAAAATCCCAGTGGATTTCCCGGAGATCTGAACCGGCCGGTAGAAAGCGTCTCCTTCTTCGCGGCCTCCAATTATTGCGCGCAACTCACCCTGCAGGATCAGTCGGCGGGGCGTATCCCGCCCGGCACCCATTATCGGCTGCCGACCGAAGCGGAGTGGGAATGCGCGGCCCGCGCCGGAACCTCGACGCGTTTCTATTACGGTGACGATCCGGGCCTGAGCAGCCTGTCCAACTACGCGTGGTTCGGCGCCCACGACGGCGCCACGACGCATCCGGTCGGCCAAAAGCAGCCGAATGGCTGGGGCCTCTACGACATGGAAGGAAATGTCTGGGAATGGTGTCAGGACTGGTACGGCAATTATCCGGGCGGATCCGTAACCGATCCCTCAGGGCCTGCTTCGAGTCCGGTCGGTTGGAAAGTGATTCGGGGCGGTGCCTGGGAAGCTTCCGAGCTCGATTGCCGCTCCGCCAGCCGTAACATTGAGGGAGCCAGCCCGTTCATCAGCGACTTCGTCATCGGGTTCCGGGTCGTGCTCGTTACGGATCGCTGAACGCCCGGCCAATATTTCGGAGGAGGGTAATCCTCCGACGTGGCATCATGCACAGGTTGTGCGGACCAAAGCGTGGCCGGGCAGCCTCTCCATCTCATCGCGCTCCGATTGCCCGAGGCCAGACATGGAGAAAAGATGCACCCTTGTTTCGACACCACGGCTCGACGGGAAAGCGGCCCGCTGATACGGAATTGACCTGAGGTGCCAACCCCGTCAGGTGTTTCCGCCAGCACAACCGGAACACATCCGTCGAAGTACGGGTTCAACCATCCCAGGAGAAAAGAACGTATGTATCAAAAAGAAAATCTGACCAAGTTGAAGCAGCTGAACGAGCTCGCCCCGGAAGTGATGAAGGCCTTCTGGGCGTTTGACCGCGCCGCGGTTGCCGATGGCGCGATTCCAGTGAAGTACAAGGAGCTGATTGCCGTCGCCGTGGCGCTCACCACGCAATGCCCGTATTGCATCGACATCCACACCGGCAATGCGCGCAAGGCGGGCGCGACCGAAACCGAGCTCGGCGAAGCCGCGATGATCGCCGCAGCGTTGCGGGCCGGAGCCGCAGTCACGCACGCCACCCACGCCCTGCTTTGACCTCCGTTCCGCCGCCGGCCCGACGTTTGCCGTCGGGCTGAGGGCGCAGTGAGCGTCCGCTGTAAGCGGCGCTCCCTTGACGAGTCAAATGCGCAGCCGGCGGTCCAACTCGATTGCCGGCTTTTTCGCGACCCCCATCGCTGTGATACGAGGATGATCAGCCTCCGGGCTGTTCAGTAAGGCGGGAACAACCGGCGGAATCCGTGGCCCAAAACCACGGCAAAGAATAGGAGGTTCCGGAGCAACACCCCCGGCCAACAATAGGGCACCGGACCCAATGGCTCTGCTGAAATGTACTGGTCAGATAGCCGCTTCGCCAAGATTCGCATGAATCCAACCGACCTGGGCCACTCGTGGATGCTGTCCACCCATGCGGCTGGAATTCCTCGGCTGCCAATCACTGCCCCGGCCAGCGCCCCCACGACCGCCCCCACGGTGTCCGTGTCACCCCCGCAGTCGAGCGCCGCAATCAGGGAGCCATGAAAGTCGTTGGGATGACGGAGCCAGGCGTAGATGGACACCGGAACCAAGTGCAGAGAATAACCGGTAACGCCGCCTGCCAACCCGAGCCTCTGGGCAAACTCGGCGACAGACAGGCTTTCAGATAACCCGGTCTCAATTCTTGAGAGGAGGTCCTCCCATTCAAGTTCGGCCGAAATTGGTCGCAACAACGCCAACACTTCCGTGACTTTGGGTTGAACTTGGTTACGGACTGCGCTTGCAACGCACTCGGAGACAGCGTGGGCGGCGGCCTCGGCCTGCCAGCTCCGATGAGTCAGCCTTGACGAGACCGATACGAAGTTCCGACGCCGCTCCATATCCTCAGCAAAGTACGCACCGAGAATGGCGCAGCGCATTGCGGGGCCAGAGCCAGCCGACCTGACCGCCGACATCCGGAGGGGAAACCCGAGCCAAAGTTTCAAGCAGGCCCTTGCGGTGGCCATGCCCGTCCCGGCAGGCAGAGCGGCGAACCACCAGCGAAACTTCCAGGCGAGGGATCGCTGGAATGCCTCAGGGTCGGACGGTTGGGCAAGCAGGCTTTGAGCGACCAGAAGGGTGTGTTCCGTGTCGTCGCTGACCATTCCGTAACTGCCAAGGAAGCGCATTTCCCATTCCCCCGGCCAAAACTTCCTGATTCGCCCGGGGGAAAGATTCTCTGCGGGAAGTCCTAACGCGTCACCCACCGCCGTGCCGAGAAGCACTCCTTCAAGCCGATCTGCGGTGATGGCCCGAACCACGGCAGGTTCCTGAGGCCGGCTGCGCTTCTCAGGGCCTGGCTTCCTTGGCTCGATCATGCCGGAAACAATTCCGGCTCCGGCTGCTTCAGCGGCGCAAAGCTGCGGCGGTGGATCGGGCACGGACCCAGAGTCGCCAGTGCGGCCAGATGTTCCGGGGTGCCGTAGCCCTTGTGCCGGGCAAAGCCGTAGCCCGGCCAAGTCGAGTCGGCGACCACCATCAGACGGTCACGGGTGACCTTGGCCAGCACGCTCGCGGCGGCGATGGAGTAGCTGCGGGCGTCCCCCTTCACCAACGGCAGCTGCGGCACGGTGAGCGACTTTACCAGCAGGCCGTCCACCAAAGCATGTTGCGTCCGCAACGGCCGCAGCGCGTCGTTCATCGCCCGATGCGTCGCCTGCAGGATGTTGATCGCGTCGATCACCTCCGCCCCGACGATGGCCACGGCGTGCTCGACCTCTTCGCATTGGGTCAGCAGGTCAAAGAACCGCTCACGCTGGGCCTCGGTGAGCTGCTTTGAGTCGTTCAGCTCCCTCAGTTCGTACGGAATTCCTGCGGCAAACCATGCACTTGGAAAAATCACCGCCGCCGCGACCACCGGCCCTGCCAGCGGTCCCCGACCCGCCTCGTCCACGCCGGCCAGACGCGTCAGGCCGGTCGCGAACAGCTCGCGCTCATGCCGGAAGCGGTCTTCATAACGGGCGGTCACCGCCGAACAATTCCAGAGCGCGAAGCACACGCAACCCTGAAGCCGCCAGAGCAGCTTTTTCGGCCCCGCTCGGCCCGTCCAACCGCCCATAAGTGTTTCGCCATCGGCCCATCGAGAGGCAGCCCGAATGGCCAGCCAAAGGACGGCTTGCGGTCAGAGCCCGGCAAAAGGGGCTTGTGTTTTGGCCTTCCGCCCGAAATATCGCGGCCTCTTTTATGAGTTCATCGACCGTTTCGCCGTCACCCGCCGCCCCGGAAAAGCAGGGCCCAGAATTCGATTTCCTGACCTGGTTCGAGCTTTACAAGAAGGCCATTGCCATCGTGCTGGCCGCCGTGGTGGCGGCCGTGCTCGCCTTCATGATCATGAACTGGCGGCGGGGGCAGAGCGAAGCCGAGGGTGGACGCGCGCTGCACACCGCCACGGCCACCGAAAGCGCCATCAGCAGCCAGGCGCTGCTCCAGGTGGCGGCGGCCCATGCCGGCACGCACGCCGCGGAACGCGCCCGCCTGCTGGCCGGCGGCCAGCTCTTTGCCGAGGGCAAGTATGCGGAGGCTCAGTCCGAATTTGCGAAGTTCATCGCTGATTTCGCGGCCAGTCCGCTCGTGCCCACCGCTGAACTCGGTGTCGCCAGCGCCCTCGACGCCCAGAACAAGACCACCGAGGCCATCGCCGCCTACGATCACGTGATCTCCACCTACCGGACTGACGCCGTGGCCAACCAGGCCCGGCTGGCAAAGGCCCGCCTCCACGAGGCCGCCAATCAGCCTGCCCAGGCGCTCGCCCTGTACGACGAGGCGCTCAATGATACGGCATCCTTATCCCGTGAAGCCGTGGTGCTTTCCCGCGCCCGCCTGCTTCAGCAGCACCCGGAACTGGAGAAGCCCTCGACGACCAACGCGGTTGCGGTCCCGGCCAAATGAACCGGCGGGACTGAATTGAACTTTCACCCCCAACGGCGGTCTCAGACCGCCGTTGTTTGTTTAGCCACCCATGAAAATTACGATCATTGGAACCGGATACGTTGGTCTCGTCACGGGCGCCTGCTTCGCCGAAGTTGGCCACACCGTCACCTGCGTCGATGCCGACCCCAAAAAGGTGGCCCTGCTTCAGGCCGGCGGCATCCCCATCTATGAGCCGGGACTGGACGAGGTGGTGCGCCGCAACGTGGCGGCCGGCCGGCTGCTCTTCACGCAATCCACCGGCGAGGGCGTGGCCAATTCCGAGGTCATCTTCATCGCGGTGCCCACGCCGCCGCAGCCCGACGGCTCGGTGGACATGAGCTACATCGAGTCGGTCGCCCGCGAAGTCGCCGGCCATCTCACCGCCTACCGCATCATCGTGGACAAGAGCACGGTGCCGGTGAAGACCGGCGAGAAGGTCACAGAAACCATCAAGCGCTACCGCAAGACCAGCGTGGACTTTGACGTCGTCAGTAATCCCGAGTTCCTGCGCGAAGGCTTCGCGGTCGAGGACCTGATGAAACCGGACCGCGTCGTCATCGGCGTCAGCAGCCAGCGTCCGGTGGCGGCGATGAAGGAGATTTACAGCCCTTTCAACGCCCCGATCATCGTCACCGACACCAATTCGGCCGAGCTGATCAAGCACGCCGCGAATTCCTTCCTCGCGCTCAAAATCTCTTACGCCAACGCGCTCTCCGTCATCTGCGAGGCCGCCGGCGCCAACGTGCAGGAAGTCACCCGCGGCATGGGCCTGGACAACCGCATCGGCACGCGCTTCCTGCAGGCGAGCCTTGGATTCGGCGGCTCCTGCTTCCCAAAAGATCTCTCGGCCTTCATCCACATCTCCGAGGAGCTGGGCTACGATTTCCAATTGCTCAAGGAGGTCCAGCGCATCAATGCCGACCAGATGGCGCGCTTCGTGAAGAAGATCCAGGACAACCTCTGGGTGCTCCGCGACAAGCGCATCGGCGTGCTGGGACTTGCCTTCAAGCAGAACACCGACGACGTCCGCACCTCGCCGGCCATCGACCTCTGCCAGCGCCTCCTCAAAGAGGGCGCCAAGCTGCGGGTGTACGATCCGGAGGCGATGGAGAAGGCGAAGGCGCTGCTGCCCGCGTCGGACACCGTGGAATACGTCGCCGACATGGACGCCGTGACAGACGGGGTCGACGCACTGGCCATCGCCACCGAATGGCCGCAATTCACCAAGCTGGATCTCGCGCGTGCCCGGAAGTCCATGCGCACGCCCATCATCTTCGACGGCCGGAACCTGTTCGACCCGGCGGAGATGGAGAAGCTTGGTTTCATCTACAAGAGCATCGGACGCTGAATTGCGTCCGAAGTCACGGCCTGCCACCCCTGTCTGTGATCGTGAGCGACCTACCCCGCAAACCGCAGGAAACTCCCTGCGCGGTCATCGACGTGGCGGCAGGCCTCTTGTTTCGCGACGGCAAGCTGCTCATCACCCAGCGCAAGGCAGGCTCGCATCTGGCCGGACTCTGGGAATTCCCGGGCGGCAAGCGCGAGCCGGGCGAGTTATGGGCGGACTGCCTGCGCCGCGAACTCCGCGAAGAACTGGCCATCGACGTCGGTGTGGAACGCCTCTTCAATGAGGTCACCCACGCCTATCCGGAGAAGACCGTGCACCTGCGCTTCTTCGTGTGCTCGCTGATCTCCGGCGAACCCCAGCCCCTCGACTGTGCCGCACTGGCCTGGGTCACGGCCGAGGAGCTGGGGCGTTATTCGTTTCCTGCTGCGGACGCCGGATTGCTGGCGTCGTTGCAGGGCGCGCCGGAGTTTCGACGGAGCGCGGCTCTGTGAGCCGCAGCAGCTCCTCCAGTTCGAAGCTGACTAATGAAAGGGAAGCGACCGGCAGTTCGGAGGTTGCTGCGGGTCACAGACCCGCGCTCCGCACTCTTCGCAGAAAATCCCGCGTCCGCTCATGTTGCGGCGCTTGGAAAATCGCCTCGGCCGTGCCCGACTCCGCGACGCGCCCCTGATGCAGGAACACCACCTGGTCGGCGACCTCGCGCGCGAGCTGCATATCGTGCGTGACGACGAGCATGGTCATCCCCTCCTCCGCCAGTTGCCGCAGCACGCTTCGAACCTCATCGCGCAGCTCCGGGTCGAGCGCGCTAGTCGGCTCATCCAGCAGCAACAGCTGAGGACGCATGGCCAGCGCTCGCGCAATCGCGACACGCTGCTGCTGACCGCCCGAGAGCTGCCCGGGCAGATGATCGGCCCGGGCGGAAAGGTCCACCTTGGCAAGCAGTTCACGGGCGCGTGCCTCCACCTCGGCGCGGGGTTCACGCAGGATGTGCAGCGGCCCCTCCATCACGTTCTCCAGCGCCGTGCGGTGCGGGAAAAGGTGAAACTGCTGGAATACCATGCCCGCCCGCAGCCGGAGCTGGCGTTGCTGTTCCGTCGTGGCGGCGCGGCCACCTTCCAGCGTCAGATCGCCGATCGTGATGCGCCCGGTGTCGTGCGTCTCGAGCTGATTGAGGCAGCGCAGGAACGTGCTCTTACCACAGCCGCTCGGACCGATCAGCGCCACGGTTTCGCCAGCGGCCTGGCGGTGATCCAGACCATCCAGCACGCGGGTGGAACCAAAGCTCTTGGTCAGGGCTTCAACGGTGATCACGGTTCATCCTCCTTTCGATAGCACGGGCGCCGAGCGACGCGAGATAGCTCATCACAAAATAGATGGCGGCGGTCATCAGACCCATGCCGATGTAGTCGCCCGAATCGATCGCGCGGATCTGGTATTCCTTCGTCAGCTCGACCAGCGCGATGACGGACACGATGGACGAATCCTTGAACATCGCGATGAAGTCGTTGGTCACGCTCGGCAGGCTGATGCGCAGCGCCTGCGGCAGGATCACCCGGCGAACCGTCAGCGCGCGCGTCATGCCCAAGGCGAGCGCGGCCTCGGTCTGGCCTTTGGGGACGGCCTGCAGACCGGCCCGATAATTCTCCGCCTCGGTCGCCGCGTAATTCAGCCCGAGCGAAACCACGGCAGCCACGCCGGCGGACAGCTTCAGCCCGAGCTGCTGCGCAAGGCCGAAATAGATGAAGTAGATCTGCAGCAGCAGCGGCGTGCCGCGAAAGACCTCGATGTAGGCGACCGACAACCAGCGCACGGGTGCGGGCCCATACATGCGGAACAGCGCCAGGGCCAGCCCCCAGACCACCGCCAGCACCATGCCCGCGCAGGTGATCCAGATCGTCGTCACCGAGGCGCGGAGCAATAGAGGCATGTACGTCCGCCAATCGCGCAAGGCCGAGTGCTGCGTCCGCGCGGCGGCGGCGGCGTCCGCGCGGTCCGCCTTCCAGTCGCGCAATGCACCCTGATCGGCGGACCAAAGGCCGTACTTCGTGTAAATGCGCTCCAGCGTGCCATCCGCAATCATGGCGGCGATGGCTTCATCGATTTTTGCCAACACCAACGGATCTTCGCGCCGCACGCCGACCGCGTAATAACCGGGCGCGAAGGGCTTCCCCGCCAGCTTGAGCTTCGTGTTTTCCACGAGGTTGACCTGGGCAATGGGGGAGTCGGTCAGCACAGCATCGAGACGGCCCACCTCCAGATCGCGGAAGTAATTCACGTTGTCCTGATAAACCTTCGCCTCGATTCCGCCGTGGCGTTCCACCAGATGATGCGAGCCCGAGGCGGAAAGCACCCCCACCGCCCTGCCCCGCAAATCATCGAGCGAGGTAACATTCGTCACGTCGGCGCGCACCACGAGTTGCTGGCCGAAGATGAAATAGGGGCGGCTCATGGCGAGCTTGCCCAGATTCTCCGGCGAGCGTTCCAAGCCGGCGATGATCACATCGAACTTCGTGCCGTCGCCGAGCGCGGGCACGAGCATATCCCAGTTGTTCTGCACGAACTCGGACTTCACACCCAGCCGACCGGCCAATGCCTCCGCAAATTCCACCTCGAAACCGATGAGGCGGTCAGCGTGATCCGGGTCGTGGTAAATGTAGGGGGCGCCTCCCTCGGCGTCATTGCCCCAACGCAGGACTCCTCGCTGGAGGAGTTCGGAAAGATCGGCGCGGGCCGTCAGCAATGGCAGGCTGAGCAGCGTGATCAGGGCGAGGCGGAGGCACCGCCAGCCGCGGTGAAAACTCCAGTGGGACCGGCGGCCAGAGGCGGCCGCGAGACCGGCGATTTGCACAGGTCGCGATAAGCGGTCAGACCGCGCAAATCACAAGCATAATTTGCGGACAATCTGTGGCATCGGATTTGACGCTGCCATTTCCTCCCGCAACCTCCGCCCGTGCCTGCCTCGCCCATCCTTGAAGCCCGCGCGCTGACCAAGACCTACGGTCGCGCGGACGCGCCGCTCACGGTGCTCCGCGACGTCAGCTTCTCGCTCGCGACCGGTGACACCCTGGCCATCGTCGGGCCGAGCGGCAGCGGCAAGACCACCCTGCTCGGCCTCTGCGCCGGACTCGACCGGGCCACCACCGGCACCGTCACTTTGGCGGGACAAGAATTGGGCGCGCTCGATGAGGATGCCCGGGCGCTCGTCCGCAATGCCTCGGTGGGCTTCATCTTCCAGAATTTTCAACTGCTCGCGACGCTCACCGCTCTGGAAAATGTGCTCATCCCGCTGGAACTGCGCGGCCAAAACTCCTCGCAGAAAACTGCGGAAGAACTGCTGGCCCGGGTCGGGCTGGGCGATCGGCTGCACCACTATCCGGCGCAACTCAGCGGTGGCGAACAGCAGCGCGTGGCGTTGGCCCGCGCGTTCGTGAACCGTCCGCAGATCCTTTTTGCCGACGAGCCCACCGGAAACCTCGATGGCGACACGGCGCGGCTCGTGGTGGACATGCTCTTCGAGCTGAACGCCGCTGCCGGCACCGCGCTGGTGCTGGTCACGCACGACCTCGAGCTGGCCAGACGCTGCCGGCACATCCTGCGGCTGAGAAACGGTGCGGTCGTGGAGCAGTCTTAAACTGTCCCGTTCCCGGGAGAACCGGCGACAGGCGAAGCTGGCTCAGCTCACCGCGTCGGCGGTCGGCGGGCGCAGGCTCTTGTCGGTGGGATGCGCGCCTACGTCACCCCGCAGTGCGGTGCTGCGGGCAAAAGTGACATCGGCGGCGCGCTGGTCATCACCGGCCGAGCTGATGGCCACGACTGGCAGTTTGAATTCGCCATCTGGCAGGGCGAAGCGGAAGGAGAATGAGCCATCGTCGCGCAGCTTCACCGGGCGTCCGCCGATGGTAACGCGCGCGTCGCGTTCGGTGCTGCCGTAGAGAATCACTTCCGCGTTGACGTTGAACCAGAAGTTGCGGGCGGGTGCAGTCGGCGGCAACGGCACGGATTCGCTGCTCGGCAGAGCTTCCACCGCCAGCTCCGGCCCTCCCGCCGTGGGTCCAAGCCGGGCTCCACCGGGCAAGATCACGTGCTCGCCCACCAGCTCCGTGACTTCCCCAGAATTGCCCACGCCCGACTGGGAAAGCGCCCGCCAGACCAGCGCGGTAAGCTGCGAGGCCTTGGCCAGATCCGGCAGTGAGAGCAAGGGGAAGCCCGCAGTTGGGACCGCCGCCGCATCCGGTTGGAGCCGGCGCAGCACCTCGGGTGTGACCGGCTCCGGGGCCACGGTCGCCATGGTCACTTCGGTGTCCATGGACACCGCATCGGCGGGGGTTGAAACGGGCTGGCTCACGGCGAGCCCCTGCCAGGAGCCGTCCTTGGCCTCGAAGCCCACTTCGGCAACATACCTGGTCGCGGGCATCAGCACGGGCACAAAACGATGCGACGCGCCCAGCGGCAGGAGCTGATCATTGGCCAGCCAGGCTCCCGGCATCTCCACCCACACGCGCAGCCGCCAAGTGCCTTGGTGATCGGCGGCGTAAGCGGCCAAAGCCGCCACATCGAGATTCCAATGCGCGCAAAGATCAAAGGGATCACGGGCCACCAGCCATAGGGAGCCGGCACCCGGGAAAGGGACCGCAAACTTCGGTTCAACGGCGGCCGTCCACACCCGTTTGGATTCCGACTTCACGATTGCGGCAACCGCCGCCGGCGGCACTCCGGGCGGCTGGGAATTGGCCGCAGTTGGGGTGGGCGTCGCGACGGCGGATACTGCGGGAGCCGAGCCAGGCAGTTTCACCGGGTGATCACCTTCCAGCAGGATTGGCGGAATGGGCGGGATCATGATCGTCGGTGCTGAGGAGAATAGATTGGCATGTAAAGTGGCCGTCGGTGCGGCTGCCTTTGTGGGCGGCGGTGTGATCTTTTCCTCCGGGGTGGCGATTGCACTCGCCCCTCCACCCACGGGCACTCGAGTGGCAGGCTTGTTCATCGCTGCTGACCTGCTGAAAACGTTGCCCTTAACCGGAGATTTTTTCGACTTAACCGCAGAAACCGGCGATGACACTGGAGGCACGGCAACTTCGGGCTTGGGCACCTCCTTCCTTGACTTCGTAACTGGCGCAGGCGCAACCGGGCTGGCAACCACCGGTTTTATTGATACGGTCTCACTCTTCGCCTCGTTCTTGAGTTTGGCAGGTTCAAGCTTGGCGGCAGCTAACGCCTTCGTTGCGTCTAGCATGGCCGTTTTGGACTTGTCCGAGGCCAACTTTGGAGCTGGAAGAGGTGCCAACGGAATTGAGGCCGCCGGTTTTTCAGTCCCGGATTTCTGCGCAACCTTGCCCGTTGTCTTGAGCTTGACCGGTTCAGCTTTGGCAGCAGTAGCCGAGGGCGGCGGCGCTGCAGGAGCTTGGGCAGGCAAAGTCACCGTTGGGCTCGATGTGCCGGACTTGGCCGCCGCCAACGGTTTCATTTCCTTGGCTTTAAGCGGTTCAACTTTGGACACAGTTGCCACCGCCGCCATTACTGCTGCGTTTGCTTTGGGTACCTTTTTCGCCGCTTTTGTTGGCACCGATTTGACAGGTTTGGCGGTGGGCGCAGGCAGTATTTCCGCCTTCGCCGGAGCGTTGGGCGGGGGTGCAGGCATTTTCGCCGGTTTGACGAGGGCCACAGCCTTTTTCGTATCGCTAACAGCCGGACCTGATTTCGTTTTTGGCAGGGTTTGACCAACCTTGGCTTCGGTCTTGGGGAGCGTGGGGGAAGCCGACGGCACGGCCTTAACGGTTTTCTTGGCGGGTCGGGTTGCCGGAGAGGCGGCGGGGGAACTGGGTTTGGGGCCAGAGCCAGAAGCCGGCGAACCCGGTTTGGACGGAGTCTTCACCGGGGCGGAGAGTCGGCGGTCTGCGCGCCGGGTGCAACGGTTTTGCAAGGACGATTGCGGCTTGGAGCAGGACCGGCCAGCCGCTATCTCTGGTGCATCGTGTCGCTGACAGGAAAAAAAATCGGCGTGCTGCTTTCGGGAAAACCGGAGGCGGCAGCGTTCACGCACGGGGTGAAATTTGCGGCGGCAGCGCTCGCGGCCGGCTGCGACGTCTATCTTTATTGCATCGACGACGCGGTCCTCGGGGTGGCCCGCGCCGATCTTCAGGCCTTGCGCGGCCGGGGCCTCAAACTCTACGCCTGCGCCTACGGCGCCCACCGGCGCGAAATCCCGGTGAACGATGCCGCCGCCTTCGCCGGACTGACCGTCGTCAGCGATCTCGTGGCGGGGACGGAGCGCTTTGTGAGCTTCAACTGACATGAACCCCCGCCTGCTCCTCCTCGTCACCAGCGATCCGCGCACCAGCGCGCGCCCGGCGGAAGCCATCCGCATCGCCGCCGGCGTGGGCACCTGGAAAAAAACGGACGTGACGCTTTATCTCCAAGGGTCCGCCGTGCTGGCCCTCGGTGAATGGGTGGACGAACTGGTGGACGAGGACAATTTCACGCGCTACCTGCCCATCGTCGGTGAATTTGGCCGTCCCATCTATGTGCAGCGTGGGGCCAAGGAGCTGGCCAACCTCGGCGAGACCACCCACGCTTTTGAGGAAATTGACGGCACACGGCTCGCCGAGCTGGCCGCGCAGTCCAACTACGTCCTCCGCTTCTGACCATGCCCAGGCAGCTTCACATCCTTACGCAGCCCGCCGATGAACTCGCCTGCAGCCTGATCGAGGAGCAGCGCAAATCACCTGTATGCGAAGTCGAGGTCGTGGACCTGACGCTGCCCGAGCCGGATTACAAGGCGCTGGTGGAGAAGGTTTTCGCGGCCGATTCCGTTGCCACCTGGTAGCACCATTCCGCGCGGAGACTGCCGACGGTCTCAGGAGGTATAAAACGTCGGTGGCGGTGTCACGGGCGGTGATACCGTGGCCGCCTTCGGAGCCGGCGACTGGGTGCTTGGCGTCACCTGGGCCGCCAGCAACTGCGCGAGCAGCGGCGAGGAAGCGGGCATGAGCGTGACCCGTCCTTCGGAGTGCAGGATCTTTTGTGTCTCCAGCACGGCGAACAGGGCGTTGGCCACTTCCGCGTCCTGGGAAATCTGGTCCAAGGCGGCCCCCACGATATGCGGGCGCATGGCGCTGGCCTTGGCGAACTCCACCGCCGCCTGCCGGTCCGCCGTGCTGGTGATGATGCTGACCTGGTTGGCTCCGTCCTGCTTGATCGCGGAGGTCACCTGCCGGAGCCGGTTCACCACCTTGCTCTCGATCTGCTTGATCATGGCGACATCGCGGAAGTGAACCTTGCGGATGTACACGGAGCCGAGCTTGTAGCCCCACTCGTGCGACTTCGGTGAGACTTCCGCCCGCACCGTGCTGCTCATGGCGTGGCGGTTGATCAGCATGTCGGCCAGCGGCAGGTTGCTGAGGCAGCGCACGGTCGAGTTGCTCACGTTGGCCGCCAGCGAACCGCGCGGGTCGGTGTTCTTGAAGAGGTAGGAAACCGGATCGCTGATGAACATCTCGTACCAGATGCCGATGCCCATGGGCGCGCCTTCCTCGGAATTCACCGGCTGGCTGCGCAGGTATTCCTGATCCAGCCGCATGTCGAGCACGTGGCGCGTGCCCATCCAGTTCACGATCAGGGCGCGCCAGCCCATCCGGGTGATCAGGATATGCAGCCCGGGTTCGTCGATGGTGGCCACCACCTTGCCGAAGAGCATGTAAACGAAGCAGCGGCGCTCCGGCACGACCGCGTAGAGCCCCAACAGACGGGCCAGCACCAGCAGCGCGGGCATCAGGACAAATCCGGCGAAAAACGTGGCACCGGCGGCTATCAGGAATGGAATCATAGCTTGGCCTCCACAAAGATTTTCTGGGCCTTGTCGAACAGCGACAGGCGGACGTTGCGGACATAGGCGGCCAGCACGCCGGAACCGCTGCGCTTCAGCTCACCGAGCTGTTCGGCCTGGCGCATCAGCGGCTCGACCTCCGCCTGCGCGCGCAGCGTCTCGATTTCCACCGCCCGGCGGGACTGCACGATCTTCTGATCGGCGCCGGCCTGGGCGAGACTGATGTCGGACGACACCTGGTTGTACGCGGTGTTGATGGCAGCCAGCGCCGACTCGACCTCCGGGGGCGGGTCAATTCCGGTGATCAGCGAGGCGTCCAGCACCATGCCGTAGCGCGCGGCCGAGGAGCGGCATTCCCGGTCCATGTGCTCGTTGAGGTCGCGCATGTTCTTGCGGATGTCATTGATGGAGATGCCGGTCACGATCGTGGCATCCGGCCCGCCAATCGCCGGGACTGCGACCGCCAAAGTCGATGGATGCGGCGCCTCAAAGTTGGCGATGCGCTCACGGAGCACGGAGACGAAGTACCCCATGACGTGGGCGATCGGACGCTTCACACCGAAGAGATACGCATAGAGATTCCGCTCCGAGACCCGGTAGCGGATCTGCCCGGTCAGGCCGGTGTTCAGCTGATCCTTCGTGACCGCCTCTAGGATCGTGCCGCGACCGTTGGCCGAGACGTCCATCGGATCCCAGGCCATGTTCACCGTCTCCGTGGCGATGGAGACCTTGTAAACCCGTTCCCAGGGCCAGCGGAAGTACGGCCCGCCGGGCGGAATGACGCGCACCTGCGGATACGTGTAGCGCAGCTTTTCGTCGGCGCTGAGCGGTTCGGAAATGGGATCGTCTGCGGTCGTCTGCTCGCCCACCCGCTGGGCGCGCCCAAAACTTGTTTTCACGGCGCGCTCGTTCTGGTTGACCGTGTAGAGGCCGGCCACCACGTAGCGGACCAGAAACCAAGCCACGAACCCGAGGAGACAGCCGGCAAGGATATTCATAATTGGATGGACGCTTGTTACTCCCATCGGAGGATGCCCCCAAGTGGAATCTCCCGACATCTGTGTAAACGGATCCCCTACCCCAGGTAACGGAGCACCTGACGAAACAATCGCCCTGACAGGTCAGGCCAGGACGGCGCGCAACTTCTCACGGAGCAGTTCGGCGGTGAACGGTTTCTGCAGAAATCCGGCCAGCCCGCGTCCCAGGAAACGCTGCAAGGCCTCCTGCTCGCTAAAGCCGCTCATGAGCACCACCCGCATCTCCGGCTTGATCGCCCGGATGCGCCGGAAGGCCTCCTCCCCATCCATCATGGGCATGGTGAGATCGAGCAGGACCATCGCGATGCGCTCCTGATGCTGCTGAAACAGGCCGAGCGCCTCGGCCCCATTGCGGGCCTGGAGCACCTCGAACCCGAGGAACTCCATCATTTTCACGGCGATGCTGCGGACCGAATCGTCATCGTCCACCACGAGCGCGAGGCCAGACCCGCGCCAGTCAGAAGCCTCATAGGCAGCGGCATGGCTTTCCTCATCGCTTTGGGTGGAGATGGGCAGCAGCACCTTGAAGGTCGTGCCCCGGCCGGGCTCACTGTACACTTTCACCCCGCCCCGATGCCCACGGACGATGCCGAGGACGGCGGCCAACCCCAGACCGCGTCCGGTAAACTTCGTGCTGAAGAACGGCTCGAAAATGCGTCCCAGTTTGTCGGGTGGAATGCCGCAGCCATTGTCTCCCACCTCCAGAAACACGTAGTCACCCACCGGCAGTTCCGGCGTACCAAGGGTGTGGTCGAGGTAATTGCGGTCCGCCAGCAACCGGCCCGTCTGAATCCGGATGACTCCGGCTTTCCCTTCCAGTGCTTCCGAGGCGTTGATGACCAGATTCATGACGATCTGGCGGAGCTGGCTGGCATCGGCCTTCACCCGGGGCAGCTGTTCCGCCAGCTCATAGGAGAGCACGGCCGACTTGCTGATCGAGCTCTGCAGCAGAAACACGGATTCCCGCACCAGATGGCTCAGATCAAGGGGTTCGACCACAAACCGCCCCTTTCCGGCATAGGCCAGCAGCTGATGGCACAAATCGCCCGCCTGCAGGGCAGCCTGCTGGATCTGGTCCAGATGCCCCGCCAACTGCGAGGCAGGGTCCATCTGCATTCTGGCGAGCGACGCGTTGCCCACTACGCCGGTGAGCAGGTTGTTGAAGTCATGGGCAATCCCGCCGGCCAGCACGCCCAGGCTTTCCAGCTTCTGCGTCTCCAGCATCTTGCGCTCGATCAGCTGGCGCTCGGTTTCCGCCTGCTTGCGTGTCGTGATGTCGATAAACGCCCCGACCGCGCCCCGGATCCTCTTTTCGCCGTCGCGCAGGGGAGCGGCGTAGGCCAGCAGATGCAGCACGCTGCCGTCTGCGAAGCGCACCTCCTCCTCCATATCCCGGATGACCTCATCGTTGGCGGCGGCCAGCTGCATGGGCAGCTGATCGGGCGGCACCAGCCGGCCCGCGACAAAGACCTGAAAATGTTTCGGCACTTCCGCACGCCCGGCCGAGAGGGAAACGTTGCCCCCTTCCGAAGAACGCAGGAGCCGGTGCAGCGCGGTGTTCGCGCGGATGTGCCGGCATTCCCGGTCGGACGCGATGCCGATGCCGACCGGCAGGACGTTCAGCAGCGTTTCCAGCTCCTCGACCCGGTGCTGAAGGGCGGCGTTAAGATGTCGGACCTCCTCCTCAGCCCATTTGCGCTCCTCGACCTCGGATCGCAACTCCTCATTGAGCCGCATCGCGCTAGGCAGCGCCAGGGCGCGCGGCAGCACCCGGACCACCGCCACGACCGTGGTCCAGGCAACAACCCCGGCAAACAGCTTGATCAGGGCAGAAAACCGGTACCACGGCTGCCAGGACAGGCTGGCATCCACCAAGAATATTAGGCCGCAGACGAGGATGAAGCTCGCAAACAGCCAGTAAAGGCGCGGGAAATACAGGTCACGGCGGCGGATGACGTAGCAGAGGATGCAGGCTGCCATCGCCACGAAGGCGCCAAAAAGCAGCAGATCCGCTCCGACCTGGACCCAGCCATGCAGCTTCGACCACGCAGGCCCCTGCCACGGCGGCGTGAACCCGTCGGTGCCAAACAGTTCGCTGGAAAGAGCCATCATGACAGATTGGGCTGCGGATGGGCCGCCTCATACGGCAGGAACTATCTGTTATCAGACCCATCCGCCCGTTGCCGATGTATAATGGAAATCCTCATCACCGCAGCACAAAAGAAAAGGCCACCTGGGAATCTGAAAATCCAAGGTGAGACTTGCCCTCCCAAGCGGTGTCGCGGCGGCACTCCCTTCCCAACTCACCACATCGGCAAAATCGGGTGAAACTGAAGTAAATCGGGGGATTTGCCCATGTCTCCCGTTTGCCCTACCAAGTAGGCAACAATGGCCGAGGACAGATGTTCCACAACCCACCACACCGGCTGCTGCTATCAGTCGGATGTCGCCGGCAACGGCAACGAGGTCCCGAGCTAGATGGCTTCGACACCGCGCAACGACTCCGAGCCAACCCGCGTCTGGCCCCGCACAACCGCCACCCGCTCCGCCTCGTCGCACTCACGGCGGACGCCATGGATCGCAACCGTGAAAAGTGCTAGGCAGCGGGCATGGACGGCTACCTGACCAAGCCGGTCCGCCTCGAACTGCTGCAGGCGGTGCTCCTGGAAGCTGAGCAACTGCTGGAGGCGAAACGTCCGACTCAGGTGGGGGCGTGAACCAGGATTGGCTGCCGGATGCCACTGAGGGTGGCGAAGTTCTGCAAACGCCTCAGCAAGGGCTCGGTGATTGTCTGGCCGGCGGAGACAATCAGCATTCCATGGGCGGTTTCGACATCGGCCGCCAGGACCTGCCCGATGGTGAGCTCTGGCAAAAGCATGGCCCTGTTTTCCGCGCCCATTTCCGCGGTTGAGGCAGTCCCGCCGAAGCAGCGGATGGCGGTCGCCAGCACCTCCGGATCATACCAGCCCCGGTGTCGGCGCAATTCCTCCAGGGCGGCGGCCCGCGTCAGCCCGCGATGCTCGGAGAGCGAGAGATCGCACACCACTTTCAGCAGCCGGGCGTGGAGGGGAATCCGCGATCCCGCAACTTCATCTTCCGGGGTTCCGCTGCCGTCATAACCTTTGCCCTGATAAAGGATCGTGCGGGCGACCCCTTCCAGTCGCGGAATCTGCTGGAGCAGTTCGCAGCCGATGGCCGGCACCCGGCCCAGCATCTTGGCCTCCGGCGGGCTGAGCGGTTGCTGTTCCCAGGCCCGCGCCACCAGACCGGACGGGAGCGTGACATTGCCGATGGGGGAAAGCAGGGCCGCGACTTCCAGATCCCACGTCTTGGTCAGGCCCATGTTTCGGGCCAGCTCCAACGCGAGATCACGCAATTGCCGGGCATGACCAAACGCACGCGGATCGGCCATCGAGAGAATTTCCATCAGCGAGTTCACACAGCCCCGCAGCGTGCGGTCGAGCAGCTCGTGCTCCGCCCTGATCAGCTCGTGCTGGCGCAGCGCATCGCGCAACACCTGAAGCAGCTTGTCGGGCGGACAGGGCTTGGTCAGGAAACGGAAAACCGCGCCCTCGTTCACCGCCTCAATCGCGGTATGCTGGTCCGCGTTGCCGGTGAGCATCACCCGGACGGAATCGGGAGTCTTGGTCCGAGCCGCCCGTAAAAAGTCCACGCCGTTCATGCCCGGCATGTTCATGTCGGCGACGACCACGGCGTAACCGTCGCCACTGTCCAGAGCGGTCAGCCCCTGCTCCGGCCCCAGCGCCGTTTCAATGGGCAACTCCTTGCGCAGCTGCCGCTGGAAGGCCGCCAGGATATTCGGGTCGTCATCGACGAAGAGGACTTTTTTCATGGCTGGCCAGCTGCCGGACCCTGTTTCAGCGCATCTCGCCATTGCCCGATACGCGAGCTCAATCCGAGAGATTCCAAGTAACCCTGATCCAAAGCGGACTGCTGGACACGACTCGCCGGCTGTGTTTCGTGCTGCAGGACATCCGCGATGTGAACTGCGGCCAGACCTGAAACCGCCCGGTTGCCACCTCGGCTGGGCGCATGGTGAAAAGCGACCGCCTCCACCAGATCGAACGGGAGTCCCCAGAGACCCAGCAAATACGCACCCACCTCGGCATGGGTCGTTCCAAAGATCCGGGATTCCGCTTCCCAAGACGAAATCCGCTCCTGCGCAGCGAGCAAGGTCGCCTGCCGGTATTGGGCCGGACAATTGAACGCAAGGATCAGCTTGCCCACATCGTGCAGCAGTCCGGCAGTCATGGCGCTTTCCTTGGTCCCGTTGTCGCCCTCCTCCCACTCGATGATCTGCCGGGCCAACTGGGCCGTGAGCAGGGAATGCCGGGAAACCTCATCGGCCAGGCGGCGGAGGTCCGGCGAACTCTGCCCCGAGAAGATATGGGTCCACAAAACAAGCGCCTTGATGGTTTCCATGCCGAGCAAAGTCGCCGCCTCGGTCGGGCTGCAAATCTTGCGGCTCAGGCCGAAGAACGCCGAGTTGACGAGCTGCAATATCCGCACGGTCATGGCCGGATCGTCGCCGATGATCCGTCCAACTTTTTCCACGGAAGCATCCGGCAGGGCGAGCTGTTCGTGCAGCCGGTTGTAGATCGTGGGAGGACTTGGCACCGAGGCCAGCTGCGTGACCAGCTGCCGAAGGCCATTCTCCTGCAGGATGTCGTTGAGCGCAAAGGCGCGCGTGATGGCCGTCTTGAGCGTTTCCGCATCGCAGGGTTTGGAGAGGAACTGGTGCGCGGTCCCCACGCATTGCAAGACCAGCTCCGTGTCAGAATGCCCCGAGAGAACAAAGCGGACCGTCTGCGGATATCGCCGCGACACTTCCCGCAACAGCTGCGCGCCGCTCATTCCCGGCATGCGCATGTCCGATACCACCAGGTCCGCCGGCCGGTCGGCCAGGGCGGCCAAGGCTTCCGGCCCGCCGTTGGCGAACTGCATGTCCCAATCGTCACGCTTGGCCCGCAACATCCGTTGCAGCCCCTGAAGCACCATCGCCTCATCGTCCACGAACAGGATGCGCCGTTTCATGGGGTTTTCTTGGCCCTTTTCTGGGCCTTGAGCGGCAGCCGGATGATAAACACTGTACCCTGTCCCGGCTGAGTCTCAAAGCAGATCGAGCCGCCGTGCTTTTCCACCACCACGTTGTGGGCCAGGAACAGGCCCTGACCGGTCCCCTTGCCAACTTCTTTGGTGGTGAAAAACGGGTTGAAAATCTTGTCACGTATCCCCTCCGGGATACCCGTGCCGGTGTCCTGCACCCGGATCTCCACCTCGGTCGGGAACAGGCGCGTCTGCAACGTGATCACCCCCTTGCCGCCGCTCTCCACCGCCGGAGTGGCGGCGATGGCGTGGGCGGCATTCACGATCAAGTTGAGGATCACCTGATTCACATCTCCAGGAAAACAGGGGACCAACGGCAGCTGCGGGTCGTAATCCGTCACGAGGTCCGCCACATACTTCCACTCATTGCGGGCCACCGCGATGGTGCTCTCGATGGCCCGGTTGAGATCCACGGGCGACATCTCATCCACATCGGGATGGGAAAATTCCTTCATCGCCTTGACGATCCGGGCGACGCGGTCGATGCCCTCCTCCGACTGGCTGATGGCTTTGGGCATCTCGTCCAACAGGTATCCGACATCCGCCTTGGCCAGCGAATCCCTCAATGCTTCGAGCATGGAAGGGGGCGGCTCGGTGCCCGCCGGCTGGCTGGAAAAAAACGTGGCGCACCGCAGCACGGGCATAAGGTCGGTAAACGCATCCCGGAGGAAGTGGAGGTTGTCGCCAATGAACTGCGTCGGGGTGTTGATCTCGTGGGCGATGCCCGCCGCGAGCTGGCCGATGGACTCCAGCTTCTGCGCCTGGCGCAGCTGGGCTTCCATCATCCGCCCGCGGGTCGTGTCAGTGGCCAGCACGATGAAAGCGAGCTGTCGCGCGCCATTGTCGTTGCTGGCATTGAAGATGAGATGGAACAGACGCTCTTTTCCGTCCGCTCCGGGGCAGGATATGTTCTGCAGTTCCACGGTCTTGCTGCCCAGGGAGCAATCCATGATGGCCTGACGCACCTTGCTCCAGTCCCATGGAATACGGCATTCCATGAACAGGCTTCCGATCGCCTGCGCGCTGGAAATGCCGAAGGCCGCTTCGGCGGCGCGGTTCCAACGTGACACCCGCCCCTGCCGGTCCACCCCTATCAGCACGGTGGAAATGGAGGCGAGCAGCAGTTCGATTTCCTCGTGGGACCGGCGCAGCTCGACCTGGGCCAGCTCCCGGGCGGAAACATCCCAGAACATGATCTGAACGCCATTCACCTCGTCGTTCAGGTCAAACAAAGGGGTCTTGATGACCTGGATCCAACGGGGGTTTCCGTCCGCTCCCTGATAGGTCTCGACGAAATCCGTCGTCCTGCGCTCGTTCATCACCTGCTGGTCATCCGCCTGATATTTCTCCGCCAGTTCCGGCGGAAAAAAATCGTGATCATTTCGTCCCAGAATTTCATTCGCCGGCCGGTTCAGCGACTGGGCAAAAAGCGAGTTCACGAACGTGAAGCGCCCTTTCCGGTCCTTGCGCAGAACACGTTGTGGCAGGCTTTCCACCAGGGACTGAAGAAACGACTGTGAGACTTTGACCGCATCCCAGGCCTGCTGCCGCTCGGTAATGTCGCGCGCCACCGTCAGCAGACGCACCTGCCCCAGAGCGTCGGTGATGGTGCTGATACGCGATTCCAACGTGCGCCAGGAACCGTCGCGACAGGCCAGCCGCAGTTCCACCATCGACGGTTCACCGCTGGCCAGGGCCATTTCATTGGCCTCGATCAGGCGCGGCTGGTCGTCGGGATGAACATGGGCAGTCAGCGGAGCCCGTCCGAGCCCATCCAGCTCGTGCCCCAGCAGCCGCTCGTGCGAAGGGCTCGTGTAAAGCCTCCGGCTGCTGGCATCGGCGACCACGATGAGGTCCGCCATGTTCTCGGTGATGAGCCGGAAGCGGTCCTCATTGTCCCGGAGGCTGGCGATCATCTCCCCGGCCAATGCCACTGCCCGCTCCTGCGCCGCGAGCAGTATCCGCATCCAGGAAAAGACGAGCAGGCTGGCGATGCTTCCCAAGACCAGCGTGAGCAACGACGCAAAATTCTCCGGTGTGCCATGCACGAGCGCGGTCAGCCAGGGCACACTGGAGACGCCGACACCGACTGCGAGCACCAGCCAGGCCGTTCGCGGGCTGCGGACCAACCCCTCCACCGACATAAGCGGCGCTCCTGACATTCTTGATGCCTGCATGACGTCTACGATCCGGCACCCTCGTCAGCCGAGAATGCCTATCGGTTCATCGGCATCGCCAAGCGTTGCCTTGAGCACCCAGTAGCCGGGCAGGCATGAGGCCGACCGAATTGGCTTATCAAGGGATCTGGAAAGATCCCATTGGGATCCACTTGGGCCGCCCTTCAAGGGACCGTTTGCACCCAGGCACGAGCGCCTACTGGGTCTCGCCCTTGGTCACCCGGAGGAATACTTCCTCTAGGCCGATCTCATCCTCGCGGAATTCCAGCAGGCGGACCCCGGCGTTTACCAAGGTTTCCGGGATGTAGCTCGGGTCCGAGCTGGAATTGGCGAGCACCACCTTGAGCCGGTCATCGGTGACTTCCACACTGTAAGTCTCGGGCCGGGCCGCCAGCAGGTCGCGAGCGGTCACGAGCGGGCTGCCAACGCGCACCCAGAAGGCACGGACATCGGCCAACTGCGTCTGCGCCCCCTTGATCGGTCCGCTGTAGATGAGCTTGCCGCGTTCGATGATGCAGCAGCGGTTGCAGAGGGTTTGCAGCTCGGAAAGGATGTGGGAGGAGATGATGATGGTCTTCCCCATCCGCTGGAGCTCCTGCAGGATCGCCATCATCTCGATCCGCGCCCGGGGATCGAGACCGCTGGCGGGCTCATCGAGCAGGAGCAGTTGGGGATCGTGGATGAGCACCCGCGCCAGACCCAGTCGCTGCTGCATGCCCCGGCTGAGCGAACCGATGAGGGAACCCTTTTTCTCGCTCAGACCGACCAGTTCGAGGACGTCGGCCACCGTCTTTTCACGCTGGGCTGTCGGGATCTTGTAGCAGGCGCCAAAGAAATCGAGGTACTCGGTCACCTCCATGTCCTTGTACACGCCGAAAAAGTCCGGCATGTAGCCGATCAGGTGCCGTACCCGGTCGGCGTCCCGCACGACATCATAGCCCAGCACTTCGGCCCGCCCGCTGGAGGGCGTCAGAAAGGTCGCCAAGATGCGCAACGTGGTGGTCTTGCCCGCGCCGTTGGAGCCGATGAACCCGAAGAGATCGCCGCGATTGATGGTCAGGTTCAGCGAACTGAGCGCCACCATGCTGCCATACACGCGGCTCAGGTCGACGGTCTGTACGGCGGGGATATCGGGAGGGGCGGACATGGCGTGAAGGGATTGCTAATGATCGAAAGTCAGCGGGAGGGAATCACGAGCCGCAGCAACGTGCCGTTCTGTTGGCGCTTGGGGGTGAACTTGTTGAAGGGCGCCACCAGTGAGGCGTCGGGAATCCAGGCCAGCACAATGGTATCGTTGCGTTGGAACAAGGATGTGAGGTCCATGCCCGCCGGCCACACGAACTCCCGGGAGTCACCATTGTTCAGGTGCAGCAGCGAACCAAACGACGCCGCCACCGACGCGCCGGCCCAGTCGTCGATGTGGGCCTTCCCGCTGTCGCCGAAGGTCTCCCCCCGCCGGGCCACGACCGACTGAAACTCGGCGTCATGCGCGGCCACAAACGGCTGGAGCGAGGTGGCTCCGGCCCCCGCCAGCTCAAATTCCTTCGCCGCCCCGTCCGGCAAGTCCCCCAATTCGGAAATGGGCCCGCCCGCCGACACCACCCAGACACGGCCGATCCGGTGCCCGCTGCGGTTTTCCAGGCGGATGGTCGAGTTGCGGCCATTGCTGCCCAGCTTGGCCAGCAGGGGCGGTTCCCCCGTGTCCTGCCAGTCGGCCACGTTCATCTGGCTGGTCCACACGGGCACAAACACCTCGGCCTCAAAGCCGACCGGCTTGGACAGGAGGCTGACCTTGCCGTTGTCGTTGCCATTGCCCCAGAGGCCCTGGAACTCTGCGCGGAACGTCGCATACTGGAGGTCGGTGGCCACCTTGTAGGCATCGTTACGGGGTGAATAGATGCCGGCAAAAGTCCGCCCCCGCAGCACCGCGCGGCTGCCGTCGCCCTGGGGCAGGACATCCACGATGTGCATTTCGTTCCATTCGATCTGGCCGGCGCGGAGCTTGTAGCCGATGAGGTAGATCAGCAGCGAGAACAGTGCGACGTAAGCCGGAAAGGTGATCCAGGTGAGCATCGGCCGGTTGATCTTGCGCAGCCACCACTGGTCCAGGGGACCGATGACCACGAGATAGACCACCAGCAGGAGCAGCAGGAAGCCGACGGGCAGCTTGCGGATCTGCCGGGTCTCCACCATGCCGCCGAAGACGGCATCAAGGCTACGCCCGCCGTACACATTGAAATCGGCCTTCCCCAGCATCACGTGCGGCACGTCCGTGAGGCGCGCCCAGAACCAGGGCCGGAGCTTCCAGCCGCGGAAAGGCTCACGCTCGGGATTGAAGGCCAGCAGCGTGACCAGCCCACGCCCGCGAGAGCCGGAAACGATCAGCGGCACGTTGCCGGACTTCAAGGCGACCTGGCCGGCCTGCGGCCGCAGGGCGAGCAGCGGCAGTTCGGCGGTGCCAAATTCGCTCTCCGCCGCCAGTTCGGTGAACGGGTTTCCCGGCTCCGCCACCGGCTTGGACTTGTTCGGCTTCGAAGCCGGGCGCACCAGGGGGTGGGACGGTGAATTGGCCGGCAAGGGCGGCGCATAGCCGTATAACGGTGCCCATTCCTCCGCCGACAGCCAGTGATGCAGTGCCGGGCCGGCGCGCAGACTGTTACCGCCCGCCACTTCGGCCGGAAGAATCTCGCGGAGCCAACCGGCGGCGGTGAGGTCGGCCGGCTGATCCACCGCCACCACCAGATGCCCGCCGGCCTGCAGCCAGGACAGCAGCGCATTGATCTGCGGCTCCTTGAGTTCCAACGCCTTGGCCGTGTTGAGATAGATCGTGTTAAGCCCCTCCAGGGCGATCGGGTTGTCGGGCACGAACTCGCTCTGCAAACGGGCCACGGTCGGCTGCCATTCGGACCGGCGCTGGCGGTCCGTGGGGAACGTCGGCATGCCGCCATAGGAAGCCGGCAACGCCCCCATCAGGGGTGTTTCCCACTGGATGATGCTCAGGCGGGTGCCGAGCCGTTCGTCGCGCACCTTCCCGTTGCTGTCCTTGAGGCGTGCATCCAGCGTCAGGTAGCCGGCGGAGGCGCAAAAGAAGGGCACCACCAGACGTTTGCGGGTGTTCGTGGGCAGTTCGACCGGGATGCGCTGCGTCTGGCTGCCAAACTGGCCCGCGGTGATTTCGATGACCGCGTCAAAGGTCGGTCCGTCATTAAAAACCTCGATGGCCACAGGATACCAACCACCGGCCCGGACCATTCCACCGCCCGCATCCCCATAGCCCGCAAAGACATCAAACTGGATCTTGCCCTGGGCAAGTGACCCCGTCAGCAGCCCAAGCAAACAGCCAAGCCAGAAGCGTAGGGCGGCAGGGGTCGGTCTAAGGCGGATCATGATTGGCGCTGCGCCGGGTGTTGTAGTCGGCCTTCGTTTGCGAGGGCAAACCGTAAGTGAAGACAATGCTGGCGGCGGAACGTTCGTGAATTTCCACCCAGTTCCGTAACCGGCGTGCTTGCGCTGAGGTCTTCACTGATGAGAATGCGGCCACACAGGCATGGATGAACCGGTTTTGGACGTGGCGGCGTGCGTGGCACGGGTGCGCACGGGCGACGAGGAATCGGCCCGGGTGCTCTTGGCCCATCTGACGCCGCTCGTCATGAAAATAGTCCGGTCACACCTGCCGCGGCGCGCCAGTGAAGAGGATCTTGTGCAGTCAGTATTCGTCAAAGTGTTCACAAAGCTCGACCAGTTCGGCGGCGCGGTGCCGCTGGAACACTGGGTTTCGCGGATTGCCGTGAACACCTGCCTCAACCAGATCTCGCACGAGAAGATCCGGCCCGAGTTCCGCCACGCCGACCTGAGCGAGGATGAGGTGGCTGTCATCGAGAATCTGGCGACCGAGAGCGGGGACCTGCCGGCCGAGCAAAGTCTCGCTTCCCGCGAGCTGGTGGAGAAAATGCTGGCAAAATTGAATCCGGCGGACCGGCTGGTCATTAATCTCCTTCACATGGAAGGTCGCAGCGTTGAAGAAGTGAAGCAGGTCACCGGCTGGAGCACGGCTCTGGTCAAAGTCCGGGCCTTCCGGGCCCGGCAGAAGATGAAGAAGCATTTGGAAGAACTTTTGAAAGAGACCCGCCCATGAGCAATCTCGACCAACAACTCGAACGCCTGCTACGCAGCGCCTCCGCCGCCTCCCGGCCGGCTGAATCGGCGGCGGAGCTCCCCTTCCCGGCCCAGGCCCGCGTGCTGGCAGCCTGGCGCGCCAGCCGGGCCGAAGGGGGCGACCTGTTCGGCCTCATCCGCTGTTTCCGCCTGGGCCTCGCCTGCGCTTGCGCCGTCGCCATGATCGCCATCGGGGCGAGCTGGCATGGCGTGCAGTCGGAAACCGCCGACGAGATGATTCTCTCCAACGCCCGGGCCGACGTTGCCATGCTGCAATGAGGCTTCCCGTCACCAAAACCGTCGCCGCGCTCTATGTCGCCGCCATCTTCGCGATCGGCGCGGTGGCCGGCGGGGCAGTCAGCTACACGTATGGCCGGAAGCAGCCCCCCCGCCGGTTCGATCCGGAAGCCATGCGACAGGAGCAGAAAGAGCGCTACACCAGGGAGTTAGGCCTATCGGCCGAACAGGCGATGCAGCTGGATTCGATCATCAGACAGGGGATGGATGAATTTGGGGCCTGTCACCGGGAACACATGGACCGCATCCATGACCTGTTCAAAAAAGGCCATGACCGCATCGCGGCCATTCTCACGCCCGAGCAGAAGCTCGAGTTCGAGAAGCTGGAAAAGAAACGGGAGGAGAAATTCTCGCGGGATGGCCGCGGCGACCGTCGCGCCCCCCCCCCGGAACCCGGCTCACCCCCGCCCGGCAAGTAAGCCAACCGTCCGTCGGACATCGGGGCCTCCCGGCCTTGGAAAGCAAAAGTTGTTCACAACTTATTTGGCTTTCCCTTGACCCCCTTTCCCCGCTGCCGCCATCGTTGCGGCGTGCTTTTGGGCACACTTCATGTTTGCGCAACTCAAAGGTCTCTTCTCTAACGACATCGGGATCGACCTCGGCACCGCGAACTCGCTCGTTTACGTGCGGGATCAGGGCATCGTGCTTCGTGAACCTTCCGTGGTGGCCATCCAGGCCGGCACGACCAACGTTCTCGCCGTGGGCGAAGAGGCCAAGCGCATGCTCGGCCGCACCCCCGGCAACATCGTCGCCATCCGTCCCATGAAGGACGGTGTGATCGCGGATTTCGAGATCACCGAGGCGATGCTGCGGCATTTCATCCAGAAGGTTCATCATCGGAAGCTGATCGCCCCGCGCGTCGTCGTGGCCGTTCCCAGTGGCATCACGGAAGTCGAGAAACGCGCCGTGAAAGATTCGGCCACCCACGCGGGGGCGCGCGAAGTCTACCTCATCGAACAGCCCATGGCCTCGGCCATCGGCGTCGGCCTCCCGGTGCACGAACCGGCCGGCAACATGATCGTGGACATCGGCGGCGGCACCTGCGAAATCGCAATCATCTCGCTCGCCGGCATCGTGTTCAGCCGGAGCGTCCGCGTCGGTGGGGATGAATTCGATGACACCATCGTCGCGCATCTGAAGCGTGCCCATAATTTAATGATCGGCGAACGCACCGCCGAGGAGATCAAGATTCGTATTGGCTCTGCCTTTCCCCTCGAACAGGAACTGACCATGGAAGTCAAGGGACGCGACCTCGCGGCCGGCCTTCCCAAGACCGTTCTCGTGCATTCCGAGGAGATCCGCCAAGCCCTCCAGGAACCGCTTTCCAGCATCCTTGAGTCTGTCCGCATCACGTTGGAACGCTGCCCGCCTGAACTCTCGGCCGACCTTGTCGACCGGGGCATCATGATGGCCGGCGGCGGCGCCCTGCTACGGAACATCGACCGGTTGATCGCGAAGGAGACGGGCCTGCCCGTCCACATCGCGGACGACCCGTTGACGGCCGTGGCCACGGGCACCGGACGGGTGCTGCAGGAACTCAGCTTCCTGAAACGCGTCGCGTCCAGTTCGACATCCTGATCTCCCCGGCCCTGCGTTCGCCCCGAAACTGTCGGAGCGAACTTTGTTCAAACGCGCGCATTACGTCGCCCTCGGCACCATCACGGTGCTGTTGCTGGTGCTGTTGAATCTGCCCCCCAACA
Source organism: uncultured Verrucomicrobiota bacterium (assembly GCA_903907995.1). Lineage (GTDB taxonomy): Bacteria > Verrucomicrobiota > Verrucomicrobiia > Limisphaerales > UBA9464 > CAIVQB01. Next base: position 62,593 of record CAIVQH010000060.1, on the reverse strand, counting down.
CGGCGGGCCGGTTCAAGCTCGCCGTCAGCGGGCTGTTCCTCCCGCTCTTCGGGCTGGCCGGCAGCGGCCAGTCCTTCGTGGACCGCGCCAGCTACAGCCTGCTCACCCGCGACACCCTCATCGGCGAGGTGGAACGCCTGCGGAAGGAGAACGAGCAGCTTCGCCTCGCCAACTCGCAGGCCCGCGACACCCTCGCGGAGAACGCCCGCCTCCGGGCCAGCTTGGGCTGGGCCCCGCGCGCGCCCTGGAAGCTTCATCCCTCTCACGTCATCGGCCGTGAACCCACCACCTTCTGGCGGGTGATTGCCATCGACTACGGCAGCCGCGACGGAGCCCAGGTCAATCAGCCGGTGCTCACGAGCGAAGGGCTGGTCGGACGCATACGCTCGGTCGAGCCGACCCAGAGCAAGGTGGCTCTGATTGGCGATCCCGAGTGTGGCGTCTCCGTGATCGTCAGCGAAACGCGGGACAACGCCGTGATCCAGGAAGCCCGGTCCGCCGCCGTGGGTGACGGCTTCGTCGTCCTGCGGACCCTGCAAAACAGCCCGGGCATCCTCGCCGGCCATAATGTGGTCACGAGCGGTCTCGGCGGGGTTTTCCCGAAAGGAATTCCGGTCGGCCAGATCGTGGATGCCCGTTCGGTGGACAGCGGCCTCTACACCGAGGCCCGCGTGAAACTCGCGGCCAACCTCAACCGCCTGGAAGAAGTCTGGGTGCTCACCCAATGAAGAGAATTTCGAATTACGAATTTCGAATTGCGAATTATCCGGGCGCACGGACGCGCACGGCCTTTCCCAAGTCACCCACCGCACGCCGCTCGAAATTCGAAATTCGGCACTCGTCACTCACATGAGCTGGGTCCCCACCATCGCACTGTTCTTCGTCGCCTGGCTGGCGGTGTTCGCGCAGACCCAGTTTCCCCCGGTCGCCCGGGCGCTGGGCATGGTTCCGGGACTGATTCCGGCGCTGCTCGTCTATGCCGCCCTCACCACGCACCTCGCCGTCGTGGGCGGGCTGGCCGTGTTTGCTGCGCTGTCCTTGGATTCGCTTTCGGCCAGCCGGCTCGGCGTCAGCCTGGCCCCGATGTTCACCGTCGTGTTCGTGATTCATACGCGCCAGCACCTCATCCTCCGCGACCAGCTTTACGCCCAGTTCTGGCTCGGCCTTGGGGCTGGCCTGTTCGTGCCGCTGGCCACGCTGGCGCTGCTGTCCCTCGGGCAGGTGCCTCCCATCTCCGGTGCCGCCACGATCTGGCATCTGCTGTTGAGCGCGCTGACCAACGGCCTGATGTGCCCCGCGTTTTTCCGGATCTTCGACGCCCTGCGCAACACCTTCGACTACCAGCCGGTGACCGAATCCAGCTTCCGGCCCGACCGCCAGATCAAACGCGGACGTAACTGAACCACTCGCTTTTCAAGATGAACACCCGACCTGAATCTTTGTCCGAAGCCGGTCCCCGATGATGAAACGATCCACCCGTCCGACCGCTGCGGAATTGTGCCCGGCACAGTTACGCACCGGCGTGGGTTTCGTTTCCCGCTCCGTACCTGCCTGACATGCTCCTGTTCGACCAGCTCAACAAAGGCGACCGCGCCCTGCGCACCGTAGCGTGGGTGGCGCTCGGCGGCCTGCTGTTGCTGGGGGCGCAGCTCTGGCGCCTGCAGATCTTTTCTGCCGCGAAATACCGCCAGAGCCAGGAAACCCAGAGCTTCCGCACCGTGCGCGTGCCGGCAATGCGCGGGAAGATTCTCGACCGCAACGGGATCGAGCTCGTTGGCAACGCGCCGCGCTACCAGCTGGATCTTTATCTCGATGAGCTGCGGCCGCAGTTCGAGACCGAATACCAGCACCGCAAGCTCCAGGTGCTGGCGGCCAAGCGGGTCGCCGCCGGTGAACCGGAACCCACCGGATTTTTTGCCCAGTTTCTCGACAAGTTCCGTCACAAAAAGCGCGGCGTGCGCCTCACCCGGGACGAGATCGGCGCGCTCGAACGCCAGGTGCGCTACACGGTCGTGAGCAACACGGTGGCCGCCGTCGGCCAGCGGATGGGCATGGCCATCGGCCTCAGCGAGGAAGCCCTGCAGCATCACTACCTGCAAAAGCGCTTCCTGCCGCTTTCCATCGTGACCAGTTGCACCCCGCAGCAGGTGGCGCAGATCACCGAGCAGGGCTGGGCGATCCCCGGGGTCGCGCTGGAGCAGGTCGCCGTCCGCAGCTACCCGCACGGCCCGCTGGCGGCGCATCTCGTGGGCAATCTCAAGCGCAACGACATTTACGACGAGGATGAAGGTGTTTTTGACTACCGCCTGCCGGATTACGTCGGCGGTACCGGGCTCGAGAAATCGTTCGACCATGAGCTGCGTGGCGTGGCCGGGGCGAAAAGCATCCTGGTCAACAGTGCCGGCTACCGTCATCGGCAGGCCGAGGAAATCATCACCCCGGCGGAGCCCGGCCAGAACCTCGTCACGACGATCGATCTCGCGCTGCAGGTGGCGGTCGAGCAGGCGCTCAACGGGGTGAAGGCGGGCGACGAACGGGGAGCCGTCGTCGTGATGAATCCCGCCAACGGGGATGTCCTGGCGATGGCCTCGGCCCCGGCCTTCGATCCCTCCGAGTACGTCAACGGGATTTCCACGGAGCGCTACAACAGTTATTTTCTGGCCGCGCCGGAACGCCGGTCCGTGAACCGCGCCTCCATTGGTGAATATTCGCCCGGTTCCACCTTCAAGATCATCAACGCGCTGGCGCTGCTGGAGAATGGGCTGAATCCCGCGGAAATTTACACCGTGGAGGCCGGCCCAGGAGGCAAGGGCCGCTATATGCTGGGCCGACGACCGATCGGCGATACCGCCCCGCCGGGCGACTACGACTTCCGGCGCGCCTTCATCCGGTCCAGCAACAGCTATTTCATCAACTACGGCCTGAAACTGGGCTGGGACCGGTTGATGGCGATGGGCCACCGCTTCGGCCTCGGTGAGCACGCTGGCATCCGCATCGGTGAAGAGGCACCCGGTTTTTTCCCCACGGGGGATGAGGCCCGAGAACGCGGTTGGTCCCAAGGCAATCTGGCCAACGTGAGCATCGGTCAGGAAATCACCGTGACCCCGCTGCAGATGGCGGTGGTGCTCAGCGCGGTCGCCAATGGCGGCAAAGTGTACTGGCCGCGCATCGTGGACCGCCTCGAATCCGGTGACGTCCTGTCCAATGACAAACCGGTCGTGGTGAAGCCCGGCCAGCTCCGGTCGCAGGTCAACCTCCAGCCACGCAGCTGGGAGCTTGTGCGGGCCGCGATGCGCGACGATGTCGCCGACGATGAAGGCAGCGGCAAGGCGTCTCGGCTGAAAAACTTCGCCGTATGCGGCAAAACCGGCACCGCCGAAATCAAAGGCTATGGGCGCAAGGACAAGGTGACGTGGTTCACCAGTTTCGCGCCCTACGAGGCGCCCCGCTACGTGGTCATCGTGATGGTCGAGAGCGGCGGCTCCGGCGGGGGCACCTGCGCCCCCGTGGCGAAAAAGGTTTACGAGTTCCTGCGCGACCGGGAACAGGGCCTGACGAAAGGAGTGGCCGCCAGATGATCTCGCCCCTCGTCGCCCCCGGGACCCGTGAAGCCCACGTGGACTGGCCGCTCTGGATTGCCGCCTTCGGCCTCATGCTGGTCGGGGTCGCCTTCATCTACTCCGCCACCGGTGACACCGATGCCGCAGCCAACCTGCCGTGGTGGCGCTACCGCGCGATCGGTCATCTGTTCGCCTTCATCTTCGGACTGGGAGCCGTCTTCGTGCTGTGCCTGGTGGACTACGGCCGGCTCGCCCGCTGGTCGCTGGTGGCCTATTGGTTGAGCATCGTGCTGCTGGTGGGCGTGTTTCTGGTCGGCGTTTCCCGCAACGGTGCGAAACGGTGGATCGACTTCGGTCCGATCCAATTCCAGCCCAGCGAATTTGCGAAGCTCGCCTTCCTGTTCGCGCTGGCCAACTTCCTCTCCCGCCCGCCCGAGGAACTGCGCCTGCCGGGCAACTTCGTCAAGGCGCTGGGCATGGCCCTCTTGCCATTCGCTCTGATTCTCAAGGAGCCGGACCTCGGCTCGTCGCTCGTGTTCATGCCCACCGCGCTGGTGATGATGTTCGTCGCCGGCGTGCCGCGCGCGATGCTGGGCAAGTTCCTGGCTGGCACCGGAATCATTGCGGCATTGATCCTGTTCGACGTCCTGTTTGCCCCGCCGAACTGGAAATTCATCAAGCTGGAGGAATACCAGCGCCGCCGGCTGATGGTTTATTTCAATGTCGATTTCGCCCCCTCCGGCGCGACGCCCGACCAGGCACGACAGGCGCGCCTGCTCCAGCGCGACACCGCCATGAACGTGGATCAGGCCATGATCTCCATCGGTTCCGGCGGGCTGACCGGCAAGGGCTGGCGGCTGGGCACGCAGCATTCCCTGGGCTTCCTGCCCCGGCTGGGCGCGCACAACGACTTCATTTTCTCTGTGATCGCCGAGGAGAAAGGTTTCCTGGGCAGCGTCACCGTCCTGGTCCTCTACGGCGTGGTGCTCTTTACGGGCATCCGCATCGCCGGCGAGGCCCGCGACCGACTCGGCCGGCTGCTGGCCACCGGGGTCGTCACGCTGCTCTTCAGCCACATCTTTGTGAACATCGGCATGAACATCCGGCTGATGCCGGTGACGGGCATCCCACTGCCCCTGCTCAGCGCAGGCGGAACGTCAGTGCTCTGCTCCCTCGTTGCCATTGGCATCCTCCAAAACATTCACCTGTATCGGCGTCACTACTGACGCCCCGACCAAAACATCATGAGTCAACAGTCATTCAAAAAGGGCAGCGGTCCCATGCGCTTCAAGCCGCAGCGCGGCCTCGGCTCGCCCGCCAAGCCCAACCGCGCCGCCAACACCGCCCGCGCCGAGGCCGTCGGCGAGAAACCGGCGAACGACCACGTCTTCGACCGGCGGCGCCACGAGGCGGAAATCCGGCGTGCGGAAAATCTCGCCGCCGGCCTTCCCGAAGACGCCACCGACCATCAGGACGAGGCCCAGCCCACCGCCTCCGGGCGTGACCAGCGCTACCGCCGCCCGGACCTTTCCCGCCCCGAGGAGCTCACCGAGGAGGACGAATCGTCCGAGTCCAAAAAGGAGACGCCCAAGGAAAAGGCGCCCCGGACGCTCTTCGAGAAGGCCCGCGCCGCCGTCAAGCAGGTGGTCAAGAAGGTCAAGCAGTTCATCAAGCCCGAGGACAAGGAGACCGTCGAGGTCATCATCAACTCCGAACCCTTGGAGACCCGCGTCGCCGTGCTGGTGGACAGCAAGCTGGAGGATTTCACCGTCGAGCGCACCAACACGGAGCGGTTGGTCGGCAGCATCTACAAGGGCAAGGTCCGCAACCTGGAAGACGGCCTCAAGGCGGCCTTCGTGGACATCGGCTTCGAAAAGAACGCCTTCCTGCATTACTGGGACATCATCCCCAACAGCTTCGACTCCAGCGTCGAGATCGTGGAACGCGAGGGCGACCGCCAGAAGAAGCGTGACAACAAGCCCAAGATCACCCAGCGGGACGTGCCCAAGCTCTATCCCGTCGGCAGTGAGATCATCGTGCAGGTCACCAAGGGGCCCATCGGCACCAAGGGACCGCGCGTCACCACCAACCTCTCCCTGCCCGGACGCTACCTGGTGCTGCTGCCGAACTCCGACCAGTCCGGCATTTCCCGCAAGATCGACAACCACGAGGAACGTCAGCGCCTGAAGAAGATCGTGCGCGAGCTCACCCTGCCCGAAGGCATGGGTGTCATCGTGCGGACCGCCGGTGAGGGCAAGCTCAAGCGCTACTTCATCCGGGACGTCGCTATGCTGCTGGAGGAGTGGAAGAACATTCAGGAGAAGATCAAGACCCAGAGCCTCGCCTCATGTGTCTTCCAGGAGCCGGACCTCATCGAGCGCACCGTGCGCGACTTCCTCACGGAGGAGGTCACCCGCATCCTGATCGACAGCAACAAGGAGTATCAGCGCATCCGCGACAGCATCGCGAAGATCAGCCAGCGCTCCGCCAAGAAGGTGGTCTTCTACAACGAGGCCCAGCCGCTGTTTGACCGCTTCAACGTGAGCAAGCAGCTCGAGCACGCCTTCGGCCGCCAGGTCACGCTCAAGAGCGGCGGCTACCTCATCATCGACGAGACCGAGGCGCTCGTGGCCATCGACGTGAATTCCGGCAAGCACAAGGGCTCCAAGGACCACGACCAGAACCTGCTCAAGGTGAACCTGGAGGCGGCCGACGAGATCGCCCGCCAGCTGCGCCTGCGCAACATGGGCGGCATCATCGTGCTCGACTTCATCGACATGAAGTCCCGCAGCGACCAGCAGCGGGTCTTCCAGCGCATGAAGGAAAACCTGAAGCGCGACAAGGCCAAGACGCACGTGCTGCCCCTCTCCCAGCTCGGCCTCATGGAGATGACGCGCCAGCGCCACACCGAGAGCGTCGCCGCCGCGATGTATATGGACTGCCCGCACTGCAAGGGCCGTGGCGTGGTCAAGAGCGCCGAGTCCATGAGCGTCGAGCTTCAGCGCAAGCTCACCAGCATCATGAAGGCCCGGCCGCGCAGCGAGGAGGACTTCCAGCTCCGCATCCATTGCACCCAGCAGGTGCTCGACCGCCTCCGCACCCAGGATGAAAAGCTGCTGATCGAGCTGGAGAAGAAATTCTTCGCGAAGCTCTCCTTCCGGCCCGAACCGGGCTTCCACAACGAACAGTGGGCGATTTACAACGCGATGACGAATCAGGAGCTGGCCAAGAACCAGAACTGAGCTTCTGCCAAAATTTCGGGGCCGCGCTTCTTCAAGCGCGGCCTTTTTTGTTCACCATTCGCCTCTTCAAGAAGACCGCATGCCCTAGGTAAAAGCTCTATTTTCCCACTCTGATGCCAATTCGGCTCTGAAAATCCGGGGATTGACGTCTGGTACCGGTTCGTCTTCTTTACCCTCGTAATGAGTCGCGCGTTTTACGTGTTTAGCTTTTGGTCCGGCTATTTTAGCCGGGCCGGCTGGCGCGTGGTTGCGTGACACGGAGTTGCACCCCCACCGCCGCCGGCCTCTGCCGGCGGCGTTTTTATTTTCGCCCCCCGGCTTCCGGTTCGGCACCCATAATACACCATGATTATTGTCCTCAAACCCAACCTGTCCCGTAAGGAAGAAGCCGCCGTGCTCGCCGAGATCAAACGCCTGGGCTACACGCCGCACGTCATGCGCGGCGTCGCCCGCACCGTCGTCGGCGCCATTGGCGATGAGCGCGAACACGCCTCGCTGGAAGCGCTCAACGCCTGGCCGCAGGTGGAGAGCGTCATGCGCGTGCAGAAGCGCCACAAACTCGTGAGCCGCGAGGCGCATCCGCAGAATTCGACCGTCACCACGCGTGGCGTCGTCATTGGCGGACCGAAGTTTGTCGTCATGGCCGGCCCCTGCTCCGTCGAGAGCGAGACGCAGCTGATGAAAACCGCCGAGGCCGTCGCCAAAGCCGGGGCCACCGTGCTGCGTGGCGGGGCCTTCAAACCACGCACCTCGCCCTACGAGTTCCAGGGCCTCGGTGAAAAGGGATTGAAGCTCCTGGCCAAGGCGCGCAAGGCCACCGGCCTGCCCATCATCACCGAGCTGCTGTCGGAGGATCATGCCGAGATGGTCGCGGAATACGCCGACATCCTGCAGATTGGCGCGCGCAACGCGCAGAACTTCCAACTGCTCATCGCCGCCGCCAAGACGGGGAAACCCGTGCTCCTCAAACGCGGCCTCGCGATGAAGATCGAGGAATGGCTGCTTGCCGGCGAATACGTCCTCGCGAACAACAACCGCGACCTGATGTTCTGCGAACGCGGCATCCGCACCTTCGAGACCTACACGCGCAACACGCTCGACCTTTCGACGATCCCCATCGTGAAACGCGAGTCGCACTGCCCGATCGTCATCGATCCCAGCCAGGGCGGCGGCCGCGCGGACCTGGTGGCCTCCTTCTGCAAGGGTGCCATCGCCATGGGCGCCGACGCCCGGCTGATCGAGGTTCATCCCAATCCCGCCGAGGCCTGGAGCGACGGTGCCCAGCAGCTCTCGCTCGAAGGCTTCGCCCAGCTCATGGGCGAGCTGAAGCCTTTCATCGCGGCGGCGGGGCGGGAGTAGAAGGCAAAATGGCAACCAACGGTCCTTGGACGGCCATGCAGATTTCAGCCTAATATCCCAGGCACATGCTTAAGCCTAATTCTCTGCCGAAGTGTGCATTCCTTATGGCCATGGCATTATGCTTGGTCACCGGTTGCTCCCGTGAAAACGACAGTGCGCCACGACAATTCGAAGGGAAAGGGATGCATGCCGTCATCCCGGGAGATCCTCCAGAAAACGAGGAAACCCGCCGGGCCGACGTTCGGGAGGCCTTGGAGCGGGCGGACAAGCGCATGCGGGAGAGAGAAGCCGGAGCTCCGCCACTGCCGAGCGAATTGCCTCTGCCCAATTACGGCACCGGCCCGGGTAGACCCAGACCCATGCGCATCAATTTCTACCGGATGAGCGATAACTTCCCCGACTATTTGCAATGCCAATATGACGTCAGTGAAAAGCGCTACGACGAATCGGACGAGCCCAAGTGGTTTTGACGTGACCTCGCCAAACTGGGCCAGGAGGAGTGAGAGTTTCTGGGACCAAGAAAGTGCCGCCGCACTATCGCAGATTCGCCGCAAAGGCCGCTCCACTTTCCCTCCCGTCAAATGGGTTGCGGTGATCATCATCAACCGCGCGGAATGGTATGGGGAGAACACGTTTGAGGAAGCACACAAGGCCGGCGCCATTTTCAAGGCCGATGAAGTCTTTGGACGCACCGAGAAGCTGAAAACCCTGGTCGCTCGTGCCACAATCGACCGGCAGCCTTTCAAGTTCGACCAACAACAGCCGACACCGGGTGAACAGCAGCGCTGGATCATGGTGGAGAAGCATGCGGCCGCAAAACGTCCGTGATCCACGAAATCTATGACGTCCGGAAGGGCCGGAAGTACGTCCTGCGCATGGACGTCATGTACAATCCGCCGGGTCGGCTCAGCAGCCGTTAAAATATGCTTTCGGTGCCGACGCCAAGCAACCCAACGGTCCACCAAAACCAAGCAATGAATGGGATGCCTTGGGAAACACCCGTCCCGCGTCGCGTAGCGACGATATGATCGTAGCCGTGGGCATTTGCCCACGGTTGCCTACGGAAAGAGAAAGCGTCGCATAGCGACGCTTGAAATCCTGCGTTTTCAACAAGGTGGGCATTCGAACGTCACTATGCGACGCGTGCCATTCTCTCCGCAAACCGTGGATCGAGACCCACGGCTACGGTCACGTCGTCGCCCTGCGACGGACAATGCTCGGATCTCACGTCAATGAGCTTTCACGGGACCTGTCGCACGTCGAGCGCTATCATCTGGTTCTTGTCGCGCGCGACCAAAAGGCCATCGGCGAGGGCGAACGGGGGGCGGGTTCCGCCGCCCAGAACTTGCGCGCGGGCCAGCGGCTTGAACGCGGCAGGATCAGCGGTGGCCACGATGAGCTCGCCGGATTCGAGGAGCAGCACGAGCCGGTCATCCGCCAGGGCGACGGTACCGGCACCGATCCCATCCTCGCTCCAGCGCACCTTGCCGGTGCGCCACTCGATGCAGCGGAAGGCAGGTCCCCGTTCCTGCCGGCCATGAAAGCCGTACAGAAACTCGCCCCGTTTCACGGGCGTGGCGTAATGGGCGGAAAGCGATTCATCCCCTGACCAGATGGATTCCGCGCTATCCGGTTTGAGCTTCAACAGCACCGCGCCGGTGCCGTAACTGGCGGTCAGAAAGACTTCGTCACCGGCGACCACCGGACTGGCGGCGTTCACCGAGGCGTGTTCGCGGGAGCGCCAGGGAAAGCCAAAGCGCAACCGCCCCGCCACCGGATCGACGACCTTCAGCCCGGCCCGCGTGAAGAAGATTACGGAGCGCTCCTTTTCCCGCAGAAACGGCACCGGTGAAGCATAGCCGGCCTCGTCGTCAGTGAGCTTCCACACCAGCTTGCCTGTGTCTGCGGCGAAAGCCGCCAAGCCGGCACCATTGCCGCCCCCGAGGTTGAGCAGGACCAGATTGCCCTCCACCAACGGCGAACAGGCGGAGCCAAAGAATCCCTTGTCTGCCCCAAAACGAGCCTGGGTATCCACCTCCCACAGCTTCTTACCGTCGGCCAACGAGACTCCGATCAGATGGCCGTCCGCCCCGAAAAGGAAGACTCGGCCATCACTGACTGCTGGGACGGCGCGCGGACCTTCATCAAAACCGAAATCGTCCACATAGGCGGTCGGGGTCGAGCAACGCCAGACCGGCTCCCCGGTCCTGGCGGAGAAGGCTTCCAGCAGGGCCTCGTTGTCCACCCGATGGAACAGCAGTACCTTGCCCTCCACGATGACCGGGCCGCTAAACCCCTGCCCCACCTTGCGCCGCCAGAGGCGGGTTGGCCCTTCCTTGGGAAAGCTGGCGGCAATCCGGTTGGTCGTGGTGCCATTCCGGTTGGGCCCCAGAAATTGGGGCCAGTCGGCCGCCCGCACCGCTCCGGCACCCACAAACAAAATCGCCCCGGAAATGACCGGGGCGAGCTGACGGAAGAATTGCACGCGCCAGAAATGCGCTCAGTCCTTCGGCGGTTCAATCGCAAAGGAGACCTTGGGGGCACCGACGGCCTTCACGGAGTCGAGGATGTTCATGACCATTCCATGCGTGGATTTCTGGTCCGCCTTGATGTACACGGGCAGATTGGTGTTGGCGTTCATCCGTTCCTTCAGCGCCTTTTCCATTTCCGGAATGGAGAGGTGCTTGGAGTCCACGGAGACGTCGCCCGTGCGCGAAATCTCGATGTTGAAGACATCGGGTTTCTTGCTGGTGGTCTGGGCCGTGGCCGTGGGCAGGTCCATCTTGATGACCTGCAGCTTCTGCATGGAGAGGCTGACCATCATGAAGGCCGCCAGCAGGAAGAACATCACGTCAATCAACGGGATGATCTCGATGCGCGCCTTTTTCCGGCCGCCGATGGACTGTGAGGAACCGCCGCCTGCCATGGGATGATTGGGTTACTGCGATTTGCCGGAGACGGAGAAGGAAACGCGCTGAACACCGGCCCGGCGCACCCGGTCGAGGACGCGGTTGACGGAGCCGTGAAGCGTGTCGCGATCCGCCGTCACGAAGACCGGCGCGTTGGTGCTTTTCTTGAGGGCCGCCGCCAGCATCTCATCGAGCTTATCGAGGGTGATGTTCGTCTTGCCGACGCTGACGAGTCCGGTCTTGTCCACGCCGATGTTGAAAATGTCCGGCCTGAAGTCGCCCTTGGCCGTGACCGCTTCCGCCAGGTCCATGCGCTTGGTCTGCATGTTCTGCATGGAAAGGCTGACCATCATGAACGCCGCCAGCAGGAAAAACATCACGTCGATCAACGGGATGATCTCGATGCGCGCCTTGCGCTGCGGCACGGGTGACGAGTTCAGCTGCATGGCCTCAGGCGAGTCCCGCGGCGGATTCGCGACGGAAGGTCATTGTGTCGAAGCCCTCCTGCTTGGCGCGGGTGACCATCACCTCGACGTTGGTGGCGGCCGTTTCCAATTCGAAGGTCAGCTTGGCCAGCCGTTCGTTGAAATAGTTGAAGGGCAGCAGGCAGAAGATGGCGATACCGAGACCGCAGGCGGTGGCTGTGAGCGCCTCGCCAATGCCGCCGGACACGGCGCTGACCGCCAGTTCATTGCCACCGACCGCCTGGAAGGAGCCCATGATGCCGGTCACCGTGCCGAGCAGCCCCAGCAGCGGCGCGACCGTGATGCAGGTGTCGATGAGCATGAGGAAGCGCCCGGCGCGCTTGATCTCGGCACCGGCGGCAACCTTGAGCGCGCCCGTGAGTGAACCATGCACATGGCTCAGACCCCGGAAAATCATCCGCGTGACCGGGTCTTCCGAACCCTTGGACTGGGTCAGCGCCGCTTTGAAATCACCATTTTCCATCGCGGCCAGCACCTTCTCGAGGGTTTCCGGATCCCGCTTGGCGCTTTCCCGCAGCCACCAGAAGGCGCGTTCGGTGACAACCGCGATGGCCACGATGGCCACCACGAGGATCGGCCACATGATCGGACCACCCTTCTTGAAGAATTCGACGGCGATGTTGGCAAGCAGCATAGGATTGGTAGGAGGTTTGGCGGCGAAAGGGTTCGGGATGAGGGCAGTAAGGGGGTTATTGCAAATGGTATTCCAGCGGTACGAGAAACTCCCGGCGGGGACCTGCCGGCCAACGCCAGTATCTTTTCACAAACTTGATGGACTCGCGATCCAGCGTGGGTGAACCGGAGGAAACGCGGGTGGATACTTCCAGCGGTGTGCCATCCTCGCCGACCACCACGTAGAGCTGGAGTTCGCCCTGCTCCTTGCGCAGCAACGCATCCCGGGGATAGGGCGGCTTCTCGTAAAAACCGCCATCGCCACTGGGGCCGCCCCGAAAGACCGTCGGCCCGGAGGCTTGGCTTGGCCGTTGGGTCACTCGCGGGGGCGGGCCGGCGTATTTGAAGTCGGTCGCCTTGACGGTGGGACCGGTCACTGGGACGGCGAAATTCACCTTGGACGCATCCGGAGCCACCACCACTGGAACCACAGCCGCTTCGGTCTGTTCCTCAGGCTTGTCCTCGGCGACCTGCTCCACCGTGGGTGGCGGCTCGGGAACGAATTCAGGGATGACCACCGGGGCGCTTTCCACCAGCTCCGGCTTGAAATTGAACTGCTGGGCGTCGCGACGCAGAAAAAGCCCGATGCCCAGGACGGTCGCGCAGATCGCGTTGGCCCAGGTGATTTTGCGACTGGGATCCCGCTGCGTCTGCGGCAGCGACTCCAGATTCAAATCATCCTGCACCCGGTATTCGCGGGAGGCTGTGGGCGTGGCTGCGGTTAAACTCATCCGTTAAAAAGCAGTTTGGAGCTTTGCGCTACGGATCTGCGACGTTTGGGTTGTCGTCGCGTGGCGAACGCGTGGCGAAAATTACGCCGGGAGCCGGCCACGGCAAGACGGAATTTGCCAGAACCCCCCGCATAAATTTCGCGGCGAAGGATTCAGCCTCATTTTTCCCGTGCCCGCCGTAACCCTCCTGTAACACAATGTCCCCATGTTCTCTCTGCAAAAGCTGCTCGGCCGTGACGACGTCTTTTTCGATTTGCTGGACAAATCCGCCGAGGAAGCCCGCGAAAGCGTTCGCCTGCTCGTGCAACTGCTCGGTGCCCCTGATAAAGGTGTGCTTTCGCTCGACGAATTCGCCCTGCTCCGCAAGAAGGACAAGCGCATCACCGAGGAGCTGAACACCCGCCTCACCCAGACGTTCGCGACGCCCATCGAGCGCGAGGACATCGAGGCCCTCAGCACCGCGCTCTACAAGATCCCCAAGACGCTGGAAAAATTCGGCGAACGGCTGCTGCTCAGCCGCAGCCGGGTCGGAGTGGCCGACTTCAGCCGCCAGGTGCAGCTGCTCGAAAGCGCCATCGGCACCGTCCAGGAGCTCGTGAAGGACCTCCGGGCGTCGAAACTGGATGTCGTCAAGGAACGGAATGACAAGCTGCAATACCTCGAGGGCGAAGCCGACAAGCTCATGATGGAGCTGCTCCGCGGCCTCTACAACGGCGAGGACGACCCCATCCGCGTCATCGCGCTCAAGGATCTCTACGAGCTGCTGGAGAAGGTCATCGACCGCTGCCGCGACGCCGGCAACATTGTCTTCCATATCGTGCTGAAGAACTCCTGACGCCTCCCGGATCATGCTGCTCCTGATCACGGTTCTGCTGGTGGCGTTGGCGTTTGAATACATCAACGGCTTCCACGACACGGCCAATTCCATCGCGATGGGCGTCTCCACCAAGGCGCTGACCCCGCGCCTGGCCATCATCATCGCCGCCACGACCAACCTGGCCGGCGCGCTGGTCGGCACGGCGGTCGCCAAGACCATCACCAAGGGACTGGTGGACGCTCAGTTTGTCACCACCACGACCATCATCACCGCCCTGCTGGGCGCCATCATCTGGAACCTGATCACCTGGTGGTTCGGCCTGCCCTCCAGCTCCAGTCACGCGCTCGTCGGCGGTCTTTGCGGGGCAACCCTCGCCTCCTCCGGCGGCAACTGGAGCTCCATCATCTGGGCCAAGGGCGGCGGGGCGCACTGGTGGGACAATACGGGCATCCTCTACAAGGTGGTCGCACCGATGCTGATCTCGCCCGTGCTCGGCTTTTGCGGCGGCCTGTTCGTCATGTCGCTGCTCTATGTCCTTCTGCGGAATTGGCGACCGGCCACCGTGACGCGGCGGTTCAAGATGCTGCAGATGTTCAGCGGCTCCTACATGGGCTTCAGCCATGGCAGCAATGATGCGCAGAAGACCATGGGCATCATCGCCCTGGCCCTGGCCGCCGCCGTCAAGGCGGGCACGCTGGACCAGGTGCCGGGCTGGCTGGAATTCCTGCGTCACCCCATGGTGATGACCGGCGACGGCAAGGAGGTCATCGCTCCCTGGATCAAGGTCCTGTGCGCCCTCGTGATGGCCGCCGGCACGTCCGCCGGTGGCTGGCGCATCATTCGCACGATGGGCCAGAAGATGGTGAAAGTGCTGCCCGTGAACGGCTTCGCCGCCGACTTCACCGCCGCCACCGTGCTGATGTCGGCCGCGCATTTCGGCATGCCCGTGTCCACCACCCACGCGGTGACGACAAGCATCATGGGCGTCGGTTGCGCCAAACGTTTCAATGCGCTCAAGTTCAGCGTCGTCGAGCGCATTCTCTGGGCCTGGGTCCTCACGCTCCCGCTGACCGGCCTGCTCGGCTATTTGCTGATGGAAGCGGCAAAGCTGTTCTGACGGCGGGAATTTCCCATTCCTAATCCTACTCGTAATCGTAATCTTACTCTTCTCTTCCTTTTGCCCGATTAGGATGAAGAAGAGTAAGATTACGAAGCGGCTAGCAACCCCTCTGCTCCCCCGCACCCTTTCTTCCCCTGCTCCCTCGCTCCGACGCACACTTGCCCGCCCCCCGTCCCCTTCCCTAGTCTCCGTCGACATGCTAGACATCAAGCTGCTCCGGGAGAAACCCGACTTCGTCAAAGAACGTCTCGCCACGCGCCATGCCGGTGACGACGCGAAGGTCTCCGAGGTCCTTGCCTTCGACGACCGCCGTCGCTCCGCGCTGGCCGAGGTCGAGCAGCTCAAGGCGAAGCGCAACACCGTCTCCAAGGAGATCGGCGCGCTCATGGGCCAGAAGAAGCTCGCCGAAGCCGAGGCCAAAAAGGCCGAGACCCGGGACATCGGCGACCGCATCACCGCGCTCGACAAGACCGTCGCCGAAGTGGAGGCCGCCCGTGACGCCCTGCTCGCCTCCATCCCGAACATCCCGCACCCCAGCGTGGCGATCGGCAAGGATGCCGCCGACAACCCCGAGATCCGTGTGTACGGCGCGAAAGCCGACTTCGCCTTCAAGCCGCTCTCCCACGTCGAACTGTGCGAGAAGCTGAAGCTCGTGGACTTCGCGCGCGGCACGAAGCTCAGCGGTTCGGGCTTCCTGCTCTACACCGGCTGGGGGGCACGATTGGAACGGGCCCTCATCAACTTCCTCCTCGACCTGCACACCACCGATCACGGCTACCGCGAGGTCGCGCCTCCCTACATCGTCGGTGAGCACTGCATGTACGGCGTGGGACAGTTCCCCAAGTTCAAGGACCAGGCCTACGCCGTGCAGGAGGGCCTCGACGCCTCGACCATGGGAAAGCTCTACCTGCTGCCCACCGCCGAAGCGCCCGTCGCCAACATCCACCGCGAAGAGATCCTCGGCGCGGCCCAACTGCCCGTCTGTTACGTGGCCTATTCGCCCTGCTTCCGCGCCGAGGCCGGGGCGGCGGGACTCGGGACGCGCGGCATGATCCGTGTGCACCAATTCGACAAGGTCGAGCTGATCAAGCTGACCACGCCCGAGACCGGCTACGAAGAGCTGGAGAAGCTGGTCGGCAACGCCGAGAAGGTGCTGCAACTCCTCGGCCTGCACTACCGCGTCATCAATCTCTGCACCGGCGACATGGGCTTCGCCTCGGCCAAGACCTACGACATCGAAGTGTGGGCGCCCGGCCAGGGCAGCTACCTGGAAGTGTCGAGCTGCTCGAACTGCGAGGATTACCAGGCCCGCCGCATGAATCTCCGCTACAAGACCGAAACCGGCGAGAACCGCTTCCCGCACATCCTCAACGGCTCCGGCACCGCCCTCGCCCGCCTCTTCGTCGCCCTGATCGAGACCCACCAGCAAGCGGATGGCACCGTCCTCATACCCGAGCCGCTGCGCCCGTACCTGCGGACGGACCGGATCACGGTCTGATCACTGATGAGATCCGTCAAATGCCTATTCCGTCCCTTTCCCTGATCGTTCTTCGCACCGCGAAGTTGGATGCTTCTTTGGCATTCTACGGAGCGCTCGGGCTGAAGTTCGTTCAGGAGCAGCACGGCACCGGACCAGTTCATTATTCCTGCCAATTGGAATCGACGGTGATTGAAATTTATCCAGGCAATGAAGGAACGGCACCTTCGCGGTTAAGCGGTGGTGCGACGATGTTAGGCTTTCAAGTCGCTTCGGTGGATTTGGCTCTCGGGGCGTTGCAGCAATTCGACGCCGTTGTGGTCACCCCGGCGAAAGATTCGCCTTGGGGTCGTCGTGCCGTCGTCGCCGACTGTGATGGACGCGCCATCGAGCTGACCGAGCCGATCGCAGCCCTGCCTTCTTCTTAATGAAACGCATCCAAGGCTGGTTCCCCACCTTCATCTACAACGACCGGCTGCTCCGTAGCGGCGGGCCGGCGTTCAACCGTGAATTGCTGAAGGAATGTCACCAGCTCCGGGACTTCGACCGCGAGGGCCAGCGTTGGTCCAAGTCGAACTATCCGGGCGGCTACACGAGCTACGGCTCGATGGACAAGCTGCACGAGTTTTCGTCCACCTTCATGGATTTGGCGCGGCACATCGACCGCCATGTGCGCAATTATGCCAAAGCACTGGAGTGGGACTTCGGCGGTCGCAAACTGGCGATGACCGACTGCTGGGTGAACATCATGCCGCACCGCACCGCGCACAGCCTGCACCTGCACCCAAACTCGGTCGTAAGCGGCACCTACTACGTGGCCACGCCGAAAGGCTGCGCCGGGCTGAAGTTCGAGGATCCCCGCATGAGCAAGTTCATGGCCGCCCCGCCCCGCCAAGCGAAGACCAGCGACGTCAATAAGCTCTACGTCACCTATCCCGCCACGGCCGGCAGCCTGATCCTCTTCGAGAGCTGGCTGCGCCACGAAGTGGTCGCGAACCCGCTGAAGGCCGAACGTCTCAGCATCAGCTTCAACTACGACTGGGCCTGACCACGCCCAGCAGCGAATCCATCTTCTGCCTAACCGCCTCGTCCATCCGGATCAGCGGCGGCCAGGAGCGCTTGAACCCTTCGCCCGGCAGTTTCCTCGTGGCGTCGAAGCCCATTTTGCTGCCGCTGGCAATCTCGCTGGTGGCGTGGTCGAGCACGTCGGACGGCCCTTTGGTGAAGACGCTATCGCGTTGCGGGTCGGTGTTCGCGGTGAGGTGGAACAGCACCTCGCTGGTGTTATGGACGTTCACGTCGGCGTCCACGACCACGATGTATTTCGAAAACATCATCTGCCCCATGCCCCAGAGGCCGTGCATGATCTTGTAGGCCTGCATCGGGTAGGTCTTGCGGATGCTCACAAAGACGAGGTTGTGAAACACGCCCTCCGCCGGCAGCGCGATATCCACGATCTCCGGGAAGTTCATCTTGAAGATCGGCAGGAACAGCTTCACCGACGCGCCGCCGATGTAGAAATCCTCCATCGGCGGAATGCCCACGATCGTCGCCGGATATACCGCATCCTTGCGGTGCGTGATGGCCGTGATGTGAAAGACCGGATAGGGCTCGGGCAGCGTATAGTAGCCGGTGTGATCGCCAAAAGGCCCCTCGTCACGCAGCGGCTCCGTCGGATCAATGTAGCCCTCGATCACAAAGTCCGCATTGGCGGGCACTTCGAGGTCATTGGTCTCACACTTCACCAGCTCAACGGACTTTTTCCGGAGGTAACCGGCGAGAAGGAATTCATCGAGGCCGTCCGGCAACGGCGCGGTGGCCGCAAAGGGAAACGTGGGATCGCCCCCGAGGAAGATCGCGACCGGCATCCGCTCGCCCTTCTCGTAGTAACGGCGACCATGACGGGCGGCGACCTTCTGCAATTGCCAGTGCATGCCCGTCGTCTGGCCGTCATAAATCTGGATGCGGTACATGCCCAGATTGCGCTCGCCGGTGTCCGGGTCGCGGGTCACCACACACGGCAGCGTGATGAAACGCCCGCCATCGAGCGGCCAGCATTTCAGGATCGGCAGGTTAGCCAGCGTAGGGGCGGCGGCGGAAGATGCCGACGGAGCGGTCCCCGTAATGTCCGGCGCTCCCGGCCAGCGCTCCTTTCGCGAAGGCGGCGCGTCGAAACGCTGGATCACGTCCTTGCAGGGCCCGGTCCGGACGACTTTGGGTTTGGCGTGACGCAGATCCAGCGCCAGCGAGAGCAGCTTGATGGTTTCTGCAATGCCCGTCGGCGGCTTGGCCTTCATGAGTGCGCCTAGTTCGGTTGCCACGGCGTCCACGGACTCCGCGCCCATGCTCAGGGCCATGCGCCGGTGCGAACCGAGCGTGTTGATGGCGACCGGAAACGGCGAAACCACGCCGTTGACCGTGGGCTTTTCGAACAGCAGCGCCTTGCCACCGCCGGGCGATTTCATTTCGCGGTCGGCGAGCTCGGTGATTTCCAGCTCGGTCGCGACCGGCTGGGAAATCCGCTTGAGCTCGCCCGCCCGATCCAGGGCCTCGACAAACTCGCGGAAGGATTCAAACGCCATGCGGGGACGCTATCATGGAGCGCCCGCGCCGCAAACCCTTGGCCGTGAGAATGTCGTGATTTACTCCACGACAAACCAGCTCATGCTTCCGGCCGGGACGTGCACCGGCACTTCGACCGAATAATCGCGGTTGAGCTTGAGGCGCATGGCCGCCCCACCCTGTTCACTGATGTGGGCTGTGTCCGTCAGGCCGGTGTAATAAAGGTTCACACGCAACTTCTTGGTCACCGGCTCCGCGAGCGGATTGAACACGACCAGCACGCCCTTCTCTTTCCCGTGCGGGTTGACGTGCAGCATCCAGTCGAGGTCGCGTGCGTCGGCCCGCCGACCGTGGATGAGTTCGCTTTCGAGAATTTCGCGGTGGGCTTTGAACCAGGCCACCTCGGCCTGGACCATCGCCTTGGTACGGTCGGTGTCGTAGAGGCGCGGGCCGCGATAGCACGCCTGAACGCCCAGCGCGAGATTGCCCTCGAGCATGCGCCGGTAGTGGTCCAGATGCTCCTCCAGCGGCTCGATGGTCGCGGCCGCCCCACCGCCCTGATACTGGGTCAGCGGGACGAACATCCAGCCCATGCTCGGGAGCTTTTCCCACGTGCCATCGTAGATGTTCTGCCGCGTGTGGATGACCTGTTGCTCGCGCGGCAGCGACCAGTTTTCCTCCCGGTAGCCCATGCCCGATTTCGTGGAGCCGGCGAGGAAGTAGTGATCGGGCACATTGAGGTAAAGGCCCTGTCCGCGGCACCACTTGTAGAAGTCGGAAATCTTACGCCACTGGTTCCAGCGCGAGTCCGCCAGCCCATGATGGCCGGGGTGCAGTTCACTCACACAAGGGTCGCCTGGATATGAGCCATCATGCTCCAGCAGCGTAAACCCGCTCTCGCGGTGAAACTCGTACAGGCGGTTGAAGTAGTTCGTGCCCCAGCGGCTCCCGAGGCACGGCGAGTTGTCGAAGGTCACCTTCTGCCAGGGCGGCATCACCACATCGTCGTCCTTGCTGATGCTGCGCGAGGCGAGGAGCGAGTAGCTGCCGATCTCGATGCCGCGGCTGTGGGCGTAGGCGGCAAACCCCTTCGCGCGCTTCATCACGGCGGGATTCCGGTCCTCCAGATCAAAGCCGCTGCCGAAGCTCAGAATCAGCATCTCAAAGCCCACCGCCGCGCACTGGTCAATGGCGTTCGTCACCGCCCGGCCTTCCGAGGTGACCAGGTGGAGCATCAGCGGATTCTCGGTGGCCCATGGCGCAATGACGCGGTACATCCGCCGCATGGCCAGACCGCAGCGCTCGCGGTCAGTGGAATCGAACGGCATCACCCAGGCGCGGAAGGACTCGAAGACGCCACCGGGCGCAATGTCCTGGGCCGGCCCGAGGTCGGGTCCGATATCGAGCAGGCACGGGGTCTTGCGCTCGTAGTTCACCTGGGTGCGGAAATCAGGATCGGTCAGCCAGCGGTACGAGCGGCGGTTGGCGGCGGTCGCATTGCTGCCGCCGAAAGCCATGTCGGTTTCGACGTGGAAATTCGGCGGCATGCGGCCTTCGCTGAGTTCATCGACTTCCGAGGTTCGCTCGACTACCGCGAGCACCTCGCTCGAAAAGCGGTCCACCCGGACGGTGTGGTCAGTGCGGTTGGAAACGGTGATCCATTTGCCGTAGCACGGCAGGCCATCGTACAGCTCGTAGTGGACCGAGATAAGGAGTTTCGGGGCCGCGGCGGGTCCATTCGTGGGTGCCGGTTCCTCAAAATCCAGCCGCAGGGTCACTCCGGCCGGCGGCCATTGGACATAGGGAGCATGATGGCGCACCTGCTTCCACGCCATGCGCTCCGCTGGCCTGCCAATCGCGTAGCCGACGAACCGGAAGGCTCCCGGGTCCGCGTGCAGTTCACGAATCCACTCCGGACGGAGAAACGCGTAGTTCGGCTGTCCTTTGAGGCCGCCAATCTCAAACCGCCGACCATCCACCTCGACGATGGCCTCGGGCTTCACGCCGCGCAGGAGCGACTCGTCGGTGACGAGATTGTCCAGCGCCACCGTGGCCGCGTTCGGCTGAAGACGGATTACGCGGCGGAGGAGCCCGTTGTTCAGCTCCAGTTGCTGCCCGTCCCGGCTCACTTCCACCTTCGCCTTGAACGACGACGAGTCGATCAGCCAGTCCGTCGGTAACGCTGCCCGGCCGTGGAAAGGTGCCCAGGCCAGAACGACGCACAGGAAAACTCGGAGTCGGATCATTTAAGGAGGCTTGGACCACCGACTGCCGGGGGAATTCGAGAATAATATGGGTCGCCGGCGAAATATCTTGCACCCAAAAAGCAATGGCCGCATTGGAGATTTCGTGAATGTGTTTTTGCGATCCATCACACCTCCGGCGCGGTGCGCTTCGGAGAAAGGCGAGCGAAAGTGATGCCGGCACTGCGGGCAGGCGCGCGGCTTGATCCGTCGGCGTTCGCGGCCGTTCGCCGGCGGACAATGCTGGAGGGCTGCAAATGGGATCCGCAGGTTGGGGACGCAGCAACCTTGGCGGACTTTCCGCTGCTGATGCCGGAAAGCACCTGGCACGGGCTCGCCCAAGCAGCCGAAGCCATGACCGGGGAGCTGATGGCCATTGAACAGGCCGCCCTCGCGACCCGAGCGTCTTTGCAAGAGCTGGGCCTGCCCGACCGCCTGGTGGATGCGTTGTATTCGGATGAGCCGCCCACGCCGGCCGCCGTCCGCGTGATGCGCTTCGATTTTCACCCGACAACCGCCGGGTGGCGTGTCTCCGAAGTCAACAGCGACGTGCCCGGCGGATTCACCGAAGCGTCGTTTTTCACGCGGCTGATGGCCGAGGCGAGCCGCGAAGGCATGCCTGCGGGAGACCCGCTCCGCGCCTGGGCGGACGGTTTTGCCCGCGGTGTCATCCCTGGCGGCCAAGTCGCGCTGCTGTCCGCACCAGGGTATTTGGAAGACCGGCAGGTCACCGTGTTTCTGGCCCGTGAGCTGCATCGTCGCGGTTGGCAGACGCATCTGGCCCACCCCGCGCAGTTGCATTGGCGGGACGGTGTGGCCCATCTGGAGACCAATTGGCACCGGGGTCCGATGGACGCCATCGTGCGCTTTTTCCAGGCGGAGTGGCTGGCCGCCCAGCCCGACGCCAGAAACTGGCGGCGGATGTTTCACGGGGGGCTCACACCTGTGACCAATCCCGGCATTGCCGCCGTTGGCGAAAGCAAGCGGCTGCCACTGCTCTGGCGTCGCTTCGGCATATCCACGTACACGTGGCTGTGCCATCTGCCGGAGACCCGTCACCCCAACGAGGTTCCCTGGGAACAGGATGACTCGTGGGTTTTGAAGCCCGCGATGTGCAACACCGGCGAAATGGTTCTGATCCGTCCAGCCACCAGCGGGGCGGACTGGGCGCGGGCCGTTCGCGCGGTGAAGCTGCAACCAGACCGGTGGATCGCCCAGCGTCGCTTCCATCCGGAACCAGTGAATACGCCCGATGGCCCGCGCCAAGCGTGTATCGGGGTTTATGTCGTCGATGGCCGCTGTGCGGGTGCCTACGCCCGCCTCAGTGAGCGCGCCGTGATCGATTTTGCCGCCACCGATGTCGCCTTGCTGCTGACTCAAGAATGACCACAGAAGCCATCTTTGAAGCTTGGGCACCGACCGGCGCACGCTGGTCCGCCTGGGCCAAACCGGTCCTGTTCAGCTGTCTGCCCACTGCCACGCTTCCGGAACCGCCTGCCCTGCTCGGCAGGCCGGAGCGGGCGTTGTTGGAAGTCCCCGCGGCGGCGGACGACCTGGCCCTCGTCTTGGATTTGCCAGGGGCCGAAGGCGTCTTCACCGGACTTGCGCTGGCGCAAGGCGGCTACCGGCCCGTGCCGCTCTATAATGCAGTGCCTCTCCCAACCGATGGCCTGCCCTCGGAGCGCGAGGGGGTTACGCTCGTGGACGTGATGCCCATTCTCGCGGCCTTGGCCCGCCTTGCGCCCACCGTCGCCGGCTGTTCACTGCGCGCGGAGGCACCGCCGGCCTTTCTGCTCGATGCCCATCGCCGCCACGGAAGCCATCCGGCAAGTCCATTAGCTTTCGACAACCGTTCCGTCGCCTTCACCACCGATTTCCCGTCGGCGGACCGGCTGCTGGCCCACGGTATCCGACGTGTCTGGCTGATTCAGGCGGAGAACACGGCTCCGCAGGCCGACTTGGCAAACACATTACGGGCCTGGCAGGCCGCCGGTATCGCATTATGGCTAAAGCCGCTCGCACCCAACACACCGGCCCGGCCGCTGATGCTCCGCCCGCCGTCGTGGCTCCGGGCCTTGGGGCACGAACTGCTGGTTCTGGTTGGCCTGCGGCGACAACCGCTCGGCGGTTTCAATGGCGTGCTGTCGGCTCCGGTAACCACCAGCACGCCTCGGTCGGCCCAGTCTGCGGGTTGAGGCGCAGGCGGAAAACATCATGGTCGGTTCCCACGACGGGCCTGCTGGCGGACCAACGCCACCATCTTGCCCCACGAGTCCGCAGGGAACCGGGGTGAAGTGAGGGCCTCCACCGCGTATTTCCCGGTCGATTCGGACAGATCCAGGTCAGCCACAATGAGCGCCTCATTTTCGTTGTCCGCGAGCCGGAGAATCCGTCCGTCCGCCGCGACAATTTTGGAATCGCCCGCCGACCAGCGTCCCCCGCCCTGCGGTCCAACCGAGTTCGCGAACACGTACGGCACGGCATTCTCAAACGCACGCGCCACGATGCCGTCTTTTCCGCCCCGCTTGCGACGGGATACGGCGAGCGAGTCCAGGCCGGCATTTGGGTGGAAGATAATGCGCGCCCCGGCCATGACTGGCAGTCGGACCAGCTCGGGATAACGGCGCTCGTGGCAGATGATCGCGGTCGCCGGCACGCCTTCGATCTCGAAGAGGGCCAGCGCGTTGCCCGGGGCAAACCATTGCCGATCCGCCGCCGTGAGTTGGCACTTTGCATAGCGGTAGGTCTCGCAACCGGAGCGGTCGAACACCACGAGGCCATTGAAGAGGGATTTGCCGGTGAAGAAGGGTGATCCAAGGAGAACATTGATCCGGTATTGCTTCGCCCAAGCTCCCACCTGTGCCAATGCGGCCCTGAACTCCGCGCGGTTGAGCGCACCGAAATCGAAGGTGTAGCCAGTGGTGACGCATCGGGGAACAGCACCGCATCCACACCCCGTCGGGCAGCCCGCTTCAGCGCCTTCTCAATGCTGGCAAGATTGCCGGCCACCGTCGGCGCAAACTTCATCTGCACGGCGGCGAAACGCAGACGGGTGCGTGGTTCCGGGTGGTGTCGGCGTGGCATGGCCGCAGGTTATCATCAGCCGGCTCGACGGCCAATCCTCCCCGGTGTTTCATCGGCCTCCGACATCCATGAGCGCCGAATCCCGACTCCTCGAACTCAAACTGAAACTCCCCCCTGCACCCAAGCCGGTGGCGGTTTACAAGCCGGTCGTCATCGCGGGCGGAATGGCGTACGTGTCCGGCCACGGCCCCGTCTGCAACGACGGCACGCTCATCACCGGTGTGGTCGGCCGCGATCTTGACTCGGCCGGCGGGAAGGCGGCGGCCCGGCAGGTCGGACTGGCCATGCTTTCAAATCTGCGGGAGCAGCTCGGGTCACTCGACCGCATCGGGCGCATCGTCAAGACCCTGGGCATGGTGAATTCCGCACCCGATTTCTACGACCATCCCAAAGTCATCAACGGTTTCAGCGAACTGATGGTCGAAGTGTTCGGACCGGAGGCCGGCATCGGTGCCCGCAGCGCCGTGGGCATGGGGCCCCTGCCCGGCAATATCGCGGTTGAGGTCGAGGCCATCTTCGAGCTGGCATGAACTGGTTTGAGATCACGAACGCGGCGGAAGTCCCTTCGCCGGCCCTCCTGCTCCACGGGGAGCGGATTGAGGCCAACCTGCGGGAAATGCTGCGGATCGCCGGCGGCCCGGCGCGGCTGCGACCGCACATCAAGACGCATAAGCTGCCGCAACTCGTGCAACGGCAGGTCGAGCTGGGCATCACGAAGTTCAAGTGCGCGACCATCGCCGAGGGGGAGATGGCGGCGACGAATGGCGCGGACGACATCCTGCTGGCCTATCAGCCGGTCGGGCCGCACGCACAACGCTTCATCGATCTCATTGCGAAGTACCCCCTGCGCCGCTTTTCGTGTCTGGCCGATGACCCGGCGGCCGTGTGTGCCCTCGCCAATGCACGGTTGGGGCTGCCGATTTCTGAGCCGGTGGAAATCTTTCTCGATCTCGATGTCGGCCAGCATCGCACCGGCATCCTCCCCGGTCCCAAAGCGGTCGAACTGGCCAAGCTCATCAGCTCGCTGCCGGACGTGAAGTTCGCCGGCCTGCACGCTTACGACGGGCACATCCACGATCACAATCTGGCCGAACGCGCGGCCCAATGCGACGCCGCCTTTGGACCGGTGCTGGAGCTGAAGCACGACTTGGAGGCCGTAGGAATTCCAGTGCCCACGATTGTCGCGGGCGGCTCGCCGACATTTGCCATCCACGCCCAGCGTGACGAACCTGGGCTCGAACTCAGCCCCGGTACGACGGTGTTTTGGGATGCCGGTTATGCGAAGAAGCTCCCCGATCTGGATTTCCTGCCCGCCGCCGTGCTGCTGACCCGCGTCGTGAGCAAGCCGACGGCGAACCGCCTCTGCCTCGACCTCGGACACAAGGCAGTGGCTTCGGAAATGCCGCAGCCGCGCGTCCTGTTCCTCAATCTGCCGGACGCCACACCGGTGATGCACAGCGAGGAACATCTGGTAGTGGAGACGCCTCACGCCGATGACTTCGCTGTGGGTGATGTGCTCTATGCCCTGCCCTGGCACGTGTGCCCGACGGTGGCCCTGCATGAGGAAGTCTTCCTCGTCGAAAATGGACACGTGCGCGAACGCTGGCAGGTGACCGCGCGACGGAGACGGCTGGACATCTAGCGCTTCATGGAACCCAACTTCATCTTCGACGCGCATCTTGATCTCGCGATGAACGCGATCGAGTGGAACCGTGATCTCACGCGTCCGCTGCCTGACATCCGGGCGGCTGAGGCCCATCTCAAGGACAAGCCCGATCGCGGCCACAACACGGTAAGCTTTGCGGAGATGCGACGCGGCAACATCGGCCTGTGCGTCGCCACCCAGATCGCCCGGGTGGAGCATAATGACTGGAGTCCGGTGCCCGGCTGGCGTTCCCCGCAACAGGCCTGGGCCATGACGCAGGCGCAGCTCGCCTGGTATCGCGCCATGGAAGAGGCCGGCGAGCTGGTGCAAATTCGCGATGGGGCAGGCTTGGAGCGGCACCTTACCGGTTGGGAAACCGCTTCCCCGGCAGACCGTTCGGCGAAACCGATCGGTTTTATCCTCTCGCTTGAAGGGGCCGACTCACTGGTCACGCTTCAGCATTTGGAGCGGGCGTGGGAGTATGGCTTGCGCGCGGTCGGGCCGGCCCATTACGGCCCTGGGATCTACGCCAATGGCACCAATTCCAGCGGGGGCCTGAATGCACGCGGCCGGGAACTGCTGCGAGAGATGCAGCGGCTCGGCCTGATCCTCGACGCCACGCACCTCTGTGACGACGCGTTTGCGGACGCGATGGACGCTTTCGACGGCCCGGTGTGGGCGAGCCACCAAAATTGCCGCTCCCTCGTGCCCCACAACCGCCAGTGGAGCGACGAGCAGATCAAACTCCTGATCGAGCGCGGTGGCGTGCTCGGCTCCGTCTTTGACGCGTGGATGATGGTGCCCGACTGGCAGCGTGGGGCGACAACTCCGGAGTCAGCCGGTTTGAAGCTGGAGAAAATCGTCGAACATATCGACCGCATCTGCCAGATCGCCGGAAACGCGCGCCATGTGGGCATCGGCTCCGACCTGGACGGTGGGTTTGGCGCCGAGCAAACACCACAGGACCTGCAGAGCATCGCCGATTTGCAGCGGCTGCCAGCCTTGCTGCGTGCGCGCGGCTATTCGGAGGAGGACATCACCGGCATCGCCCACGGAAATTTCCTCCGCTTCCTGCATGAAGCGTGGGCGGTCTGACCCGGATCAGCCCAAACGGTAGGTGATGCGCGCCTTGTTCAGGTCGTAAGGCGACATCTCGATGCGCACGCGATCACCCGGGGTGAGCCGGATGAAGCGTTTCCGCATCTTGCCGGAAATGTGGGCGAGCACGACGTGTTTGTTGTCGAGCTCGACCCGGAACATGGTGCCGGCGAGCACC
The DNA here is from genome assembly GCA_903907995.1 of uncultured Verrucomicrobiota bacterium. Classification (GTDB taxonomy): domain Bacteria; phylum Verrucomicrobiota; class Verrucomicrobiia; order Limisphaerales; family UBA9464; genus CAIVQB01. The sequence goes on along the minus strand of CAIVQH010000060.1, from coordinate 35,411 downwards.
GTGAGGATTCGGCCTTCGAGTGTTATATGTTCTTCCATGATTTAGCGGTGCCAGCCCCAAGCAGGATTCAGACCGCGGCTGGCCGGATTGCATCGAACAGGGGCGGGCAAACTGACGGGTTCCGGCTTCATGGCAAGTGTTATCACGAATTGCCACACCGGAACGTGCCCCGTTACAAACCGGCCAAGGGCCAACAAAAGCCTTGCCGGGGAGGCGCATATCCCTACTTTCCTCGACGCCTGACGTCACGTGTGTGGCGTCGTTTGAGGCTGAGAAAAGACCGTTAAACGCATAACCTGACCTTTAACCTCCGTTGCCGACCGCAACTTGTTAAAGTTGGGCACGGAGTCTTCGCGCGGGACACGCTTCCTCTTGTCCCCCAAGCCTCCCGTTTTTGAGTCCGTCCGTTAAGTCCGTTTGTCTATTCGTTATATGGCAGTGACCACGCAGTCGTTCGCCGAGATGCTGAAGCAGTATGATCGCTCGCTTCAGACCGGCCAGATCGTCAAGGGAACCGTAATTGAAATCCGTCCGAAAGAAGTCCTCGTGGACATCGGCGGGAAATCCGAGGGTGTTGTTTCGTCGAACGAGTTCGTCGACTTCGCCACCGTCAAGCTGGGCGACCAGATTGACGTGCTCATCGAGAAGGCCGAGGACAAGGATGGCAATGTCCACCTGTCCAAGGAGAAGGCCGAGTTCCAGCAGAACTGGGACCGCATCCAGACCATTTGCAACGAGGGCGGCACCGTCACCGGCAAGGTGAAGGGCGTCGTCAAGGGCGGCCTGGTCATCAACATCGGCGTCGAGGCGTTCTGCCCGTCGAGCCAGGTCGATGTCACCCCGCCCAAGAACCTCGCGGCCTACGTGGGCAACAGCTACGAGTTCCGTGTCGTGAAGCTCAACCCCGACCGCCAGAACGTGGTGCTCAGCCGCCGCGAGTTGGTCGAGGCCGAGCGCAACGCCCGCCGCTCCACGCTCCTCGCGGAGATGGTGCCTGGCGACGTCCGCAAGGGCACGGTCAAGAACCTCACCGACTTCGGCGCGTTCATCGACCTCAACGGTCTGGACGGCCTGCTGCACATCACCGACATGTCCTGGGGCCGTCTCAGCCACCCGAGCGAAATGCTCCGCGTGGGCCAAGAGCTCGACGTCGTCGTCCTCGACATCAACCGCGAGAAGGAACGCGTCTCCCTCGGCCTCAAGCAGAAGGAAGCGAACCCGTGGGATGCCATCGAGTCGAAGTACCCCCTCGGCACCAAGGTCAAGGGCAAGGTCGTCAACCTCGTGCCCTACGGCGCGTTCGTCGAGGTGGAACCCGGCGTCGAAGGCCTCGTCCACGTCACCGAGCTGTCCTGGACCAAGCGCATCGCCAAGCCGTCCGACGTCCTCAAGGTCGGCCAGGATCTCGAGGCGGTCGTCCTCGGCATCAACCGCGAAGAGCAGAAGATCTCGCTGGGCATCCGCCAGCTCGAGACCAACCCGTGGGACGTCGCCCACGAGAAGTACCCGCCCGGCACCAAGGTCAAGGGCGCGATCCGCAACCTCACCAGCTACGGTGCCTTCATCGAGCTCGAAGAGGGTCTGGACGGCATGATCCACGTGTCCGACATGAGCTGGACGCGCAAGATCAACCACCCGAGCGAAGTCGTGAAGAAGGGCGACGTCGTCGAGGCCGTGGTGCTCGAGGTGGACAAGGCCAACCAGCGCATCAGCGTCGGCATGAAGCAGCTCTCGACCGATCCGTGGGATCACATCGAGCAGTTCTTCAAGGTCGGTGACGTCGTCAACGGCAAGGTCAGCAAGCTCGCCAGCTTCGGCGCGTTCGTCGGCCTGCCGCACGACATCGACGGCCTCGTCCACATCTCGCAGATCAGCGAGGACCGCGTGGAGAAGATCAAGAACGTCCTGAAGATCGGCGACGAGGTGAATGCCCGCGTCATCAAGATCGACCGAGCGGACCGCCGCATCGGCCTGTCCATCAAGGCCGCCAACTACTCGCCCGACCAGCTCAAGGCCGAGCAGGCCGTGCTCGACTCCCTCAAGCCCGGCGAGGACCTCGTGGCCCTCGAGCACGCCTTCGCCGCCGCGGAGGAGAAGTTCAGCAAGTCGTAAGCCGACACCATTTCAAGCAAACGGGCGCGTCTGTAAGGACGCGCCCGTTTTTTTATGGTGAGGCTATGAGGGGCAGCGCGGCCGCCCGGCCGCACGAATCTCCGCACTATCCGATTCCAGTACGTCCGCCCATATGACGTGCATTTGTCAGGTTGCCACCGCTCGCGCAACACGTGGGCGAAAAGCAAACAGTGAACTGGCTTGACCTGCCGATTCAGCTACTTTCCGTGACAGATCCACCGAAACGCGGCAATCGAAGGTAGGAAAAAATATCCGCCGCCCCTGAAGCTCACAGCCTGTGGAACTAACCCGGTCGTTATTCCCCCATCCCGGTCCGGAATTGGAATTCCAGAACGTCCGGGTGTTATGGAAGAGTTTGTTCCAATCAAGGGATCCTGCGAGCCTTTGGCACTGTTAAAATGCGGATTGTTGCCCCAAGCGCGCTGTACGAACTCGAACTGCTCCCGAATGTTTGCACAGAAGGCGATGAAGAACAGTCCCCTGTCCGATCTCGTGGTATCCTGAGCCTCGGGCCGGCTTTGAAACAGTTGTTGCAATCGGTTCCAGGATTCCGGTGTATCCAGAATTTTCAGATCAAAGAGTTCGGGACCGTATCTTCTCCCCCTTCGCAACAGTCGATGCCGTGCGGTTGTGCCAAGAGCCTCGCTTTCGGACAGCCCCTGAATGCGATCGCGCGGATTCATCCTGGCAACATGGGCCGCGAATGGGCACCGATGGCCTGAAGTGTCGGTCTGGCCGTATGTAAAATCGTTCAAGCTCCCCGCCTTTAAGCGCTCCTGCATAATCTCGCTGTACGCGTCAAAATGAGGCGCCTCGACGAGAGAAACACCGTTGGGCCATCGGCCGACCAGTTTGGACGCCAGCCAGACAAGGTCGGCCGGTTCAGCCCGTCCAAGCCGACGGCGACAGTCGTCCGCGATGAAGTTCCAGAATGCCGACACGTCCTGGGCCAGCTTTCTGAAGACCAGATAAGTGCCGTTGCGACCAAGATCGCGCATGTTCCGGTTGTCGCACATTGCTGGCGGAAGCAGGTCGTGAGGATCGGATTCCGGAGACAGCAATGGGGAAACAGGCATACAACCCTGCTCATTGGGATATCCAAGAATGAACTCCCCGGTCGCCGAGCCGGCGCCTTTGAACCCGTGTATTTCAGGATTGGAAATCCCGTCTTTGAACCCGAAATGCTCTTTGCCACTGTCAGCGAGTTCACCCAGTTCGAGTCCAACCAGCGAAAGGCCGCCAGCGGATGAATCCCGCTGGAATTTTGAAATCCAAGAGTCTCGCACCGAGGCGGAAATGAAATGGCATGCGAAAAGCAGGTGAACTGCGGACGCGGCATAGTCCCGCACCGTGTGGTCTGGCTTACCGCCCGGGCTGATGTCGCCAAGAAATGCCCCGCGATGGGGAGCGTTCATTCCCTCCTGAAATTCAATCGGAAATTTTTCAACCGTCTCATCATCTATCCCCAGGGCAAGAAGGCCCATCGCAGTGAAAGCCACATTAAGGACCTGATGACTCTGTGCCTGCCGGTTACGCGATTTTGTGGCCGAGGATATCTGCCATGGTATGCCCTTTAAAAACTGCCGAGCGCGGATTTGGTCATCGATTCGCAAAAAGGCGTAGGTGGACTTTGGAAGATGCGGATACCCGCTATAGATCCAGCTCTGGATGTCGTTCGTGTCTTCCGCTGAAAGCAAATCTTTCATCCCACAAGCCCCGCAATCAACCGGTTCACCGGCCTCAGGGTGAGTGCCATCCGAGTGAATGAAACCGAGCCTCCTTTGTAAGCGCTATAAAACACGGCGGCCGGGATCTGCCTGGTACGCAGGAATTCCTTGAAAGCTGGGATGTCGCGCGCACCGGCCGGCGGGGCACCTTCGGCACATCCCCAGATCGCGTCCAGACCGGAAAATATCCGGGCACAGAATTCGCTGATGTAACTGTCCCATGAACCGTCATAATTGCTGGTCATGAGCAGCCAAATGCGCCCTGGGACTCCATGGCAATCCGGCAGGATAGTCCAGCGTACGGTGTGGATCGTTGCAATTCCCAGCAGGCTTCCGGGAAAAGCCAGGCCTCTGGCATACAGGTCGATGGATCTCAAAACACCACGCAGACGTGCCTCCTCAGCGGCCGGAAATGAGGTCAGCAGGGTCAGCTGATTTTGAAACACGCTGTCTTCGGCCGGATAACCCGCAAAACTAGTCAGCCGGTGAAATGGAGGCCGGGCTGAACTCCAAATCGGAACCGCAACCGGCGCGGGATTTCGTGAAAGGATATTGAATGCCCGAATCCACCACACCCGATTGAGTGACGAGGCAACCCGGCGCCCCCCCTCCCATAACAGGCGCATCTCCTGCCGGGACAGGTCCAGCTTGCGGGAAAACAGCAGCCCAATCGTCCGATACGCCGACTTCGCCGCATTCCTGATGAAAAAGGCAGCGCGAAACAGGCAATCCACCCGGACAAGAATCCTGGCCGCTTCAGTTATCCCCTGCCGCCTCGGTGAAAAGCGACCGGAGAGGACCTCGTCTCTGAACTTAAAAAGGGCAACGGCCTGGTTCACCCGTTGGAGCGTCACTCCGGGGAAGGCTATATAGGTCGCTTCCGGAACGACCACGAAATTGAGAAACCACAGGCTAAAGTCGATTTCTTTCCGCCAGCCGACGCATAATCCCCAGATTGCGTCAGGACAGGTTGTCTTTCGGCGGAGAAATTCAAGAAAATCATGGATTTCCAAATCAAAATCGGCGGTTATCAGAAGCCGTTGTTCGTTGTCAACCTTCAGCAAAGCGAAACGCATGAAATGGATGAACTGCTGATCCCTAAAATCGACAAACGCATCAGGTTTTAAACCTCCTTCGTCTTCCAGCAGCACGTCGTTGCCCCAGGATAGCAGCACCCTTTCCAATTCTTCCAGCCGGCCGGGAGCGACCGGGATCAGGGCGACAAATCCGGAGCGGGGCATTTCTGGCAGCGGTTCATTTCTTGGGCTTGATTTCAATCTTTTGAACCAGCTTGTCTGACTTGCCCCCTGCGGCGAAAGGCATGTTCACCACCAGATTCGTGGCGATCTTCGTTCCATCGTTCGATTGAAGCTTCACCTCGGGCAATAAAATCGCGATTTGCTCAGTTGTGCCGCGGACATTGAACTTGAGGCCTTTCAGAGACTCGATCCCTTCAGGTTCTGAGGACAAAGTCACACCCTGAATGTCCACTTGGTCGAATCCAACCCCCTTCAAGTTGATTGTCGTGGCAGAAACCGTGTTGTTGTCTCCGGCAACGAGACTCAACGGGTCCGCCCGCAAAATGACAGGCGAACGGTCGGGCTGACCCGCTGATGCCCCGTTTTTCTGGGAAATGATGTTCTCACGCAGCAACGACAGCCCATGATAAAATGATCCGCGAGATTCAAATTCACGAACATCAAGGATTGATTCCTCAAGACCGTAATCCTCGATGGCTTTCTTCTGCTTTTCATGAATCGCGTCCAGCTGCTCCTTTTGGGAGCGCTCGATCAGGATGACAATGCTTTCAACAAACGTGTTGCGGAAGACTTCGGAACTGATCAGAGCCCTCGCCCCTTCCGTGCCCGTCGCCGCGGCCGCAAGCGCCTTGCCAGTCGCCCCGCCAGCAATCGCGGAACCGCCCGACAATCCCAGGGTGGCAAGACCAAAGGTCAGATTGGAGAACCTTTCATCAGACATGACCCTGGCAATGTGCTGTTTGCTTGCATCACGGGCGGCCTGGAGCATGGCATTCTGCATCTCGTTCCGATAAATCCTCGCCTTTGATTTCTCCGCATCAGAGCCACCAATGGCATCTATCGCCTTTGTATAGAATGAGTTCGCGATGGAGCCCGTCTTCGTATTTGCATCCGATTTTGAGGGGTTGAACGTGTAAGGATTGATTTGCGGAGTTGTGGACCCGACCTCCGTGAGCCAGAGCCAGTTATTTCGTTTTTCCCAGATCATCCCCTTGGCTTCATCCGTGTTGATCACGGATTTGGTCCGGTAATTTGATGCACATCCCGACAACATGAATGCGGAGGCAATGATCATGATTCTCCGAGGCAGATACATTGCGGTGTCCATTTGATCCTTTGGGGAGTGCGGGTTTCGGTTTTCCCGGTTTTCTCACCGGGGATGTGCATCAAATATTTATAAGTTTGTACTTTATCAAGAAAAATTTATAATTTATCAGCATGCTCTTGCGGCGCCTGAGAGCGCCTTCGCCGCCGCCGAGGAGAAGTTCAGCAAGTCGTAAGCCGACTCCGATTCAATCACGGGCGCGTCCGCAAGGGCGCGCCCGTTTTTGTTAGGTGCAAAGGAAACCCGCCCAGAGCATGTGTGGGTAAGCATGCCACATGGCCGTCATCACCGGTGTGCGGTTGACCCCGGACCAATTGCCGCGCATCTTGAGCCGCTTATGACCGCAAGCCAGGCAATCGCCAAAGTCGAGCTGCTCTCTCCGGGAGGGCAGAAACGGTCTTTACCCTGATTGACGACCTGGCTGAGCTCGAAGCTCTCGAAGCACAGGCCGATCTCAAGGCCGCCCGGGCCTGATTGGCGGAATCGGGACCGAATGTTCCGCTGGAAACCCTGGCGAAAGATCTCGGGCTGTGAGTTATCGGGTCGAGCTGCGCCCGGCCGCCGCCCGCTTCCTTCGCAAACTGCGTGATGAGTCCCTGTCTGCACGGCTTGTGCAGACACTGAAGGAACTGGGAGAAAATCCCGCTCACCCGGCAGCCTGAAAATGGCGGGGCCAGACAACTTTTACCGCACGCGGGTGGGTGATTACCGGATCATTTACCAAATACACGATGGTGTGCTGTTGGTGCTCGTCGTCGAAATCGGGCATCGCCGGGAGATTTACCGCTGAGCCAATCAGGGCGGCTGGGGCCAGCCGGCGAGATTGATCGTGGTGGTCGGAAGGAGGAGAAACTCAAGGGCAACCTTCGATTACCAGCTAAACGTCGCCGTTAATCGAATCAGAACTGGATGCCCCTCGCTTCCGCGCTTATGCTCTGAGCGTGTCGCTTGAGCTACAGGAGGCGGTCAGGCCCAGACTGACCCCGCAGGTGGCGGCCTGGCCGGGCGAATCATTCGGGCTGCTGGAGCCGGCTCGCAACCACGTGTCCCACTTGCCGCGACCTTACCCAAAGCATGCAGCGCGACGAGCCTGAACCGGGAAACCGCCTCACGGGCTCGACGGACACCTCCGAAAATCCGAGAGGAGATGCACCGCCGACCGACCTGGCATCGGAGCCCGGCCAAACAGCCGGATCAACCATTCCCCTCTCGGTCGAGGAGCGCCACCGGCTGCTGATCGAGTGGAACCGGACGGATCGCGACTACCCCCGCAACCGAAGCATCCACCAGCTGTTCGCGGAGCAGGCGGCGAAGGCACCCGGTGCGGAGGCGGTGCTGTACGCCGGGGGATCGCTGAGCTACGGAGAACTCAATGCCTGCGCCGACGGGCTCGCGCTCCGGCTTCGTCAGCATGGGATTGGTCGCGGCACCTTGGTGGCATTCTGCCTCGACCGTTCGCCCGAGATGATCGTCACGCTGTTGGCGATCCTCAAAGCCGGTGGCGCCTACGTGCCACTGGACCCCTCGTATCCCGAGGTCCGGCTTAAATTCATACTCGAGGACTGCCGCACGCCGTTGCTTGTGACGCTGGAAAAATGGCGCGCCACCTTCGCCCCTTCCGGCGTCCACGTGTTATGCTTGGATCACGAGGCCGAAACTGTCGCCGACGAAAACCCGGTCCTTCCCGGATTGGCCGGCGGGCCGGAAGATCCGGCGTACCTGGTCTATACCTCCGGCTCGACGGGCCAGCCGAAAGGCGTGCTCGTGCCACACCGCGGCGTCGTGCGGCTGGTGAAGAACCCGAACTACGTCACGCTGGGTGCGGACGAGACCATCCTGCAGTTCGCGCCATTATCCTTCGACGCCTCCACCTTCGAGATTTGGGGCGCACTCCTCAATGGCGGCCGGGTGGCGCTGATGCCGCCCGGTCAACCTTCACTGGGTGAGCTGGCTGAGGCCATACAACGCTTTCGGGTTACGACGCTCTGGCTGACGGCGGGCCTGTTTCACCTCATGGTGGACGAGCGCATCGGGGACCTGAAGCCCCTGCGCCAGTTGCTGGCCGGGGGTGACGTGCTTTCGCCGGCGCATGTCCTCAAGGCTTACCGCGCCCTGCCCGCCTGCCGGATCATCAACGGGTACGGACCGACGGAAAATACGACCTTCACCTGCTGCCACACCATCGCCGGGGAGCAGGACGTGGTGCCGGGAGTTCCGATCGGGAGGCCCATCAGCAATACGCAGGTCTATGTGCTGGACGAGCACCGGCAGCCGGTACCCGTCGGTGTCGCCGGCGAGCTTTACACCGGCGGCGATGGTGTCGCCCTCGGCTATCTCAATGACCCCGCCCTCACGACCGAACGATTCCTCCCGGACCCTTTCCGACCGGGCCCGGGCGCCCGTCTGTACCGGACCGGGGACAGCATACGGTGGCGGGCGGACGGCAACCTGGAGTTTCTGGGTCGGCTGGACCGACAGATCAAGATCCGGGGGTTCCGGGTGGAAGCCGGCGAAATCGAATCGGTCCTGCGAACGCATCCGTCTGTGGCCGACTGCTCCGTGATCGCCCGATCAGGCGGCGGCGGGGAAAAGTCCCTGATCGCTTTCGTGGTGGCGCGCCCCCCTGCGGCGTGGGGCCCTTCCGCATTGCGGCTCTGGCTAGGCGACCGGTTGCCCGGCCACATGATTCCGGCCCGGTTCGTGGCTGTGGAGTCCCTGCCCCTCACGCCCAACGGCAAGCTGGACCGGAAGGCGTTGGAAGCTCTGGTGGCCAGCCGGCCCGACGACTCGGAGGAGCAGCTCGCACCGCGTACGGAACTGGAACATCAGCTTGCCGGCATCTGGGGGAAGATCCTTCAGCGCGAAAATGTCGGGGTTCGCGACAACTTTTTCGCCTTGGGTGGCCATTCGTTGCTGGCGATGCGGCTGGTGGGAGAAATTGAGCGGCTGCGGGGATGCCAGCTGCCCCTGGCCATCCTGTTTCAGGCCCCGACCATTGAATCACTGGCCCTTCATCTGGAGGCGAACGGCCCCGCCAATACCGTCCTGCCGTTGACGGTCCAAGCCGCCGGCGAGCCGTTGCTGATGTCCTACGAGCAGCGGGCCTTCTGGCTGCGCAGCCACCTTGATGAGGAGGCGACCGTACACAACATCCACCATGCGGTGTGGCTTCGGGGAGCCCTCGATGTGCCGAGACTGCGTCAGGCCCTCATTCAGCTGCTGGAACGTCAGTCCGCTCTGCGGCTCTGCTTTCCGATACGGGACGACCGGAGTGAAGCCGCGTACTGGCCCGCCGTGGACCTGTTGCAGCTTGTCGATCTCAGCGAGCTGCCCGCCGAGGAGTGCCCGGGCCGCCTCACGCGCCAGCTCGATCGGCAGGCGACGACGCCGTTTGATCTGCAGGGGGAGCGCCTCCTGCGCCTCGAACTCATCCGTCTGGAAGACCGCACCCACGTACTGTCGCTGACCTTGCACCATACCCTGGGTGATGCCTGGTCCCTCGCCATCTGGGAACGGGAGTGGCGGATGCTCTATGCCGCGATCGGCCAGCCGGTGCCGGCTGCGCTGCCGCCCCTGCCCATCCGTTACACCGACTACGCGGCCTGGCAACGTCGCGACCAGTCCGGGGACCGCCTCGCGCGGCTCCAGGACTACTGGACTGGCCAGTTGCGCGACGCCCCCCAGCTCCTCGGGCTGCCGACCGACCAGCCGCGCCCCGCGCACCCGCAGGGTCGCGGCGAACGGTGCCGGCTAAGGCTGCCGCCCAAATTGCTTCACAGCCTGGCCAAAATGGCGCAGGGGCACGACTGCACGGTGTTCATGGTGTTGTTCGGTGCCTTTAACACACTGATCTACCGCTACAGCGGCCGGACCGATCTCTGTATCGGTGTGCCGGTGGCCAATCGCCGGCACGCCGAGACCCAGAACCTCATCGGACTCTTTCTGAGCATCGTCGCAATGCGTACGCGTCTCGATGGCGAAGCCAGTTTTGCCTGCCTTCTGGCCAGGGTTCGCCACGACACCCTGACGGTGCAGGACCATGCGGACCTGCCTTTCGCCCACGTGTTGCGGGCGCTGGGAAACGCGCCCCGTCAGGACTACAACCCTTACTTCCAGGTGTTGTTCAACTGGGTGACCCGGCCGGAGGCGGAGGCAGGCGGGATGAGTTGCGGGCCGGACCTGCAGGTCGAACCGTTCCGCGACACCTCGGAACTGGAGGAAAACGCCGTTTCAAACCTCGACATGGTCGTGACGTTGGCGGACTCCACGGATGGTGGTGTCGATATCAACTGGAGCTACGACACGGCCCTGTTCAAAGCCGATACCATCCGCTTTCTGGCCGACAGCTACCGGTGCCTGCTGGAGCAGGTGGTGGCGAACCCGGAAACGCTCCTGCGGAACTTCAACCTGGCGGACACCGGCACCGGGCTCCATCCGCTGGGCCTCACCCAACGGGATGTCTGGGTGGACCAGATGTTTCACGCTGAGACCCCGCTGTACAACATCGGCGGGCAAGTGCATCTCCCGGGGCCGCTGGACGTCGAATGCTTTCGCCGGGCCGTCCAGTTGCTGGTTCAGCGCCATGACAACCTGCGGCTGCGGCTCACCCGGAACCGCGATGAGGACGGTCTGCCGCAACAGACCGTTGTCCCTGCGTATGACGTCCCCGTCCCCCTCCATGACTTTAGCGGCGCCCCTGATCCGGTGGCGGCGGCCCGTGACTGGATGCGACGGCGGTTTGTGGAACCCTTCGAAATGGAGGGGCAGCCCCTGTTCCGCTACGACCTGGTCCGCGTGGCGGACGAGGAGCACTACTGGCTGATGCAGTACCACCATCTGATCGCGGATGGTTGGAGCCTCGCCCTGCTCAGCCGGTCCCTGGCCGAAATCTATACCGCCCTGCGACAGGGCCGGACGGTTGAACTCCAGCGTCCGACCTATCTCGATCATGTCGCCGAAGACCGACACTACCTGGCCTCGGAGGCCTACCGGCAGGATCAGGCTTACTGGCGCCAGCAGTTCCCCGTCGCGCCCGAACCGCTGCTCTCACCGCGCAGGCCGCAACGCGGCCTTGAAACCAGCGACTGCCATTCGATCCACCTGCCCCGAGAACTGTTCCAGCGGCTCGGGCTGATGGCAGGCCCGCACGGCGCCAACACGTTTCATGTGCTCCTCGGCACCCTGGCGGTTTACTTCGCCCGGACCCTGGGATGTGACGAATTGGTGATCGGCCTGCCGATGCTGAACCGGTCCAAGGCCGTCTTCAAGAACACCGCCGGAATGTTCGCCAGCGTCTGTCCGGTCCGCTTCCCGGTCCGGGACGACGGGACCTTCGGCGAACTGCTTCATGAGATCAGCCTCATCCTGCGGACCACCTATCGGCACCAGCGCTTCCCCACCGGAGAGATCAACCGGGTGGTGAAGCCGAACCCCGGGCAGCGCCAGATGTACGATGTCGGCCTGTCCTTCGAAAGCCAGGACTACGATGCGCGGTTCGACACCATCCCCAGCCGCATGGAACATCTGCTGCACGGGTTCGAGCAGACGCCGCTGATGATTTACGTCCGGGACATCCACAAGGAGTCAGATGTCCGGCTGGATTTTGTCACCAATCGGGCCTTCTTCACCGCCAGCGAAGTCCAAGCGATGCAGAACTGCCTGCGCCAGCTGTGGGACGCCGTGTCCGTACGGATGGACACGACCATCCGCCTCCTGCCGCTGCTCACGGCGGCGGAAGAGCACCGGATCGTGCGGGAGTGGAATCAGACCGGGGTGGATCGTGACGGACCGCAAACCGTTCCGCCCCTCTTCGAGGAACAGGCGGCGCGCATCCCCGACGCGGTGGCCCTGCTGTCCCGGGACGGACGGCTCACCTATGCCGAGCTCAATGCGCGGGCGAACCAGCTCGCCCATCGGCTGGTCGCCTTGGGAGTCGGGCCGGAAGTCCTGGTGGCCGTGGTGATCGAACGCTCCTTCGAGATCGTCGTCAGCCTGCTGGCGATTCTCAAGGCGGGAGGGGTTTACGTTCCCCTCGATGCCGCCAGCCCGGCAGAGCGGATCCGTCAGTTGCTGGAGGACTGCGCCGCTCCCATCCTGCTCACGCAGTCGCATCTTCTGCCGGTGCTCACCTCGCTGCGAGGGCTCCGGGACGTGATCGCCGTCGATCAGGGCAGTCAGCCGTCGGGAGGGCCGTCACCGGGCAACTTGGCACCCCGCGCGACGCCGGACAATCTGGCCTATGCCATCTATACCCCGGGTGCCGATGGAAGGCCCCAGGCCGTTGCCGTCTCCCATCGGAGCCTCGTCAATCTGCTCCAGAGCATCCCACCCGTGCTGGAAATCGGGGAGGGCACCCGGCTGCTGGGGGTGGCATCGCCCGCATTCGACATGTATGTCGCCGAGATCCTGCTGCCATTGAGCACGGGCGGGACCGCAATCCTGGGTGGCGAGCGGATGGCGGGCGATCCGGCACTGCTGGCCCGGTGGATCGGCGAGTCGCAGCCGAACCTCATCCAGGCTACGCCGGCCACCTGGGCCTCGCTGCTGGACTTTGGCTGGCCGGGCTGTCACTCGGCCGATTTTATCTCCACCGGGGAGGCGCTCCCGGAAGCCGTGGCCGGCCAGCTGCTCCGGCGGTGCCGCCGTTTATGGGACCTTTATGGGACGACCGAGACCACGGCGTGGTCCCTGTATCGGCAAGTGACCGCAACCGTGCTCAGCGGATTGATCGGCCATCCTCTCGCCAACATCTCGGCCCATGTCCTGGACTCGCACGGCCAACCGCTCCCCATCGGCGTTCCCGGCGAACTGCATATTGGCGGAGCGGGTCTGGCCCGCGGATACCTGAACCGCCGGGCATTGACCGCCGCGAAGTTCGTGGCCGATCCCTTCACCAAGGTTCCGGGTGCCCGCTTGTACCGCACGGGCGACCGGTGCTGCCGGACCGCTGACGGAAGCATTGAGTTTCTGGGGCGGCTCGACCGCCAGATCAAGCTCCGGGGCTTTCGGATCGAACTGGCGGAGATCGAGGCCACGCTGGGCCAGCATCCGGCAGTGGCCCGGTCAGCGGTCCTGTTGCGTGAGGACCAGCCCGGGGACAAACGGATGGTCGGGTATGTCGTGCTGGCACCGGGGGCGACCTGGAATGTGAGTGAGCTCGTCCGGCATCTGGGCGCAAGGCTGCCCACCTACATGATGCCTACCGTCCTAATCCGCCTGGACCGGTTGCCCACACTGCCCAACGGCAAGCTCGATTGGCGCGCCCTGCCGGCCCCCGACGATTCACGGCCGGACATGGACAAAGCATACGCCGCACCCCGCAGCGCCCTCGAGGCGCAACTGGTCACGCTTTGGTGCGAGCTCCTGGGGGTCAACCGCGTCGGGATCAATGACAACTTCTTCGACCTGGGTGGCCACTCGCTGCTCGCGATGCGCCTGAGCACGACGATTGAGCGGCTGTTCGGGAAAAAGCTTCCCGTCGCGGTGCTGTTCCAGGTTCCCACGGTCCAACTGCTCGCGGCGTGGGTGTCCGGGAAGGAGCCGGTGACACCCTCCGGCTCCCTGGTCACGCTCCAACATTCGGGCGAGAAACCGCCGCTTTTCCTGATCCATGGCTGAGGCGGCGATGTGTACTGTTATCTCAGCATCGCCCAGGAAATGGCCCCGGATCAGCCCGTGTACGGGTTGCAGGCACTGGGGCTGGGCAGCAAGACCCGACCCCATACCACGGTCGTGCAGATGGCGGCCCATTACGTAAAGGAGATCCGCACCGTCCAGCCGGAGGGGCCTTATCACCTCGGTGGCCATTCACTCGGCGGGGTGTTCGCTTTCGAAGTCGCCTGCCAGCTTCAGAGGCAGGGACAGCGTGTCGCGGTGCTGGCGCTCTTCGACACAGTCCCGTCCGGGGTCATCCCCTGGGGGTTCTATGCGCTGCAGCTGTTGCCCGCGATACCGCGCCGGTGCCTGTTCCACCTCCGAAACCTGTGGCGCATGACGAACCGCAAGCGGCTCGACTACATCTTCGGCCGGTTTGCGTTTGCGCGGGAATGGCTGCATCGCAACCAGTCCAAACCGTCCGTGGTCGATCCCCAGCAGCCCGACGGCGCGCCGATACCGACGCCCGCCGCAGGATATGACGACTACTATTACACCGTGGCCTTGGGCTACCGGATCCATCCTTACCCGGGATCGGTGGATATTTTCCTGGGCCCCGACGCCGATCCCTTCTGGAAATGGTACTGGCGCTACATGGCCCGCCGGGGCGCCCGCTTCCACCACGTCCCGGGCGCCCACGACACGATGATCACGCCGGGGCACGTGTCCGCCACCGCCCAGGTATTGCGGGCCCTGCTCGATCGCGCCCAGGGGCGGGAAAAGGCGCGGCTTGCCGGCAGCCGTCGTGCCCCGACCAGTCCGATCCGGTAAAACGTCGATGCCTCCACCACGCGGTTCGCATTCGTGGTTTGTCCCATAGCGTTCCCTTCCCTACTCTTCCATCCATGTTCGATTCCCTGAGCGGCAAGCTTCAGAACGTGTTCCGCAACCTGCGCGGCCTCGGCAAGATCTCCGAGACCAACGTCAGCGACGCCCTGCGCGATGTGCGCCTCGCGCTGCTCGACGCGGACGTGAACTTCAAGGTCGCCAAGGATTTCATCGAGCGCGTCAAGGCGGCGGCCCTCGGCCAGGAGGTCATCCAGTCGGTGCATCCGGGCCAGCAGATGATCAAGGTCATCCACGATGAGCTCGTGGGCCTGCTCGGTTCCGAAAACGCCGGCCTCGTTCTTACCGCCCAGCCGGCCTGCATCCTCATGTGCGGTCTGCACGGCTCGGGCAAGACCACCAGCTCCGGCAAGCTCGCGCGCCTTTTGCAGAAGCAGGGCAAGAGCGTCCTCCTCGTCGCCGCCGACGTGTACCGTCCCGCCGCCATGGATCAGCTCGCCACGCTCGGTGCGAAGCTGGAGGTCCCCGTCTTCGTGCAGAAGGGCGAGACCGACGTGCTCAAGATCGCCCGCGAGGCGCTCGTCTTCGCCGCTGAGAACAAGCGGGACACGGTCATCTTCGACACCGCCGGCCGCCTGCAGATTGACGAGCCGCTGGTGCAGGAGCTCGTCCGGCTCCGCGACCTGGTGAAGCCGCAGGAAATTCTCCTCGTCCTCGATGCCGCGACCGGCCAGGAGGCCGTCAATGTCGCCACCCACTTTGACCAGGCCCTCGGTGTGACGGGCGCGATTCTCACGAAGCTCGACGGTGATGCCCGCGGCGGTGCGGCGCTCTCGTTCCGCAGCGTGGTCGGCAAGCCGATCAAGTTCATGGGCGTTGGCGAGAAGCTGGAGGATTTCGAGCCGTTCCACCCCGAGCGCATGGCCCAGCGCATCCTCGGCATGGGCGATGTCGTCAGCCTCGTCGAGAAGGCCGCCGAGTCCATCGATCAGGACAAGGCGATGGCGCTCGAGGAGAAGATGCGCAAGGGCCAGTTCACGCTGGACGACTTCCTGATGCAGCTCCGCGAGATGAAGAAGATGGGGCCGATGGAAAATCTCATCGGCATGCTGCCCGGCGGCGCGGACATGCTCAAAGGCGCCGACCTGTCGAAGAGCGAAAAGGAGTTCCGCCGCATGGAAGGCATCCTCTGCGCCATGACGCCGAAGGAGCGCCACACGCCGCAGATTCTCAATGCCAAGCGCCGCGTCCGCATCGCCAAGGGCAGCGGTGTGAACGTCGCCGAGGTGAACAACGTCCTGCGCCGCTTTGACGAGATGCAGGGTATGATGAAGAAGCTAGGCAAGATGCAGAAGATGCTGGGCAAGTTCGGCGGGAAGCTGCCCTCCATGCCGGGAATGCCGGGCATGGGTGGCTTCCGCCGCTGAGCCGGCTTAACGCCTCAGTGCGAGTGCGGCTTGCCGGTGCCGCACATGCCGCAGGAACTGGGAACGCCGGAGCAACTGGCGGCGTCCGCGCTCCCGCCCCCGGGAACGCTGGCCGCAAAGGTGGAGAACTTCTTCGCGAGCCGCGTGGAACCGCACTTCGGACAGGGCGTGCCTTCCCAGCGGCTGGAGCGGACCAGCACCTCGCTGTCACGTTCGCAGTCCTCGCAGTGAAACTCGTAAATCGGCATGCGAAGGATAATAGCGAGGCTGGTGAACCGCGCAAACATTGGCAGCCGCTGGTAGAGCGTTTTAAAGAATGCTGTGGCCGCTGGATTTGAGGGAAGCCAAACGGTCTTGCGCTCATGGCCATCTCGGACCACCGGCAACCGGAAAAGGGCGCGGAGCGCATTGTCGGGCGGCATATTTTCCACCCTGCGCCCGGCCAACCCACTTCCTTCGCTCCCTTGCCCTGACCTCATTCCGCTAGCACCGGGCTTCAGCCCGGTGTCGGGTCTTTGCCCCGGCCGTTTCAACGGCTTCCCGCGCGGCCGCCGCCCGGAAAAACGGTTGAAACCGCTGTGCTTCGTAATGGCTTCCCCACCCGGCTGAAGCCGGGTGCTAGCACAACAACAAGGCCCGATCCCTGAGGATCGGGCCTTGGATCGAAAAATCCGCTTACGGCCGGCTCACTTCGGCAGCAGATCGCTGACGAGGGCCTTCTCCTCCTTCAGCTCGTTCTCGGTGGCCATGATCTTCGCGCGGCTGAACTCGTTCACCGGCACGCCCTGGATGGTCTCCCACTTCGACCCGCAGCTGCGGGTCGGGAAGCTGAACATCAGGCCGGCCTCGACGCCGTAGCTGCCATCGGAATGGACTGCGACGCTGAAGCAGTCGTCGGGATGGGTGGGCGTGGTGAGCGCCTTCACCGTGTCCACCACCGCGTTGGCGGCGCTGGCGGCGCTGCTGAGCCCGCGCGCCTCGATGATGGCCGCACCGCGCTTCTGCACGGTGGGGATGAAAGTGCCGGCAAACCAGGCCTCATCCTTGATGACCGACGTGGCCGCCTGGCCGCCAATGCGCGCGTTGAAGAAATCGGGATACATCGTGGAGCTGTGGTTGCCCCAGATGGCGAGGTTGCTGACCTGCGTGATGTCCACGCCGGCCTTCTTGGCGAGCTGCGTCTTGGCGCGGTTCTCGTCGAGCTTGGTCATGGCGAACCAGCGGTCCTTCGGCACGTCGGGCGCGGCGTTCAGCGCGATGAGGCAGTTCGTGTTGCAGGGGTTGCCGACCACGAGCGTGCGCACGTCGCTGGCCGCATTGCGCTGGATGGCCTGGCCCTGGCCGGTGAAAATCTTGCCGTTGATGCCGAGCAGATCCTTCCGCTCCATCCCGGCCTTCCGCGGCACGCTGCCGACCAGCAGCGCCCAGTTCACACCCCGGAAACCCTCGTCGAGGCTGGCCGTGGCCACCACGCCCTTGAGCAGCGGAAACGCGCAGTCATCCAGCTCCATCACCACGCCGTTGAGCGTCTTGAGCGCGGGCTCGATCTCGATGAGATGGAGGATCACCGACTGGGTGGGTCCGAACATCGCGCCGGAGGCGATGCGGAAAAGGAGCGAATAACCGATCTGGCCGGCAGCGCCGGTGATTGCGACACGGATGGGTGCGTTCATTTGTATTACGAAAGGCCGGACACTATGCGGGCGGGCAATCAGGCGGCAAGCGCTCACCGCATAATCACTTTTTCATGGGATATCCTCCCGGCAATCCGCCTATGCTCCCCGGCAGTTGAATCAGATCCCCCGACGGACCGACAATCCTCGGTCCGTCACCCGACCCGCAGAACAACGACTGGAATCCGCCGACTCCTTACGGGGTCTGGCCATCCTTTTGGTCGTGCTGGCGCATTCCTGCGACATTGTGACCGCCCTCCCGGACTGGGCCGTGCCCCTGCGCGGGCTGGGCCATCGTGGAGTGCAGCTCTTCTACCTGCTCAGCGCCTACATGCTCTGCCGCTCCATCGCCCAGCGACAGAAGCAGGAGCCCCGGCCCTGGCAGAGCTTTTTTCTTCGCCGCCTGTTCCGTATTGCCCCGCTCTTTTGGCTGGCGATCGGAGTCCACCTCTGGTGCTACGGGCTGGGTCCCCGGCATTCGTTAGGCGATGCGCCGGGGATTGCCTGGCAAAACATCGTCGCCACCGCGACCTTCACCCAAGGGTTCAATCCCTACTGGATTGACAGCGCGGTGTTCGGCAGCTGGTCCGTGGCGGTGGAGATGTCGTTCTACCTGCTCCTCCCCATCTTTTGGATGTGCATCCGTTCGCTGCGGATGGCGGTGTTCGCGACGTTCGCGGCGTTGCTGCTGGCGCTGGTGTTGCAGATCGCGCTGGCCGACCGGCCGGTCATCAGCGACCCGGTTCTGTGGCGTGAATACCTGTATCTGTGGCTGCCAAACCAGCTGCCCGTATTTCTGCTGGGCATGGTGCTGTTCTTCGTTGAACCCATTCTTCAGGCGGGACAGCCCGACCGGATTGGTCCAATCGGCCCCCTGCTGCCTCATGTGTGCTTTGCCGCCATCGTGGTGCTGGCCTGGCTGCCGTTCCACCCGGTGCTGACGCCTTTCCTGGTAGGGGTGGGATTCACCGGCCTGGCCGGTGCGCTCTCGGTCTGGCCCTCGGGCCTGTGGGTGAACCGCTTCCTTTCTCGCCTGGGACTGGTGAGCTACAGCATTTACCTGTGGCACGCGCCCCTGATCCGCCTGCTGTGGGCGGTCTATCACAAGGTCTTGCAGCGGACGCACTGGATTCTGCCCGCCGGCCTGAGCCAGCTGCTTTTCAGCGGCATGCTGCTCGGCCTGAGCCTGGCCGTCGGAAGCCTTTCGTACCGGTACATCGAACGGCCCGGCATCGAACTGGGGCGGCGGCTGATCCGGCACCGGCAAGCCCGTCGGACGCGGCAGGCGCAGGCCGAGCAGCATGCCGCCGCCGCCGGCCTTGCCCAACCCGGCGAAAATGCGGAAGCTTGAAACAGACTATGTCGCCGTGGCCGAAGATCAGCATCGTGACGCCGAGTTACAATCAGGCCGCCTTTGTGGAGGCGACTCTGCGCAGCGTGCTGGATCAGGGTTATCCCAACCTCGAATACCTCGTGATGGAGGATGGTAGCACCGACGGCAGCCCGGCCATCATCGGCAAATACCGTGACCGGCTCGCGCAATACGTCGCCGAGCCCAACCGTGGTTTCGGTGCCGTGCTGAATGACGGGCTTCTCCGGACCACCGGTGAGGTCATGGCCTGGCTCAATTCGGACGACCTGTATCTGCCGTACACGCTGCAAACCGTGGCCCGGATTTTTCAGGACTGCCCGGAGGTGGAATGGATCACCGGCCTGAGCCTGTTGTGCGATCAGCCGGGGAATTTTATCCGCACCGTTTCGCCCGAAGGGTTCAGCCGCCGACTGTTCTTTTCCGGCCGCTATCTGGGCGGGCACCCGGCCTGGAGCGGCCGGTGGATTCCCCAGGAGAGCGTCTTCTGGCGGCGCTCACTCTGGGAAAAATCGGGCGCGCATTTCCTGACCGAGCGCCTCCAATACGGCGATTTTGAGCTGTGGTCCCGCTTCTGGAAGCACGCCGATCTGCATGTCGTTCCCCTGCCCCTGGGCGTGTACCGCGAGCATGCCGCCACTTACACATCGACGCGGGGCACCAAATCCATCGAACCCTGCACCCGCCTGCTGGCCGCCGCCGGTGAACCGACGCTGAGTTTCAATGCCATCCGGTGCCGGGAACTGCTCTCCCGGCTGGGCACGCGGGCGCTGCAGAAATTTGGCCAGCCCGCCAAGGCCGTGAAGTGCGAACCGGCCACCGGCCGCTGGCGCAGCGAGACGGTTTACGTGGCGTAAACCACGGGCTTCAGAAACGGAGCCACTTCGCCGTCGCCCGAATCCCCTCCCAGCGGACCTGCCGCTTCAATTTCACGGCGTCGGGCCCGGGATGCTGGTCGCGGGTCAGTTCCCACAGGCGGATGCCGATTAGGAACTGGTAGAGCCCACGCAACAGGCTGTGTACCAGCCCCGCCATGCCATCGTGCCAGCCGCCATTCACGAAATAGCGTCCGTGAAACTCGGTGAGCGGACGCCGGATGAAATACGGCCACGGCGGCGGCGCGCCCTCGCGCTTCATGCGTTGCGCCTCCAGCAGGCTGTAGTTGACGAGCTTGATGAGAAACTTCGTCAGGTCATTGCCGTAACCGGGATGCTCCAGCGCCAGTGCCGGATCGGCTGGCAACTCCTCCAGCTTGCCGTCAATCTGCGGATGCTGGTGCGCCTCGCCGTTCCAATGGGCCGCGCCCTTGCGGACGAAGCGCGGCTGGTAATCCGGCCAGAAACCGTGGCGCAGCCATTCGCCGAGGAAATAATTTTTCCGGGGCAGCGAATAGGCCGCCGCCGTCGGGCTGGCCACCAGGCCGCGCAGATGTTCCGCCAGCGTGGACGGGACCGTCTCATCGGCATCCACAATGATGATCCAGCCCTCGTCGCAGGCCGCGACGGCCTGATTACGCAAGGCCTCGACATTGTACTCCTTGGCCGGCATGGCGATCACCCGCGCCCCGAGCGACCGGGCGATTTCCACGGTTCCGTCGGTGCTGGCCATGTCGGCCACCACGCACTCATCGGCCCAGGCCACCGACTGGAGACAGGCGGCAATGTTGGGAGCCTCGTTCCAGGTGTGAATCAGGGCGGTGATCTTCGGCCGCGTTGGCATCACGGGCAGCGTGCCGCAGGTTGGGGCAGGAAACAACTTTCCCGATGACCGGTAAGCAATGGCCGGCGCAGCGCTGTTCGGCTCCACAAAAAAACGCCCCACGACCTAAGCCGTGGGGCGTTTCCAGATTGGTGCGAAGGTCAGTGCGCCGCCTTCTTTTTGGTGAAGACGTGCGTGGCATGGCCGAAGAACACCTCGGCGGATTCCATGATGGTTTCCGAAAGCGTCGGGTGCGGATGCACGATGGCGGCCAAATCTTCCGCCGTGGCGCCCATCTCGACGGCGACCGCGCCTTCGCCGATGAGCTCGCCCGCCCCATGGCCGACGATGCCCACCCCAAGAATGCGGTGTGTTTCAGGCTCCAGGATGAGCTTGGTCAGTCCGTCGGTGCGGTCGTAGGTGAGCGCACGACCGGAAGCGCCCCAGGGGAACTTCGCCACCTCGATGGCAATGCCCTTCTGCTTGGCTTCGGCTTCGGTCAGGCCGACCCACGCGACTTCGGGGTCCGTGAAAACCACGGCCGGAATCGAATAATCACCATTCACCGCCTCGCCTTCGCCCGCCAGATTTTCGACGGCGATGCGGGCTTCCTTGCTGGCCTTGTGCGCCAGCATGATGCCACCGGCGATGTCACCGATGGCGTAAATGGCCGGGTCTGCCGTCTGCATGTGGGCGTCCACCTTGATGAAGCCGCGCTCGTCGCGCTCGACCTTGGTGTTTTCCAGGCCGAGGTCCTGGCCATTGGCGGTGCGGCCCACCGAGACCAGCACGCGGTCGTAAAGCTCTTCCACCTTCTGCCCGTTGAATTCGCTGGTGACCTTGATCTGCTTACCGGCGGTCTTCATCTCCAGCACCTTGGCCTTGAGCCGCACTTCCTTGAACGCCTTCTTGGCGTAGGCGGCGACGGGGCGGGCCAGATCGGGATCGGCACCGGCGAGGATGGCGTCCAACGCCTCGATCACCGTGACTTTGGAACCAAGCGTGGCGTACACCGTGCCCAGCTCCATGCCGATGTAACCGCCGCCGATGACGAGCAGGTTTTCGGGGATGTCGGCAATTTCAAGAGCCTCGGTGGAGGTCATCACGCGCGGGTTGCCCAGGTCAAACGCCTTGGGCACCGCCGGGCGGGAACCGACCGCGATGATGGCCTTCTCAAACTTCACATACTTCTGGCCTTCGCCGGTCTCGACGCGGAGCGTGCCGGAATCCTCGAAGTACCCGCGACCGTGGATCACGGTTACATTGCGCATCTTGGCGATGCTGGCGATGCCCTGCCCCAGCTTGGCAAGAATGCCGTCCTTCCAGGCGCGGAGTTGGTCGAGATCGATGGTCGGCTCGCCGAAGCTGATGCCGCGATGGGCGGATTCCTTGGCGATGGTCAGCGCATGACTCGCGTTGAGCAGCGCCTTGGAAGGGATGCAGCCGCGGTTCATGCACACGCCGCCGAGTCGCGCATCGCGCTCGATGAGCAGCACCTTCTTGCCGAGGTCCGCTGCGTAGAAGGCCGCCGCGTAACCGCCCGGGCCGGCACCAATGACAACGATTTCCGTTTGAATGGGTTCCATGGCAGGTCGGCTTAGAGCTTCACGTCCGCTTCCGGGAATTCGGACAACGCCTTGACGAGATCCACCGTGAACCGCGCCGCGCTGCCGCCGTCGATGATGCGGTGGTCGTAGCTGATCGTGACCGGCATGAGCGGCCGCGCCTCGATCTTGCCATCCTTGAGCACAACGGGCTTCAGCGCCGTCTTGCCGATCGCGAGGATCGCCGCCTCGGGTTTGTTGATGATCGGCGTGAAGTGGCCGCCGCCGATGGCGCCCTGGTTTGAAATCGTGAACGTGCCGCCCTTCATGTCGTCCGGGCCGAGCTTGCGGTCACGGGCCTTCTCGGCGATGGTCGAAAGTTCCTTGGCGATCTCAAGCAGCGACTTCTTGTCGGCATCCTTGAGCACCGGCACCAGCAGGCCAGCATCCGTATCCACCGCGATGCCAATGTGGTAATAGTGCTTCAGCACGAGCGTTTCGGCGACCTCGTTGAGGCTGGAGTTGAACTTCGGGTGCAGCTTCAGCGCGGACACGAGCGCCTTGATGATGAACGGCGTCGGCGTGAGCTTCGCGCCGGCCTTCTCGTAGTCGGCCTTGAACTTCTTCCGCAGCGCCTCGATCTGCGTCATGTCGGCGTCGTCGAATTGCGTGACATGCGGCAGCGACACGCTGTTTTCGGTCATGCGCGAGGCGATGACCTTGCGGAGCTGGGTCAGCGGTTCGCTGGTGACCGGTCCGAACACGGAGAAATCGGTTCCCACGGGCGCAAAGACGAGCCCCTTGGGCTCTTCGGCATACCGCCCGGCACGGGCGACGGCCTTCTCCAGCTTGGAGATATAGCGCGCCAAGTCCGTGAGGACCACGCGGCCACCGCTTTCACTGCCGGAGATGCGGCTGAGCTTGAGCCCGAGCTCGCGGGCCACCTTGCGCACGTAGGGCGAGGCCCCGGGCACCGGGCCGTCTTCGCCGCCATCATCCAGCGGCAGATCGTCATCATCGTCCGCCACGACCACGGCGGCGCGGCGGGCGGGCTTGGCGGCCGGAGCGGGTGTGCCGCCGGACGGAGCGGCCGCGGCGGTCGCCCCTTCCAGGGTGAGCAGCACGGTGCCCACAGAGATTTTTTGGCCCTCGGTGACCTTGATTTCAGTCACCTTGCCGCCGGCGCTGGAGGGAATTGGCGCCACGGCCTTTTCCATTTCCAGCTCAATGATCGTCTGGCCGGCGGTGATGGTGTCGCCAGCTTTGACGAGGATGCTGACGACGGTGCCGCTGTCGGCATTGTCGCCAATTTTCGGAAGTCTTACGTCCATAAAACGAGCGGCGAATCTGGCGGACGAATCGCGTGGGGGAAAGGGATTTTTGGACGTATCCGGCCCGTCGCCCGGAACGGAAGTCGCAAAACGGCATTCCCAGCGGTCGCAAACCCGCTATGTTTGCCGCGCGATATGATACTGGGTATCCTGCAACAACGGGTCTGGAGCCTGATCCGCGAGCTGGGAGAACTGACCCAGATGGGCCTCGAGGCCGTGCGGTCCCTGCGGCTGAGCCGGCCTTCGGGGCGCGATTTCATCGAGCAGCTCCACTTCATCGGTGTGAAGTCGCAGAGCGTGGTGGTGACCACCGGTGCCGCCACCGGCATGGTGCTATGCGCGCAGACGTACTTCCAGTTTCACAAGGTCAAGATGGACACCGCGACCGGTGCCGTCGTGAGCGTGGGCATGTGCAGCGAACTTGGCCCGGTACTCGCCAGCCTGATGATTGCGGGTCGCGTCGGCGCGGCCATGGCGGCCGAGCTCGGCACCATGAAGGTGACCGAACAGATAGACGCCCTGCGCACCCTGGCCACACATCCGGTGGATTACCTCGTCGTTCCGCGCCTGCTCGCCGCGACTGTTGCAGCCCCGCTGCTTACGGCCGAAGCGGTCGCCGTCGGCATCCTCGCCAGCTGGATGGTCGGGGTCCACCTGCTGGGCATCGACAGCGCCTACTACTTCTCGAACATGAACCGGTACACCGTCCCGCAGGACGTGATCACCGGATTGATCAAGGCGACCATTTTCGGCGCGGCCATCGCCATCATCAGCTGCTACAAGGGCTTGAACTGCCGTCAGGGCGCGGAAGGCGTCGGCCGGGCCACCACCGAGGCGGTGGTGTATTCGAGCATCACGGTGCTCGTCTCAAACTTCTTCCTCACGCTGTTTCTCACCCGGCTCTTCAAGGGCTAGGCCCGTCCCCCATGATCGAAGTTCGCGACCTCTGGAAAGGATTTGGCTCGCAGCCGGTGCTGCGCGGCACCTCCCTGCGCATCGAGCGGGGTGAGGCGGTGGTGATCATCGGCCGCAGTGGCGGCGGCAAAAGCGTGCTGCTCAAGCATCTGATCGCCCTACTGCAACCCGACCGCGGCCAGGTGCTCGTGGAGGGACAGAATCTCTGTGGCCTTAACGAGCGCCAGCTCATCCACGTGCGCCGCAAGTTCGGCCTGCTCTTCCAGATGGCCGCGCTATTCGATTCGCTGACGGTCTATGAAAACGTGAGCTTCGTGCTCCAGCGCGAGCGCAAGCACACCGAGGCGGAAATGCGCCGGCTCGTCGCCGAGGCGCTGGGCATGGTCGAACTCTCGGGCATCGAGGAACGGAAACCCGCCGAACTCTCCGGCGGCATGCGCAAGCGGGTGGGCCTGGCCCGGGCCATTGTTTATCGCCCGGAAATCGTGCTCTACGACGAACCCACGACCGGCCTCGACCCCATCGCCGGCGCCCGCATCGACCAGCTGATCCGTCGGGTCTGGGAACGGCTCGGCGTGACCAGCATCGCCGTCACGCATGACATGGCCAGCGCCCGGCGCATCAGCAACCGCATTCTGATGCTGCACGAGGGCCTCATCTACGCGGACGGCCCGACCGACCAGATTCTTTCCTCCACCGACCCCATCGTGCACAATTTCGTCAACGGGATCGTCCCGGCCGACCCCCAACTCGCCAACTGACATGGACTCCTCACGCAACGCCACCAAAGTCGGCCTCTTCGTCGCCGCCGCCCTGACGATCATCGCGCTGCTCCTCCTCAATTTCAGCAAGGGGGCGGGCCTGCTGACGTCGGTTTACCGGATCTACGTCGTTTCCGAAAACGTCGGCGGTCTCATCCCTGACGCCAAAGTGCTCATGTCCGGCGTGCAGGTCGGCTCGGTCGAGGCGCTCGAACTGGCGGCCGATGGCCGGGCCGTGAGCATCAAACTGAAGATCCTGAAGAAATACCCGATCCACGCGGATGCGCGGTTCGAGATCGAGCAGAGCGGATTTCTGGGGGACCAGTTCGTCTCCATCGTCCCGGAGAAAAACGCCAAGGACATCCTCGCGGACGGCGCGCATGTCAACGCCACGAAGCCCTTCAACCTCCAGGAAGCCGCCCGCTCGGCCGTCGGTCTCATGCAGAAGCTCGACACCGCCGTGGAGCGCATCAATGGCGCGGTCGCCCGCGTGGACAAGCTGCTGCTGAACGAGACAGTGCTCACCAATCTGGCCGCCACGGCGGAGAACTTCCGCAAGGTTTCCTCCGACGCCCAGACGGCGGTGGCGGACGTCCGGGGCGTCGTGGCGACCAACTCGCCCATGATCACGATGACCTTGAGCAACCTGAACAACCTCTCCATCACGCTTCAGGGAGTGGGGACGAACCTGAACGCGACGCTGGATTCGGCCCGGCCGGAACTTCAGGCGGCGTTGCACAACGCTTCCGATGCCACGCATGACCTCAAGGAGCTTTTCTCCGGACTGCAACGCGGCGAAGGCATGGCCGGGGCTGTGCTGAAGGACGAAGGCATGCGGGGCCAGTTCAGCGCGGTCGTGACCAATCTCAACACGGTAAGCAGCAATCTCGCGAAATTCGGCATCCTGTATAAGCCGAAGAGCACCACCCCGCTTACCAATAACACGCACTACACCGGACGCGGGCCGGGGCGGTGAGCCATGCGGTAGGAGCGCGGACCGTCTGGTCCGCCAGTCGGGCTTGTGGGCTCGCGCGAAGTCGGAAGATTCGCTCCGACGTTTCAAGGTTGAATGATCCTCTCCATCGAACGGAAAACCGCCTCATGTAGGCTCAGTTCACGCGGACGTGACCGTCCGCGCTCCTTTCAACGGCATCGTTTGCGACTAACCGCGACCTCTTGGCAACAGGTCGCGCAGAAAACGGCCGGTGTGGCTGGCTTCGCATTTCGCCACCTCCTCCGGCGTGCCAGTCACGACGATCTGGCCGCCCTGGTCCCCGGCGTCCGGGCCGAGGTCGATGACCCAGTCGGCGCATTTGATGACGTCCAGATTGTGCTCGATGACGAGCACGGTATGCCCGGCATTCACGAGCCGCTGGAAGACCGCCAGCAGCACCCGCACGTCGTCGAAGTGCAGCCCGGTTGTCGGCTCGTCGAAAAGAAACAGCGTGGGCTTGGGCGCTGATGCCACCGTGCCGAGTTTCTTGAGGGTCGCGTCACCGAGCCGGGCCGCCACGGCTGACGGCACGGTCAGCTTGGGCATCTCCTGCGCCGCCGAATCGGTGAGGTAGCTCACGAGCTTCAGGCGCTGCGCCTCGCCGCCGCTGAGCGTGTTGATGGGCTGGCCGACGTGGAGATAGCCCAGCCCGACTTCGCAGAGCAGCCGCAACTTGCCCACCGCCCGCCGCGCCGGCTTCGACTCCGGGAAGCCCTCCAGGAACGCCACCGCATCCTCGACCGGAGCGTCCAGAAGGTCGGCAATTGACCACGAAAGCTTCGAGTTTCGAGTTTCGAGTTTCGAATTCGGAACTTCGGCCGCCCGGCCCTGCACCTTCACCTCCAAAATATGCTCCCGGTAACGCCGCCCCTGGCATTCCGGGCAGCGGATGAAGATGTCGCTG
This sequence comes from uncultured Verrucomicrobiota bacterium, assembly GCA_903907995.1. Lineage (GTDB taxonomy): Bacteria > Verrucomicrobiota > Verrucomicrobiia > Limisphaerales > UBA9464 > CAIVQB01. The sequence continues at coordinate 8,132 of CAIVQH010000060.1, read as the reverse complement.
AGGAACTGCATCTCGATCTTCTCAAAGCCCGCGCCTCGGCAGCGTTCGCATTGGCCCTTCGCCGAGTTGAAGCTGAAGGCACTGGCATCCAGTCCGCGCTCACGCGCGGCGTCTGAGGCGGCGAAGAAATCGCGGATGTCTTCAAAGGCCCCGATGTACACACCGGGATTCGAACGCGGCGTGCGGCCGAGCGACGTCTGATCCACGAGCACGACCGCGCCGAGATGTTCGGCCCCGGTGAGAGTCGCGGCCAGCAGACCGGCACGGGCCTCATCCAGTGACTCGCCATCCACCTCTTCGGCCAGTGCGGCGGCGGCATCGGTGTTCGCGAGCTTCTGCTGCAACAGCGGTAGCAACACCTCCCGGATCAGCGTGCTCTTGCCCGAGCCGCTGACGCCGGTCACACAGACCAGCCGGCCCAGCGGAATCTCGACGGTGAGGTCGCGGAGGTTGTGGGCGGAAGCGTGCTCCAGCCGCAGCACCTTGTGGCCGGGCTCCTGTCTGCTTCCCGCCGGTGTTCGCTGGCCGCCAACCGAAGTGCGGTATTCCGGTGAAACTTCGGCCGCAAAGGCGTGCGATTCCGAGTCAGCAACCGCCGAGGCAAATGCTCCTTGGCGGACATTCTGAGGTGCCGCGCGTAGCACCGCCTCCGCCCCCACAGGCCGGCGCTTCGGGATTTCGATCCGTTTGGTTCCGGACAGATACGCAGCGGTCAGGGAATTCTTGGCGGCTGCGAGTTCACGCGGGCTGCCTTGAAAAACCACCTGTCCCCCGCTTTCTCCATGGCCGGGGCCGATATCCACCAACTGGTCAGCCGCGCGCATCACGCTCGCCTCATGCTCCACGACGACGACCGTGTTACCCGCGTCGCGGAGCCGATGGAGGATACGGACCAGCCGGTCCGTGTCGCGCGGGTGCAGGCCCACACTGGGCTCATCGAGTACGAAGAGGGCGTTCACCAGCCGCGTGCCCAGACAGGTGGTGAGATTCACCCGTTCGGTCTCGCCGCCGCTCAGCGTGCGGGTGGCCCGGTCCAGTGCGAGGTAGCCGAGTCCCACCTCTGCCAGGTAGCCGAGGCGCGCGCGCACCTCGCCCAGCACCACTCCGAGCGGCTCGTGCGGCTTCGGGACCAGGCGCTTGGCCAGCTGTTCGATGACCGCCAGCGCATCGCGCACGGGCAGCGCGTAGAAGTCGGCCAGCGTCAGCGAAGCTCCGGTGTTCCCCGCCTGCGCAGCGATGTCATCCGGCAATGCGTAGTCCGAACTCCGCAACCGGAAGGACAGGCTGTCCGGATTGAACCGCTTTCCGGCACAGGTCGGGCAGGTCGTGTAGCTGCGGTACCGTGAAAGCAGCACCCGCACGTGCATCTTGTAGGCCTTGCTTTCCAGCCAGCGAAAGTAGCCCTTCACCCCATACCAGAGCTTCGGCCACGAATGGTCCGGATCATCGGGGATGTAGCCCTCGTCGCCTTCCATCACCCAACGCTGGTGTTCGGCCGAAAGCTGGTTGAACGGCACGTGCATCGGCACGCCGGCCTTTTTGGCGGCCTTGACCATGTCATCCTGGCATTGCCGGCCCGTTTCGGTCTGCCACGGTTTGACCACGCCCTCCGCCAGCGTTTTGGAGCGGTCGGGCAGCGCCAGGTTCGGATCAATGGTGATGATGCGCCCAAACCCCTTGCACGCCGGGCAGGCGCCGACGGGGTGGTTGAACGAGAAGAGCGCCGGCGTCGGCTCCTGATAATCCAGATCGCAGGTGGCGCAGTGGAACCCGGCGGAGAAATGCCGTATGCCGAGCGTCGAGACTCGCGGCGCCCCGGTGAGCGGTTCGCGCACGGTGAGCTTGCGATGACCGAACTGGTAGGCCTGCTCGCATGCCTCGATAAACCGCGAGCGGTTGGCACCCGTCAGCTTCACCCGGTCGGCGATCACGGTGAGCGTGGAGATGGCAGACGGCAGATGGGAGATGGCCTCGTCCACGCGCACCACCCGGTCACCAACCAACAGGCGCTGGAAGCCCTGCTTGGCCAGCAAGGCCAGTTGCTCGGCAACGGGCATTTTGTCGGAAAGCGGCAGGTCGAAGGTGACGAGGACTTCCGGTGGTTGCCCGGCGCTTCCCGGCCCACTGGCCAAGGCCTGAAGGTCATCCCAGACCACCTGCGGCGGCTCCTTGCGCACCGGTTGGCCGCATTTCCGACAATACAACCGGGCAACGTGCGGCCACAGCACCTTCAGGTGGTCGCACACCTCCGTCATGGTGCCGACCGTGCTCCGGGTGGTGCGGACAGAATTGCGCTGCTCGATGGCGATGGCGGGCGGGATGTTCTCGATGCGGTCCACCGCCGGCTTGTCCATGCGGTCGAAGAACTGCCGCGCGTAGGGCGTGAAAGTCTCGATGTAGCGGCGCTGGCCCTCGGCGTAGAGCGTGTCAAAGGCGAGCGAGCTCTTGCCCGAGCCGCTGAGGCCCGTGATGACGATGAGCTTCCCCTGGGGCAGATCGAGGTCGAAGCCCTTGAGATTGTTCTGCCGCACCCCGCGCAGGCGGATGCACTCGGGCGGCGGCACAGTGGCCGCCGTAACCGTCTTCGGCTTGCTGGTGCGTCTGACTCCGGGCATGGCGGCGCGGAGAGTAAGAGTGAGCGGCGGCGAGTCAACGTGGTGGCGAACTCCGCCCGAGAAGCAAAACGAAATGCGGTGGCCGAAGGCCCGGGCGCAGCTTTTCACCGTGGTCAGCCGCTGACTTCGGAGGGAAAGTCGCCCCTCCTGAACGCGGGCCGTTATCCCTCACCGTTATCTTCTCCCGCTGGGAGAGGAAACAGCCAGGAATGCCGCAGGTTGGCTGGACGCTTCACCGGCCAATCCCGCGCGTGCCTCCGCCGAGCGACGGACGACGATTCTCCCACTCCCAGCGGGAGAGGGCCGGGGTGAGGGTGAACGGCCACGCAACTCCGCCCGCGCTCCCCATGCCCAAGGCCAGCCACGGTGAAAAGATGCGCCCAAAAGGCCCTGAAACAACGCTTTGCGCTTGCCACTCCGCTTCTCAATCCCGTAGTACAACCCGCGTTGCGGTGACGGCATCGACCTGATGCCGCGCGGCCATGCACCAACATGACCGTCGCCAATCACCGCCAACCGGTTGTTGGGGTCTTAGCTCAGTTGGTAGAGCGTCTCGTTCGCAAAAAGATTTCGCTTCTTGGACCCGTTTGGCCCCCTCTGGACTGGTTTCCTTTTCTTCGTTTTTCCCCGGTTTTCGCTAGGACTGGAGTGGACTCCCTTCCCATCAGCTTGGACCAGTTTGGACTCATTTTTCACTGCCGGGGTGGACAAACGGGGTGGACAATTCCCGATCCGGAAACAAGGGGGAATTTAGCTGTCGGCAATACCTCATTTTCACATCTTCCATATACAACGCAAATATCTATTTATCAACGCTTTACAAAAACTTTTAGCTTGACGGATAGGGGCGAAATCCGTAAGCTGGCGCTTATCATGAAACCCAAAAAACAACCCGAAGATGCCGTCGATAAACCACATGCCTCCAATCGCCTTCCGCCCTCGTATTGCGCGCCAAGGATGGCTAACTCATCACACCCTGTCCGAATGGCCTATTCTGTCCGAGAAACGGCTCACGTTTTGAGCGTCAGCGAAAAGTCGGTGAGACGGCTGATTGATCGCAATTTGCTAAACCCCAGTCAGGCATTGCGAAAAATCCTTATCCCGGTGACGGAAGTGGAGCGATTCCTCAGAGACACCCAAGTGAGGAGGTTTTCCGGCGAGGATTGATGCGTAAAAAAGGCTGCCGCTTGGCTCTCAAGGCCAGCTTTCTAAAATCTCCAAGCCAGACGAATCGTAAGCTTGAGCCTTTGCCGGGCTTGCTTCCATTCAAGTCGGTTCCCCGGAGGATCAGGTAGCCTGCAAAATTCCGCCTTTTTCCACCTAATGTGCGGTAATTGCATTTTCGCGGGCAAAAAAAATGCCCTGTGTGCAAAGCATGTGTGGGTAGGTTCTGGGAGCAAATTCGCCTCTTGATCCGAACCATTTTTCAAGTAACTGGATCAGAGCTACTTACGTAGCCTCTTGCGTTCTGCGTCGATCTCCTTCTTTCGTTTTTCGACTGCGCGGAATTTCTGCTTTTTCACGGCAATATCTGCTACTTTCGCCTTCAAACGCGCCATATCCCCGTCGAAACGGTCTATTTGTTTTTCTTTGCCTTCGGCGACGGTGGCCATTCCATGTTCCTTGTAACGGCCTAGGATTTCGTCCTCTTCTCGGGTGGCCGCTGCCGCGATGGCTAGATGCTTGTTCGCGAGCCGGCGCAAATTCACCGCACGCTCAAAGTCTGCTTGCCGGATAGGGCCGCTGCTCATGCTGCCTCCTTCAATTCTTGGGCTTCCAGCGCCTTGCGCTTCAAATAGTGAATTGGTGGCGTGTAGCAGCTTTGCATGAACGGGTTGTCTTTCGTGATGTAGCGCAACCAGCCGTCATCTTCGTAGCCTCGGTAGTGGCTGACCCCGTGCTTCCAGTTCCGCTTCAGCCAAGCAACCAAGGCGAGTGCATCGGGGAACGAATTTTCCGAACCACGGAGGTAATGAAACTCCGGCGTCGCGTCCATGAGGACGAAGTGGCAGTGGAGCCGTTCTTTCGAGTCGTACTCCCAGCGCCAATAGACCGGGACGTTTCTCCAGTCGAATTCGCCATTTAGGTGCCAACTCAGGGCACTAAATAGCTTTTTGACTTTGTCGTTTTGCGTGTCCAAGTGCTTGGTTTTGAAGCTCAGGGTTCCGCATATTTTCCAGCCTTCGCCGCATGGGTGGAAGTTGGTGATTTTCAGCAACCACGAACGATCCGGATGGAAGGGTCTTCCTGTGATTGGGTTAATTTCTATTTCAGTTTTTTCGGGCATTTCGCCGCTTGTTGTGTCATTTTTCATAGTTAATATGTTGATAGTCAAGGACTACCGAACCAGAATCGGTTCCGCATGCGTTACGCTCTTGAATCAACCTCCTACTGGCGGCCGGGAATTCCGCTGGACCAACAGGCGTTCAATTTCAACCTCCTTTGACTGTCACTATCATAAGTATTTTGGATTGACTTTTCGATTTATTTTATTTTGGAAATCTTCGCCCGCCCCTTGACAGAAGCAGTCGCCCAGAGGTCGATCATTTGCATGTATCCTGTAATCAATTACTTGCACAGAATTGAACACACTTTCTTTAGAATTTGTGTTGTAGGTACGCCGGTTTCACCTCAGATTCTTGGCCGTGAAAGCAAAAGAGAAGGCGTTCGGGTATCTTCGGACCAGCGGCAAAGGCCAGATTGGCAATGACGGCTTTCCGCGCCAGCGCGAGGCCATTGCGTCTTACGCCAAGAGCAACCGCCTTGAAATTGTCCAAGAATTTTCGGATGAGGCTGTCAGTGGCACCACGGATGCGATGGATCGAAACGGGCTCACGGATTTGCTAGTCGCTCTAAAGGCCAACGGCGTGCGTTTGGTGGTGGTGGAAAATGCGACACGACTGGCGCAAGACCTGATGATTTCAGAAATCATCCTCAGCGAGTTCCGCAAAATCGGCGTGCGCGTCATCTCCGCTGATGGCGACGTTGACCTGACCCTTGGAAACGACGATCCGACCGGCAAATTGATCCGCCAGATTCTCGGGGCCGTGAGCGAATGGGAAAAATGCGCTTTGGTCCAAAAGCTCCGCGCCTCAAGGCTTCGTTTACGCCGGGCCGGCGAGCGATGCGAGGGGCGAAAGCCTTACGGTCAAAACGCGGAAGAGAAAAGCGTCATTGCACGAATTGTGGCACTCCGCGAAGAACGTCTCTCGTTCGTCGCCATTGCAGCCAAGTTGAATGCGGAGGGGGCTCGGTCGAGGTCGAACAAGCAATGGCACGCCACACAGGTTCAACGCGTGCTTCAGCGTACAGACTAGCCCCAGTTCGCATTACAGAAGTCAAGGCTTGGCGCTGGGTCCATTCAGATTTTACTGGTCCCAAAGCACTTCCGTCATCTGGTCAAGCCGTTCGCAAACTTTTTGGAAACCCTGCGAGAGCACGAAGGCAATCGCGAGTAACGAGAAGGTCACCCCACTGTCTGAATACACTGCCCATGCGATCAAGACTACAACCCACGCAACTAGCTCGATTCTCTTGGCCTTTCCGCCGGCCACCGGAACTTGAAGCCGCGTCAAACTTCGACAATTTGAACATCGGACCCGACGTATTTTGCCACCCCACCCCGAAGGAGGCTCGTAATTGAGCCGCTGACACTGAGGACAGTACCAACTGACTTCCAAGTTCTCCATAAGTCAGCGCCCCAAAATCGCAAGCACGATAACGATGATCCAAAATAGCAGGAACAGTCGCAGGGGGAACATGAAGAGCCACCATGCCGGTCCACGAGGAGGCCGAGGCATTGGGGGTGATTTTATGACGGGAGGCACCCGAACGACGGTTCCTACGACAATGGGCGGAAGTTTTTTCATGGCAGCCTTTTGCAAAGGCTGACCGGGCTAAACGGAGCGGGCACAGCCCTACACTCCCTGACCGAGGCACCGCGAAGAGCCTTAACAGAGAACGCCCGACCATGCCCCGTTGTGGGCGGAGTTCGCGGCGGCTCTGGGGAAAATTTGCGGCTTTCGATCCAGCCGGCCTGACTTCGCTAAAATGTGGCTAAGAAAATGAACCTTTCCGGGGACAGGGCAAGGCTCGACTTTAGCGAATAGGGGAAAGAAATGCGGCGTATTTGGCCAGTTCGCTTTGCTGGTATGCTGCATCGTTAGCTGAGAGCACTTCGGAATAGGTATCCAGAATCAATTTCCCTCCATCCTGATGGCCCTGCCATTCCGCTACCGTTTTTGCTGAGACACCCGCCCTCAATAGGGCCACGATTTTCATCTGTCGGAGATTGCGCTGGGAAAAATGAGGAAATGCCAAACGCTGACAGGCGGCGTTCAAGGCCCTTTTCCCGTCAGAAATTTGAAAAACCTTTCCGGTAAGTCCCGCGCTGGAAACTGCCCTACCACGAAGGCGTTCCATCCAAGGCTTCAAAGCCGCATCCATCGGCACAGTAAAATTCTCATTCGTTTTTTTCCTGACCAGCGAAAGCGTCCCGGCTTCAAAATCAACCGCTTCCCATGTCAGCGAATCGGCCTCTGCCTGCCCAAGACCGGCCAGCCCGAGAAACTCAATGAAATCGGCGCTGTCATGAGCATCCGCATTGAAGCGTTGCTGGCGGATGTTCGCGACAATGGCTTGGAATTGTTCTCGGGTTGGAATTGTCGGCTTTTTGCGAACGGGCCTTTTCCATGTGGTTTGGCTCTCCAAAGGGGATTTTGCGATGATTCGATCCGCGACGGCCATTTTGAAAAGTTGCACCAAATAGGCCGCATAACGGTTGTACGAGGCGGGTTTTAGACCCTTGCCCATTGCCGACAGCCATCGTGCGCAATCACTGACTTTGATCGAGCTGACTTGAACGTCTGGGGCAAGGTGCCACGTCTCCTTTAGCCGCTTCACGATGCCTGCGTCCGTGGCGAGAGTATGCTTTGGTTTACCAGCGCGGGTGGCTTTGAATTGCTCGAAAAGCTCTTCCAACGTGGTCTTTTCAAATTCGCGGTCGATCTTGGCTAGGTTTTCCACCCACTCCTTCAGCCGGCGTTCCGCGATGGCGCGGTCCGTGGTCTCCAAGCTCTTCTCTTTGCGCTTGCCGCCGATTTTCTTCCTTCCATAGTACGTCCGGTTGACGGAGTGGCGATAAAGGCCGGGCCGGTCTGGAATCTTATCCAGCAATTGGTTCGTGCTCTTTTTTTCCGATTCATCAATTGCGTTGTCCTTCACTGCGAAATGCTAGGGTGGACAAACGGGGGTGGCAAACCAAACCACTTCCGGCAGAAATCAGCGTAACTAGCTGATTTAGAATGGCTTGGGGTCTTAGCTCAGTTGGTAGAGCGTCTCGTTCGCAATGAGAAGGTCAGGGGTTCGAACCCCCTAGGCTCCACCAAATCGAAAGTTGTTCGGAACCACTCGCCGCGCTCGACGCGGCGATGTTCGTTTCAGCCAATGAAATCCAGGGTTTCTTGAAGGCCACGGTTAAGGTTTGAGCGCGTAAAAAGCGGTTCGACCCGACTTTTT
>CAIVQH010000059.1 GCA_903907995.1 uncultured Verrucomicrobiota bacterium | reverse complement strand
ATCGGCCGGCCGCCGTCGGCCTCCCGCAGGGCCCGGATCTTCTCTTCCGTCGTGTGTCGCTTTCCTTTCATCGTCTCTGGTCCTTTCTTGGTCCCAGAAACTCTCACTCCTCCTGGCCCAGTTTGGCGAGGTCACGTCAAGCGGGGTAGAGCGACCCTTCGCCAACGCTTAGAACTTCGTCGGAGAGCTGATGAATCCGCTGGCAGATGCCGAATCCGTGGATCGGTTCGCGCTGGAGCACTTTGAGGATCAGCATGTCGAGCGTGCCCAGGAGGAGGTCAGTTTTTGCCGTATGCGTGCGCGTTCCTATCGAACTTCGATGGGAGAGTCGCCGGACTCCTATCGACGGTCAATAGGAAAAGAGTTTCGCCCTGCTTTCCAGAGCCTGAGATCAGCTCGCCGCCACCTTCAGCGCTCCAGGCTGCCGAACACGGATTTGAGGAGGTCGGTGGTCCGGGCCACGGGGTTTTCGCGGATGCGCTTCTCCTCATCGGCGACCATCGTGAAAAGCCCGTCGAGCGCCTTGTCGGTCACATAGCCGTCCACATCCACGGCGTTCGCGCTGAGGAAGGGGCTGGCGATCTTGGCGCGGTCCAGGATCTGTTTGTAGGCGGCGGTAACGCCGGTCGAGGCGGTGGCTTTCTGCACGATGGGCAGGAAGCGTTCCTTGAGTTCCGTCTCACTGGTTTTCCGGAAGAACTGGGTCGCGGCGTTGGTGGGCCCGTTCAGGATTTTTCGGGCGTCATCGACGGTCATCCTGGAGAGACTTCCGGTGAAGACATCGGCGGCGGCTGGCACAGCCTGTTCGGCCGCCTGGTTCATGATTGCGATGAAATCGTCCGCGTACTTGTCCTGATGGAGGGCGCGCAGGGTTTTCTCCAACGTCTGGAGTTTCTCCGGCATGGGGATCTTCACGTTGAGATTGGTCATGAAGCCGCCGGAATGGCCCAGCGAACCGACGGCCTTTTGCAGGCCTTTCGCCAGGGCTTCCTTGAGCCCGCGCGTCACCTGATCCGTGGAAAGATCGGCCAGGGAGGTGACGGTGGCAGTGGGTGAGGTGGCCGTCGGCGACGCCGGAGTGGCGGTCGTGGGAAGCAGGCTGGCCCGGGCGTTGGTGGCGATGCGTTGCAAGGCGTCGAACGCGTTCTGTTTAAGGGCGTCGGCGGTGGTCGCCGCCAGAGAGACATCCTTGGGCGTTGCCGGAGCGGAGGTAGTCGCAGGGGCGACGATGGCTGCTGGGGCCGGGGTAGCAACGGCTGCCGACGCGAGGGGAGGTGGTGTGGTGAGGATAACGGGGCCGGAAGTGGGTGCTGCGGTCAGGGCTGGGGTCGTCGGGGGTAGCACCGGCATTTTCTCCGCAGGCAGCGCGGCCGTGGGAGCGGGTGCGGGAGCAGGTGAGGGAGGCGGGGTTTCGTCTTTCTTGCAACCGACGATCAGAAACGCAGTACCCAGAGACAGAAAGAACGCTTTGTTCACGCGTCAAAGTTAGACTTGGCCGCTTCATTTAGACAGCGGAAACGGGGAGCCGTCCTTTTCAGTGCGCAGGCCTCCAACGACTCGTCCAGCCGACGAATCGTTCACCAGTCGCCCCTGACAGGCGGGCCTCCGCCAACTAGGGTCCGGCGATGGCGCGCTATTCACGTAACGATCAGGCCGGGGTGGACCTGCCCAAAGCGAAGCTGGACCGGGAGTCGCTCCGGCAGACATTTGAACTCTTTGGCTACCTCCGGCCTTACCGCGCCCGCTTCACGGCGGCGCTGGTCGCACTGTTCATTTCGAGCCTGCTGAGCCTCGCCTTTCCCTATCTGGCCGGCAGCATCGTGGATGCCGCGTCCACCCAAGCGAAGGGCGGGGCCATGACTGGTGTGAATCGTACCGCGCTCCTGCTGATCGGGGTGCTGGCGGTGCAGGCGGGCTTCATGTTCTTCCAGTCACTGTCGTTTGCCACGGTTGCGCAACGCAGCCTGGTGGACCTGCGCCGCGACACCTACGCGCGGCTCATCTCGCTGCCGATGACCTTCTTTGCGCAGCGCCGTGTCGGCGAACTCGCCAGCCGCCTCTCCGCCGACCTCATCCAGATCGAGGATTCGCTGATCTCCGTCGTGCCCCAGATCCTGCGCCAGAGCACCTTGCTGATCGGCGGCGTCGGCCTCATTGCCGCGACCTCGCTCAAGCTCACGGGCATCATGCTCGCGAGCCTGCCGGTGCTCACCGTGGTCGCCGTGGTGTTCGGCCGGAAGACCCGCGGCATTGCCCGCGAAGCCCAGGATAAGCTGGCCGACACGGCCACCGTGGTGGAGGAAACGCTGCAAGGGATCATGAACGTGAAGGCCTTCGCCAACGAGTCCTACGAGCTGCGGCGCTACCACGACGGGCTGCTCCGCTTTCTCACGGCCACGCTGCGCGGGGCCAAGCTGCGGGCGTCGTTCATCGCCTTCATCGTCTTTGCGCTGTTCGGCTCCATCGTGCTGGTCCTGTGGTCGGGCGCGCGGCTGTTGCAGGCGGGCGAGATCACCTTCGGCGAGCTGACCCGGTTCATCCTTTATACGACGTTTGTGGCGGGAGCCATGGGCCAGTTTGCCGAGCTCTACAGCCAGCTCCAGAAGGCCGTCGGCTCGACCCAGCGGGTCCGTGAACTCCTGCGGGAGCAGGGCGAGGTCGAGGTGAAGCTCGAACCTGAGCCGTCAGAGCCGCTGCCCCGGCTGCGTGGCGAAGTGCGGCTGGAGCAGGTCCGCTTTACCTATCCCTCGCGCGCCGGTGTGGAGGTGTTGCATGGCATCGATATCACGGCGGCCCCGGGACAGAAGATCGCGCTGGTGGGCCCGAGCGGGGCGGGGAAGTCCACCCTCATCTCGTTGCTGCTCCGGCTCTACGATCCTTCGAGCGGCCGATTGCTGATCGATGGCCGCGACGCGCGCGACTACCCGCTGTCCGCCTTGCGCGCGCAGATGGCGATGGTCCCGCAGGAGGTGCTCCTCTTCGGCGGTAGCATCGCCGACAACATCGCCTATGGAAAACCCGGCGCGACCGCCGCAGAGATCGAGGAGGCGGCGCGTCAGGCTAATGCCCATGATTTCATCAAGGCCTTCCCCGAAGGCTACGGCACCTTCGTGGGCGACCGGGGAATCAAGCTCTCCGGCGGCCAACGCCAGCGCGTGGCCATCGCCCGCGCCATCCTGCGCAATCCGGCCATCCTCATCCTCGACGAGGCGACCAGCTCGCTGGATTCGGAAAGCGAACGCCTCATCCAGGAGGCACTGGAGAAACTTATGCGCGGGCGCACCTCCTTTATTATCGCCCATCGGCTGGCCACCATCCGTCACGCCGACCGCATCGTCGTCATCGCTGACGGCCGCGTGGCCGAATCCGGCACCCACGAGGAGCTATCGGCGATCGAGGGCGGAGTCTATCGCCGGCTGGCGGCGCTGCAGTTCCGCGAGGAGGCAGTTTTGCGGAAAGATTTTTAGACAGGATGAACAGGATTTACAGGATGACGGAAAAGAAGGATCCGCACCTGATCTTCAGTCCTCATCCTGTGCATCCGGTTCATTATGTCAAAATTCCGGCCCCCGATTGGCTGGCTCAGGCCAGCAGCGGCTTCACCAATTCGCCGCTGATGTCGGTGAGGCGGTAGTCGCGTCCTTCGAAGCGGTGCGTGAACCGCGTGTGCTCGATGCCCATGAGGTGGAGCATGGTGGCGTGGAGGTCATGCACGCTCACCGGGTTCTCGGCGATGTTGTAGCCGAAGTCGTCGGTCTTCCCGAACACGAGGCCGGGCTTCACGCCGCCGCCCGCCATCCAGAGCGAGAAGCAGCGCGGATGATGGTCACGGCCGAAGCTGGCCTTGGTGATGTCGCCCTGCGAGTAGGCCGTGCGCCCGAATTCGCCGCCCCAGATCACCAGTGTCTCGTCGAGCAGGCCGCGTTGCTTCAGGTCCTTCACCAGCGCGGCGCTGGCCTGATCGGTGGTCTTCGTCTGCGCCTTGAGGCCGTCGGGCAGACCGCCGTGGTGATCCCAATCGCGGTGGCAGAGCTGGATGAAACGGACGCCGCGCTCCGCGAGCCGCCGGGCCAGCAGGCAGTTGTTGGCATAGGATGCCTTGCCCGGTTCCGCTCCATAAGCCTCCAGAACTTCCTTGGGCTCCTTCGCGAGGTCCATGAGCTCCGGCACGCTCGTCTGCATGCGGAAGGCCAGCTCGTAGTTGTCGATGTGCGTGGCGATGTCGGGGTCGCCCAGCACGCCAAGCTGGCGCTTGTTCAGCTCCTGCATCGCGTCAAGGAGCTGGCGACGGGTGGTGCCGCTCATCCCGGGCGGATTGGAAACGTAGAGCACCGGATCGCCCTGGCTGCGCAGCTGCACGCCCTGGAAATTGCCGGGCAGGAAGCCATTGCCCCAGTAGCGCGCCTGCAAGGCCTGACCACCGCTGCCGCTGACGAGCACGACAAAGGCGGGCAGGTTCTCATTCTCGCTGCCGAGGCCGTACGCGAGCCAGGCACCCATCGTCGGACGCCCCGGCTGCTGGTTGCCGGTGCCGAAGAAGGTGACCGCCGGATCGTGATTGATCGGGTCGGTATGCACCGAACGGATGAGCGCAATGTCGTCCGCGATGCTGCCGATGTTCGGCAGGAGGCTGCTCAGCTCCATACCCGACTTGCCGTAGCGCTTGAACTCGAACGCCGGCCCGACGCACTTGAGCACGGACTGCCCCGCCGTCATGCCCGTGATGCGCTGCCCCATGCGGACGCTCGGCGGCAGCTCCTGCCCGGTCATCTCCGTGAGCTTCGTTTTGGGATCGAACAGGTCGAGGTGGGACGGCGCGCCCGACTGGAAGAGGTAGATGACACGCTTGGCCTTGGGTGCGAAGTGCAGCGTCTTCAAGGCGCCCTGCGTTTTCGGAGCCGCGTCCGTCGCGCCGAGCAGGCGCGGGTTCATCAGCGTGGCCAGGGCGACGGCCCCGAGGCCGGTCGTGCTGCGGGTCAGAAATGCCCGGCGGGTGAGGGTGCGCTCGAGATCGGGTTGGAAGAGCATGGCGTCAGTCGGTGGGAAACAAGCCCGCTTGCATCAGGGCTTCACGCATGGCCGAGAAGTCCGGATGATTGATTCGCAGGACACGGATGGTCGCCCGTCCGATCGGTGTGAGCGCGACCTGTTCGCCAGCGTTCCAGCGGAAATGCTCCCGCCAGCGGTCGAGCCGTGGGTGAAAGAGCCTCGTGACTTGACCGGTCTCGCCGTCCAGCCCGGCAAGATTCGGCCCTTTGTAGGTGTTGCAGTAGTAGCAGGCGAACGCGAGGTTTTCGGGAGTTGTCGGTCCGTCGTGGACCTCCGCGATGATGTGGTCGAACTGAAAAGATGTCTGTGTCAGGCCCTCGGGCAGCCGACAGTATTCGCAACGCCGCTGCGCCCGTTCGCGGACCAGCGATTTCAGTTCCGACGGCGTGGCCATTCGTCAGCACGGCTGGCCTGAGCGCTGGAGCGAGAGCCGGGCCTTGGCATGCATGAGGTCCAGGGCCCGTGCCGCCTCTCGGAAGGCTTCAATCTCGTCCGCCTCTTCAGGGGCCAGGGATCCCGCGCGAGCCTTGGCGGCCAATTCCTCCGAGCGCTCCAAGTCAGCGGGATCGAGCTTCATTCGGAGCACTGCCCGGGCTTCCTCCGATGGGTAGTCTCCCCGCTCGGGCTGGATCGAGCGCCGAAGGATCGCGCCGACCGTTCTGGGCATCACGGCTGTCATGGCTGATGTCTAGGTGATTGTGGACAGGGAATCAATGCCGGGGCGGCCATCCGGAACGCTGGAGAGTAATTGGTCACTTCGTGATCGTCTCATTCAGGTTCAGCAGCACGTTGGCGACCGCCGTCATGGCGGCCAGTTCGGCCGGCACGGCATTGGTGGCGGCCTTTGATTCACCGACCTTCAGCAGCTCCTCGGCCGCTTTTGGATCGGCGCGAAAGGTCGCGAGCTGCTGGCCGTAGGTTTTCTGCAACACGCCCAGTTCCTCGGCCTGAGGGGCGCGCCCCAGCGTGTGCCGGAAGGCGCGTACGAGGCGCTTGTCCACGTCGGTCGGCTCCTCGCGGAGGACCCGCTGGGCCAGCCCGCGCGCGGCCTCGACGAAGGCGGGATCATTCATCAGCACCAGCGACTGGAGCGGCGTCTGCGTGCGTTGCCGGAGAAAGGTGCAGACCTCGCGGTTGGGTGCGTCGAAGGTCGCGAAGGCCGGGTAGTGCGCCGAGCGCCGCCAGAACACGTACATGCCCCGTCGATAGAGCGCGTCACCGTGGTCCTGGACGAAGACGGAGTCCGTGCCGTCCCACAAGCCGGGGGGCTGGTACGGTTTCACGCTCGGGCCGCCGACCTTCGGATTGAGCAGGCCGGAGACGGCGAGGGCGTTGTCGCGAATGAATTCGGCATCCAGCCGGATGCGTGGGCCGCGCGAGAGCAGGCGATTGTAACGGTCTCGCTCCAGCTTCTCCGGCGAAACCACGGCGGATTGCCGGTAGGTCGCACTGGTAACGATGAGCCGGACGATCGCCTTGACGTCCCAAGGCTTCACCAGTTGCGAGTTATGAGTTGCGAGTTGTGAGCTGACTCCACCGCCGTCGCGGAATTGGACGGCGAGCCAGTCCAGCAGTTCGGGGTGGCTCGGCCATTCGCCTTGGGAGCCGAAATCGTTGGCCGTCTTCACCAGACCGGTGCCGAAGAACATGCCCCACCAGCGGTTCACCGTGACGCGGGCCATGAGGGGATTTTCCTTGGCCACCAGCCAGCGGGCCAGCGCGAGGCGGTTCGTGGGCCCAGCGGGCAGGGGCGGCAGGAAGGAGGGGGTGCCGGCCGTGACGCGCTCACCCTTGTTGCGGAAATCACCACGAACCAGCACGTAGGTGTCACGCGGCGGATCCATTTCCTCCATCACGAGGGAGGTCGGAATCTCGGCGTAGAGGGCGTCCTTCTTCTGGCGGGCCGTCGCGAGCGCAGCCTCGGCACGCAGATAGTCCACCGCATAGCTGGCCTTGTAGAAACGCGCGAGATCGGCGCGTTCCTCGTCGGTACGGTGGCCACGCGATTTGGTGATGAGCGGCAGGTAGGACTGCAGGACCAGCAGCCGGACATCTTCGGGCGAAATGGCGCGGCGGTAGAAACGCACGTCATCCACCGCGCCGGTGAAATACGTGTCGCCATTGCGGGCGCCGATTCGGAGCGGCTCCGTGTTGGCGAACGACTCCTTGAGCTGATCCTTCTCCACCTCGGTTTCGCGTGATTTGCCGTTCACGTACAGCTTCAGGCAGGCGGCCTTGCCGGAGCCATCGTAGCTCACCAGCAGATGCAGCCACTGGTCCTTGGGCAGTTGCTCCTTGGCCTTCACCTTGAGCGCATCGTCGGGCCACGCGTGGATGAGGTGAATCTCGGGCCGCGCGTCACTGATGTGCACGTCGAAGCCGCGCAGGCCCGGTCCCTTCTCCATCTTGCTGAGCACCGCGCCATTGCCCTGGATCCTCACCCATGTTCCAAAGCTGAAGGCATTGGTACGGTCGAAGGTGCCGGATGAAATGAACTCGACGAACGACTTGCCATCGAGCTTCAGGGCCTGACCCAGCCGGCCGCCGGTGAATTCCGGTTTCTCGGCTCCGACGAGCTTCCCTTCGGTGTCCCCGTCTGCCGTTTTCGCAGTCAAGGACCCGTCCAGTCGCACCGTCGCCAGCAAGCCGCTTTCGTCGGGCTTCGCCGGCGGTCGCGCCTGAATCTCGCCCTCCCATTTTTCCTGCGTTTCACCCAGCTCATTGATGCGATCCTGGACCGTCTTTTCGTTGTCCTTGAGCCTGAACTCCGCCTCCACGAAATCACGTGCCTGCCTCGTGGTGGGCATGGGCAGCCGGGGCGGGGGATTGTCGGTGCGAATGCGGTCCAGACCCTTTTCCGGCACGTTGTGGAAGAACGCGTAGAGCTGGTAGAACTCCTTCGTCGTCATCGGGTCGAACTTGTGGTCGTGGCATTCGGTGCAGCCGACTGTGAGCCCGAGCCAGACCGCGCCCAGCGTGTTCACGCGGTCCACGACGTACTTGTTGAGGTACTCGTCGGGGTCGGCGCCGCCCTCGTCGTTCGTCATGTTGTTGCGGACGAATCCGGTGGCGATGCGCTGCTCCGGCGTCGCATCCGGCAGCAGGTCGCCGGCGAGCTGCTCGACGGTGAACTGGTCATAGGGCTTGTCGTCGTTGAAGGCCTTGATCGTCCAGTCGCGCCACAGCCACATGAAGCGCACCCCGTCAAAGTGGTAGCCGCTGGTGTCGGCAAAGCGCGCCAGGTCGAGCCAGTTGGCGGTCATGCGCTCACCGTACTGCGGCTGGCTGAGCAGCCGGTCCACCAGCCGTTCGTAGGCCTCGGGTGATTTGTCCGCGAGGAAGGCATCCACTTCCGCGATGGTGGGCGGCAGGCCGGTGAGGTCGAACTTCAGCCGTCGGAGGAGCGTCGTCTTGTCGGCCTCGGGCGCCGGCTTGAGGCCTTCCTTTTCCAGGCGGGCGAGAATGAAGCGGTCAATCGGGTTCCGCATCCAGCGGCGGTCCTTCACTACGGGCAGCGGTGGCCGCTCGGGCGGGATGAACGACCAATGCGCCTTCCACTTCGCGCCGTCCTTCACCCAGCGTTGCAGGAGCGCGATCTGCTCGGGCGAGAGCGGCTTGCCCATCTTCGGGGGCGGCATGACTTCCTCGGGATCGGTGCTGAGGATGCGCGCGACGAGCGAACTCTTCGTCAAGTCGCCGGCCACGAGGGCGTGCTGGCCGGACTTCAGCTCCTTGAAGGCGTCCTCCTGCCGGTCGAGCCGCAGGCCGGCCTTGCGCTTGTTTTCATCCGGCCCATGGCAGGCGTAGCAGCGGTCAGACAGGATCGTCCTGATGTCGCGGTTAAAATCGACCGGGACAGGGGAAGCGGGGCTGGCACCGGCCGCCCTGATGGCGGCCGACAGGCACAGGCCGGCCAGTGAAAGCCAGAGGCCAAAGGAGTGCCGGCGCGGAATCATGGGCAAAGCGTAAACAGCCGCCGACGCGTTTCAACGCTGTCGCGGGCTTTGGGATCAAAATGTGCAAATGTGAAATGTGACATCCGCTGGACTTCAGCGGCCCCCGCCTGATTCAGGAAACCATCCGCGCAGGAACTGGGCCTCGCCGCCGTCGTACGCCGCCTCGGCCAGGTGCTCGAGGCCGAGCTGGTTGCCCCAGGAGTAGTTGATGACCAGCCGACCATCGCGTTCGCAAAAATCGATATCCGAATTGTTGAGGTTGACCGCGTTGGCGATGCGGGCGCGCTGGCCGTCGTCGAGCTTGGGATTGGCGATGACCTTGTCCTGCTGCGAGGCACGCAGCACGGGGTTGAGCGGGCTGGCCTCCCATTTCATCAGGTCGCGCGAACGCACGACACGCAGCTCGTAGCCCTCGTGTGCCTCCAGGTAGAAGTCGTAGAACCAGCCGTCGAGCCAGCGCAGGCAGTGCGGCGCAGTATAGCGGTCCTTGGCGTAGTTGCATTCGGGCGGCGTGACGGTCCAGGTGCGCAGGTCGCGCGACTTGGCGAAGCGCGCGGTGAAGGGCACCCCGGCTTCCTCCGTCGGCTTGTCGATCTCGAACATCAGCACGAACTCGTCACCAGCCTGGCAGACGGAGGTGTTGAAGATCTCGTAATGACCCGCCGGGATGGCAGTCCAGGTGTCCCACGTCTTGAGGTCGCGCGAGGCGAAGACGTCCACCTGTCCTCGTCCGAGCGTGCCGGTGACGTACACCGTGCCATCATGGACGAAGGCGCTGCCAAATTCATGCCCATCGGCAAACGGCGGCGTGACTTCGCCCGTCGCCGGGTCGCGGAAGCGGAAGTAATTCGTTGCCCTCTTGTTGTCCCAATACTGCTGGCCCGTGCCCTGCCGCACCCATTCGAAGCGCCAAAGTTTGCCGCCCAGCACAATGGGTGTGGTCTCGACCAGGTCGAGGTCGATGGTTCCGAGCTTGCGGATGAGTGGCCGTTCCGCCGCATCGAGCGGGCCGCCGCCGTGCTGCGCGAGCCAGGCCTTGGCCTCGGCGTTCGCAGTGTTGCGCCAAATGAAGTCCACGATCGGCGTCGAATCATCGAGGCCGTGCGGATGATGCTTCACGCCGGGCTTGGCGATGAGCGTGATGTCACCGCCGAGCTTACGGTAACGCTCCGCGATCACACCGGTGTTCTCGTCCCAAGGGACGACTTCGTCCGCGTCGCCATAGACATGCAACAGCGGCACCTTGGCGGCGGCCAATGGCGCGAGGCGGTCCACCGGATTGCCGGGGTAGGCGAGTGCTTCCGCCTCGGACTTGAAGCCGTAGCGCTGAAGCACGAGCTGCCAGTCGCCGGCGCTGCCCGGGCCCTTGCCCTTTCCGCCCGGCCAACTCTTGAAGTCACACACCGGCGCATCGCCGTAGAGGCACGACACCTTGCCCGGATTGGCGATCGCCCAGTTATAGACGTAGAGCCCCCCGCGGCTTAGCCCGACGAGTGCGGGTTTGGGCGCGAAGCCATATTTCTCGGTCAGCTCCTTGTGCAGGACATTCCAATGCGCGACGGCCTCCGGTGCGCCGAGCATGTCTGGCACGCTCATGTACACGATGTGGAACCCCCGGCCGAGCAGGGCGAGATCGGGGTTCGGCTTGTGGCCGAAGAACTCCCCGTGCCAGAACCAGGGGCGACCCGGAGCGACGTGTTTGGGCGCGACCACCAGCACCGGTTTGCCATCCACGACAAAATCGAAGCGTTCGAAGCCGTACCAAAGCGAGCGTTTGCCGGGAAACTGCACGTCCGTCAGGGCTTGGATCTGGCCCAGCAGCCCGGCCGCTTCGCCTTCGGCTTCGGCCACCGGTTTGCCCTTGGCCATACCGGGACGCTTATGACCGACCTGTGTGAGCCACGCGTCCTTGAGCAGGCGTTGGCGGAGCTCGACCAGCTTCAGCACCTCCGGGCCATTCGGAAACGACTGGAACAGGGGAACGGACGAAGGGGCCGCGAGCAAGTCAGCGGGCGCGCCCAGATAGCGCAGCAGCTCGCGCGCGATGAGCCAGTGACCCTGCCGGTTGGGATGGATGCCGTCGCCAGACACCGTAAACTGGGGAGTGCTGGTGCGCTGCTCTTCGAGGAAGCGGCTCATCGGCCCATGGACATCCACCACCTCCCAGCTGGCGGCTCGCTGCGAAAGGAGCCACGCGGAGTAGCGTGCGAGTACCTCATCATAGCCCTCGAAAGGCGATGGGTAGGCGGTGAGTCCGGCGGGCAGGGTGCGACCCTTCAGCGGCAGAGGGTCAAAGATCGGCGGCGTGATATGGACGATTTTCGCCCCGGCCGCTTCCACCTTTTTGTGCAGGCGTTTCATGCCCGCCCGGAACTTCTCGGCCCGCTCCTCGCCGAAAGGGAAATAGATCCCGTCATTCATCCCGTAGCAGGCCACGACAAGATCGGGCTTCACCTGGGCCAGCGCGGGGTCAAGGCGTTCATGCAGGTCGGGGCGGGGGAAGGCGCCGCCCGCGTGGCCGTCTTCCGAAAGGCCCGAAACCGTCTCACTCGGCAGGCCCAGATTGATGAGCTCGAACTCGGCCGTTGGAAACCGCAGCCGCAACCAGGCCTCCACCATTTCCACCCACTCGCCGCCGTAGGTAATGCTGTCGCCGAGCACGAGGATGCGCCTGGCACCGGCGAACGGCTTGGCCGCCGCCGGGGCGCCCGCCGTCGCATCCGTGGGCACCAGCCGCACCTGCCGGATGTCCATGATCGCGCCGGCCTGCTTGCGCTGGGGCTTGATCGCGAGCGTGTGACGGCCGGCGGTCGCCAGGCGCACATGACCGAGGTGGCGCGGCAGGAAGCTCTGGAAATGCCCAGTCTCCTCCACCACGAAGTCGAAGCGTCGGCCATCGACCTCGACGGCCACGTCGCTGCCGCCCTGGCCCTTGCCGCAGCCCTGCCAGACCTCGATGTCGAAGGTGCCCGGCTGCGTGACAGTGAATTCCCAGTCGGCCCAGTCGGAGGCGTTCACCCAGTAGCCCAGGCAGTTTTTGTTCGTCGCCGGCTCGTAGCGCATCATGACGCTGTGGGTGGTGGCATCGTGGGAGCGCAGCACGATTTCGCCGGAGGACTGTTGGGTGACCGGATCGCCTTCGGGGGCGGGCACGAGCGTGATTCCACCGAGGGTGAAGACTTCCGTTGTGCCCGGCTTCGGGGCCGCGCGGACGGTGAACGGATCTGATTTTGCGAGGTGGAACCGGCCAAGCGTCACTCTCTGCGGGGTGGTGCTTGCATCCTTGGGCAAGGAGGCCGACAGTGTTTGGCCGGCGATCTCGACCTGCAATTCAGCGTCCGCCGCCACCGCTGAAACGGTCGCCTCGACCTCATACATCCCCCAGCGTGTCGGCTTGAAATCCCAGTTTGCTGTGTTCGTTGTTGCCGGTAAGGCAAAGCGGATGCGCCCGTCCGGCTGTTGCTCGCCGGTGGCCGCAACTCCCGGAAGGCGAAGCATCAGGGCCAGGGCAAGCCAGCACCACACGCGGATGGAATTCATGTGGGCAGTCTGGGGATGGAAATGGCTCGCGAAAAGCTCCGAGCGAGGCGTGGCGCAATTTTGCCACCTGGCAGTACCGCTTCGGGATAAGCCGGCTCTGCCCGCTTGCCGATTCAGCACGGTGGTGCCTTCATGTCGCGGTGAACCTCCTTCCTGCCGGCACCGCCTGGGCACTTCTTTTGGGCACGACCCTTTCTTTCGCCAGCCGGGCGGCGGAGGTCAACTGGCCTCAGTTTCGTGGGCCTGGCGGGCTGGGAATTGGCGCTGCCGATGCGCATCCGCCGGTGAGCTTCGGGCCCGGCACCAACGTCGCATGGCAGGTCGCAATGCCGTCGGGTAACTCGTCGCCCATTGTCTGGGGCCACCGTATCTTTCTCACGGGCTTTGCCGACGGGAAGCTCCTGACGCTGGCGCTCGACCGGGACACCGGCCGGGAACTATGGCGACGCGAAGAGGCCCCGGAGAAAGTCGAGGAGGTGCATCAATCCTACGGCAGTCCGGCCTCCGCCACGCCGGTGACGGATGGCGAGCGCGTCTATGTGCATTTCGGATCGGTGGGCCTGCTGGCCTACGATCTCGACGGAAAAGAACTTTGGCGCCGGCCGATGTCGCTGACGCAGACGGAGTATGGGGCGAGTTCGTCGCCGGTGCTGGCCGGCGGGAATGTCGTACAACTGCTTGATCAGGATGGCGGTTCTCATCTGGTCGCGGTGGATCGGCGCACGGGCGCGGTGGCGTGGCGCGTCGAGCGTCCCGAAATGCGCCGGGGTTTCGGCACACCCATCGTCTGGGACCACGACGGCATGTCGGATCTGGTCGTGCCCGGCACGATCTGGCTGAAGGGGCTGGACCCGCGCGATGGCACGGAGCGCTGGCGGGTCAGCGGGCTGGCGCGCATTACGTGCACGTCGCCGGTGGTGGCCGACGGGATGCTGCTGACCGCAAGCTGGACTACCGGCGGTGACCTGAACGCCGAGCATATCACCATGCCGAAGTTCGACGACTTCCTGGCCCAGTATGACACGAACAAGGATGGCAAGTTCAGCTACGACGAACTTCCGCCGGGTCCGATGAAGCAGCGCTTCAAGCACATGGACGGCAACCGCAGCGGCTTCATCGAGCGCGCCGAGTGGGAGACCATGGCCGATATTTTTGCGCGGGTGGAAAATCAGGCGTTCGCGGTGAAGCCCGACGCGAAAGGCCAGCTCTCCGACAACGGGGTGCTGTGGCGCTTCAAGAAGGGGCTGCCCTACGTCGGCTCTCCGATCGCTTACCGCGGACGCTTCTACATGGTGAAAAACGGCGGCATGCTGACCTGCCTTGATCCGCAGACTGGCAAACCCGTGTACCAGGAGGAACGCCTGGGAGCCGTGGGTGACTACTACGCCAGCCTCGTGGCGGCCGACGGCCGCATCTACGTCACGTCCCAGCGCGGCGTGGTGACGGTGGTCAAGGCGGGCGATGCGTTTGAGGTGCTCGCTCATAACGAGCTGGGAGAAGTGACCCAGGCCAGCCCGGTGCCGGTCGGCGACACGCTTTTGGTCCGTACGGCAGGACACCTCACGGCCTACCGGCAAAGCCCGACGCGGTGAGCGGTACTTCCGGCCGTCGGGATTTCGTATTGGTCGTGTCGCTTTGGACCGGCAATCTGTCGGCGGTATGGCGACATTCTTCGACACGCACGCGCACCTCGATTTTCCGGACTTTGCTTCCGATATCGCAGATGTAGTGGTGCGCGCGCAGGCGGCGGGCATTGAGCGGATCATCTCGATTGGGACCGACCTAGAAAGCAGTGCGCGGGCGCTGGCTCTGGCGGAGCGGTTTCCCTGTGTCTATGCCGCCGTCGGTTGGCATCCGGGCCGTGCGGAGGAGGCACCCTACGATTTCCGCAGTGAACTGCGCGCGCTGGCCGCCCATCCCAAGGCAGTCGCCATTGGCGAATGCGGCTTCGATTACTACCGCCTGCCGAGCGGCAATGGCGGCACCGCCGAGGATGACACCCGCGTGAAAGCCAAGCAGGCGGTGGTCTTCCGCCAGCAACTGGAGGTCGCGGCCGAATTGGGGCTGAACGTGGTCGTCCATACGCGGGGCGGATCGTTCGACGACACGGTCACGGCCATGGAGCCTTACGCCGGACGGGTGCGTGGGGTGTTTCACTGCTTCGTGGGAACTCCGGCGGAAATGCAACGGACACTGGCGCTGGGATCGCTGGTCAGTTTCACGGGCATCGCCACCTTCAAGAATGCCGCTGATATCCGGACCACCTTGGCCGCGACGCCGTTGGGGAAGTTCATGCTCGAGACCGACTGCCCGTTTCTGGCCCCGGTACCGTATCGCGGCAAGCGCTGCGAACCGGCTTATGTGCGCGATCTGGCCATGGTGGTCGCGGAAGTCAAAGGCTGTTCGCTGGCCGAACTGAGCACGGCCACCGGCGCGGCCGCCCGGGACTTTTTCCCGCGGATGAAGTGAGTGCCAGCCAGTCAGGGTCGCAGCCGCGGGGGGAAATGTCTGCGGCTGCGATCCATTCAGGATCGAAAACCGGGGGCTCCTGTTCCGGGGGTATCGCTGACTCAACCCCCGCTAATGTCTGCCATCGCTCCGCGATGGAGGTGCCATTTCGGGATCAGCCGCTGGCAGCCACGATGAAAAGATGCTTTTCCCTAGCCGGTGTGGCGGCTCATTCCGGATTTCCTCCGTTCTGATCCGGCATCATCCTCCACTCGTGCCGCGAGTCATCCTCCATATCGACATGGACGCCTTTTACGCGTCGGTGGAGCAGCGTGACCGGCCGGAGCTGCGGGGCCGGCCCATCATCGTGGGCGGTCCTTCCGAGCTGCGTGGCGTGGTGTGCGCGGCCAGCTACGAGGCGCGGAAGTTCGGTGTGCGCTCGGCCATGCCCAGCCGGACGGCGGCGCGGCTGTGCCCGCAGGGCGTGTTCATCCGGCCCCGGATGGAGGCCTACCGGGAGGAGTCGCGCGAAATCTTCCGGCTCGTGCGCGAGACGGGCGTCGTGATCGAGCAGGTCTCGGTGGACGAGGCCTATCTGGAAGCGACCGCCCTGGTTGGTCCGGCGGTGACCGATCCGGATGCCGCCTTGCGCGCGGCGCTGCCCCTGGCGGAACACCTCAAGCAAAGCATTCGCGGGCAGCGGGGACTGACCGCCAGCGTGGGTATCGCGTCGAACAAGCTGCTGGCCAAGCTGGCCAGTGACTTCCGCAAGCCGGATGGCCTGATGCTGGTCACCGAGGCGGAAAAGGTGGCGTTTCTGCGTCCGCTCCCGTGCCGCACATTGCATGGTGTGGGCGCGGTCACGGCGGATGTCCTGGCCAAGGCGGGGCTGAACACCATCGGCGATGTCCAGGATCACCCCGGAGACTTGCGGGCCCTGATCGGTTCCTTCGGGCCGGTGCTCAAGCGTTACGCGATGGGCGAGGATGACCGTCCGCTGGAACTCGGCGATGAGATCAAGAGCATCAGCAGTGAGAACACCTTTGACCGGGACACGGCCCACCGGCCGACGCTGCGGGCCTGCCTGAAGGAGCAGGCCGCGGACATCGCGGCCAAGCTCCAGCGTCGCCGGCTCGCGGCGCGCACGGTGCAGGTGAAGGTGCGCTACGGCGACTTCAGCACGCTCACCCGCCAGTTTTCCGTGGAGGAGCCGCTGACGGAGGCGAAGGACATCTACCGGCTCGGCTGCTGGTTGCTGGGGAAGGAGAACCTGGTGGACCGTCCATTGCGGCTGATCGGACTGGGCGTCAGCGGGGTCGGTGATGTTTCGGCGACGCAGTTGCGCCTGCCGCTTGCTCCATGAGACGGATTAT
Organism: uncultured Verrucomicrobiota bacterium; assembly: GCA_903907995.1. Classification (GTDB taxonomy): domain Bacteria; phylum Verrucomicrobiota; class Verrucomicrobiia; order Limisphaerales; family UBA9464; genus CAIVQB01. The sequence continues at coordinate 14,425 of CAIVQH010000059.1, read as the reverse complement.
AAAAAATGACCGGTGGGTTCCCGCTTTGAGCGGAGCGATGATCGCGGTGCTGTTTTTTCTGATTTTGATCCGGTTCTCCACGGGCGAACGACTGCCGAATCCCAATGGCTACGATGATTTTGTAAGGGCAGGCGGAATGGTTGCGGGCAAAACTTCGGCGGTGAATTTCGAGGACGCAACGCAGGTTGCGACCTTCGCCGCCCAAAATTCTGTCGTTCTGGCCCAGGTACGAGCGGGCCTGAATAAGAAATGCCTTGTGCCGGTAGAATTTAAAACCGGCTGGATGGGGCGTCACACGAGAGAAATCATGGCTCTCGGTGAAGCCGCCAATGCCTTGAAAATTCTCGCCAGGGAACGGGAAGCTGCCGGAGCCATCGACGAGGCTGCCAGCATCTGGTTGGATGAGATGCGTCTGGGTATGGAGGCCCGACGCGGCGGGGTAATCATTGATTACGAGGTTGGTGCCAGCACCGAATACTGGTCGATCAAGCACCTTCACCAGCTGGTTTCGCGGCTGGACCAGACGCATTGCCAGAACATGCTAAGAATGTTGAAGGGGTTGGCTAGCACAGTGCCTGCTTGGAGCGATGTAAAGAGACAGGAGCGGCGTTGGAAATGGCTGGGAAGCGGGTGGTGGCAGAGCTGGGATGGCATTAAAAAAATGGTCGACGATGTCTTCAGCGGGCCCTCGGTCGAATCCCAGACGCCTACATCTGATCGCCTACGAGAACTCTCGGCCGCCCAGGGCAAGCTGATGCTGGCCCTGGCCCGCCGGGCATTTGAACTGGAGCAGGGCCGGCCACCGGCGAACGACACCGAACTCGTTCCCCGCTATCTGCTGAGGCTCCCTTGATTCCTCAGGGGCTGAAATGCAGCACGAGGTTGCTCCCTGACCGCGTCACGGACTTCACATTCACCGCGTAATCGGAACTGAGCCGGTAGAAGCGCGCCGTGCCGGCCAGGGGCACCACGAATTGTGAAGACGCCGCCTGCAATTGCGCGGAAGGATCGCTCGTGTACGGCCCTTCCGGCGCCGCTGCGGATTCCACACCCATGATCTTTTCGGGCGTAACCTGTCCGGCGAGCACGCTGGCGATCCAGCTTTCGTTGCCGGTCAGGCGCGTGGTGTAAAACGCCGCCGGCAGATTCACCGGTTCATCCGGCACCAGCTGCCAGCCGGCGCTGGTGTCGTTGTAAAGACCGCCGCGATCATAGATGGCGGCGCTGAAATCGGCGCCGTCGGCAGTAAACCGGTAATCTGATTCCACCGCGTGGTTGAGTCCGACCAGCTTCCAGACCCCGCCATCCAGCACGAAAGCGCCCCCGCCGGAGTCGCCCACGGACAGCGTGCCCTCATCCGCGCCCGCATTGGCATCAAAGGTGCAGCGGAGCAGATCGCCCGGAAGCGGGGTCCCGTTGGGCTCGGTGTTGCCGTTGGGGTCAGTGATGGTGGCGACCGTGTTGGTCCCCCAGCGGGTGGCCGGAGCGCCGCTACCCCAGTACCAGCCTTTCGTTTCCTGGCCGAAGAAGCCATTTGCCACGACGGCATCACCACGGGGCAGGCCGCGCCCGAAGAACACGAGGCCCTTGCCGCGTTCGGCGGAGCCGGTATAGCGCGGGGCATAACTGGGATAGGTGTCCGCCACCTGCCAGATGCGCAGGTCGGCATCGGGAGCCAGGTAGGAGGCAACGGCCACGTAGTTGCGCTCGTTCACATAGAACATCTGCCCGGTGCCGCCGCCGACATGCGCCACCGTGATGAAGTATCCGGGCGCGATCGGGGTGCCGAGCAGGCCGCCCCAGATGCCCTGCCATTGCCAGCCGCTGCCGGCCAATGAGCCCGCCGGGGCGGTGGTGTTTTGGGTGGGGTCACCCGTGCCGTAGAGTATGAGCGCGTGCGCCGACAAAACAGAGGCAAGACCGACTGTGACCAGGCCGATCCGACGCGGCCAACCAGAAATCGTCATGCCGAAATGACTGCATAAACCGTGCCCGGTTACCATTCGGGTGAAACCCGACTTCAGGAAGTCGGGCTGCCCAATTTTGAATCGGGCCGTCCGCCGCTTGGCAAAGGCGCGCCCTTGACGCAGCGTCGGGGCGGCTTTGAAACAACGTCTCGATCAGGCGCTCGTGGAGCGCGGCCTGTGCGAAACCCGCACCCAGGCCCAGCGGGCCATCATGGCCGGGCAGGTCCGCCTCAACGGCCATCCCGCCGCGAAGTCCAGTGATGCGGTGCGGGAGGGCGATGCGGTGGAACTCCTCGCGGGCGACAAGTTCGTGAGCCGGGGCGGACATAAGCTGGAACACGCGCTCCTCCATTTTGGGCTCAAGGTTGCCGGCCTGGTCGCGCTCGACCTGGGCGCGAGCACCGGCGGCTTCACCGACTGTCTCCTGCAGCACGGGGTGGCCCGGGTGTTCGCCGTGGATGTCGGGCATGGCCAGCTCGCCTGGAAATTACGACAGGATGCGCGGGTGGTGGTGATGGAGAAGACCAACGCCCGCACGCTGGGACCGGGTTCGTTCGGGCCGGCGTACCGACCTTTCGATCTGATCGTGGCGGACTGCTCGTTCATCTCCCTGCGCAAGATCCTGCCGGCGGCGGCGCCATTGCTGCGGGAGGGCGGGAACCTGGTGGCACTGGTGAAGCCCCAGTTTGAGGCGGGCAAGGCCGAGGCCGACAAGGGCGAGGGAGTCATCACCGATCCGGCGGTACACGCACGGGTGCTGGCCGAGCTGGAAGCATTTGTCCGCACCGAACCTCTAGGATTACGCTGGAATGGAGTGAGCGAATCCCCGCTGATGGGGCCCGCCGGCAACCGGGAATTTTTGGCGTTGCTGTCGAAGTCCCCAAACAGTGACCGTTAAAGCCGCAACCAACGTGAAGAAACTCGCCGAATCCATCCGCCGGGTGGGGCTCATCGCCAATCCGGAGAAGCCCAACGCGGCCCGGTTGGTCCGGCGCGCGGCGAAGATTCTGGCCGGCCTGGGTCGCGTGGTGGCTTGCGACCCCGACACCGCCGGGGTGCTGAATGGCGAGGTTCCGGCCGTGGGCGGCATGATGCAGCTCGCTCGCTCGACGGACCTGCTGCTCGTCTTTGGGGGCGACGGCACGATGCTCCGGGTCGCCCGCGAGATCGCCGGCCTGCCGGTGCCGCTGCTGGGCATCAATGCCGGGCACCTCGGCTTTCTCACCGCCGTGCCGCCGGCGCGGCTGGCTGATTCGCTGAAAAAGATTCCCGCCGGGCGCTTCGTCATCGAGGAGCGTTCGTTGCTGGAGGCGACGGTCATCCGCGGTGGTCAGCATTCCACCGAGATCGCGCTCAACGACTTTGTGCTGAGCCGCGGAGTGACTTCGCGGCTCATCGAGATCGAGGTGTGGGTGAACGACGAACTGCTCACGCGCTACCGCTGCGACGGTTTTATCGCTAGCTCGCCGACCGGTTCCACGGCTTACTCGCTGGCGGCCGGCGGGGCGATTGTCAGCCCCGACGCCGACGTGCTAACCCTCACGCCCATCTGCCCGCACACGCTCAGCATCCGTCCGCTGGTGATCAGCCTGAATTCCACCGTGCGCGTGAAACTGCTGAGTTCGCCCCTGCTGGGATCGCTCTCGGCGGACGGGCAGGGGCAGACCGACCTGGGCGCGGGCGACACGGTGGTGATCCGCCGGAGCCAGCGGACGGTGCGGCTCATCCGCCTCGCGGGCACCAGTTTCTTCAGCACGCTGCGCCAGAAGTTTGGCTGGTCCGGCGGCAATCTCTGATTTTCCCCCATGGTTCGCCTCAAAGAAATCGCCGCCGTTGCCGGTGTGTCCGTGATGACCGTCAGCAAGGCGCTGCGCAACAAGCCCGACCTCTCCACCGCCACCAAGGAACGCATCCGCAAGCTCGCCGCCGACATGGGCTACGTGCCCGACATCAGCGCACAGCAACTGCGGAGCCGGACCACCCGGCTGCTGGGCCTGGTGATCTCCGCCAGCACGAATCCGATCAATGCGCGCATCGTCATGGCCATTGAGGAGCGGGCCCACGAGCTGGGCTACGACCTCATTCTCACCCACACGCTGAACCGCCCGGAACGGGAGGAGGCCGTGCTGCGTCGGCTGATCGCTCGCCGGGTGGATGGGCTGTTCATCACTCCGGTGTACCGTTTCGACAAGCACGCCCCGGCGTACGAGGAGCTGTCACGGCACGGGATTCCGACCGTGATCCTCGGGCATCGCGCCCCCTTCTGCCAGCAGTACCCCGCCATCGAGACGGACGATGTCGCCGCCAGCGCCGCCGCGACCAGGCACCTATTGGAGCTGGGACACCGGCGGATCGTGTTCTTTGCCGGGCCGATGGTCGCGCCGTGGGCCCAGCTGCGCCTGGAAGGCTACCGCCGGGCCCATCGCGACGCGGGAGTTCCGCTGGACGACAAGCTGATGTTCAACGCCGGTTCCACCATCGAGGAGGGCTCGGCGGCCGCGCTGCAGTTCATGCAGGAGCGTTCCGACGCCACCGCGCTCCAGTGCGCGCACGATCTGACAGCCATCGGTGCGGTGGACACGCTGCTCAACCAGGGCTGGCGGGTGCCGCAGGAACTGAGCGTCGTGGGTTTCGGGAACATCCTTACGAGCGAGTTCTTCCGGGTGCCGCTGACCACCGTGCGGCAGCCCAAGCTGCGCCTGGGAGCCATCGCGATGGATGTCATGCTGAAATTGCTCCGGGGCGAACCCGCGCAATCGCATCGGCTGCCGGCCGAGCTGGTCATCCGTGCCAGCACGGCTCCGCCGCCGGCGACGCCGAGGTAGGCTGCGGGGTGTTGCTGAAGCGCCTGATACTGGCGAAAAGTGTCCGGCGAAATCAGGCTGAACCCCTGGTGAACCGGGTTTCTCCTGCGTGGTCTCAACTGTCCTGGTTTCGGGCGGGGAAGGGGATTGCTATCTCTCCGATTCCGACCCGGGCCTATTGGCGGCCACGCTCCAAAACGAATCGGTATTTCGCCACGCCGCGTTCATACTTTATGTCGTAGTGAACGGCGGTTCCGTTGGACTGGATTACTGCCAGCCACCGATAGGGTGCCCCGGGTTCGATGCATCCCAGATGCAGGGAATTGGTGGTGGCGGGGACGGCGTAATGATTCGGGCCCATTTGCTCCAGATAATCGGCGACGATCCGGGTTCTTTGACGTGCTCGATGCCGGGGCAGGAGCACATGGTCGTCCAGCAGGCTGAGCAACAGGAGGGTCGTCACGCTTCCCAGAACTATCTTGGTGGTTCTTGAAAGCATGGGCCAGACGGTCAAAAACGGCGGTGTCTCCTCGCTTTCCGGTCTCCTGGGCTTGGCGCCGCTTCAGCCGCGCGCCGAAATCTCCAGCATCCGCTCGATGGGCAGGCGGGCGCGTTCCAAAATCTCACGCGGCAGCTCGATGCGCGGGGCAAGGTTCACCATGCAGTCGTGCAGCTTTTCGAGCGTGTTCATCTTCATGAAGCGGCACTCGTTGCAGGCGCAGCAGTCGGTGGGTGCGGGAATGAAGTTCTTGTCCGGGCACTCCTTCTTCAGGCGGTGCAGCATCCCGGCCTCGGTGGCGATGATGATGTCCTTGGACGGCGTCCGTTTGCACCAGGTGACCATCTTTTCGGTCGAGCAGACCTCGTCCGCCAGCATCCGCACCGCCTTGGGGCATTCCGGATGCGCCACCACCGGGGCATCGGGATGCAGCTGGCGGATGCGGGTGATGGCCTGGTGGGTCCACTCGACGTGGACGTAGCAGTCGCCCTTCCACAGCGTCATGGGCCGTCCCGTCTGTTCCATCACCCAGCCGCCGAGGTTCTCGTCGGGCACGAAGAGGATGTCCCGGTCCTTGGGGGCGGCGTTGACGATCTTCACCGCGTTACCGCTGGTGCAGATGCAGTCGCTGAGCGCCTTCACCTCCGCCGAGCAGTTGATGTAGGCGATGGTCCAGAAGTTCGGATTCGTATCCTGCAGCGCCTTCAGCTTCGAGCCGGGACAGCTTTCCTCCAGCGAGCAGCCGGCGTCCTTGTCCGGCAGGATGACGATCTTGCCGGGATTCAGGATCTTCGCAGTCTCCGCCATGAAGTGGACGCCGCAAAAGACGATGACGTCCGCATTGGTCTTGGCGGCATGCTGGGCCAGGCCGAGCGAATCGCCCACGACATCCGCGACATCCTGGATTTCCGGCACCTGGTAATTGTGCGCCAGGATGACGGCGTTGAGCTTCCGCTTCAGCGCCAGGATGTCTTTGGACAGGGAATCCAGCTGCTCCCGGGGCAGGACGCGACGCAGGGGCATGCGATCGATACCGGCGGGCTGGATTTCAGGCGCATTGAACATGGCCGGAAGGTAAACGGTCGGCCGGAAAGGCCAAATGCGAAACGGATCCGCGGCGGTGACGCGAAGCGACGGTTTTGACCTCCAACGAAAAATGGCCCACGCAAACCGGCCTCATCGTCCTAGGCTGTCGCAGCCATCTGCAACCTTGGGCGACAATGAAGGGGCCGGGTTGGAACTGCGGGCGGCCGCGTCTGAATAAAAACAGCAGCGGCGCAGGATGAGCCTGCGCCGCCACCTTCCGCAACCAGGGAACCTTGCCTGAACCCTGGCCGCTTCGAACCAAACCCAGCCGCCCATCGGCCGCCGGTCAAAAACCGGCCGCTAACGGACAGCCTCTACCAACCGCTGCGGGCTCTGAAGCAAACCCAGCAGCGCACGGACAGTGCATGTGCGCTTGCGCCGTTCCGTAAATTCATTCGCCAGCCGGCGACGTTCCTCCGCCGAATCGCAGGCCAAAAGCTCCTGCGCCAGCTTGACCTCGGGAACCAGCTGGGATTCCAAGCCATAACGCAGTTCAAACCACACAAACACCCGGGCCAGTGGAGGAAAGCCGGCCCAAAAGACGTTCGCCGCCGCTTCGTCTGCGGCCAGTATTCCAGGCAGCCCCTCCGCTTCTTCGGGCGAGGTCTGCTGCCAATAGGCGGACCATGCCTGGGTCAGGGTCTGTCGAGCTGAAGCTTGGCGTTCCATGGAAAAAGGGGAGGGATGGGTGGCGATGCTTAAGCCGTGGCCGGACTCAGGGTGACGTCGGAAAGGGCGTCCGCCGTCCGCAAGCGAAGCATCGCTTCCAGCAGCCGACAAAGGGTCCGCAGTTTGCGATAATTCAGGATCAGCCCGAGCCCGAACATTAGCGCCAACTGAAGGCTCCAGGAGGTGCCGACCAGGTCATCGATGCCCCCATCGGGGCCTTGCAACAGCATGGCCGAGCCGATGACGACGGTGATCAAAACGTTGCGGACCAACCCCAGCACCGCCGTTGCCAGCGAAGGGGAATTGTGATAAGAAATATCCTTATCCGCTGTAATCTCAATAGTTCCGGAACTCTTCCCTTGGGAAGTGGCCTCGAGGCCTGCCGTTACGTTCGTCATGGCTAAGAATTAGCCCTATTTGCAGTAGTAAAGCAATGGCACTTCAGAACCATTCCACCCGATTTCGGCAGGGTGGGAAATTCCCTAGGTAAGACGAACTGCGAAGCGGACCGCAGGCGTTCACGCAGCTGCAACCTCACGAGGTCCCGGGCGGATCGGGAACCTTTCGATCAATTCACCGGCCGTACGCGATAGAAATTCGCATCGTGCACCACGCCGTCGTCAAAATCGAAGCCACCGTCCGAACCTTGGAAGTTCCTAATCGGTTGCCAGCCCACGGGCGAATTGAGGGACGAGGCGTTTTCGATGACGTAGTTGACGCCGATGGCCCCGGTCGCATGCAGGTGCCATTGGGAGGATCCATTGGGCGTGATCGTCAGGGTTGGAACCACGGCCATTCCCGTGGTGATGAGCGGAAGCTGGGTCTGGCTGAAATAGGCACTGAAGCCCAGCCCGTAAGTGGTGTCCTGCCCAAGGAAGCGGGCAAAAGTCAACTGGACCTGGTAAGTCGTGCCGGCGGCGAGCGCCTGGGCGGGAATGGTCGCAGTGGTGGCGGTGCCATTCAGCGCGTCCGTGTTTCCGGGGCCGGAGGTCTGGTAAACGCTGTTGCCATCCGCCGTCTGGACCGAGAACTGCACGAAGTCGTTCGCGGTGCCGCCGGGGAAGGCATTCCAATGGACCGTATAGGCCGCGTTGGGGTCCACTGACTGGAGGGCGGCAAAGTTCAGGACTTGAGGTGCCGCCGGAAACGTGCTGGCCGGCAAGGGGAGGGTGACGGCGTGAGTCCCCTGATTGCTCGTGTGGAAGGTCATCGTGTAGCTGCCCGCCGGATAGTCCCCGTCGAGCCCGGCCTGGGACAGGTATTCCGCGTTGAGGGAGGGGGAGGAATCGCCGTTATTGGCCGTCAGCGCGACTTGGGAACCGCCCGGCAGTTTGAGTGACACGTCGAGCAGGCCGGAACCCGAGACATCCGTGAAAGCTTGGAATTTGTAAGGCTTGCTGCCGGTCACCGGCGGGGCGTCCGAGGTCTGGACATAGCCCAGGCCCTTGACCACCCCGAACCGCTTGACGACCGGCGGCGTGCCGGCGGTCAGCGGGAACTGGGTCTGGCTGAAGTAGGCACTGAAGCCCAGGCCAAAGCTGGTGTCCTGCCCGAGCCCGTTGGCGACCAGCAGCCGGGCCTGGTACGTCACCCCGGCGGTGAGGGTGTGGGCGGGAATGGTCACGGCGGTATCCGTGCCATTCAGTGCTCCCGGCTGTCCGGGGCCGGTGGACTGGTAAACACTGTTGCCATCCGTCGACTCGACCGTGAGCTGCACATAGTTGTTGGTGGTGCCACCGGGAAAACCATTCCACTGGATCGTGAACGCGGCATCGGGATTCAACGTCTGGGCGGCGGCAAAGTTCGCGATGCGCGGCGCGGCGGGGAACGTGCTGGCCGGCAGCGGGAGCGTGACCGCGTGCGTTCCCTGGCTGCTCGTGTGGAAGGTTACGGTGTAATTGCCCGGCGGATAATCCCCGTCCAGCCCGGCCTGGCTCAGATAATCCGCGTTGAGCGAAGGGGATGAATTGCCATTGTCCGATGTCAGCGCGACCTGGTTTCCGCCCGGCAGGGTAAGTGACGCGCTGAGCAATCCAGGACCGGTCACGTCGGTGAAAACTCGAAACTTGTAGGGCTGGCTGTCGGTCACCGGCGGGGCATCTGCGGTCTGCACATAGTAGAGGCCCTTGACCACGCCGAACGTCTGCACAAGGGGCGGTGCGACGGTGGTCAGCGGAAACTGGGTCTGGGAGAAGTGGCCGGCATAGGCCGCCACCCCCTGGCTATAGCTGGTGTTGTTGACCTGGGAAACGTGCGCAAAAGTCAGCTGCACCGTGTAGGCCGCACCGGATGTCAGCGTGTTGGCCGGAATGACGATGCTGTTGGGTGAGGTCCCGTTCAGTGCGCCCGCTTCGCCGAGGTCAGGGCTTTGGAACACCGAGTTGCCCGAGTTGTCATCCACTTCGAGCCGGACAAAGTCGGCCGCCGTACCGCCAGCGAAGGCGTTCCAGCTGAGCGTAAACGGTGCCGATGCATTCACCTGCTGCGCCGCACTGAAATTCGCCAGTTGCGGGATGTTGGGATACGCGCCATCGAGGATTACCGGCACGGTCCGGGTGCCATCATGCACGGCTTGGACCGTCAACGTGAAGATGCCGTCGGGAAAATCCCCATCCATGGCGGACTGCGTCGCATAGCTTCGCTGCAGCCGCCACGCTTCATCGTCGCCGTTCAGCGAAAGCGCCACCGCCGCCTTTCCAAGGGCCTGCACGCTCGCTCCGCCAATGCTCGTCACGGTGCTGTACCTCACCGAGCTCATGAACCGATAGGGGTTGATGTCGGGTACTGGCTGGCCGGCGCCCGACTGCTGGTAGCCCACGCCTTTGACGACCAGCAGTTGGCGGGCATCCTGCGCGTGGAGTTCGACGGCCGAGGCCAGCAGGAGGCAGGACAGCAGGGCGGATTTCGGGTTCTTCATGGTTGTCGGAAATGAAATGGATCTGCGGTGACCTTGCTAAAACCAGCCCCGTCCGTCCTGAAAAGCAAGTTCCTTTGAGCACAGCCAACCTGGGCGCGCAGCCGGTGCTTGGCGGATGGCGGTTCAACAGGTACCTATCGCCCTCGCAGCCCAGCCGTTTTGGATTCCGTTGAAACCCGACCGTCGGCGGAACGTCTGGCTTGCGCCGTTGTCATGTCATTTCCGCGTTTACTCGCCATCCTGCCGTTTCTGCTCTGCCTGCTCGCGCGGGCGCAGAATGGCGACCATACCAACGAAGTGCAGCGCGAGGTCGTGGCGCGCGAGCTGATCCCGCCGGCACCCGTGCGTTCGCCGGAGGAGGAGGCGAAGACGTTCGTGCTCGCACCGGGCTTCCGGGCCGAGCTGGTGGCCGCTGAGCCCCTGATCACCGCGCCCGTGGCGGTGCAGTTCGACCACCGGGGCCGCCTCTGGGTGGTCGAGATGAACGGCTACATGCCCACGCCGGACGGGAAGGGGGAGCTTGAACCCAATGGCAACATCGTGGTGCTCGAAGACACCGATGGCGACGGCCGCATGGACAAGCGCACCGTCTTTCTCAGCGGGCTGGTGATGCCGCGTTCGCTGATGCTCTTTCAGGATGGTGTGATCGTGGCCGAGCCGCCCCGGCTCTGGTTTGCGCGCGACACCAATGGCGACGGCAAGGCCGATGAGAAGCTGCTCATTGCCGACGACTACGCCTCCCAGGACGATCCCCGGCTCGGCGACCGGGCGAATCCGGAGCACGCGAGCAACAGCCCGACGTGGATGCTCGACAACTGGGTATATTCGGCCAACCACACCTGGCGCTACCGTTGGCTAGGCGGCTCGCCCACGAACTGGATCAAGGAACCCACGGCCTTTCGCGGCCAGTGGGGGCTTTCGCAGGACAACTACGGCCGCCTCTATCACAACTCCAATTCCGATCCGTTGCGGGCCGATCTCGTGGAGAGCCGTTACTTCGCGCGCAATCCGAACCTGCGGAATCCGTTCGGTGTGAACGTGCAGCTTGAACCCGACATGCGGGTGTGGACCTCCCGGGTCAATCCGGGCGTCAACCGGGGCTACCAGCCTGGTCAGCTGACGTCCGAAGGGAAGCTGGCGACGTATACTGGCGCGTGCGGTCCGGTGGTCTATCGGGGCGACCAATTCGGCGAGGAATTTGTCGGTGATGTTTTCCTGTGCGAACCGACGGGTAACATGATCCGCCGGGAACGCATCACCAACCGCGATGGCGTGCTCAGTGCGACCATTGCCTACGACCACGCCGAGTTTTTCACGGCGACCGACGAACGCTTCCGTCCGATCAACCTGCACAACGGCCCGGACGGCGCGCTCTACGTCGTCGATTTCTACCGGGGCCTGATCCAGCACCACATCTACCTGACGAGCTACCTGCGCAAACAGATCGAGTCGCGCGACCTGCAAACCCCGATCAACCACGGCCGCATCTGGCGCGTGGTGAAAGCGGGCCAGCCGGTGAAGCGGGAAAAGCTTTCCGCGAAGCCAACGGACCAGGAGCTGCTCGCGAAGCTGTCGCATCCGAATGGCTGGTGGCGCGATCGCGCGCAGCAGATGCTCGTGGAACGCCGGGCCACCAATGCCGTCCCGCAGCTGCGTCAGCTCGCCACCTCGGAAAACAATCCCTCGCCGCTGGGACGCCTGCACGCGCTGTGGACGCTGGAAGGCCTGGGCCAGCTGGACCTGCCGACCTTGCAGACCGCCCTGGATGATCCGACCCCGAAAGTTCGGGGCGCCGTGCTGCGCCTGAGCGAAACCTTCCTGAAAGGCCCGGAACGCGCCGAGGCCACGAGCCTGGTGTTGCGCCGCGCCGGCTTCATTCCGCTGGAAGAGCAGCTCCAACTGATGCTCACCTTCGGTGAAATGCGCACCCCGGCGACCGAGACCATTTTAAAGGTGCTCCTGATGAACTCGCCGCCCAGCCAGCTCCGCTTTGACGCTGTGATCAGCGGTCTGGCCGGCCGAGAGCTGGAGTTCCTGCAATCCCTCGTGCTCGACCCGGTCTGCGCCACCATGAAGACCAACCACGCGCCGCTGCTGACCGGCCTCGCCCGCTGCGTGGCGTATGAGGCGGTACCGGACCGGGTGGGCAAGCTGTTGGAGATGGCGGCTTCGCGACCTGACGGGTCCTGGCAGCAACTGGCCCTGCTCGACGCCTTGGCCGGCCTGGTTCCCGTGCCCAAGCCCGGCCAGCCGGCCCCTTCGGTAAAGCCCATCATCCTCGGCGAGGAATCCAAGGCGCTGCTGGCGTTGCGCGCCGTCGATTCACCCGAGGTGAAAAAGCTCGTGAGCCGCCTGGAGCCCCTGATCGTCTGGCCGGGCAAACCGGGCGCCGCTCCCTTGCCGGCAATGGCCGCACCGCTGGTGGGCGACGAAGCCGCCAGCTTTGCCCGGGGCAAGGCGCTCTACACGATCATCTGCGGCGCGTGCCACCAGCCGCACGGCAATGGCCAGGCCGGACTGGCCCCGCCGCTGCGCGATTCCGAATGGGTGCTCGGCAGCGAACAGCGGCTGGTGCGGATCGTCCTTCACGGTTTGCGCGACGAGATTTCGGTGAAGGGCACCACCTACCAGCTCAACATGCCGGCGCTGGGGGAAAGCCTGAACGACGAGCAGATCGCCGATGCGCTCACCTACATCCGGCACGAATGGGAGCACAACGCCCCCATCGTGAAGCCCGCCACCGTCAAGGCCGCCCGTGCCGCCACCAGCAAGCGCGAGGATTCATGGACCCAGGCGGAACTGCTTAAGCTGCCGTGAGGTGAATGTCCGGCGTTGAACGATGGGTGTTCAAATGGGCACAACAGCTTCGTACGAGGAGCAATTTCGAAGGCTGTTAAATCGAGTCGAGCAGCACACCGCATATGAGAGGATTCGGTTCATTGTTTGGCAAAAAGAAGGGTGCATCTTCCATTCCCATACGCGAGACGCTGTTTGGCGATATGCCGCTCGATCAGTGGCCATCAGATGGTGATGCGTCCGATGAATTGCCGTGGGGTGCTTTTGTTTCGGCGCGTCAAACTCTGGCGGGTGGCAATCGGGCGGGCGCCATTGCGGGATGGCGGCGGATTCTTACACAACCCGGTTTTGAGCCGCGCTGTTATTTGCAGGCATGGCACTTTCTGCGCCAGCACGGTGAGCAACCTGCGCCGGAAGTAGCCAAACAACTCTTGGGCGTCGTGATTGAGGTTGCGTTGCCGCAAGGGCTGGACTTGCTTGCCGCCTACGCCGATCACTCGGCGCGCTACTACAACCACTCAGGGGCTGGGGTTGTATGGGAGCGTCCGGACGACTCGCTCGACGCAGCCATTGACCAACTGTTGGCCGTCTCGAGACCGATCGTAAGCCAGATCGGTGCATGGGAAGAGACGCGGCCTGCCCCTCCGCCTACGGACTCGGCGCGCCTTTCTTTTCTCACCCCAAGCGGCCTCCATTTTGGGCAGGGACCGATGGCGGCACTTGCGCGTGACCCTTTGGGCGGACAGGTGCTTCACTCGGCTTCTGGTTTGATGAATGCCATGATCGCCAAAGCAAAGCTCACCTAGCCATGAATCTTCGAAAGCTCCCCAAGCACACCCGTGGCTCTGCTTCGCGCCGGAGGCACACAGGGTCTTAGCCGGGCCAACCGCCCGCATCCCCGCACCCGCAGAGGGGTGTTGGAAACTTTCTTCAACTAACCATCGGAAATCAGCCTGTCGTCGGAAGGTTCATGGAAATCACGAACCTCCTACAGGTTTACTGGCTGCAAGCGCTGAAAGCGCGTCTGAGTAATGCCTGGGGTGGAGCGAACAAAGTGAGCGAAGCCCCAGGGAAAGCCTTCGGATTGCTCTGGAGGGCTGAAAGCCTGACTCAAGGGCCCCAATATTTTCGGACGCGCTTACAGCGCTCGACAGCTTTGGCTCAGTCAACCTGGGGCTGCGCTCACGCGGCTCGCTCCACCCCAGGCATTATTCGGACAGGCTTTCAGCCCGATCAACAATGGCTTTCCCCGGTCAGAGAGACTCATCGCCCGGATCGCTACCTTGGTCGCGGGGCATTACATCTAGTCTGCGGGGTTGCTTCCGATTAGCAAAGTTTGGAGCTTTCCGACCGCTGGAGGCCGAAGTCGGCCTGAGCTGTTGGCAACTGTCCCGCTTTTCCTATGTCCACCCGTGTTTTCCTCGTCCGCCATGGCGCCACTCCGCTGGTGGCCGAGGACCGTTTTGCCGGAGAAACCGATGTCGCGCTGTCCGATCTCGGGCGTGAGCAGGCGCGGCGGGTGGGGCAGCGGCTAGCGCCGGTGCCGCTAAGAGCCTGTCTGAGAAGTCGAGATGAGGGAGGCGGTGAGGAAACGGCACGCGGAGCTTGACCTTGGTGTGGAATGGTTTGGCGATCTATCGCGGCAGCGCAGTCAGGCGATGAAAATCGCCCGTTTTGAGACCGACCT
>CAIVQH010000058.1 GCA_903907995.1 uncultured Verrucomicrobiota bacterium | reverse complement strand
CCTAAATTCCTCAGTTGAGTGGTGAGTTTCTGAGAAGAATTGGGCGGTTTAAGCGGGAAGCGGCGCCACCGGTTTCAACTGCGGCGCAGTTGTGCGAATCCACTCGTGCAGGCGCAGATATCCGTCGCGTAATTGTTCAGCCCAACCACCCCGGATCGAGACTTGGACTTCTTTCTGGCGGCCGGACTGCACGAGTCGGGCGGCGATCAGGAGAAACCATCGGCGGCCGCGTTTGGCTTCCGTATGCTTGTGCGGCACGATAAATCGCACGAACAGTACCCAGAGGTTATAGACCATCAGTAAGAGCCGAGCCGCCAGCTCGGTCGTCGCACGGGCCTTGGCGCAAAAGCCACTGAAGCCCCATTGGTTCTTCAGCTCATCGAACACGTTTTCAGTGTCAGCGCGGTCCCGGTAGAGTTGCAGGATTTGCCAGCCGTCATGTTCCGGCGGCAGGTTGGTCACGTAGACCGCAAACTCGTGTTTGTTGTGGTCCCAAAACTCGCCGCTCTTGGCCGACGGCACCAAGCCTTGCAGACAACGGGCAAAAATCACGCGCCGGGCGCCCTGCCAGCCGGTCAACTGGAGGGTGCCTTCGGCGACTTGCCACGCCCCCAAGATGGCCGGGCCTTTCCACTCTGCGGCCGGCACGGCGTGGAGGGCGGCGCGGACCTTCGCGGTCAGCTTCAGTTTGAACAAATACTTCGGTCGCCCCGTCTTCGCCTCGTGCCAGGACATCACCGCATCGTGGCCCAAGCCCAGATCGCCACGGTTCAGCCAGACCTGCCGTTCCCCTAACCACCGCTGCGCATCTTCCATCGCCTCCTGCCATTGGGTCGCGGTCACCGTGTCGCCCGCACGAAAGCGATACGCCGGACAGAGTCGGGTGTGGGCCACCACGCCCAACAAGGGATGAAAACTACGCCGTCCGGGCTTGCCCGGATTGTAGCCGACCTCGGCGCCCTCTTGGTGGCCGTACTTCGGCTGCACCGTCGAATCCCAGTCCATGATGATCTGATCAGGCAACGCGCCCCACATCGGCTTCGCCTGGCGCGCAATCCACTCCGCGCCGAGCACCGGGTCGATCGAGTGGAAGAACCTTCGCACCGTATCGTCGCTCACCACCGCTTCCATCCCGAACAACTCCGGAATCGTGGGATCCTCGCGTAGTCGCTCGACATGGGAGAAACGCCGGCCGTCGGTCAGTGCGGTCAGCATGAACGACTGGATAATGTCGTAGACCGGTGCGGCATTCGGACTCGTGCGCGTGACCGGGCAATCCGCCGCGAGCTTCTCGGCGATCCCGATATGCTTGGTATAGGCAGCCCACGGCACCAAGCCACCAAACGGCGTGAGCGCATCGTCGGTGACCGAAAGTCGCACCCGGCCGCCGGCCGTCGGAAACGTGAAATCACCTTCACCCGCCAGGTGAAGCTCCTCCTGCTTGGATACTGCTTTCATGTCTCCACTCCACAGCACCTTGCGTGCACACCCTCATTTTCAACTGAGGAATTTAGG
>CAIVQH010000057.1 GCA_903907995.1 uncultured Verrucomicrobiota bacterium | reverse complement strand
GGGATAGCACCGGCCGAGGCGGCCGTCACCATCGCCCAGCCCGCCGGATAAACGAGCCCGGCGGCGGGCTGCGAGCCCCAGCTCGCGCCGCCGGGCGGTCGAAGTCCCTCCAACTCACCCACACAAAGTCATCAGGAGCCAAAGAATCCAATGTTACCCTGCCCACCATCCTGCCCGAGGCGTTCCCGGTTTTCGGCCGGCTCACATCGCCAGCAGCAGCTTCTTGATCTCACCGAGGCGCCCCCGGGCGTCGCGCTTGGTGAGTCGCGGGAAGTGGCCGCCCATGGTGAACAGTTCGCCATTCCGCGTCAGCTTCAGCTTGTCCTCGATGACCTCGATGCCGGTGACCCCACGCCCGGCGGCGAGGAGCTTCAGCTCACCGACCTGGAGCAGCAGCTCGACCGGCACGGGCGGCGGACCGAAGCGGTCGGTCAGCTCGCGCTTCACGGCGTCGAGCGCGGTACGGTCGGTCGCCTGCGCGAGACGCCGGTATATCTCCAGCCGCTGGGCCGGCTCGCGGATGTAGTCGAGCGGCAGATACGCCGGAGCCTTTTGGGAGATGGGAGATGGCAGATCGGATTTGGGGCGGCGTGATTTCGCCTCGGTGTAATAGGTCGCGACGTCCTCATCGCGCTCAATCGTGATGTCGAAAACGGGCGGCCTTTCCGTCCGTTTTTCGCCTGCGTCCTTTGGACGCCCCTCTTCGCCGGGATTGGTCGCCAGAAAGTCGAGGCTTGTCCGCACGTCCACGCGCGGCTTCACCTTCTCGCCCTTGAAGGCGGCGATGCTCTGCTGCAGCAGTTGGCAATAGAGCTCGAAGCCGACGGCCGTGATGTGGCCGCTCTGCTGCGGGCCGAGCAGGTTGCCCGCGCCCCGGATTTCCAAGTCGCGCATGGCGATCTTGAAGCCCGAGCCGAGTGCGGAATACTGCTTGATGGCGCTCATGCGCTTGCGCGCCTCGGTGAGCAGCTGCGCGTGGCGCGGCAGCAGCAGGTAGCAATAGGCCTGGTGCTTGTAGCGGCCCACGCGCCCGCGCAACTGGTACAGCTCGCTGAGACCGAAGCGGTCCGCCCGGTCGATGATCATCGTGTTCGCGTTGGGGATATCGAGGCCGCTCTCGATGATGGTGGTGCTCACAAGCACATCGGCGTCGCCGTTGACGAACTGGGTCATCACCTTCTCCAGATCGTCCGCGTCCATCTGGCCGTGGCCGATGACGACGCGTGCGTCGGGCAACAGCGCCTTCAGCTTCAACGCGACGCCCTCAATGGTGGAAATCCGGTTGTGCAGGAAGAACACCTGTCCGCCCCGCTCCAGCTCACGCCGGATGGCGTCACGGATCACGCGCTCGTCGTAGTTGCCCACGACGGTCTCGACCGGCAGGCGGTCCTGCGGCGGTGTTTCCAACGTGCTGAGATCGCGCGCGCCGGTGAGCGCGAGGTAAAGCGTGCGCGGGATGGGCGTGGCACTGAGCGTGAGGACATCCACCGTCTTGCGCAGGAGCTTGAACTGCTCCTTGTGCTTCACGCCGAACTTCTGCTCCTCGTCCACGATGACGAGGCCGAGGTCCTTGAACGCCGCGTCGGCCTGCACGATCCGGTGCGTGCCAATGATGATGTCCACCGTGCCGTTGGCAGCGGCTTCCAGCACCGCGCGCTGCTGCTTCGGGGTGCGATAGCGGGAAAGCAGCTCGATGCGCACCGGATAGTCGGCCATGCGTTCGCGAAAGTGGTTGTAATGCTGCTGCGCCAGGACGGTCGTGGGCACCAGCAACGCGACCTGCTTGCCTCCGAGGACTGCCTTGAAGGCGGCACGGATCGCCACCTCGGTCTTGCCAAAGCCCACGTCGCCACAGATCAGGCGGTCCATCGGCTTGGGCGCCTCCATGTCGCGCTTGGTGGCGTCGATGGCCTTCACCTGGTCCGGTGTTTCCTCGTAGAGGAAGGCGCCCTCAAACTCGCGCTGCCAGGGTGCATCAGCCGTGAAGGCATGACCGGGCTGCGCCGCGCGGGCTGCCTGCACGGAGAGCAATTCGCCCGCGAGATCACGGACGGCCTTCTGGGCGGTCTCTTTAGCCTTCGACCAGCGTGTGCCACCGAGCGTGTTGAGCTGCGGCCGGGCCTTGCCCGCGCCCACGTACTTGCTGACCAGGTGCGCCTCGGTGACGGGAACATACAGCCGGGGCGGCTCGGCGTGGGCATCACCGGCGGCGTATTCCAGCACGAGACATTCCTGCCCCGATGGCGCGACGGGTTTGCCGGACTCCGGCTCCCGGGAAGCGCCGCGCACATTCGGTGGCGGCAGTGTTTTCAGGCCGCGAAAGATCCCGATGCCGTACTGCAGGTGGACGACGTAATCGCCCTCCTCGAACTCCGTGAAATCAACCTCGAACGCCGAACGCATCGCCTGCGCGTGCGGTGACTTCAGCCGACGCGGACGCTGCACCTTGTAACGGCCGAAAATCTCCGCATCGGTCACCACGACGAGCTTCGCCTCGGCCTGGATGAACCCACGGGAAAGCGTCCCGAGATCGGTGGCGATCGGTGTTTCGCTGAAACCGTATTCCGTCCAGAGCTCGCCGAAGCGCTGACGCTCGCCGTCGTTATTGCAGAAGACGTGGACGGCATAACCCTGTCGCCCCCAGCGATGGAGTTGGGCGAAAAACTCCCGTCGCTGCGCTTCGGCAACCTGCGGTTCCGGCAATGTCGCCGCGATGGGCCGGAAAGCGTCGAGCGAGCCAAAGGTCAGCGGCAAGGGACTCTCTTTGCTGGTGTCTTCCGCCCTTGGAATGTCCGCGAATTCGTCCGCGTTCGCTTCGGTGAGCTCCAGCGACGTCAGACCGCGCTGCTCGGCGGTGGCGAGAAAATCGTCCCACGATAGAAAGAACGGATCTTCCGGCGGCACCTGCTGGCGGTAGCGAAGCGCATGGTCCATCAGTGCCTCGGGTTCGCAAAGAACAAGTAACGCGCCGTCTGGCAGATAATCGAGCAGCGAGCCCAGCGCGAGCGACATGCCTTCCGTTCCGCGCTCCCCGCTCCCCGCTCCCCGCTTTTTGAGGAGGCTGAGTTCCCCCGCCGGCGGCAGCGTCACTGCATCCACCTGGTCGCGCGAAAGCTGGGTGTGCGGGTCGAATTCCCGCAGCGATTCGAGCTCGTCCCCGAAAAATTCCAATCGCACCGGCCAGGGCGAACTGAGCGGCCACACATCCACGATGCCGCCGCGCCACGACAGCTCGCCCTTGTTGGTGACCTGCGCCTCCGGCTCATAGCCGACCTCTTCCAGCCACTCGATGAGGTCGAGGGGATTCAGCGTGTCGCCGCGGTGCAGCAGCCGCGTCTTGTTCCGGAGCTCGGCGGCGACAAAGGTGCGCTGGAGCAGCGCAGTGACGGAAGTCACCACCGGCGGCAGATGTCGGCCGCCGGGAATCGGCTTTTCCGCCTCGGTAAGCGCGACCAGCGTTTCCAGCCGCTCGCTGATGACATCGGCATGCGGCAGCTTGGACTCGTGCGGCAGGATGTCCCAGGGCGGATAGAACAGGGGCGGCCTCGGCTCGCCTTCGCCCGGGGCTGTGACGTCCATGCGGAGCCAGGTCGTGAGATCGGCGTGGAAACTCTCCTGCGCCTTCAGCCCCTCGGTGACCACGACGATGGTGCGATCGGGGAACTGTTTCGCCAGCAGGGCGACGACAAAGGGCTGGGCCGCCGACGCGACTCCCGGACATGACAATGCGCCGCCCGCTTCCAGGCGCGTCCGCAGGGCGGTCGCGGCGGAAGTGGAGGTAACAGCCTCAAAGGGATTTCCCTTGGAGACGGCTCGTCGGGGATTCGCCAAGCCCGGCCAACGTGGGTGCGGCCCAAGGCAGCGTCAAGTGACCTGACAGTGCAATGATCGCACGGCGGTTGAGGTTGGACGCGCTCAACACTCATCTAGCTGCGGCTGGTCCTGCGGACACAGCCGCGGTCCGCCGCTTAGCGGGATTCGTCGGCCGCCTCGGTGGCGCGACCGGCTGCGTCATCCGCTTGCAACATGCGGATGGCGACAGTGATCATCGCGCCGAGGCAGCTCAGAGCACCGAGCGCCACTCCGAGACCGACAAACACCTCATGCCGCCGCTCGGCGGCCACGAAACGGAGCGGATACATGAAAACCGCGATCGCCAGCAGGATCAGTAATCCGGAGGCAACGTAGAGCCGGCGGCGTGAAGAACGCTTATCGGCCCCCGCGCCGAGACGGAACACCAACCGCCAGTATCCGGCCGCGACCGCCGCCCCGATAAGGAATGCTGGCACCGCCGAGATGTGCCAGTGGAAATCGAAACCCGTCGTGCCCAGTTCCAGCCCGGTGAGGGAGGCTAGCAACATGCCCAGCCCGAGGGCTGAGGAACCAATGACCACCGCCCGCAGCAAGGAGCTGCGCTCCATCGAGTCCGCCGCCGTCGCATTCATACGGTCGGACGATGCACCATCCATTAGCGATTGTAAAGATCATCAGAATAACTATTAGTTATTCTACTAGACTGGCCTTCCCGCATTATTCCACCCGGCAGATGCCCGTGCCCTTCACCACTTCGCCAATGATCCAGGCCTTTTGCTTGGCGGCCTTGATGGTCCGGAGCACCGCATCGGCCTGGTCGGCGGCCACGATGGCCGTCATGCCGATACCCATGTTGAAGACCTGGTAAAGCTCCTCCTCCGGCACAGAATCGTCCGAGGCCAGGATCTGGAACAGGGTCGGCACGTCCCATGTCCCCTTCCGGATCACGGCGTCGCACTTGGACGGGAGCGTGCGTGGGATATTGTCCACGAAGCCGCCGCCGGTGATGTGGGCGAGCGCCCGGATCACGTCGGGTTTGCCGACGCGGTTGAACTTCTTCAGCAGCGCCTGAATCAACGGGCCGTAGCTCCGATGAACCTTGAGCAACTCCTCGCCGATCGTGTTGTCGAGATCCACCACGAAGTCCTCGGGCTTCATGTTCATGTGCTCGAAGAGGATCTTCCGCGCGAGCGAGTAGCCGTTCGTGTGCAGACCGCTCGACGCGATGCCGAGGATCGCGTCGCCGCGCTTCACGGACTTCTGGCCGTTCAGCATCCGCGACTTCTCGACCACGCCGACGATGGTGCCGCTGAGGTCGTATTCGCCGGGCTGGTAGAAACTGGGCATCTGCGCCGTCTCGCCGCCGATGAGCGCGCAGCCGTTCTTGGCGCAGCCGCGGGCAAAGCCCTTGATGATCTCGGTGAAGACGTGGGGCTCAAGCTTGCCGGTGCCGAGGTAGTCGAGGAAGAAGAGCGGCTCGGCGCCCAGCACGGCGATGTCGTCCACGCAGTGGTTCACGAGATCCTCGCCAATGGTGTCGTGCTTGTTCATCGCGAAGGCCAGCTTGAGCTTGGTGCCGACGCCATCCACGGAGGAGACGAGCACGGGCTGCTTGTACTTCTTCACGTCGAGGGCGAAGAGGCCGCCAAAGCCGCCCACCTTGCCGAGCACCTCACGGCGATGCGTGCTGGCGAGCAGCGCGGGCAGCGTGCTCTTCACCTGGTTACCAAGGTCAATGTCAACTCCGGCGGCGGCGTAGGCTTTTTGCTTCATGATCGGGAACGAAACGATAGCAACGGGGGAAAACTGGGAAACATGAATCGGCAAAGTCGGTGCGCTGCCAGCTCAGGGGAAAACCGAAGGCCACCGAAGCCGATAAATTGGCGCTAACAAAACCACGGAAAAGGTGATGACGAACAATGACGGGCAAACCGCGTAAACCGGACTGAGCCGCTCGCCCTGATTCCGACAGACCAGAAAGCCGCCAAGCCCGAGCAAACCCAGCAGCAACAGAGGTCCATACGTGAAGAAGAAGAAGGACCATTCGATGGTGACTTCTGCCGGGGTCACCGCCGTGGATAAAAGGAAGAATACGCCGCCTGCGAACGTCAGGGCTTTGGTTAGCGAAGTTCTCCAAGTTCTCCGGGCTGGCTCAAGACGGTCCATGGGCATGGCAGCAATTGACCGGGGCGGCACCTCATCCCTTTCCCGCAAAGCTCTCCGCAAGCGCCACGGCCTTCAGCATCGCCTTGGACTTGTTCACGGTCTCCTGGAACTCGCCCTCAGGCGTGGAGTCGTTGACCCAGCCGCCGCCGGCCTGGACGTAGGCCGTGCCATCCTTCACCAGCGCCGTGCGGATGGTGATGCAGTGGTCGGCATTGCCGTTGAAGCCGAAGTAGCCCACGCAGCCGCCATACGGCCCGCGCGTGGTGCCCTCCGATTCCGAGATGAGCTGCATCGCCCGGATCTTCGGTGCGCCGCTGAGCGTGCCAGCCGGGAACGTCGTGCGCATGAGGTCGAACGAGCTGTGCTTGGCAGCCAGCCGGCCCTCGACCTGCGAGACGATGTGCATCACGTGGCTGTAACGCTCGATCACCATCAGGTCCTTCACCTGCACGCTGCCGTAGTCGCACACGCGGCCGATGTCGTTCCGGGCGAGATCCACCAGCATGACGTGCTCGGCGCGCTCCTTGGGATCGGCGAGCAGGTCCTTGGCGTTAGCCTCGTCCTCAGCCTCGGTCTTGCCCCGGGGCCGGGTGCCGGCAATGGGCCGGATCTCGACATGGCGGTCCTCGCAGCGGACGTGCAGCTCCGGCGAGGCGCCCACGAGCGCGAAGCCGTCCAGCTCCAGCAGGAACATGTACGGCGACGGGTTGATGCTGCGCGCGGCGCGATAGAGGTCGAAGGGCGAGGCCTTGACCGGCGCGCTGAAGCGCTGTGAGCCGACGATCTGGATGATGTCGCCTGCCGTGATGAACTCCTGCGCCTTTAGCACGTTGGCGAAGAATTTTTCCTTCGTCGTGTTCGACGTAAACGGGACGGGCGGCACTTCGGACCGAAGCACCACGGGCTGGTGCGGGGCCGGCTGCTGCAAGAGTTCGACCAGCCGGTCAATCTCCTCGACGGCGTTTTCGTACGCCTCCTCCGGCTTCTGGCCCGGCTCGATGACGGCATTGACGAGCACGATCAGCGTCTGGGCGACGCGGTCGAAAATGAGCAGCTCGTCGGCGATCAGGAAATAGAGCGTCGGCGTGCCCAGCTCGTCCTTGGCCGGACGCGGGACGACCGGCTCGATGTCGTGGATGAACTCGTAGCCCAGGAAACCCACGGCCCCGCCCGTGAAACGCGGCAGGCCGGGGACGTCCACCGGCTTGAAGCGCGACAGCACCTGCTCGACCACCTGCAGGCCGTCGGATACGCACTTGTCGCAGTCCGTGCCGCCCTTCACCGGGATGGCGAACTTGTCCACGACCTTGCCGCCCTCGATGACCTCGATGCGGTTGCCGGTCTGCTTGATGACCGCGCGCGGGTTGCAGCCGACGAAGGAATAGCGCCCGAGATGCTCGCCGCCCTCGACCGACTCGAAGAGGAACGACTCCCCCTGGCCCCGGAGCTTCCAATAGGCCGACAGCGGCGTCTCGAAATCGGCAAGGAGCCGGCGGGTGACGGGGATCAGATTGCCCCGCTCCGCGAGCTGGAGAAACTCAGGCAGCGTCGGTGCGTTCATAACTACGGGAGACGGACGCTAGCGAACGAAAGCGCCAGCGGCTAGCGGGGAAATCCCTCAGCGTGCTGCCGCGCGTCCCGCCGGCAAAAGGTGCGGACGAACCGAGGCGGGAAAATTCTTCCGGCGCGGGCTTCGGCAACCCCCTGCCGGCAAGATGCCGGCAGCACATTTGGAACGGCGACCTATACGGTGGCCAGTACGGTGAGACTGAGCGGCGGCAGAGTGAACAGCGCCGAATAGCGCTGGTTTTGCACCGAGTAGTCCTCCGCCGTCACGCCGAGGGGATTTCCGGTGTCGCTGCCGGCATAGAGCGCGGCGTTGCTGTTCAGTACCTCCCGCCACCGCCCCGCCACCGGCAGGCCGACCCGGTAGCCCGAGTGCGGGTTGGGCGTGAGGTTGAGCACCGCAAGCACATGCCGGCCGGATTCGCGGTCGTGGCGGACGAAGCTGAGCACGCTGTTCGCGTGGTCGCTGCAATCCACCCACCAGAAGCCGTCCTGGTCGTAGTCCCCGCGCCACAGCGCCGGCTCCGACTTGTAGTAGGCGTTGAGATCGGAAACCCAGCGCTGCACTCCCAGGTGATAGGGGCCCGCAGCGAGCAGCCACCAGTCCAGCTCGGCGTTGGCGTTCCACTCGTTCACCTGGCCAAACTCGCAGCCCATGAACAGCAGCTTCTTGCCAGGGAAGAGCCACTGGTAGCCGAGCAACAGGCGCAGGTTGGCCGCGGCCTGCCAGTCGTCGCCCGGCATCCGCCGGCGCAGCGAGCCCTTGCCGTGCACGACCTCGTCGTGGGAGAGCGGCAGCACGAAATTCTCGTGGTAATGGTAGAGCATCGCGAACGTGAGGTCGTTCTGGTGATACCGCCGGTGGATCGGGTCGCGCTTGAAGTAGCCCAGCGTGTCATGCATCCAGCCCATGTTCCACTTGAGCGTGAACCCCAGGCCGCCCAGCCACGGCGGCCGGGACACCATCGGCCACGAGGTGCTTTCCTCGGCGATGGTCATGACCCCGGGATGCTCGGTGCCGATGAGGTGGTTGAAGTGGCGCAAGAAATCGACCGCTTCCAGATTTTCGCGGCCGCCGTACTTGTTGGGGATCCACTCGCCCTCCTGCCGTGAATAGTCGAGGTAGAGCATCGAGGCGACGGCGTCCACGCGCAGGCCGTCGATGTGGAAGCGCTCGCACCAGTAGAGGGCGTTGGCGGCGAGGAAGTTCCGCACCTCGTGCCGGCCAAAGTTGAAGATGAGCGTGCCCCAGTCCTGATGCGCACCCTGCTTCGGATCGGCATGCTCGAACAGCGCCGTCCCGTCGAACTGGGCCAGGGCCCACGTGTCGCGCGGAAAATGTGCGGGCACCCAGTCCACAATGATGCCGATGCCGGCGCCGTGCAGCGCGTTGACCAGGTACTGGAAATCCTCCGGCGTGCCGTAGCGGCTCGTCGGCGCGTAGAAGCCGGTGACCTGATAGCCCCAGCTCGGATAAAAGGCATGCTCCGCCACGGGCAGGAACTCGACGTGGGTGAACCCCAGCCGGCTCACGTACTCGATGAGCGGCGCGGCGAGTTCCCGGTAGCCAAACGCCTCCCAGCCGGACTTCTTCTTCCAGGAGCCGAGATGCACCTCGTAGATGCTCATCGGGGCACGCAAGACGTTCGCCTCCCGCCGGGCGTTCAGCCAGGCGTCGTCGCTCCAGCGGAATTTCTGCGTATCCCAGACAATGGCGGCCTGCTTGGGCGGGAGTTCGAAGAACGCGCCGAACGGGTCGGTCTTCACCATGAGCTGCCCATGAGCATCGAGGATTTCAAATTTGTAGAGGGCACCCTCGGCCACGTCGGGCACGAAGATTTCCCAGACCCCGGACGATCCCAGCAGCCGCATCGCGTGGCAGCGGCCGTCCCACTCGTTGAAGTTGCCGATCACCGAAACCCGGCGCGCATTGGGTGCCCAGACGGCGAAAGCCACGCCCTTCACCCCATCCAGCGTCTTCAGGTGCGCGCCCAGCACATCGTAAAGCTGACGGTGGTTGCCCTCGTTGAACAGGTGCAGGTCCGTTTCGCCGACCGTCGGCCAGAAGGAATAGGCGTCGCGGAACTTCCGCTGGTGCCCCGCCACGTCGGTCACCGTGAGATCGTAGGCGTAAACCGCCGAGGCTGCCGGCGTGGTGCCCTCAAAAACGTCGGTATTACCGAGACGTTGCAGCTCGAACCGGGGCTTGGCCGCGTCGTGCGTCGGCGTCAGTTCGACCTTGTCCGCACCGGTGATCAGGGTGCGGGCGACCACACCGGAACCGTCTCCCAGCGGATGCATGCCCAGCAGCGTATGGGGCGACTGGTGAACCAGGCTGGCGAGCGAGTTCAGTTCCGCTGCGGTAAGGAGCATGGCCGCGAGCATGGGGGAGGCGTTCGGCAATGTCGAACGGGGAAAGATCAACGGAACGCTCCCGCCTGCCGTCGGGAAACGCAGGGCATTCCCCGGCTCACCCGGAATGGCACCGCATACGCCAAATGGCGGAGGTCACCCCACTTTCCGTAATTCCGCCCGACGGTTCACCCAAATCCTCCTTGTACGCCGCACAGTCGGGAACGGGATCGCAAGCGCAGGATCATCCGGGCTGTGGCACGGGCGTCATGATCAATGAACACACATCCATCCTCGCCTCAAATCAACCGTCCTGGCTGGCGGCGGCCGGCCTCGGCTCTGCTCGCCTTCGGGCTGCTGTCGGCCGCTGGTACCAACTCTCTGGCGGCCACGCTGACCATCACCAACACCGCCCTGCCCGCCGCGACGGTGGGTACCCCGTACTCACAGCCGCTCGGAGCGACCGGCGGCACCCCACCCTACACGTGGTTCCTGCAATCCGGCGGCTTCCCGTCCGGCCTGGCATTGAACACCGGCACCGGACTGATCAACGGCACTCCGACGGCCTCCGGGACCTGGGCGTACAGCTATCCGTTTAGCGTTTACATCCGCGTCACCGACTCGAAGAACGCCACGGCGTACGCCTCCTTGGCCATCAAGGAAAATCCACCCACCGGCGGGAGTTCGGGCAGTTCGGGCAGTTCGGGTGGCTCAAGTGGCGGAAGCACGCCACCTCCTCCTCCGCCTCCCCCGCCCTCGACTTACACCGTGACCATCACCGGAGGCACGGCCAACGGGGTCACCAGCGGCAGCTTCGCACCGGGGGTCAACATCACGCTCGTCGCGGCGACCCCGCCGCCCGGGCAGTGGTTCCAGCAGTGGAACGGCAACGGGATGCTCGCGAACAGCTTCACCAACACCACCACGTTCACAATGCCGGCGAACAACGTGAACGAGACCGCGGCCTTCTTCACGCCGGCACCCGTTCCGCAGCCCGTCGCCTCCCATCCGCGCCTGTGGATCACCACCAACGACCTGCCCCGCCTGCAGGCCTGGGCCACGACGAACAATCCCGTCTATCAGAGCCTGCGGGTGGTGCTGAACCATTCCCTGGGCGTGTACAACACCAAGTTCTATCCGGGCGGAGTGGTCAACTCCACCTATCCCGACTTCGGTGACACCCAGGGCTATACCGGCGAGCTTTCGGAACAGCATGCGCTCGTCTTTGCGCTGTTCTCACTGGTCGATCCCGACCCGAACGCCCGCATCCTCCACGCCCAACGCGCCCGCAACCTGCTGGTCAACGCCTTCACCGAGGTGGTGAAGGGTCACGCCAGTGGTGTGCCGTTCCGCGACCCGATGTTCGCGCTGTTCAACCGGGCCAACTTCACCAGCGAGGCCTGGCCGCTGGCCGTGGACTGGATTTACAACGCCAAGGACGGCCAGGGGAATGACATCCTCTCGCCGGCTGACAAGCTGCTGGCCCGCAATGCCTTCATGATCTGGGCCAACGACTGCCTCAATGCCTACGTCTGCGGCGGCGACCACCCCGCCCCCATCGGTATGGTGAACAGCACGTCCCTGCTCCCGAGCGGCAACGCCATGCGCGTCGCGGCCAACAACTACTACGGCGGTCACGCCCGGTTGATCACCCTGATGTCCCTGTGCATCGACCCGGTGGACGATCCCGCCGTCACCGCGAGCACCCCGCTCCCGATTCTGGGCAACTCCCTCCGCAGCTACATTCCGGACGCCACCGGCGCCTGGCTCTACCAGCAGTTCGCGATGTTCGGCGACCCCGCCGCCGTGAAGAGCGCGTACGGCCTTGCCGCCAACGCCAGCGTCGGCCT
Organism: uncultured Verrucomicrobiota bacterium; assembly: GCA_903907995.1. Lineage (GTDB taxonomy): Bacteria > Verrucomicrobiota > Verrucomicrobiia > Limisphaerales > UBA9464 > CAIVQB01. Next base: position 71,163 of record CAIVQH010000057.1, on the reverse strand, counting down.
CGCGAGCGGGGGCCTTTCCCCGGAAGGCGGGCTCTATGGCCATTCGTTCTCCTACATCATGGGTGAGATGCTCGCCCTCAAGACGGCCGGCTTTGCGGACCCCACGATCTCGGGGCCGCAGGCCGCGCTCGTGACCGCGCCGGTGTGGGACCGTTACCTCACCGGCTTCGGCAACTCCATCGCGCCCACGGCGAAGGTGTTCCCAGGCCAGCAGTACCTCGGCCCGATCTACCAGATGGCCAGCTACGGTGACGTGCTCCGCCTGTGGATCACGCCGGATTTCATGCAGGTCTTCGCCCTGAAGAACCTGCTCGACCAGAACAACGGCAACAGCGCGAACCTGGACGCCGAACGCTGGTTCGCCGTGAACGCCGTCGAGGGCGGGGCCGCGAACCTGCAGCAGCGCATCCAGCAGCCCTGGTCCTACGGCGTGCAAAATGCGCTGCTCTACTTCCTGCTGCTGGACCCGGTGAAGCCGCCTGCCGCCGACCCCCGACCGGGCTATGCGTCGGAATTTTACGACGCCGGCAACGGCCGCCTGCTGGCGCGCAGCGACTGGAGCCCGACCGCCTCGATCTTCACCTTCCGCAGCTCGTGGGAGAGCATCAACCATCAGGACGGTGACGCGGGCCAGTTCGAGCTGTTCCGCAAGGGCGAATGGCTGACCAAGGAGCTGAGCAACTACGACAACAACGGCAACGGCCAGTCCTCGATCTGGCACAACACGCTGTCGCTCAAGAACTGGTGCGCCAACGGCACCCCGCAAAACCTGAACTTCTTCGAGGCGCCCTACTGGCCGAACGGCTCGCAGTGGAACAACGGCATGAACGCGGGTGATCCCGTGACCGTGGCGAGCGCCGGGTACGGTTACGCCTACGCGCAGACGGACATGACCCCGCTCTATAACCGTCCCTCGGTCTGGTCGCCGGCCAACGCCGCGCTCGACATCCAGCACGCCAGCCGGTCGGTCCTGTGGCTGAATCCGGATCACACCGTGGTCTATGACCGGGCGCAGTCGCTGCACAGCGGCTTCAAGCGCTTCAATCTGAGCCTGCCCACGCCGCCGGTGATCGACCCGACCAACCACGCGGCCACGATGGCCTCCCCCGGCGGGCAGCGCCTCTTCGTGAGCTCGCTGCTGCCGGCCAACGCGGCGCTCTCTTACGTGCCCGTGGCCAACACGATTACCACCATTGCCCAGCTCGAAACCATGACGGGACGGCTCGTCGTGGAAGATCCCAACCAGCCCGCAAGCACACGCTTCCTGCACGTGCTCCAGGGCGCGGACGGAATCATCAGCAGCGCCGATCCCGCCATCCTGACGCAAAGCGTTGCCGGCACGGCGTTTGACGGCGCGGTGATCCTCGACACGGCGGTGTTCTTCGCCTTCGACATCACGAAAGCCTTCCAGGGCACCACCCTGGTCGTGCCCTCGACCGTGGCGCACGTTTTCGTGACGGGGCTCGCCCCGGCGACCGGCTACGGGGTGACGGCCACGACGGTGGCCGGTGGCCTCCAGATCCAGATCACACCCGGTGGCCAGACGGTTACCGCCGACAGCGCCGGCGTGCTGAACCTCGCCTTCTGAACCGGGGGGGAATTTCGAATGATCGCGCCGTCGTGCTGAAACTCACCCTCTGAACCGGCCCAAGCACCCGCCCCGCCAGCAATGGCGGGGCGGGCTTTCAATTAGCCCGCCGACCATTTGCCGCAGCGCTGAAAGCCCTGCGAGCGTGACCGAAACCGCCGTTTCCGGCGGTTTTTGTGTAATTGGCCGCCCTAAAATCCGGAAATCCCTGTCCGAAAGCGGCTCACCCTTATGGAACTGCTCCGACAAAGCACGTTGAAGAATGCTCTGCTAAACAGCCTCCGGGCCGGGTTGGGCATTCTTGCCCTGCCTGCCTTCGGCCAGGTCGTCCTGACCGGCGAACTCCTCACCAATCCCGACGCAGAAACCGGAAATCTCACCGGCTGGACCGTCGTGAGCGGCACCGGAAACACCACCCCGAGCGCCGACAACGGTACCTATGACACCGGCTACAACCCCCACGCCGGTTCGTACGATTTCGTCGGCGACCACTTCCCCGGGGGCGGCGGCGCGCAGGGCTATCTTCGGCAAAACGTGGATGTCTCCTCGCTGCCCGGAGCCACCACCGCGCAGACCGACGCGGGGACGGTGGCCGCTCAGGTCACCTTCTGGGAACTGAGCTACAACCAGGGTTCCAGTTCGGACTACGCCAATATCGGGTTGAGCTTCAAGAACGCCTCGGCGGTGACGCTCCAGACGGTGGCCACTTCGACCGTCATGTCCATCGACGTGTGGAAGCAGACACAGGTGACATTCACCCTTCCGGCGGGCACGCGAAGCATCGACTACCTGATGCAGTTTTACCGCGCCAGCAACGGTGGGACGTACATCGATTCCTTCATCGATGACAACAGCCTCAAGCTGATCTCCGTGCCGGAGCCGGCCACCCTGACCATAGCCACAACAGTTGGTTTGCTGGTATTCGCCCTTGGGCGTAGGAAGTGCGAACCCGCTTGACCGTCTCGGGTCCTCGACCCGACAACGGAAGGCATCGAAACGCCTTACCCAGAAAACCCCGGCAGCAGCACCCCCGGCCCGGTCGGAACACCGCTGGTGGGTGGGGTTTTCTCGCCCACGCAGTGGAGCGTGGTGCTCGCCGCCCGGAGCGATTCGGTCCGCCGTCGCGAGGCGCTGGAACAGCTCTGCACCACCTACTGGCCGCCGATCTACGGCTACCTGCGCCGGCGTGGCAAAAGCCCCTCCGATGCGGAAGACCTGACGCAGAGCTTCTTCCTCCATCTCATCGAGAGCGACTTCCTGGACCGGCCCGATCCCGCCCAGGGACGTTTCCGTGGCTATCTGGTAGGCGCGCTGCGCCATTTCCTGAGCAACCACTTCGAGCGCGAAGGGGCGCAAAAACGCGGAGGGCAGGCAACTTTTCTGGACTGGTCCGAGCTGGATCCGGAACGGGAATTCGCGGCGCTGGGGCAAAGCCAGAACGACCCCGGCGAGGTTTTTGAAACCAGTTGGGCACTGACCCTGCTGGGGCAGGCGCTGCGGAAACTGGAGGCGGAGCAGGTCGAAGCCGGTCGGGCGCGGCAGTTCGCCGTGCTGAAACCCTATCTCAGCGCCACGCCCTCGCGCGGCGACTACGATCAGGCCGCCCATGCCCTCGGCACCTCACGCACCAATGTGGCAGTCTGGGTCCACCGCCTGAACCAGCGTTACGCCGAACTGGTCCGCCTGGCGGTGGCCGCCACCGTGCAGAACCCGGCGGAGGTCAGTGAGGAGCTGCGCCACCTGCTCACCGTCCTGCGCCGCTGAAGCGACGGCCGACGTACTGTGAAATTCTCGCGGGCCAATTCCGCAATCCCCGATCAAAGCGCGTCATGGATGCCCCGGCTCCCGCCCCCCTAACCCCGCCGCCTGGCTGTTCGCAGTGCGGCAGTTCGGTCAACTCGCCCTATTGGAGCGAGGGCGTCTGCCTGCGCTGTGCCAGCGCCCGCCTGCTCGGTGGTGACAGCGGCGACCAATTATCTTCCACGGCACCGCCCTTGCCGGCCTCCGGGAACGATACGCTGCCCGAACGGCTTGGCCCGTACGAGATTCTGGAAGAGCTCGGTCGGGGCGGCATGGGCCGGGTATATGCGGCGCGGCAGATCGGTCTGGGCCGGATCGTGGCGCTCAAGGTCATGGGCGATGCCAGCCGCAATGCCGATTTCGAGCTGCGCTTCCTCCGCGAAGCCCAGACCGCCGCCCGTCTGCGGCATCCCAACCTGGTCGCGGTGCATGATTTCGGCCGCGCCGACGGCCAGCTCTACTTCTCGATGGACTACATCGAGGGGGGCGATCTGGCGCGACGACTCCGCGGGCGGCCCTTTGCCCCTTGGGAAGCCGCCTCCCTGCTCCGCAAGGTGGCGCTCGCCCTGGCCCACGCCCACGCCGAAGGCGTGCTGCACCGCGACCTCAAGCCCTCGAACATCCTCCTCGACGGGGATGAACCGAAGCTCGCCGATTTCGGGCTCGCGACGCAGCTCGAAGCCGGGGGCGATCTCACGGCCGTCTCGGGAGTTCTGGGCACCCCGCACTATCTCGCGCCGGAGGCGCTGCAAAAGGGGAGCGCCGCCCTCTCGGTGGCGAGTGACATCTACGCGCTCGGCGTGGTGCTGTTTGAGCTGCTCACGGGACGGACGCCCTTCGCCGGGGCAACTCCCGGCGCGTTGGCCGCGTTGGTCGAAAATTCGGAGCCACCCTCCCCCCGCCTGCTGGCTCCGGCGGTGCCGCGCGATCTCGAAACGGTGGTGCTCAAATGCCTGGAACGTGATCCGGCCCGCCGTTACGGCAGCGCCCAGGCTTTGGCCGAGGATCTCCGGCGCTTCCTCGACGGCGAGCCGATCGTCGCCCGACCGCTCTCCCCTCCTGACCGGTTCCTGCGCTGGTGCAAGCGGCGTCCGGCGCTGGCCACGGTCTGGGTGCTGGTCACCGCCCTGGCGATCGGCTCGACCCTGGCCGCCGGCCTGATTCAGCGGGCGCTTCGCCGGACGCAACAGGCCGAAGCCGAATCCCGCGAACGCCTCCGTGCCGCCCGGGTAGCCGAGGCCCGGGCCGTCCGGCGCACCACCCAGCCGGGGCGTCGTGCGGAGGCGCTGGCGGCCTTGACCGAAGCCGCGCGCATCCGTCCCGGAGCGGACATCGAAGCCGAGGCCGTGGCCGCCCTGCAGCTGATCGACATCCATCCGGTCGGCCATCGGAACGTCGCGCCCGGGGTACCCGGTGAGGTAACCATCGACCAGGCCGGGCGGGTGGCCGGATTCGAGGCGCGCGATGCCACCGGCACCGGGCGCGGGCCGACGAGCTTCCGGAGGTGGGGGCAGACCAATTCCTTCGCCGAGCTGGTCAACCCGGGCACCAACGCGGTTGGGGCCCTCCGTCTCAGCGCAGATGGTTCACTGGCCATGGAAAGATTCCTCGACGACACGCTGCGGGTCTGGCGGATCGGCGAGGACCGGCCGTTCCTAACGCTGCGCGACCGGCCGGCACCAGGTGGGCGGGATCACACGGAGCCGTTCAACGATGACTACGACTTCAGCCCGGATGGCAGCCTGCTGGCGCTGGGATTGCCGGGGCATGGCATCTCCCTGCATCGGGTCAAGGACGGGGCAGAAGTGGCCCGCTGGGAGGGCGGCGAGACGTTTTCGCGGGTGCGTTTCTCCCCCACCGGCCTCCAGCTCGCGGCCGCCCGCATCTCCGACTTCGGCATCCGGGACGCCTATGTGCTCGACGTGCCCGGTCTCGCCGTTCGTCACCACCTGACCCTGGGCAACGCACCCGACTCGCTGGCCTGGTCCAGCGACGGTCAGGTGCTGGTGGTGAGTCTGGGGGACAACTCGATCGAGGCCTACGACCTCAGCCACGGACGCCTCCTCACCCGGTTCAACTCGCCGACCCGGGATCCGAGCGAAACCGCCTTTCTCGGACAGGATTCCCTCGTCGCCATGCGTGGCCGCGGCACCACCCTGCACCTGGTCAGCCTGGCGCTGGGACGCGAAGAGCTGGTGATCGAGGGCTTCGGTCCGAGCCCGGTCGCCGTGACCCCGGACAGCCTGACCCTGATCACCACCTCGGTCGCCAGTGTCGCCACGCGGTGGCAGCTCGACCTGCCGGCGGGTCTGCGAATCCTCCCGCCGCCGGCCCCCAGCGGCTACGAGCAGGCGTTCAACAACTGCTGTCTCGACTTCAGCCCCGACGGTCGCTGGGCAATCTCCGGTCATGGCCGTTACACCGTGCTGCGCGATCTCGTCAGCGGTCATACCCTGGCGGAGTTCGATGATCCGGACGCCCACGGAGTCATCAACACGACGACCGCTTTCGCCGACGGGGGGCAGTCGGTGATCCGGGGCTCGGATCGGACCGGTCTCTGGCGCCACGCCATCCACCGCGATGCGGCCGGCCAGCCCGGCCTCGGCACGCCCGAGCTGCTGGACTCCGAACTGCGCCTGATCATGACGGATCATTCCCCGGACGGACGGCGGTTCGTGTTCGTTTCTCCCTGGACGGAAGTGGTGAAGGTGGTGGAGGTCACGCCCAACGGAACGCGGACGCTGGGCCGCTGGACCGTGCCCGGGGCCTACTCCGCCGCCCTCAGCCCTTCCGGCGACGAGGTGCTGGTCAACTGCTGCGGCACTGAGCCGCACCTTTCGCAACAGCACCTCCGAGTTTACCGCGTGGCGGATGGCAGCGTTGTGAAGGACCTCCCGGCGCAGGCCTTTGGCGAAGCGGCCTGGAGTGCGGATGGGCATACCGCGATGACCTCGAACAACCAGGAGCAGAGCATCCTCTGGGACACCACCACGTGGACCCCACGCGCCACCCTGACCGGCGCCCTCGGCGGCAATATCTCGACCTTCATTCTCAATGCCGACGGCACGCAGGCGCTCGTTGCCCGGGATGCCCAGGTCCATCTGGTTTCTGGCTCCAATGGGGCCGAGACCGCCGTGTTCGAATCGCCGCAATCATGCGGCCTGGCCTCGTCGGTCCGCTTTCTGCCGGACGGACACGGCTTCGGCATCCTGTGGCGCGACGGACGGATTGACATCTTTGATCCGGCCGCTTTGCAGAAGGAACTGTCCCGGCTGGGGCTGGCTTGGCCGGCCGGGGGCCGTTGACAGACCCACGCTCCACCCAAACTCGGATCCGGTGCGACGCATGACAGGAGGACGGGTGGCCATGTCCGGAAAGCCTCCGGTCGTAGCGCTGAAAGCGCGTCCAAGTACTGCCGGGGGTGGAGCGAACGCAGTGAGCGCAGCCCCAGGGACCGGGCCCCTGGCTCGGTATCAGGGCTGAAGGCCCGACCCAAGTGCTACCGAACTTCTCGGACGCACTTACAGCGCTCGACTTCTTCCGCTCAGGTAACCTGGGGCTGCGCTCGCCTGGCTCGCTCCACCCCAGGCATTATTTGAACGGGCTTTCAGCCCTTCCCAAGGATGGGCGCACTCACTTCGGATCGTAGTTCAGCCACGGGCCGAGCCAGCGTTCCATCTCGGCGAGTGGCTTGCCTTTGCGCTGGGCGAGATCGGCGACCTGGTCGGCCGCGAGTTTGCCGACCGCGAAATACTTTGAGTCGGGATGGCCGAAATAAAGGCCGCTCACGCTGCTGCCGGGCCACATGGCGAAGCTCTCGGTGATCTTGATGCCGGTGTTTTTCTCGACGTCGAGCAGCTCCCAGAGGATGCCCTTCTCCGTGTGGTCCGGCGAGGCGGGGTAGCCGGCGGCCGGTCGGATGCCACGGTATTCCTCATTGATCAGCTGCTCGCTGGTGAGGTTCTCCGCCTTGCCGAAGCCCCACTCGTCGCGGATGCGCTTGTGCAGGCATTCGGCAAAGGCCTCCGCCAACCGGTCGGCCAACGCCTCGGCCATGATGGCGTTGTAGTCGTCGTGGTCGGCCTTGTACTTCTTCACGAGCTCGTCGAGCCCGAAGCCCGTCGTGACGGCGAAGGCGCCAAGGTAGTCCTTGGGAGCACCGGAGGCACAGCCGGGCGCGACGAAATCGGCGAGGCTCCAGTTCGGAGTGCCGTCGCCCTTCTCCATCTGCTGGCGGAGGAAATGGAATCGGGTCAGCACCTTCGTGCGCGTCTCATCCGTGTAAAGTTCCACGTCCTCGCCGACGCGGTTCGCCGGGAAGAGGCCGTACACGGCCTTCGCGCGCAGCAGCTTCTTCGCGATGATCTCGTCGAGCAGAACGTTGGCCGCGTGGAAGAGCTTCGTCGCTTCCACGCCGTACTTCTCGTGCTGGAGGATACTCGGATAACGCCCGCGCAACTCCCACGTGTGGAAGAACGGCGACCAGTCGATGAATCCGCGCAGCTCCGTCAGCGGGAAATCTTCCAGCACGCGCACGCCCGTAAAGGTCGGCTGCTGCAGCTCGTCAAACTTGAGCTTCGCGGAATTGGCCTTGGCCTGCTCGAAGCTCTTAAGCTTCTGCACTCCACCGGCGTGCATCGCTCGGGCCTTGTCGTAATCTTCCCGCAGTTGCTTCACGAAAGCGGGCTTCTGCTCCGCGCTCAGCAGGCTGCTCGCGACCGGCACCGCGCGCGAAGCGTCGAGCACGTGCACGACCGGCTCGCTGTAATGCTGCGAAATCTTGACCGCCGTATGGGCGCGGCTCGTGGTGGCGCCGCCGATGAGCAGCGGCACCTTGAAGCCCGTGCGCTCCATCTCGCGGGCGACATGCACCATCTCGTCGAGCGACGGCGTGATAAGCCCGCTCAAGCCGATGAGGTCGGCTTTTTCGAGTTTCGCTCGCTCGAGGATTTTCTCGCACGGGACCATCACGCCCATGTCGATCACCTCGTAGTTGTTACAGGCGAGCACCACGCCCACGATATTCTTGCCGATGTCGTGGACGTCGCCCTTCACGGTCGCGAGGACGATCTTGCCCTGCGCCTTCACCGCCTCGCCGCGGGCGGCCATCGCGAGCTTCTCGGCCTCCATGAACGGCGTGAGATAGGCCACGGCCTTCTTCATCACGCGGGCGGACTTCACCACCTGCGGCAGGAACATTTTGCCCGCGCCAAACAGGTCACCAACGATGCTCATGCCGGCCATCAGCGGCCCCTCGATCACCAGCAGCGGCTTGCCCAGCTTCGCGCGCACCTCCTCGGTATCGGCGTCGATGTAGAGGTCGATGCCCTTCACCAGTGCGTGCGAGAGGCGCTCCTCGACGGTGCCCTTGCGCCATTCCTCCTCGACCTTCTTGTCGGTCGCGGTCGTGCCGGCGCTGGCGGCCTTGAGCTTCTCGCCGTGGTTCACGAGGCGTTCGGTCGCATCGGGACGGCGGTTGAGCAGCGCGTCCTCGACGAGCTCCTTCAGCTCCGGCTCGATCTCCTCGTACACCTCGAGCATGCCGGCGTTGACGATGCCCATGTCCATGCCCGCGCGGATCGCGTGGAACAGGAACGCGCTGTGCATCGCCTCGCGGACGGGGTTGTTGCCGCGGAAGCTGAACGACACGTTCGAGACACCGCCGCTGACCTTGGCGTGGGGGAGGTTCTGCTTGATCCAGCGCGTGGCCTCGATGAAGTCCACGGCGTAGTTGTTGTGCTCCTCGATGCCGGTGGCGACCGTGAGGATGTTCGGATCGAAAATGATGTCCTCGGGCGGGAAACCGACCTCGTCCACCAGGATGCGGTAGGCGCGCTCGCAGATGCGGATCTTCTCCGCGTAGGTGGCCGCCTGCCCCTGCTCGTCAAAGGCCATCACGACCACCGCCGCGCCGTATTTCAGCACCTTGGCAGCGGATTCACGGAACTTCGCCTCGCCCTCCTTGAGCGAGATGGAGTTCACGATGCCTTTCCCTTGCAGGCATTTCAGGCCCGCCTCGATGACCTCCCACTTGGAGGAGTCCACCATGAAGGGAACCTTGGCGACCTCGGGCTCGCTGCCGAGGAGCTGGAGGAACCGCGTCATCGCGGCGACGCCATCGATCATCCCCTCGTCCATGCAGATGTCGATGATGTTGGCCCCGTTCTCGACCTGCTGCCGCGCGATCGCGACGGCCTCCTCGTATTTTCCCTCCTTGATGAGCTTCGCAAACTTTGGTGAACCGGCGACGTTCGTCCGCTCGCCGATCATGATGTACTGCCCGATCTGCTGCGTGAACGGTTGTGAACCGGAGAGCCGCAACGGTTTCGTCGCGACCGGAGCCGCTGGTTCCGGCGCGGGGCCAGAAGAGATGCCACCCAAGCGCTGCGTGCCGGGTTCGCGGGGCGCGAGATCACGCGGGTGGCGGCCTTCCAGCGATTTCGCTATGGCGGCGATGTGCTCAGGCGTATTGCCACAGCAGCCGCCCGCGATGTTGATCAGACCGCTCTGGGCAAATTCCCCGAGGAAGCGGCCCATGTCCGCCGGCTCCAGGTCAAAGCCCGTGGGCGAGAGCGGGTTCGGCAACCCGGCATTCGGATAGCAGGAGATGGCCACGTCCGACTTCTCGGACAATTCGGCCAGAAACGGCCTCATGAGGTCTGGCCCCAGCGAGCAGTTCAGGCCGACCGAGAGCGGCTTCACATGCTTCACTGCATTCCAGTACGCCTCGATCGTCTGGGCGGAAATCATCGTCTCACCGCCGCGGCCCACGGCGGCCGAAATCGAGATGGGCAGACGGATCTTGTCCGCTTCAAAAACCTCCTGGATCGCCACGAGCGCTGCCTTGGCGTTGAGCGAATCAAAAATGGTCTCGACCAGCAGGAAGTCGGAACCGCCCGCGATCAGCGCGCGAACCTGATTGATGTAGGCCGCCTTCACCTGGTCGAAGGTCACCACGCGGAAGCCTGAGTCATCCGCGTCCGGCGAATTCGAGAGCGACACCGTCAGCGGCCCGATGGCGCCGGCGACAAAGCGCGGCTTGCCGTCCTTGTTGGCGATGCGGTCGGCCCACTCGCGGCACTGCCGGGCGGACTTCTCGTTGATCTCCCACGCGAGCTCGTTGAGGAACTTGTCCTCGATGATCTTCTGGTAGAAGGCCGGATCCTTGCGCCCGCCGTGCTCGCGTGGGTCGTCCACGAAGAATTCGCTCTGGCCGATGCTCGTGGCCGAAAAGGTGTTTGTCTCGATGATGTCCGCCCCGGCCTCCAGGAAGCGCCGGTGGATGTCGCAGATCATGTCCGGCTGCGTGATCGAGAAAAGGTCGCCGTTGTTGAGCAGGTCCTTCTTCGAGTCGGCGAAGCGCGTGCCGCGGATGTCCCCCTCCTTCATCCCGTAGGTGCGGATGGTCGTGCCCATCGCGCCGTCAATGATGGCGATGCGACGTTGCAGAAGGTCCACCAGCGCGTTGCCGCGAAGGTATGGCTGGGCACGACGGTCAGAGTTCATTTTGCGCCCAAAGGCTAGCCGTTTGACCGGTCGGAACAAGTCTCAAATCAATCCATCCTGATTTGTTGATATGAGTCATTAAATTTGGCGCTCCAATCCCGGCCAAGACGTTACCCGGCCGCCATCATTCTGTAACAATTGGGGCGTCTGCTATGGGCATGAACGGAACACCAAATCCTTCGGTGACGGTTGCTTCCAAAAACCCCGCCCTGCCGGCCGATCTTGCAGAATGGCATGGGGCTGTGCGGTTAACGCATTTTGCGCTGGAAGCGGTCCAGTCCGTTGCCCTGCCGGCGGCACATTTCAAGGCTTCCCCGGAAGACCGCATGTTCAGTTTTGCCGGATTGCTGACCACGCTGGTCTATGCGCTGGCCCGCGGCATCTACGGCTCCGAGGAACTCGAACAGCGCGCGATTTCGCAGCCCGATCTGCGCTACCTCTGCGCGAACAATTTCCCTGACGCAGTCACGTTACGGCAATTGCGCCGCCGCCACTGGATGCTGGTGCGGGAAGCTCTGGCCAAGGTGCTCGCCCTCGGTGCCGGCGTGGCCGTCTGCGATACCTGGTTCGACCCCCAATCCGAAGCCGATCTGCGACTGGAACGCGCGGCCGCGGCCGACAGCCTCGCGCTCGACTGGTAAGCGGGGCAGCTCTTTCCAAGGATGCTTGCAAGCGTCGCCGGACCTCCGGCTGACATGATCTTTGGGTCAATTGGCGCGTCGCCTCGGACGGATGTTGTTTTCCACAGGAATCCTCTTTTGGTGAACAACCCACGACAAGCGGGTCTTGCCGGTTACGCGGGCACTTCCTAGTTTGCGCCCGCCATGAAACGTCTTGTCGCGCCATTTCTGCTGTCGCTCGCGCTGGTCGCCCCGGTTCACCGCACCCTGGGGCAGGTCACCGCGGAGGATTTCAAACGGGTCGAATCGGATCTGCTCGCGCTGACCGAGAGCCGCGACCTGATGAAGGCCGACCTCCAGAAACTGCATGACGAGATCTCCGCCCTGCGCGCGGAAAACGCGAAGCTCCGGTCGGACATCGCGCTCGCCGGCAAGGACAACGTCTCGCGCGACGAGCTGAAGAAGGTCGTCGAGCAGGTCCAGGAGGTGGACAAACACCGCGTGGCCGACGGCAAGTGCGTCCATGACCAGTTGGAATCGATCGCCAAGCTCGCCAGCAAACCGGTCGTGCTGCCGTCGGTGGAAGACCCGAAACCGCCCAAGGCCTCCACCAAGCGGCCGGCTCCCGAGGCCACGGCCGACAAAACGGCGGATGACGGTCCCGAACTTCCCGCAGAATATTACGAGCACACCGTGGCCGAGGGCGAAACGCTCGGCATCATCATCGCCGCCTACAACAAGGAGCATAACCTCAAGGTGAAGCAGGCGCACGTGCTCAAGGCGAATCCGAAGCTGAAGGACCCCAAGAAGCTGTACGTGGGGATGAAGCTGAAAATACCGATGGTGAAGTGAGGCCAGTCCGGTTCCGACCCTTGAATCATCGTGAAACGTCTCCGCCAGCTCCACCTTTACCTTGGGGTCTTCTTTGCTCCGCTGCTGATCTTCTTCATCGGCACGGGCTGGTACCAGACCGTCACCCCCGACCGCCTGAAGTCCCCCAGCGAGGCCGAATCCATCGTGCAGAAGCTCCGGGTCGTGCACACCGACCAGATCTACCCGGAAACCGGGGTGATCCGGCAGAAAGGCTCACCCAAGCTGTTCCGCGCGCTCGTGGTGGTGATGTCGGTTGCGCTGATCGTCACGACGGTGCTGGGACTGGTACTGGCCTTCAAATTCTCCCGCTCCCTGTGGCCGGTGGTGGCCTCGCTGGGTCTGGGGCTGCTGGTGCCCCTGCTGATCCTGTGGGTCGGCCAGCGGATGTAAGTTCGCAAATTTCTATGTGCGTGCCGCCCGGCGCTTTGATTTAAGCTGCCCGACATGGCCGCGCTTGGTGTTATCAGCTGGGCAATCATTGCGTTCGTCACCCTCGCCCTGGGGGTGTTTTTCTGGGCGTCGTTCCGGCGCAGCCTCCGCTACCAGATCGGCCGCTCCTCCCTGCGGGTCACGCTGGGATCCCTGACTGTCCGCCGGATCGATTTCAACGACATCGAGCGCATCGACAAGCCGCGCCGGGAGCTGCGCTGGACGGACACGGAAAACTGGCGGAACACCTTCGACGATTCCCGGCGGCTGCTCGTCGTCCACCGGCGTTCAGGGTGGTGGCGCAAGTTTGTGATCACGCCCAAGCACCGCTACGAATTCCGCCGGCAGCTCCGCGAGGCGGTCGCCCAGTCACGCGGCGAGGTGCCGGAAACCGGTCCCGATGATTCCGAGGAAACGGACGACTAAGGCCCGAACCGGTGCGGCCGGAAGACCACCCGGGTCTGCGCGAGCAGGTCATGCAGCGCCTGCTTTTGCGGGGTGATCAGCACCAGCAGGAAGCCGGCTCCCAGCGTGAGGCGGCTGATCCATTCGCCGCAGTGGCGCAGGAACGCCCGCCCGAAGGTCAGCCGCGAACCGTCGGCATTCAGGATGCGGAGACCCAGCATCTGCTTGCCCGGGGTGGCCCCGCGCAGCGTGTTGAACCCGACAAAATACACGAAGCTGACCGGCAGATCGACCAGCAGCGACGCCTTCCAGAAACGGAAAATGACCGCCATGTCCGGGTTGGCCGATTTCAGCTGGGCAAGCGCCGCATTCCCGATCTCGGAAAATTCGGCCTGCCAGGGATACGTGACGATGGAGACGAGAAAAACCATCATCATCGCATCCACCACGTAGGCGGCGGAACGTACCCAGAATCCCGCCGACTGGAGTTCCTCGGCCGCGGGTGAGGGCGGCAACACCGGGGGAGCGGCCGGGCTTTGCAGATCCCACTTCAGCTCATCCCGCGCACCGGCCGGCACCCAGCGCCGGTCCTCATTGAGCCATACGAGCGTGCCGGGGGCCACCCGGCCATCCTCGCACCACTGGCGGATTTCCTCGAGCGTGACCGGGCCGTATTCGTGGCCGTCGCCACCGATGATTTTGTATTCCACCGACATAGAGAGCACGGGGGGATAGGTCCGCAAAGCTCCCTTCGCAAACGTTTTCGCGGTCTTATCCCCGCGTCATTTTCTCAGCATCCAGGCCTCCTTCAGGCCGATCCCCAGTCGGAAGAGAATGTAGGCGTGGATTGCAATGCCGATGACGTATCCCGATTTGATCACCAGCAGGGTGTCGAGAGCGAACAGGATCAGGCCAACGATGAAGGCGGCCAGGGAACCACGACCACCCAGAACGCCCAGCAGCACCCAAAGCGCGATCACCAAAACGCCCACCAGCGCATACACCGGGTTGAATCCCCCGGAGTCACGGGCCAGGACCGCACAAAAATCCACCGCGGCACTGCCCACCGCGAAACTGAAGGACGCCCCCGACAGGGCGAGAATGAAGTTTACGGCCGAGAGACCGGCAATCCAGTAGAACCAGCTGGCCGCGGACCGCATGCCGCTCGTGGGTTCGAGATCCCTCCGGCCCAGGCTGCTCCCCGCCGGCGCAACGGAGGCGGCGGTACCCATCGGCACTGAAACCGGCGGGGCGGGGGCGACTGGCGGCGGAACCGGCGCGCTGGTCCAGACGAACTCGGAAAAGTCGCCCGCCCGGAACCACTCCTTCAGGTCGCTTCGGGTCATCTGCTGGTCGGCCTTGATCCGGCCTTCGTTGATCCACGCCTGAACGTTGTCAGCAGGGTAGGGTCCGTATTGCTGACCGTCTGCGGCCAGAACCGTGTAAGTGATGGGTGCGCTCATGGTGACTGGGGAATATGAGAATCTGGGATCGCGCCATCCGTACCCAAAGCAGGCGGTCGATATCAAACCAAAACGCGGCGAACCGCTGATTGGGTGCGCATCTTGACACCGTGGTTGCCCGGGCTGATGGCGGGACGGCAGTGCGGCTGCGGATGTAGCGCAGGTTTGCAACCTGCTGTATCGCCGATTTTCAATCGGCAAGGGGTGGAATGCTCGGTCGCGCCGGGGCAATCCTGTGGCCGGTGCAGGTTCCAAACCTGCGATACGGCAGATTGCAAATCTGCGCTACACTCGCGCCGCCTCTCTCTCGGATTAGGCTGCCACGAGCCACGATGAAAGTGATCAAAGCAGTGCCATCCACTCGGGCCCGGCGATCAGCCCCGCTTCACCCGGGCGACGTGGCGCGCCATCCGCTCCATGGCGATCTGGATCTGGTCAAATGCGGTCGCGAAGCAGCAGCGCACGAACTTCTCGCCGCTGGCCCCGAACGCGCCACCGGGCACGCACGCGACCTTTTCCTCGCGCAGCAGGCCGAGAGCGAACTCCTTCGCCGGGATCCCCAGGCTCTCGATGCAGGGAAACGCGTAGAATGAGCCGCGCGGCAGGTGACACTTCAGCCCCATGTCATTCAGCGCCTTCACGATGAAATTCCGGCGCAGCTTGTACTGCTCACGCATCTCCGCCGTCGCCGGCTCGCCGTGCTCCAGCGCCTCGATGGCCGCCTCCTGGGCGATGATGCTCGCGCAGAGCATCGAGTACTGGTGGATCTTCATCATCGCCTCGATGAGTTCCGTCGGGCCGCACGCGTAGCCGATGCGGAAGCCCGTCATCGCATACGCCTTGGAGAAGCCGTGCAGGAAGATCGTGCGCTCGGCCATTCCCGGCAGGCTGGCGATGGACACGTGTTCGCCCTCGAAGGTCAGCTCACTGTAAATCTCGTCGGTGAGCACCAGCAGGTTATGCCGGCGGGCCACCGCCGCGATCTCCTCGAGCTGCGGCCGCGTCATCGTGCCGCCGGTGGGGTTGGTGGGGAAGTTCAGCATCAGCACCTTGCTGCGCGGTGTGATGACGGCCTCGATCGCCTTGGCCGTCACCGCAAAACCGTCCTCCGCCTTGCACGACACCGCCACCGGCACACCGTGCGC
Organism: uncultured Verrucomicrobiota bacterium; assembly: GCA_903907995.1. Taxonomy (GTDB): domain Bacteria; phylum Verrucomicrobiota; class Verrucomicrobiia; order Limisphaerales; family UBA9464; genus CAIVQB01. Next base: position 55,334 of record CAIVQH010000057.1, on the reverse strand, counting down.
GAGCACGACGCTGGGCGAGTAGCTCACGTAGCATGGCTCGTGGTAGATGACCTCGTCGCCGGGGTTGAGCACGGCCCGAAGCGCCAGATCCAGTGCCTCACTGACACCGACCGCGACGAGGATCTGCGTCTTCGGGTCGTAGCTGACGCCGAAGTTCTTCGCGACATTGCGCGAAATGGACTCCCGCAGCTTCAGCAGGCCGAGGTTCGAGGTGTACTGCGTGCGCCCGCGCTCCAGGGCGTAGATGGCGGCCTCACGGATGTGCCACGGGGTGGCGAAGTCGGGCTCGCCCACGCCGAGCGAGATGACGCCCGTCGTGTTCTGCACGAGTTCAAAGAAATCGCGGATGCCCGAGCGCGGGATGCCCGCGACATGGTCGGCGATGTAGCTGCGTGATGAGGACATGTGATGGTTCGGGGGAGGAAAGCGAACGGGAGGGCGCGCGGGAAGCGGATTCCCACGGGCCGTCTGCGTTCGCACTCAGTTCAGTTTAGAGGCGAGGGAGACGGCCAACCGGCGCGGCGGCGGCGGCTCGGGCCAGGGCGGCCAGAGCTGCTGCAGATAGGGCGAACAACGCGCGGTTCATTACGGGCGGTAGTGGTCTGGGTTTCCGGGGCCGAAGTCAAGCCTGCGGCTACCGGACTCTGTCCTAATCGTAATCTTAATCATAATCCTAATCGCCCATCTCGGTCCTGCTCCTGCTCCTGCTCATGATCAAGAGCAGGATGGGAACGAACTCTCGCGCGGAAATGCGACGACCCTGCCGGATAACCATTCTCCGCGCTTCCCATCCCGCCCGGACCGTGTATCACTTCCCCGTCCCCATGAACTCAGCCCGGATACGGCGAGCCCCCTTCTCTGCGGAGGAAGTGTGCCCAGATCGCTGTACCCTCGGCCACAACCCCCTGCCGTCATGACGATAGCGCTGAAAACGGAACCCACCCACGCGGAAGTCGATGGCCACCGGCTGAAATGCCTCATGTGCCAGTGCGAGTCCTTCCACAAGCGGCGTTCGCATGTGGACATCTCCCTCAGCACGACCATGAACCCGGAGTGGGCCGATCGCCAGGTCAGCGTCCTCGTCTGCGATCATTGCGGCTACATCCACTGGTTCATGGCGAAGTAGTCCGTTCGTTTCGGCCTCGACGCCCCGTCCATCCCTCGGAAATCTCCGCGCATGGTTGCTTCTGCCATCGACCAATGGCTGCAACGACGCTTCCGGCGTGATGCCAATGTCTGCGTGGTCATCAGTCCGCTCGCCATCCTCGGCGGACTGCTGGTGCTCTTCCTCACGTTCTGGTTCGCCTACGCCGTGGTCTATCTGGCGCAGGAGACCGTGGATGCGGTGGTGTCCATTTTCACCGGCGGCCACTTCAAACTCCGCCATTTCACGCGGCTCTGGCTGGCCGGCGGGTTCCTCCTGGTCCTGGTGATCGGTTACCTGCGGACCGAGCCGTTCCACTTCGCCGAGCCCGCCGAATCCGACGCCAGCTCCCCGTTCCAAGGCCAGCTCGCGACCTATGCCCAGGCGCGGGGAATTGCCGGAGCCGCCGGGATTCATGGTGGTTCCCCGTTCATGCTGCTGCTCTTTCCGCAGGCGTCCTCGCGGATGATCACCGACATCCTTTTCACCGGGCCGCGGTTGCTGTTCGGTGGCTGGGGTTTGCTCCGCGAAAGTGCCCGGTTGCGCATGGCGGACACAGCCGGGCTCGCCCAGATTTTGGCCGTGCTCGCCGAACGGACGGGGCGGGTGAGCTATGACGAGCTGGCGGCGCTCTGCCCTGATCTCGACTTCACCCGGGCGATGCGAGCCCTGCCCCTGTTACCCGGCGTCGTCACACTGGAATCAGGCTTGAGCCTCACCAGCGAGCTGCGCTCCGAACTGCGGGCTCTCGGCTGAACTTCATTCCGCCGTCCAGCGGAAGCGCAGCCACGTGATCGTCGCGAACAGCGCGATGAAGCCGAGCATGACCCCCGCTGGGGCCAGCGCCGCATCAAACCCAAGCCCACGCCAGGTCATCGCGTCGAGACTGTCCAGCGCCCAGCGCGTGGGGGTCACCAGCGCCGCCGATTGCAGCCAGCGCGGGAGGATGAAGGTGGGCACCCACGCCCCGCCGACCATCAGGAGCAGCAGCACCACGGCGATGCCGATGCCGCGCGTGCCGGCCGGCGTGCGCCCCAGTGCCGCCAGGGCCAGGCCGAGGGCGGCCGACATCAGCGACGTCAGCACGAGGCAGAGTATGAAACCTGGCCAGCTGCCGTTGATCCGCACGCCAAACACCACCATGGCAAACGCAAAGCAGCCGCCCAGCGACAGCAGCCCGATGATGGCGTAGCTCAATCCCTTCGCCAATAGCAGTGTGCCGCGCGACAGCGGGGCCGCCCGTAGCCGGCGGAACATCCCCGATTCACGCTCACGCAGGAGTCCTACCGAGCTCTCCAACAACGACATGAGCACAAACTGCAGACTCATCCCGGCAAAGGCGTGCGCGTAGCCGTTGTATTCCGACTTCGTGTTCTTAACCAGCGCCTCGGCCTTGGTGACGAACGGCAGCGGCAGGTTGAACTCCTTTGCCGGAGAGCCGGTGGTTGGCCCTTTGGCCGAGCCGAAAAGCGACCGGTTCGTCCGCGTCGCGAGAAACTCGTCCGCCCGCTCCATCATGCTGCGGTAGAGTTGCTGGTCACGGGCGCCGACCTGGGTGGCCCGGTCCAGGTTCGTCAGTCCGCGCCGGATGAAATCCCGTCCCAGATCGGCACTCAGGCCGTTTTGGGCGACGGCCTGGATCACCTTCGGCACCAGCATCCCCTCGACCATGGAGCGTTCCATGCTCCGCGACGGGTCGTGAAGCAGCGTGATGACCGGCTTGCGATTCGTGTCGAACAGGCCGGGCAACGCGTCGGCCCCGAAGCCGGCCGGCAGCACCACGGCGAGCGGACGTTTGCCATTCAGGACCATGTCGCGCGCGGCGGCCTCGTTGGTGACCGTCACGCGGAACGTCGGGTCGTTCGCAAACGCGTCCACCACGCCCCGGGATACGGCGGAGACGTCCTGATCCACGAGCAGGATGCCCATGCCGCCCCCCACGGAAGACTTGCCGCCCGAGTTGCTGAACACCGAGCCCATGAACGACGCCAGGCCGATGGGCACGATGAACAGCATGATCAGCGCCCGGCGGTCGCAGAGGAACAGCTTGAGGTCGAGCCGGATGAGGGCGAGCAGTTGGCGCATTTTAAAAGGAGATCGGAGTTGGGAGATGGAAGTTGGGTTTGCCCACCGGTCGTCGTGGAGTTTTGGCGCGCGAACTTCCCGATGAAGCGGTTTTGTTTGTGTTCATCCATATCACCTAGCTGCCAGCTCCCATCTCCTATCTCCCAACCCGTTCAACCATCGCGGAGCGAGCGGCCGGTAAGTTCCAGAAAGATGTCTTCGAGGCTGGGGCTTTGGGACTCGACGGAGGCGACCACGACGTCCACGCGGCGCAGGTGTTCCAGCGCCCGGCCCAGGCCGCCATGCAGGTCGGTGACATGGAGCGTCAACCGCGTGCCGGCGAGTTCGGCCCGCGAGATCCCGGCGATTCCCTCCAACCCGGCCAGCCAACTGCCGTCGCGGACTTCCACGAGCTCGCAGAAAACACGGTCCGCGCTGGTGCGGCGCTGCTTCAGCCCGCTGAGTGTGTCATCCGCGACGATCCGTCCGTGATCCATGATGATGACCCGATCGCAAAGGCGCTCCACCTCTTCCATGTAGTGCGTCGTGTAGAGGATCGTCTTACCGCGCCGGCGCAGTTCCTCGACATTGTCGAAGATGGCGTTGCGGCTCTGCGGGTCCACCCCGACGGTCGGCTCGTCGAGCAGCAGCAGTTGGGGATCGTGCAGAAGCGCGACCGCCAGGTTCAGCCGCCGCTTCATGCCACCGGAAAAGGTCTTCACCTTGTCGCCCCGGCGTTCCGCCAGGCCGACGAACTTCAGGGCCGACTCCGCCGCCGTGGCCAGCGCCGCCCCGGCGAGATCGTAGAGCGCCCCGAAGAATTCAAGGTTGTCCCGGGCCGTCAGCTCCTCGTAGAGCGCCAGCTCCTGCGGCACCAAACCGAGCAGGCGCTTGCGCGGATCGGTATCGCCGGTAATGGGCTGACCGCCCAGCCGGACCTCACCGCCATCAGGCAACAACAGGCCGGACAGCATGGAGATGGTCGTGGTTTTGCCGGCACCGTTCGGCCCCAACAGGCCGACGGCCTCGCCCCGTCGCAGCGTGAAAGACACGCCATCCACCGCCGTGCGCGGCCCGAACCGCTTGACCAGCTGTTGGGCGTCCAGGAGCAGGTCGCTCATTCGGCGGCAACGCTATCCCTGCGCGGAGAAAGGAAGCGAGTGGAAGTTGGCCCGGGAAATCCAACGCCCATGAGGAGGAGGCGGGGGAGAAAGGGGCAGGGGTGCGAGGGAGCAGGGAGCGAGTACTTCATCACCCCTGCTCCCTTTCTCCCTTTCTCCCCTGCTCCTTCAGCAACAACATGCAACTTCGTTGAAAAAAGCCTCCCAGCCGGGACGAATCCACCCCGAGATGCGCAGTGATGGTTCGCCGGATGTTTTTTTGCCCACCCGCCAAAGCCTGCTCTCCCGACTGAAATCGTGGGAGGCCCAGGACAGCTGGCGCGAATTTTTTGAGACGTACTGGCGGCTGATCTTCGACACCGCGCTCAAAGCCGGCCTGGACGATGCGGCGGCGCAGGATGTGGTGCAGGAGACGATCATTTCCGTCGCCAAGCAGATGCCCGGATTCCGGTACGACCGCGCCCAGGGAACCTTCAAGGGCTGGCTGCTGCAGATCACCAAGCGCCGCATCGCCGACGCCCTGCGCCGACGCTACCGCACCGGCGAAGCCCGCCGGGCCAGCCTCGATGATCCCGGTGTGGCCGAGGAAGTTGCCGAGCTGCCCGACGCCCAGAGCCGCGAACTCGACGCGATCTGGGAGGCCGAATGGAAATCCCACCTCCACGGGGCCGCGATCGAGCGCGTGAAACGGCGGGTGAAGCCGGAACAGTTCCAGATGTTCGACCTCTATGTGCTGCGCGGCTGGCCCGTCGCGAAGGTGGCCGAGGCCCTTGGAGTCAGCCGCATGCAGGTGTATCTGGCCCGTCATCGGATCGGCAGCCTGCTGCGCCGGGAACTGGCCCAGATCGAGGAGCGGCTGGCCTAGCCCGGAAGCAAGCGGAATAAGGTGCAACTTCCGCATTCAAATCGGGGCGGCGAATGTGTTGTCTCTCCGGCGCAACGGGTTCCCCGGAAGCCGTCGCACCATTTGAACGTCACCCCCGTCATCCCTGATCACGAACTGTTGCGGCTCATTGGCCGCGTTAGTTACGGCGAAGTTTGGCTCGCCCGGAGCGTTCTCGGAACGATGCGCGCCGCGAAAGTGGTCTTCCGCGCGGACTTCGATTCACCGCGCCCGTTCGAGCGGGAATTCCATGGCATCCAACGCTTTGAGCCGGTCTCCCGTTCGCACGAGGGTCTGGTGGATATCCTCCAGGTGGGCCGTAACGACACCGACGGCTACTTCTACTACGTGATGGAGCTGGCGGACCCCGTGCCCAAGGAAGGCGCCGAACCGAAGCCCAAGCAGTCGAACCCCAAGGCGAAGACCCAGAATCTGAGGGCCAAGGGCCGTCCCTCCGACCCCCCGGTGCCCGCCACCTTTGACCCGGCGGACTATTCTCCCCGCACTCTCGCCGCCGAATTGGCCGCGGGGAAACGGCTGCCGGCCACCCAATGCGTGGAAATCTTCCACTCGTTGGCCCTGGCTCTGGCCCACCTGCACGAAGCCGGGCTGGTCCACCGCGACATCAAGCCCTCGAACATCATCTTCGTCGGCGGCACGGTGAAATTCGCCGACATCGGGCTGGTCACGGCGGCGGATGACACCGGTTCTTTCGTCGGCACGGAAGGTTTCATCCCGCCGGAAGGTTCCGGCACGCCGACCGCCGACATCTACAGTCTGGGCAAGGTGCTTTACGAGGCCGCCACCGGCCGCGACCGGAAGGAATTCCCCGCCCTGCCGCTCGATGATCTCGATCTCTCAGCGAATTCGGGCCTATTGGAGCTGAACGCGATCATCGTGAAGGCCTGCGCCGCCAACCCGCACCAGCGCTACGCTTCGGCGGAAGATCTCGTCGCCGATCTCGCCCTGCTGCAGGCCGGCAAGTCGGTGAAGGCCTCGCGCCGGCAGGCCCGCCGCCGTGCGCTGGGCCTGCGCGTGGTCCTGCCCGCCCTGGCCGTCCTGGGTCTCGTCATTTTTGCCGCGACCGCCTGGCCTCGCGCCCAACGGACTGGCACCTCCGCCCCGTCCCCGACCGCCACGCCGAAGCAGACGGCGGCAGAACTGCTCGCGCAGGTCAGGCGACTGCGCGGTGAAGCCCAGCCCGGCTGGCGCACGACGGCACTCGACCTGCTCGCCAAGGCGCAGGCCATCTACCCCCTGCCAGAACTCCGGCAGGAGGCGGTGTTCGCCCTGGCGGCGGCCGATCTGCGTCCGCTGACCTGGAAGCCGCCCGGACCCGCCGCCCCGTTGCTCGTGGATTTCCAGCGTGACCGCTACGTGACCGCCCTGCCGGATGGCACGGTTTCCTTCCGGTCCCTGCGCGATCACGTGGAGCTGTTCCACCACGACCGGGAGATCTGGCCCGTCGAGCGGTTCATCGAATTCTCCGCGAACGGCAACTGGCTGGTCCTCCTCGCCAATGACAACACCTTCCGGTTCCGCCGCTGCGATCCGGGCACGGGAGCCTGGTCCTGGAGGGGACGCATCAACGCGCCCAACCACGCGGCGTACAATTCCGAGGGCAAGATGGTGGCCTACACCTTCCATCTGCCCGACATGCCGGAAACCACGCTGACGCTTTCACCCACGTCGGACATGGGCCAGAAGCGCTCCATCACGCTGCCCGGCCCGTACAGCCGGTTTGCGTGGTCGCCCAGTGACCGGCGCATCGCGGCGCTGATCACCCAGCCGCCGGCCGTGGCCCTGGTGGATTTCGCGCTCGGCAGCGTGGTCGAGACGTACCCGCTGAGCGACCTGCCGCTGGCATTCACCTGGCAGATCGACGCCCGCCATCTGATCTGCAGCACCCGCCGGGAAATCCTGGTGATCGACACCGCCACCGGCGACCTGGACTCCCTGGCTCCCGGCTTCGGCGGCGTTTCCGGCATGAGTGTGGATGACAGCGGACATCTGCTCGCCACGACCGGCGCCGACGGTCACGTGCGCTTGTGGGATCTGCCCACGAAACGCCAGCTCATCGACATCAGCCTGCCGGCGGAGCGGGTCGATCTGTCACCGACGGGTCGGCAACTGGCCGCGTACTCCGCCAGCCAGACCCACGCCACGCTCTGGGAATTCGCGAGTCCGCGCGATGTCGTTCACTTCCTGCCGCCGAAGGACAAGGCCCTGCCCCTCTCCACCAACACGGCGGACGGCCTTCGGCTCGATGTGCATGGGGTCTGGGCGGATACGGGCACCAACGGGCCGGTACAACTGCCCGCCGCTGGCGAAATCAAAGGCGTCGCCCGCTCAAAGAATGCCGCCTGGGTCCACGTCCACCTGGCCGATGGCAGCGTGCAGGAATGGAATTTGCCACGCCTGAAGGAACGGCTGGAAACGCTGGGTTTCGGCTGGTGAGCCGGCGGGCGTCAACGCTGAGCCGCCGGCAAGGGCGAAGTCCGCTCGTATAGCCGGCCCAGTTCGACCAGCAGCGACTCCAACTGCCGGTAGTAATCGTCACCCGGCATCGGCGGACGATTCTCGCGGAGATGGGCAACCGCCAGCTCCAGCTCATCGCGTTTCGCCCGGTCGGCGGCCGAGAGCGCCTGCTCTTCCACACTCCGCACGAGGTGAAACTGGTTTGCCCGCAGGCCATCGAGGGAAAGTCCGTCCTTGGCCTTCTTCGTGGCGCGCGTGCCCCGGAACCAGTCCACCGGCGTGCCCAGTCCGTCGCCATTGTCGTCGATGAGCGCATGCTCCGTCGCGAGACGGCCCTCGGTCTTGTAAAACTCCGCCACGCGCGCGGCGGCACTGAGGAACGCCTCCAGCAGCGACGTCTGACCGTCCTGATCCAGATCCCCCTGCGGATCGGTGATCGCCTCGGCCAGCATCTGGCCAAAGCGGGTAAAGTTCTGTTCGTTCCCGCTGCGGGTGGCGGTGACGATGACGCGGTTCGTGCCGGACAGCGGCTTGATGAACGGCGCACTGGCCGAGGCGGTGTTGATTACTGCCACGGGCCGGTGGAACGGCTTCAGCCAGAGCGCCAGATTCGTGACGGAGAGATCCGGGCCGCGCAGGTTGAATTTCGCCTCCTGCCCGTCGAACGTGCCGTGCCCGATGAGCACCAGCCAAAGTTCGGAAGGGCCGTCTTTGGGCTCGGCCTCAAAGGCCTGTCGGAGGCGTTCGAGGTCGTTGGTGGAGGCACCTTCGTCCAGGCCGATTGTGATCCGCTTCGCCCCGGCCCGGGTGCAGACAGCCTCCCACAGGCTCGCCTGACGGACGAAATTGGTCGCGAACTCCGCCTCGCCAGGAGCCCCCACCACCAGCAGCACGGTAGGCGCATCGTTGGTCACGACAGCCGGCTGGGCCGTACTGGAAAAGGTCAGCACCAGTGCAAGCAGTCCGAGCCAGAGTGCGGTTCGCGTGATCATGGCATCCCTTTCCAGCGGCGCAGGCCCCATTCCGCGAGCAGGCACGCCAGCGCCAGCGCAAACATCGCGGGCGTATGCCAGAGGGGATACGACCAGGCTTCCATCACCGGTGCGTGGCGCGTCGGCAGGCTGCGCACAAACTCATCCAGCCGGCCCGCCGCGATGACTTCGCCGCCCGTTTTCCGCGCGATGCTTTCCAGCAACGCCTCGTTGGGCACCAATGAACGAAATTCTTCCGCCGCGAGGTCCGAGCTCCAGCCGGCCTCCGCCCGGCCAACTTCGCCACCGGTGGAATTCGTCACACTCGCCGTGGCCTTGAAGCCGCCGGTCAGCCGTGGCACGTAAGTCGCCTCGTACAGTCCCGGCTCATTCAGCGAAGGCTCGGCCGGCAGCCGCAAGATGCCGGTGGCAGCCGCTCCGGGTGCGATGTCGAAAAGTACCGGTTCCACCGCGACACTGACCGAGGCATTGTCGAGCGGCTGGAATTTCGCGTCCCGCACGCGTACCTGCAGGCGGACCGCACCGTTCGGGTCATCGGGCTGCGGCTCGGTGGTGAGGTCCACGCGGTTCGGCACATCCGCGATGAGCCAACGCAGCAGCTGCCGCCATGACTTATCCATGTCGGCGTGGGCGGCCTCATCTTTCATGCCCCAGCGCCACACGTCGCCCACGGTCAGGGCCGCCGTCCGCCCGCGCCCGAAGCGCTGCACCACGAGCGCCGGGTGCTCCTTGCCGGATTCATCCGCCGCCGTCGCAATGACGCTGGCGCCGGGCTTCGCCTCACGCACGCGGTTCATCACCTCGAACTTGGGCATCTCGTGGAGGCGCGTCCGCTCGTCGGCCTCGTTGTCGCGGACGCGCGCCCACGACTGGAGCCAGCCTTCGCGGGCGAGATTGAACTTCAACGGCCCCGCCGGCGCGGCTTCATCGGGACGGTCGAGATAGACCGGCAGCATGTCGCCAATGGGCGTGCGCTGATACTGCCCCTGCTGGAACGACTCCATGCCGCCCAGCATCAGAAATCCGCCGCCGCGTTCGGACACGAACTTCTGCAGCAGCAGCGCCTGCTCGGGCGAAAAGAACTCCGCCTCGAGATCATCCACGATGACCGCCTGGTAGCCGTACAGCTCCTCCGCCGTGCGTGGGAAGCCGCTGCGAAGCTCCACCTCGTCGCGCGTGTTCAAGCGCGTGAGCACAGGCTGGTCGTACCGCTCCGCCGCCTCGCGGGTCTGGTCGCCAAAGCCACGGAACAGCGGGTTGCCGGTCTCGCCGGCGCGGCCGCGGAACTCAAACTTCGGCTCGCGCTTCGCGATGCGGATGAGCCCGACGAGCTGGAGCTGGTCGTCATCCGCAATCGCGCGGTTGAGGAACTTGAACTCCCAGTTGGGCCGCCCCGCGACGTACAGGATGCGGAAGGGGCCCTGTCCGCGATCCGCGACGATTACTCGCGAGTTGTTCGCCAGAGTCGCCTCGGCGGTGTTCGTCGCAGTCGCATTACGCGCAATTTCGCCCTCGAGGCCGACGCGCAACTGGTAGAAGGACACGCCCGGCTTCTCCGGTTTCACCTGGAACCGCAGCGCGGCGGCACCGCCATCGGCCCGGCCACGCACGGCCTGTTCATTGACGGTTTTGCCGGCCCGGTCGCGCAACTGAGCCACGACCTTTTCGCCGGCGAAACCCGCCGTCGCAACCTCGGCCTGCACCGAGACTGGCGCATCTTCGAACACCGTCTGGCTCACCGCGACCTGCTGGAGCGAAACATCTTTCACCGCGTCGCGCTTGCCGATGACCACCGGATAGACCGGCGGCAGACCCGTGAGATCCGGCAAGGCGCCATGGATGTCGGTGGCGTTTCCGTCGGTGAACAGCAGCACGCCGGCGAGCGGACGCCCCTTGTAGCGCTCCGCCAGCGTGCGCATAGCGGAGCCGATGGCCGAGGCCCGGCCGTCGAAATTCAGTTCGGCAAAGTCGCGGACGTTCTGGAGCCGGGTGTCGAACAGGTAGCGGCGCACCTCGAAGTCGCCGGCGAGCTGGCTCGGCCAGGTCGCCCGGCCCGGATCGAGCAGTTCACGCAGGCCTTCACTGCGGCTCTGCGCCGCACCCGCATCGCGGATCTGCATGCCCTGGCTGTTGTCCGCCACGACGGCGAACAGGTTCGCCCCCGGTCGCGCGCGCTGTCCGGTCCAGAGCGGTTCCAGCAGGCAGAACGCCAGCGCCGCAACGCCGAGGAGCTTCAATCCCAGGCAGACCCAGCGCAGTGGCCCGGTCACGGCCACACGATAGCTCCACACGAGGATGACCAGCGCGGCCACCAGCAGGCCGGCCGCCGGCAGCAGCCAGTTCGACCCGGAAAGCGTGAGCGAGGCAAAAAACATTCCCATGCTCACTCCGGCATCCATTGAATTCGGGATGAAAGGTTGCGCATACCCTCGCCATAAGGCGGGCGACAATTCCCCCTCTCCTGGAGGGAGAGGGCCGGGGTGAGGGGGAACGCCCCGTAGGAACGGACGCCAACGGCGTTGCCCTTCATCTCAACGCAGATGTGCGCCGCGCAGGTTGAATACCTGCCACACAGCAGAGTGGAACTCTGCGCTACGGATTGGGCGATGGGCGCGGTCATTTGTCCTTCCCCAGATCCTCGTAGTAGCGGCGCACCAGCTCCGAGTAGCGGTTCGGCACCGGGTCGCGGTCGATGGGCACCAGGGAATCCTCGGTCGTGCGCCGGGCCAGTTCCTCGCGGATGCGGCTGCGCACCTCGACCAGCGGTTTCACGACCTTGAGCTGCACGTTGGCCCAGTCGGGCTTCTTGAGATCGCGTCGGAATTCGAGGCGCATCAGGCGCGCCTGTTCCCGCGCGTTGGCCACGCTGCTGCGCAGATCGGGCGCATCCACCATCTCCTCCACATCACGCAGGCGGTCGGCCCAGGTGGCAAAATCTTCGCCGGTGATGGGGCCGGCGGCATCACCGCCACCACCGCCGCCGCCGTTTCCAGCCCGCTGGCCGGACATGATACGCTCCAGATCAAGCCCCCCCTGACCGCCCTGACTTTCGCCCGCATTCTGGCCACGCTGACCGCGCTGTCCCTGATTCGCCTGCTGACGTTGCGGCGAACCGGGTTGCTGTCCACCTCCACCGCCCTGCCCTTGACCACTCTGACCCGCCGGTTGCGAAGGCGACGAGGACTGCGCCTGCTGCCCCTCCCCTTGGCCTTGCCCCTGACCCTGTCCTTTTCCGGGTTGCTGGCCCTGCCCCGGCTGCTGGCTTTCGCCGGCTTTCTGGCCCTGACCATTCGGCGCGTTGGCCGATTGGGATTGCCCCGGCTGGCGGCCTTGCCCCGGCCCCTGCCCTTCGGGTGACGGTTGTGGGGTCGTACCGGGTTGTCCGCCGCCGGCGAGCTGGGGTCGTTCCCCGTCGGCTCCCGATTGTTCGCCCGGATTACCTCCCGGCTGACGCTGGCCACCCTGCCCCTGCGCCTGTGCGGTGGCATTGGTGGAACCCATCGCCCCGCCCGTCGCCTTGGCCAGCTCGCGTTCCAACTGTTGGGTGAGCGACTCCAGCTCCTGCTGGGCAAGCCGCAACGCTTCCGTGTCGTCACCGAGCACTTTCTCCGCGGCGCGTTCCACGCCCTGCTTCAGCGTATCAATGCTCGCGCGCGCGCGCCGCTCGGCCGCGCCAGCCGCCCCCTCCTGGCCCTGCCGCAGCATCTCAGCGGTGAGTTCCAGTGACTTCGCGCCGTCCGATGAGGACGACATTTCCTGGAGCCGGTCATACATGCTCCGCGTCATCATGTTTTTGCGGATGAGCTCTTCCTGAAGCTGTTTCACGCTGTTCGCATCGTCCTGGCTGAACTTGCGGACGGTGTCGTAAAGCTGGCGCGACAGCAGCGGCTCGGAGCTTTCGGCCTGCTGTGACATCTGCGTCGCGCGGGCGACCAGGTTCGTCATGCGCTCCTTCTGCTTGGCCAGCTGATCGAGCACGTCCTTGTGTCCGCCCGCATCGGGATCGCTGAGCGTCTTGCGCTTGGAATCGTCGGGTGCGGCCAGTTTTTTCTCCAGCTCCTCCTGCTGGCGCGCCAGTTCGCGGGCCTCGGCGCGCATGTCGCGCATGTCCTCGGCAAACTCGCTGGAATTCTGTTTGCGCAGGTTGTCGCGCATGTCCTGCAGCTGCCGCTGCGCCCGCGTACCGGCTGCCAGCGCCTGCGAAACCTGTCCGTCGCCCGTGGCTTCGGCCGCCTGCTGCAGCTCGTCGCGGGTCTGGTCGAGCTGCTTGCGCTGCTCGTCCATGCGGGACTGGTTCTCGGGCCGGTTCATCCGCTGCTGCAGCTCGTCCACATCCGCGAGCTGCTGCTTCTGCTCTTCCTGCAGGCGCTTCAGCTGCCGGCGGATTTCGCCGCGTTCCTTCTCCGACTTCGCCTCCTGCAAGGCGGTCTGCAGCTCCTTGAGCCGCTCGTTCACGTCCTGCTGGCGGCGGGCCAGCTCCTGCAGGCGGTTCATCACCTGCAACTGCTCGCGGCGTTCCTGGTTCTGGGGCGCCTGCGCCTGCCGCTGGGTTTCGTAATGGTTCTCCGACTGGGTCAGCTCCAGCTCGTCGATCTGTCGCTGGTTGCGCTGATCATTCTGTCCCTGTCCCTGGCTCCGATTACGGGCACGGGTCACGGAAGTTTCGCGGGCCTGCAGCTTCAGCAGCGCCTGGTAGGCGGCCTCCTCGGCCACCAGCGCATCGGACAGCGCGGCGGGCGAGCCCTTGGCCTTGTCGAGCTCTTCCAGCGACCGCTCCATCTGCGCGATGGCGGCGGACCAGAGCGTCTTGGCACGGGGTGCCTGCTGGCCTTCCATCGTTCCCTTGGCCTGCTCGATGGCCTGCTCCGCCGATTCGCGGATGACGGCAAGATCGTCTTCGTAGCGACCGGGCGCGGCCGACTTGTTCGGCTGGCCGGACGCACCGGTCCGACGCCGGGCGCGGGCCGGATTCGGGGTGGCAGAATCGCCGGCGGATGAACCGGCACTCTGGCCCATGAACTGGGCGCTCACGGGCAGCAACCTGTGGCTGGCAGCGATAGGAGATTGTGCGTCGGTCGCCTCGCTCGCAGCGCTGCCCTTGACGGCCGGTGCCGGTTTGGCCTGCGGCTCCTTCTTGCCGGCTTTCGAGCTGTGGTCGCGTTGCAGCCGCCACGTGGCGTTGATGATCTGCTTTTGCAGCTCCGCAAGCTTGGTGGTCGGGTTGCGCTGGCCATCCTGGCCGCCGCCGCCCTCCTGGTTGCCGCCGCCTTCGGCTTCGCGGAAAACTTCATCAAAGGGCCGTACTTCCCCGAAGTACAGGTCGCCCGTGGTCCGGCGCACCTGCCCATCCGGACCGATATCGTCCGCCCAGACAAACCACGCGATGACCTGATCCGGCTGCGCCCCGAGATCCTCCAGCTTGAGCAGGTGCTGGAAGGAGCGCCGTTCCTTCCCGGTAACATCGTGGCCCAGTTCGACAAACTTGGTCTCCTGCCCCACCTGCGTGAAGGCGATCCCGTAGGCCGGAATGCCAAAGTCATCCCAGACCGTGCCCGTGAACGAAATCTCCTCCAGAGCGGACGGACGCTGGTCGCCGCGTGGTGAAGCCAGCTTCAGTTCCGGCGTGCGGTTGGGCAGGGCGTCGAAGACAAACTGCGTGAGCAGCTTGTTCGTGCGGCCCTCGCCATCCACCAGCCGCAGATCATAAGTGGCGCTGGCGGTGAGCGCGAAATTGGTCAGCGAAGCCGACGGCTGGTTGGTGCTGAACAGCAGCGGAACCGGCTCTGCGCTGGTGCCGCGCGGCATCAGGACCGCGGAGACGACCGGATGGTTGAGCTGCAACGCCAGGTCGAGGTGCGTGCCTTCGACAGCGCTGACGCGGCGGGTGTCCTCGATGTGTTTTACCGGCAGGCCGGTGTAGGCGGGATACGTGAGATCGACATCGGCGCGCTCCAGCCTCGGGTATTCGAAAACCTTCACCGCAAAATCGCGCGTGCGCTCGCTACCGTATTCGACGTGATACAGGAAGTTGCTGCTGACATCCGGCACGCTGCCGCCGAACACGGGATCCGCGAGACTGCGCGTCAGCGGCATCCGCCGCGCGGTTCCCGGGGTTTCCGTGATGACCAGTTCGGCCTCCTTCGGCGGCGTGCCGAAGCGCGCCAGCACTACCAGACTGCTCCCCTTCTCGATGCTCACTTCGCCAGGCGTCACCTCAATGCCGGTGAAGGCCAGTTTCAATCGCGACGGCGCTTTCGCATTGTGCGGCACGCGCAAGCCGGCCAGCACAGCCACGAAAGCCACGAGCAAAGCCAGATGCAGCAGATGCGCACCGCCGAGCTGCCAGCCAGAAACGGCCCGCGTCCAGCGATGGCCGAGACTGTGCTCGACCGCCTCTTGCAACACGCGCTGCTGAAGAAAGTTAAATTGTCCGGCGGCATCCGGCTCCTGTTGCACCACGGTCAGGAGCAGCCCGTGCAGTTCCGGATGGCTCCGCTCGATGCTCCGCGCCACGGCCCGCAAATCTGGCGGCGTGCGCCAATGCCGGATGGCGACCAGCAGCGAAGCCACCAGCCCCGCCAACGCCAGAACCGGGAAAACCAGTGGTGAGCCAAAGCCGCCCAGCCGCTGCAAAAGCAGCAGTGCTAGTCCGGCCAGGGCGGCGGCACCCCAGCATGCGGCCAGGCGGACCAGCAGTTGGAGACGGCGCTGGCGGCGTACCACCGGCCCGAGCCGGGCTTTAAGAAGGCTGTTGGTCATGCGGGTGTTCCTTCCAGAGCAATAGACCTGCGTGCCGTCCATCCCGCCAGTGCGGATTCGCCCAGCAGCACCGCCAGCGCAGCGGCGATGAGCCAGCGCCAAAGCTTCTGCCGGCTCTCCGCCTCGGAACTTTGCAGGATGGCTTGGTGCTTAGCGTCCGTGGCGGTGTCCACCAGCACGGTCGCCGTCACCGGTGCGCCCCGGTGCTCCAGCTCATCCACCGAGAGAGGCATCGTGCGCGTTTCGGCCGGGTCCAGATTCACGGCGAACTGTTTGGGTACGGGCGCGGAGGTGATGGTGTAAATGCCCGGCTGAAGGGTTTGCGAAAAATTGGTCGAACCGACGGCGAGCGGTACCGTCGTGCCATCAGGAATACGCAATGTCGTTGCATTGCCCGACAGACCGGTCAGCGCCACCGAATCACCGACCAGATATTGCGACGGAGCCGTGGTCAGGCCGCCGGTAAGCTCAAGCAGCGAATAGAGCAGCGGCACGAACTTGGACGACAGGGCGAGCTGGCTGTCCTCGGGCTGCCAGCCGGAGGTGAGCACCAGCAGGCGGCCCTTGCCGACGGGAGCATCCAGCAGGGCCGGCGCTCCCGAATCGAACTTGGCGACCACCCGGCCGTCGGGAATGCCGGCGGCATCGACTTTGCGGTATTTCCAAAAATGAATCTTGGTGAAGTCGCTGAAGCGCGGATCGGCAAACGGCGCAAAGAGCGGGTGCCGGAAATCAATGTCCGCCAGCATCGCATACTTGTCGGGCTTAGCCTCTTCCATCGCGACCGATTCCCGGCCCAGCAACCGGGCCAGGGTTGGTGCGGACGCGGCGCTTTTCGGCGCGAAAATCACGATCTTGCCGGCAAGCATCTGTTCTCGCAGCAGGGCGGCCCGGTCGTCAGGTAGCGCGTCGGTAACGACAAACAGGGCCGCTGCCTCGGCTTCGCTGGCGGCCAACGCCGCAGCGGGCGGCCGTGCCATCACCTGAATCGCCTGCCGGCGAGTTTCGGGCAGCGCGCGCCGCAGGAAAAACAGCGGCTGATGCGTGTCCTCCGCCGCCTCTGCGCCGAGATAAAGTACATTGATGTGAGCGGCTTCGGGCGGAAGCACGAAGACGGAGTTGTCGAACGGCTCATCGTCGCCGCGCAGGATGATCTGGTTCAGGCCGGGCGCATTGGTCGGTACCGGCACGGGCACGACGCGGCTCTGGCCCGGCGGCACATACACATCCACCGCCGCGCCGACAAAGCCTGGCGCTTCACGCCGGGTCCAGCCGACCTGGAACTTCTCACGCTTCGCATCGGCGGCATTGCTCACGCGGACCCGCACCACCGGATCGGCGTTGCGGTCGGCATCGGCGGACTCGGTGACGAGCTGCACCGAGGCGTTGCTGGCCGCACGGGCCTTGACCGGTTCCACGAGCACCTGGATGCCCTTGGGCCATTCATAGGCCTGCAACTGATCCAGCCGGCTGCCTTCCTGGATGTCGCTGATGAGCACGATCTGGCGCGGGCCGCCTGCTTTCGTCGTGTCGTCATCGGCCAATTCCTCCGCCGCCCGGACGAGCGCGTTGCCGAGCAGGGTGGCGGACCAACCGGGCGAAGCTTCCCCGATGCGGTTCAGGGCCTGGCCCACGCGATCACCGGCGGGCATGGCCTTCCACTGGTCGAAGTTGACCAGCGGCGTGACCTGCCGGTCGAAGGTGAACACGGCGACCTGATCCGCCGGGGTAACCCTGCGCAACACCGCTTCGGCCTGCTGACGCGCGGCCGCCCACAGCCCCTCGCGCCGCATGCTCGCACTGCTGTCCAGCAGCACGACAATGCGCTTCGCGGCGGCGGCGTCGTGGTCGTTCGCGGCGGTCTGCTTGAGGAAGGGGCGCGCAAAACCAAAGGCCAGCAGGGCGAGCGCGAGGCAGCGGAGCAGGAGCAGCAGCAGATGTTCGAGCCGGCTCTTGCGGGTGAGGCGCGGCGGCGATGGCTGCAGGAACATCAGCGAACTGAAGAGCGTCTGCTCGCGAGTCGTGCGCCGGATCAGGTGGAACACGACCGGCAGCGCCACGGCCAGCCCACCCAACAGGAACAATGGCGCGAGGAAGCTCATGCGGTGGTGGCGGGATAGCGTCGAGGCGAAGTGGGCACAGCCAAAGCGCGAGCGTTTTGGAGTGCGGCGCTGCTGCGCCGCTTTGGTCGGTGGCAACGAATGGAACCGGAGTGTTCACCGGCAAGCACAGGTCCGTCCGTGCAAAGCGCCGTAGCACCGGCGCACTCCAAAGCGCTCGCGCGCTCAGCGCCTGCGCCGAGTTGCTTCTGGCCTCCAGATCGGTCCTTCGCAAAGAGACGGGCGATGATTGTCCCTTTCCGTGAACCGGGTGCGCCTTCCGGCACCCCTCCGGGGTGCGAGAATGCGACGGTCCGGTTCCGGGGGCGTTGCCCCCGTCTAAGTTCCGGTGCGCCTCCGGCGCGGATTTTTTCCGGCCCGGAGGGCCAACGGAACTTAGCCCTGGGCAACGCCCGGGGTGGCCATGCCCCCTTCTGGTCTTGCACCCCGGAGGGGTGCCGGAATCGATCCCCAAGAAGGCTGGCCGGAGCCGTTGACCAACGAGGGTCAAGGGGCTCAGTTCGCGCCTCTAGGGGCGCGGAATCTCTCCCTGAGGGAGAAGGCCGGGGTGAGGGGGAAGGCAACCTCCGCACACCGGGACCCTTCGTTGTATTGCCAGCGTTCATGCTCAGGTATTCGCAGTTCCTGAAATGGAACCCCGTTGGCCGGTGACGGGTTTCACCAGTTTACCACGCTGCATGCGCGCCTGCAGGAAGTCGAAGAGGGCAAGCTCCAGCGGTTGGTCGGTAGCGAGGCGATGGTAGCCGATGCCGAGTTTTTCACAGATGCGGCGCAGGGCCGTGCAGTGCGCTTCCAGCTTCTGCACGTAGCTTTTGCGGGCGGCCGCCGGGTCCACGTAGAGCGTTCGGCCCGTCTCGGCGTCCCGGAAAACAGCGGCCTGCTCGAATGCGAAGCCGAGCTCCGCCGGATCGAGCACCTGAAACACCACGACTTCGTGGCGGCAGGCGGCGAGATTCGTAAGACTGCTTTCGAGGCGGTCGAGCGGCGCGAGGAAGTCGGAGATGAGTGTGACCAGGCCGCGCTTTCGGACGAGCTCGGTGATGCGCTGAAGCGGCGCGACGAGGTCGGTGGCCGTCCCGCCCGCCGGCTTCTCGAGTGCGAGCATGAGCTGGCGCAGATGGCTGGTACGGTGCCGCGCGGGCAGATAGTCACGGATGCGCTCGTCAAAGGTGAGCAGACCGACGGCATCGCCCTGAAGGTGGAGGAAGTAGGCGAGCGTCGCGGCGAGCGTCGAGGCGTATTCGGCCTTGGTGTGCCCGACCGAGCCGAAGGCCATCGAGCGGCTCTGATCAGTGAGCAGATGGCAGCGGAGGTTGGTCTCGTCCTCGAACTTCTTGATGAAGTAGCGGTCGCTGCGGGCGAACACGCGCCAGTCGAGATGACGAGGATCATCACCGGGCGTGTACTGGCGATACTCGGTGAACTCGACGGAGAAGCCGTGATACGGGCTGCGATGCAGGCCGCTCCAAAAACCCTCGACCACCGCCCGCGCGCGCAACTCCAGGTTGCGAATGCTCATCAGCGCCTTCGGGCTGATAAGCGAGGCGGACGGGAACGAAGGATTGGGGAAATTGGCAGCCACGAGATCAAGAGGAGCTGGCCAAGATATTAATCAAGCCACGCCCCGGGCTAGCCGGTGATATGTTCCGGTTATTTGCCTGTGTTCTCTCTCCAGAACGCAACTTCTTCCCTTTCACCGGATTCGGAACCAAATAGGCTTCTCGCAGAATCCCCTGCCAGAGTTTGAAGATTTTTTCGTCCTTCAGCTTGGGTCGGACGTGATAAGCCAGCATGTATATGCCATCATGCGCCTTGATAAATCTGCGCATGCCAGCTTCGTCGGCCTGCCGAGCCGTGTAGGTGACCATTATCGAGCCGTCCTTCGCAGGCTCTTCGCTCACTTTGCTTCCCGGTGCCGACTTCTCCAATCCGGCTTTCCACACGTCGACGAAGGCACGAACCGAGACATCGGTGAACGCAATCTGATGAGCCACCATTTCCTTCCATTCGTTGATGTTGTCCCCTTGGGGAACCAATTCCATGACGACACCCAATTCGCTTCCGTGCTGATAAGCCACCGTCCACTTGCGGGCATCCTTCTTAATAAACTCCAAAGCCATCGACATTTCCGGAGTTGGAACGGCGGCCTGCAACCAGCCAGAAAGAAAAAAGCAAACTAGAGTCGTGAGCACCGGTTTCATGAGTTTGAAAAATCTGCTCGTGAATTACCCTACCCTCTCAGGGTGGTTTTCATCGCTTCGAGCAACTTGGTGATGACGTTCTCCACGCGGATGCCCTCGGCCTCGGCGCGGTAGTTGAGCAGCACCCGGTGGCGGAGCGTCGGCAGGGCGAGCGCGAGGATGTCTTCCAGCGTGACGTGCGCGCGGCCTTGCAGGAGCGCGCGGGCCTTGGCGCCGAGCACTAGGAACTGGCCGGCGCGCGTGCCGGCGCCCCAGGTCACCCAGTCGTTGATGAAAGCCGGCGTGCCGGCTTGGCGCGGCCGTGAGGCGGCGGCGAGTTGGACGGCGTAGCGCACCAGTTCCTCGGCGATGGGCACCTGCCGGACGAGCTGGTGAAAGCGCAGCACGTCGTCCCCGGTGAACAGCGGTTCGATGGGTGTCGGGCGTCCACCGGTAGTGCGCCGGACGACTTCCACCTCGTCGGCCTCGGGCAGGTAATCCATCACCACGTTGAACATGAAACGGTCGAGCTGGGCCTCGGGCAGCGGATACGTGCCCTCCATCTCGATCGGGTTCTGCGTGGCGAGGACGAAGAAGGGTTCCTCCAGCGCGTGCCGCACGCCGGCGGCGGTCACCTGGTGCTCCTGCATCGCCTCCAGCAGCGCGGCCTGGGTCTTGGGCGGCGTGCGGTTGATCTCGTCGGCGAGGAGCATGTTCGTGAAGACCGGGCCGCGCACGAACTGCATCCGGCGCTCGTCACCGGCGGTCTGGAGAATCTCCGTGCCCGTGATGTCGGCGGGCATGAGGTCGGGCGTGAACTGGATGCGGGCGAAGCGCAGGTGGAAGACCTGCGCGATGGATTTCACCAGCAGCGTCTTCGCCAGACCGGGCGCGCCGGTGATGAGGCAGTGCCCGCCGGCGAAAAGCGCGATGAGGATCTGGTCGATCACCTCGCGCTGGCCGACGATGGACTTGGCGAGCTCGGCCTCGATCTTCGCCCGGCCGGTGGTCAGGCGCGTGAAGATCTCGTGATCGGTGGGCGTGGCGGGCGCTGGCGCGACCACGGGCGGCGGCGTGGCGGGCTCTCCGGTCGGCAGGGGCGGTGGCGTGGGAATGCTCATTAGTGGGTCATCGTGTAGTAGATGATGTTGATGCCGAGCGGATAGGAGATCTTCTCGGAGAAGTTGTGAAAAAAGTAGTCGCTCTCGCCCTCGCGCTCCCAGCCGTCGCCGTTGTCGGTGTTGTGGGTGGCGATGACCATCATGCGGCCCTTGTCGTCGAAGATGGCGCGGTGATGCACCGTGCGCGTGTCGCCATCGTGGTTTTCCTCCCAGGTGACGCCGGTGTATTCGCTCTCGATCCCGGTCCGGATGTTGGGCACCTGTCCCTTCGATTTGATCTCGAACACACCGTGATAGACCGGATGATCCAGCGACAGTTCAACGAAGCTCCTTTCCGGCAGAACGCGCTTAAGCACCTCCTCGGCGTTGTCCCATTCGCTGTCACCCCAGAAGTCGTCCAGCATGAGGAACCCGCCGTTGTGCAGATACTTCCGCAACGCGGCAATTTCCTCGTCCGAGAGGTAAAGGCTGCCCGGCTCCACCATGTAGATGAACGGAAACTGCGTCAGGTCCGGGTCGGTAAGCCGCAGAAAACGCCCCTCGGGATTGGTCTTGATCGAGGTCATCTGCTGCAGGCGGTAGGAGAAGTTTAGGTCGCTGTCCGGCGCGTCGGTGGACCACGGGCCGCCGCGTCCCCAGCCGCGGCTGTCCCGACGCACCCGCACGAAGGTGAACACGTCCTTCTCGAAACCAGGCGCGTTGGTCCACATCGGGGTGCCGGTGCTGTGGGAGGCGACTTCGCGGGGGGTGCGCTCGGTCTCACCGATGTAACTCTCGCCCCAGCCGCCACCGCCGCCGCCCCGGAACCGCCGCTGGCCCAGGACCAGGAAGCCGCACGACACGCACACCAGCAACAGACCGAGGCGCAGCGCCCGGCGCAGGCGGTCCGGCAGATGGGGGGGCGGGGTGTTCATCGGCGGAGGCGGGGCTAGTGTGTCATCACGTAATAGATGATGTTCACGCCGAGAGGATACGCGATCTTTTCGGAAAAGTTGTGGAAGTAGTAGTCGCTCTCGCCCTCGCGCTCCCAGCCGTCGCCGGTGTCGGTGTTGTGCAGGGCCAGCACCATCAGCCGGCCCTTGGCATCCGCGATGGCCCGGTGATGGACCGTCCGCACGTCGCCGGGATGGTTGTTTTCCCAGGTGACGCCGGTGAATTCGCTGTGGACGCCGAGCACGGAATTGGCGCACTGCATCTTGGCCTTGATCTCGAACACCCCGTGGTAGAGCGGATGGTCCAGCGGCAGTTCAAAGAAATCCCGTTCCGGAAACACCATCTTCATCATCTGCTCGCAGTTCGCCCACTCCGCATCGCCCCAGAAGTCATCCATCAGCAGAAACCCGCCGTTCAGCAGATGCTTCCGCAGCGCGGCGGCTTCGGCGGCGGAAAAACCCATCACGCCCGGGGCGGAGAGGAACAGAAACGGGTAATTGACCAGCTCGGGGTCCGTCAGGTGCAGCAACCTGCCATCCGGGTCCACCTTCAAGGAGGTCATCTGCTGGAGGCGGTAGGAGAGATTGAGGTCGCTGTCGGGCAGATCCGTGGTCCAGCCGCCGAGACCGCGCCCCTTCGGTCCATCCGGGTTCTTGTCGTAACGGATGCGCGCATAGGTGAACACGTCTTTGCCGAAGGGCGGCGCGTTGGTCCAGACGGGGGTACCCACGCTGCGCGTGCCGATCTCCCGGGCCGTGTGGACATCCTCACCGACGAAAATCTCGCCGCCACCGATGAAGCGCCCGCCACCGCCGCCGCGCTGGGCCACGACCAGCGCCGTCGCCAGGAGGAACAGGAGGGTGATGAGGCCGGTCCGTTTCATCATTTGCCTGGGTCGCCGGAGACCGGCTTGGGATTTTCCGGGGGCGCGTTGGTCTGCAATTTCAGCAGCAGCCGCAGGGCGGCCCGATGGCGCGGGGCATCCTCCAGCGCCTGCAGCGTGTGCAGACGCGCCGTGGCGGCATCGGTCGGCTGCAACAGGCGCGCGAGCTGGTAATGGAGGTCGGCGGGATTCGGCGGGTCGAGCCGCAGCATCGTGCCGTAGGCCGCGATGGCCGACGGGGTGTCGCCACCGGCTTCACTGGCCTGGGCCAGATAACGGTACGGCGGCGCCACAAGGGGATTGACCGCGAGGAAGCGCTGCGCGTTACGCGTGACTTCGGGCCAGTCCTTGGCGGCGGTGGCCAGCTCCATCAGGCGCAGGTAGGCGGCGGTGGCTTCGTCATCCCTTGAAACATACTGTTGCAGCACCTGCCGCTCCTCATTGGTCTCACCGAGCGCGCGATGCACGGCGGCGAGTGCCGGGTACGGGCTGTCGGCACCCGGCTGGTTGGGAAACAGCTTGATCAGTTGCTGCAACGGCTCCTTGGCTTCCGCCCACTTCTTTTCCGCCACCAAGCGACGCGCGATCTGGTTGAGCGCCCAGAAATTCGTCGGGTGAGCCGCCGCCCAGCGGTCCAGCTCCTCATCGGACAGCGCGGGTTCGACGGCATGACCACGGGCCGGTTTCTCGGGGAAAAGCTGCGACAACAGGCTGGCGGCGCTGTTGGTTTTGCCGGCCACGCCCGGACGCTCCCAGTCCAGCCCCGGAGCAAGCTGCTTGGCCCGATCGGTGGCGAAGGCGGCGAATTCCTTCTCCAAGGCCGGCATGGGTTCCGTGTGTTTGGCAATGGCCTCGTTGATGCCCAACCCGTCGTGCAAGTCGTGCAGCATGGCCTTGAGGTTCTCCAGACCGAACCGGTTGATGATGAACTCCACCACCAGCGCCGACTCGTAATAGGCAAACTGGAGGTGGAACGGCGTCTTCGGCGCGAGAAACGCGCCGCTCAGTTCGGAGATTGGCTTGAGCTCGCCACCGAGGATCATGGCGCGATAGCGCGGGGTCATGCGCTGGCCCCAGGACGAATCGGCCTGCAGCTCCTCGTAAACCGAAATGCCCTCGCTCAGCCAGCGCGGCATCTTGTTCGCGGTGAGCTGGAGCGTGACCACGTGGCAGAACTCGTGCCAGAGCACGGCCTCCCAATTGACCGGGCCGCCCTTGTTGGCCGCCGGGCCGTTCGCCGTGACCACACGCCCGAAGCAGACGCCAAGGTAGCCCGGGTTGTCCGGCATCCCGAATGTCCGTACGCCAAAATCCTTCTGCTCGGCAAAGACCTCCACGAGCGTCGGCAGCTTGAGGTCCATGCCGTACTTTTCGCACAGCGTCGTCCGCGCCCTCTCCAGCAGGGCCAGCACCCGGGGGCCATAGATGCCCGCCTCGTGGTCGCTGATGCGGAGGATGAAATGCGCGTTGGTCAGCGTGGCGTACTTGGCCATCGTGTCGTGCAGGGTGACGAGATTGTAGGCCGCCACGTCGTAGCCGTCGCGATCATGCACCTGCTGGGCGAGCCGCCAGCCTTCGGCCTCCTCGCCCAGCCGCAGGAGGTCATTCGCCAACTGCGCCTGCGCCGGCAGGTAATCCGGATCGTACGACAGTGCCTGCCGCTGCCGGGCTGCCCCCTCGGAGAAGCGGTACTTCTGCGAGAGCTTCAGGCCGATGAGGTGATACACCCGCGGATTCGTCTTCCAGAAATGCAGCGCCGAGTCGCGCGCGGCCGTCTCCGCCGCCGGGTCGTTCCGGAGGTGGGCAAGGACGGAGCGATAGGCCCAGGCATCGGGCTGCCACGGGTTCACCGCCACAATCTCGTCCAGCACCTTCGCGGCCCCCTCGTAGTCCTCCGCGTCGATCCGGTTGTCGGCCACCAGCAGCAGGGTGGGGATGTGGCGTGGATTGTTCTTCAGCGCAGCTTCCACCGCATCACCCATCACCTCGCGCTCGCCTTCGGCATGCGATTTCGCGAGGCCGTAGAGCAGGTCGGGATCGTCGGGATGCAGCTTCAGCCCCTCGTCAAAGGCCTTCGCCGCGAGCGCGAAATCATGCTTGGACAGGGCGATGTCACCCCGCGCCAGGTAGGTGTCGCGCAGATTGGGGTCCAGCTTTTGGGCGGGACCGAGAATTTTATCGAGCACCACCTTGGGATCGGCCCCGAGCGCGAGTGCCGCCTCGGCAAAGACCACCATGCTTGCCGCATCGCGGTAGGAGCCGGTACGGTTGGACACGTAGAGTTTGATTTCCTCCAGAACCTCTGCGGCCCGGTTGGTCTCCCCGTTGCCGAGAAACACCTCACGGGCCAGCCAGCGGAGCCGGATGCTCCGGGAATCCTTGGCAAGCGCGTTGGTCACTGCGGCCGTGGCGTCGGGATAACGGCCGACCGTCAACAGCCCCCGGGTCAGCAGCAGCGGCCACTCTTCATTGCGCGGTTCCTCCTTCAGGCCCTGCGCCGCCTGCGTGATGGCCTTGTCGTATTCGCCCGTGCGCAGGAGGTTGCGCACGTCCGCCACGTCGGCGGCGCGGACCGTGAGGGAGAGAGCACCGAGCAACCCAAGCAGCCAGCCCAAAGCCCGACGTGACCACCCAGGCGTCAGCCCGATTCTGCCCCCGGCACGGAATTCGTTGGCGGTAGTCACTGGCTACTGTTGCGCGCTGTTTCGCAGTTTCTCAAGCGGTCCTGTGTGGAAAGTGATGACCCCGTGTGCGGTGCAGGGTTACGACGATCCCGCCTAAAACTCCCTACCGGTCATTATTTTTGGCGTGACGAACCCCGATCACAGCCAAAGTCTGGCAAAGGATGAGCTTCAGGTTATCCCGACTCAAAACCGTCGCCTTCCGGCTGGCACTGGCCGACTTTGCGCTCGAGGTGTGCGCCGCCCAGTTCCCCCTACCGATCCCCACGCGACCAACCAGCTTTCCACTGAGTTCGCCGCCACCCATCGGCGTGCCATTGGCTTGGGGCGATAACGAAGTCGGGCAGACCGACATACCCGCCAGTGCGAACGCCGTGGCGGCCATTTCGGGTAGCTACAGTGATAGCGCAGCCTTGAAAGGCGACGGCACGGTGGTGGTTTGGGGCTATGACCCGTTCGGAAGGATCAAGATACCGGCCGATCTGACCAATGCGGTGGCGGTGGCCGTCGGTCGATTATTAGCCCTGCGAAGCGACGGCACCGTGACTTCCTTGGCGCTTCCCAACAAGTTTAGCGCGAACGTGCCGCACGGCTTGACCGGCGTGGTGGCTATCTCAACAGGCGGCGGCTTCGCGGTGGCCCTGAAAGCCGACGGCACGGTGGTGGCTTGGGGCGACGATAATACTTACCAAGTGCTCAATGTGCCCGCCGGGTTGTCCGATGTGGTGGCAATTTCAGCCAGTACATATCAGACCTTGGCCCTGAAGGGCGATGGCACGGTAGTCGCCTGGGGCTCTAATCTGTGGGGCCAGCTCAATGTCCCCTCCGACCTGACCGGGGTCGTGGCGGTCACCGCCGGCGACGGCCATTCGGTGGCCTTGAAAAGGGATGGCACGTTGGTCGCCTGGGGCTACAACGTGAACGGTGAGATCAACATCCCCGCCGGCCTGAGCAATGTGGTCGCCATTTCGGCCGGCCTGAACCATACCATAGCCCTGAAAAGCGATGGCACGGTTGCGGCGTGGGGCTTCAATGGGTATGGTCAGTTGAACACGCCCGCCAATCTGGGTATCGTGACCGCCATCGCGGCCGGCGGAGAACATACAATGGTCCTGCTGGATCCGGCCAGCGCCACCAAATCGGCCACCGGCATTGCCCAGGTAACCAATGGGTCTGTGGTCTCCATCAATCTCACGTACGGCGGATCCGGTTATACGAATGCGCCGGCAGTCCACATCCTCGGCGGCGGCGGCTCCGGTGCATTGGCGCAGTCCGTCATCAACGACGGGTACGTCAGCGCCATCCAGATGATCAGCGCCGGCAGCGGGTACACCGGAATCCCCACCATCCAGATCGCACCCCCTTACCTGCCGCCGGATCCAAGGCTTTCCATCACAGTCAGCCCGGCGAATGTCATCATGAAGCTGACCCGGGGGTTCACCTATCAGGTTGAAGCTTCACAGGATCTTTCCGTCTGGCTGCCGGTGGGAGCGCCTTTCGTGGCAAACGCCGAGTTCATCACGCAGGAATTCGTGCTGGCGGATTCCGGTCGCTACTTCCGTGTACGGCCGGTGCAGTGAGTTCAAGGCAAAGCAAGTGCGCTCTCGGCCTTTGGCAAGACTGGCGTCACCCGAACTCGCCGCCATACGACGGCGGCTCCGACGGCCAACCAGACGTAGCTCGCCAGCCACACGTAATAGCCGAGCCGCAGCGACTCGAATTGGCGCTCCCCGGTAAACATCCCGAACCCGAAGGCAACGGCCTGCAATGCTCCCGTCGCGCAGAGCAGGGCCGTCCACCAGGCCAAGGCCGGCCGGCGGGAGCGCCCCACCAGCCAGGGAGCGAGGATGGCCATCAGGTTGGTGACGTTGAACCAGCCGATCATGGCCATGCCCCGGATGGCATCCGAATTGCCCGCCTTCAGCTCTCGCCATAAGCCGTCCTCGGAAAACCACATCTGCCAGGCGATATCGGCGCACTTCAGCCCGGAAGCGGTCTCCTGGCCGGTCATCTGGTAGCTTGGCAAGGCATAGGCCACCAGATGCACCACCCAACCGGCCCAAAGCCACCAAGGCAGGCGGGGAAGCAGGACGGATTTCATTGGCAAGCCGCACGCTTGCCGCGGGATCGCCGCGAGGCAAGGTGGCTTTTCAGGCCTGCCGTCTTCTGCTCTTAATCCTACTCTTACTCGTAATCGTAATCTCCGCGTTTTCCACGATTGCGAGCAGGAGCAGGAGCAGGAGCAAGATGCTTGCTTCAGGCCAACGCGGCCACGGTCGCCTCGAGGCTGGCGGCATCCGCGACATTCAGCACCGGCACCGACTTGTTGATGCGGCGCAGAAAGCCGGCCAGCGCAGTGCCCGGCCCGAGCTCGATGAAACGGGTGAAGCCCTGCGCCAGCAGGTAGCGCATGGAGGCTTCCCAGCGCACGGAAGAGGTGACCTGCTCGACCAGCAGCGGCGCAATCGTTTCCGTCGCGCCGTGGGGTTGGCCGGTCACATTGGCGATCACCGGCACGACGGCCGGGGCCAAAGTGAGCCGGACGAGCTCGGCCGCCAGTTTGGGCTGCGCGCTCGCCATCAGCGGCGAATGGTAGGCGCCCGCCACGGGCAGTGGGATGGCCCGCTTGGCCCCCTTCGCCTTCGCGGCCTCGATGGCGGCCGGAATCCGGTCGGAAGCGCCCGAAATCACGATCTGGCCGGGGCAGTTCAGGTTCGCCAGCGTCACGCCGGTGGCCGCACAGACCTCGCGGGTCGGTTCCTCGTCCAGCCCGATGATCGCGGCCATGCCTCCCTGGGTGACTTCGCAGGCTTCCTGCATGAAGCGGCCACGCTGCCGCACCACCCGCAGGCCATCCTCAAAACTCATCACGCCCGCCGCCGCCAGCGCGGTGAACTCGCCCAGTGAAAGGCCAGCAGTGGCCTGGAATTCCAATCCGGGCACCCGTTCACGCAGCAGCGTCAGCGCGACCCAGCTCACGAGGTAGATGCCCGGCTGCGCGTGCTCGGTTTTGGTCAGTTCGGCCTCGGGACCGTCAAAGCAGATGGCGGCGAGGTCATAGCCCAGGGTAGTGTTGGCGCGGTCGAACAGTGCCTTGGCGGTTGGAAAAGCGGCGGCGAGATCCTTGCCCATGCCGACGGCCTGAGCGCCCTGTCCGGCGAAAAGTAGTGCGGTTTTGCCCATACAAAGCAGCCAGCCTAGCCGGAAAACGGCGAACGGTGAACTACGAACAGCGCACCGAACGACATTCGCAGCCTTTCACCCCATCGTGCGCTGTTTGCGGTTCGCCGTCCGTAGTTTGGCTGGACGAAAGTCCCCTCTGTTCTCGCCTGTAAACCGTTTGACTCGCCCCGTGGGCGTCTTTAGCGTCCTGCCGAACAATAATCCTATGTCTGAGCCTACGCCTCCAGTTCCGCCCGCGCCGACGCCCGCTCCCGAGCCGCCCAAGGCCGCCGATGCAACGCAGAAAAAGCAGACCGTGCGCATCAGCCTGCCGCCGAAGCCCACGGGCGGTCCTTCGATCAAGATCCCCTCTCCCAGCGCGCCCGTAGGTTCGGCCCAGACGGCCGCCCCTGCCGCTCCGGCCGCGGCTGCTGCCCCCCCGGCCGCGCCCAGCGCCGGCCCCGTGGCGGCCAAGCCGGCCGCCCCTGCCCCCGTGGCCGCTCCCGCGCCCCGTCCCGCTCCCGCCGCCCCCCGCCCGGCCACCATCAGCGGTCTCGACCTGGGTCTGGCCTTTGCCGTCGTCGCCATCGTCATCGCCGTCGCCGTCGTGATCTTCATCGAGGCTCCCAAAGTTTCCTGACATGGCCGCCGCGAACATCCTGACCGTCACCGAACAGAACTTCGCTGACACGGTGTCGAAATCGCCCGTGCCGGTGCTGCTCGATTTCTGGGCCGAATGGTGTGGCCCCTGCCGGGCCATCGCCCCGGTGCTGGACGAACTCGCGACCGAGTACGCCGGCAAGGCCGCAATCGGCAAGGTCAACGTGGATAACGAGCAGAATCTCGCCGTCAAATATGGCATCTCCGGCATCCCCGCCATCCTATTCCTGAAGAACGGCGAAGTGGTCGGGCAGATGGTGGGCCTGCGCTCCAAGAAGGACCTGAAGGCTGCGCTCGACAAGGCGATCACCGGCTGACACCGGCCCCCAGCATTTTTTCGAGACCGCCCGAGGCCATCCTCGGGCGGTTTTGTTTTCAGGGCGAACTAACTACGAGTCGCACGGTAAGTTCGAAAGTCTGTGTGAACTGTGGTAGCCCAGGCTTGGGGTAGCCCGGCTCGCGCGGACGCTCGCCCCACCGACCGCCGGTTTCATTGCACGTCCGCTTCCGGCGCACTTTTTTCGTTCAAGCTCAGTTCAACTCCGCCGCCTTGCCGCCGTTGACCAGGAAGAGCACGGCCATGCGCACGGCGAGACCGTTGGTGACCTGCTCCAGGATCACCGACTGGGCCCCGTCCGCGATGTCGCCCTCCAGTTCCACGCCCCGGTTGATCGGGCCCGGGTGCATGATGAGCGCGTCGGGCTTGACCCATTTCATGCGCGCCTGATTGAGGCCGAAGAGCGCGGTGTATTCGCCCAGGCTGGGGAACATCGTCACCCGCTGGCGCTCGTGCTGGATGCGGAGCAGGTTCACCACGTCGGCGTCCTTCAACGCCTCCTGCAGGTCCCAGATGACGCGGCAGCCAAACCGCTCGAACACCTTCGGCACGAGCGTGGGGGGACCGCAGAGGGTGACGTTGGCCCCCAGCTTGAGCAGGGCCCAGATGTTCGACCGCGCGACGCGGCTGTAGAGGATGTCACCGAGGATCGTGACGTTCAGCCCGGCCACGCGCCCCTTGCGCTCACGGATGGTGAAGGTGTCGAGCAGGCCCTGGGTGGGATGCTCGTGCGCGCCGTCGCCCGCGTTGATGATATGCGCCCGCGCAAACCGCGCGAGATAGTGCGGCGCGCCGCTGGCGCCGTGGCGAAGGATGATGATGTCGGCGTTCAGCGATTCAAGGTTCCGGACCGTGTCGCGCAGGGTCTCACCCTTCTTGAGCGAGCTGGCCTCGGCGGAAAAATTGATCACGTCGGCACTGAGCCGCAGCGCCGCCAGTTCAAAGCTGATGCGCGTGCGCGTGCTCGGTTCGACGAACAGGTTGACCACGGTCTTGCCGCGCAGTGGTGGCACGCGCTTGATCGAGCGCTCGTTGATGGCCTTGAACGCCCGGGCGGTGTCGAGGATGGCGGTCAGCTCCGCGACGGAGAGCGACTGCAGGTCGAGCAGATGGCTGCGATTCCAGGTCATGGGGAAAACGGGGAACGGTGAGCGGCGAATGGCGCACTCCGGAGCGGGTAGATCCAAGAGGATGGTGTCTTAATCTTAATCGAAATCTTACTCATAATCACCCGTGCTTCGCGGTGAAGATTAAGATTACGATTATGATTAAGAATGCGACACTCGCGCTTCATTTCGCCTCCTCCAAAATCACGGTGTCGTCGCCCCCGTCCTCCGTCAGCCGCAGCTTGATGCGCTGGGCCAGCGAGGTGGGCACGTTTTTGCCGACAAAATCGGGGCGGATGGGCAGTTCGCGATGGCCGCGGTCCACCAGCACGGCCAGCTGCACGCGGCGGGGGCGTCCCAGATGGTGCAGGGCATCCAGGGCGGCGCGGATGGTGCGGCCCTTGAAGATCACATCGTCCACCAGCACGACGGTCTTGCCGGAAATGTCGCCGGGAATCTCCGTGAGCCGCAGTTCCGGCAGCGAACGCCAGTCCAGGTCATCCCGGTGCATCGTGACATCCAGTACCCCGACGGGCACCGGATGGCCGACAATGCGGTCCAGCAGCGGCCCCAGCCGCCGGGCGAGGCTGGCCCCGCCGCGCTGGATGCCCACCAGCACGACGTCGGTGCCGGGCACGTTGCGCTCCGCAATTTCGTGGGCGATGCGCGTCAGGGTGCGGGCCAGGGTGGAGGCGTCGAGAATGACGGCGCTCATGCGGGGAAAAGAAAAGCCGGCCCCACAGAGGGAGCCGGCCACTGAGTTGGAATATGCAGTTGATTCATGCGCCTTGGCCGGCTCGCAGGCCGGCAGCTTAAAGGTGCCGTAGGTGGCGATCAGTTCATGCTGTCGCCTGCTGACGGGCCCGGCGCCAGCCGGCCCGGTGGTGGGTTATCCAGTCAACCAGGGCGCGTTCAAAGCCGATGTCAAAACCGGCCTTCTCGGATTCGATCCATTTGTGCTTCAGGATCTCTTCCTTCTCCGCCTGGAACTCCCGATAGAGTGTCGTGTTCAACAAGAGCGCGCGCGCCTCGCGCTTCTGATCGGATTCATTTCCCATAGGACAAACCGCGAGGTCTGTGTGTGTCGGCAACGTAACAATCGGGCCGTGGGAGTAAACGGGTTTTTTCCACCAGAGCCCTTGTTCCAGTCTAGGGAACGCGACTAGAAACACGCGTGCGCGCCGTTTTCAAACCTTTGCTCCTTTCCGTACTGGCAGGATTCCTGTGCGCCAGACCCGTCAGCGCCGCGCCCCGCACCAAAACGGCGCGTTACACCCTCACAGCGGCCCAGACTTGGCATCCCAATCCGCCCGGGCGTGGCCGCTTCGACGCCTCGGCCCTGCTGCTCCAGTCGGATGGTTCGCTGCTCACGGTCAACGACAAGGCCCCGGGCCTCTTCCGCATCGAGTTCGCCACGAACGGCACCGCCGCCTTGGTGGCCCTGCCGGAGGCGTTCACTGCGGCGCAACTTGCCCCCCTCGCCAACCGGAAATCAGGGCCGTACGACTGTGAAGGACTGGCCCGCGACGATCGCGGCCGCATTTACGTCAGCGAGGAATCGGAGCGCTGGATTCTGCGGTTCGACCCCGCGACCAAGACGGTGGAGCCGCTGGCCATCGACTGGAAGCCGGTCCAGAAGTGGTTCAGTTCGGATCGTAACGCCAGCTTCGAGGGGGTCGCCGTCGGCGGCGACACGCTCTATGTCGCCAACGAGCGCGAAATTGGCCGCCTCATCACCGTGGATCTCAACACCCTGAAGGTCACCGGCAGCTTCCAGGTCACGCCGATCGGCCTGCCCGCCCGGGACGTGCATTACTCCGACCTGAGCTGGTTCGACGGCGAACTCTGGGTGCTCTGCCGGGAGAGCCGCTGTGTGCTGCGGGTGGACCCGGCCAGTAAAAAGGTGCTCGCGCAGTATGACTATCTGGACCTCGAGACCTCGCCGGAGAACGCCTATTCGCACCCGTACCCCTACGGCTTCGTCGAAGGTCTGGCCGTCGATGCAAAAAACATCTGGCTCATCGTGGACAACAACGGGTTTCCCCGGGTGGCCGATTCCAAGGACCGCCGGCCCACGCTCTGGCGCTGCGAACGGCCGGACCGGAAGTGATGGAAACGAAAAAGGCCGGCGACAGGTGCATCCGCGCATCTGCCGTCGGCCCTGAAAATGATTGCCGGGCTCAGTAGCGATCGCCGCCACCACCACGGTCGCCGCGCCAGCCGCCGCCGCCACCACCACGGTCGCCGCCGCCGCGATCACCGCGCCAGCCGCCACCACCGCCGCCACCGCCGCGAAAGCCACCACCACCGCCACCGGGGGCGCGCTCTTCACGGGGACGGGCGATGTTCACCGTCAGCGTGCGACCGCCGAGGTCCTTGCCGTGGAACATTTCCACAGCCTTCTGCGCCTCTTCGGGCGTGCTGAACTCAACGAAGGCAAAGCCACGGGACTTGCCCGTGAACTTGTCCAGCATGAGGTTGACGTTGGTGACCACGCCAGCGGCGCTGAAATGGTCCTGCAGGTCGCGCTCCATGGTCTGGAAGGACAGATTGCCCACGAAGAGCCTTGAATTTGTATCCATAACTCGCTGACCGCGCCAAACGCCGTGGAGGGAACCCGCACTTGCAGGTTGCTGGTTGCGTGGGAAATCAACTGCCACTCAAACCGTCTTTGTGACACCGACACCGCTGTTTTTAACGGACGCGGAACTCTAATCCAGCCCGGACACCCTACGTCAACCCGCGAGTTTTATCCGGCAGGTTAAAATCTCCGCATCCGGTCAATCCGGTCCGGCGTTGGAAACCATCCTCGTTTCCGCAGCTTTCGGGCTTTCTCCGACGGCGGCTCAGACAGCGGCAAATGCGGCGATCACTTCGATCTCCACGGAGGAGGCGCGGGGCAGCGCCGACACCTGCACCGTGGAACGCGCAGGATGCGGGGCGGGGAAAAATTCGGCGTACACCTCGTTCATGCCCTGAAACTCGGCCAGGTTCGTCATGAACACCGTGCTCTTCACCACATGGCGAAAGTCCAGCCCCTGGCTGGAGAGGATGATCCGGACGTTCTCCAGCACCCGGCGCGTCTGCGCGCGGATGTCGCCCACCACCGGGCCACCCGGTGAGACCGGGTCAATCGGCACCTGGCCGGAGCAAAACAGCAGGTCGCCCATGCGGATCGCATGGCTGTACGGACCGAGCGCGGGAGG
Organism: uncultured Verrucomicrobiota bacterium; assembly: GCA_903907995.1. Taxonomy (GTDB): domain Bacteria; phylum Verrucomicrobiota; class Verrucomicrobiia; order Limisphaerales; family UBA9464; genus CAIVQB01. The sequence goes on along the minus strand of CAIVQH010000057.1, from coordinate 21,504 downwards.
TGCTCCGGCGGGGGCAATGGCTTCTTTGGGCATGGTGGGAAAGGCAGGGTCTTACGCAGAAACCGGGTTACTGACGCTCCTCGTACCAGGCCATCTGGATGTTCTCCAAAATCTTCTCATTCGAGGCGTCGGGCTTGTCGCCGAACTCCTCCAGCTCGGTGACGAGCTTGTGCAGCTTGGGAAACGAGAGCTTGAGCGGATCCTGGTCCGGCAGCTTGTCCATCAGCGCCCAGGCAATTTCCTCGTGGTCCTTCCAGGTCAGTTTCATTGGCCCCAGTCGTCGCGCACCGAAGATGGAACGTCAAGACGGGGACGGATTGAATTTGGAAAGCGGGAAAACAGGAAACGGGGAAGAGGCGCCTTTCCGACCTTCCTGTTTTGCAGCTTTCCAGATTCAAACTTTCCCGCGTTCAGCCGCCACTCGCCCGGAACCACTCCACGAACTTCGGAATGCCGACGGCGATCTTGGTCTGGGGATTGTAACCGAGCTTCGCGCGGGCTTTCGAAATGTCGGCGAAGGTCACCGGCACATCGCCGGGCTGTTGGGGCAGACGGTCAATGACCGCCCGAATCCCGAGCGAGTGCTCCAGCAGCTCGATCAGCTCATCGAGACGAACCGTCTGCGATTCACCGAGGTTGAAGACCTCATAACCAAAATCACACGTGGTGGCGGCCATCACGCCGTCCACGATGTCGTCCACATACGTGTAATCGCGCCGGGTCGAGCCGTCGCCGAAGACGGGGATGGGCCGGCCGGCGGTGATGAGCGAGGCGAACTTGTGGATGGCCAGGTCGGGCCGCTGGCGCGGGCCGTACACGGTGAAGAAGCGCAGCATTGTCACTTCCAGCCCGTACACGTGGTGATATACATGGCCGAGGGCTTCGCAGGCGAGCTTGCTGGCCGCGTAAGGCGAGATGGCGGAGAAAATCGGATCGGTTTCGGCGAACGGAACCTTGGCATTCACGCCGTACACTGATGACGAGCTGGCGAGCACGAACTTGCGGCAGCCGGTCGCGCGGGCGGCTTCCAGCACGTTCACCGTGCCCTCGACATTCACCCGCTGGTACAGGGCGGGTTCGAGCAGACTGGGCCGGACCCCGGCCCGCGCCGCCAGATGGATTACCTGATCACAGCCCACCTCCTGCAACGCCCGGTCGAGTGTGGCCCGATCGGCCAGATCGCCCTCGAAAAAATGGAAGTGCCGGCCGGCGGCGGCGGCGGTCGCCTTGATGTCGGCCAGGTTCCGCCGCTTGAGCGCGGGAGCGTAGAAGGGGTTCAGGTCATCGAACACCGTCACATCATGCCCGTCGCGCAGTAGGCGCTCGCAGACATGCGAGCCAATGAATCCGGCACCGCCGGTCACAAGGAAGTTCACGGCGCAGAATGCTCACGGGAGCACGCCGGGTTCAAGGCCACGAAAGTCCCGCTTCAGGAAGCCGGGCCAACCTCCGGCGCACGGCTGACGACGCTTTCCGTGTTGCGGGTCACGCGCACCTGCACGGAAAGCGACTGGGCGTTGCTGCCCTGGAAGATGCCCTTCATCGGCGGCACGTCGGCATAGTCGCGGCCGATGCCGATCTGGACATGGCGCTCGCTGTCGAGGCAGTTGTTGGTCGGGTCCAGGCCGACCCAGAAGCCGTTGGGTGAGTAAATTTCCAGCCACGCATGGCTGGCGGTCGCGCCGATCAGCGCGGTGTCGAGCGGCTCGCCATCCGCCCCCAGCACGGGATCGGTCTCGATGTAGCCGCTGACGTAGCGCGCGGGAATGCCCGCGACACGGCAGACGGAAATCATGAGATGCGCAAAGTCCTGGCAGACACCTTCACGGTCCTTGAGGAACTGCGCCACGGTCGTCCCGGCATCGGTCGCCCCGGGCCGGTATTTCAGCGTGCGGAACAGGTGATTGTTCAACTCGCGCAGGGAATGGGAAAACGGGGCCGCCGGCTGGAGAAACTCCTCGGCCAGTTCGCATACGCCCTCGGTAAACTGGATGAACTGCGACGGGCGCAGAAAATCGTGCAGCTCACGCCGGTGCGGGGTGTAGAGCTGGCGCGCCTCGGCCACGCTGAGCTGCACAGCGGCCAGCGCGTCATTGAAGGGCTTGGTCTCCACATCGCAGACGCTGGTGACGAGCAGGCTCGGGTGCCGGAACGGGATCGAGACGGTCTCGACAAAGTTCCCGAAGTAGTCGGTGTGCGATTCGACGAGGACGGCCGGTTCAACCCGCGTGTAATGGCGGGAAACCTTCTGCCGCAGCGAGTCGCGCGGACGGAGGCGGAGCTCCGAAAAGGATTCGGTGGCCGGCTCCGAGTAGCGGTACTCGGTCGTATGCTCGATATGGAAGAACATCTTCTTCGGGGGGAGAGGAGACAGGAGTCAGGAGACAGGAGTCAGGAGTCAGGAGACAGGAGTCAGGAGTCAGGAGTCAGGAGTCAGGAGTCAGGAGTCAGGAGTCAGGAGTCAGGAGTCGGGAGTCGGGAGTCGGGAGTCGGGAGTCGGGAGTCAGGAGATTGTGGTTTCGGGCCAAGGAGCGCGAGTAAGCATCGAGGAGGCGGCTGACTTCGGAAAGAATCAGGAGCAGAGGAGAACTGTCACCGTAGCCCAGATCGCGCGCCAGGATCAGGTAATAGCGGCTTTCTTCCAGTGAACCATGCGCGATGTTCAGGAACCGCAATTTGTCTGATGGCCCTTTCTTCTTAAATCCCTCGGCAATATTGGCAGGGACGGAGATGGCCGAACGTCGCAACTGACTTGTGAGGGTATAAATCTCCTTCGCGGGAAACCCGTCACTGAATCTATAAACCGCGAGGACAAGCGCATGCGCTTTCTGCCAGACGAGCAGGTCCTGGAAGCTCTTGGCAGGCCCATTCCGTTCCTGCCTCCCGCCTCCTGACTTCTGACTCCTATCCCCCCTCATCCCCAGCTGCTGTTCTCCAAGATGAGGCACGCTCCCCTTCCGCTCCTGACTCCCGTCTTGGAACTCCTGACTCCTGACTCCTGACTCCTGACTCCGTGCCCCGCTCATCTGAGGATGTTGAAGGCCTGGTGGTACAGGTGATGGTCGCTGATCTCCAGGGCCAGGCGCAGCAGGCGCGAGGCGAGATCTTCCAGCCAGGCGTCGAGGAACAGCGGCTTGGCGGCCTCGGCCTTGTTGCCGGTGGGCGAGAACAGCGAGTTGAGATCGGCAAATTCGACCTCACCGCTGAGCTGCGCGCAGGTACGGAGCGGGCTGGCGCCGTCGCGCCGCCGGGTTTCGCCCCCGCTCACCCGCTCGAGGCTCTCCCGGATCGCCTCGAGGCAGTGCAGCACGCTGCGCGGCAGCGCGGGATCCTGCAGGACCAGTGCCACCACATTCTGGGCGGTGGGCCGGGCCTGGAAGAGCGAGCGGTAGGCGTACTGGCAGGAGAGCATCCGCAGCAGCGCGTCAAGGTTCGTGTCGGCCGCCCCGGCGGCGGAGGCCTCGTCGGCGCGCTTGAGCAGCACCTGGCGCGTGACCAGCGTGGCCGTCAGCGCCCGCTCGACGTGCCGGCCCAGCGTCCAGAAGTGCCACGCGTCGTCGCGCAGCATGTTCTTCGCGGCGCAGCCGGAGAGGGCGTCAATCTCGTCGAGGATGCGCTGTTCCAGCTCCTGCACCTGGGGCAGCCCCTGATCATCGTTGAGCGGCTTGGAAATGGCGTTGACCTCGAGCACCTGCCAAAGGCGGTTGATCACGGCCCAGACCTCGGGCGGCACCGACTCGCGGGTGGTGCGCGCGTTTTCCCGCAGCCACGCGACGCAGTTCAGCACGCTCGCCGGATTCGCGCGGTCCAGCAGGAGGTAGTGCGAGACGCTGTGCTGCCGCAGCAGTGGGGTGGACTTGAAGAAATGCGTGTCGTGGCCGGTGGCCCGCGCCAGCGCCTCCCAGAGCGGGGCCCATGCCTGTGCGCGCTGGAGCGACGGGCTTTCCAGCTGCACCTGCTGGAGCACGCGGAGGATGCGCGTGGTGTTCTCGGCCCGCGCCTTGTAGCGCCCCATCCAGAACAGCGAGTCGGCGATGCGGCTGCCCAGCCGCAGGCGTCGCTGCGGTGAGGCGACAATGATTGGCGCGGCGACCGGCTCGGACTTGCCCTCACCCCGGAGGATCCATGTGTCCTTGATGCCGCCCCCGAGGCCGCTGGAGATGGTCCGCGACCCCGCTTCGGGCGCGTAACGGGTCAGGCCGATGGGGAACACCCGGGGGTTGCGCCCGCCAAAGACGAAGCAGCGGAGGCCGGCGTGACGCGGGGCCCGACGATCGTCGTTCACGATCGTCGGCAGCACGGTGCGGGGCAGGCGCGGCTCGGCCACGAACTGCGAAGGCTGCTTCTCGAGCCGGCTGCGGAGTGCCGCGACCTCGGGTTCCGTCATCCGGGCCGTGTCCCAGACCGTGCCGGTGGAACGCTCCGAGATGTGCTGCACCACGTAATTGGGCAGGTCGCCCAGCACCAGCTCGCACTGGTCGGGGTCGAAACAGAGACGGCGGTCCACGGTGGGCAGCAGCAGCGCTTCGTGACGGTAGAAGCGGGCGAGCCGGGAAAGGCATGAGGCGATGGCGCGGTTGTCGCCCAGACCGCTGCCGACGGCGTTGGCAATCGTCACGGTGCCCTTGCGCACGCACGTCATCAGACCGGGCACGCCCAGCTGGCTGTCCCCCCGGAAGGCCACCGGATCGATGAACGACTCGTCCAGCCGGCGGTAGATGACGTCGATGGGCTCCAGACCGCCGATCGTCTTCAGGAAGCAGCGCGAGTTCAGCACGATCAGGTCGCTGCCCCGGACCAGCGGGATTCCCATCTGGCGGGCCAGAGAGCTGTGCTCGTAATAGGCGGAATTGAAAATGCCCGGTGACAGCAGGACCACGCGCGGCTCGATCGAGCCATGCGCGAAGCCGCGCAGATGCTCCAGCAGTTCCGTGGGATAGGAGTGCACCGGCTCCAGGTCCGCCGTTTCCAGCAGGTCCGGCGCGGCTTGGCTGAGGACGTTGCGGGCGCTGAGCGCGTAGGTCACCCCGGTGGTGTTGCCGACGTAGTCCTCCAGCACGATCCACCGTCCCTCGACATCGCGGGCGAGATCGAAGGCCGCGACATGCACGTAGGTGTCGTCGGGCACCTTCAGCCCCACCGCGTTGCGCTGGTAGTGCGGGTCGTCGTAAACCAGCTCAAACGGCACGATTCCGTTCTTCAGCACCTCCTGCGAATCGTAGATGTCGCGGAAAAAGTCGTTCCAGATCCGCACCCGCTGCTCCAATCCCCGGCAAAGCAGATCCCACGTGCCGCCATCGATGACGCGGGGGAACGGGTCGAAGGGCAGGATGTTTTCCCGGGCCGGTTCGTCGCGGTAGAGGTTGAAGGTGACGCCCAGCTCGCGCATGAGCCTACGCGAATGAATCGCCATGCGTCCCAGATGCCCGGGGCCGGGGGTCTGCAATTCCTTCTTGAGGCGGGCGTAGGTGGCGGTTGCGTCCAAGCCCGCCAGACTGACCTCGGAAAAGTCACCGGGACCGACCTCCTCAGGAGCCAGTCGGGAAGGCTCCGGCCGTGCTTCCGATGGGGAAACGGCAGGGGACGCTTTGGGTTCGGCCAGGTCGCTCGGCACAGAACGAAAGGATGGGGGCGCACCCGCGCAAGGCCAGCGGAATTTGCCAACTTGTCACGGACACAGGTGGTACCGGTGGATTCTGGCTTCAATCGGCTGTATCCGCCCGGTGCCATCACCACCGAAGATGGCATCTTAAATTGTTCACCATGAATTATTTACGACATAACTCACTGTTTCTAAAAATGTGCGCGATTTGACAAGACGCCATAGTTTTGACTGACTCCGTCCCGCAGCCGAAGTCCGGCCAGTCCAAAGGCCGGGCACGGGGAAACCACTTTCTCCGCCTCGCTTACCCGGGGTGGATGGGGCGCAAGGCACCGGGCAACCGGGCCAAGGGCACTTCCAGCCCAAGCCCGACAGCTAACCTCGCAGGCCTTTGGAAGGGCAGTCCCACCCGCCGGACGCGGACGGACGACGCCTGTTTCACGACGGTGCGTCCGACCGTGTTGATGAATACTTCATGTGCGTTTGCCACGCGCCTTCGGGCGCGCCTGCTCCCGTGCGTTCCTGCCCGTCCAGCCTCTTCCCTCCCCTGCCATGAAAACTGATCTGAGCCGTACCCGCCTGGCCGGGCTGACTCTGGCGGCGCTTGGCGTGGTCTATGGCGACATCGGCACCAGCCCGCTCTACGCCCTGCGTGAATGTTTCGACAGCGAACATGGCGTGCATCCTACGCCGGGAAACGTCCTCGGCGTGCTGTCACTCCTGCTCTGGTCGCTGATCCTGATCGTGACGGTGATGTACCTGGTGTTCGTCCTCCGGGCGGACAACAAGGGCGAAGGCGGCATTCTGGCCCTCATGGCGCTGGCCTTTCCCGAACGGCGGCCGGGAGCCAACCGCACCCGACTGGTCGCGGTGATGCTCGGGCTGGGCATTTTCGGCGCGGCCCTGCTCTACGGCGATGGCATGATCACGCCGGCCGTCAGCGTTCTGGGCGCCGTCGAGGGTCTGGATGTCGCCACGCCCAAGCTGGCGCGCTACATCGTGCCCATTTCCGCCGTGATCCTGATCGGGCTCTTTGCCTGCCAACGGGCCGGCACCGGGGCGGTCGGGAAAATCTTCGGGCCGATCATGGTGGTCTGGTTCCTCGAGATCGCCGTGCTGGGAGTCGGCGGCATCATCCAGGAACCCCGGGTGCTGGGGGCGCTAAACCCCATGCACGCCGTGCGCTTTTTCGCGGAGAACGGCTGGGTCGGCTTTGTCGTGCTCGGCTCGGTGTTCCTCGTCGTCACCGGCGGCGAGGCGCTCTATGCCGACATGGGCCACTTCGGCAAAACGCCCATCCGCATTGCGTGGTTCGCGCTCGTGCTGCCCTCCCTGGTGCTGAACTACCTCGGCCAGGGGGCGCTGCTGATCGAACGCCCCGAAGCCGCCGTAAACCCTTTCTACAAACTCGCCCCCACCTGGGCGCTCTACCCGCTCGTCGGCCTGGCCACGGCGGCGGCCGTCATCGCCTCCCAGGCGCTCATCAGCGGCGCGTTTTCGCTCACGATGCAGGCGGTCCAGCTCGGTTACCTGCCTCGCATCGCCATCGAGCACACCAGCGAGCATGAGCGCGGCCAGATCTACATCCCCAAGGTGAACTGGGCGCTGATGGTCGCCTGCGTGGCCCTGGTGATCGGTTTCCAGACCTCGTCGGCCCTCGCCGCCGCCTACGGCATCGCGGTCACGCTGACCATGCTGGTGACGACCCTGCTCTTCCACTTCGTGGCGCGGCGTCTGTGGGCCTGGAGCTTCTGGCAGGCCTCGGTGGTCAGCGGCATCGCGTTTCTGATCGAAATGGCATTTTTCGGAGCGAATGCCTTGAAGATTCTCCATGGCGGCTGGTTCCCGCTGGCCGTGGGCGCCGTCCTCTTCACCCTGATGTCCACCTGGAAGTCCGGCCGGCAGCTGCTGTGGAAGCGCGTCCGTGAAAGCACGCTGCCGGCGGATCAGTTCCTGAGCAGCCTGGATCGCCGCGAGCCGCCCCGGGTGAAGGGCACCGCCGTCTATCTGGCCGGCAATTCCGATGGCACACCCATCGCCCTCCTCCACAATCTCAAACTGAACCATGTGCTGCACGAGCGCGTCGTCTTTCTCACGATGATCGTCGAGGAAAGCCCCCGCGTGGCCGAAGAGGACCGCCTCACCGTGGAGGAACTGCGCCACGGCTTTTGGCGCGTGAAGGCCCACTACGGTTTCATGGAGGAACCGGACGTGCCCGCCGTGCTGCGGCGGTGTGGCGAGCAGGGCCTGCCCTTCAAGGAACTGGAAACCGCCTTCATCCTGAGCCGGGAGACCATCCTCACCCGGGCCCGGGGGATACCGGGATGGCGCCGGCATCTGTTCGCGGTGATGGCCCGCAACTCACAGAGTGCGACCGCCTTCTTCCGCCTGCCCGCCAACCGCGTCGTCGAGCTGGGCATGCAGGTGGAAATCTGAGCGCGGTGGCTCGGCACCTTGGACACTGGACACCGCTCTCGCTCTGTTCCGGCATTCGTAAATCGTAAATCCCCCCGATGTTCTGCCAGTCCGTCACCGAACTCACCATCGTCACGCGGGGACGGGGCTTCCACGAGGTCACCAACGAGATTGCGCGGCTGGTGCGTGCCAGCGGCGTGACGACCGGGCTGTGTACGCTCCATCTGCGGCACACCTCGGCGTCGTTGCTCATCCAGGAAAACGCCGATCCGGATGTGCGGGTCGATCTGGAGAATTTCTTCGCCCGGCTCGTGCCCGACGGCGACCCGCATTTCATCCACACCGCGGAGGGCGAGGACGACATGTCCGCCCACATCCGCACCGCCCTGACCACTGTGAACCTCAGCATCCCGGTGGCCGACGGCGCGCTCACCCTCGGGACCTGGCAGGGAATCTACCTGTGGGAACACCGCACCCACTCGCACTGCCGAAAGCTGGTGGTGCATGTGCTCGGTGAGTGAACCACAACGTTCCGACTTCCTTCCTTTGGGCGTTTTTATGTCCCACAGATTCCTCCGGCTCAACGCACCGGCGCGAACATGGGCTCGCTCGAACGTTGCTCCCATCCTCGCCACCGCGTTTTGCCTTCGTTTGCAGGACACCGCGGTTTGCTGGACCGTCGCCGATACACGGACGGACGAAAACATCTGACGGCGAACCTCATGAAGCAGCTCTCCAAATACATCATGCTGGCGGTCGGCCTGAGCCTGCTGCTGGCGACGCGCACGTTCGCCGGCCCTCCGTATCTGACCGACGACCCGGAACCGGTGGAATTTCAGTACTGGGAAGCCTACCTCTTCGCCAACGGCGTCCACACGGGGGACGGCTACAATATCAACGGCCCGGCGGCGGAGCTGAATTACGGCGCGCTGCCCGATACGCAACTGCATCTGGTCGTGCCCATGAACACGGTGGGCGGCGGCGGGGCGCCCAGCGCGTCCGGCTTGGGTGACACGGGATTCGGGATCAAATACCGCTTCGTTCACGAGACGAACGGCTGGCCGCAAATCGGCATCTTCCCGATGGTCGAGCTGCCGACGGGCGACGCGGGGCGCGGCCTGGGCAACGGACGCGCCTGGTTTCGCCTCCCTCTGTGGCTGCAAAAAAGCTTCGGCCCGTGGACGACCTACGGCGGTGGCGGCATGGCCCTGAACTCCGCCCCCGGCCAACGCGACCACCCCTTCGGCGGCTGGCTGTTGCAGCGCGAGCTCGGCGAACATCTGACACTCGGGGGCGAACTCTTTGCGCAGGGTGCCGCCGCCAATGGCGACCGGGCGTTTGCGGCGATCAATCTGGGCGGCTCCTACAAGCTCAGCGAACATTTCAGCCTGCTCTTCAGTGCGGGCCACACCGTGGCCGGGAGCGCGCAGACGCTCTGGTATTTCGGCCTCTACTCCACCTGGTGAGCGGCGGCCCAGTCCCCCTTCCTTGCGGCCGGCGGCGGATGACTGTTTACCTTCACCACTGCGGTCATTGCCTGTCCCCAGGTCAGCCATTTTCACCCTTTCCTGCGTAGGTGCAGCCCCTGCGGCGGCCCGTTTCGAATCTCGCGTCCCGGCATTGGACCTGCTTTGTTGGCAGTTCGGAATGTCCTGGAAAATCAGCTTGGCGCGGCGCATCGCTTTGGTCGGTAGCGTGCTCGCGGGTGTTCTGTTGGCGTCCGGTTTGCGGGCCCAGACGCTGGTCATCACCAGCGGCGTCCGGATTGTAACCGCACTGACGAACGCCACCGTGACGTTGAGCAACCGCTGCGAACTGCGAGTCACGGCGGCGGCCAGTCCGCTCTCCGGCTGCGTCATCCAGCTCAACTCGGAAGATGCCTTCCTCGTCTTGCCGGGTCTGCCGCCCAGCCTGGCGCGGGCTTATCTGCCGCAGGTGCGTGTGAACGGCGCGGCGGCGATTTCAGGGGTGAACTGTCGCGTCACGCAATACGGCGCAGGTTCCGTCATCGTGCCGCATCCGGCCGGCTTCCAGCCGCTGGAGCTGTTCGAGGGGCCGCAATTTGCCGGCGGTTCGCTGGCCTGTACGCCCTATGTTTATTACCGGGGCCAGGCGCTCGGTGGCCTCGACCGCCACATCGGCTCGTTCAGGCTGAAGCGCGGCTACACGGCGACCCTGGCTGCGAATGCCGACGGCACCGGCCCGAGCCGCAACTACGTGGCCCAGGATGGCGATCTGGACGTGAGTCTGCTGCCCGCAGACTTGTCCGGGGCCGTGCGCTTCGTCTTCGTCGCGCCGTGGCGCTGGTCGGCCAAGAAGGGGATCGCCGGCGACATTGAGGCCCCACTGAAGGTCCAATGGAAGTACAACTGGAATATCAGCCAGAATTCCACGGCCGATCTGGAATACGTGCCCATCCGACAGTCCCGGTACTGGCCGGACCTGGCCGGGCAGAACTGGCAGACGCGGAGCGCCAGCCATCTGCTGGGCTACAACGAGCCGGACCGGCCGGACCAGGCGAACCTCGCGGTGGCGGACGCAATTTCATCCTGGGGCGACCTGCTGGCGACCGGCCTGCGGGTCGGGGCGCCGGCGGTTTCCGACGGCGGGCGGGACAGCTGGCTTTACCCGTTCATCCAGCAGGCCGACTCAGCCGGCCTGCGGGTGGATTTCGTGCCGCTGCATTATTACTGGTGCCATGACCCGACCGACCCCGCCGGTGCCGCCAACCAGTTCTATGGCTTCCTCAAGGCCGCCTACGATGCGGTGAAGCGGCCGCTGTGGATTACGGAGTGGAACAACGGCGCCAACTGGACCGGTTGCGCCGACCCGACGCCCGCCCAGCAGGAGGCCTGCGTTTCGGCGATGGTGGACATGCTGGAGACGACGCCATTTGTCGAACGCTACGCGCTGTACAACTGGGTGGAGGACGTGCGACGGCTCGAGTGGGACGACGGCTCGCTGACCGGCGCGGGCATGGCCTATCGCGACCGGGTCTCAGCGCTCGCCTATCGGCAGGCCTTTCCCGACAACGGCACCCGGGGCCTCGCCTGCCTGCCGTTCGACGGGGATGCGCTGGACTCCTCGGGCTTTGGCAACAACGGCGTGACCACGGGCAGCCCGGCCTACGTTGCCGGCCGGAAGGGGTCCGCCCTCTCGTTTGATGGCACGAACACGGCGGTCACGCTGCCGCCCAACGTGGCGCAGGGGAACGCCTTCACCTTCGCCGCGTGGGTGCGCTGGAAGGGCGGCGGCAACTGGCAGCGCATCTTCGACTTCGGCAACAGCACGGACGAATACCTGTTTCTCACGCCCAGCTCCGGCAGCGGCACCCTGCGCTTTGCCATCAACGCGGGGGGCGGCGAACAGTTCGTGGAAGCCGCCGCGCTGCCGGCCAACCAGTGGCGGCACGTGGCGGTCACTCTCGGCGGCGGAACCGCGCGCCTCTATGTCAACGGCGTGCTCGCCGCCTCGAAGACGGCGGTCACCGGCACCCCTTCCGCCTTCCATCCGCGCGTCAATTTTCTGGGCCGGAGCCAGTTTGTGGCCGACCCGCTGTTCGGCGGCCTGATGGACGACGTGGTGATCAGCGACACGGCCATGACCGCCGCCCAGATCGCCGCCTTGCTGAACGACACGGCACCCCAGTTCGCCGGTCCGCCACTCCTCGTGCCGGAGGGGACCCCGGGCCACGCTTATGCCGCGAGCGTCGCCGGGACCGCCACCGATCCGGAGGGGGATGCGATCACCTACGCCAAAGCCACCGGCCCGGCGTGGCTCAGCATCTCGGCGGCCGGCGCCCTCTCGGGCACGCCGGACGCTGATTCCCTCGGCACCAACTACGTGACCCTCCGTGCCAGCGATCCGGCCGGCCTGAGCACCTTCACGGTTCTGCCACTGGTCGTGAACAGCCCGCTCGATGGCACGCCGGCGCTGCTGGCCCGCTATCCCTTCAACGGCACCGCGAACGATTCGTCGGGCAACGCCTTTCACGCCACCACAGTCGGGTCATCCGCTTACGTCGCCGGAAAATTTGGATCCGCCGTCAGTCTCGACGGCACCAATGGCTTCCTGAAGCTGCCAGCGACGCTCCTTTCAGGCGTCAGCAACTTCACCTTCGCCGCCTGGGTGAATTGGCGCGGCGGAGCGCCGTGGCAGCGCATCTTCGATCTCGGCAACGACACGTCCCAGTATCTGTGCCTGACCCCCGGCTCAGGCAGCGGCAGGTTGCGCTTTTCCCTCAAGAACACCGGACCGGAACAGTTCGTGGAATCGGCGGCGTTTCCGTCCAACCAATGGTGTCACGTCGCGGTAACCCTGCACGGCCGCGCCGCGCGACTTTACGTGAACGGCCTCCAGACCGCCATGAACCTGGGGCTCACGATCACGCCGGCCGACCTCAATCCCCAGGCCAATTATCTCGGCAAGAGCCAGTTCCCGGACCCGTTGTTCAACGGGCGGCTGGACGAGGTGATGCTGTTCAACTACGCGCTGACCGGCACCGAGATCATGGCGCTGACCACCGATCGGCTGCCGTCGCCCGCCGGTGCAAGGCTGACCGCAGCGCCGTTGGGCGCGGGGCTGCAGCTGAGTTGGCCGGCGGACTATCTTGGCTGGCAGCTTGAATCGTCGGGGGCGGGCTTCGGCACCTGGGCCCCGGTCGCCGGTTCCGATTCCATCAACCAGATGACGATCCGCCCGGATTCGTCGGCGGCGTTCTATCGGCTGATTCATCCGTGACGAGGCCACCGACCCTGCTCAGGCCGTCATCGGATCGGACACCGGAGAGGGGCGATGCGGCTCGTTCAGAAACGGCGGTGGCGGCAGAAGCCCCTCCTTCGCCAGCAGCCACCATCCAAGCGTGGCGACCGCGCACAGGGCCGCGAGCCAGAAGGCCAGCTTGAAGAGCGACTTGGTGATCTTCCACACCACCACCAGACCGAAAATCCCCACGACCACCAACCCGACGGCGACCAGGTAGCTCTGGGTCTGGGGGTCCGATGCCATGGGGAGAAGGCTTACGCAGTCGCCAGCTGCCGCCGCTCCGCGCGCAGGCGTTCCGCGCCGTGCCGCAGCATCCGCTCCGTCACGTCCCAGCCGAGGCAGGCGTCGGTGAGCGAGACGCCGTACTTCATGGTCGTGAGGTCCTTGGGAATGGCCTGGTTGCCCTCGAACAGATGGCTTTCCAGCATCACGCCGATGAGCGGGTCGCAGCCCTCGACGCGCTGGGAGATCAGGTTCTGCCAGACCTCCTCCTGCTTTGCGTGCTGCTTGCTGGAATTGGCGTGCGAGCAATCCACCATCAGGCCGTCGGGCAGGCCGGCTTTCTTCAGCTGGACGGAAGCGTCAGCGATGCTCGCGGCGTCGAAGTTGGTCCGGAGGCGTCCGCCGCGCAGGACGACGTGCCCGTCGGGATTGCCGATGGTGCGCACGACCGAGGTGAAGCCGTCCTGGTCGATGCCGAGGAAATGGTGGGCGTGCTTCGCCGAGAGCATCGCGTCGAACGCGATCTGCAACGAGCCGTCGGTGCCGTTCTTGAAGCCGACCGGCATCGAGAGCCCGCTGGCCATCTCGCGGTGCGTCTGGCTCTCCGTGGTGCGGGCGCCGATGGCGGCCCAGCTCACAAGGTCCGCGATGTACTGCGGGACAATGGGGTCGAGGAACTCCGTGGCGGCGGGCAGGCCCAGCTCGTTGATGTCGAGCAACAGCTTCCGCGCCAGGCGCAGGCCCTGGTCCACGTCATAGGTGCCGTTGATGTGCGGGTCGTTGATCAGGCCCTTCCATCCGATGGTGGTGCGGGGCTTTTCAAAATAGACGCGCATCACGAGGAAGAACTGGTCCTCCAGCTCCGCCCGGAGCGCGGCCAGACGGCCGGCGTATTCCAGCGCGCTCTTCGGGTCGTGGATCGAGCAGGGGCCGAGCACGACGAGCAGCCGCGGATCTTCGCGGCGCAGGATGCGCTGCACCGTGGCGCGGCCGTTGACGACGGTCGCGTTGGCACTTTCGGACATGGGCAACGCCGTCTTGAGCTCGCTCGGGGCGAGCAGACGGCGTGTGGTGACGACCCTCAGGTCGTTGGTCGGCTGCATAACGTCGGGACATCCTAGCGGACGGACCGCCAACACGGAAGCCCTTTGCTGAACGGAAAGGGCAGCAGGCTTGGCCGGCAACCTTCACTCACCATCCCACGAATAATCGTAACGGGCGGGCGGCTCGTAGTCGCCCGGTTTGGAAGCGGACGCGCTGTTCCAAAAGATCCTCGTGAAGCCCACGTGTCCATCCACGAACCCCAGCAGCGCCCGGGCATCGGGGTAGCTCTGTTTGACCAACGGATGCCACGAGCCACCCCAAAAGGCGGGAAACTCACCAATGAGGACAGCTTTGGTGGAGTTCCTGATGGCTGTCATTTTCTGGCCGGTGATCCGGGGAATCGAGCCCGGGCCCACCTCGTACCCGTTGAAGGTGTAGCTCGTGAAGGCATGCGCGAGCTGCCGGGAATAAATCCTATCCACCGGGCAGATGAACACCGCTTCGTTGGAGGTCGCGGGCCCGGCCAGGCCAAGATACCCTTTCACCAGCTGCTTGTAGTAAGCGCCCACTCCGTTGGGATAGGGGTTCGATTCCGGCAACACGGGCAACGAGTCGGCGTAATCATCCGCATAGAGGCGGATGGCCAGGCCAACCTGTTTGAGGTTGTTGGCACAGGCGGTGCGCCCGGCGCTCCCTTTCGCGCGACTGATGGCCGGCAGCAGCAGCCCGGCGAGGATCGCAATGAGGGCGATGACCACCAGCAGCTCGATGAGGGTGAAGGCCTGCTTACGGTTCATGCGGTTTCGATTTTTCGGGCGAAGTCGGCGGTGTGGTTTCCCGCACCGCCGTGGCTTCGTGCCGGCCTACTGCTTGATGTCCACGCCGAATTTTCCGGCGTACTTCCATTCTTTTCCGGTGCGCTGCATCACCTGGACGTCATTGCCGACATTCGGGTGGCCGGGATACGGCTGGACGAGGAGATGCAGACGGACCTCGTCATCGGATATCTCCTCTTTTTCCGTGAGCTGGTAGCCCTTCATCGAACCGGCCCAGTGAATGATCTCACGGCTCACCTCGTCGGCCGGCTTGTCCTTCTCTTTCGCCTTGAATCGGGCCGCCTGTTCCGGCGTGCAGCAGTCCAGCACCTTTTCAATCTTCCCGGTGCCCAGTGCCCACAGGAACGATTGGAACGCGGCCTCCGGTTTGGCGTAACCGGCGAACGCAAAGGCGGGCGACTCCGGCGCCGCCAGAACCTGTCGGACGGCGACCGTCGTCGAGCCGGCCAGAAGGAGGGTGAGAACGCCGACGCCGGCGAGGGTTTTGATTTTGGCCAAGGCCATATGTTTCAGTGTGTTTTGGATGATGGTTAAGGTTGAGGCCGTCACTGGAGTTCCCTGAACGGCCGCGACCGTGACGGTGGTCGCAAGCCCGAGTGGTGCCGCCTGTACGGAGTGGGCCGAGACCGCCCCGGCGAGCGCGGCGGCGGAGCATTTGAGCCCCTTTTTCGCGAAGAACCTCCGCAACTTTTCGAGCGCGCGGGCCACCCGCATCTTGGCGCCGGCCTCGCTCGTGCCCAGTTCCGCGCTCACCTCCCTGAAGCTCCGGCCTTCAAAAAAGCGCAGCACGAGGGCGTTGTGATCCCGCTCGCCGAGCTGGGCCATGGCGGTGTCGAGCAGGGGTTCGATCCGCGTCCAGACCTCCAGGTCGGTTTCGTTGTCTTGGGCTTGCATGTAGGCCTGTTGTTCGCGCTCCTGCCGGTGACGTTGGACGGTCAGGGCATTGGCCGAGGCATTGCGGGTGGTGTGATAGAGCCAGCCGGAGAGGACCGTCTGGCTGGGGAGCGATCCGGCTTTGCGGGCCAGGATCACGAAAACCGCCTGCGTGACCTCCTCGGCCAGATGCACGTCGCGGACCTGACGCAGGGCAACGGAATGGACCAGATTGACGTGCTGCGAAACGAGGCGGGCAAAAGCCTCCTCGGATCCCCGGTCCGCATATTCCCGGACCAGTGCCATGTCAGTGGTCATCATCTACCAATACATTTAAGCCGAACGGGAAAAGTAACAGGGTTTCTTCGAAGGCCCACGGTGGTCCCAGAGCCCCAGGCTGCCAAATGATTCGCCAAATGGCCCGCTTTCGGCCATGTCTTAAGAATGGTCTCTCTGGAGGACTCCCGCTTCTGCCGTCATCTCTCGCCCGCGGAACAGCAGGTGGTCCGCAAACATACCGTCGCCCGCAGCGTTGCGGCCGGCGAGGTGATCTTTCATGAAGGGGACGATGGGGACGGCCTTTACGTCATCCATCGCGGCCTGATCCAGATCGCCGCCCGCTCCGCCCCAGAGCATCTGCACGTGCTGTCGCGGATGGAGGCCGGCGAGTATTTCGGCGAGATGTCCGTCTTTGACGGCGGCACGCGCTCGGCCACGGCCAGCGCCCTGGAGCACTCGGAACTCTCCTTCGTGCCGACCGAGGCCGTCATGGAACTGCTCGAGCATTCGCCGCTGCTGGCCGCCTCGCTCGTGCGCGACGCCAGCCTGCGCATGCGCGATTTCAACCGGCGCTTCCTCCGCGAATCACTCAAAGCCGAACGCCTCCAGCTCGTGGAGCGCCTTGCCCGCACGATTGTCCACGACTTCCGCAATCCGCTGAACGTCATCGGCATCGCCGCCGACCTGGCCGCCGGCGACAACGTCTCGCCCGACGGACGGCGGTCCGCCCGCGACCGCATTCGCAAGCAGGTGGAGGTGCTGAACCGGATGATGCAGGAGCTGCTGGATTTCGCCCGCAGCGTGCCGACCAACGCGGTGCTGCCCAAGGTGAACTACGCCGAGTTCCTGCGGGACATCCTCTTTGAACTTCGTCCCGAGGCCGCCCGGCGCGGCGTGGAACTCGTCATCGAAGGGGATCTGCCCGAGGTCCGCCTACGCCTTGACCCGCCCCGCCTGACGCGGGTGTTCACCAACCTGTACGCCAATGCCTTTGACGCGATGTCCGGCCGCGAGGATGCCCGACTGACGCTGCGATTCTCGGCGGATTCCCAGTGGGTGACCACGGAACTTTCCGACAACGGTTGCGGCATTCCCCTCGAGTATCAGGCGCGTCTGTTCGAGCCGTTCTTCACCTTCGGCAAGACGCACGGAACCGGCCTGGGGCTGGCGATCTGCGAGCGCATCGTGAAGGAACATGGCGGCACGATCACGGTCGAGAGCCGTCCGCAGGCAGGCTCGGTGTTTCGCTTCTGCCTGCCTGTCCCGCAGGCGGGCGATACGGACACGGTCGCTAGCCTTTACCGTCCGGTCGCGGCCGCTACCTGAACGCCGATCGGTCTTCCGGGCCAAGTGCGCCAAAGAAAATGGCCCGCCGGCGGCCATTGGCCACCCTTCCCGATTGACCTCGAATGCATTGGCGATAGGCTGCGTCTTGAAAGCCGCATCTACCACATCCACGCATCTCCTATGTCTTCTTCCAAACCATCTCCCGCTCCCGCCGGCGGTTCTTCCCGCCGCGACTTCCTCAAGCGCGCCACGGCTGCCGCCACGGTCGCCGGGGCCGCCTCCAGTCTCGTCGGCTGTGCCACCAGTCAGGGCGGCGTCGCTTCGAGCGTCTCCTCGGGAGTCGCCCCGTATGCCGGCCGCGTGATCGGGGCCAATGACAAGATTGTCTGCGGTTTCGTCGGAGTGGGCGGACAGGGCTTCGGCGCCCACGTCAGCACCTGCAAGGACGTGGATGAAGGGGCCAACAACATCGCGCTGGCCGCCATCTGCGACGTGTCCAAGCACCGCGTCGAAGTCGGCAAGGCCAAGGCCGGCCCCCAGGCCCAGGGCTACAGCGATTACCGGAAGCTGATCGAGCGGAAGGACATCGACGTCGTCTTCTGCGCCACGGTGGACCACTGGCACACCAAGGTGACCTGCGACTCCCTCCAGGCCGGCAAACACGTCTATGTCGAGAAGCCGATGACGCGCTACCTCGGCGAGGCCTTCCAGATTTACGACACCTGCAAGAGCACCGGCCGGCTGGTGCAGGTCGGTTCCCAGGGCTGCTCCGACAAGAAGTGGCACAAGGCGGCCGAGTGGATCCAGGCCGGCAAGATCGGCCCGGTCGTCATGAGCCAGGGCAGCTACATGCGGAACAACCCGAAGGGCGAGTGGAACTACACCATCCAGAAGTGGTGTACTCCCGAGGATCTGGACTGGGCCTACTGGATGGGCAACCAGATCAAGGCCAAGGTTCCCTTCAACGCCGACCACTACTTCCGCTGGCGCAAGTACCAGCCGTACTGCTCCGGCCTGCTCGGCGACCTGTTCCCGCACAAGCTGCATCCCTACATGCTTGCCACCGGCAACCCCGAGTTCCCGCTGCGCGTCGCCAGCGTCGGCAACCGCAAGGTGAACACCGATTCCAAGTCCGAGGGCGATTCCAAGACGATCTACACCCGGGACGTGCCCGAAATCGTGCAGCTTATCGCCGAGTTCCCCAGCGGCATGGTCATGCACATCACCTCCAGCACCGTGAACGAGCAGGGCACGCAGGAGATGATCCGCGGCCACAAGGCGACGCTCACGATGGCCGGCAACAAGGTCGAGCTGAAGCCTGAGCGCCCGTTTGCCGAGGAGATCGACCCCGTGACCAGCGAGCCCTTCACGGGCGAGAACGCCGAAAGCGTGGCGAACCACCACCGGAACTTCTTCCGGGCCATCCGTGGCACCGAGAAGCAGAACTGTGGCATCGACCTCGCCATCAAGGTGCAGACCGTCATCTCGCTCGCCGAAATGAGCGAGCGCCTCGGCATGATGTGCTACTTCGACCCCGCCACCCGCAAGGTCAGCGACGGCTCCGGCCGCCCGATCACGGCGATCACCTACGGCACGCTGGAGCGCTCCTGAACCGCCTCATTTTCGCCACGCCGGCTTCCGCAAGGAGGCCGGCGTTTTCCTTTTGGTTCTGGGCGGAGCCAGTTCCGCGCCCCGTCAGAGGCGTCAGGGAAAGGCGAGACGGTAGAAACGAATGGGGAGGCCCTCCGCTCCTTGATCACTGAACGAGGAGAGGCCGACGAAAGCCAGCGTGTTGGTAGACACCGGAGACCACACGCCCGGCGCCAGCGTCGGGCTGGCTTCCACCACCGCCGTCAAGTAAGCGTCACCAGCAATGGTAAATTCATATTCGCCGCCCAAAAAACGAGCCGACTGGATGTGGAGATTCCATACCGCCGTCGGGGCACTGCCAAACCTCGGGCCCCAGCCCGTGGTTCCGGGAAGGTAGTAAACCGTGGTTTTGGCATTCAGATAGAAACCAAAGCCATCATCGGGCGGTGCGTCACCGCCGAAGTAAACGGTGGCCAGATTCTGACTCAGGGCAAACGCATTGTATCCGATGTTGGTGACGCTGGCGGGAATGGTCACGCTGGTAATGTTGGGACTTCCGTAAAATCCTTGGAACGCGATTTGGGTGACGCTGTCGGGGATTTTATAGGTTCCACCCCTGCCCGCGGGAAATTTGATCAGCTTGGTCCGAAGCTTGTCGAAAAGAACCCCGTCCACTGTGCTGTATGCGGGATTGCCCTCGTCCACGGTGATACTTTCGAGGCGGTAGCAACCCTGCAACGGATTGATCTCGATCCCGACGAGATTTTTGCCCAGCACCAGGTTGGTCAGGGAAGCGCAGGAGTAAAACACCATCCCGCCTAGGTTGGTGATGCCGTCTCCGACCGTCACTTGGTTTACGGCGGAATACGCGAATGCGGAGTCGCCGAAAGTTTTCACACTGGTCGGAACGGCATAGGCGCCGCCCAGTCCTGCGGGAAAGGTGACGAGCTTCTCCTGAGTCTTGTCATACAGGACGCCGCCCGGGGTGCTGAAGCTGGGGTTGGCTGCATCCACGGTGATGCCGGTCAATTTCGTGCAATACAGAAATGCGCTGTCATCAATGTTCGTGACATTCCGCCCAAGCGACGCTTCGCCCAAGCTGTCACAGCGGTAAAAAGCCTGGGCTCCGATGCTTCCCATGGTGTCACCGATAACCACCTTGGTCAGGCTCTGCTTATACTGGAAGGCGTAATCCGCTATGCCCGTGATGGGAATGCCGTTGGGGAAGGTTTGCATGACGCCTCCCGGCCCGACATAGTTCGTGATCCGGTCCGGAATCGTCAGCACGGTTCCGGAGCCGACGTAGTTCGTGATGATTGCCGCGCTGTTGGTGAACAGCAGCCTAAGTCCGGCCTCCTGCGCCATCGAGGGCATCGCGAGGAGCATCAGCCACATCAGTGTCAGTGTTCTTTTCATGACTTGGGATAAGCGTGCCGGAGTCAGCGGTTTGCGGTTGTTGAAATTGCCCTCTCCTCTCCTCTCCACATGTTCTGGCAAAGCAAGGGCTTAATAGCACCGGCCTATTTTCAGACGGTGGTGAATGCTTGCCCTCATGTTCATTTCAAAGCAACCACAAGCAGGCGTAATCGCGTCGACGTGGATGGTGGTTTGGCTCATTCTATGAGGTGTGCGCCAGCAATGCTTCCTAGCCGTGCGTCTCGCCCGTCACGCCATGGCGACGCGCTTCGAGTTGGTGCTGCACGGTAACGATCCGGCCGCGTTGCGCGCCGCTGGCGAGGAGGCACTGGACGAGGTGGAGCGGATCGAAAACCAGCTCAGCCTCTACCGGTCACACACCGACATCGCCCGCGTGAACGCGCAAGCCGCCCACGAGGCGGTGCGCGTCGCGCCCGAGGTGTTCCGCCTGCTCCAGCGGGCTTTTGATCTCACTGCCGCGACCGGAGGTGCGTTCGACATCACCGCCGCGCCGCTGATCAAGGCGTGGGGTTTTGTCGGCGGCAGCGGTGCGCGACCGGATGCCGCCACGCTGGCAGAAGCCCGGGCCTGCGTTGGCCCGGAACTGGTCATTCTCGATGCGGCGGCCTTTTCCGTCCGTTTCGCAAGGCCCGGCGTGATGCTGGACCTGGGTAGCCTGGGCAAAGGCTACGCGTTGGACCGGGCGGCCGAACTGGTGCGCGAGGCGGGGATTGCCAGTGCGCTGCTGCACGGCGGGACCAGCACAGTCATGGCCATAGGCGCTCCCCCTGACGCCGCCGAATGGAAAGTCGCGCTGCCCAACGGCGAATCGGTTTCCCTGCGGGATGAGTCGCTGTCCGTCTCGGCGACCTGGGGAAAATCATTTCGCGAAGGTGGGCGAACCTACGGCCACGTCATCGACCCGCGTTCTGGCGAACCCGCCACCGGTGAACGCATGGCCGCCGTGGCCACGCTCTCGGCGACCGCGTCTGACGCGCTTTCCACAGCGCTGCTGGTATTGGGTGAAGCTGAGTTTGAGCGTGTGCTGGGCAGGCGAACTGATCTGCGGAGCTGGTTCTCCAACCGGTCCGACTGCGGGTGAGGCGAACGGAGCGCCGGTCTCCGACCCGGCGTGAACCCAGATCGGAAGAGCGTCGTGTAGGGAAAGAGTGTCTT
>CAIVQH010000056.1 GCA_903907995.1 uncultured Verrucomicrobiota bacterium | reverse complement strand
AGGTCGGTCTCAAAACGGGCGATTTTCATCGCCTGACTGCGCTGCCGCGATAGATCGCCAAACCATTCCACACCAAGGTCAAGCTCCGCGTGCCGTTTCCTCACCGCCTCCCTCATCTCGACTTCTCAGACAGGCTCTAAGGGAAATTCCAACTTTCCCAGCCAGCGATGAACTCCCCATGCTGGTCATGGCATCATGACCGATTTGCCTGACGAACATCCCTCCGAAGATCTGCCCGAGTTTCAGGACAGTTCCCGCTGGCTTTGGCGGGTGCTGGTCATCGTGGCTGTCCTGGTTCTCATCGGCCTGCTGGCAGCCCGGCCGGTTTACCGTCAGGTCAAGGCCTGGCGGGCCGGACGCATTGTGGCTGAAGGCTACCAGGCCCTGGCTGCCGGTGATCTGCCGGCCGCTTCCCGCGCCGCCCGCGCCGCGCTCGGGCTCGCCCCTTTTGATCCCCGGGTTCTCCGACTGGCCGCCCAATATAACGTCAAAGGCAGCCTGCCGGATGGCATCAACTACTGGCAGATCCTGCTGAAAACCGGTGCCGCCACGCTGGCGGACCGGCAGGAATACGCCCGCTTCGCGCACAAGCTTGAGCGCTTCGACCTGGCTGACGAGCTGATCCAGGATCTCCTGGTCCGGGACGCCGAAAACCGGGAGACCCGCCTGATCGTGCTCGACCAGCATGCCGCCATGGGCAACTGGCGCATGGTCATCGGCGGCCTCGAAGTCATGCGGCAGAAGGAGCCCAATGATCCCTATCTGCAATTCGTCCTGGCCCGGGCCTACCTGAACAGCGGAGCGCCGGAGCTGGGCGCCAAGGCCGTCGACCTGCTCCGCCCGCTGGCCGCCACCAACAGTGCGCAGCAGCTGCCTGCCCTCCGCACCCTGGCCTCGATGTACGGCCCGACGCCCGCCGAACTGGCCGGCATCGCCGACCAGCTGGCCGCCACCACCAACGCCATTGCCGACCAGCTGCTGGCTTGGGATGTGCGGATACGGCTGGCACCGGCACAGCGCGCCGAGAACGAGCAGAAGGTCTTGGCCAGCATGCTGCCCGCGAATCTCAGCACCAACGATCTGGTGGCGGTCTCCGAATGGCTCCGGGGCCACCAGCGACCGGAACTGGTGCAGCAGCTGGTCCCAGAAGCCCGGGCGCTCAAGTCCCCGCCGCTGCTGCTGGTCTATTGCGAAACCCTGGCCGACCAGCACCGCTGGGATGAACTGGAGGTCATTTTGGGCGATCCGAAGTCACGGCTGATGCCGACCGCCCGCGGTTGCCTGAAAGCCCTGGACGCCACCGGCACGGGCCACGCCGGGCAGGCTGGCGGATTTCTGGCCGAGGCCGTGAAGACAGCGGGTACGAGCGTGGAACAGCTGGAAATCATCGCCCACTTCGCGGAGCAGCTCGGACAGCCCGAAGCCGCCACCGCAGCCTGGACGGCGATGCTGCAGAATCCGCGTACCACGGTCGCCGCCGCCATGATGTTGTTGCGCCTCGCGAAGTCGCACGATGACCTGTCCATCGAGCGGCTGGTTTACCAGCACCTGCTCGTTCCGCTCGGGGACCAGAAACAGGTCCGGTACCAGAACGCCTACCTCAGCCTGCTCTTCAATGAGAAGGCCAATGATGCCGCCGTCGAACTGGCCGCACTGAACAAGCAATACCCCAACGACGTGGACATCTACATGGCCCTCGCGCTCGCGGAACTCCGCCTGGGGCATGCCGAAAAGGCGCTGACTCTGTGCGAATCCGCGAATCTGGACTGGGACAAGCAGCCCGCGCGGTGGCGGGCCGTGTACGCCCTCGTGCTGGATGCCAACCAGCAGCGCGAAGCCTCCCGCCAGCTCGCGCGCCGGCTGAACCTGGCCCAGCTGAAGGTCCCCGAACGCCAGCTCCTCCAGCCCCTCCTGGCACCCAAGTGACCGGATACTTTTTCACCGGTAGTTCACCGCCGGGCGTTGACTTCGGGACGGCGCTCCGCTAACTCACACGCCCGTTAGTTCGGTTCCGCCATGAGCCTGGCCCTTAACCAGCAAGTCCTCGTGCTGAACCGCCTCTGGCAGGCCGTCAATGTCTGCTCGGCGCGGCGCGCGCTGACGCTTCTCTTCGAGGGTCACGCGCAGGTCGTCTTCGGTGACGACGAGGGCGATTTCAAAACCTACAACTTCAGCCAGTGGCGTGACTTTTCCCAGGGCCAGACGGAAGACGATTCCGTCGGCACCATCTCGTTCCGCATCGGCATCCCCCGCGTGATCCTCCTGCTGGCCTTCGACCGCCTGCCCAAGAAGGAGGTCAAGTTCACCCGGCACAACATCTTCGAGCGCGACAAGAACACCTGCCAGTACTGCTCCCGCACGCTCGAACGCAAGGATCTCAATCTCGACCACGTCATTCCACGTGACCGGGGCGGTCCGACGACGTGGGAGAACATCGTGTGCTCCTGCATTCCCTGCAACACGCGCAAGGCCAACCGCACGCCGGCAGAAGCCGGTCTGCGGCTGGTGCGCAAGCCCAAGCGGCCAAAGTGGCGGCCGTTTGTGCAGGTGAACTTCGGCGCGCCGATGCACGACAGCTGGAAGCATTTCCTCGACCTCGCCTACTGGAATGTGGAGCTTGGCGAGGATGTACGATAACGGCCCGGGGCAGGAGCCCGACGAATTGCGCCAGCCATCAGCGTCCGAAATGAGCGAACCGACCCCGGTCATCTTGCCCGACCCGCCACAGGATTCCCTCTGGCGAAGATTCGCGTGGCATTGGCGTTTCCAGGTGATTCTCCGACTCGTCAACCGCGTCAAATTGCGGGGCGTGATCCTGGATGTGTCCCGGTTCCCGCGGGATATCAAAAATGTTTTCTACGAGGGGGAATACGAGGCGATTGAGTGTGATTTCGCCGCCCGTTACCTCACCGCGCAGGACCGGGTCATGGAAGTGGGCGGTGCCGTCGGGTTCATCGGCCTCTTCTGCCTCGTCAATCTGGGCATCCGGCACTACACGGTGATTGAACCCAATCCGGAGACGGCCAAACTGCTGCAGCAAAATTACGCGCTGAACGGCCGGACTCCCGCCTTCCTACCCTTCGCCCTCGGTGATCGGGATGGGGAAGTGATCCTGGAAGTGGGCAGCACCTTCTGGGACAACTCGTTGCTCGGCGCGTCCCAAGGCGGAAGGACCATCTCGGTTCCCGGTCGCCGGCTCACCACGGTGCTGGCGCAATTGGACTATCAGCCCACGGCCCTGATTTTCGACGTCGAAGGCGCGGAAAGCCTGCTGAATTTTGCGGAGATTCCCGCGACCGTGGAAAAGGTGCTGATTGAACTGCACCCCAAACTGCTTCGACCGGAAGTCATGGCCCGTATCCTCGCCGATTTTGAGAATTTGGGCTTCGCCGTGATCGCGGAACGCAACTCCGTGTATTTCATGGCCCGCAACCCGACCGGAGGGTCCCCGGCCGCAGTGGGCTGACGCGCCAGGAGACTTGGTATCCCGGCCGTATTTCAGGCGAGTTGGGCCGACTGCAACCGTCCGGCCAATCGGGCTGTATTGGCATCCAGCGCATAGTTTCTCTGAAAGTCCTCGCGGCCCCGTTGGGCCCTGGTCCAGGCCGCCGAAGGATCGGCCAGCACTTCCTCCAAAGCGGTCCGCAACGCCTCGACGGTGAGTTCCGGCAGCAGGCGACCAAAGTCGCCATTGCCCAGAATGCTCCGCGCCGCGCCCGTAGCGGAGGCCACGACGGGCACCTCGAACGCGAGCGCCTCCAGCAGCACGATGCCGAACGTTTCCAGTCGCGAAGGAAACACAAACACGTCGGCCTCGCGCCAGCGTTGCTGCCAGGCCTCGCTCCCAGCCTTCACCCCGCGATGCACAAACACACCCGGTCCCGCGGACACCTCGCTCTGGGTGACGAGGTGCAGGTCGCACCGGTTGGCGAAGAAGCGTTCGTGACACTCGCGCAGGAGGGGACCGCCTTTGCGAATGAAATCGCCGCCCAGAAACAGCAGTTGCGGGCGCACGTTGGCCACCGGGCCCGCGCGCCGCGGCGGGGGCGTCAGCGAGGGCGGCAACACCGAGATGCGCTCCGCCGCGACGCCGTAGTCGCGCCGCAGGGATTCGGAGACGGGTGCGGACCAGGGCAGAAACCGGGTGGTCCGGGCGAACAGCGCCCGCTCCCGGCGCAGCAGGCCGCGCAGCGTCAGCGGCTGCAGCCAGCGCGACGGCGCGTTCGGTGCGAACCAAGGGGAGCGGGCGAGCTGCTGAAAGGTCGCATCCAGCGCAACGAAGACCGGCAGCTCCTGAGGCAGGCCATCCAGGGCCAGCCCCATGCTCTGGGTATTCACGACGAGCGCATCGACCCGCTCCCGCTGGCGCAGCTGATCCAACTGCTCGCGCAGATGGCGGCTCGCCGCGACCCGCCAGCGGGTGCCATGAAAATCCAGGCCGAACTTGCGCAGCCCGCGGATGGAGGTGTCCCCCAGCCGGCGCAGGTGCGGCGGTAGGGGCAGCGCATCCAGCACGCGTGGCGTAACCCCCAATTCGGGCCGGCGCAGCAGCTCCTCCGCAAAGCGCGGCAGGTAACTGGTATGCCCCAGCGTGTTTTCGTTGAGGAAGGCGACGTTCATGGCTTCCGCGCAGCCCGGATGTCCGCATAGAGGCGCCGGTACAGCGGCACGATGCCCGCCGGGGCAAAGACGGTTTCCGCCCGCTGCCGGGCGCGCCGGGCCAGCTCATCGCGCAACGCCGGCCGCGTCAGCCAGCGTTGCAGCACGCCGGTCAGCGCCCCCGGCGTTTCCATGTTCACCGTCTCGCCCGCGTCACCCACGATCCAGCGCGTTACGGCGAACTCGTGCGCCACGACGGGAACGCCGCAGGCCATCGCCTCCAGAAACACCAGGCCGAAAGGTTCCCGAAGGGCCGCATGGGCGAAGACATCCGCCACCGGATACAGCGCTGGCATCTCGCTGGGCGGCACATTGGGCCGAAGATGCAGGCGGTCGCCCAACAACGGTCGCGCCATGTGCTCGAACGCGGCGACATCCGTCGTGGTCGCCTGCCCCGCCACCACCAGATGTGCGCCGGGAACGGCGGCCGTTTCCCGCACCACCCAGTCCAGCCGCTTCTCGCTCTGGCCGGCCAGATCTCCCACGGCGAGCACCACCAGGGCGGAGTCGGAAACCGAGCCGCCCAGCAGTTGCCGCCGCTGCGCCTGCCGCGTAGTCACCGGGGCAAACCGGGTGGTATCCACAAAGTGAGGAATCACTTCCCAACGTGACACATCCACGCCGCGCAAGGCGGCATCTTCGCGGTAAAAGGGGGCCAGCACCTGCACCCGGTCAAAGCGCCAGTTCCAATCCGGCCCGAGCATCAGGCCGTCCTTGTAAATGACGGTGATCGGCCGGGCGCGCACAGCGTCGCGCACCCACCAGGCCAGTTGCGGGTCCGCCACGTGGACGACGTCATGCGTGCCGTCGCGCAGGGCCCAGCGCAGGGCCTTGGCGAAAATGAACTGTTCCAGCCGGTAGCGCCGCAGCCAGATCAGCCGGCGGCGCAGGAGGAAATTCTCCCGGGGCAACGTGAGCAGCCGGCGATAGGGACAGCTCACCGGCAACGCGCCCGCACCAAACAGCGTCACCGGTTCACCCGCCGCGTGCAGCGCCTCCGCAAGCATGTGGGCCCACGTCTCATTGCCCCGGCGGACGTGACCGAGCCCGGAACACGCGATGGCCACCCGGGGCGTCATGTGAGCAGCCCGAGCGGACGCGCCGCGACGTGCCGCAGCTCCCGCACCAGCGTGGCTCCGACCGGTCCTGGCGAATAGCGCTCTAGCGCCAGCGCCCGGGCGGCGCGGGATTTTTCCGCGCGCAATTGCGGATTGGCCGCGACCTGCCGGATGGCCGCCGCCGCCTCGCCCGGCGTTTCCATCGACACGGCGAAGCCGCCCACCCCGCTCTGCCAGGACATGACCGTCTCGTTGTTATGGATGACCGGCGTACCACAGGCGAGCGCCTCGAGCAGGGCGATCGAAAACGGTTCGGCCAGCGTCCCGAGCGAGTAAACGTCGGCCACCCAGTGCAGTTGCGGGATGCGCTGACGGTCCACGCGTCCGAGCAGCTTCGCCCGCGAGCCCAACACCTTGGTGACATGCGTCCGCACGGCTTCGGAGCCGTCTTCGTCGCCCCCGGCGGAGACAAGCAGCGCCGTGGAGGATCCGGCAGCCACCTCGCTGGCCAGGAAATCGAGCCGCTTGCCGCTGACCTGGCCGACCGGACCGATGGTCAGGACAATGAAAGCATCCTGCGGCAATCCGAACGCCGCCCGTGCCGCTGCGCGTTCCTCGGGCGTGGGCGGGCGGAAACGGGCCGTGTCCACGAAGTAGGGCACGGCAAAGTAGTGTCCCTTGGGAATGCCCGTGAGGATCCGGTTGGCCTCCGTGAGATAGGGCGGTGCCAGCAGGTGGACGCCGTCGTAACCCCGCAGCCAATGCGGACTGAGCCGCATGCCATCGGTGAAGACAACGCGCGCCCCGTGCCAGCGACGGAAGCGTTTCAGGTTCCACGCCAAAACCGGGTCACCGCAATAAACCAAGTCGGGCTTCCGCTGGCGCAGCCGCCACAGCACCGAGGGAATCGCGCTGTACTGCTCGATCTCGTACCGGTGGGCCCAGGAACAGAGGCGAATCAGCGGATTGACCGGACCACACAAACTGCTCCATGGGATATGAGAGTCTCAGGAGTTGGTTGATGGTTGTGGTTCTGTGTTGGTTTGTCCATCCCCGGTGGAGGGAGGGCGGAGCCCGACCGGAACCGGGGATGGACAAAGGGTCTGT
>CAIVQH010000055.1 GCA_903907995.1 uncultured Verrucomicrobiota bacterium | reverse complement strand
CGGGATCAACGGTGGCGACGTATCCACCAGAGCCAGCCATGCGGCGAGGGTCGAATCGATCTCCGCGTTGCGGGCCCGCTTCACCTTGGTCTGCCTTGGTTCGATGCTGATGGAGTCATTCTCCCGGTGGATGTTGCTCCAATCCAGACGCTCCGACTCGGTGGGACGCAGACCAGCGAAGAGGCCCAACGCGACAAAGGCGATCATCGGCCGGTGGGCGGGCTGCTGAACCACTTCGAGGATCCGGCGGCATTCGTCGAGGGTGTATACCTCGGGCAACTTCGCCTCGACGCTCACCGACAGGGTGGCGGCGGGGTTGGCGGGAATCAGTTGCTGATCCACACACCAGTTGAGGAACTGTTTGAACTTGGTGAGGTAGTTGCGTCGCGTCTGCGGGGACACGGGCTCGCCTTCCCGCGTCTTGAGAGTCAACACCGCCCGGTCCACCAGCGGGCGATCCACCTCGGTAATGGGTACATCCAGGAAATCCCGGCCGAAGCGTTCGGCGAACGTGCCGATCTCTTGGACGGTACGGGATCGGTTGTTCTTCTTGGTGTCCTTGGAGACGTATTCCGCCCACCGCCCGGTCAACTGGTTCACCGAGGCGGTCAAGGGTGGTGTCTTCTGAAGGAACTCAAGGTAGTGGGCGACCGCGTCCACCAAGGTCTTGCCGTAGCCGCCCAGCTGGCTCTCCAAGCGTTCCAACTCGCGGTTGGTGACGGACAACGAGACTTGGTTCAGTCCCTCGATTCCGTTCCGCTCAAACAGGTCCCCGATCTGCTGAGCCTTTTTGAGTGCGTCCGCCTTGGTTTTGAAAGAGAGCCGGGCAGGACCTGTCCATCCTTTGCGGCGGCAGTTGACGTCGAAGTAGGTTCGCCCCTTCTTTCGATACGAACGGACGGTCGGAAATTGAACGCGGATCGTTGCCACGACCCTGCCGATAATGAACGCAAAGTGGTTTGTCAGGCCTTTGCTGGAGGATTCGTGGAGGAACTGCTCCTTGTTTTGAATCCTCAGGACCCTAATTCCAATCGCAACCCCTTGATTACGAATGGAGCCGGTGGTCGGGATTGAACCGACGACCTACGGTTTACGAAACCGAGTCATGCTTCTAGACCCTGCTTAACGTGTTGATAGTGTGCGGTTATCGTTTTTTAGAAATTGCACGATTTAGCACTGTCAGCCCGTTTCACTGTTGCGCCGTGTTGCGCGCTTACGGGTGTAATCAAAAAAGGGATTGCCCCCGACTCAAGCCCCGACCGTCCCCACCCCGTACCCCACCGACCCCGGAAACGGGGCCGGGGTCGTTTTACAGACCCCGCTTAAAGTGTGGTGCGGTTTTTGAGAAGCTATGTTGCGGGGAAAACGGGTTTTATCACTAGCCACTAGGGCTAACGGCCACAGTTTGCCTTGCCGCGTTCCGGGTGACAGGACGGGCTAGTATCTGGCCTTGACTCCCCCGGCGGGGTGTTACAGGGTGCAAGGTAATGAAATCAGCCACACTTGCCCTGGCTCTGTTTACTTTCGCCACCCTGTTTTCTGGCCGGGCACAAGTGTTCCCTCTGCCGGAGCCAACACGCCCGTCCACATTCCCACTGATTCGCCCTTCGGTAACGGGCACGGTTGTCGGATGGGGATTCGATCGTTATGGCGAAACCGACCCGCAAGCGGGCTTGGCCGGCGTTGTGGCGATTGCGGCGGGAAGCAGTCACACAGTCGCCTTGAAAAGCGACGGAACTGTCGTGGCTTGGGGTTATAACAATTATGGCCAAGCAACAGTGCCAGTAGGCTTGAACGACGTGGTGGCTATCACCGCCGGGGCGTTTCACACGGTAGCCTTAAAGAGCGATGGCACAGTTGTCGTTTGGGGAAATAATGACTTCAGCCAGACGAAAATCCCTGCGGGATTAAGCAAGGTGGTCGCCGTCGCAGCGGGCGGCCTACACACGCTCGCCCTTAAGAGCGATGGTACGGTCGTTGCTTGGGGCGACAACACCTTCGGACAAACAAACGTGCCCGCAGGTTTAGCCGGTGTCGTGGCCATAGCGGGGGGGGCTAGGCATTCAGTCGCTATTGTTCAGGATGGGGTGGTTGCCGGCCGCATCGTTGCGTGGGGAAGCAACAGCACTGGCGAAACTTCTGTGCCCGGAGGCTTGAGTGGAATCGTAGCAATTTCCGCTGGCGGCTTTGCCACTGCCGTTCTGAAAAGCGATGGAACCATTCTGGGTTTGGGATATAACTATCCGGCTACACCTTCGGGCTTAACCAACGTCGTAAGCATAGCTATAGGGGGCGACAATCACATGCTTGCCCTAAATGCTGACGGAACAGTCGTTTCGTGGGGTGAGAACGGCCAAGGCCAAACCAACGTGCCTACAGGCTTAAGCGGCGTCTTGGCGATAGCGACGGGCAATGATGATTCCTTTGTACTTGTTAGCGACGGGCTAGTCGTTCCTAACCGCGCCCTTGCCACAGCGCAGGTGGTCAACGGCTTCGTCGTGGGCTTGAATTTGATCGGAGGCGGCAAAGGCTACACCAACCCGCCAACAGTTCTAATCAAAGGCGGTGGCGGAAGCGGTGCCACTGCGACTGCGATAGTGTCACAGGGGACGGTCACGGGTTTTACGATCACGAATCCCGGCAGCGGCTACACAAGCCTTCCCCAAGTTTTAATCGCGTCGCCACCCTTCACACCGCACGCCACATTGGCAGTCAGCCGCGTAAACGTGACGGTGAACGTCGTGCTCGGGTTGACGTATCAAATCCAAGCATCCAACGACCTTGTGGTTTGGACTCCAACGGGGCCACCCTTCGTGGCCGATTCCGAAACCATTACCCAAGAATTTATCGTAGCCGATACCGGGCGGTATTTCCGCGTTGTGCTGGTGCCGTAAGCCGACTCGCGGACACACACACACGCCCTATTACATAGGGGCGTGTGTGTGTCTCTCGGCGGACCCGCACGACTCGCATACACGGTCAAAATGACCGTGTGTGTCTCTGTGTGTGCGTCTCACGGAAGCAATTCCTCCGGGGGTTGTGCTCCACGGGCCAACAGTATCTGCGGGCTGGTTCTGGGACGCTTTTTAAGCCACTCAAACAGCCTGCCATCGTCTATCAACTCCGCGATCAGCGCGTTGATTTTGTTCCAAGCAATTCCGGCCGCGTTCGCCTTCCCACGCAGCACCTCCTTGGCAATCGGCCGGTCGGGTGGGACGTGCGCCAGAATGCATTCCGGGGTGGGAATGGCTTTCGCTTTATCCACCGTTGGCACCTCCAAAGCGTCCGCTTCCCGCCAGAAGATGACACCCGGTTCTTTTGCGTGGGCGATAGTCTTCGCATACGCCTTGGTCCGTCCGTCCACCTCCATCCAACCCAAACGATATCCTCGCTTCCCGGCGCGCAGTTCAAACACCGTTGGTGAACCGAGATTGCGAAGGGCGAGCACGGCGCGGGACCAGTTGGCCCACTCGGCCGAACCGCTGCCGAGGTAGGCGAAGTCACCCGCGCTCCAATCGGGCTTGTCCCGCCCGTTCGGCGGTTTGTTCGTGTGATGAACCACAACAGCGCCGCAGTTAAATTCCCGCAGCAAAGGGTTAAGCTCGTTCCTCAGGAAGGAACCAACCGTTTCCTGCGAGCTGGCCTCCCCGCCGAGATAGGCTAGTGCGGGATCAATCCACAACAGTTCCGGGCGATGCTGTTCCAACAGCGGGCGCACCACTTCCGCAAAGAACCGCCGACTCGTCCGGCTGTCCTCCCGCACAACCATGATGCTGGACAACGCCATTTCACGCTCGGCTTCGGAGAGGTTCAGGCCGGCCAAGACACCATCACGCATCTCAGCCAGATCGCCATCGTCGTTCTCCGCCTGAACAAGCAACGATTTCAAGGGCTTTGCAGGGCGGATACCGAAAAACTCTCGACCTATGGCCCACAGGATCATCGCCTGCATGGAGAGGCTGCTTTTCCCAATTCCCGTGGGGCCGACCAGGAGCAGGCCGCCACCCCGGCAGAGGTAGCGATGGCGAAGCAATTCGTTCGGATCGTCCCCATCGTGACGGATCAGGGCAGAAAGCGGTTTGGCTTCGGGCGGCAGTAGGGCCGGAGCGTTCGCAATGTCGGGCGCTTCGTGAAGTTCGGGGATTTCCAGCAAGCTATTCATGGTTGGCCTCCAAGCGTTTGAAATTAAGGTAGAAAACCCTCTGCCGTGCGCCGTTATCGCGGGTGCCATTGGGCATCCGCACAAATTGCGAGCGCGTCCATGTCGCGGAGTCTGCGCCGAGTGAGACGGCGTAGCAGAAAAACCTCTCAATTAGGGCTTCCGGTTGGCCGTGAACGAAAAACCAGCCATGAAGGGATTTGTTGCCGGAATGAACGGCGCAAACGAGCGGTGCGAAGGTGTCGAGATGCAGCAGCAAGGCCGCGTGCTCGTCGTTCGTCCCGGTATCAAACTCGCAAATCAGAAACCGGCGTGGGCCGGTGTTGGCGAGCGTGTGTTTGGATTCGCGCCCGGTCTTGGTCATGCCCGTGACGGCCAACATCGGCGAGGGCACGAGGAATTGCCGCGAGGCGAGTTTGCCGCGCCATGACTCACGGGGGCAGGTGTCAAACACGCTGTTGGTTTTACCACAACAGAGGAACGGGTTTCCGGGGAACAGCCGGTCAATGATGTCCTCCGTCCGCGCATTCTCCGGGTTTGGGGGAATTGAGCGTTTCTGCAAATCCTCCAATCGGCCGTAATCGTGAATGATGGCCGCACGGTGCGTGTTGTTCACCATTGGCCATTTGCTCTGCAACGGCTGAACGGGCTTGGCGCTGCCAGAGGGCTGCCAAGCACACGTCAAAGAGGCTTGGACGGCGGCGACGATCTCGCGTTGCGGAACAGACCGACCGCAGCCTTGGACCCGGCTTTCCAGCAGGCTCACGATGTCCGGGGCAGTCATGTGTGCGTGCAAATGGCGGGCGACACAGAACAGCCAGCGGTGAACGCCTTCACCGGCTTGCGGCGGTGCCGAGAGCAGCGATTGCAGAAAAGGCGGCAGGTTGGTTTTCATTCCCCGGCCCTTTCGTTTTGCAATCGGGTATCGAGTTCCGCTCGCCAAGCGGCGCATTGCCAAAAAATGCCTACCGGAATGGCGAGCAGGAAGCGGGCTTGGCAGTTGCGGCGCGCGGAGTCAGTGACGAACCAAGAGGGGCGGCTCTTCCACAAGCCAAAGCGAACCAGTCCGCGCCGGATAGCGAGCGCCACGGCATCCGGCGAGACGCGGCGGAGGTCCGCCAAGGCGTGCATTTGCTCCCGCGTGCCTTCCTGCATCTGCGGTAGATCGGGCGGTGCTTTGCACGGCCTTTTGGGTCGCACTGCGGCGGGCGCGTTCTTCTCCGCGAAGAGGTCGGACAGACGCACGCCCAACGCACTGATGATGGCATCCGTGGGGCAGCCCGCGTGACAGCGAAGCAGGATGCGCCCGTCCGTGCCGGTGGTGACGCTCAGGCTGGGGTTGTGGTCTTCGTGTGCGGGGCACTTGGCCGCGTAACCGGAGGCGGACTTGTGAGGCGCGCAGCCGTGAGATTCGAGAAGCGCGACAAACTCGGAAGTGTTCACGGGCACCCCCTCTCGTCGCGCACGTTCTGGCTTGTAAACGGTGTGCGCGAAACGTAGTCTTTTGCAGGTAGATTCTGACGTTCCGCCGGGTGTCCGCTGTGATGAGCGACGCCCGGCTTTTGCTTTTCGGCGAGGCTCATTTCTCAATGCCTCCTTTCGTTCCGCGCGCCACAAGGAAGCGGTCACGAACCCATTGGTCGCAGTCGGCGAGTGGGAAGAGGATTTTCCGTGTTGATACCATCAGGCAGGGCATCCCGGCCTCGCGCCAATAGTCCAGGGTCCGTTGGGAAACGGACTGATGCTTTGCGTAATCCCGCTTTGATAATGAGGCGACCGGCGGGAATCCGGTCTGTGTAGCAATTGCTAGCATGGTCCATTTGAAACCATGCTTTCGCGCCGTTGGGATGTGGCACTAAGCCCTAGTGGGGGACTTTTTTTGCAGCAATGATTGCGGTTCGCAGTTCGTCGAGATCGCGATGGTCGAAATGGGGTTGAAGTTTTCGAGCTAGCGAAGCAGGGCTCTTGTCTCTCCATCCCGGAAAATGCTTTTCCAAGACGCCGCGAACCGATTTTGCGGATGCTTTGCGGCCCTTCTGTTTGGTTGCAGCGTGAGACTTCGCCCCGCTAGCCGTATGTGCCTCAAACTGGCAGACACGCAAGCGCTCGTTGAAAACTCCAAACGCCAAGCCAAAGCTCGCAGCGTTCAAGCGCGAAGCACGCAAAGCCAGTGTGGCCTTCTCGTCAGTGCCAATGGCTTCAATTATTTGGAGCGTCGTCTGCATTTCATCGAGCAAGTACCGAACATGTGGCCGTTCGCCTTCGGCTCTGAGGGCTTCTGCTAGAATGCGGGCGTCCAAGCGCTGCTTCACTTCAGTAATCAAGTCCGGTGTAAGGAGGAAGTGACGCCCTATCTCGGGAACAATCCCCAACGGGGTTTCTTTCCAAGACTCATCTGCTGTCGGTTTGCGAGGGGGAGGTTTCATGCGCGGGCAGGCATCGGCACGACGTTGGGGGTTTCGACCGGGCGGATGGAAAAGAACCGCTCGGCGTCTCCCGTGGTGGCAAGGCCTCGGTAGTGACCGTGAATCACGTTCGGCGAATTGCCGGCATCCAACGCGACGCGCGCCACGTCCCCGGTCAGCGCGACGTGATAGGTCACGAAGGAATGCCGCGCGCCATTCTCCACGCGACGCACCCCGGCGGCCTTGGCGGCTTCGGAAACGCGCTTGGGCAGGCCGGACTCGTGCTCTGAATAAACGCGGTCCTTGGCATTGCCCCGAAGCGGCAACAGCCATTCCACGGCAGCGGCAGGCAAGGGGACAAGCCGACGGCTGGCGGTTTTGGCAGCCCCGATACGGACTTCGACGTGCCTTTGCTCAAAGTTCACGCTGGCCCACGTCAAACGGGCGGCTTCGGCGGAGCGCAAGCCGCAGAACAAGGAAAGCACGAACGCGGGCAAGGCTACGCTCGGCATGGCGCGCAACAGGGCTTCGGCTTCGGCCGGCGTCCAAAACGCAATGTCACCCCCGTTCCGGGTGGCTTCCCGTTCCAGATCCTTGCACGGGTTCTCGGCAAGGCTGCCCCGGCGGCGGAAGTGTTCAAACAGCCCCCCTACCACGGTGGCGAAGTTACGGCGGCTCTGTGCCGATGCCGGCGCGCCATCCTCGCGCGTCAAATGGTCCAGCCAGCGTTGAACGTCCTCCGTGGCGAAGTCAGCCAACGCCTTGCCGGAATGGTCGGCCACGAACCGGCCCAACCGGGAGGACAGGTCTTGGAGATGGCGCGGGGAACGGCCCTTGGTGCTCTTGGTGCGCAGATAGTCCGCCACGGCTTCCGAAAGGGGCAGGCGCGCCCTGGACGCGGGCGAACGCTTGGCGAACGCCTTGCAGGCGGTGACGACGTTGTGCGGCCCCACGAGCTTCGCAGCTTCGGCAAAGAGCGCGCAGGCGGTTTGAACGTCGAACTCGTACGGCGCAACAAGTTCTGTTGCGCGCAGGAGCAGGGCGCGTTCGGCCCCGGTCATGGACGCCCCGGCATTGTCCCGGGCATTGATGCGGGCGGCGATGCGGTTGGCTTCGGCTTTGGCTTCCTTCTCGGTGGGGAAGGACAGGAACCGGCGCTTGCCCGTGGAATAGTCGGCAATGTTCCAACGCGCATTCCGGCCCCGTTCGGCGGCTCTGGGGTAGATCGTGACGGTAGTGCGGCCCAAGGTGACCGCTATCGGCTTGGCGGGGGATTGCGAGTCGGTGCGAGTCGAGGAAGTCATGTGCGCACTGTTGCGCAACTGTTGCGCATTTTTCAAGGCGCTTTTTCTGTTCCGTGCGTAACCCGTTGATTACGAATGGAGCCGGTGGTCGGGATTGAACCGACGACCTACGGTTTACGAAACCGTTGCTCTACCACTGAGCTACACCGGCAATGAGGCGGGCAGGGCGGGAAGCCTTGCGCGCGGTGTATGTATGCTCCGGGAACGTGGGCGGCAAGTCTCATTTCCAACCGCTATCGTGCGGCCTGTTGCCGCAAAAGTTCTGACACCGGGGCGGGTCTGGCCTGACTTGAGCCGCACATTCGGCTGGCGGTGCCTGTCGCCGTGGTTTTCCATGGGCAGGCCGCGCATCGCGTCCGCCAGGGGCAGCGGGTGACGGCATTCGTTCGTGAAGATACTCATCACTGGAGCCTGTGGTTTTGTGGGCAGCACGCTGGCGCGGCAGCTTCTGGCCGAGTGGCCGGGCGTGGAGCTCACCGGCTTTGACCACCTTGGCCGCGAAGGTTCCGAGCTGAATCGCGATGTCCTCCGCCAGTTGGGTGTGCGGCTCATCCATGGCGACCTGCGATGCGCCTCGGATCTGGCGGACTGGCCGGCAGTGGACTGGGTGATCGATGCCGCGGCCAATCCCAGCGTGCTGGCCGGGCTCACGGGCGAGGGCGGCAGCCGTCAGTTGGTCGAGCACAACCTGCTCGGAACCGTGAATGTGCTCGAATACTGCCGGAGCCAGCGCGCCGGTTTTGTGCTGCTCAGTACCAGCCGGGTGTATTCGCTGCCGCCGCTGGCGACTCTGCCGTTGAAGAAAGTGGGGCTGGCCTATGATCTCGACACCGCCCAGCCGTTGCCCACAGGAGTCTCAGCTGAAGGCGTGGCCGAGGATTTTTCCACCGCACCGCCGGTGTCGCTCTACGGCGTGACCAAGCTCGCGTCGGAACAGCTCGCGCTGGAGTACGGCGCGACGTTCGGCTTTCCGGTCTGGATCAACCGTTGCGGAGTCCTGGCGGGGGCAGGGCAGTTTGGTCGGGCGGACCAGGGCATCTTCGCCTACTGGATCAATGCGTGGCTTCGGCAGCGTCCGCTCAAGTACATCGGATTTGACGGTACCGGGGCCCAGGCGCGGGATTGCCTGCATCCGGCGGATCTCGTGCCGCTGCTGCGTCGTCAGCTCACGGAGCCGGCCCGCGACGTGGCCCGAATCCAGAATGTTGCGGGTGGCCGGGCTCAGGTGATGTCCCTGGCCAAGCTCAGTGCATGGTGCGCGGATCGGTTTGGCGTGCGGGAAGTCACGAGCGATCCCGTCCCGCGTCCATTTGATGTGGCCTGGCTGGCATTGGATGCGCGGCTGGCCGCCCAGCAATGGGGCTGGCAGCCGCGCACCTCTTTGCTGACAATTCTGGAGGAGATCGCCGCCCATGCGGAGGCGAATCCCCGATGGCTGGAACTATCCGGCGTGCGATGAACCCGAACGTACCCAACCCCAGCGCGCGGCCCTTGCGCCGGTACAGCATCATCATCCCCGCGCGGGATGAGGAGTGGTCGTGGACGACGGCAGCACGGATGCCACCTGGGAAAAACTGACCGCGCTGAAGGAGCGCATCGCCGAGCTGAACCCCGTGCAGAATCCCGGCCCGCACGGTTTTGGACGGGCGATCGTGTACGGGCTGGACCACATGCACGGCGATGCGGTCACGATCATGATGGCCGACGAGTCGGACGACACCCGGGATGCCGTGCGCTATTGGGAGGAGCTGAACAAGGGCTACGATTGCGTGTTCGGCAGCCGCTTCATCAAGGGCGGTGGCGTCATCGACTACCCGAGGGTCAAGCTGCTGGTGAACCGGATGGCAAATTTCTTCATCCGGCTCATGTTCAACCACGCGCTGAACGACACGACGAACGCCTTCAAGGCCTACCGGGCCGAGGTCATTGCCGGCTGCCGACCGCTGATCGCGCCGCATTTCAATCTCACAGTGGAGATACCGCTGAAGGCGATTGTGCGCGGGTTCAGCTACACGATCATTCCCATCACCTGGCGCAACCGGCGGACGGGCGAGGCGAAGCTCAAGATGAAGGAGATGGGCAGCCGCTATCTGTTCATCTGTCTCTACGTGTGGCTGGAGAAGTATTTCAGCCGGGGCGACTACCGGAAGCGCTGAACGGCGGCCCATGAATTCCTCCGCCAGCGCGCCCGAGACAGCCACAGCCACGCGTGACACCCTGCCTTCCCAGCGGTTCCTCTGGGGCACATTGCTTGGGCTGGTGGCCGTGTTGGGCCTGCTCGGCTGGTTTTTGGTGCGCGAGTTCCCTGCGCGCTTCTACGGGGCGGACTGGCTGACCGGGGAGCATGGCAACCAGCTCTATCGCGCGCAGGTGCTCGGCTCAGGCGGCCTGCTCTATCGGGATGTCGAATGCCAGTATGGGCCGCTGCCCCTCTACGCCTACGCGGCCTTTGCCAAGGTGTTCGGAAACACCGTCCAAACGGGCGTCGCTTTCCACCTGTGCCTGAGCCTGGTGGTCGTGGCGGCGCTGTTCCGCTGGCTCGCGCGGGCCGCCCGCAGCCGTAATGAGGCCCTGTTGCTGGCCGGCCTGCTGGGCCTCGCCTCGCTGTGTCTCACGGTCTTCTATCGCAGCCCGCTGATCCTGTCCTTCGGGGCGAACTTTGAGTATCTGAGTTTCGAGCGGCTGTGGCTGATCGGGCTGGCCTCCGGCTGGCGACCACTGCGCGAGCGTACGGCCCGGGATGCGTTCCGGATCGGCCTGTTTCTTTTCCTCTGGCAAATGACCAAATTCGGCGGCGCGGCGTTTGGCGTGGCCGGGTATTTCCTGACCGATGCCGTCCATCTGCTGCTGGATGGCTCGCGGAGCGACCGCCGGGCCTGGTTTCCCTTCTGGCTGCGCGCCGGCCTCGCCTGCGTGGCGGCCGAAGCCCTGCGGATCGGGCTCTTCTACGCCGTGCTGCCGCCCGACCTGGCAGTCCGCACGCTCTGGCCGCTCTGGGTGGTCAGTACCTATCCCTACGACCGGCTGGATCTTTGGCTGAGCCCCCAGCACTTCCTCGTTTTCATTGCGCCGATCTTCGTGCCGGTCGTGGTGGGCTTGCTGGCGACTGCCGTCCGGCTGCTCCCTGCGGCGCGTGGCTGGAAGGCCGACCGGATGCCGGAGGCGCTCTGGTATCCGGCTGGGGTGCTCCTGGCATTTTACCTGTGCGGGTCGGTGAACAAGGTCGGCTATTTCGGCCGGCAATGGCTGTTTTTCCAGTACGCGTTTGCCCTGGTTCCCGTGCTGTTGTTGCTGGCGCTGCGCCTGCCCCGGGTCGCGGGTCTCGGCCTGGCGCTTGGCACTTACGCCGCCAGCGTGGCCATGTTTTTGCGCACTGCCGCGGTGAAGCCGTCATCCACGATGATCCGCGTGGAGACACCGGTAGGTTTCGTATGGGGCGGTCGGCAGGATCCGGAGATTCTGATCTGGCAGGCCGCCCGTGGCTGGCTCGAAGCGCGGCCAGGCTCCCAGATGATCGTGTTCAGCAACTGGCTGGGCGGCGGATGGTATGCGGCCGAGCGGAAATGGGCGCCTCTGCGAAACACACTGTTTGTCACGGGGACGCGTACTGCCGCCGATCAGGATCAGCTGCGCGCACAACTGCCCAAAACCGACCTGCTGGTCTGCTTCCTGACCGGACCGGGAAAAAAGGGCCCGACGGAAAATCGGCTGGAACGCTTACGGCAGGAGCTTTCCCGCGTGCTCCCGGCCGACCTGCTACAACGGGTGCTGGACGAATACACGGTGGCCGAAACCGATCCCGGGCTGGAAAACTGGCTGCTGCTCCGGCACCGCTGAGGTGGCCGGTGATTGGCGGGCCTGCAAAGCGTTACCGCGGTTTGGGCGGTCCCGACGGATGCCAGATCGCGCGGATTCGGTTGGTTCCAACAGGCTGCAATTCCACACCTTCATTGCGAAGGGCCTCCCATAGGTCGAGCACCCGCCGGGAAGGACTGTCAAAGACCAGATGGTCTGAGTCGAGTGAGGGGCTGGTCCAGCGCCACACCGAGGAGGAAATCGCGGTCGTTTCGTAGTTCAGTGAAACAGGCTCCTCAGTCCTGGACTTGGGCTGTCGGGCGAACTCGATGTCGCCCGAAGGTAACTTTGTTTTGCAGATGGATTCGATCCCTTGGGCGATCCCAATTTTCCGGAGAAATCTCCGGCAGAAGTCATCCTTGCTGCGCAGCCAGAACACCGCGGTAGGCAGGCTGGATCTGCCGGTCAGATTGGCATATTCCGAAACCGCATCCGTGATGGAGATCTTGAGTGAAAACGTCCGGGGAAGGTCCGGTAGGCGGCCTCTCCGAGAGTCGATCGGCAGGGGGCACATGAATTCCGAACGGTTCTTGGATGAGCCTGGCGTGGCAAAATCGAAAACGGTGAACGTCACCGTCATCGCGACCACGGCGAACAGGATCGCCAGGAAAAGCCGCCGCCGGTCGCGCCGCTTGGGATTCCCCGACAATGGATTGAACATAGGACCTTGGAGATCTT
This sequence comes from uncultured Verrucomicrobiota bacterium, assembly GCA_903907995.1. Lineage (GTDB taxonomy): Bacteria > Verrucomicrobiota > Verrucomicrobiia > Limisphaerales > UBA9464 > CAIVQB01. The sequence goes on along the minus strand of CAIVQH010000055.1, from coordinate 41,722 downwards.
CCACCTTGGGCACGGAAAGATAAACCAACGCGGACCCCCCGGCGTTCAAACACGGGCTGTCTGCCGGCGTTCAAACCATTCACCCCCGCTGACACTGCGGGCACCAATAGGTGCTGCGGGCGGCCTGAACCATTTGCCGGACGGGGCTTTTGCAGGTCGGACACGGCTGGCCGGCGCGGTCGTAAACCCGCAGTCGTTCGTCGTAGAAATTGGCACCCTTTTCAGCGGCCACGCCGTAATAGAACAAGCCATCCTTGCCGCCCGCAAAGTCCAGGGGGATCGTGGAGCCGCACCTGATGGCCTCGGCGAGGACTTCGCGGACGGTTTCCCGTAGCCGCGCAATCTGGTCGGACTTCAGCCGATTGGCAGCCCGGCGCGGCGAAATGCCGGCGCGGAACAGCGCCTCGCTGGCATAAATGTTGCCGATACCCGCGACGACAGTCTGGTCGAGCAGCTTCACCTTGATCGGCTGGGCGGAGCGTTTCAGCGCGGCGGCGAAAACTTTGGGTGTGAAGTCTTCCGAAAGCGGTTCCGGCCCCAGCGACGTCAGGGCGGCGGTATCCAGGTGAAAGCGGCCAAAATAGCGCGTGTCCTCAAACACAAACCGTTCGGGTCCAAGATCCAGCGACACGGCGGCGTGTTTGGGCAGCGGAGCCTGCTTGGGCTGGAGAAACATCCGCCCGGTCATGCCCAGGTGTCCGATCAGTGTGAACGGTTCCTGCTTTCGCCCGGGTTGGAGTTCGAACAGGAGATATTTCGCCCGGCGGGAGGTTGCGCCAAAGGTGGCCCCGACGAGGCGTGCGGAAAGCTCCTCGGCCGAGCTGGGCGCCACGATTTTAGGGCGGTTCACGGACACCCCCCGGACCGTCCGGCCTCGCAGAAGCGGATCAAGGTGACGAACGAGGACTTCGACTTCGGGCAGTTCCGGCATGGTCGGAGGTTAGAACGCCGTCGAGGCCAGGCAAAGACCCGATGCTCCGGGATTGCCCTGTGGTTATGGCTTGGCTGTTTCCCGGGTTTCCCCGGATGGCGACATGGCGATTGGGGGCAGGTCCGCCGCGATCGCGTTTGCCGCTGCCGCCATGGCTTCACTGAGTCGTCCGGCCAATTGGCCGTAGTCCTTCCCATCCCACGCCACGGCCTCGGCCGTGAATCCACCGCGCTTGGCCGCCACCGAATTGGTCCCGACCGGCCGTACTTCCCACGTGGCTTCAAACCGAACTGAACCGTCGCCATTGGCCACGCGAACTCCCTCGCAGGACAAAACCCGGATCGCCACCTCGCAATCCACCGTGCTATCTCCATGCGAGTTTACTGCCACACGCGCCACGTTGGGGGCATGACTGAGATTTTCCTTCATCACCTGGCTGATGGCCTGGTCCAGCGGCTCGGCCCAGCGGTCGAACTCTGCGAACTGGATTTCATTCGTGCCCATCCGTACCACCATGGATCGGCCCTGCAGATAGCGCGGCAATTCCACCGGCTTCAACCCGACCTGCAACCGTTTGCGACCGCTTTCTGCAGTTGGCCCGCTGGCGGAGTGCGCTGCGCTGAGCACATAGAACCGGGTCGGGTCCTCCTGCGGACGCATGAAACTGCAGCCGCCCAGGAGAATGGCGACCACAGTGCCTAGCAGGAGCCCCATAGTATGGTTCGCAGAATGGCTGCCGGGCGAACCGGTCTTGGGTGAAAAGTTCATAGGATTAGGGGTCTTTGTCCGGCCGCTTTTTCCCCGTGAGCAGGGCCTTAGGGTTCCGTTCGAGAAAGTCTGCGAGGCGTTGCAGCGACGAGGCCGCTTCCCCCACCTGCTGCAACGTGCGGTCTGCTTCCTCGCCCAGGCCGGTCTGCGGGCCGAGCAGCTTGTGGATGCTCTCGGCCGCGTCGTGAAACGAGCGCAAGGACTGCACGAGTTCGGTTCCGACCGGTCCGACCTGGGCATCCAGCCTGGCGATCAGGCCCTGCAGGTCGGTGGCGGTCTTGCCCAGGCTCGCAAACGCCGACTTGGTCTCGGCGGAACCGGCCAACGACGCGATGGAATCGGCCGCCGCAGTCACTTTCGCCACCAATTGTTTCAGGTCCACGGTGCTGATCTGCTGGTTCATGGTGGCCAGCAAGCCCTCGAGCTCGCGCGAAAGGGCGGCGAAATCGACCTTGTTCAGGTTGTTGGCGGTCTTGGAGAGATTCTCGACCAGCTCGGCTATGTCGGAGCGCAATGTCGGCACGACCGGATATTTCTCCTCCCCGCCGGCCCCGTCTTTCGCGGGAAATTCCTTCGGGTCGAACAGATCCAGTTCCACAAATTGCATTCCGGTGATGCCGACGAGGGCGATCTTGGCGCGCAACCCCTCGTCGATCAGCCGTTGCAGGATGGCCCGATCCCCCAGCTTGACCGGTTTTCCCGAACGATCACGGACCGTGTTCTCCTCCAGTTCGGCGGTGACCGCGACCAGCGACCGCCGCACCTGGTCATCATAGCGGATCTGGAGGGCCGCCACCCGGCCGACGCGGACACCTCGAAATTTTACCGGACTGCCCACGTCCAGTCCGGACACCGATTCATTGAAATAAGCCTGAAAGCGCGCCGGCTTGGAGAACAGGTGGAGGGAGCGAAATGAGAGCAGCGCGACCACGACGAGCACAATACCACCGAGGACGAAGGTGCCCACGACGACCGGGTTGAGCTTGGCTTTCATGATGAGTGTGTTTTCGAACCACCCTCTGCGGGGTTGGGCTGAGGGGCCGGACCGTCATCCCGTTTCAGAAAGTCGCGCACGCGGGAGTCCTCGCTGTGGGCGGCCAGTTCGTCGGGTTTGCCCTCGGCGATGATGCCTTTGGCGGTGCGATCGAACATGAGGACGCGGTCGGCGAGCCGGAAAATGCTGGAGAGCTGGTGCGACACGATGACCATCGTAGTGCCTAGGACATCCCGAACCTGCAGGATCAGGCGGTCCATTTCCCGCGACGTGATCGGGTCGAGCCCCTCCGAGGGTTCATCGAAGAACACAATCGCCGGATCCAACGCCAGGGCGCGGGCGAGGGCCGCGCGTTTCTTCATGCCGCCACTGAGCTCCGAAGGGTAGAGATCTTCCGAGCCGGCCAGACCCACCTCGGTGAGTTTCAGCGTGACGATCTCCTCCCGGTCGGCGCGCGACAGCGAGGTGTGTATCTCCAGTGGCAGGGACACATTTTCCGCCAGCGTCATGGAACTCCACAGCGCGTTGTTCTGATAGAGCACCCCGAAGGTTTTTAGGATCTCACGCCGTTGGGCGGAATCCGCGCCCGTGAAGCTTTGGCCGAAATAGGCGACGTCGCCCCTGATCGGTTGCAGCAACCCGATTAGGCAGCGGAGCAGGGTGCTCTTGCCACAGCCGCTGCCGCCGATGATGAAGAGCAGCTCGCGGGGTTTGACCGTGAAGGACACATCCTGCAGCACGACCGATTCGTCGTAGCCGCAGGCGAGGTGCTTCACTTCGATCGCGGGAGCTGTCGGGTTCGGGTCCATGGTTCGGGTCAGATACCCAGTACGTTGAAGATCAGGGCGAACACAGCGTCCGTGATGACGATGAGGAGGATGCCCGTGACAACTGCTGAGGTGGTCGCCTTGCCCACGCCGGTGGCGCTCGGCTCGCAGTTCATGCCGCGCAGGCAGCCGGCGAGGCCGATGCCCAGGCCGAAGACGAAGCTCTTGATCAGCCCGCTGCCCACATCCAGCAGGCCCACCCGGTTCTGGGTCTCCACCCAGTAAGCCGTGGCCGGGATGCTCAGCATCGTGGCGGAGACAAACATGCCGCCCAGGATGCCCAGCACGTTCGCGTACAGGGCCATGATCGGCATCATCACCGTGGTCGCCAGCAGCCGGGGCAGCACGAGGAAGTCCACGGTGGAAACCCCCAGCGTCTCCAGCGCGTCGATCTCCGAGCCGACCTTCATGTTGCCGAGCTGGGCGGCGAAGGCAGCCCCAATGCCGCCCGCCATGATCATGGCCGCCATCATCGGCCCCATCTCGCGCACCACTGACAGGCCGACGAGATCCGCGACAAAAACGGCGGCACCGTACTGCTGGAGCTGGATTGCCGCCTGAAAGGCCAGGATGACACCGACGAGGAAACTGACGAGGGCCACAATCGGCAGCGACGAAACCCAGCACTGCTGCATCTCGACGAAGACATCCAGCCACCGGAATTTGTGAGGCCGCCTCATTATCCTGACGAAACCCAGCGTGCAGTCGCCAAGGAACGAGACGTTCTCCCGGACCTTCTCCCGGACCTTTTTCCCGAGGTTGATCGTCCAAGCCTGGACGCGCTCGGCCAGGGTTTTGGCGGCGGGTTTGGTCTTCTGCTGGGAAGTGTCGGCCTCGGCAATCTGGCGCAGCAGTGTCTGGAGATTTTCCGGCAGGGCCTCGGCGTTCAGGGCATGCTTCGATTGCAGGCACCACTTGCGGCCATGCACCAGAAACAGGAGGAGGGAGGAATCCCATTTTCCCAGGCTGTCCGGGACAACACGCACATTTCCAGGCGCGTGTTGGGCGACTAAGCTGTTCCAGGAAGGCATGGCGGCATTCAACTGCCAATCGCCCCCGACCTTGACCACACAATCGCCGCCCGCAGGAGCGTCTTCCAGCTTCGCGGAAGCGGCTTTGGATCTCGATCCTTCCACCGGCGATGGATGGCTCGTGGTCATGAATCGGAAATCAACGTGGAGGAAACGCGGTGCGCACCAACTGTCCGTTCGGCGTCAACGCCGAAGGCCAGGAGTGCGGCGCCAAAGTAAAGCTTGTGCCTACCCCATACTGCGGCTGCGCGCGCCGCCATTGCCATGGGGTTCAACCCTACCGGGTACTCGGATCAATCAACTCCCGTCTAGGACAGGATGTGGTGAACCTCGCCCCATCCATCTTGTCGCAGTCACCGTTTGCTTCCGCCTCCGCCGTCGGCTACTTCTCCCCGACTATCTTTTATGGCTGCCACCGCACCCGACACACGAATTCCTGTCACCGTCCTTACCGGCTTCCTGGGGGCGGGCAAGACGACCCTGCTCAACCGCATTCTCACCGAGAATCACGGCAAACGTATCGCCGTGATTGAGAACGAATTCGGCGAGATCGGCATCGACAACGCCCTGGTGATCGGCGCCGACGAGGAGATCTTCGAGATGAACAACGGCTGCATCTGCTGCACCGTGCGGGGCGATCTCATTCGCATCCTCGGGCAGCTCCTTAAGCGCCGCGATCGGTTTGACTACATCCTTGTTGAGACCACCGGCCTGGCCGATCCGGGCCCCGTGGCGCAGACCTTTTTCAGCGACGAGGAAGTGAAGGAAAGCTACCGCCTCGACGGCATCGTCACCCTGGTGGACGCGAAACACATCAGCCTCCATCTCGACGACGCGCCCGAGGCCAAGGGCCAGATCGCCTTCGCCGACCGCATCCTGCTCAACAAGACGGACCTTGTGACGACCGCCGAGCTGGACCGCCTCGAGGAAACCATCCACAGCATCAACGCCGTGGCGAAGATTCACCGCACCACGCAGGCCAACTTGGCGGTGGACCAGGTCATCAACCTCCACGCCTTCGACCTCGACCACAAGCTGTCGCTGGATGGCGATTTCCTCGAAAAGGAGCTGCCGTTCGAGTGGAGCGGTGCCTATCACCTCGATGCCGGCGAACACACGCTGGTTCTGGATGGCGGCCCTGATCCCGTGATGGGAGTGGTACTGCTCCAGCTGGATGCTCATGAGGCGGGCCATTGCCACGAGCACAGTGAGAAGGAGGAGTGTGGTCACGACCATGGGCATGGCCATGATGACAAGCACGGGGAGGACTGCGGCCACGATCACGAACATAAGGACGAGCACGGCCACGCCGAGGGGGAAGGCCATAAGCACGGCTCTGAATGTGAGCACGATCACGATCATGAGGATGAGCACGGGCATGAAGGTCATGATCACGACCACGACTGCGGCCATGACCATGGTCATGATCACGGCGGCCTGCACGGTGCGCTCCACGCGGCCGAAGACGTGGCCACCACGATATTCAGCTATCCGGCCAGTTCCGTTAAGAACGGCGGCGAGCTGAAGCCGGGCAAGAAGCTCTTCAAGCTGGTGCTGGGCGAGGATGGCGGCCGCTACCGGGTGAGCATCCCGGAGCATGGCAATTACGCGCTGTTCACGCAGCACGGCCTCGACGAGTTCTCCGGCCGCCTGGAGCGCGAGGGCAAGGCGATCGCGCCGGCGCACGAGCATGAGCATGGCGGGCATGCCCATGAGCACACGCACGACGAATCCGTGAGCAGCGTGGGCATTGAGGAGAAGCGCGAGCTGGATCCCAAGAAGCTCAACAACTGGCTGAGCGAACTGCTCCAGAGCAAGGGTGCGGACATTTTCCGCATGAAGGGCATCCTGAACCTCATGGGCTCGCCCAACCGCTTCGTGTTCCAGGGCGTTCACATGACGTTTGAGGGCAAGGCCGACCGCCCCTGGAAGGACGCCGACGAGCGCAAGAGCCAGCTCGTCTTCATCGGTCGCAAGCTCGACCGCGAGGCTTTGAACGCGGGCTTCCGCCGCTGCCTCGCCTGATCCGGCGATGAGTCTGATTCCACTCCGTCCCACTGACTGGCTGACCAACCTGGGCGATCCCGTCGCGCAGGTCTCCTGGTCGCCCGATGGCGCAATCATCCTCGCCGGCGGCGTGGATGGTCGGGTTGCGCTTTTCAACGCTGCCGACGGCAGCCTTCATCGCGGTTTTACCGCGCACGAAGGCGGTCTGTTCCGTGCCGCCTTTTCGCCGACCGAAAATGTTTTCGCGACCTCGGGGCAGGACGGCACGGCCAAGCTCTGGAATCCGCTGACCGGCGAACTGCTGCACACGCTCAGCTTCGGCTCCGCGTGGGTTGAACAGTTGGCCTGGGCACCCGCGGGAGGATGGCTGGCTGTCGCCGCCGGACGCCGCCTGCGGCTCTGGCAGCCCGCAACCGGGGTGGTTCACGAATCCGCCGACCACCGTAGCACCGTCGCCGCTCTGGCGTGGCGGGCCGATGGCCAGCGGGTCGCCTCCGCCTGTTACGCCGGCGCCGAGGTGTGGGCGGTCGCGACGGGACAGCACGTCGAGACGCTGCCTTGGAAGACTTCGCTGATCTCCCTCGCCTGGTCACCCGACAGCCGCTGGCTGGTGGGTGGCACGCAGGAGCAGAGCGTCCAGATTTGGGAACTGCCCTTCAAGCCGGGCAACGAACTCGCCATGTCCGGCTACGCCGCGAAGGTCCGCGAGCTGGCCTGGCACTATTCCGGCCGTTACCTCGCCACGGGCGGTGGCGAGCAGGTCATGGTCTGGGACTGCGCGGGCAAGGGCCCCGCCGGCTCCACGCCGCGAATCCTTGAAGGGCACCTCGGCCGCGTGAACGCCCTCGATTACCAGCGCACCGGCCACCTGCTCGCGAGCGGCGCGCAGGATGCCACCGTGCTCCTCTGGAACGCTGGCAAGTCCTCGAACGCTCTCCGCCAGTTCAAGCTCCCCGCCGCCGTGACCGAAGTCCGCTGGTCGCCCGACGGCAAACGCGTCGCCATCGGCTGTCGCGATGGTTCGGTGGCGGTGGGGGCAGCGCCGGTTTGAGCCACCTCTCAGTGACGGACTGGCGCAAGTGCCTGCCTCATGTTTTCATCTCCGTCGTGCGAGCGATCATAACCTTGCGGCTTCGGTGGACCTTTCTCGTGGTTCTTTCCTTGGCCACTGGTATTCGGGCGTTCGCGATTGAGGAGAACAAACGGCAGCTTAACGCATTCCGTGAGAAGCTTGCCGGCCTTGGGTTTACCGCCATTCCCTTGGAGCGTACCGACGACAAACGGATATATGCCCTGGTCAAAATAAACGGAAAAGTTACCCGGTGGCTGGTGGACACTTCCATCATGGGCAGCCGTATTAGTCCATCCTTTGCCAAGAATCTGCCCTTGGCCGGTACCAATGGTGAACCGGATCAGGATGTCGTACTCGGAGCCCTGACCAACCGGTCCATCCAGCTTCATATCCTTCCCCAGCTTTCGCTAGGGGCACTGACGATCAGCAACACACCGGTCGGCACCCTTTCAATGCCTGGCCGGGAGCAATTCACGGGTGTGTTGGGCCTGGATTTCCTTATCCGGAATGATTGTCTGGTGGAGTGTGCCAAACCGACCCTCTACGTGCGCAACTGGGAATCCGCCACCAAAGGCGGACGGGAGCATGAGGTGAGCGATGCCGCGCAGGGGATCTATGCCTGCCGGATGAGACTCACCAAGGTCGGCCTCCAGGTGCCGGCCATGGTCAATGTCTATCCTGTGCCGCTGGTCGTGGGGACGGCGTCATTTGCCACCTTTTTAGATGACTCCACCGCCATGCGCTTCAAGTTTAGCGGTGATCCCAGCCGGACTTCCGTGGAGGGGTCAACACAGGTCGAGAAAACCGCCAAGAAGTTCACCGCCAGGATGCTCGCGCTGGGTGCCTTCAGGATTGGCAACGCCCAGATCGGCATCATCGATCTGGATGCCATCAACCCCCGCAGTTCACCCGAGGACGTCAACAGGGTCGCCGGGGTGCTGGGCATGGAGCATATGATGTGGAATTTTGGTCTGATCGATGTCTGCGGTCACCAGCTTTTCCTGGCGCCAACGAAGCCAAGGTAGGCTCAGTTCTGCCGGCCTACGGGGTAGATCCCCTTTTAAAACACTTCGGCTACGGCGGCGCGGATTCCGTCCGCTTGACTTGGGCGACATTCTTACGCCCTTTCAACCCGAATAATTCGAATCAGCCTTTCTTCGCCGCCTTTACCTCATCCACCCAGGGCTGGTGGTCGAGGTACCAGCGCACCGTCTCGCGAATGCCCTTCTCGAAGGTGTACGCCGGCTTCCAGCCGAGGTCGCGCTCGATCTTGGCGGCATCGATGGCGTAACGGCGGTCGTGGCCGGCGCGGTCTTTCACGAAGGTGATGAGTTGGCGGGAGTTGCCGCCGAGCTGAGGTGCGAGTTCGTCCACGAGGTCGCAGATCAGTTCGACGATGCGGATGTTCGCCCACTCATTGTGGCCACCGATGTTGTAGGTGTCGCCATTCTGGCCGCGCGTGAGCACCTGCCAGAGCGCCTCGCAATGGTCGGTGACAAACAGCCAGTCGCGGACGTTCAGGCCATCGCCATAGACCGGCACAGCGCGCCGTGCGAGCAGGCTCTGGATGACCACCGGGATGAGCTTCTCCGGAAACTGGAAGGGACCGTAGTTGTTCGAGCAGTTGGTGATGACGACCGGCAGCCCGTAGGTGTGGTGGTAGGCGCGCACCAACAGGTCACTGGAGGCCTTGCTGGCGGAGTAAGGCGAGTTGGGCGCGTACGGCGTGGTCTCGGTGAAGTAACCGGTCGGTCCAAGTGAGCCGAACACTTCGTCAGTCGAGACGTGATGAAAGCGGGGTGTTTGGGAGCTGGCAGTTGGGAGCTGGGAGTTGGGCCCGAGCCAGGCGTCGCGGACGGCTTCCAACAAATTGAATGTGCCAACGATGTTGGTGGAGATGAAGTCACCCGGCCCGCTGATCGAGCGGTCCACGTGTGATTCGGCCGCGAGGTGCAGCACGTGCGTGATCGCGTGCTGCCGCACCACGCGGACGACCTCCGCCTTGTCGCGGATGTCCACGCGTTCGAACACGTAGTTCGCTTGAGCTTCCGCGCCGCGCAGGTTGGCCAGATGCCCCGCGTAGGTGAGGGCGTCCAGGTTCACGAGCTTGGCGATGTCCGCCCGGCCCAGCAGGTGATGGATCAGGTTTGAGCCGATGAAGCCGGCACCGCCAGTGACAAGAAGGTTCATGGGGTTAACAGCAAAGGCGCGAAGACGCTAAGAGAGAGGAAATGGTCAAATCAATGCAAGCGTTCCAGGTTGATGAACGAAGCTCAATGTCAACGGAACGTCAGGCCAGACTATTGAAATGGTGGCCCGATAACCGGGGCTCGGTTGTGTAATGCGAAGCCATATTTTCAAGGCAGCATTCCTATCCAATGGCGCTTCAGGTCCGGGTCAACTTCCGCAGCGGCTACGGCCTTCAGATACTCGATCACCGCGGGTGTACGATTATGCCAAATCCAGAGGCCAATCGCGTCGCAAACATCATGCATCATCAGGTCGCTTGCGGTTGGCCATAGCGAAAGCATGAGCTGGCATGCCGCGTCCACTCGGTATACCGCCATCGTTTCAAGCGACTCCATCACAATGTACACTCGGTCTTCGGCAACCCTGTTGTCGTTGTCGTCGTTGTTCAGCAAGGACTCAATGACTGATGCCGCGTCACCGCGAGCAAGAGTTCTAGCTAACTCTTCAGACTGGATTTCAGTCATGGGATGGCCCTTTCGATGCCAAAATTTAAATCGGCGAGCAATGCCGCCACCATTGGACTCTGGCGTTCATTTCTCCGGCTGCCAGTTGCGGAGAGAGGTTTCCAGCGCCTCTTCAACCTGGCGGATCTTCACGCCGGTGGCCAGCAGCTTGGTGGTGTCCATGATGCAGTTTGACCGCGGGGTTTTGGCGGCGATGCGGTAGAACTCCGCGTCGTCGGCCCAGAACTCGAACGCCCGCGCCGGCTTCAGCACGCGCTCGATGGCGGTCACCACCTCGCGGGTGGTGACGTAGCCCGGATTCACCACGTTGTAGATGCCGGCGGGCGCACGGCGGTCCCAGAGGTCCAGACAGGCGCGGGCGAAGTCGGCACGGTGCGAGATCGAGTTCACGTTGTCGTACACGCGGGCGTAGCGCTGGACCTTGCTGAGGTAGTTCCGCGCGTTGTCGATCTCGTCGAAGGGAATGCGCAGCCGCCAGATATAGCCTTCGTGGTTGCGTAAGGCCTCCTCGCCGAGCGCCTTCGAACCGCTGTAAAAGCTGCACCGCTCGTGGCGAAAGGAGAAGTTTGGCTCGTCCGCCTCGGTGAAGCCGTGGATCGCGGCGCGGTTGCCCGCCAGCAGGGCCTTGGCGGCGGGGCTGGTCATGTCCTTCTCCACGCGCTGGGTGCCGTTCTCGGTGATCTTGGCCCCGGCATAGATACAGCCGGAGGAGATGTGCCCCCAGGTGACTCCCGCCGCGAGGCAGGCCTGCGCAACAGTTACGGGGAGGATGGCGTTGCCCAGCAACGTGTCGGCCTTGGCCGTTTCGCAGGCATCGACGTTGGGCTTACCGGTGAAGCCGGCGCAGTTGACGACGAAATCCCAGCGCGAGGCGCGCAGCAGCTCAAGCAACCGGTCAAAGCGGGTGTAATCCACCTCGGAGCGGCGCAGCGTACGGGAATCCCAGCCGCGCGCGGCGAGTTCGCGGGCAAAGGCCTGGCCGATGTAGCCGGTGCCGCCGAGCAGCAAAACGCGTGGCGCGCTCACGCCACACCTCCCAGACGGCGGCCTTCACTGACGACGGCGGCCAAGTAGTCGCGGTACTCGCAATTGGGCAGCGAGGCGGTAAGGCTGTGAAGCTGGTCGAGTGACAGGAAGCCACGCCGGAAGGCGGCCTCTTCCGGGCAGCCGACCTTTATGCCCTGGCGCTTCTCGATGGTCTGCACGTACGCACTGGCGTCGTGCAGGCTGCTGCTGGTGCCGGCATCGAGCCAGGCGAAGCCCCGGCCGAGACGCTGCACATGCAGGGTGCCGCGGCGCAGGTATTCGAGATTCACGTCGGTGATCTCCAACTCGCCGCGTGCGGAAGGCTTCAGGGCCTTGGCGATGGCCACGACGTCATTGTCGTAGAGATAAAGGCCGGGCACGGCGTAGTTGCTCTTCGGCTGCTTCGGCTTCTCCTCGATGGAGATGGCCCTGCCCGCCGCGTCGAACTCGACCACCCCATAGCGTTCCGGGTCATGCACGTGGTAGCCGAAGATCGTGGCCCCGGTGGTGAACTCGCTGAACGCCCGGAAGAACGAGTCGCCGCCGTAAAAGATGTTGTCGCCGAGGATCAGCGTCACGGAATCCGAGCCGATGAAGCTGTCCGCGATCCGGAACGCTTGCGCGATGCCCTGCGGCTGCGCCTGTTCGCGGTAGTCGATGCTGATCCCCCAACGCGTGCCGTCGCCGAAGAGCTGCCGGAAGCGCGGTAGGTCGTGCGGCGTCGAGATCAGGCAGAACTCGCGCACACCGCCCTCGATCAGGGTCGAGAGCGGGTAGTACACCATCGGTTTGTCGAAGACCGGCTGGAGCTGCTTGCTCGCGACCTGCGTGAGCGGATACAGGCGCGAACCGGCGCCGCCGGCAAGAATGATGCCCTTCATGTTCAGGCGGAGAGTCGGAAACGAACCGCACTAGCGCAACCGGGAAGCGTCGTCAGGCAATGTCCGATCCCGGCCAAGGAAAAATCGTAAATCTGGCGGGAAACGGCCGACGTCGCGGAAATCGCCCGCGTGGGATGGAAACGGAGACGAGGTGGGGAGTCCCACTCTGATGCGGATGGAGCATGATTTGCGGGGGAAATGGAAAGATAGAGACACGTCACCGCCTCTTTCCTACGGAGTTTGGTCCACCCGTCATGCCTTGAAGAAAATCCTCCGGCGCCAGAGCCACCAGAGCACGAGCCAGGCGGCGAGCGCGAAGAGCGCATGCGTGAACACGGGCCACCACGCCTCGCCGAGCGGTTCCTTGAGCCCTCCGATCCACGCTGTGCTCGCGCTGCGAAACCAGCCGCCGAACGAATTCCCCAGCACATAGGCCGCGATGGAGTTCGAGCCGACGACCACGAGCGGAAAGGCCCAGCGCTTCCAGCCCATCACCTCGATGCTCCAGTAGAAAGCCAGCAGCATGAGGGCCGACCAGCCGCCCGCGTAGATGGCGAAGCTCGGCGTCCAGATGCGCTTGATGAGCGGAAACCACGGGCTCACCGCGAGGCCGAGGGCGAGGGCGGTCAGGCCGGCGATCAGGAGCGTGAGGCATACCCGTTTCTTTGCGGCTGAATCGGCAGGAGCAGGGGTGAAAGGGGGCAGGTGCGCAGGGGAGAGGCGGGACGCTTCAGGCACCCCTGCACCCCCGCTCTCTTTCTCCCCCGCCTTCTGGATAAGAGTGCCGGCCATCACGCCGAATAGAATCGTGGCGGTCGCGGGGATTGCGTTCAGTCCCACGTACAGGCCGGAGTAGTTGCGCCCGAGCAGCCAATGGTCGAAGGCGCTGCCGAGGTTTTCGTTACCCATCGCCCACGGACCGCCGGGACCGTTCCAGGGATTGAACATCCACAGCAGCTGGTAGCCGATCAGGATGACTCCAGCCATGACTGCCTGCGCCCGCAGCCCGTGTCCGACCACGAAGAACGCGAGGACATAGCTGATGGCAATCTGCTGGAGCACGCGGATGAACCCGATCTGGATTTTGTCCGCACCGAAATGGTCGAGCAGGATGCCGATGAGCAGCAGGTTGAAGGCGCGCACCAGCGCGTGTCGCAGACGCTGGCCCCACGAGTCGCCCAGCGCCTCACGCCGCGCATACGCGAAGGGCATCGCCACCCCGACCATGAAGGTGAACGACGGCTGGATCAGATCCCAATAGACGCAGCCGGCCCACTCGACGTGCTCATTCTGCACCGCGAGCCAGTGCCACGCCGGTAGGTTGACGAAGGACTGGAATATGCCGCCACAGAGCAGTGTGAACATGATCAGCCCGCGACAGGCATCGAGCGACTGGAGGCGCTGCCCGGCCGACGGAGCGCCTGCCTCCAACCCGGCGCTGGGGCGGGTCGTGTTCACGCAACAGTGATCCGGGATTCGCCCTTGGGCAGCGCGAAGCAGGCGGTCACGTGCTGCCCCTCACGGCACCAGGTGTTGGCCGCCAGCTTGAGCGCGCCGGTGACTTCCTTCAGTTCCGTCACGTCGCCCTTGGCGTTCAGACGGGGGGCGTTGGACACTCCAACCTCCCAGCGTACCGTGAAGTCCGGGCACGCGAACGGCGCGCGGAAATTCACCGTACCACCACTGCGCCCGATGCGGGTCAGTTCGCGGGCGGCCCAATAGCGCGACACTTCGCTGAGCTTCATCCAGAGCAGATTGTCATAGTGCGTGTTCAGACGCTTCACGACTTCCTTGAAGATGTTGAAGCCCACCTCGTAGCCGTTGAACCAGATGCCGGTCCAGTGCGCGAGCATCAGGGCCGGCTCACCGCGGGCGATGACGTCCACCATGCGTCCATGCTTGCCGTCCTCGCTGATGAACTTGTCCGCGCCGCCGGGATTCGTGCAGTCCCAGCCTCCCGTCCAGTCGCCGGCGCAGGCGATGATGCTCACCACGCAGCGCGGGTCCGGCCCGTCGAGCCCGCTGGCGTACTCGACGCGCGGCGCGACGCTTTCGTCTCCTTCAGTGAACATGTGACGGAAGTAATGGGGAATCTCCGCGCGGAAGACGCTGCGCACCGACTCCAGCGTGGCGCGGGCGAGCTGCGGCAGCGCCTTGTTGCCGAAGCCGCCCGGCGTGGTGATACCTTCGCACGGCAGGCCGATTTCCTTGAGGATGCCCAGCGCGTAGGCCTGGTAGGCCCCGATCTCGTCCGCGCTGCGGCCGGTCGTCCACTCCCAGTTCTCCATGAACTTCGGCGACAGCTCCGGGTAGGGATGGCCCGTCTTCAGGTCGATCACCCGCGTATGAGTGACCATCTCCGGATGGATGTCCCAGTTGGGCGTCATCAGCGTGCGAACCAGCTCAATGGATTCACGCAGCTCGCGCGGACTCCAGCCGGGCAGCATGCGGTCCAGCCGGCCGACACAGGCGGGGTAGGGCACGATGCTGTATTTGCCCTTCACTCCCGCTTCGGCGCACCACTCCCAGAACTTGCGGACGAACGCATCGGGAATCTCCACCGGCCAGTCGCGCCAGGGCCGGTGATACGTCTCCGTCGCGCCCACGAACGCCTCGTTGAACTGCGGCATGGCGTAGCGGTTCAGGTTCACCAGGCAGGTCGAGTCATCAATGATCAGCGCGACTGGCTGACGCGTGCGCGGGTGCAGCACCGTGACGCCGCTTTCGCGGGTGGGACGGTCGCCCGGCGTCTGCGCCTGAAGCAGATGGGTGGCACCCAGTCCCGCCGCCGCCGTCGCCCCTGCGGCAAGACGTAGGAATCCACGGCGATCGGTCAGATCAGGGAGGCGGGGCTGCATGCCGCACAGCAAAGACACGAAGGCGCGAAGAGGGGGAGCAGAAAGTTTGCGGCGGGCGCACGCGCACGAGCTATCGGGGCTTGGCTCAGGTGGAATGCTGACGGGCGTGATCTCATAGATTTTCTATCTAAAGAAATTTCACCGCCGCTCGCTAGAATACGGGGTGGCCTTGGGCTGCCCGTCTTCCGCACAGTTCCAACCACACCATGTCATCCCATCGTCTTGCCGGAGTTACTCCGTCCTTTCCGGCCCAACCATTGCTGCTCGCCGCCCTGAGTATGGCGACAATTTCATTCGTCCGGCCGGCGCAGGCGAATGGCATCTACCGTGACGGTGCCGGTGCCCGTTCGATGGCCCTGGCCGGGACGGAAGTTGGGCTGGAAAACGATCCGATTTCGGCGCTGCACAGCAACCCGGCGGCCCTGCGTTCCACGTCCTCCACAACCCTGCAACTGGGGGCCGTCGGCGGCCTGGCGACCGGTGATTTTTCGAACGCGGCCAACTCGGACGGCCGTTTGAGCCAGAAGGTGGAAGCCGGTCCGGAATTTGGCCTCGCGCTGCCGATCCGATCCGGCCCGCTGACGCTTGGTCTGGGGTTCATGCCCGATGCGGCCATGAAGGGGGACTGGAAGTATGTGGATGCCCCGGGCGGCCTGGGCATCGTTTATAACGAGAACGCGCTCAAGGCACCCTA
This sequence comes from uncultured Verrucomicrobiota bacterium, assembly GCA_903907995.1. Classification (GTDB taxonomy): domain Bacteria; phylum Verrucomicrobiota; class Verrucomicrobiia; order Limisphaerales; family UBA9464; genus CAIVQB01. Next base: position 25,919 of record CAIVQH010000055.1, on the reverse strand, counting down.
CGTTTTCCAGAGCCATCCGGTGCTGAAAGGCTTCAAGACGCTGCTGGACCTTGAAACCTCCGGGGTGGGGTTCAATGGCAATGTGGGCGTGATCTATCGTCCGCTGGATTCCCTGACACTCAGCCTCAGCTATCAGACGGAGACCTCGGTGGACAGCAAAGGCAGCGCCAGCGGCAATGCGGGCACGCAACTCACCAATTTGGGCGGACCGTTTGCCTCGGTACGGCCGGATTTCCGCTATGACGCGCTGGTGGCGAATGTGTTTCCCCAATCGGTCTCGGGCGGCATTTCCTGGCAGGCCGACAGGCGCTGGCGGCTCGCGGTACAGGTGGACTGGATCAACTGGAGCGACGCTTTTGATAAACTGCCAATCCATCTCACGTCGGGTAACAACGCCGACCTGAACGGGTTTCTGGGAACCAACGCCATCGATGACACCGTACCGCTTCACTGGCGTGACCGGGTGGTGTTCCGTACCGGGGTGGAGTTCAAGGTTACCCAAGAGCTGACGTTGCGGGCCGGTTATGCCTTTGGCGACAGCCCGGTTCCGACGGAAACCCTCCTGCCCCTGACAGCGGCGATCGCCCGCCACACGGTCAGCACCGGGCTGGAATGGCGGCACGGGCATTTCTCGGTTGCCGGGGCGTACCAGTACGACCTGCCGACGGCGATGACGGCGGCGGTAAGTGGCCTGCAGGCCGGGGAATATTCCAACAGCCGCACGGAAGTGGGCATCCACTGGTTCGGACTGACGACGGGGTATCGGTTCTAGCGAGTTGAACCACGGTTGGTCACCGATACAAAACGGCGGACGAATCTGATTTATCAGCCCGGATTGGCGTTGATGAGCGGTTTAAAGACTGGCCCGGTCGCCAGCGGGCAGCCGCAGGGTGAACGCTGAGCCGTGGCCCAAAGTGCTGGTGCATTCCACGGAGCCGGACATGGCCTCGGCCAGCCGCTTCACGATTGAAAGCCCCAGACCGCTGGAACTTTCGCCGCCGGTTGGCTTCGAGCTCAGACGGGTGAACTTGCGGAAAAGCCGCGTCTGGTCGTCGTCACTCAGGCCCGGCCCCTGATCGCGGATCATCGTGAGGATGTGCCCGTTGGAGGCGACGATACCGATCTCCACCGTGCTGCCGAGCGGGGAATACTTGATGGCGTTGGAGAGCAGGTTGTCGAGGATCTGGAGCGTGGCGAGGCGGTCGGCCAGCACCCAGAATCTCTCGCCGGCGTGCCGGTTCACGGTGATCTGTTTGCGGCTCGCGTTGGTGTGGTTTTGGCGGATGCATTCGTCCACCAGTTCCGACATGTGACACGGCTCGATATGGGAGGAGAAGCGGCCCTCCTCGATGGCGTTGGCATCGAGCAGATCTTTGATCAGCATGTTCATCCGCGTGCCGGCAGTGTGGATGCGTTCCGCAAGCTTCACGACCTTCTCACGGTTCTCCATCTCACCAATCAGCTCGGCATTGCCAATGATCGCGGTGAGCGGGTTCTTCAGGTCATGGGCGGCGATGCTGAGGAACTCGTTCTTCTCCTCGTTCAAGTGGATGAGCTGCCGGTTGGAAGACTCGAGTTCGCCCAGTGCCTGCTGCATCCGGCCAAAGGCGCGTTCCCGTCCGCTCTCGAAGATCAGCCCGAGGAGGAACATGAACGCGATCAGGCCCAGGTAGCCGAGCGCGGTGACCAGCGAATGCCATCGGGGATCATAGCGGGTGGGCATCGGAACCCCCAGCAGGTGCGCCATCACGATGGCCCCGGCGGCGAGGAGGCTGAGGCCGGTCCACCAAAGGCCCGCCCGGCGGCCGACGAGGAGCAGGGCGCACAGCGGCACGCTGACCAGCCAGGCGATGGCATGGCCGTTCATCCCGCCTTCCACGCCGCAGAGGGCGGTGAAGCCCGCCGCCATAATGCCGCTGAGGAGATGCCCACAGAGTTCGACCGAATGGGTGGCCCGGAGCAGATACGGCGTAACCACAAAAGCGAGGCTGCAACCGACAATGATGGCGCTGCCCCAAGGGTGCCCGATGAACCAGTAAAACGTGGCGTAGGCCATCCCGAAGAGGAAGCCGAGAAAGCCGAAATTCGTGATCAGCCGAATTCGTCGGGCCACTTCCGGGTCCGCTGGCTGCCATTGGCCCAGAAAACGCGCCGACGTGCCTCCCACGGTGGCCATGAGCTGGGCCAGCCGTCTCATCAGGGGCGCTTTTTCTTTGGCTTCGGGCATCGGCCGGAAAACGTGTCGATCGTGACCTTAATTCGGCTGCTATCGTCGTAGAGTTTAACGGGTTACGCGAGTTTCTATGGACGAAATCTAGCTAGGCCTGAGATCCGTCCACGGGCTCTGGCGATCTGGGGCGGTTCGATTTGGTCGGTTACTCAGACAGCCGTCGCCAGCGGGACGCTTCCAGTCCGGCCGTCCGGAGTCCTGTGACCGGCCGATAGTGAGAGTTACGTCTATGGGAAGAGTTCAGATGCATGCTTTGCCGAAAGGTGATGTTTGAACAAGCGGTCGGGACGAGGAACACTTCCGGAACTTCACGATCTATGCGTATGAGAAAGATGCTGCTGCTGCTGCTGCTGACCTTGGTCTTGTCCGCTCCGGGTGCTCAGGCTGCGGACGTTTCGCCGGGCCTTTCGGCCGGTGACGACGGCACGCTGCGGCTGGCGGGAAAACCGTTTCGCGGTATTGGCGTGAATTATTACGACGCTTTCGTCCGCACGCTCGCGGAGCCGTCGCGGACGAACTACGCTGCGGGTTTCGGCGTGCTGGCGGGGCAGGGGATTCCCTTCGCGCGATTTTCGGCGGGTGGTTACTGGCCCAGCGAGTGGGGGCTCTACCGGACGAACCGCGCCGAACATTTCGCGCGGCTGGACGCGGTGGTGAAGTCGGCGGAACGGAATCACGTGGGGCTGATTCCGTCGCTGTTCTGGCTGCTCAGCACCGTGCCGGACCTGGTCGGGGAGCCCTGCGACCAGTGGGGCAATCCCAAGAGCCGGACGCAGGCCTTCATGCGTGAGTATGTCCGAGAGGTCGTGACGCGTTACCGCGCTTCGCCGGCGATCTGGGCCTGGGAGTTTGGCAACGAATACAATCTGGTCGCCGACCTGCCGAACGCGGCCGAGCACCGCCCGTCCGTGGTGCCGTCACTGGGCACACCTGCCACCCGTTCAGCGCGCGACGAGCTGACCCACGAACAGATTCGGGCGGCGTTCACGGCCTTCGCGATGGAGGTGCACCGGTACGATCCGCACCGGCTCATCATCACCGGCAACGCCTTTCCCCGCGTCTCCGCCTGGCATCAGCGCGCTGAGAAGTCATGGGCGAAGGACACGCCGGAGCAGTTCGCCCAGATGCTGGCCGGAGACAATCCGGGCTCGGTGAATTCCCTCAGCGTGCGCGCCTATGACACGTCGGACACCGACCGCCTCGGCGCCGCCATGGGAGTGGCGGCGCAGGTACACAAACCGCTCTTCGTCGGCGAATTCGGCGTACCGGGTAAGCCGACGCCAGAATCACGAAAGCGGTTTGCGGAGATTCTCGGGCGACTCGAGAGCGAACAGGTCCCACTCGCTGCGCTGTGGGTGTTCGACTTCGACGGCCAGGCCGACGACTGGAGCGTCACGGCCACCAATGCGCGGGCCTACCAGTTGGAAGCCGTGGGCCAGGCAAATCGGAGGCTCAGGGCGAATCATTAATGGCCAGAACGTCCAACGCTCAACGTCCAGCATCGAACGTTCAAAGGAAGACTTTCTAGCCGGAGCCGTCCGTGCGAAAGCGCCCTGATCATGAGGCAGCCGGGGGCCGCCTTTGAACGTTGGACGTTCAAATTCAGTTGTCAGAACCGCGGCCCGAGTTTTCAGTCCCCGCCGCTGCTGCCATGATTCAAACTGTTGCCTATCAGTTGCGGAGGCGGATCACGCCTTCCTCGTTCCAACTTTTCCTGACCGGATTCCTCGCGCTGGCCACGATTCTGCCGTCGCGCTCGCAAAGCGCGAAGGAAAGCGCCCGCCCGCTGGAGCTGGCCGTGGCGACCAACAACAACCTGACCATTCCGCGCTCGGCCCTGGGGAAGAACTTCCTGATGTCGGCCTCGATCATCCCGCAGGCCACCGCGGCGACGAGCACGGGGTTGGCTGGCAAGGTGGTTCTTTTCGAGGCCTTCCATGACGGGGTGGACCTTTACGAGGCCACCGACGGCATTGTGGTCACGAAGGATCTGCCGGCGCGGCGGCTGCTGACCACGTTCCCCATTGTCGAGCAGGATGCCACGAAGCTGGTGGTCGATTTCAACAAGGGCATGCGCCGTGTCTTCACCGACTCGTGGACGAGCGGGGAATACGCCCAGCGCGACCGGGTCATGGAAGTGCCGCAAAGCCGCGTGTTCGGTGCCGAGGTCAAGGATGGCCAGCTCGTGATCCGGCAGAGCGTGCAGGCGCGGGAGTTCGAGGGCGATGTCGAGGCCCGTTACGAGGTGCGCTATTTCTTTTCGCCCTACGTGCCGACCGAAAAGCCGGGCAAGGAACAGTCCGACATCGAGGCCCGCTATGCGCGTTTCTTCGAGACGGAGTCACTGCTCGAACCGACCACCGGCCGGCGGACGTCCAAGATGGCGCGCTTCGACCTCTCGAAGCCCATCCAGTTCTATTACAGCGCCAACACTCCCAAGGAATACGTCGAGGCGATGAAGGACGGCATCACCTACTGGAACCGCGCCTTTGGAACCAACGTGGTCAAGGCTGACAAGGCCCCGGACGGCGTCACCGCGCCCGATGTGCGCTACAACATCGTGCAATGGGTGCCGTGGGACAACGCGGGCTTCGCCTACGCCGACATCCTCCTCGACCCCCTCACCGGCGAGTCCAAGCACGGGCAGGCGTACATGACCTCCGTCTTCGGAGTGGTCGGCAAATCCCGCGCCCGGGCGGCCCTGCGGGCGATGATCGAGCTGGCCGAGGCCAAAAAGGACGGTGACAAGAAAGATGGCGACAAGAAGCACCCGATGCCGTTCGGGATGTCGTTCTTCGGTTCCGCCACCGCCTGCCAGATCAACGCCGGCGAATTCGCCGCCCAGTACGCCCAGGGCTTGCAGGACTTGCTGGCCAATGACCAACTGACCGACGAGGCAGTCCTTCGCGCCTCCCAGGATTATGTCCGCGAAGTGGTCGCTCACGAGGTCGGCCACGTCCTCGGCCTGCGGCATAACTTTGCGGGCAGCCTGGCCGCCACGATGACGCCCAAGGAACTCGACGACTGGTTCAAGGCCTATCTGGCCAACAAGGGCCTGGAAGCCTTTACCAACAAATTGGTCACGACCTCGATGATGGAATACACGGTGTTCAAGGCGGCCGTGTTCGTGGGCTGGAAGATGCGCACCGGGGTGGAGCCGTTGCCGCATGACAAGGCCGCCATCCAGTGGGGTTACTTCGACGGCAAGGAGCCGAGCGAGAAGAAGCTGCTTTTCGGCACCGACCAGGATGTGGGCCGCTATGGTGACGTGATCCGCTTTGATTATGGTGTCGAGCCGGTCGTGGCCGCCTACAGCGACCTGTCCGGGACCCTGCGGAACCTGCCGAACAACCTGATTGAGACCTTCATCAACGCCCGGGCTCCGCGCGACCCGCGTGACCGGGTGCCGTTTGAAAAGGTGAACCTCAACGTGCGGAGCTACGCCTATTCGGTCAGCGGCGACTTTTCCACCATGCTGAACTGGTTCCGGGGCAACATCCGTTCCCTGCGCGTGGAGAACCAGTTCGATTTCGTGGGCGAACTGAATGAGAAGGAGCGGCACCAGGCCCACTGGAAGTCGCTCAACGAGCAGATCGACAAGCTCGGCGGCGTGGACCGGGCGATGTTCGCCTTTATCCCCGTGGACCTGAAGCTGGAACTCAAGGACGAGCCGAAGGAGGTCGCGGTGCTCGACAAAATCAGCGCCGGCGCCCTTTCCGAACGGCTCGCCAAGCTGCTCGAGGCCCCTGCGTACACGAACTTCGTCGGCCTGGATGAGAAGAAATACTCCTTCACCAAGGAGGAGAAGGACCTGATCAACCAGCGCGGCAAAAAGTTCTTCGAGGAATTTGAGAAGGAAGTCGTCAAGCAGGTCGTCGGACGGCTGGAGAATGCGCCCCGCGACCTCGGCTTCGAGGCCACCGGGACCGTCGCCGAGGATGATTCGGTCTCGAAGCTGGAGCACCGGATCATGGATCTGGCCCGGACGGTCATCCTGGCCAAGGACGAGTCGGTCCACATCAAGGGCAAGGTGGACAAGAGCCTGGTCGAGGTCGTGGACTTCAAATACGACAACGAGACCCGTCTTGCCGCCGCCAAGGCGCTCAACGACAAGACCGGTTCCTTCCGCGGCTGGGCCACCGACGCCAAGGGCGACCTGAACAAGGCGCTCAAGGATGAGGTGGAGGGCGCGTTGAACAGCGCCAACCTGAAGGAATTCAAGGACTCAAGCCTCTCCCGCTCGCTCCGCGAATGGTATCTCAAGCAGCAGGATATCCTGGCCCTGCTGCCCCCGAAGCCGGAGAAGAAGTAGGCCCATCGCCCTGCGGCACGGTCGGTCAGGGAGGCCTGAACGGTTTGGGAGACCTTCCGAACTGAAGGCCGTCTTTGCTTCTGATAGGTGTCAATCCTGCCACATTTGGGTTGCCTCGGAGGAGGGCAGGTCCAGTGTCTTCCTGAGTCCAGTGTCTTCCTGAGCACACCGGAAACATGCAATCAGGTCTGCAAAGGGAAGTCTTTCGTAACCGGACTGACAGGTTTCGGTCATTGGGTCACCAGACCACACATGGCAACTGGCTTGTCTCGCGGCATGAACCGCGAAATGGGGGATTGTGAATCTTAAGTCCACACTGGGCTCTGCGAGCTGGCAGGGCCGGGCGATTTCTTACCTGATCGCGGTGGTCATGACCTTGCTGACGCTGTGGTTACGGCTGGCCTCAGGTTACCAGGCAGGCGATGAGCCCATGCTGGTCCTTTTCATCATCCCCGTCGTCCTGAGCACCTATTGGGGAGGGTTGGGCCCCGGACTCCTAGCGACGGTGACAGCCGCCCTGGGATCAGCGTATTACCTGCTGCCGCCACTGCACTCCTTCAAAACGGATACTTTAAACCTGCCCAACTGGCTGGCCCTGATCGCGGTCGGCATGCTGATTGTCGTGCTGGTGAATGCCCTCCGGGTCCAACAGCGCAACCTGAAGGCGGCTCTCGTGGCTGCCACTGAGATCCGGATGGCGCTGGATGAGCATGCCATCGTGGCGATCACCGATCCGCGCGGCAAAATCACCTTCGTCAACGACAAGTTTTGCGCGCTCTCCCAGTACACGCGCGCGGAACTGCTGGGGCAGGATCACCGCCTGATCAACTCCGGTCACCACTCCCATGCGTTCATGCGCGAACTCTGGAAAACCATCTCGGCAGGCCGGCCTTGGCGGGGAGAGATCAAGAACCGGGCGAAAGACGGCTCGTTTTATTGGGTGGACACCACCATTTTCCCGTTCCTCGATGCCCACGGCCAGCCCCGGCAGTACGTCGCCATCCGCGCGGACATCACCGCCCGCAAGCTGGCCGAAGAGTCCCGGGCCCGGCTGGCAGCCATCGTCAGAACCTCCGAAGACGCAATCATCAGCAAAACCCTCGGGGGGACCATCACCAGTTGGAATCCGGGGGCGGAAAAGTTGTTTGGGTATGCTGCGGACGAGGCGATTGGCCAGCCGGCGGCCATTCTTTTCCCGCTGGACCGCATCGAGGAAGAGGTGGACATCCTGGCCCGCATCGCCCGTGGCGAAAGTGTCCGCCATTTCGATACCGTCCGGCTGCGTAAGGACGGGCGGCCGGTGGACGTTTCCGTCACCATCTCGCCGATCGTGGACAGCGATGGGAAAATCATCGGCGCCTCCAAAATTGCCCGTGACATCACCGAGCGAAAGCAGGCCCAGGAAAGGACGGCGTGGCTGGCCTCGTTTCCGGAGCAGAATCCCACTCCGGTGGTGGAGCTGGATCTTCGGAACCGGGAAACCCATTATCTCAATCCGGCCACGCGCCGGAATTTTCCGGATTTGCCCCAGTCTGGTCTGGAGCATCCCTATCTCGTCGCCCTGGAGCCGCTCGCCGAAGCCTCGCGATTGGGTGGCGGGGAACCGATCCGGCGTGAGGTGCAGGTCGGTGAACGCTTCTATGCCCAGACCGTGAGCCACATGCCGGAGACCGGTCGCGTGCGCATTTACGGCACGGACATCACCGAGCGGAGGCAGGCGGAGGGGGAGGTCCACCGCCTCAATGGCGAACTGGAACGCCGCGTGATCGAACGCACCGCCCAGCTCGAGGCCGCCAACAAGGAGCTGGAGGCGTTCAGCTATTCTGTCTCCCACGACCTCCGCGCCCCCCTGCGCAGTGTCGATGGCTACGTGCGCATGCTCATGGAGGATTATGGGGACAGCCTGGATGCCGAAGGCCGGCGGCTGATCAACGTGGTCAGCAGCGAGGCCCGGCGCATGGGCCAGCTGATTGACGACCTGCTGGATTTCTCCCGTCTCGGCCGGCAAAAGATGGGCCCCACCGAAGTGGACATGGCCAGTCTGGCGCGTGCGGAGTTTCAAAATCAGATCCTGGCGACGCCGGGCACGGCGGCGCGTCTTGAGCTGGGGCCGTTGAACGCCGCCCACGGTGACCCGGCGATGCTGCGCCAGGTTTTTGCCAACCTCCTCAGCAACGCCATCAAGTTTTCCCGCCCCCAGCCGATGCCAGTGGTCGAGGTCGGCTGCCGGCCCGGCAACGGTGAGACCACGTATTACGTGAAGGACAACGGCGTCGGCTTCGATGAGAAGTACCGGCACAAGCTCTTTGGAGTCTTTCAGCGCCTGCACAGCGAGGCTGAATTTGAAGGCACCGGCGTGGGGCTGGCCCTGGTTCAGCGCGTCATCCAGCGCCATGGCGGCAAGGTCTGGGCGGAGAGCAAACCAAACCAGGGCGCCACGTTCTTCTTTACCCTGCCGATACCCAAATCATCGAACTGATATGAGCAGCCATGCCCAAGTTGAAGTCCTGCTGGTGGAGGACAGCCCGCGCGATGCCGAGATGACCATGCGCACGCTGCGCCGACGGAATCTCGCCAACAACATCGTGCACGTGAAGGACGGGCAGGAGGCCCTCGACTGGCTGTTTGGCGAGGGTGCCTATGCCGGTCGCGATACCGCCCACCCGCCGAAGATCGTGCTGCTGGATCTGAAACTCCCCAAGGTGGACGGCCTCGAAGTCCTCCGGGCCATCCGGGCCGACGAGCGCACCCGCCTCCTCGCCGTGACGGTGCTGACCTCCTCCGCCGAGGAGCGGGATGTGATCTAGAGTTACCAGCTGGGGGTCAACAGCTACATCGTCAAACCGGTGGACTTCGACAACTTCTCGGCCGCCGTGGCCGAACTGGGCCACTACTGGCTCCTGCTGAATCAGAAGCCCCATTGAGCTGCGACCCTCTCCCGCCATGGACAAGCCCATACGCATCCTGATCGTCGAGGACCGGGCCATCGATGCCGAGCTCCTGGTACGGGAGGTTCAGCGGGCCGGCTTCCGGCCCGAGTGGCAACGCGTGGAGCTGGAGGCGGACTTTCTGGCGGCCCTGGACCACGCGCCCGACCTGATCCTCTCCGATTACAGCCTGCCGCATTTCGACGGGATCACCGCCGTCGTCCTGCTCCGTCAACGCGGCCTCGACACCCCCTTCATCCTCGTTTCGGGCATCGTGGGCGAAGATGTCGCGGTCGAGGCCATGAAGCGCGGGGCCACTGATTACCTGCTCAAGGACCGCATCGGGCGGCTCGGCAGCGCCATCGAACGGGCGCTGGAGCAGAAGCGCCTCCAGGACGAACGCCGGCTGGCCGATCGGGAAATCCGCAACCAGCTGGCGGAACTCCAGCGCTGGCATGAGGTCATGCTCGACCGTGAGGATCGCATCCTCGAGCTGAAGCGGGAGGTCAACGAGCAGCTGGCCGCCCGGGGGCTGTCCCTGCGCTACACCAGTCCGGAGAAGCCATGAACACCCCCTTGCCCGAAAACGAAGCCCGGCGGCTGGAGGTGCTGCGCCAATACGACATCCTCGATACGCCGCCGGAGCAGGCGTTCGACGACCTGGCCCTGCTGGCTGCCCAGATCTGTCAGACACCCATCGCGATGGTTTCGCTCGTGGATGGGAACCGCCAGTGGTTCAAATCCAAGATCGGCCTCGAAGCGACGGAGACGGCGCGTGAAGTTGCCTTCTGCGCGCACACGATCCTGAACCGTCACGAGGTCCTGGAGGTGAGCGATGCCAGCGCCGATCCGCGCTTTGCCGACAGCCCGCTCGTCACTGCGGATCCACATATCCGTTTTTACGCCGGAGCTCCCCTGGTCACGCCAGATGGGCAGGCCCTGGGGGCGCTCTGTGTCATGGGGCGTGAGCCGCGCGTCCTGACCGAAGACCAGCGGGCGGCCCTGCGGGCGCTGAGCCGGCAGGCCGTCGCCCAGCTGGAACTGCGGCGCCAAGCCGCCCAACTGGCCCGGGAAGTCGGGGAGCGTCGTCACGCGGAGGGCCTTTTGAGCCCGCAAGTTGAAGAATTGTCGGCCAGCAAGGCGGAAGCCGAGCGTTTGCTGGCGCTGGGGGAGAGGTCACGGCGCGCCCTGCTCAGCGTGCTTGAAGATGAGCGGTTGGCCGGTGAAAGCCTGCGCGCCAGCGAGGAGCGGTTCCGGCAGCTGGCGGAGAACATCCATGAGATTTTTTGGATCTGTTCGCCGCCGCTGGACAAAATCCTCTATGTGAGCCCCGCCTACGAGAAAATCTGGGGCCGCTCCTGCGAGAGCCTCTACCAGTCACCGCGTGACTGGCTGGAGGCCGTGCATCCGGAGGACCGGGAAAGGGTGCGGGATGCGTCCATGAGGCGCGTCTTGACCGAGGGCTATAGCGAGAACTTTCGCATCACCCGGCCGGACGGCTCGATTCGCTGGATTCATGATCAGGGCTATCCCGTCCGCAATGCCGCCGGCGAGGTTTACCGGATCGTCGGGGTGGCGGAGGACATCACCGAGAAGCGCGAGCTGGAGGAACAGTACCGGCAGGCGCAGAAGCTGGAAGCCATCGGGCAGCTGGCCGGCGGGGTGGCCCATGATTTCAACAACATCCTGGCGGTCATCCAGATGCAGTCCGAGCTGCTGAAATCCTGCGGCCCCCTCTCCGCCGACCAGTCGGAGTTCGTGGAGGAGATCGGCACCACCGTGGAGCGGGCCGCCGCGCTGACCCGGCAGCTGCTGCTCTTCAGCAGCCGCGATGTGTTCCAGCCGCGGGATGTGGACCTGAACGAATCCATCGGCAACACCGTGAAAATGCTCCGGCGCATCCTCGGTGCCGACGTCCGGATGCAGCTCCGGCTGGCCTCCCAGCCGATGTTCCTCCACGCCGATGCGGGGATGTTGGACCAGGTGCTGTTGAACCTCGCGGTCAACGCCCGTGATGCCATGCCCCACGGCGGCCAGCTGATCATCGAGACCACGGGAACCGAATTCGATGAGTTCGCGGTTTCCCAATCGCCCAAGGCGCGTGTGGGTTCGTTCGTGCGGCTGAGTGTGAGTGACAGCGGCTGTGGCATTCCGGCGGAGATCCTTTCCAAGATCTTCGAGCCCTTCTTCACCACGAAAGAGGTCGGGAAGGGCTCCGGCCTCGGTCTCGCCACGGTGTTCGGCGTGGTGCGGCAGCATGCGGGCTGGATCGATGTTTACAGCGAGGTGGGGCATGGCACCACATTCCGGATCTACCTGCCCCGGCTGGCGCGGAATGCGTCCGCCACCGCTTTGCCCGCGGGAGTGGCCGTGATGCGCGGCGGCAATGAGACGATCCTGCTCGCCGAGGATGATCCTTCGCTGCGCGCCTCCATCCGCAAAACGCTGGTCCAGCTCGGCTATCGGATCGTGGAGGCAGCCACGGGGAAACTTGCCCTCAAGGTCTGGGAACAGAAGCGCGCCGAGATCCGCCTGCTGCTCACCGACCTCGTGATGCCCGACGGCATGACCGGCAAGGAACTGGCCGAGCAGCTGCTGAAGGAAGATCCGCAGCTGAAGGTGATCTTCATGAGCGGCTACAGCGCCGAGGTGGCCGGCAAGGACTTCCCGCTGAAAGAGGGGGTGAACTTTCTCACCAAACCGTTTGCCGCCGCCAAGCTGGCCCAGACCATCCGTTCCGTTCTGGGCGGCTGAGCCGGGAAGAGCCAAAACCATCCGCACGCAGGGACCAGGAAAAGTCTCCGTCGGTTGGGAAGGGACGAATCCGGCAGGATGAATTAGAGACGAAGGCGAAGAGGGCGGATGGTAAATAGGCTTGTCCCGACTATCTCGTTCTATTATAGGCCGGTGCAGCGCAACAGATCCCCCCTTGATGAACAAACTCTTCCTTCCCCTTCTTATCGCCGGTGCCACGGCCGCGCACGGGCAGTCGTTCCTGCTGAACTATTTTGCCAACGACATCATTTCAGTTGAGACGGATGCTACTGCGACCTATTCCGCTTCGGGGGCACCCACAGCCACGGCCGACTCGGTGGGTACATTTGCCGGCGGGGGCTTTCTTCAGGGCGGGGCCCCGGGTGTCAGCGGACCATTCGGGTCTCCTCCGGGGCTGGCACTCACCCCGGGCACAACTCCGTTAACTTCTCCGGCTTACTTGGCCGACATTGCTTCGCTGACGCCGAATTCCGGAGCCGCAAAAGACTACATCTCTTCGCACTCCGAGTTTCAATATCACGTGGGCGACGCCACCATGGCGGATGCCTTCAGCCTGGTATTAAACGCCCACGCCAGCGCCCAAACCGCCCAGTTGTCCGGATTCCCGGCCGACGCCAAACTGGTGGTCAACTGGCATCTCGTGATCGAACCGGGAAGCTATGCCGCCGTCACCGCGTTTAACTTTTCTGATGTCACTGCGCTTACCACCCAGGGCAGCTGGAGTGCGTCGTGGGTGCAACATCCATCGTTTGGAGTTTCCAACTCCGTGGATGTCACGCACGGCGGCAGCGAGATCGAACAGAACGGTTTCTACACCTACGACGTGACCTACACGCTCGACGTGCCCTTTGGCACCGATCCCGACATCAATGTCACGCTGGACGGCGGTGTCGCGGTCACGCCGGTGCCCGAGGTGGGCAAGTTCTGGCAGATGTCGCTGCTTGCCCTGCCCGCCGCGCTGCTGCTGCGCCGCCGTCGCCGCTGAGCGGGCCGGTGTGGTGGCGTGACTAGTCGGGGAAAAATCTTCCGCATGACCGCCAAATGTCCGGGTGGCTTCGCCTCGCTTCACCTCTGATTACTGATCACTGAACACTGATTACTCCACCCGGTGCGGCAGGAACTGTTGACCACCAAAAACCCACCAACTGTGACTGGCAACGCGGTCCGGCGTAAGTAGCGTTTCCTCCGCACAAAATGAGCATCAAGATCACCTACTATCTCGAAGTCATCTCGTCGTGGTGCCACTGGGCGGAACCGGCCTGGGCCGAGCTGAAGCAGCGTTATGCCGAGCGCGCCGAGTTCGTGTGGAAACTTTCTCTCATGGATGGCTCTGGCCTGCCCGTTTCCCGCGCGCAGTGCGAGTGGTTCTACCGTCGCAGCGGCCCCATGGTGCGCTCGCCCTACATGCTCAATGCGGGCTGGTTCGAGCCGGAACTGAAGGAGTATCTTGCCCCGAACCTGGTCGCCGAGGCGGCGAAGGATTTTGGCGTGACGGACGACCGGGCACGCCTCGCCATCGCCCACGCCGGCCTGCGCGAGGGCCTGAAGGTCGGCCGGTGGGAAGTCGCCGCCGAAGTGGCCGCGAAAAGCGCCGGACTCGACGCCGCCAAGCTGCTGAGCCATGCCCGGTCCCCCGAGGTCGAGGCCCGTGCGCGGGCGACCACCGCCGAGTTTCACGCCCTTCAGGTCACCCAACGGCCCACCTTCGTCATTGAGGACAGCATCGGTGACAAGGCGGTGTTCTCCGGGCTGGCCTCGGCGGCGCCGCTGATCGCCACGGCTGAGGCGATGCTCGGTGACGTCGCCGCCTACGCCTCGCACCGGGCGCACTTTGGGGAAACGCCGGCCGCCTAATCCCCCATGCCGAAGGGCAGGGAACGGCGGCCATGAAGTTTGAACATCCGGCGTGGTGCCACGTCTGAGGTGGGCGTATGAAAAACACGATTCCTTTCCGGCTCCTGGCGCTGCTCGCGGCATTGGCCCTGGCCGTGACCGTGCACCGGGCGCATGCCGAGACGCCGAAGGCCGGTGAGAAGGCCCCCATGGTCGAGGCCAACGATCAGGACGGCCACCTCTGGAAACTCGCCGACCAGATCGGTCCCAAGGTGGTGCTGCTCTACTTTTACCCGAAGGACGACACCCCGGGCTGCACCAAGGAGGCCTGCGGTCTGCGCGACCGCATGGGCGACCTGCAGAAGGACGGCGTGGTCGTGGTCGGCGTCAGCCGGGACGACGCGGCCAGCCACGTGAAGTTCCGCGAGAAGTACAAGATCAACTTCCCCCTGCTTGTGGATACCGACGGCAAACTGACCAAGGCCTTTGACGTGGCCATGGAAGGCCGACCCATGGCCAAGCGCGTCAGCTTCCTGATCGGCAAGGATGGCAAGATCCTGCACGTCACCGACAACAAGGACGCCCAGGTGCATCTCGACGAGATGAAAGAAGCCATCGCCAAGCTGAAGTGAACCGTCCTTTGCACTTTTCCAGCCCGCCTTCCCGGCGGGCTTTTTGCTGGGCGGGAGCCGTGGCTTACTCAGGTGTCTTCGGTATCTTGGCGAAAATGGGCGCGTGCAGCGCGGGAAACTTTGCCACACCCTGCAGCCGGGCGCTAAGCCAGCCACCTTCGAAACATGAAAACCTCCCTGATCTGCGGTCTTGCCCTCTTTTGTCTCACTTTCGTCGGGAAGGCGGCGGAGATGCCGTCAAAGGTCGCCACCAATGTCCCGGGCGCGTTCGGCATCGTGTTCGGGAAGCCGCTTCCATCCAAGGTCGTGACCTCCACCGCGGACAGTGATCTCGAGGTCTCCGTCCGGATCAAGCCGACCACGCCCAGCCCGTTCCTGAACCACTACTTTGCCCGCATCAACCCAGCCACCAAGGCGGTTTACGAACTTCAGGGATGGTTTGAAACGACGGATGCGGCCCAGAGAACCGAGATGTTCGGCAAGCTGGCGGACGGCCTCGCCGGCAAGTACGGCCCGCTGCCTCCGGGAGCGGGGCAGGATGCCACCAACCAGATTCGGGAGGTGGACGGCGTGATCATCGACCTGGCGATCATCAATCAATCCGTCGTGTTGACCTACACCAACAGCTCCCAGAAGAAGCTGGCCGACAAGGCCCTGGAAGAACGCGCCGCCGCCCGGACCAAGAAGGTCTTCGACGCCACGGGCCTGTAACCGGCCGTTGCCGGCGGGCTTTTTCGTCAAGGCAGGCGAGGAGCGAATTTGGAAAGCAGGAAAACAGGAAAGGGAAGGAGCCCATCCTCTCCAGAGATGCTATCTGCTCTCATCATGCCTTTTCCGTTTCCTGTGTTCCTGTATTCCAAATTAAACCCCTCTTCCCCACCCTCAGGGTGCGTCTTGACCCGGCGCGCCGGGCGGGCATCCTATCTCCGTTCGGGGAGCCATTCCGTCATGGCTGAGAGTCGCGCTGCAGCGCGAGACCCGCAGAACCTGCTCCGGGTAATGCCGGCGAAGGAAAACCTTCTCCTCCTGGCCCGTTTCAGGTTCTCCCCCGGGAATTCATTTTCCCGCCGGACAATGACAACTTGAAGCTGAACACTTTCCTATGATCGCCAAACCGGAATTCATCGAGCCGCACAGCCGCGAACAATTGCCCGCCAGCACCAAGGTCTTCGTGGCCGGCACCCTCCATCCCGACGTCCGCGTGCCGATGCGAGAGATCACGGTCACGCCCACGAAGTCGTACACCGGTGTGGTCACGCCGAATGCCCCGGTGCGCGTCTATGACTGCTCGGGTCCGTGGGGCGATCCCGCCTTCACCGGCACCTCCTCGGAAGGCCTGCCCGCCCTCCGCGCCAAATGGATTCGTGACCGGGGCGACGTGGAGGAAATCGAGGGTCGCGAGCTGAAGCCGCAGGACAACGGCTACCTCACCGGCAAGCACGCCGAGTATGCCAGCAAGGCCGAGAAGAACCGCCTCATCGAGTTCCCCGGGCTTACCGGCCAGCGCCGCCGTCCCTTGCGCGCCAAGGCTGGCAAGGTCGTCACCCAGCTCGCCTACGCCCGCGCCGGCGTCATCACGCCCGAGATGGAGTTCATCGCCATCCGCGAGAACATGGGCCGCGCCAAGATCGCCGACCTGACCCTCGACAACACCCGCAACGACCTGGAGAAGCAGCATATCGGGTCCGCCCAACTCCCAACTTCCAGCTCCTATCTGCCCTCGATCTTTCGCCGGTTCCCGCAGCGTATCCCGGAGCAGATCACGCCCGAGTTCGTCCGCGCCGAGGTGGCCGCCGGCCGCGCGATCATCCCGAACAACATCAACCACCCCGAGTCCGAGCCGATGATCATCGGGCGGAACTTCCTCGTGAAGATCAACGCCAACATCGGCAACAGCGCCGTCGCGTCGAGCATCGAGGAGGAGGTCGAGAAGATGCGCTGGGCCACCAAGTGGGGCGCGGACACCGTCATGGACCTCTCCACGGGCAAGAACATCCACGCCACCCGCGAATGGATCCTGCGCAATTCGCCCGTGCCCATCGGCACCGTGCCCATCTACCAGGCCCTCGAAAAGGTCAACGGCAAGGCCGAGGACCTCACCTGGGAACTCTTCCGCGACACGCTCATCGAGCAGGCGGAGCAGGGGGTCGATTACTTCACGATCCACGCCGGCGTGCTGCTGCGCTTCGTGCCGATGACCGCGAAGCGCATGACGGGCATCGTGTCGCGCGGCGGCAGCATCATGGCCAAGTGGTGCCTCTCGCATCATCAGGAGAACTTCCTCTACACCCACTGGGACGACATCTGCGACATCATGGCCGCCTACGACGTGGCCTTCAGCATCGGCGACGGCCTGCGCCCCGGCTCCATCGCGGACGCCAATGACCAGGCGCAGTTCGGCGAACTCGAGGTGCAGGGCGAGCTCACTCGCCGCGCCTGGGCGAAAGGCGTGCAGGTGATGAACGAGGGCCCCGGCCACGTGCCCATGCACATGATCGAGGAAAACATGGCCAAGCAGCTCGAATGGTGCGGCGAGGCCCCGTTCTACACCCTCGGGCCGCTCACGACCGACATCGCGCCCGGCTACGACCACATCACCAGCGGCATCGGCGCCGCGATGATCGGCTGGTACGGCTGCGCGATGCTCTGCTACGTCACGCCCAAGGAGCACCTCGGCCTGCCCAACAAGAAGGACGTGAAGGACGGCGTGATCACCTACAAGATCGCCGCCCACGCCGCCGACCTGGCCAAGGGCCATCCGGGCGCGCAATACCGCGACAACGCCATCAGCAAGGCGCGCTTCGAGTTCCGCTGGGAAGACCAGTTCAACCTCGGCCTCGATCCCGTGACCGCGCGCGAGTTCCACGACGAGACCCTGCCACAGGATGGCGCCAAGACCGCCCATTTCTGCTCCATGTGCGGCCCGCACTTCTGCTCGATGAAGATCACCGAGGACGTCCGCAAATACGCCGCCGAACAGGGCCTCGCCGAAGAGGAGGCGCTGAAGAAGGGGATGGAGGCAAAGTCGCGGGAGTTTGTGGAAAAGGGCGCGGAGGTTTACGCGAAGGCGTGAGTCAAGGAAGCCGTTCCGACCTCAAAATCCCAAAGGGATTCCATCATTCAGCCCAGGGTTGGCCCGCAACGCGGGACTACCCTGGGTCACGGCCCCACCAATCTCATCAACCCTGAAAGGGTTGGATCACCTCCGGCCCAGACCGTGCATTGATTCAACCCTTTCAGGGTTGAGGTTTCCAACCATCGTTCCCGGGGTAGCTCGTGCCTCGCAACCCCGGGCTGAATGATTCAATCCCGTTGGGATTGATCGGGGTGGGCTTACCCTCTGCGCCACGTTGTTCCTGGTCAGCCTGGTTCACTGGAAGAATTGGTTCCTATATGGGTGTATTGCATTCGTCGCCCGTTCGGGAATCCCAAAGGGATTCCATCATTCAGCCCAGGGTTGGCCGCAACGCGGGACTACCCCGGGGCACCGGCCCACCCCTTTCCTCAACCCTGAAAGGGTTGGATCAATCCCACACGTACCGTTCGTCGAATTCGATTTCGTAACGGCGCAACAACTGACGAAACTCGTCCTGAAACGAAACCGTGCGGTGGTGTTCCTCCTGCCCGGCGATGTAATCGCGCACGGCCTGAATCTGCGAAAAGCCGATGGAGAAAATGCCATACCCGCCTTGCCAGGCGAACTCCGCGAGGTCGGGCGATTTGGCCTTCAGCCATACCGATGACCCGCGTTTGACCTCTTTGACCATGTTTGCCGCATCGCAGGTGCGGGACAGCGCACAGAGGAGGTGCACATGATCTTCCACGCCGCCAACAATGACGGGTTGGCATTCGAGGTGGGTGAGGATGCCGCCAAGATAGCGATGCAGTTCGTCGCGCAGCGGTTTGTCACGGAGGAAGGGCCGCCGGTCTTTGGTAGAGAAGACCGTATGAACCAAGATTCTGGCGAGCGATTGCGGCACGTTGGGATGGTGTGGAAGGGAGTGGATTGATTCAACCCTTTCAGCGTTGGTGGGATTAGGCGGATGCGTTCCCAGGTAGCTGCCTGGCAGCAACCCTGGGCTGAATGATGGAATCCATTCAGGATTCCTGCGACGGACGCGCTCTGGAAGTTTCGTATCCGAATGGGAACATGGGGCGGATCGGACGATGCGGCATGAATCCGTTCCACCGGTAAACCGACCGGCAATTTCACAATCTCTTCAAAAAATCTTGCGCGGCGCTAAACTGTTACTATTGTAGTTGCAGTTATGGCGCTCAACACACAGTTCTCGATTGCGGTCCACCTGCTGGTGGGCCTGGGCTGTGTGGAGGGCGGGACGACCACGTCGGGGCATTTGGCGGAGAGCGTGAACACCAGCGCCAGCTTTGTACGGCGCACGCTGGCCAAACTGTCCAAGGCGGGTTTGGTCGAGACGACCACCGGCAAGTCGGGCGCCTGCGGGCTCGCGAAGAAGCCGGAGCGGATTTCCCTGCTGGAAGTCTATCGGGCGGTGGATGCTCCGGAGGCGTTTGCCATCCATGCCTATGCGCCCCAGAAGGTTTGCGCGGTGAGCTGTAACATCAAGGCCGCCCTGGAGAATGTCCTGGCGAAAACCCAGCAGGGCATGGAGGCCAGCCTCAGCAAAATCACCCTCGCCGACGTCATCGCCGACGTGCGGCGGTAAATTTTCACTTTAATTGTTACAATAATCGTAACAGAATCGTCAGCAAAACCAACAAAACCGAAATCGAAAGAAAGAAACCAGTTATGAGCTCAAACATTACCAAGAAACTCACCGGCAAGGTCGCAGTCGTCACGGGTGCCTCCAAGGGCATCGGGGCGGGCATCGCCAAACACCTGGCCGCCGAAGGCGCGTCCGTCGTCGTTAACTATTCCTCCAGCAAGGCGGGGGCCGACGCGGTCGTCGCGGAAATCACCGCCGTCGGCGGCAAGGCTGTGGCCGTGCAGGGGGACGTCTCCAAGAAGGCCGAAATCGACCGCCTCTTCGCAGAGACGGGGAAGACCTACGGCAAGGTGGACATCCTGATCAATAACGCGGGCGTCTATGAGTTCGGCCCGCTTGAGGCGATCACCGAGGAGCATTTCCACAAGCAGTTCAACCTGAACGTGCTCGGCCTGCTCCTGACCACCCAGAAGGCGGTCGAGAACTTCGCGCCGACGGGTGGCAGCATCGTCAACATCAGCTCGGTCGTCGGCGTCAACCCGTTGCCCGGGGCGTCAGTTTACAGCGCTTCGAAAGCGGCGGTGGATGGCATCACGAAGTCGCTCGCGAAGGAGCTGGCGGCCAAGAAAATTCGGGTCAACTCGATCAATCCCGGCATGGTGGAAACGGAAGGCGTCCACGCCGCCGGGTTCATCGGCACGGACTTCCAGAAGCATCTGGTAACCCAAACTCCGCTCGGTCGCCTCGGCCAGCCGAACGACATCGCGAAAGCGGTCGCGTTCTTCGCCTCCGACGATTCCGGCTGGGTCACGGGGGAGACGCTGCTCGTCTCCGGCGGACTCCTGTGAGTTGCGAGTGACGAGTTTCGAATTGCGAGTGGGGCAACGGGGTTGGTCTGCGATCCGGGCCAACCCTGAGTGTCCTCAGAACACACGGCCTCCAAATGCCGCGCCTGCCAAGCTGAGAAGGTGAATTTCGAAAGCAGTAAGGCTGAAAAAAAGCAGAAGACGATCCTGATTTAGTCAGCCGGGTAGAGCTTGGGCTCGGGCATGGACCAATAGCTGCCGGCTTTATCTGCCACCTCCCGATAATGGACTATCAGCTGCTGATTTGACCGACTAAGCGCAGAGCCATTTCCAAGCTCACCCGAACGCCTTAGGGCGGAATTGTTAATCGCGATTTGGGCTGAGATTTCCCCGGCCAGTGCAGCGGCTCGGAGTTGGCCGTTTTCGGCTCTCAGGAACAACACAACCACCACTGCCAAGGCGAACACAGTTAATGTCCACAATGGAAGCCCCATATGTTTCATGGGTGGTCTATAGAAAGTACCGTGCCAGAAATCGGCCCCACTGGCCAGCCAAGGCCCACTCCTGAATCGAGCCTGACCGAATTCAAAACCCTTTACCGCTCGGACCTCGGTCAGCTTGCGACCTCGTGGCTTCCGTGATTCACTCCGGCATGGCACTTCTGTATCCGACGATCATTCCGGGACTTCGTAGCCCTGCCGACCAGGTCAAGGGTCTCGTCTATTTCGGCCGCATGCTGGACAAGATCCGGCTCGCGGCGGCGGGCAAGCTGCCCGAGGGCTGGCATGCCGCCCGGGGCGCGGCCATGAAGGGCAGCTTCGACTCCCGCTGCTGCAAGTTTCTCCACATTGATTACGCGGCGCTGGAGGCGGAGACGCTCAAGGGCGGCAGCGATGAGCAACTGCTCGCCTGGGCCTATGCCCATGGCCGTCAGCCGAGCGAGGATGAAATCGAGATCTGGAACGCCTTCATGTGCAAACGCGGCTGGCGCGACGCCGGCACGCAGCGGCTGCACGAGCGCCTGGCCGAGATCGGCCTGCCGCCGGGTACGGTGCAGACGATGTTCGAGTTCATCGACGTGGATGAAGGCCGGCTCCAGCCCGGTAAATAGGGCAAAGGCCGAGCCGTTTTCGCGGGAGGCGTCGCAATTTCGCAACTGCTGAACGACCCACTGTGAGGTCGGCCCGCAGCGGCGAGACCGGGATCACTTCAGCGTCATCAGATAGGCGAACAGGTCGGGGACCTGTGCCGGAGGCAGGCTTTCGAGCAGCCCTTCGGGCATGATGCTGATCCTCTGGAAGCCGGCGCGTTTGAGGTTTGCGCGGAGCAGCCGCTGATCCTCGGTATTGGGCTGGCGGATCGTCACCGAATCGGCGTCCTGTCCGGCGAGCAATCCTTCAATGACGTCGCCGTCCTTGGTCTCGACCCGGAAGCGGCGGTAGCCGGCCTCCATCGCCGCGTTGGGCGTGATGACATTGCGGAGCAGTGCCTCGAGGCCGCTCGCACCCGCGCCGTCGAGGGCAGGGCCGATCTTGCCGCCGCTGCCTTTCACCGTGTGGCAGACCCCGCAGGTCGCGGTGAAAACCTGCTGGCCGTGTGCGCGATCCCCGGATTGGGCGGCCAGCGCACGAAACTGCACAAACTTCGCCTCGATCGCCTTGGCCTCCTCCGGCGTTTGCACCGGCGGCAGGTCGGCGGTGCGCTCGATCTTCGCGCCGCCATTGAGCTTGCCCCACGACTCGCCTGAGCCGAGGAAGACCAGCCCGGCTGTGCCAGCGGGCAGGCCGAGATTGGCCCCGGCGCGGATCTGGTCGGGGTTGCGGCATACATTCCAGACCCGAAACTCAGCGAAGTCACCGCCAGTGCCGCCGGCCGGATTGGAGCGGAACGGCGTCAGCTTCTCAAACTTCCGGGCGTCCTTTGTCGTGCTGGTCGCGTTCAGTTCGCCGTTGAGATAAAGCCGGAAGGTGCCGTCGGCGTCGCGAGTAAAGGCCAGGTGCGTCCAGGCCTCGGCGGCGGTGGGCTTCGTGGCGACAACGATGTCATTGACGCCGGCCACCCAGATGCGGAAGCGGCTGTCGTAGAAGTTCGCATCGAGCCCGGTGGGGCTGCCCAGGATGGAATCCTCGTTGTTGATGCCGGGAGCGAGTTTCACCCAGCACTCCACGGTGAAGGGACCGTCCAGCGTCAGCTCCGTGTTCACATAATCACCATCACCACCGGCGAGGCGCAGCAGGGGCTTCAGCGACGACCCCAGTTCTGAAACGAGCCGCTTCACCATGGCATCGTCGGGCAGCACCGTGGCGAGCTTGTCGAGCGTGTAGCCCTCCAGTTCATCCCGGGCGATGGCTCCGGTGCTGATGGCGGCCATGAGTTGCCGGGCACTGGTGGCGGAACTCGCGAGCCGATCCACCACGGTCTTGCGCAGTGCGGGCGAGAGTGAAGGCCACACTTCGAGCAAGGCCGACACGGCGGTATCGCTCTTGCTGGCGGCGAGCGCGGCAATCGCCTCGCGGCGGACCGGCTCATTGCCACTGCTGGCGAACTGGCGGAACACATCCACCCGGGCCGAACCCGCCTCGCGCAGCGCGCGCAGGGCAGCCACCTGCGCATCGGGTTTCGCGTTGGGACGTGTCGCGGCGGTGACCAGTTCGTTATCCAGTCCCGCCAGATGGAATCCGGTCGCAAGCTGGGCCAGCAGCGCCTCGTTGGCCTCGCTGCCGTCGCGGGCGACCAGCGCCTGGGCCGCCGCCGTCAGCAGCGGCGCCAGCGCAGCCTGGTCTTTCAAGCGGGCGCGGTTCGCATAGAGCAGGCGGAGCACCGCCGGGTCGTTGAAGGATGACTGTAGCGTCGAAAGCACCGTGGGATCGCCCGGATAAGTGGCCAGCAGCAACAGTCCTTCATCGGAGAGCCGCTCGTTGGCCTGGCTCGGGATTTGGCGCCATTTCAGGACATCTGCGGCCAGATGCCGGGCCCCGTCGGCGCCGTTCAGAGCCAGCGCGGCGAAGGTGCGCTGGGCAGGGGACAGGAGCCGGGAATCATGGTCCAGGAAGTTGCGGACGAGGTCCGGGTATTTCTCCAGCGTCCGGCGGCGCAGGTATTTTTCGAACTCCGGGAAATAATTGGGAGCCTTGGCCCACGTTCCCGCTTCCGCCGGAGCCGTGGTGGTCAAAAGATGGGTCGCGGCCAACGAGTTGATCGCGGCATACCCCGGCTCGGTTTCGCCACGGACCAGCAGGCGGGCCATGACCCGGATCCCTTCCTGTCGGACCAAGGCGTCCCGGTCACCCAAGGCTGCCGCACCCAAATTCAGGGTGCCGACTGCGTCAAATTCACCCTGACCCACCGCGCGTAATGCCTCCTTGCGAAGCGCCCGGTGCGGGGCCTGGCAGAGCTGTCCGAGCTGCGTCAGTTCGAGCTGGTGCAGGCTTTCCAGACACCACAGGGCTCGGATGCGCAGGTCGGTTGGTTGGGCCTCGTCCAGCAGCAGCTTCGCCAGGGCGGGGGCAAGCGAGACAGCCTGGCGGTCCACGATCTCCTGCCAGGCGGCGTTGACCTCCCAAGTGTTCGCGGCCTTCAGGCTCGC
This sequence comes from uncultured Verrucomicrobiota bacterium, assembly GCA_903907995.1. Classification (GTDB taxonomy): domain Bacteria; phylum Verrucomicrobiota; class Verrucomicrobiia; order Limisphaerales; family UBA9464; genus CAIVQB01. The sequence goes on along the minus strand of CAIVQH010000055.1, from coordinate 2,133 downwards.
GAGCAATTGGGCATCATCCGCCTTGTAGAGGTTAGGGATGTTGGTGCGCGTCGGTTGCGATTCGTGACGGATGCGCCACACACGGCCCCGAGTCTTGTCGCGTTCGGGATGATTCCGGGGCACCTCGTTGTGCGAGATGATCTTGTTGTACCAGTCCACGATGTACAGGCAGCCATCCGGGCCGAAGGTCATTGCCACGGGGCGGAACCACGGGTCACTGCTGAGCACAAAGTCGGGCAGGTGTTCGAGCTGCCAGCCGTTGCTGAAAGTTTCGAGTTTCGAGTTTCGAGTTTCGAGTGGCTGCACCCCGCGATGGACCCGGATGGCCTGGACTTTCCGGGTGATGGGGTTGTTGAGGAAGAAGACGTCATGCCATTCGCCCGAGAAGCTGTCACCGCCTTCGCTGAGGGCCAACCCGCTCAGACCCGTGCCGCCCATTTCCTTCTCGCCGGTTTTCGGGAATGGCGGGGCGTAGGGGCGCGGCACGTCGTCGCCGCAGAGCGGGTAGGAGGCGCTTTCGAGGAAGGGCATCATCGGCCAGCCCTGGTCATTGGCCTCTTGAATGAACGCTTCGCCGAAGCGATCGATGACCAGACCCCAGATGTTGCACGGCCCCCAGCCGATCGTCTCGAACTTGCTGCCGTCGGGCCGCCAGCGCGCGAGCTTGGTCTTGTTGAATTCGGTCACTTCGTGGCTCGGGGTGGTGACCTTGGAGTAGTTGAACGCCCCCTGGGCCAGCCACAGCCAGCCGTCGGGCGCGCGGGTGAACTGGTGGGGGAAGAGGTGCGAATCCTCAATGCCGAAGCCGGTCAGCACGTTGGTGTAGCCGTCCGCCTTTCCGTCGCCGTTGGAGTCGCGGTAAAAACGGACCTCCGTGCCATATTGGACGTAGGCGCCGTCCTTGTAGGGCAGCAGGCCGAGCGGCATCACGAGTCCGTCGGCAAAGGTGCGGGCGGTTTGCCGGCCCGGGGCGGTGGGTGTGTCGAAGATCAGCACCCGATCGCGTCCGCCGCGGGCAAAGAGCGCCTTGGCCTCCGCGCCGGCCTCGTTGGCGTCCAGCGGGTATTCCAGCGCGGTCATCGTCCACATCCGTCCGGCATGGTCGAAGTCAATGGCGACGAACTTCCCGCCGTCCGGCTCCGCCGCGACGAGTTCGATCTTGAAGCCCGGCGGCAGGCTGAAGGCGGCCTGCTCCTCCTCCGGCGAGAGCGGCGAGTCGTGCGGGGGCGCGGGCGGTTCCGGCGCGCCCACGAGCGGTGGATGCACCGGCAGTTCCTCGATCGTGATGTCCTTGAAGGAGGCCTCGGTCGCGCCGCCGCCATGCACCTGGAAGCCGATCTTGCCGCTGCCGATGATGCTGTCGTCGGGCTCGAAGTAATCCACGCCCACGATGCCGTTGAGCCAGGTGGTGATATGGTTTCCATCGGCGCGGATCACGTAGTCGTTCCAGTCATTGCGCTTCAGGCGCTTTTCCAGGCTGGCGATGTCCGACCACGCGAGCGTCCGGTTGCGGCGCGACTCGTCGTACAGGCTGCCCCACCAGTTCGGATCGCCCAAGTCGCACTGGTAGCCGGCCATTTCGGAACTGCCCGGCACCCGTTTGCTGCGCATCTGCACGCCACTGTTCACAAAGCCCGTGCCCGTGAGCTTGAACTTCGTGCGGAAGACGAAGTTGGTGAACCGGCGGGTCGTGGCGAGAAACTCGTTTTCCTTCACCGTCTCCTTCAGCGAGCCGCCGATGATGGCCCCGTTCTCCACACGCCAGAGGCCCGGCTTGCCTTCCCAGCCGTCCAGCGTCTTGCCGTCAAAGAGGGAGAGCGGTTTGGAAGCGGCGGTCGGTCGGTCCGCTGCTTTCACGCCGGACAGGAGGGTGCAAAGCGTACAAAAAGTCAGGGCCAGTAGGCGGGTATGCGGCATATCGAGGGGAAGCTTGTGACGCGGAGGATGTGGCCAAATTCGGACGAAGTTCAAACGGGAATGCCGTTGCCCGGTCTAAGAGCCTGTCTGAGAAGTCGAGATGAGGGAGGCGGTGAGGAAACGGCACGCGGAGCTTGACCTTGGTGTGGAATGGTTTGGCGATCTATCGCGGCAGCGCAGTCAGGCGATGAAAATCGCCCGTTTTGAGACCGACCT
>CAIVQH010000054.1 GCA_903907995.1 uncultured Verrucomicrobiota bacterium | reverse complement strand
GATCGGCCGGCCGCCGTCGGCCTCCCGCAGGGCCCGGATCTTCTCTTCCGTCGTGTGTCGCTTTCCTTTCATCGTCTCTGGTCCTTTCTTGGTCCCAGAAACTCTCACTCCTCCTGGCCCAGTTTGGCGAGGTCACGTCAGAAGGGCCGGCTCACAAATGAGCCGGCCCTTTTTGCATTTATAATCATATGAAAAACCTTATCACACCACTCGCCGCCGGTGCGGTGCTGCTCCTCGCAGCCGCCTCCTCGAACGCAGCGATCATCATCACGGCGCAAAATGGCGTTACTGGCACCTTTGGCGTTTCCAACATCGACCTCGGCCAGGCCGCCGGCACCACGCTGACCCTCGATAGCGGCGCCGCTGCCTTCGGTTCCTCGGTGGGCAAGCTCAACGATGGCGACGTGTACGGCCTCGGTGCCGACGTCGAGACCGTTGCGACCCTGACACCGACGGACGGCTCAGTGGCCACCTATCATTTTGACCTAACCGCCAGCCCGCTCGGCTACGATCTGACTTCCATCGCGTCCTTGACCGGCAGTGCGCAGGGCCGGTCGCAGCAAGTTTACGACGTGGAGTATTCCTTGGTCGGTGCGGGCTTCACACCCTTGGCGTCGGTTTTGGGCACCCTGACCGATAACGGCTCGGTTGGCGAAACCCAGGTCACACTCAGCAACCTGAGCCTGCTGAATGTGTCCGCGATACGATTCACGTTTCACAACGGCGTCGGCGGCGAATCCATGTTTCGCGAAATTGATGCCTTCGGGACCGCTGCGGTCCCCGAGCCGTCCTCGCTCCTGACCGCTGGAATGATGGCCGCGGGCGGGGTCGCCGCCGTGATGCTGCGCCGGAAGCGGGCATGAGGCGTCTTCCGCCTGGGTTCTGCCCGGCGGTTAGCTGAATCCAGGAAACGAGTGTGTGACCGGGCTGCTTTGGTCACCACTCGTTTCCGCTCTTGGTGTTTCCTCCCTCCTTCCGGTAGGCTCTCCCGCCTACGTGAGTGCCGAACCTGCCATTCTGACCGCCCAGGAGATTGTCCTGCGTTACAACGAGCGCGTGCTGCTTGACCATGCGTCGTTCGGCCTCGCGCCAGGAGACCGCGTCGGGCTCGTCGGCCGCAACGGCGCGGGCAAGTCCACCTTCCTGCGCATTCTCGCCGGCGAACTTCCGCCCGACGAGGGCCTGATCACGCGCCAGCGGGGCACCGTCGTGGGCTACCTGCCGCAGACCTTCGAGCTGGACCCGGCGCACACTGTCTATGAAAGCGTCCGGGGAGGTGCACAGCATGTGCTGAATCTGATCCACGAGTTCGAGAACCTGCCCGGCCACACGAAGCGGCACGACGAACTCGAGGAGCAGATCAACCATCTCGATGGCTGGAATCTCGACACGCGCATCCGCACCGCGCTGAACCAGCTCGCCTGCCCGCCGGACGACCGCAACATCGCGAAGCTCTCCGGTGGCGAACGTCGCCGCGTGGCGCTCGCCCGGGCGCTGGTGGCCCAGCCCGACGTGCTCATGCTCGACGAGCCGACGAACCACCTCGACACCGACTCCGTCGAGTGGATCACGCAGTTCCTGGCGAGCTATCCGGGCGCCCTGCTGGTGGTCACCCACGACCGGCACTTCCTCGATCAGGTGGCCAACGCCATCGTCGAGCTGCGCAACGGCGTCTTCGAGCGTTACGAGGGCAATTACACCGAATACCTCTTTGCCCGGGCCGAGAAACTCGCCAGCGAGGAACTGGTCGAGCACAAGCGCCAGATGTTCCTGCGCAAGGAACTCGAATGGGTGCGCCGCCGCCCCAAGGCGCAGACGAGCAAGTCCAAGGCGCGCATCAACCGCTTCTTCGCCGCCGAGGCCGACGCACCGCCGCCCGAGGAGGGCGAGATGGACCTCGTGGTGCCGCCGCCGCCGCAGATGGGCAACCGCGTCGTGGATCTCCTCGGAGTGGGCATGGAATTCAATGGGCGCACGCTGTTCGACAATCTCAGCATCAACTTCGCCAACGGCACGCGCATCGGCATCACCGGCCGCAACGGCGTCGGCAAGACCACCCTGCTGAAGATCATCCTCGGCGAACTCGCGCCCACGTCCGGCGAGATCAAGACCGGCCAGCTCACGCGCTTCAACTACGTGGACCAGTCGCGCCTCCAGCTCCGCGAGGACCGCACCGTGCTCGACGAAGTCAGCGATGGCACCGAGTGGGTGCAGTGGGGCGAGACGAAGCTGTCATTGCGCGGTTATCTCAAGCGCTTCCTTTTTACCGACGACCGCATCACGGCGGCGGTGAAGTGGCTCAGCGGCGGCGAACGCAGCCGGCTGCTGCTCGCCAAGGTGCTCAAGCGCGGTGGCAACTTCCTCATCCTCGACGAGCCGACCAACGACCTCGATCTCCAGACGCTGCGCGTATTAGAGGAGGCGCTGATCGAGTTCCCCGGCTGCGTGCTCGTGGTGAGCCACGACCGCTACTTCCTGAACCGCGTCTGCACGGGCATCCTCGCGTTCGAGGGAAATGGCCGCGTCGAGTACAGCGACGGCAACTACGACTATTACGTCGAAAAGAAAAAGCGCGCCGCGATGCCGGCGCCTTCGGCGAGTCCCGGGTCCAAGGTCCCGGGTCCGAAATCCAGTTCGCCGGTGCCGGTGGCGGTGGCGAAGCCCAAGGGGCGGAAACTGAGTTTTAAGGAGCAGAAGGAGCTGGAAGGAATGGAAGCCGCGATCCAGGCCGCCGAGGCCGAGGTTGCTAAGCTGGAGGCATTGCTCGCTTCGCCGGATTTCTTCCGTACGCAGGGGGCAAAGGCCAATGCGGTGATCGCCGAACTGGACTCCTCCAAGGCCAAGGCGGCGCAGCTCTTCGCCCGCTGGGAGGAATTGGAAAAGATCCGCGCGGCGGCCTAGCCGGTGATCCTGAAGGCGGGAACAAGGAGATTATATCTGGAAAACAGGAAAGCAGGAAATCAGCAGGGATCTGTTCTTGTCCGTTTCCTGTTTTCCTGTTTTCCAAATTAAAAATCGGATCATCCGGGCCACGCGCCGGGCTTGCCGTGATTCGTGTTCTGACGGCATCGTTGCGGCATGACTCGAACGCGCACCATCCGTTCCCTTGTTGGCCTAGCCACGCTGGTCGTTGCTTCTTTGAGCAGCAGTGGCGTATCGGCAGCGGGCCGCCCGATGACCTTCGACGATCTAGGGGCGTTTCACCGCATTTCCAGCCCGCAGGTGTCGCCGGATGGCAAGTGGATCGCCTACGTCGTTGCTGACGTGAACAAGGCGGAGAACCGGACCGACAGCGACATCTGGCTGATGCCGATCGCCGGTGGGGACCCGCGACGCCTGACCGGCTCACCGAAGCATGACCGGCATCCGGCGTGGTCGCCCGACGGCAAGTGGATCGCCTTTGAGTCGAACCGCGACGGGGAGTTCCAAGTGTGGGTCATGCCATCCGATGGGGGCGAGGCGCACAAGCTCACCACCATTTCAACCGAGGCGACGCAGCCCGTTTGGTCGCCGGATGGCAAGAGCATCGCCTTCATCTCCGCAGTTTTCCCCGAGTTTTCCGACAAGCCGTTTGCGGAGTCGGACAAGGCCAACAAGGCGAAGCTCGACGAGCGTGAGAAGAGCAAGGTGAAGGCGCGCGTCATCACCCAGCTGCTCTACCGCCATTGGGACTCGTGGGTCGAAGGCAAGCGGCAGCATCTCTTCGTGGTGCCGATCCTGGGCGGCGCCAGCGCGGGTGAGCCGCGCGACCTGACTCCCGGCGACCGCGATGCCGTGCCGACCTCCACCACGTTCGAGGCGGGCGATGAGTTCACCTTTTCCCCCGACAGCACGGAACTGGTTTACACCGCCACCCCCACGCCGGCGCGGGAGGAGGCCTGGAGCACCAATCACGACCTGTGGGCCGTGAATCTCAGAACCGGCGAGCGACGGCAGCTCACGAAGAATCCCGCCGCCGATGGCTATGCGCGCTTTTCGCCGGACGGGAAATTCATGGCCTACCGCGCGCAGAGCCGGCCTGGGTTCGAGGCGGATCGCTGGCAGCTCATGCTGCTGGATCGTGCCACTCGCCAGTCGCGGAGCCTGACCGAGGGTTTTGACGCGTGGGTCGAGGATTTCGCCTGGACGCCGGACGGCAAGTCGCTGGTCTTCGCCGCCGAGGACAAGGCCACGAAGCGGCTCTGGACCATCCCCGTCGCAGGTGGCATGCCGAAGCCCATCACCACCGGTGGTGCCAGCGGCGAGGCCGTCATCACGCCTGATGGGCGCACCGTGGTCTTCACCCGCAGCGAACTGGCTTCGCCCGCCGCCATGCAGAGTGTTTCCATCGACGGTGGCACGGTCACTCAGCTGACTCATGCGAACGACGAACTGCTCGCCCGCTTGGAGGTCAACAAACCGGAATCGGTCACGGTGAAGGGTGCGGGCGGCACGCCGGTGCAGATGTGGATCGTGAAGCCGCCGGGTTTTGATGCGGCGAAGAAGTACCCGCTCGTGTTCTGGGTCCACGGCGGGCCGCAGGGGGCGTTCATGGATTCGTGGTCGGCGCGCTGGAACGCGGAGCTGTGGGCGGCGCAGGGCTACGTCATCGCTCTGCCGAATCCGCGCGGCTCGACCGGCTTCGGGCAGAAGTTCACTGACGAGATTTCCGGGGATTGGAGCGGCAAGGTTTACGAGGACCTGATGGCGTGCCTGGCCCTGCTGGAGCAGCAGCCCTACATCGACAGCACGCGGATGGCGGCGGCCGGAGCCTCCTACGGGGGCTTCATGATGAACTGGTTCCAGGGGCACACCGACAAGTTCAAGACGCTGATCACGCACTGCGGCGTGTACAACTTCGACACGATGTACGGCACGACCGAGGAGCTGTGGTTTGATGAGTGGGACCACGGCATCCCGTGGGAGCATCCGGAGTTCAATGAGGGCTCGCCCCACCGTTTTGCGAAGCAGTTCAAGACGCCGAATCTCGTCATCCACAACGAGCTCGATTTCCGGGTGCCCATCGCGCAGGGGCTGGACCTTTTCACGGCGCTACAGCGTCGGGGTATTCCGTCCAAGCTGCTCATCTTTCCTGATGAAGGCCACTGGGTGCTCAAGCCCCAGAACAGCGAACTGTGGCACCAGACCATCTTCGACTGGCTGAAAGTCTATCTGAAGCCTTGAGGGGAAGGAGACAGGAGACCGGAGCGGCCTTACGGCCGGGAGTCAGGAGTTGGGATCGCGAAGGGCGCTGTCAAAACGGCGAGTCAGCAGGCGAGTTAGTAGCTCAGTAAGTCAGAAAAGGCAACTGGCGCCTCCGTCTGACCTACTGACCTACGGGCCTACTGGCTCCCGTCTCCTTCCGCCGCGCCCACCTTCCGGCTTGAGCCGGGGCCGTTGCGCCCCGATAAAGCGCGTCTCCGATGAACATTTTCGAAGAACTGCAGTGGCGTGGGCTGGTGTCCGATTGCACCGATACCGAGGAGCTGGGCAAGCGGCTCGCGGCCGGTTCGGTCACGCTGTACTGCGGCTTTGATCCGACGGCGGATTCCCTGCACGTCGGCAGCCTGGTGCCGCTGATCACGCTGCGCCGGTTCCAGAACGCCGGGCACGTCCCCATCGCCGTCGCGGGCGGCGCGACCGGCAGCATCGGCGATCCCAGCGGCAAGACGGCCGAGCGGCAGCTCCTCACCAAGGAGGGCATCGCCGCCAACGTCGCCGGGGTGCGCCCGCAGCTCGCGCGGCTCCTGGACTTCACGGTAACCCCCAACACCGCGCGCCTGGTGGATAATGCGGAATGGACCGACGGGATCACCTTCATCGAGTTCCTGCGCGATATCGGGAAGCATTTCACGGTGAACCAGATGGTCGCCAAGGAGTCCGTGCGCGCGCGCATGGAGGACCGCGAGGTGGGCATCAGCTACACGGAATTCAGCTACATGCTGCTCCAGGCGTTTGATTTCTACGTGCTGAGCCGTGATCAGGGCTGCGACCTGCAGATCGGCGGATCGGACCAGTGGGGCAATATCACCGCCGGCATCGACCTGATCCGCAAGAAGCTCGGCAAGCCGGCGTTCGGGCTCACGCTGCCGCTCATCACCAAGGCGGACGGTACGAAGTTCGGCAAGACCGAGAGCGGCACCATCTGGCTCAGCCCCCAGCGCACGAGCGTCTATCGCTTCTACCAGTTCTGGGTGAATGCCGACGACCGCGATGTCATCCGCTACCTGAAATACTTCACCTTCCTCGGCCGCGAAGAAATCGATTCGCTGGAGGCGCAGCACACGGCGAATCCCGGCGCGCGCGTGGCCCACCGCGCCCTCGCGAAGGCCGTTACCGACCTGCTGCACGGCGAGGCGGCCACGCACGAGGCCATCCGGGCGAGCGAGATCCTGTTCGGCGGCGGCCTCGAAGGCATCGGCGAAGGCACGTTCAAGGACATCGTGGGCGAAGTGCCTTCAAAAGAGTTGGAAGCGGCGAAGCTCGCCGCGCCGGGAATGCCCCTGGTTGAATTGTTTGTGCATGCCGGGCTGGCTCCGAGCAAAGGGCAGGCACGGAAGGATCTGGAAGGGGGCGGCCTTTATCTCAACAACGTCCGCCTCACGGAGGTGGCGAGGGCGGCCACGACGGAGGATCTGCTTTTCGGCATGCATCTGCTGCTGCGGAAGGGCAAACGCAACTATGCAGTGGTCACAGCGCGCTAGGAGTCCGTCGGGATTTTCAGACAGGCTTCAGATCGGCGCGTGCATCTGGAATAGCCGGTCGTGCCTCCTTGGCATGGCTGGCCGGGGCGAGGGCGAGCAGCTTGAATGCGTCCACCGCCCCATTAGCACTTATGCAGCAGACCCGATTCCATACCACCATTGGTCGTCGCGCTTTCACGCTCATTGAACTGCTCGTGGTCATCGCCATCATCGCGATCCTCGCGGGGATGCTGCTGCCCGCGCTGGCCAAGGCAAAAGCGAAGGCGAAGCAGACCGTCTGCATGAGCAACGACCGCCAGTTGGGCTTGGCGACTGTGATGTACGTGATGGAGTACAAGAAGTACCCGGGCTGCCTGATGGCGAAGGCGCCCTACCAGTTCACCTACGTCTGGCCGGCCCGGCTGTTCACGCAGATGGGAACGAACCGTGCCTCCTTCTGGTGCCCGGCCACCGGTGCCTCGAACTCGTGGAGCACCAACCTGAACAAGACACTCGGGGCGCACAGCCTGACGGATGGCGGTAGGGATCCTTATGGCATCAGTGAAAAGACCCGCTTCTCGATTGGCTACAATGACTGGGGCCCGTTCGGGGCCGGTGGCGACAGCGGCCTCGGCGGTGATGTGGATGTGGTTGGTGAACTCTCGGAGGGCAAAGTCGTGGCCCCCTCCGACATGATCATGCTGGCGGACAGCATGCCGGACGCTTCCTTTGACGCGAACATCGACCCCACGACGCCGGCGGAATGGCCTTCCAACCGTCATGAGCGGCGCACCGTGGTCATGTTTTGCGATGGACATGCTGAAGCCGCCATCCGAAACGAGGTGATTGATCCCAACAGCGACAAATGGCACCGCCGCTGGAGCAACAAAAACATCATCGAAAACTCCTGGACGGTGGACAAGGTGCTCGCCAATAAGCGGAATCCCTGAGCCCTTATTTTCTCTCCCCGGCTCATGTGGCGGGGGGGTGCCCCGATCCTGCATTGTTCTCCGGCCCTCACCTCTGATTTGCTGCGGCGCGCATGAAACGCCCGCTCCTGCTTCCCGCCCTGCTGCTGGCGGCAGGCGTGATGGCGGAGGAGTTTTGGGGCGGCCACTGGCCGTGGCTTTTCACCGCGACCTCGCTGGTTCTTGGTCTCGCGCTGGTACCAGGACGACTCCGGATCATTTGGCTGGCGGCCGGATTGTTCCTCACCGGTTGGCTGGGCTACGCGATCCTCCAGTCGGCGACATCCCCCTACGATTTGCGGCATACCGCCGGCCGTGAACCGGAGATCGTCACGGTGCGGGGGGAGATCGAAGAGACCCCGACACTGCGGCTCTCCGAGCGCAAGGGGCAGTTGGTCGGGCGAACCATGGTCCGGCTGGGGGTGTCGGCCTTGCGTCGCGACCATGGTGAATGGCAGCCGGCGACGGGCGACCTTGTGGTCAGCGCCTCGGGCGTGTTGCGCCCCGAGTATTTCCGGACCCAACGGGTGGAAGTCACCGGAGTCCTGCAAGTGCCGCCGGGACCGGCGGCCGAAGGGCTGTTCGACTACCGCACGTTTCTCCGGCGGCAGGGTGTGTGGTTTACCCTCCGGAGCGAAGGTGAGGCTGACTGGCACTTGGCCGCCGATGCGGTCGGGGTTGCGCCGACCAGCGAACGCTTTCTGCCCTGGGCGCAGGCGATGCTCGCGCGCGGGTTGCCGGATGACGAGTCCACCCGTCTGCTGGCCGCGATGGCCCTGGGATGGAAGACACCGCTCACGGGCGAGGTGGATGACGTGTTCATGGAGTCGGGCACGATGCACGTCTTCGCGTAGAGTGTTTACAATTCACCCCTATTCAGCAAACCTCACGGAATGCAGTCTCGCAAAGACATCGAAGGGATGAAGGCATATTCCTACATCCGGTGGTCCAGTGACCCTCAGACGAAAGGCGATTCCCTGTCCCGGCAAATCGAACGAACTCGGGCCGTCTGTGCCAGCCTCAAGCTACAACTGGATGAATCGTTGCTCCCCGATAAAGGCGTATCCGGTTACACCGGGGACAATTTACGCAAGGGGTCGCTAGGCAAGTTCATCGAAGCTGTTGAAGCTGGAAGAGTCAAGACACCGTGCGTGTTGGTTGTGGAAGCCTTAGACCGTTTGACAAGAATGAGGGTCCGAGATGCGCGCAAGCTGTTTGAACGACTGTTGGAATTGGATGTTCGGATATGCACCGCACACAATGAAGCGGTTTACGACGACTCATCCTTGGATAAGCCGACTGAGCTAATGGTTTCGCTCATGGAATTGAGCGCGGGCCATGCTTATGCAAAGGAGCTTGGTCGGAAGATTTCAGGAGCTTGGACCCGCAAGAAAGCGGAAGCGGCTAACGGGAAACTGCTAACCTCACGGGTTCCCGGTTGGCTTAAAGTGGATGCCAAAACGAAGAAAATCGAAAAGTTGCCTGAGCGCGTCGAAATTGTTCAGAGCATGTTTAACGACTTTCTCGGCGGAAAGGCCCATTGGAACGGCGCGACGGGCCGGCGATCCAGGGGCTGGGCAAATTTCGACCACTTCACCCCGCCGACTTCGACCGTGAGCATTCCGGCGTTGGTGGAGTTGTCGCCGGCCAGCGACCAGCGGGGCGGATCCGGGAACTGGCTGAGGATCCCCTGCAGCGTGGCGAGCGCATAGGCATCGTTGGGCACGCGCGTAAACGCCCCGACATAGCAGGCGGCGACCATGGGGTTGAGCTGGGGACCGGTGTCGCGCCAGAGCTGCGAGAGACGGTCCTGAAAGAGCAGGAGGCGGGTCTGATTGGTCTCACAGCGGCAGAGCGAGAGCAGATTGAAGGCGCTGAAAAGACCGGGCCGGCTGTCGCCGTAGCGGACCATTCCCGAGGGCGTCTGGTCGAGCAGGTCGCGGACCCGCCGGTCGTAGGCAGCGGCGTAGAGGTCGGGCCGGACGGTGGCGCCGGTGCGGAACAGGGCGGTTCCCAAGGCGGGCGTGATGAAGGTGAGGTTGCCTTTGCCGTCGTCGAGCCGGCCGCCATCGGCCTCGATGCGTTCGAGCATCAGGGTGATGTTGGTGGCGACCCGCTGGCGGATGCGCAGGTCGTTGCGGACCAGCTGCCAGACGGTCACGAAGCCGAAGTTCAGCGCCGCATACTGGTCGCGTGACGGACCGCCCAGCCAGACCATGCCGGGAGCATTGGTGCCGCTCGGAAAGGCAAGTTTGCCGAAGCCCTTGCGGGTTTCATCCGCTCCACCATAGGTGGCGTAGAACTTGGCGTAGGCCTCGTTCTGTGACCGGCCCACGAAGCGGGGGAGATAGCCGGGCCGCCCGCTGGCGTGCAGCAGGGTTTCCACGCCGTCGAGCAGGCCGCGGATCGCCGGGAGGCTGGGATTGTCGTGGACCAGGTCGCGGTTGTCGCGGGTCACGGCGTACCGGTAGGCGTGCATCGCCAAGGCGAGGCCGGTCCAGGCGGCGCTGTCTTCCAACGCCTCGTAGCGTTCCACCGTGGTGCGGTTGGTGTCGGTGTAGCGCACGCTTACGATCTGGCCGCCCACGAGGTGATGGTCCCTCACCTCGTCGAGGTAGGCGTCGGCGCGTTTGCGGAGGTCGGCCAGCTCGTTGGTGCCAAGTTCGGTCCAGCGGGCGGAGAAGCGTTCGCGCGTGATCCCGTCGAGCGCCTTGAGCTGGCGATCGCTCAATTCAGCGCGCAACGGCGAGGCGGCCACCAGCGCCACCAGCGCGAGCCAGACGATCCGGAACGACATGCGGGGGAAGGTGCGGAGCCAACGGCAGGGAGGCAAGCCTGCGACGGGGCTTCCCCTTCATGCACCTGCTCATGCTCTTACTCTTGCTCCGCTTCCGCTGAGAAAAATTCCGCCGGGCCGGTGGGCGGAAAGAGCCAGAGCAAGAGCAGGAGCGTGAGCCGCCGAGGGCTCAGCTGCGCCGGCGGTAGGCCGCGTGGTTGGTCGGGATACCCTTCGCGTTGAAGCCGCGCTCGAAATCGGTTTTCACCGCCACCAGTTCCTCGGGTGCGGTGACGCGTTCAAAATCGGGATTCGCATCAAACACCCGCTCCATCTGCGCGAAATAGGTGGTCTCGTCGGTACGGAGAAAAACCGTGCCGCCCGGTTGCAGCGCGGTGTGGGCGAGCTGGGTGAAGCGCTCGTTGATGAGCCGGTTCTTCCAATGGCGGCGCTTGGGCCAGGGATCGGGAAAGTAGATGTGGATCGTGGTGAGCGAACCGGGCGGGATCATCCATTCCAGCAGGTAGGCCGCCTCGACGCGGAGCCCGCGCAGGTTCGTGAGTCCGGCGCGCCGGCCCTTGCGGTCGATCTTCCGCAGACGGCCCAGCAGGCGCTCGACGCCGAGGAAATTGTGCTCCGGATGCAGCGTGGTGTAATTGATCAGGAACGAGCCGTCGCCGGCCCCCAGCTCCAGCTCGACCGGGCGGGTGTTGCCGAAGATCGTGGCCAGGTCGAGCCGCTGCATGATGTCCAGCGGTAGGATCAGCGCTCCTTCCGGCAGCGGTTCGGCAGCGGCCGGGGCAGGGACAGGGACAGGGACAAGGTTGGGCGAGATCGCGTCAGCTTCCATTCTTTCCCGCAATAGAAGCCCGGACCGGCATGGGGGCACAAGCGGACAGCGTGCGGGCACGAACTGCTGGCCTACATTCCCAGAGCCAGAGGAGCACGGCGGTGGCGGCACCCAAGGCGTGGCTTAACGGACATGGCTGGATCTCCGGACGGGAAATTGAGGCAAAAATGAAAGATCCACCGAACAGCTCGGTGGCGAATTTCAGGGTCATCAGGGCCAATATGGCCAGACCCAGGCGACGGCTGGCTCCGGCCTGCCGGAGTGCGCCCAAAACGATGGACGCCACGGCCGCGGTGGCGAGTCCCAACAGGCCGCCGTAGCGTCCGAGCTCAGGCTGCAGCGCCAGCAGTCCGACCCCGATGAGCATGCTGCCCGTCACCATGAGCCGGACGAACTGACGGCGGTCGGTCAGTTCCATCAGCGTACCCGCGACGCCGAGCACCAGCGCGTCGAGCGTCAGGTGACTGGCCGAGAAATGCACCCAATGTCCAGTGACGGCGCGCCAGAGCTCGCCCCCCAGAATCGCCTGCCGGTCGTAAATCAGCAACTCGCCGAGCGATGGCCAGGCGTGGACCAGCAGGGCCGTGCCGATGACCGCCGTCGTGACCATGGGAAAACGCGACCGGTTCATCGGGACTCCGACCGGTTGCGCCACACCGCCAGGCAGAGTGCGAGCGCGGCCGCCACTTCTCCGAGAGACAAAGCACCGCCACCGGCATGGTAGCCGGGCGACCGGACGATTTTTACCTCTTCGGGGCGCTCCTTGATCCGCTGCTGGAAGGTGGCGAGCTCGCCGTTCAGGCTGGTCACGAGATTGGTGGCGGCATTGCGGAAGCCCGCCTCGGCGTCCAGGCGCTGTTCCCCGACCAAGTTGACCGGGGTGGCGTGGCCTTTCACCTGACTCAGGCCCGGGGCGCGGAACAGCAGCCTGTGGCTGGCCACGTCGAACACCGCCGCGTCGAGCATCGTGGTGGTGGTGTTCTTCTCGGCGGGCACCACGTAGGCACCGACAATGGTCCAGTAGGTGATCGTCCAGAAGCCGGCCTCGGTGGTCTGGGTCTGGTCGAACGACAGCAGCGCAACTACATCGACCCCGAACATCTCCTTCAATTGCTCCACGTTGGCGAAGCCGCCGCCAGGCGTGAGGTACGCGGTGGGAATCAGCTCGATGGACTGTACGAACGGCAGGCTGCGGAACTGGTCGCTGACCTGTCGCATGAGGTCGGTCTTGAACGCTTCCGGCAGCCGTTTCTCCGGCCAGTTCTCGGCCTGGTCATTGGCATTGCGGCCTTCGGGAACAAATGCCACGCCGACGCGGAGGGGCAGCGTCAGTGTCGGAATGGCCGGGGTCATGGCCTGGCCGGTATGGCCGGGATAGAGATACTGCATGAGGCTCGTGGCCCGGCGCGTGGGCCCATCATGATCAATGAGGCAGCAACCGGCAACGAGGGCGAACGCGGCGCCGAGGGCAAGCCACTTGAAAGTTCGGGCGAGCGATTTGTTTGAGCAGAGATTCATGGTTTCGGCCGCGGATTTTCCGTGGCGAAACCCATTAATGGAGCCTTCTCCGCCTGGACAAGCCTAGGGACTTGGCGGACGCATTGAAAAATTCACGCGCCCATCGATCCAACCGTTGCCCGCGCTCAATCCAGCGCCGCCCGCATCGCCGCGAACCAGTCGCCGCCTGACTCCTTTTCGACCGGCTTGGAAGCGGCGACATCCGCATCCTCATAGCAGTCGCCGGGCAGTTCCTTGAGGAACGGCGAAGGATGACAGGGCAGCAGCTGGCCATATTTCTTGCGCCCCGAGCAGTGCGAAATGCGGAGCGTCTCCCGGGCGCGGGTGATCGCCACGTAGAAGAGGCGGCGTTCCTCGTCCATCGTGCCCTCGACCTTGGAGCGCGAGTGGGGCATCAGGCCGTCCTCCAGCCCGACGAGATGGACCCGGGGGAACTCCAACCCCTTGGCCGCATGGACCGTGATGAGGGTGACGGCGTCGCCGGCCTCCTTGTCCTCCTCGCGCTCATGGTCGAGCGTGAGATCCGCCAGGAACTCGTCGAGCCGCGCCTGTGGACGGACGTTCGGCTGCTCCTTGTCGTCGAGCGTGAGGATGAGTTCCTTGAGATTCTTGATCCGGTTCTCGGCCGCCTCGGTGGTCTTTTCCATCCGCTGGAGCTCGGCGAGGTAGCCGGTGGCGTTCAGCCAGTTCTCGGCCCACTGGCTGAGGGAGAACGGCTCGTTGGCCTCGATCGGCGCGCGGGTCTCCTCGATGAAGCGCAGAAATTCGCGCATGGCCTCGCCGGCCCGGCTCTGGAAGCCGGCCTGCACGTCGGTATGCCGCATCGTCGCGAAGACGCTGCACTTGCGCTCGTGGCTGGCCTCGAGCACCCGCTCCATGGTCACGTCGCTGAGGCCGCGCGCCGGCGTGTTGGCGATGCGGAGCAGGGCGACGTCGTCGTGCGGGTTCAGGAAGGTCCTGAGATAGGCGAGAAAGTCGCGGATCTCGCGGCGGTCGAAGTAGCTCTGCCCGCCAATCAGATGGTAGCGGATCTTCGCCTTGCGCAGCGCGGTCTCGAGCGGGCGCGACTGCATGTTGGTGCGGAAGAGGATCGCCTGCTGGCCCCACGGCACGCGCTTCGCAAGACGGTCGTACTCGATGTTCTCGGCCACGACCCGCGCCTCCTCGTCGTCATTGGCGAAGCACTGTAGGGTCAGCTTCTCGCCCTCGCCCTGCGCGCTCCACAGGTTCTTGCCTCGTCGGCGGGCGTTGTTTTTGATGACGGCATTGGCCGCGTTGAGGATGTGGTTGGTCGAGCGATAGTTCTGCTCGAGCTTGATGACCTTCACCTCGGGGAAGTGCTTTTCGAGGTCGAGGAGGTTGGCCACCTCCGCACCGCGCCAGCCGTAGATGGACTGGTCGTCGTCACCCACGACGCAGAGGTTGCGCGACTCCCGGGTGAGGGAGTGCACCAGTTCGAACTGCGCGGCATTGGTGTCCTGATACTCGTCCACCATCACGTAGCGGAAGCGGTCGCAGCAGGCCTGCAGGGCGTCGGGATGTTCGCGAAACAGCCTCAGGGTAAGCAGGATCAGGTCGTCGAAATCCACCGCGTTGCAGGCGTGGAGGGCGGATTCGTAGCGCTTGGCGACGTGCTCCGCGAGTGCCCGCACACCGGGGTCCTCGAAGCCCACCGCCCGCGTGCCGCCGTTCTTGAACTTGCTCAGCATCGCCAGAATCACCTTCGGGTCGGTGTTCTCGCCCTTGGCCGAAATGGCCGAGAGGATCTTCTTCATGGCCGCGAGCTGGTCACCCTCGTCGTAGATCACGAAGTTCCGCTTGTAGCCGATCTTCTCGATGTGCTGGCGCAGGATGCGGACGCAGAGCGAATGGAAGGTGCAGATGGTGGGCCGTTCTTCCGAGCGCGGACTCTCGTCGTCTTCTTTCCGCGCTCCGCGCTCCCCACTCCGCGCTCGCGGCACGAGCTCATTCACGCGCTGGAGCATTTCCCGCGCGGCCTTGTTGGTGAAGGTCACGGCCAGGATGTTTCCCGGCGGCACGCCCTTCTGGGCCATGTGCGCAATGCGATGCGTGATGACGCGCGTCTTCCCCGTCCCGGCACCCGCGAGGATGAGCACCGGGCCGCGATGGGTGATCACGGCTTCGCGTTGCTGCGGATTGAGTGTGGCCAGGTTCAGCACAGGGCGGCGGAGAATGGAATCCGGCGGCGGCGGGTCAAGCGGACAGGCGTCAAAGGTGAGGCCACCGCCAGAAATCTCCACCGGCGGAGTAATCTTGATGTTGGCGGGGCGAATCCCGAACGTTTGCCTCGGTTCTGCGGGAAACGCGCCTCCGAGGCATATCTCAGAACCGTTTTTCCAACCGCATGGCCACCAACCCGATGTCGCGCAACTGGGCGCTGGACCTGCTTCGGCTGGTCGCGGTGCTGGTGGTGATCTGGCATCACCAACTGGGCGAGGAGGCGGTGAAAAGCTGCCTCGGCCTCTGGCAGTTCACCACCCGGGGCGGCTGGGTGGGGGTGGATCTTTTCTTCGTGCTGAGCGGCTATCTCGTTGGCGGGCTGCTGTTTCAGGAGCAGGTGCGTTTCGGCAGCGTGGACTGGAGGCGGTTTCTCATCCGGCGCGGCCTGAAGATCTATCCCGCGTTCTATGTTCTGCTCGCGGTCCTCCTGGTGCCGGAATTGCAGAGCGGCGCCCCCCGGATCCGGAAAATCTTGGGTGAACTGTTCTTCCTGCAAAATTACCTCGGCGGCCTGCGTGACCACACGTGGTCGCTGGCGGTCGAGGAGCATTTCTACCTGCTGCTCACGGCCCTCGTGGTCTGGCTGGCCTGGCGGAAGCCCGGCCAGCCGGACCCGTTCACGGCCATTCCCCGAATCGTGGTCGGCGTGGCGGTGGCCTGCCTGGGATTGCGGGTGCTGACGGCCCTCTACTCACCGGATTTGTTGTCCGGACCATTTGTGTGGACGCATCTGCGGATGGATGCGCTCGCGTTTGGCGTGCTGCTGGCGTACGGGGCGCAATTTCACGGGGCGGTCATGCGACGGTATCTTGAACGGGGCCGCTTCGGTCTGGTGACCGTGGGCGTGTTGCTGCTGTTACCGGCTTCCCGCTCCAAATCTTTGCACGGGTTTTCAGTGAGGCTGCCCCGGCGGCGGAAGTGTTCAAACAGTCCCCCGACCACGGTGGCGAAGTTACGGCGGCTCTGTGCGGATGCCGGCCCGCCATCCTCGCGCTTCAAGCGGTCAAGCCAGCGTTGAACGTCCTCCGTGGCGAAGTCGCCCAATGCCTTGCCCGCATGTTCGGACGCAAAGCGTCCCAGCCGTGAGGACAAGTCTTGGAGGTGGCGCGGGGAACGCCCCTTGGTGGTCTTGGTGCGCAGATAGCCCGCCACGGCTTCCGAAAGTGGCAGGCGCGTTCTTGAGGCGGGGGAGCGCTTGGCGAACGCCTTGCACGCGGCGACGACGCTGTGCGGCCCCACGAGCTTGGCGGCCTCGCCAAAGAGCGCGCAGGCGGTTTGCAGGTCGATCTGGTACGGCGCAACAAGCTCTGTTGCGCGGAGCAGCAAGGCGCGTTCGGTGCCCGTCATGGATGCCCCGGCGTTGTCCCCGGCGTTGATTCTGGCGGCGATGCGGGCGGCTTCGGCCTTGGCTTCCTTCGCAGATGGGAACGACAGAAACCGGCGCTTGCCCGCCGAGTAGTCGGCAATGTTCCAACGCGCGTTCCGGCCCCGCTCAGCGGCCCTGGGATAGATCGTTACGGTAGTGCGGCCCAGCGTGACCGCGATCGGCTTGGTGGGGTCTTGCGGGTCGGTGCGGGTCGTGGAAGCCATGTGCCGAGTGTTGCGCAACTGTTGCGCATTTTTCAAGGCGCATTTCGAGAATCCACGTAAGTCCTTGATGGAGGGTGGAGCCAGTTGTCGGGATTGAACCGACGACCCACGGTTTACAAAACCGTTGCTCTACCGCTGAGCTAAACTGGCTGACACGTTGTCGCCGCCGAATATTTGTCGGCGGATAAGGAAATCCAAGCTGAACTTCTGGGAAGCCTTGCCGGTACCGGAACGGCGGCGCAACCCGGGGCGAAGGGAAAAATCCGGTGCCGCACTGCACAGCGGCACCGGGAGTGATGGAATCAAGGGCGGCGAACGCGTGTGGGACGCGGGCGTCCTCCGCCTGGGGAGGTTCACTTCGAGGGGCGGCCGAGTTACCAGCCGCTATGGAGTGAGACACCGGAAGGGCGGTTTGGTTTCATTACAGTTGTAAATTAAATTTAGGGAGGCTGCGACGGGGTGAATGTGTGCAGAACCCGCACCGCCGGCCGGGTGCTCAGGGTCTGACCAGCCGGAAATACTGTCGCCCGCCAGCGGCAGGGTTTGTGACGGTGAAGTGGCCTGCAGTGAAGGTGGGTGCGAGCGCTGGAGCGTTCCAAACCGCTGGGAGGCCCAGGTCGGTGGCCGATTGCAACTGGACTGCCCCCGAATTGGTCGGCCACGCCAGAATCAGATTCTTTCCGTCAAAGCGCTGGGCCAGCAGGGGGCGCAGCGGCGCATCACCGATCAGGGCCGCCGTGCAATAGCTTCCCGCGGCAATTGCCCAGATCCGGCTCAGTCCGGCGGGGACATTGGTCTGGCCATTGTGATTGTCCCCCCAGGCTATCACCGTGCCATCGGTCTTCAGGACGGCCGAGTGGAAGATGCCACCGGCAATTCCCTTGATGCCCGTCTGGGCCGCCAAGGGTGCTTTGGCCTGGCTCATGTTTCCCCATATCACCAGCGAACCGTCGCTTTTCAGGGCCAGGACCTGATAGATTCCTGCCGCGATCGCCACCACTCCACTTTGGGCTGCGGCTGGCACATCGGTCTGACCGGCGAGGCTCTCGCCCCACACCACGACCGATCCGTCGTCCTTCAGGGCCACGGAGTTATTTCCCGCGGCGGCAATCGCCACCACTCCGCTCTGGGCCGAAGCCGGCACATTTGCCTGTCCGTAGAGGTCGAAACCCCATGCCAGCACTGAACCATCGGCCTTCAAGGCCAGGCAGTGCCCCTGTCCTGAGGCCACGGCGACCACCCCATCTTTCGCGTCTGGGGGCACATCGGTCTGGAACGAACCGTTGTTTCCCCATGCAATCACACTGCCATCTGCTTTCAGCGCCAGGGCATGGGCCGAACCCGCGGCAATCGCCACCACTCCCGTTTGGGCGGCGACCGGGACAGTGATCGGACTGGGGCTATAATCGTAGGCTCCCCAGGCAAGCACGTTGCCCCCGGTCGTCAGGGCCAGGACGAAATAATCACCCACGGCGAGTGCCGACACTCCCTTTTGGGCTGCCGCTGGCACGGGCCTCTGCCGGTGATTATTCTCTCCCCAGATGACCACGTTGCCGGCCTCGGCGGGAACGACGGTCAACCTTGCCGGAGGGCTGCTGGTCGCGCTACCCGCGGAGTTGCGAATCGCCACGGCATAGTCGCCGGCTCCGGGATTCAGCGCGTGGGCGAAATCATAAGTCTGGTTCGTCCCACCCGGGATTGCCTTGCCGTCCTGGTACCACTGGTAGAAAAGGGGGTAACCGGTGGCCGTCACCGTGAAGCTGCCGCTTTGGCCTTCGTCCACCGACTGGCTGACCGGTTGCCCGGTGATGGCGGGGGCGATCGGAGTGACAATGGCCAGGTTGAACCGGTCGCCCGAGGCAATCGCGGTGACTCCGCTCCGCGCCGGCAAAGGGGGGATTAAAAAACTGTCACTGCCACGGCCCCATATCACCAGCGAACCGTCCGCTTTCAGGGCGGACACATGAAGGCTGCCGACCGAGATGGCCACCACCCCGCTTCGGGCTGCCAACGGCACGTTGGTGAGTCCCTGGGCGCCGGTTCCCCACACAATCACGGAGCCGTCCGATTTCAGCGCGGCTGTGTTCACCAGTCCCGCTGAGATCGCTGTCACCCCGCTTCGGGCCGCCACCGGAACATCCGTTTGCCCATAGTTGTTGCGTCCCCAGGCCACCACGGATCCATCGCTTTTCAGAGCCACCGTATGCTGATCTCCCGCTGCTATGGATCTTACCCCCGTCTGCGCAGCCTGAGGAATGCTTGCCTGGCCGTAATCGTTCAAGCCCCAGGCGATGGTGGAGCTGTCGGCCTTCAGGGCCACGAGGTGGCCAATGCCTGAAGCAATGGCCACAACCTTGCTTTGAGCGGCCAGCGGCACATTGGTTTGGCCATAGGCATTCCCCCCCCAGACAATGACCGCTCCGTTGGTTTTCAGGGCCGCCGTGTAAGAACCTCCCGCGGCGATCGCCATGACTCCGCTTTTGGCTGCGGCCGGAACATCACTCAAGGCGGCGTTTGGGACATCCTGTAGCCGCCCCCAAACGACCACCGAACCATCCGCCTTCAAGGCCACTCCGCGATTCCTGGCGTCGATCGCCACGACACCGCTCAGGGCCTCAGCGGGCACCGCGAGCGTGCCATAATCATCGATCCCCCAGGCCAACACCGCGTCGGCCGCCGGGGCGGCGCGGGCGGTCGGGAAACCGAGCCAGGTATGCAGCCCCAATAACAGAATGAAGGAGCCGAAACGGATTTTACCTCCGAGCATCCGCTTTGATCCCATTCTCATGGTCCGCCTTACAACTCCAATTCCTGAACGGGAGACCCATTGTTGAGATCGGCGGGCCAGGCGAACCGGCAGGGAACTCCGGCCACCCATGGATTCCCGGTTGAAGCGGGGACGTGATTCGCGCGTCATCCCCGCGTGCATCCGTTTTCCCGATTTCGTTCCGGCCTTGCCGTCATGCTGGGTTTGCTCGTCTGCCCGCTGATTTCCCGGGCGGCGGAGGGTCTCTTCGCTCCGACCAATCTGGTCGCCTGGTGCATCGTGCCGTTCGACACCAAGAAACGCGGGCCCGAGGAGCGCGCCGAGATGCTGGAGCGCCTCGGGTTCACGCACTTCGCCTACGACTGGCGGGCGGAGCACATCCCGAGCTTCGATGCCGAGGTCGAGGCGTTGCAGAAGCACCACATCGCGCTGACGGCCTGGTGGTTTCCCGCCGCGCTGAACGACGACGCCAAGGCCATCCTGGCCTGCCTGGAGCGGCATCATCTCAGCCCGCAGCTCTGGGTCTCGATGTTTCCGGGGCCGGAGACCGATCCGGCCAAGCTGGAGCAGGCGATCGGCGACGCCGTGAACACGCTCGGCCCGATCTGCGACGCTGCCCAGAAGCTCGGTAGCACGGTTGCGCTCTACAATCACAACGGCTGGTACGGCGAGCCGGCCAATCTCGTCACGCTCGTGCAGCGGCTGCGGGCTGCGGGGCACGCGAATGTCGGCATCGTTTACAACCTGCACCATGCGCATGACCACATCGCCGACTTCCCGAAAGCGCTGAAACTCATGCAGCCATACCTGGTGGCCTTCAATCTCAACGGCATGGTCCGCGACGGCGACAAGACCGGCAAGATGGTCCTGCCCATCGGCACGGGGGACGAGGAGGTCGCGATGATCCGTACGCTGCGGGCGAGCGGCTGGTCAGGGCCGGTCGGCATTCTGGGCCATACGGAGGAGGATGCCGAGGTGAAGCTCGGCAAGGATCTCGCGGGTCTCAAGCGGGTGGTGGCACAGCTCGACGCCGAGCCGAAGACCGTGGCCGGCTCGCCGAAGATTTCCGGCAGCAATCCCGAGTCCCAAGGTGAGAAGGACTGGGTGGACAACCGCTGGCAGCAGACGGACGTGGGACCATTTCTGGCGTCCAGCCTTCGTCTGCCGGATGGGACCATTGCCAAGGGGCTCACGATCAAAGTGGGCAAAAACGACGAAGGATCGGTCGCCTATGACACCGCCACCGGGGCGCTGCGGGCAGCGTGGACGGGCGGGTTTCTGGACTTCGATCCAGGCCGCTTCGGTCTCATCGGTGCGCCGAAACCGTCCGGTTCTCTGGCCTTCACGGCCATCAACCCACCCGGGCCGGTGACCAACGGCGTGTTTCATTTCGTGGGCATCCATCGGGGCGAAGGCGCGGTCGTGCTCGAATACACCGTGAACGGTACCCGCATCCTCGAAACTCCGGGCCTGGAACTGAGCCCGGCCGGAGCGGTTTTTCGCCGGACCCTCTCGGTCAGCCCGCATCGTCAGCCGCTCCGGTTGTTCGCAGCCGGCCATCTCCGTGGCTCCAACCTCAGCAGCCGCAATGTTGAAGCTCAGAACGCGGATGCCAAGGGGACTGGAGCCACGGAGGACCGTTACGAGGTGGAAAACCGCGAAGGCGACCTCGTCTCGGCGTTGGTGGTGACCGGAATTGCGGGAGTGAGCGGGTCCGAGCACGTCTCGGACTCGGGCTGCAGTGAGATCATCACGGTGCCGGCGAGCGAGCGGACGCAGGTATTCTCCTTGCGGCTATGGCGCGGCAAAGCGGCCGACTCCGCGGGTTTTCAGCGGTTCGCGGCAACCGCCAGGCCCGGTCCCGATCCGAGTCTGGCGGCACACTTCGGCCCCACCCGCTGGGCGACGCTCACCACCCAGGGCCAGCGTGGGGCGGACACCGACATCCTTGCCGTGGACACGCTCACACTGCCTTACGACAACCCGTGGCATGCGCTGCTCTTCGCGGCAGGCGTGGACTTCGGGCCGGATGGCGCGGGCTATATCTGCACCATCCATGGCGATGTGTGGCGCGTGACGGGCATTGACAGCACCTTGCGCGAGCTGAAGTGGCAGCGCTACGCCACCGGCCTGTTCCAGCCTCTGGGACTGCGCGTGCGTGACGGCAAAGTGCTCGTGCTCGGGCGCGATCGCATCACTCGCCTGCATGATGAAAACAACGACGGCGAGGCTGACTTCTACGAGAGCTTCACCGACTCCATCGCCACCTCGACCGGCGGCCATGACTATGTGACCTGCCTGGAGGCGGATGCCGCCGGCAACCTCTTCTACGTCGATCCCAAGGGTGTCCATATCGTCACTGCCGACGGACGCACCAATGTCACCATCGCCACCGGATGGCGGAATCCCAATGGCCTCGGCGTGAGCCCGGCGGGCTTGATCACCGTGGCGCCGCAACAGGGTGAGTGGACGCCTTCTTCGCAGATCAGCGAGGTGCGTCCCGGCCGGTACTACGGTTATCCGGGGCCGCACATCACGCCCGTGCAACCCCTCGGCTACGAGCCGCCGCTGTGCTGGATTCCCCACAGCGTGGACAACTCCAGCGGCTCGCAGGTATGGCTGCCGCGTGATGCGTGGGGACCGCTCGGTGGTCACATGCTCCATCTGCTCTGGGGCCGCTGCACAATGATGGCCGTGCTGCGGGACGCGGTGGATGACGCTTCGCAGGGGGCGGTCGTGCCGCTGCCGGCCAAGTTCCTCAGCGGGTCCAACCGGGCGACGTACAATCCCCGTGATGGCGCGCTCTATGTGGCGGGCAGCACCGGCTGGCAGACCAGCGCGGTGAAGGATGGCGCGCTCCAGCGGGTGCGTTGGATGGGCAAGGCCGCCCATCTGCCGGTGGCATGGCACGCGCACACCAACGGGCTGATGCTCACCTTCAGCCAGCCCCTCAAGCGCGACACCGCCGAAGATGCCGGCAGCTATTCCGTGAAGCGGTGGAACTACCGCTACGCCGCCCAGTACGGCTCCAAGGACTGGTCCGTGACCCAGCCGGACAAGGAGGGCAAGGACGACGTGACGGTGAAATCCGCCCGCCTGCTGCCGGACGGCCGCACGGTGTTCCTCGAACTCGAAGCGCTTGCCCCCGTGATGCAGATGGAGGTGAAGTGGAACCTCGACGGCATGGACGGCAAACCGATGCGCGGTCCGCTGTGGCTTACGCTGAACAAGCTGGATGCGCCGTATGGGGCGGAGCGGTAGCGGGGCGGAGGGGCATAACTAAGAACTGCGAACTGCGAATGGCGAACGGCGGGATAGTCGCTCGCCTTTTGTGCTTTTTGGAAGTTGAGCGTTGAGCGTTGGATGTTGGACGTTCGGATCCTGACCGGGTTCCCCAGTCTTTTCAGGACGATAGGCAGAAGGGGCGTTTACCAGGCATTTCGCCGATGGCGAATCTCACGGGCTGCAGGACGGTGTGAATGAGAATAAGCCGGCCTTTCAGGGCGGTTTGATAAAAACCGCAGGCCGATCAGGCAATTGATTGAAAAAGGGATCGCCTAAGAAGTTGAGGCCCCGGATGGACGCGTGTCGCCTTTCCCCTCACACCGGCCCTCTCCCTTGGGGAGAGGGAGAATTTCAGTCCGCTTCTGGACAACGAGGTCGCGCTGGGGTTAAGGAAGCCTCGCTGGACACGAGCTGGCTTAAGTCCAGCCAGCCAATGCCTCATTGACAGGGATCTTTCTTTCGATGCATGGCATTTCATCAGCGAATAAATTACAAATTAGGTAATCGGCCGTGGAAGGTATGGGAGGATCCCATTGGCGTGGAGTATGCTTAATCTCGAAGTCGGGGATTGAGTCAGATCCAGGGAAAAGTGGTTGATCGATTCGACCTCTCAGCGAGACCCGCCAAAACTGAAAGCCATCTTTGGTTTGTTGTAATGGGTTCTCAGGGTAGAGGTTGGCTCTGCCAATTATAACCGGAATCAAAACTTTCACTTCGTAATGGCGAGCGAGCACCGCACCTTTATTCCAGATCCTTGCCAGGATCCTCGTTCGGTTCGTGTGTTCAAGACGAACCGTAAATTCCAGCTTGGGGTGTTTCCTGCGGCTCATGATGTCGCGGATCTCGTAATCCACCATCGGAACGGATTCGAAATTAGCGCGACGGTAGTACTTGCAGTCTCGAGCTTGGTGCGCTGTATGACTTTGAGGGATTTCGACGACATAGCAGACATGCTTCTCCTCAGGACCGACCCTAACCGGTTCGATTTTCAGCCCTTCGATTCTTGGGCTTATTTGGCCAAGGATTTGATCGAGCCATTCACGGGAGAATTCTAGTCCATCGATCGGATCGATCTTTTCAGGTAAATGCCTCTTTTCCCTTTCGGAGAACTCGCTGACCCCGAAAATCACAGTGCCACCGGCTGAGTTTGCAAATGCTGAAACTGCCGTGGTAATAGCATCCTTTTGGTTTTCCCCGCGACCGAGGAACTTCGCTGATTTATAGTCCAGCTTGAGACCTTCCTCGATTTTGTCAGAAATGAGCTGTTGCAAGCTCGTCAGGGTCCAAGCTGGCGCTTCTGGGGATTCCATGACTGAGACAATGACTGCACCAATAGGAAGAAACAATCGCAGTTAGCGAACTGAGCTGGGTCGCTTGCCAAACTCTTTTCTGACCTCACTTCGCGAACATCACACCCGCCGCCTCGCCCTCCTGCGCCGAAGTGGCGGCCTGGCGCATGACCATGTCGTAGTAGGTGCCACGGGCGTTCATCAGATCTTCGTGGGTGCCGCGCTCGATGACGCGGCCATCCTCCATCAGCAGAATCAGGTCGGCGCGGCGGATGGTGGAGAGGCGGTGCGCGATGACGAACGTCGTGCGGCCGGCGAGCAGTTCGGCCATGGAGGCCTGGATGAGCTGTTCGCTTTCGGTGTCGAGGTTGCTGGTGGCCTCGTCGAGGATGAGGATTTGGGGCGCCGCCAAGATGGCCCGGGCGATGGCCAGCCGTTGCTGCTGGCCGCCGGAGAGTTTAACCCCGCGTTCGCCGATGGTCGTGCCGTATTTTTCCGGCAGCTTGACGATGAACTCGTGCGCGTTGGCGCGGTGGGCGGCGTCCTCGACTTCGGCGTCGGTCGCTTCGTGGCGGCCGTAGGCGATGTTGTCGCGCACCGAGCCGTCGAAAAGGAAGACGTCCTGTTGCACGATGGCGAGCAAATCGCGGTAGGTGCGGAGCCGGAAGCCGCGAATGTCGGCCCCGTTGAGCAGGATTCGGCCCTGCGTCGGATCGTGAAAGCGCGCGACCAGGTCGGTGACGGTCGTCTTGCCTGCGCCGCTGCGGCCCACGAGCGCGACGACCGAGCCGCCCGGCACGGCGACGCTGAAGTCGCGGATGACCGGCTTGCCCTCGTTGTAGGCGAATTCGACGTTCTCGAACTTCAGCTCGTCCACGATGCGCGGTGAATCGACGGCGTCGGGGCGGTCCGGCTTGTCGCGCTCCATCGCCAGCACTTCAAACACGCGCTCCATCGCGGCAAGCGAACGCTGCAGCTCGGAGAAGGAGTTCACGATCTGCCAGACCGGGTTCAGCAGCAGGAAGGTGTACCACTGGAACGCCATGATGTCGCCGATGCTGGCCCCGCCCCTGACGTTCAGGTAACCGCCGTACCAGACGATCACGACGTTCACGGCCCCGAGCAGCAGCGACCACGAGGTCCAGATGACCAGCTCACGCCGGTAGGCGAAGAGATCCTTCCGCAGCATCATGTGCCGCCCGATCATGTACTCCAGCAGCTCGCGCGTCTCCCGCCCGAAGGCGCGCACGACCCGGATGCCGGAGAACGTCTCGCCGACGCGGCCGTCGATCAGCTCGGCGTCCTTGCGGACGGACCGGTAGATCGGCCGGATGCGCCGGGCGGAGATGAAGCTGATGAGCATCACGCCGGGGATGATGGCGAGCGCGGTCAGGGCCAGCCGCCAGTTCAGATGCAGCAGGACGGCGAAGGCGATGAGCAGTCGGATGATCGAGACGGATGGCGAGACAATGGCCAGCTGCATGAGCCCGGTGGTGGTGTCCACATCGCCGGTGAGGCGCGAGATGATGCCCCCGGTCTTCATGTCCCAGACCTTCGGTAGCGGCAGGTGCAGGAGGCGGTCAAAGAGCGCCCGGCGGAGCGCCAGCATCAGCCGGACATTCAGCAGCCGCTGGCGGTAATCCTTGAGCACACCGATGAGATTCGAGGCAACCACCACGCCGACGAAGAGCGCCCCGGCCACATGGAGCCGTGACAGGCGGGCCAGGGTGTCGAGCGTGGTGTTGAGCAGCACGCGGTCCACGATGTACCGCATGAACAGCGGCTCAACCATCTGGAAGCCGGCGGCCGCCACGGCGAAGATGAACATCGCGATGATGCTGGCCCGGTGCGGCTTGAGCCAGCGGACGTACTCGCGCAGATGCTGGCGGCGTTTGCCCTTCTTGGCCTTGGCGGCGTCCGCGTCGTTACCCCCGGCCTTCGGGGTTTCCTCCGGCTTCCGTCCCGACGCCTTGTCGGCTTCTTCGTCCAGTTTGCCGGCGTGGTAGCTTTTGACGAAGTCCCGGTAGCGATCGCGTGAGGATCGAGGTTGGCTCATCCGTCTCGTCAATTTCCACGGGTTCGGGGCGGCGCGTCAATGGTGACGTGCCGAAGCGTGCCTTTGGCCTTGGAAGTAGGACGGGGCGTCTCGCCCGTCCTCTGATTTCCTTTTCCTCACGATGCTCCTGCCCCCGAAAGGCTCAGATGCCGCCTTGGCTTCGGCGGAGATAATTAGGGGACGGGCGAGACGCCCCGTCCTACTTTGAAGGCGAAGCCTCCTCAGTTGCACCCGCTTTGTACACTTTGCCTTCCGGCGTGGGCCGCCTAGCTTTCCAGCATGGCCACCGCGCCGGTTGAAATCAAGAACACGCTTGCCGTCGTGCAGGATCACACCCGGGTCTTCCAGGACCTGGTGTTTGTGTATCCGGTCATCTCACGCCGTTCGCGCGGGCTGTCCGTCGGCGTGAACCTGAATCCGGACAAACGCTGCAACTTCGACTGTGTCTATTGCGAGGTGGACCGCAAGACGCCGGGCCGGGCCGAATCCGTGGACCTGGCGCAGCTCCGTCGGGAACTGGTGTGGCTGCTCCGCTACGCGCTCGACGGCGGGCTGGCGACGCAGGCGAAGTTCAACGAGGTGCCGGAGCTGACCCGCGCGATCCGTGACATCGCCTTCAGCGGCGACGGCGAGCCGACGATGGTGCCTAACTTCGATGAGTGCGTGCAGGTTGTTGCGGACGTGAAGCGAGAGCTGGGCCTCACCGACACCAAACTGGTGCTCATCACCGACTCGGCCGGCCTCGACAAGGCCAGCGTGCGGCGCGGTCTGGAGCTGATGGACGCGGCCAATGGCGAGTTCTGGTGCAAGCTGGATGCGGGCACGGAAGGCTATTACCAGCTCGTGAACCGCTCGTTCGTGAAGTTTGAGCGTATCCTGAGGAACATTTTGGAAACCGCCCGCCAACGGCCGGTGATCATCCAGAGTCTCTTTCTCCAGACCAAGGGCGCACCGATGCCGCCGGAAGAACTGGCGGCCTATTGCGAACGGCTCAACGAGATCGTCCGTGGCGGTGGCAGGATCAAGGAGGTCCATGCCTACACGGTCGCGCGCCCGACTCCTGAACCGTGGGCGACGAAACTTACCAAGGACGAATTGCAGGCCATCGCCGCGACCATCCGCTCGCAGACGGGGTTGCGGGTGGAGGTGTTTGATTGAAGGGGGCACGCGGTTCCGGAGGGCCGGTCTCCGACCCGGCCAGTCGGGGTGGCCACGCCGGGTCGGAGACCGGCCCTCCGGGCTTCGGGCATCCGCCGCCGGTGATCTCCTTTTGGAAGTGGCTGGCGCGGGAAGCGTTAAAGCAGGGCGCGACCACCCCGTGCTACGTCTTCAGCGCGGAACCGGTGGCCGAGTCGCTGGCGCAGCTGGAGGCGCTCGATTTTGGACGCCCGGCGATCCACTGGCTCTCTACCAAAACGCAACCACTGCCATCGTTGCTGGGCTGGTGGCGCGGGCAGGGGCGACCCGCGGAAGTCGTCAGCGAGCTGGAGTACCGGCTGGTGCGGGAGGCTGGCTTCGACACGGAGGGGATTCTCGTCAACGGGCCGGCGAAACATCGCTGGCTGCCGGCGGTCAGCGGGCCGGGCCAGCAGGTGAATTTCGACTCCGCACGCGAGCTGGACGAACTGCTGCCGCTGGCCAAGCGCGACCGCTGGCGCGTCGGTTTGCGGCTCTGCACGGCGGAGGAGTTTGATCCCGAGACGCCGCAGTTCCCCACGCAGTTCGGCTTCACACCGGAAGAGGCGATGGTCGCTGTCCGACGCCTGAAACGCGCCGGCCTGGCCGTGGAGACGCTGCATTTCCACCTTCGCACCAATATCGCCGAGGCCGGCTGCTATGCACGGGCCCTGGACGAGGTCTCGTCCTTTGCGACATCGGCCGGTTTGACTCCGCGCTTTCTCGATCTGGGTGGTGGACTTCCGCCGCGTCATGCGTTGAGCCGGGGCGGCAAGCGGCTGGATGCGGGTTTCTCGCTAGAAAAGTTCGCCCTCGCGGTCCGGCAGGCAGTGAAGAAGTTCCCGAGCGTGGAGCAAGTATGGCTGGAGAACGGGCGCTTCGTGACGGCCGGCTCGGGCGTGCTGGTCGTGCGCGTCCTGGATGTGAAGGCCCGGCGCGGGCTGCGCCAGCTCATCTGCGACGGCGGGCGCACGCTGAACGCCTTGGTATCCATGTGGGAACAGCACGAACTGCTGCCACTCGCCCAGCGGAAAGGTGCGGAAGTGCTGACCGCCGTGTATGGACCGACCTGCATGGCCTTTGACCAGTTTGCCCGGAAGCCGCTGCCGGCGTCGATCCGGGCGGGTGATTGCCTGCTGTGGTTTGATGCGGGGGCATACCATCTGCCGTGGGAAACCCGTTTTTCGCACGGTTTATCCGAGATTTGGTGGCACGAGGGCGGCCCGACCACCGGGCAACTGGCCCGCGTGCGGGCGGCTGAACGCTTCGGCTGAACGCTTACTTCCGCCGCAGCACGGCCACGAAAGCGCCATCCACACCGTCGTGGACGGGGTGAAGCTGGCGTTCACGGATCAGCTCGTAGCGGGGATCGATCGCCAGGAATTGGGCCACCACCTGCTGGTTTTCCTCCGGTTCGAGGCTGCAGGTCGAATAGACGAGGGTGCCTCCGGGTTTCAGGCCGGGGGCGACTCGGCGCAGCAGGCCGAGCTGTTCCTCGGCGAGCCGGGTGATTTCGTCGGCCGTCAGCCGCCAGCGCAGTTCGACGCGCCGCCGCATGACGCCGGTGTTGGAGCAGGGGGCATCGACCAGCACCCGGTCAAACTGGTCCGGCAGGATGGCCGGCGGTGCGGCGACCAGTTCGACGATGTTTACTCCCAAGCGGGTGCAATTCTCGCGGACGAATTCGAGCCGGTCCGCCGAAAGGTCGTGGGCGACGATTCGGCCCTG
This sequence comes from uncultured Verrucomicrobiota bacterium, assembly GCA_903907995.1. Taxonomy (GTDB): domain Bacteria; phylum Verrucomicrobiota; class Verrucomicrobiia; order Limisphaerales; family UBA9464; genus CAIVQB01. The sequence goes on along the minus strand of CAIVQH010000054.1, from coordinate 100,664 downwards.
GTTGCCCATGAGCTGGGCCATGTAGGTCGCCTTGCCCCCGGGCGCGGCGCAGTAGTCGAGAATGGTTTCGCCGGGAAGCGGCCCCAGCTCATGCACCGCGAGCAGGGTGCTGGGGTCCTGCACGTAGAAGCCGCCCTGCTGAAAGCTGGGCAGCTGGGCCAGCGAGGGGACCGCGTGGAGCTGGAAGACCATGTTTTCGCCCGCCCATTCGTAAAAGCGGAAGTCGTAGGCGAGGTTTTCGTTGCGCCACAGTTCCAGGAGCCGGCCCTGTTCCATGCGAAGCAGATTGGCCCGGGCAAAAACCGATGGGGGGGTGTTGTTCCACTCCAGCAAGGCTTGCAGGTCGGCGGGGTCTGTCAGCGCTGCCTGCCAGCGCTCCACCAGCCAGCCGGGATGGGACCAGCCCGTGGCCGGCTCGGTGGTGCGGAGCTCGTCCAGCGCCCGGGCCAGCTCCTCGCCTTCGCGCAGGCAGCCGCGCAGGACGGCGTTGATGAAGCCGCTTTGCGGGGCGTAGCCGGATTCCCGGGCCAGCTGGACCGTTTCGTTCACCGCGGCAAACTCCGGAATGCGGTCCAACCAGAAAAGCTGGTAGAGGCCCAGCCGCAGCAGCATCTGGACGGAGGCGTTCTGGGGGCGGCCGGCGGTTTTGCGGGCGATGAGCCAGTCCAGGGTGCCGCGCCAGCGGGTCACCCCGAAGATCAGCTCCTGCGCCAGCCGGCGGTCATCGGGGCGGAGGGAGCGGAAGCCGTCGTCGTGTTCCAAGCGATTTTCGAGAAAATCGCCCGGGGAATCGGCGGCCCTGAGGAGTTGAGCGGCAATTTGTCTTGGTGCGGAAACCATCTGGGAGGCATACTGACGACCAATCACGAACGATCCAGTACATAGCGAGTATGAAAGAGGAGATGGAGCAACTAGTAGCCGCAGGAAAGATTCACACGAAACACGTCGCGCCGCTGATGGCGCTCGTGGAGGCCGGGTATTGCCAGCACAAGAGCTGGGGCTTCGGCAAAATCAAGACCATGGACGGCATCGCCAGCCGGCTGGTCATTGATTTTTCGGCCAAGAACGGCCACACGCTGGATCTTCAATTTGCCGCCGATTCCCTGAAGCCGATCCCCCGCGATCACGTGCTGGCGCGGAAGCATTCCGACCTCAAAGGGCTGCAGCAGATGGCGGCGCTGCATCACCTTGATGTGGTGAAGCTGGTGGTGCAGAGCTTCGGTGGCCGGGCGACCGTGGACCAGATCCAGGCCGTGCTGGTGCCGGACGTGATCCAGTCCGACTGGAAGAAGTGGTGGGAAGCCGCCAAGTCGGAGCTGAAGAAAGACGGCCATTTCCAGGTGCCGCTGAAGAAGGCGGACCCGATCGTCTACCAGACCGAGGAACTGGGACTGTCCCAGCGGCTCGGCACCGAGTTCAAGGCCGCCAAGGGCCTGAAGGCCCGTGTGGCGGTGGCCGGTGAGATCCTCAAGAGCATCGAGGACATCGACAACAAGCAGGTCGTGGCCGACGCCATTGCCGTGCTGAACTCCGACGTGTCGAGCCACGTGAACACCATGCAGTCGCTCGCTCTGGAAGGCATCTTCATGCGGGATGACCTGCGCGCCGCCATCGGGCAGACGGCGGCGGAAAGCGATCTTGGAGCAGGGGCGATCTGGTCGCAGACGCCCCGGCTCCGGGAGCTTTTCGACGAGATTCCGGCGGCGAAACACCGGCGGACGCTTGAATCATTCAAGGCCACCGTGCCGGACTGGGCTCCCCAGCTCGTGCAGGTGCTCAACACGGTGCCGGCCAAACTGGCTGGCGAGTGTGCGCGCCTCCTGTTGCAGGAGGGCAAGGGACAGATGCTCAAGGACACCCTGGCCCGGCTCATCAGCCAGCACGGGGCCAGCAGCGAGCTGCTGCTGTGGTTCGGCAAGGAGCGCGGCGACTACTTCGCTGACCTGCTCGGGCCCGAAGTCTTCCGCGCCATGCTTTCGGCCATGGAGCGCGACCAGTTCAACGAGAAGAAGTCCAACCGCCTGCGCGACTTCATCCTCGAGGACCAGAAGCTGCTGCCCGAGCTGATCGAGTCGGCCGACATCGACATCATCAAGGACATGACGCGGGCCCTGCAGCTTTCGCCGAGCTTTGACGACATGGACAAGCGGTCGTTGCTCGCGCGCATCGTGAAGCTGTACCCGGCGATCCAGAGCATGATCACCGGCGACCAGGCCAAGCAGGAGAGCAACACTTTCCACGTGAGCTGGGCGAGCCTCGAACGCCGCAAGGGCGAGTACGACGAGCTCGTGAACAAGGCGGTCCCCGCGAACGTGCGGGACATCGCCCTGGCGAAGAGCTACGGCGATCTGCGCGAGAACTCCGAGTACAAGGCGGCCAAGGAGATGCAGAAGGTACTCCAGCGGCGGAAGCACGAGTTGGAACTCATGCTGAACCGGGCGCGCGGCAGCGACTTTGCCAATCCCCGCACGGATGTCGTCAGTCCGGGCACCACCGTCAAGATCACCCATCTCGACTCCGGCAAGGAGGAAACCTTCGCCATCGTCGGCGCCTGGGATGGCGATCCCGACAAGAACCACCTCAGCTACCTGACGCCGCTGGCGCAGGCCCTGGTCAACCAGGCTGTGGGAGCCCAGGTCGAGTTCGCCAACGAGGGCGTGAAGCAGCTCCTCCGGGTGGACAGCATTACGGCCACCACGGCGGCCTGAGCGGTTCCGGCGGTAGCCGGAAGATTTCAAATGGGGCGTGAACCGTCAGGTTCGCGCCCCTTCTGCTTGCGTGGATGGATGCGGATTAATCACCAATTACCAAGCACCAAGCTCCAGAGAAACTTCAAACCCCAATCGCGCCAAAGCCCCTGAAGTTTAGGGCTTGGAGCTTCATTGGTGCTTAGGAATTGGTGCTTTTTCAGAGCACCCGCATCTTTACGGCGTCCACGACCTGGTCGCCGGCGGTGACGTTGCTCAGCACGACGACGGTGTCGCCACGCTTCAGCCGGCCGTTTCCCAGCAGCTGCCGGAGCGCGTTGTCCACGGTGCGTTCCGGGCTGTCGTGGTGAAACTCGACGACGCCGGGAATCACTCCGCGGCAGAGCGTCAGTGTGTCGGCCATGGTCCAGCGGTCGGCAAAGGCGTAGATCGGGGAATAGCGCGGTCGCAGCCACGACACGTAGCGCGCCATATGGCCGCGCCGGGTAAAGACGAGGATGGCGGCAGCCTTCAGTTCGTCGGCCAGCAAGACGGCGCTCTTCACCAGCTTCTGCCGGGGCGAGGTCAGTTCGGCGAGAGCGTGGTATTGTGCGCCGCCGCTGCGCTCGATGCGGCGGGTGACGGTGTCGAACACCTCCAGGCACTGCAGCGGGTACTTTCCGACGGTGGTCTCGCCGCTGAGCATGATGGCGTCGGCCTGCTCGAAGGTTGCGTTGGCCACGTCCGTGATCTCGGCCCGCGTCGGCATCGGGTTGTTGATCATGCTCTCCAGCAGATGGGTGGCGACAATGACCGGCCGCCCCAGTTCCTGGCACTTCTTGACGATGCGGCGCTGGATGATGGGCAGCTCCTCGTAGGGGCATTCAATGCCCAGGTCGCCGCGGGCCAGCATTATTCATTGCCGCAGAATGACTTGCGTCTGAATTCGAAACGGATTGCAGGCTGCGCACCTCGTTAGAATCGTCTAATTGCGAAGTACTTAGCGGCCGCAAACCGCGATTGCTTAAGGCTGATTCGAGACCCGATAGTAGCCGCTGACGGGCGACTTGGGATGGGCAAAATGATCGCTCAGGATGCCGTTGGTCAGCTGATTGGTGGCAATCGGCAACCAGTCCGACAGGTTTGAGCTGAACCAGACGATGCAAACCAAGTTGGTCGGACCCGTGATGGTACAGAGGGAGCTGTTGGTCAGCGGCGTGATGCGCGTCAGCCGCAGCTGGACCACGGCCGGGTCCAGGACGGTCAGGGTGGCTGCCGGGCTGGTGACCGTGCCATCGGCATTGCTTACCTTTACGGAATAGCTGCCGGTGTTGGTGGAGTCGACGCGGGCGAATTCCAACGTGGCATTGGTGGCCCCGGACAGCGCACTGCCGTCATGGAGCCATTGGAAACGGAGCGGGGCGGCCCCTTCGGCGCTCACATCCAGCAGGGCGCTGGCCCCGGTGACCACTGCAAGGGGAGCGGGTGGTGACCAGATTGTGGGCGGCTGGGGTGGCGGCGCGATGACGATCGTGGCGCTGCTGGTAATTGGCGTGGGGTTCGGAGCGGTGGCAGGCGTGATGAAAAGGGTGTTACCTGCGACCAACGTTACCGGGAACGTGCCGCTTGTGGTCGGGGTGCCGGTGATCATGCCGGTCGCTCCCGCATTGGTGTTGATAGTCAAACCGGGCGGCAGGGGGCGGCAGTCATAAAAAGAGGACTCGGGATTGACGCCCGCATCCTTGACCGTAACGCGCCAGGTGAAAGGGACACCCACGCGCCCGCTGGCGACATTGGTAGGATTCCCACTGGGCTGGTTGTTCGCATAGCGGGTCAGTCCGCTCAGGGTGGCGGAGGCAGCCGAAAGGGTGTGGCAGCTTCCCGCGAGCGCCGCGATGCCTGCAGCCCAACGCAGTACGACGGCCCATGGGGCCCCTGACGCCGTGGCCACCGGAGCCAGGCAGCGTACCAAGGGCAGCCACGGCAGCACGGCTGCCAGCGCGAGCGAGGCTAGGCGGTGGCGTTTCATCACGGGACGGCGCACTGCTCAGTCGCGTGCAAGTTCAGGGCCATACTCGGTCGGGAATGATTGCGCGGTATGAGCAGCGCAAAGACCGGCGGGCGGGAGATGGCAAAATACTGGCAAAGCTCCCGGGCCCGGGGATCCGCAGTGTCCGGGAGCTGCAGGCGAACCTGCTGCACTCCGCCCAGATTGCCGCGCGTGCGAGGGAATACATCCGGTTTTGCTAAGGACGGGTCAGCGGCCGTAGGCTGTAGGGCAAGCATCACGGGGGCACCATCGTGCAACGCCTGGCTCAGCAAGTCCGCCAGATCGTCCTCGGCCATGCTATTGGCGCCAAGATTCAACACGACCGGGCGGCCAACGCCTCCTTCGTCGCCGGACGAACGCCGAGACGCCGGAACACCGACAGCGATCAGGGCCACCAAGATCAGGGCTGCCGACCTCCATCGGGTTTTGCCGCGGCCCAAGGCAGTCCAGCTTACAGTCGCCGCCGCAATGCCGCCGACGAGCCACCAGGGAACTGCGGCGTGGGCCGGCCGCGCGGTGGCCACACCCGCCTCGTGGAGAAAGCGCAGAAAATCCTGCTCATCGGTGAAACCATTGCGGGTCAGCACGTTGAAGCCGTCCGCCAGCAACCGCCAACGGGCGGGTTCGGGCGGTCCCGGGGCGACGAGATCGGGTGGCAGTTCCAGCGCGGCGAAATCCGGTGAAAGCCGGAAGCGCCGCACTTCGGGGAAGTAGCAGTTGTCCGGGTCGCAGCCGTGCAGATACACCGCCAGCACCACGGAGGCAGGCGGGCGGCCAGTCTGACAGCTCAACGCGGTGAACTTTTGCCGGAACTGGGGCTGCTGCTCCCCTCCGCCGGGTGGGGAAGGCGGGGGCAGCTGGAAATCCGGGGAACCCGGCAAACCTTCGATGCTGAAGGCCAGCCGGTCGGCATAGAGATAGCAACGGGGCGGAAAATCGAATCCCACCGACAGCTCCCAACCGTTGCCGTTGGTGACCAGCGAAGGCAGGACCCGGAACGGGCTCAGACCGCCGGCATGGACTGCCCAGCTGGCGAGCAATCCCAGCAGCGCGAGCAGCATAAATGGGAGCCGGCGGAGCATGCGCGGAATCAGTTGCAGCCACAGCCCCCGCCACCCACGCGGCCACCGCCGTTGGCGGCCTCGCGGGAGGTCCACATGTGGTCCCCGAGCCGGGTGGCGGCAGGGTCGCGGTCCGGCCTCATCACATAGCTGGCGAGGTTTTCCCGCTGCCAGGGTTCGACGCCGGCGCAGCCCGCCAGCAGCAGCGGACCCACCAGAAGGAGAATGCGGGTGAAGGATTTCATGGCTTGGCGGCCGGGCTGGGAGCCTTCAGCAACTCCTCGATCTCTTTCACCGCCTTGCGACGGCTTTCGGCGTTGCGGAACCCCTTGCAGGCGGAGTGAACGCGGCCCTCGCGGTCGAGGATGAAGGTGCTGGGAAGCGAGGGCAGGCGGAGTTTGGAGACGAGTTCCTTCCGGCTGTCACGCAGCACCGTGAAGGTCACCGGGTGATCCTTGAGGAATTCCGTCATCGCCGTCCGGCTTTTGTCCACGTTGATGGCGAGGATCACGAGTCCCTGCTTTTGGAAGCGCACGTACAGCTCCTCCATGGCGGGGAAGGTGTCCTTGCAGGGGGCGCACCAGGAGGCCCAGAAATCCACCACCCGAACCTGTCCCTTCAGATCCTCGGGCAGCTTGCCTTCCAGGGGAAACTGGGTGAGGTCGGGAAATGGATCCCCGGGTTTGAGTTCCACTGCGCCGCCGGTTGTGTCGGCTGCCGTGTCCGAACCGATCTGTGCGGTCAAGGGCAGGCACCACAGGCCGGCCAGCACAGCCAATGCCGTGCGGCGGTCCAGTGGGCGGGCCAGGAGGTCAGATGACCGGTTCAGAACCATGCGCGGATTCCCAGGGTATAGATGTCAGCCTGGGGAAAGTTACTCGCGGCAGTCACCTTGTCATCGCCGAACATTTCGTAGCGCTTGTAGGCCATATCGAGCGACAGCCAGCGGGTCACCTTGGTCGTCACGCTCACGCCCAGCGTCCACGTGTGCAGCTCGCTCAGCCGGTAGTCGGCCGAGTAGAACTGCGGAATCACCACATCCGGAAACGCCTGCGGGAAGGACGGATCGCCGGCAAACCTCGGCGCATAGAAACGGGCCGCCGACTGGCGGTAATAGCGCACGATGGGGGCAACCACCACGCGACGGCCGACATTTTGCAGCCACGTCAGCGTGGCGGTGTGGCTGAAAATGCCGAATGAATCGTGGTAGAACCGGTAGTCCGTCTCGGCACTGCCGTTCAGAGGCTCGAAGAACTGGTTGAGCGTCACCTGCACCACCTGCTTGGTGCGATGCCCAGGCCGCCGGTCGCCGAACAGCGTGTCCGGATCGGGATATCCGTCGAAACGCACCCCTTTGTAGGGGTCTGAGAGGTACCCGGAAGCCGTGCCGAAGGAGAGGTTCGCCGAGATCAGGGTCGTGGGCGAGAGCACCTGCGTGACACCGAGGACGAAATCCGTGCTCGCCTTGGAGCGCCACTGGGTGCCGAGGAAGTCGCCGGTGACGCGGTCGAAATTATGCGAAATGCCGAAGAGCAGGGTGGTGTTCCGGCGGTTGAAATCGACGGAGTAGTGCAAACCGGGCGTGATGGATTCGTAATCGTGCTCGGTGCTGTAGGCGATGGAGGGCGTAATCGTGTGGCGGCCCTGGATGAAACCGAGCTCCAGGTGGCCGGCCGTGCGGGTGTCGTAAAGGTCCTTGGTAGGAACCTCGGTGCTTCCGGCCGGTGGCGGAGCGCCGGTGGGCGTCGCGCCGGAGATGCTGTCGTAAACGAAATCGGCCTTGGCGTGAAGCCATTCGGCCAGGTCGGCCTCGGCCAGCACCGTCTGCGTGGCGACGTGGGTACGATCTCCGTCCTCATGGTAGAACTCGTATTTGTAATCGGCGTGGTTCTCCGCGCGCAGCCGGAGCACTCCCGCCAGCGCCAGCCAGACACCGAGCAGGCTGGCCAGCGCCGGCGGGCGTGCCGGCGGGCGGAAGCCTTTGAACTGGAGGGCGGAGCGGTTCACGTCGTGCTTAAGTGGGAGCTTGCCCCCGCTTCCGCCGACTGGCTAGGCCGGAATTACTGGGGCGTCGCGGTGACGTGGTAGAACCGTGGCCCGGCACCCACCGTGTCGGTGACAGTCGCAGTCCCGGCCGCAGCGGGGGGCGCCACGTTTGTCAGCACGGACCAGTTGGCCAACCCCAGCGAGTCACGATACTCAACCTCGTAAGCCACACCCGCCACGACCGGGAAAGAAAAGCTGAGCAGGCCCGCCTGCACGCCGGGCTGGCCCAGACCGAATGGCCCCACCACCGGGCGCGGTGTCACCGTGAGCGTGACGGCGTCGCTCAGGAGATTGGTGACGGAGTTGGCCACCCTGACCTGATAAGTGCCGGCCTGATTGGTGGACACATTGCTGAGGGTCAGCGTTGCATTGGTCTCGTTGAGCAGCGTCGCGGTATTGAATGTCCACTGGTACGTGATGGGGGCGGTGCCCGTTACGCCGACGTTGAACGCGGCGGTGCCACCCTCTTTCACGGTGAGACCGAGCGGCTGATTGGTGATCGCCACCGGCTTCGCGGCGGGAATGATGGTCAAGGCAACGGGCGCGCTGGTCACGGAGCCGGCGGAATTCAACGCAATGACAGCGTAATTCCCATCGCTGCCCAGCGTGGTCTTGGCGATCTGGAACTGCGCGCTGATGGCCCCCTGGATCGGAGCATTTTTGAACAGCCACTGGAAGGTGGGGGCCGGAGTGCCCGTCGCGGTCACGGAAAAGCTGGCGGGCTGACCCTCCGTCACGGTCAGGGGAGCGGGCGGTTGCGTGATGACAGGCGCCACGGGTGGGGGATCGAATATGGTGAAAGTGATGGCGGGGGCAGTGTATTCGCCGCCTCCCCCAATACCGGTGACAATGGTCTTGTAGATGCCGGACTTGGTCGGCCTGCCGCTGAAGGCTCCCTGGTTGCTGAGGGTGATTCCCGGGGGCAGGGCGGTGGCCCTGTACGACAGCGCGGCGCCGTAACGTCCGCTGACGATGGATGCCCGGGCGCCGGCGAAGACTACCCCGTTGGTGCCGGTATTGGCACCGGTGAAAGTCAGGCCGGTGGCGGCGGAAACGGCGTGAAAACTGCCGGCCACCGCCGTCGCGCCGGCGAGCCAGCGCAATACGGCCACCAGCGGGGAGGCGACCGCGGTGGCTTCGGTCGAGGCCACCCGCAGGAGCGGGGCCAGTTGGAGGAACGCGGACAGGAACAGCGCAGGCAAGCGCGACAGACGGGAGTGCATTTTTTCAGATGGATCGGATTTGCATCGGAACGAACTGCGCTAAAACTCAGTTGCAGCCGCACCCGCCGCCGCCCACGCCCCGGCCGCCGCTGGCGGCCTCACGGCTGAAATAGACGTGCTCGGCCAGGGCCTGGCCGGCGGGATCGCGGTCGGCCCGCATCACGGGATCGGCCAGCATGGCGCGCTGCCACGGCTTCACGTTCTGGCAGCCGGTCAGCAACGGGGCGGCCACGAGGCAGAGAAGGAACAGGCGGGTTTTCATGGCGCTAGGGCTTGAGCAGTTTTTCCACGATGGCGATAAACTCCTTGCGGGTGCTGTCGCCCTCGTAGCTCTTGTGCATCTGGTGGATCTTGCCGGTGCGATCCAGGATGAAGGTCACCGGCACGGTGGGCAGGTCGAGCCGCTCGGCCAGCTTCTGCTTGGCGTCGCGCATCACGGCAAAGGGGACCGGGTGCTTCTTGAGGAACATGTCCATGGCCCCTTTGTCCTCATCCACGCTGATGGCGACGACGACCAGCCCCTGGCTGCCATATTTCTCCTGCAGTTCCTTGAAGGTCGGGAACGATTCCTTGCAGGGGCCACACCAGGAGGCCCAGAAGTCCACGATCACCACCTTGCCGGCCAGATCGGGTACGGCGCCTTCGAGGCTGTAGTCGGCCAGATTGGGGAACGCCTCGCCCGCCTTCGGTGTCCCGGCCAGCGCGGCCATGGTGCCGAGGAGGGCGGCGAAGGTGGCCAGGGCCGTCGCCATCCGGCGGGGCAGGGTTGCCAGTGAATTTAGAACCATAAACCAAAGCCCACGGTGAAGATGTGCGCCTTGGGATAGGCGCTCGCGGAGGTGATGCCATCGAGACCGTGCATCTCGTAGCGTTTGTAGCCCGCTTCCAGGCTGAAGTGCTCATGCACCCGCCACGAGGCGGTCACGCCATAGGTGAAGGAGTTGAGCTGGGAAAGCCGGTAATCGGCGGAGAAATAGGTGGGATGCGCCGGCACCGCGAAGGTGCTGGTGCCTGTGCCCGGAAAGCTCGGGTCATCGTTGAACACGATGCTGGCCCCGTCACTCTGAACCGAGCCGATCGCCCCGTTGGGGAAGGCCGGATCACCCACAAAGGAGGGCGCGTAGAACGAGGCCGCCGACTGGTTGTAGAAACGGAAGAGCGGCGAGATCATCAGCTTCTTGCCCAGCTTCTGGTGCCACGACAGCTCCACGGTGTGCGAGAAGATCCCCCAGCTGTCGTGGTGGAAGCGGTAGCTGGCTTCGATGCTGGCATTCAGCGGGTCGATGTACTGGGTGATGCCGAAGAGGGCGACCTGCCGGAACTTGTGGTCCGGCCGCTGCTCCGGGACCGTGAACGAATCGGGTGGATTGTAGAAGCTGACCGGGTAGTTGAAGAGGAAGGTGGCCCCCTTGTAAGGGTCGGTCAGATAACCGTCCGAATAGCCCAGCGTCAGATTGGCCGTGACATAGGTGTGCGGCCCGAGCAGCTGGTTCACCCCGACCAGGAAATCGGTCGAGTCCTTGCGCTGCAACTCCGGCTGAAAGAAGCCGCTGACGTGGTCAAAATTGTGCGACACCCCGAGGTTCAGGGTGGTGTTGCGGGAGTTGAAATCGATCGCCTCGTTCAGCGAGAGGCCCACCGACTGGTAGTCGCTTTCGGTGCTGTACGCGAAGCCCGGGGTGGTGGTCGTGCGGCCCCATTTGAGATCGCTGCTGAGGTTGCCGGAATAGCGCGTGTCCTTGAGGTCCACGAGCGGCACCTGGTTGCCACCGGCCGGGGCCGGCGCTCCGGTCGGGGTCGCGCCGGAGATGGCATCGTACACGAATTCGCCCTTTACGGCGACGCGCGGGTTCAGGTCGGTCTCGAAATAGGCCGTCTGCGTGTGGACGCGCACCCGGCCCGCCTCCTCCTGATAATCCTCGTACCGATAAGCGACGGTATCCTCCGCCCGTGCCGGCTGCACGCAGCGGAACAGCAACGCCAGCAGGCACGTGAGAGGCCCGGCAGGGGTAAATGCGGCCCTATTTCCACACTTTTCCCCACGAAACTGTTTCATCAGGTTTGCGCCCATAGTGTCCACGTCGTCACCGATGCCCTATGAACTTCCATCGGTCACGCCGCGTGTGACAACCAACCACTAGCGGACAGGGTTTAGAAGGCGGAGGGCCAAACCGTTAGAAAATCCTTAGCCGGTCAGATTTGGAAGAGCCCCGCATTTCCCGCAGTGGCCTTGTGGGCGACGGCTTCTGGCGGGGTGGTCGCCGGCCATTCGATCCGTGAGGCATGCCAATGGCTGCCGGCGTGCTGCCGCAGGCTGCTGCCCGGCTGCAGGCTGACCAGGGCGCGCACGACCCGCAGTCCCAGGCCGAGATTGGCCTCGCCCCGGCGGGGTCCGCGGCGGACGGCGTTGGCCAGCAGCAGGCCGGCCTGGGCAGCCCGGCCCGCCCGACCGCCGCGCCCACGCACCCGCACCACGATTTCTCCCTGGCCGTGTACGAGCGCGTTGGTCAGCAAGGCATGCAAGGCCTGGCGCGCGTACCGCGGATCGGCCTGCGCCCAGCATTCCCGGCCGGCCTCCAGACGCAGCGAACGGCCTTCGTCCTCCGCGAGCAGCCGGAAATCCTCCACAACCTCCCGGGCGACTTCGGCCAGATCGAGCCGGGACACACTGACCGTCAGGCGGCCCTGCTCGGCCTTGGCGATGAGCAGCGACTGCTCGACGACATGCGTCAGCCGGTGCAGTTCCGACTGGAGCTCCTCGGCTAGGTCCGGCGCGATGCGGCCCTCGGACTGCTCCACCTTGAGGCGCAGGATGGTGAGCGGGGTGCGCAGCTCGTGCGCGACTTTGGCGGCGTATTCGCCCATCTCGCCGAACGACCGTTCCAGGCGCCCCAGCATCTCGTTGAGGCGCTGGGTGAGGTCGCGAAACTGGCTGTCGGCGGCCGGCAGCCCGACGCGCAGGCTGAGATTGCGCGGGCCGACGGAGGCGAGCTGGCGGTTGAGCGTTTCCAGCGGCACCAGCGATTTGCGGGCGAGCCAGTAGCCCAGCAGCAGCAGCGCGAACACGAGCGGCAGCACGAACTTCAGCGAGCTGCCCACGATCGTGGTCATGATCTGGTCGATCTCCTGCTCGCTCACACTGCCGCGGATGACCCAGTCGCGGTTAAGGTTCTGCTCCCGCTCAAACGCGGTCCGGCTCAGCTGCTGCTCGATGTGATGATAGGTCAGGCCGGCGAACACGGCGGCCACGGAGACAAAGCTCACCGCGAACCACAGGGTCAGCCGGACCTGCAACGACCTCATGCCGGCTCCTCCCGCAGCGCAAACCCGACCCCGCGCATCGTCTGCACCAGCGGCTTCCACTCGGGCCGGTCGATCTTCTTGCGGAGATAGTTTACATAGACGTTCACCACGTTCGTCTCCGAGTCGAAGTGCTGGTCCCAGACGTGTTCGACGATGGCCGTCTTGCTCACGGGGCGGGGCGAGTTGGTCATGAGGAACTCCAGCAGGGCGAATTCGCGATTGGTCAGCTCGATCTCCTCGCCGCCGCGCCGGGCGCGATGCGTGACCAGGTCCAACTCAAGGTCGGCCACGCGGATCACATTGATGGCCTGCGGTCGCTGTCGGCGCAGCACCGCCCGGACGCGCGCCAGGAGCTCGGCGAACGAGAAGGGTTTTACGAGATAGTCATCCGCGCCGGCGTCGAGCCCACGCACCCGGTCCTCGATCTCGCCGCGCGCGGAGACGAAGATCACCGGGGTGGTGATCTGCTTGCGCCGCAGGTGCCGCACGACGGTGAAGCCGTCTTTGCCGGGCATCATCACGTCGCACACGATCACGTCGAAGGGGTTGTTCTCGGCCAGCCAGAGGGCTTCTTCGCCATCGGCGGCGATATCTACCGCATAGCCCTCGGCCCGGAGCCCCGCTGCTATGTGCTGGGCCACCTTGGCTTCGTCTTCGGCAATCAGGATACGCATGAGCTCGCGCCACGAATACCATCACCACGCGCAAAATGCTGCGTCAAAAATCAGGGCCAGGGATCCTTTTGCACAATCTTCATTGCGGCTGCTGGCAGTCGGCGCACCTTCAGACCCTTCGGTGGTGAAGGGCGTTCGCAACGCCGCCCTCGCCTCGCGTTCTGTGCGCCATGCCCTATTCCCATCCGCAACCGGTTGATCGCCGTGAGGCTTACCGCAAAATACGGCATTTGCTGCCCGGGGCGGCAGCCTTCGCGGGCACCGCCGGCTACGTCAACTCGGTCGGGCTCGGTTTTTTCCTCACGCCGGTCAGCCACATGACCGGGGCCGTTTCCCATCTCGGCATCGATCTGGCGCAGGGGCTCTGGAGCGATGCCTGGGCCTCCTTGAGCATCGTGCTGGGATTCCTGGCGGGGGCGGCCCTGGCCGGAATCATTGTCGGAGCCTGGCAGCTCATCCCGAACCGCCGTTACGGAGTCGCCCTGATGGTGGAAGGCGCGCTGCTGGCGCTCGCGACCTTTTTGCTGATCACCAAACAGCGGCTGGGCCTTGCGGCCGTGGCCATGGCCTGCGGTCTTCAGAACGGCACCGGCAGCAGCTACTGCGGCCTCATCATCCGCACCACCCACGTGACCGGGACGATGACCGATATCGGGGTGATGCTGGGGCATTGGGTGCGGCACCGGCAGATCGAGTGGTGGAAGCTGCGCTTCCTGCTCACGCTGGTGCTGGCGTTCGGCGTGGGTGGGTGGATCGGGGCGTTGGCCAACCATCATTTCGGCCCCATGTGCCTGTCGCTCGCGGCGGTGGGTTGCACGCTGGCCGGAGGTATTTTCTGGTTCATCACCCACCGTGGTCTGGTGGACCTGATGCAGGAAGCCTCCCCTCAGCCGCCCCGCACGAGCAGTTTTCCGGGGAGCTGAGGGAAGCTCCAGAGAAACTTCAGGTACCAAGCTCAAAGCGTACGTTGGGGCTTCTTGAAAGATTGGTGCTTGGTGTTTCATTGGCGCTTGGATTTTGGAGCTTGGATTTTGATATGCGCTTGCCCCTTTGAAGCGACCCGCGTCTGCTTTCGTCCCTTCCGCTCATGCACGCACGCCTGACTGCCCTCGCCCTGCTCGCCACCTTTGCCGCCGCCCTGGCCGATGGCCCGGCAGATAACCAGATCGAGAATGTTCGCCGTATTCCGCCGGCCGGCGTCGTCATCCCGGACGACGCCCGCAAGGAACTGACCGACGGCGTGGCGCAGCTGGGCAGTGACATTGAGACGCTTCGCAAGGAACTGGCCGACAAGCCCGCCCGCCTGGCGCTGCTGCCCGACGTGCAGATCTTCCACAAGGCGGTGGACTGGGCGCTGCGCTATGACGAGATCTTCCGCACCAACGAGGTCGCCGCCGCCCGCGCGCAGCTCAAGGAAGGGCAGGCCCGGATCGCCTCGCTCCGCGAGGGCAAGCCCCACTGGAACGAGGCGCGCGGGCTGGTTGTGCGCGGCTACATCTCCCGCATCGATGGCTCCGTGCAGCCTTATGGGCTGGTGGTGCCGCCGACCTGGTCACCGGATTCACCCCAGAAGTTCCGCCTCGATTTCTGGTTTCACGGGCGCGGCGAAACCCTGAGCGAACTGTCCTTCCTCAGCGATCGCATGCGGAGCCCCGGTGAGTTCACGCCGCCCAATGCCTTCGTGCTCCACCTCTACGGTCGCTACTGCAACGGCTCGCGCTTTGCTGGCGAAACCGATTTCTGGGAAGCCCTCGATGACGTGAAGAAGCACTACCAGATCGATGACGACCGACTGGTCGTGCGCGGCTTCTCCCTCGGCGGGGCGGCGTGCTGGCACTTCACCACCCATTACGCCAGCCGCTGGGCCGCCGCCGCGCCGGGCGCGGGTTTCAGCGAGACGGCGGAGTTCCTGCACGTTTTCCAAAACGAAAAACTCACGCCCGCCCCGTGGGAGCAGCAGCTCTGGCGGCTCTACGATTCCACCACCATCGCGCTTAATACCTCCATGGTCCCCCTCGTCGCGTATAGCGGTGGCATCGACGGCCAGAAGCAGGCCGCCGACGTCATGGCCAAGGCGATGGCCGCCGAAGGCCTGGAACTCACTCATCTGATCGGCCCCAAAACCGGCCACAGCTACGAGAAGGTCACCAAGGCCGAGCTGAACCGCCGCATTGACGCGCTCGTCGCACACGGCCGCGATCCGCTGCCGAAGACGGTTCGTTTCGTCACCCATTCGCTTCGCTACAACGAGATGGCCTGGGTGACGGTGGATGCGCTTGGTCACCACTGGGAACCGGCCCGCGTCGAGGCGAAGCTGGTGCCCGAGGACAACGCCGTCGAGATCACCACCACCAACGTCGAGGCCCTCACGCTGACGATTCCGACGGGGCTCAGCCCGTTTGATCTGCTCCAGCCGGTCAACATCGAGATCAACGGCGAAAAGGTCACCACCGTCACCACCCAGACCGACCGCTCCTGGAGCGCCAGCCTGGTGAAGCGCGGGGTGGCCTGGCGCTTTGAGAAGCTGCCCGAGGACAGTCTGCGGAAGCGCCACGGCCTCCAGGGACCGATTGATGACGCGTTCATGGACGCGTTCCTGTTCGTCCGCCCCACCGGCCAGCCGCTCAATGCGACCGTCGGCGCCTGGGTCACCGCCGAGATGGGCCACGCCACCGAGCACTGGCGGCGGGAGTACCGCGGCGACGCCCGCGTGAAGGACGACAGCGCCGTGACTGAGGCCGACATCGCGGCGAACAATCTTGTCCTGTGGGGCGACCCCTCCAGTAACGCCCTCCTGGCGAAGCTCGCCGACAAGCTCCCGGTGAAGTGGACGGCCGCCGGCCTCGTGGTCGGCGGCAAGACCTACGCGGCCGGCGAGGCCGTGCCCGTGCTCATCTACCCGAACCCGCTCAACCCGGCCCGCTACGTGGTGCTGAACAGCGGCTTCACCTTCCGCGAATACGACTACCTCAACAACGCCCGCCAGACCCCGAAGCTCCCTGACTGGGCAGTGATCGACATCACCAAGCCCGTGACCTCGCGCGCCCCCGGTGGCATTGCGGCCGCCGGTTTCTTTGGGGAGAAGTGGGAGCTGAAGTAGGCCAGCGTCCTGATGCTAACGGGCTAGAAGCTCCAACCCGTTTGTGGAGATACCTTCAAAAAAACTGCTTCTATTGCTCGTAGCCGTCCTGATTGCGGCTGCTGTTGTCGGGGCAGTCCTTGAACGAGAGCTGAAGCGATCCGAGGAGTTCAGGCCACAAACCGCCAGCACGCCGACCGGTGCTGGTATCCTGCTCGACAATCGCGGAGGATTTTCTCACGCTGGACGCCGGGTTTTGTTGCGTCCGGATGGCAGCTATGCCGACACCCGCTACACGGACGTTGTCGGTGACGAGCATAAACAATCGGGACGTTATATTTTTGCAGCGGAACGGACCCATGTGATCCTGATACCGGAAAGGGGGACGGCTGAGGACTTGTTCCGTGCTGATTTTGAGGGAATAGAGTATTGGGTTGCGCCGGCAGACCGGGAACACGTCCCGAAGCCAGATGGATTTCAACTTCGACAGATTTCACTCCGGTTCATTTTGGATGGCGAGCCGGAGAAGTGAGGATGGATTGCTTCCATACCGGACGAATAGGCCTTGATGAGTTCAATTCCGTTATGCGATTGACGCTGCCTTTCGCAGTGCCCAGTTTTCCGGCCTCAGACAGCATCACACCCAAGGTATGATCCCAATTTTCTGGACGACGAAATCCTCGATTCCCAATCTTCAGGAGCTGCTCGATAATTACCAAAGTCATGGCGGGGCCATCGTGCAATACGATCATGTGCTCTCCCTCCTGATCTACACCCAGCGGACGACCGAATTCGTCTGGGTGGGACCGCACACAACCCGCCGAATGGTGGGTTTCAAGCATGCGCTGTTCTGCTTCTTTCTGGGCTGGTGGTCGATCCTCGGCATCTTCGCGACGCCAGTGGCGATCATTAACAACCTGATGGGTGGGATTGATGTGACGCGTGTGCTGACTTCGCCACCACCATTGCCCGGGCAGCCGTACGATGACTCCGCGATTCGCGAGCTGAAAGCCGCCAGGAAACGGCAGCAGTATGTGTTTCTCGCCTATCTGGGTTTCCTGATCCTGCTGGTGATCATCTTTTGCGTCATCCCGTTTATGAACGCCCCGCATTGAAGGGCCGTTGATCGGGCTCGTAGAAGCCTAAGCCATGAAGTCGAAAGCGATTCCTTCACCTCCGGTCAAACTACGTGACGATGCACCCTGTGAAGTCATTGGCGTCGCTCACGCCGGAAAATCGGCCAGCGTGCGGGACATCAAGACAATCGCCACCGGCCATGTCACGATCACGGTCGTGCAGGCCGATGGTGAAAAATTCAGAACGCTGGCCAAGAATGCCTTGATTGAGTGTGGGCAAGCCTTGGCCTTGCCTACCACCGAAGAAATAAACCCCACCCGTGGAAACCTCGATGAACAGACGGCGGTGCGACATTTTCTCGGCAAAAATTTAACTGAGGCTGAGGCGTTGTTTCGCGAAGCGTCGATCATTTACGAGGAAGACCTGAGGTTTATGGGGCCGGCCGCCTTCCGCTTCTATGTATTGGCCGCCATCGGTTATATCCAGAGTGTAGCTGCCAGCGGGGATTCCCACATCATCCACTGTTTTGCCAGTATTCTGGAGTCTCGTTTAGAGTTTGAGGCTAGCGAGCTGGTGGCGAGCGCGCCCCAACTTGCCTCCGTTTGCCATTACATTCTTGAGCACTACGGTCGGTACAACCTCACTTTGGAAATTTACGGTGACTTAAGGCCCCGGTTTCAGGCGTTGGAACAGGCGTTTTTGCGGCAGATCCCTTCGTGAAACTGCCTGCTGGGAAAATTCGGGCGTGGTCTGTTTGGGTTTTGGCATGCAAAGAATCCTGGAAATCAGCCCCTTCCTGTTTTCCTGCGTTCCAAATTCAACTACCTTACCGGGGCGGTTCTCCTTGAACCGGGCGTGAATTGGCGTCACACCGGACCACCGCACAACGGCGCATGAAGGGTTTAAAACTGAAGCTTTACCACTGGGTGCACAGCACCGGTCTGGTCGCGGACTGGCTGTATGCCGGCGCGCACCAGCTCCGCAGCCGTACCCTGCGCCGGCGCAATCGCAGCGCCGCGAATGCCGGCTTCCCCGTCGCCGAGCTGAGCAAGTTCCACCACGAGCCACGCCGGGTCATCGACCTCAACGTCGGCATCACCAACATCTGCAACGCCCGATGCAATTTCTGCGCGTACCCGCGCGTGGTGGATGCCAAGACTCTCCAGACCGGGGTGATGCCGCTGGCGACGTTCAAGACGGCGGTGGATCAGTTCGCCAAGAATGGCGGCCATTACCTCGACCTGACGCCGGTCGTGGGCGATCCGCTGGTGGATCCGGAAGTGTTCGAGAAGGTCCGGTACGCCACTCAGGAGGCCAAGCTGGGGTACGTGGGTTTCTACACCAACGCGATCCTGCTGAACCACAAGGACAACTACCGCCGGCTCATCGACAGCGGCATCCACTTCGTCTCGATCAGCACCCAGGGCACGGACCGCGAGCTGTACAAGAAGGTTTACGGCGTGGACAAGTACGACCAGGTGATCAGCGGCATCCAGAACCTGCTCGAGTACAACCGGAGCAAGGGCGAGCCCGTGCGGGTGGTCATCGAGTTCCGCAACGCGCAGAAACCCAGCGAGATCATCCGTTCGGCGGACTATCAGCAGAAGATCAAGCCGTACTTCTCGGAGAAGGTGCGGGTGAATTTCACGATCGATTACGACAACTGGGGCGGGCGCATCGAGGGCAAGGACATGCTCGGGGTACAAAAGCTGCGCGTGGCACCGGAGCCGGTGAACCTGCCCTGTCAGCGTCTGTTTGCCTACTCAGTGCGGCACGATGGCAGCGTGCGTCTGTGTGCATGCCGGTTGCTGAAGAGCGACTTCGACGACCTGATCGTCGGCAACCTGCACCAGACCTCCTTCACGGACGTGATCCGCGGCGAGCGCGCCTGGAACATCATCGAGGGGTTCTTCGAGGGGAAACGCCCCGAAGTCTGCCGCGGCTGCACGATGTACAAGCCGGTCACACCGGAGTGGCTCGCCCAGCGCCAGCTCGAGAACAAAGAGGGGCTGTCGGGCGATTTCCTGCCGCGCCAGACGACGTGAGCAATAGTAGTGCCGGGTCGCCCGGAGCGCGGGTCTGTGACCCGCAGCAATTTTCCTAGCAAGGCAGGCGGTGAAAGCGCGAACGCGTCCGGCCACGCAGCTTGCTGCGGCTCACAGAACCGCGCTCCCTCGGGGAGCTACCGTTCAGTTAGCGTAGATTTTGACCACGTCCTCGGCTGCGCCGTTGTAGGCGAGCTGCTTGAGCTTCTCCACCTGCCGCTGGTCCGATTCCTCGCGGTAATAGCGGCCACTCGCGGAGGCATCGCTCCGGGGTTCCGGGCTGAAGATGGTCCAGCTGCCGCTCCGCACATCCACCAGCGCCACCTTGAGCCGGATGCGCATATGTTGTTTCTCGTCCGGGACCACACCACCCACCACCGGGACCCACGAGACCATCTTGGTGCCGTAGGCTTCGTGCGCGGACTCAAGCGTGCCCCAATAACAGACCAGCGTTTCACAGCCGGCCCGCGCGGCAGCCAGGCGCAACGAGCCGGCATAGGAACCGCCGGACGATTCGGCCGGCTGCCCGCCGAAGGGGATCACGTTGAAGTACTTGCCGAACTCGGTCCGCATTGGCTCATCCGGCAGATAGGCTCCTGACTGGATCAGCATCACGGTGGCTCCCTTGCGCAGGTGCACGCGCTGCGCACCATCGAGTGCCGAAGCGATCTGCGCGTCGGTCACGTTGGTGCCGCGCTGGAGGCCGAGGACGTCGAATTCACTCAACTCTCCCTTGTAACCGGGATTGTAACCGCGATTCCAGCCCCGGTCCTGCGCGTAGCCAGAATCGGAGATGGAGCGGACGCAGCCGGTGAGGAGAACGACGGCGAGGGTGAGCAGTGCAGGGAGTTTGGTTTTCATGCGGACTTGGTGAAGGTGAAAGGCCCAAATTTCACCAGACATGGACACTCGACGTCATGAAGTGTTCAACTCCTCCTCACTCCTACGTCATGGCTGAAAGCCCGTCCGAAGAATGCCTGGGGTGTAGCGAGCCGCGCGTGCGCAGCCCCAGGTTGACGGAGCCAAAGCCGCCGAGCGCTGTAAGTGCGTCCGAATGCGTTGGTGGCGCTGGAGTCAGGCCTTCAGCCCGCAGATCAACCCAGTGAGGCCTATCCCTGCGGCTTCGCTCACGGTGTTCGCTCCACCCCAGGCAATATTCAGACGCGCTTTCAGCGCTGCGGCCAGCAGATGCGTGAGGAGGTTTTTGGAAAGGGAACCCATGCGGCGCTTGGAGACGCTCTTGGCTGCATCATTGCTGAGCCACGTCCAAGGGCACTTCGTAATACTCCAGCGCCCATTCCTGCATGTAGCGGACGCGGTTCGGCACCACGCGGTAGATGATCAGGGCCGGGTTATCCGGCGTGCCGAGATAGCGGCGGAGCAGGGGATTGGTGTTCCAGATGTCCTCCAGCACGGCGCGGTCGGTGAGCACTTCGGCGACGCCGGTGATGCGGACCTGGTCGTGCCGTTCGTCCACATAGCACAGCTCAACCTTGGGATTGGCCGCGATCTCGGCGGTCTTGCCGTAGCTGCGGAGGTTCGCGACGTAGATCACGAAGCCGTCGGTCTTCACCGGCGACACCGGGCGGAGGCGCGGTTGGTCGCCATCCATGGTGGCAAGCTGCGGGAACTTGGCGTCACGGATCACGCCGAGGGCACGCTTGACGAGCTCCTCGGCTGGGATTGGCTTCAACTCAGGCTTGGCCATAAAGGGAACCGTTTATGCGCGCTCAACTCCACTGGCAATCTGCCTCGGCGTAAGATGCCTGCATTCATTCGCCCCTCAATCCCTCCCGAAACGGCTGAACAAAAAAGCGCCAAACATACCAGATTCCAAATCCAAGAATGAAGCTGCCAATCACGATGCGAAGTGCCAACGGCCAGTGCTCATTGGCGTAGAACGTGATCACCGAGCAACCCACCGCCCAAACGCCCCGGTCAACGATATAGGCCAATATTTTGAGCGCCTTCATCAGGTTTTGACGAATATCAGCGCCGCCAAAGGAAAGCCAGCGGTTAACTCGGGCCTCGTCATCAGAGGAACCGATTTTAACCGCTGATCCGCACTCATCTTCACTGATCCGTGTCGATCAGTGAAGATGAGCGGTTAACCCCTCAGAGCTGCGCCATCGACTTGTCGAGCGCGGCGATCAGCGAGGTGATCGTGGCGACGGTTTCGTCGCCCATGTTCGAGATGCGGAAGGTCGTGCCCTTGATCTTGCCGTAGCCGCCGTCGATGAGGATGCCCTGTTCCTTCGTCAGCTTCTGCAGCTTCGCCGCATCCACGACGCGGCTGCCGGGGCGTACGCCGTTGTTCACGCACACCAGCGTCTTGGAGGAGAACTCCGGCTCGGGGAAGAGGGTGAAGCCATGCTTGGCGATCCAGTCGCGCAGCATCTGGTTGGTCTGCGTGTGGCGGGCGTACCGGGCTTCGAGGCCCTCGGCGAAGAATTCATCGAGCTTCGAGCTGAGCGCATAGATGTGCGGGATGCTCGGGGTGCTCGGGGTCATGCTCTCCTTCGCGTTCTTCTCGAACTCCACGAAGTCGAAGTAGTACCCGCGATCTTTGACCGTGGCGGCCTTGGCCAGCGCGGCGGGCGAGGCCACGAACACCGCGAGGCCGGGCGGCAGCGCGAAGGCCTTCTGCGTGCCGGCGAGCAGCACGTCAAAGCCGAGAGCATCGAAGCCCAGCGGGACAGCGGTCATTGAGCTGACTGCGTCCACGATGAACATCACGTCGGGATACTTGGCCTTGAGCGCGGCGATCTCGGCGATGGGCGACATCGTGCCGGTGCTCGTCTCATTATGGATGAGCGTGAGCGCGTCGAACTGGCCGGTGGCGAGCTTCGCGTCGATCTGCTCGGCGCGGATGGGCGAGCCCCACGGCACCTGCAGCGCCTCGGCGTCCTTGCCGCATTTCTTGGACACGTCGAACCACTTGTCCGAAAACGCGCCGTTCATGCAATTGAGCACCTTCTTGGTGACGAGGTTGCGCAGGGCGCCTTCCATCACGCCCCAGGCGCTGGAGGTGCTGAGATAGACGAGCTGTTTGGTGGACAGCAGCGCCTGCAGCTGGGGCTGGATCTTGGCGTAGAGGTCTTTGAAACCCTGTCCGCGGTGGCCGATCATCGGCGAGCAGAGGGCTTGGAAGGTTTTGGGGCTGACTTCGACCGGACCCGGAATGTGCAGTTTGACGTGTGCCATAAAATGGGACCGCGAAACTTCCACACACGCGCCGGGCAGGCAAGCGTCGTGGTGGGAGGCCATCCGTGAGGGAGGACCCAACTGGCGCGAAGCAAAGCGCAAAAGATGAGGAACACATTTTGCGGAATGACGATTTACTTCCGGCGGTTCGCGTCCTAGAACCGGACGAAGTTCCTGCTCATCCCCATGAAAAAAATCGAAGCCATCATCAAACCTTTCAAGCTCGAAGAAGTGAAAGACGCCCTGCACGAGGCCGGCGTGGTCGGCATGACCGTGACCGAGGTCAAGGGCTTTGGCCGGCAGAAGGGGCACACCGAGGTCTATCGCGGCGCCGAATACACCGTGGATTTCCTCCCCAAGATCAAGATCGACGTGGTGGTGGCCGATGACCTGGCCGCGCGGGTGGTGAGCGCGATCGTGGGTGCCGCCAAGACCGGCAAGATTGGTGACGGCAAGGTCTTTGTTTCGACGGTGGAGGAGGCGATCCGCATCCGCACCGAGGAGCGCGGCGATCACGCGGTTTGATTTCGCTCGACGGCATCCGCAGTCGGGCGGACAGTTGCAGGCGTCGTGAAACCGCCCCGTCACATTGACCCATCCCAAGTCTGTAGAAACAGCCGGAAAATGGGGCAAAAATGCGGTGTGAACAACTTGGGTACAAGACTTAGCAGTTTGATCTAGTTTGCCGCCACGCGATTGCTAAAAAGCGGCCCGACAAAATTCCAAAGCTCGAATCTGCTCCCTGTGATGCACCCGGCTCCAACGTCTGTTTCGGTAGAACTCAACCCGTTGATAAACAACGGGTTGAATCATCTTCTGGTGACGTTTTGCGGTGTCGGTAGCGGAGTGTTTTCACCGCTTTCGTCTGCCTTCAACCCGGTGCAACTGCCTCATTTCTGCCACGTTACGGCGGAGTGACATGGAGGGCGTGAATAAACCCGTCAAAATCGTCTCGACCTAACTGCCAAACTCGACATGCCCGTTGCCGCCCAAGCCCTCTGGTCTGCCGCTCAGGATTCCCTGCGCGGGATGCTGAAAACCGAGATCTATTCGCTCTGGTTCGCGCCAATCCGGCCGCACCAGCTCAAGGGGGAGACTCTGACGTTGGCAGTGGCGGATGAGTTCTGCGAAATGTGGCTCAAGGACAACTACCTTGACCTGCTGCGCTCGGTGGTCAGCCGGGCGGCGGTGAAGCCGATGAGCATCGCGTTTGTGATCGCGGCCCCTCAGCCCACGGTCGCAACGGCCGCTTCGCCAGCGGAGCCCGAACCCGTGGCGATGCCCGAAGAACCGGCGGAAATCCCGGCGGCACCCCGGGCCGGTGAGCCCCAGCTCAATCCCACCTATACGTTCTCGACGTTCGTGGTGGGGAACAACAACGAGTTCGCCCACAGCGCCTCCGTGGCGGTGGCCCAGAATCCGGGCAAGGCCTTCAATCCGCTCTTCCTGTTTGGCGGCGTCGGTCTGGGCAAGACCCATCTCCTGCACGCGATCGGGCATCACATGCTCACGCAGAAGAAACACGCCAAGGTCGCCTATCTGAGCTGCGAGAAGTTCACCAACGAGTTCATCGACGGCCTGCAGAACAACA
The DNA here is from genome assembly GCA_903907995.1 of uncultured Verrucomicrobiota bacterium. Classification (GTDB taxonomy): domain Bacteria; phylum Verrucomicrobiota; class Verrucomicrobiia; order Limisphaerales; family UBA9464; genus CAIVQB01. Next base: position 76,624 of record CAIVQH010000054.1, on the reverse strand, counting down.
CGCTTGCGAAATTCCGACGCAAGTACCGGCAGGTGGATGTGCTGCTGGTGGATGACATCCAGTTCCTCGTCGGCAAGGAGCGCATCCAGGAGGAATTCTTCCACACCTTCAACGCGCTGCACGAAAACCGGAAGCAGATCGTGCTGAGCTGCGACCGGCCGGCCAACGAGATCCAGGGCCTGGAGGCCCGCCTCATCTCGCGCTTCGAGTGGGGTCAGACCGCCGACGTGCAGCCGCCCGATGTCGAGACGCGCCTCGCCATCCTCCGCAAGAAGGAGCAGGCCTACGGCTACGCGCTGCCGCCGGAGATCCTCAATTTCCTCGCCGAGCGCATCCGCACGAACATCCGCCGCCTCGAAGGCGCGTTCACCCGCGTGGCCGCCTACGCGCAGCTCACCGGCCGGCCGCTCAAGGTCGAGACGGTGGAAACCCTGCTGCGGGAAATCCTGCAGGAGGAAGGCCGGCAGACGATCACGATCGACGTGATCCAGAAGAGGGTGGCTGAGCACTACGACATCCGGTTGGCGGACATGACCAGCAAGCGCCGCCCTGAGAACATCGCCTTTCCGCGCCAGGTAGCCATGTTCCTGGCCCGCCAGCTCACCGAATCGAGCCTCAGCGTGATCGGCGACGCCTTTGGCGGCCGCGACCACGGCACCGTGCTGCACGCCTGCCGCGCCGTGAAAGACCGCATGGAAGTGGACTCCAACGTCCGCCAGGCGGTCGGCTATCTGGAAAAGCAGCTCATCCGCTGACGCGAGACGGCTTTCCTGCCGTCAAAGGCCTCCCTGTTAGTTCCTTCAGGCAATAATCTGCCGTATCGGACTCCCATCCTCCACCAGCTTCATGGTCCGGGCGAGGGCCTGCACTTCCATCTTCTTGGGGTCGAGGCCGAGCTGGTGCAGGATGGTGGCGTGGAGGTCGCTGTAGTAGTGTGGCGAATCCATGGCCTGATAGCCGACCTCGTCAGTGCCGCCATGGACCACGCCGCCGCGGATGCCGCCACCGGCCAGCCAAGAGGTGTAGCCTTTCGGGTTATGATCGCGGCCGGTGGTGTTCTGGGACCATGGCGTGCGGCCGAACTCGCTCGTCCAGACCACGAGGGTCTGGTCCAGCATCCCGCGCTGCTTCAGGTCGCGGATCAGGCCGGCGATGGGTTTGTCCGTGGCGCGACAGAGGGGGCCGTGCGTCTTCATGTCGCCATGGGAATCCCATGCGCCATTGCCGCCGCCCGCGTGGCAGATCTGGATGAACCGCACCCCGCGTTCGGCCAGCCGCCGGGCCAGCAGGAGCTGCTTGCCGAAGTCCTCCGTCTCTTTTTCGCCAATGCCGTAGAGGGCTTTCACGTATTCGGGTTCGCCCGAGAAATCCACCGCCTCGGGCGCGGAGAGCTGCATGCGCGCCGTCAGTTCGTAAGCCTTGGCGCGGGCCTGAATGTCCAGGTTGGCTGCGTAACGTTCGCGGAACTCCTGGTTCATCGTGTGCAGGAGCTGCATTTGCCGTTCGCGCTCGGCTCCGGAGCCGCCTTCCGGCGGATGCAGGTTCGGAATGGGCGTCTCGCCTGCCTGAAACGGCGTCGCCGCCGCATACGCGCCCAGGTAGCCGCCGGTCAGTTGGACCGGGGAGGAAGGCCGGCCCAGATTGACGAAGGTGGGCAGGTTCCTGTTGGCGCTGCCGAGGGCGTAGGAGATCCAGCTGCCGAAAGCCGGATGGTCAAAGGCGCGGCCACGATGGCCCGTCTGCGTCTCGACGACCGCGGGGAAGTGATTGCCCTCGTGGCACCACATCGACCGCACGACCGCGATCTCGTCAATCACACTGCCCACGTGCGGAAACCAGTCCGAGACGGGAATGCCGGACTGCCCGTACCGGGTGAAGGTGCGCAGGCAGGGAATCACCGGCCGCTTCATGGCGGCCAGGTTGTCGCCGAAGCCGATCGCATCGATGAATTTTCCCGCCCACTTGTTGTCCTTGGGGTCAAAGGTGTCGATGTGGCTCACCCCGCCGCACATGAACAGGAAGATGACCGACTTGGCCTTCGCCGCATGGTGCGGGCCGACGATGACGTCCTTGACCTCACCCGCCTCCGCCCAGAGTCCACCGAGCGCGAGTCCCAGAAAGCCGCCACCGATTTGGTGGATGAAGTCGCGCCGCGCGAGGCGACCGCAGGGATAGATGGCCGAGCGCTGAAGCTTATCGGACATAGATGAACTCATCGAGGTTGAAGAGCAGCCACGCCAGCCGGTTCAGGCGGGCCGGATCGTCCTCCAGATAGGCCAGTGCAGCCTTCCGTTCCGTCGGGGAAGGGGGCCGCGCGAGCACGGCCTGGTAGGCCAGCTCGACTGCCGAACCCAGGTCATCCTTGGCCTCCTGTTTCAGCCGATGTGCCAGCGCGTTGCCCGCCAGGTCGATGTCGGCGCTGTTCATCAGGAAGAGCGCCTGGGGAGCGGTCACCGTCTGCGTGCGCAGTGGACACGGCGCACGGCCATCATCCACGTCGAAGGCCTGCAGGAAGTTGGGAGTGACCTCCCGGCTCGCGGAGTAGCCGCGCACCATGTACGCGCCGCGTCGCTTCAGTTTCACGCCCTCGGTGCTGGTGGCTTCCTCCGCCTTGCGCTTCCCGGAACCATTGCCGGTGGCGGCTTCAAACGACGGGCCGCCCACCTTCAGGTCCAGGTCACCCACGGCCGCGTGGATGGAATCCCAGATCGGCTCGGCCTCCAGACGGCGCAGGCGGAAGTGCCAGAGTGCGGTATCGTCGGGATCAAGCGACTGGCTCTCTGCCAGCTCCGGCCCCGTCTCCGACGCTCGCTTGTAAGCCTCCGAGGTGACCATCAGGCGGTGCATTTGCTTCATGCTGTACCGGACCCGCACGAACTCCGACGCCAGCCAGTCCAGCAGAGCCGGATTGTTCGGCAGCCCGCCCGAGACGCCGAAGTCGCTTGGGTTCTTTTGCAGGCCCTCACCGAAGTGCCATTGCCAGAGCCGGTTCACCGCCACGCGGGCGAACAGCGGATTCTCCGGCGCGGTCAGCCAGTCGGCGAACGCCTCAATACGGCCCGCGCGGAAATCCGGATCGGCCGGGGCGAAGGGCCAGCCGGGCTTCACCTCGTGCTGCTTCTCCGGCCGCAACGGATCGCCGCTGGTCAGAATGTAGCTCTTCTCCTGTTCGCGCACGGGATCCACCTCCACGGTGTGGAACACCGGCAACGTGGGCACGGACGGAATCTTCACCGCGTTCAACTGCCGCTGCAGTTCCTGATACTGCTTCCGAGCCGCTTCGGGCATGGCCTCGGTGAGCTTGTCACCGTCGATGCGCAGAATCGGGAAGTAATCGTCGGCGATCCTCTGCTCCTCGACGGTCCGCTCCCGCTCCGGCTTGCGGATCACCGTCTGGACTTCCGCCGGCAACATGAGCACCCGGTCGTCGTAGAGCTTGGTGCGGTACGGGGCGGCGAACTCATTGACCGCCTTTTCGAACGGGGCGCGCAGCTTCTCCCCCTCGGCCTGGGCCCGGCCTGCTGCGAGCAGTTCGGCCGCGCTGGCGAGGTTGATCTTGCGCAGCACCAGCGGATCGAACAAGGCCTTCATCTCGTAGTAATTCCGCTGCGAGATGGGGTCGTACATGTGGTCGTGGCATTTCGCACAGCCCACCGTAAGGCCCATGAAGGCGGTCGAGACAGTATCCACCGCATTGATGGCCAGATCCTGCGGATTCTCGCCGGTGCCCCGCGCGAGAAAGCCCAGCGCAAACAGATCGCCCGGACGCGGCTCGCGGCGCGAGCGGTAGCCCGTGGCCGACATCTGCGTGCGCTCGTTCGACCGCCGGCCTGTGAGCTGGAGCTGCACGAACTGGTCGTAGGGCACGTCGTCGTGCAACGCGCCGATCACCCAATCCCGCCAAAGGTGGATGCCGGGCGCGGCGGTCATCCGCTCGTCGGCATCGGCGTAGCGCAGAACATCCAACCAGTGGCGCGCATAACGCACCGCGTGCTGCTCGTCCTCCAGCAGTCGGTCCACCACCTTCTCGTAGGCGCCCACCGAGGTGTCCGCCAAAAACGCCGCCTGTTCCGCCGGCGACGGTGGGATGCCGGTGAGGTCGAGGTGGACCCGGCGGAGCAGAGTGAGTTTGTCGGCCGGGCCGGCGGCTTTGAGCTTCCGGCTCTGCTGATCTACCCGGATGAAACGGTCGATCGGGTTAGCTTCCAGTCCTTCCGGCAACGCCGGACGCACCACCGGCTTCAGTGACCACCAAGGGCCATTGGTGCTGCTCCCGTTGGTGTTCGTGACCGCTTGTACGCCCGCCGACCCGCAGACGGCCAGCCACACGAGCAGAAGGAGTCTCGGACCGGTTCTCAGATCTGGAATGCTTCGTCGCATCGTGGACAATTCGTTCCGGCTCCAGCAGGCTATTTCGGACCGCTGCCCGGACCAGGTTCCGTCGGACGCGTGACCTGCATCAGCACCACCGCGCTGCTGGCACCCCACGAATACCGCACGCCCTCCGGAGTTGGCTCGGGCCAGCGGGGCCAGATCAGGGAATCCGTCGCGCGCCGGGCCTGCCAGGCGGCGTCCGCGTTCTTCTGCAACCACGGCTCAAAGGTCGCCTGCTCGCCGCGCTCCTTCATGTAGCGGGCGATCCAGCGCGCGCCGATGCCATTGAAGCCGCTGCCATCGCCCTTCTCACCGGCGGCGGGAAAGAATCTCCCCTTGCACAGCTCGTTCATGGCGAACGTCGCCGCCAGCTTCGCCTCGTTCGTGAAGCCGAGGAAATTGGCGGCGGCGACAAACGTGCCCTGATTGTACGTCAGGGCGAAGCGGGCGATGTGCCCGTTCGTGCCGATGTTGTCCGCCACCCGGCCCGTCGCCGGATCGAACAGGGTGGAGCGCAGCCAGAGAAACGTGTTCGTCGCCTTCTCGAAATAATGGGCCTCGCCGGTGGCCTGGCCCAACAGGAAGGCCGCGATGCTGGCAGGCCCGTTGATGCAGGCGTTCTTGGAGCGGTTGTCGGTCTTCCACCACAGGCCGCCGCCGAGATTGGTGGAGCTGGCGCGGGCATAGCAGAGGTCGAAGTTCAGTCTGGCCACATCGCGAAACTCGGGATTGCCCGTAAGCAGATGCGCCCGCGTGCAGGCCATGACCATCCACATGATGTCGTCATTGAAAGGATTGCGGGACCAGTTGGTATGATGGTCGGCCAGAAACCCGTGGAACAGCTTGGTGAACATGGCCAACTGCTGCGGGCGGTGGGTCCGTTCGTAGGCATCGAGGACCATCTCCATCTGCTCGGCGCGCATCCAGAAGGAGACCTTGCCGCCGTCGGTGCTTTCCTTGAACCACGCCCGCCCATCCTGTTCCGCATAAAAGGCCTTGGCGTGGGCGTCGAAGGCCGCGTCGGCGTCGGCCGCAGTGAATGCCTGCGTGGTCATCCCCGCGCTGACGACCCAGCAACCCAGCAGGGTCACCCAGCCGAGGAGGCGTCGCGCCGAGTTGGGCAGCGTGAGGATTCGTTCAGCAGTGCGAAGCATGTGCGGAAAAGGTGACGCGTTTGGGTTCGTCAACGTTCAGCGAATGTCGCCAAAGCTGACTTTCTCGGGGGCCGTTTTGCCATCGAGAATCTGGATGGTCGTCGCCGGGCCGAGATCCGGCTGGTCCCAGGAGCGCAGCACCCACACGACCTTCTTGTCCGGCGTGAACTCCACGGCCTGCACGGGGGCATTCGTACGGTCCAGTTTTCCGCTCCATTCGTTGAACCAGTTGTTCACCAGGGTGTTTCCATTCGGCAGCCGCCACGCCAGTTGCAGGCTCGTGAGCGGATAAACCGGCGAATCCACAGACGGGATGATGGTCGAGACGGTTTCACCCGCCGGTGTCATTTCGCGGATGCTCGTGCGGTCCACGATCAGGACGTTGCCGTTGTCCAGGGGCGTGACGCCCCACGGACCGTTGGCGGGCCACGAGCGCAGTTCCTTGCCATTCGCGTCGTATTCGCTGACGCGCTTCAGGTCCATGTGAGCCAGCACCAGCGTGCCGTGCGCGGTGATCCGGCCGTGCCGGAAATGGCCGTGAGTGCCCTTGGGATTGCCGACCGGCACTGGGAACTCCTTTTTCGTTTCGCCTGTCTTGATGTTTACAACCTTCACGAGGGCGGGATCGCCATTCTGAACGTAGAGCACGTGGTCCGTGCCGATCGGCATCGCGGTATGGATCTCCGTGCCCGCCGGGGCGTCCAGTTTCCAGAGCACCTGATGGTCGGGTGAAATCAGCTCCATGGCGTACTGGTGCGCCAGCAGCAGGTTCCCATTCGAGAGCAGCACGGCGTCGCTGACCTCGCCGCGGCCGGTGGGATCGTCATAGGTCCAGACCACTTTGGCGTGACGGACAATGAACGCGCGGCGCTGCTTGGATTCGCCCGCATACAGAAAGTCGTGCTCGGCCAGCCCGCGCCCCGGCAGCTTGATGGTTGACGGCGCGGAGTCAGCCTCGACCGCACCGGACTGAATGGGGGCGAACGCTGCGACAGTCATGGTGCCGACCAGCAGGAGCTTTTGAATCATGTGCATTGGGTAGGTGGCAGCATGGAAACCCATTTCGAGACGGGTGACGAGTGACGAGTGCGGGGGAGTGAGCCAATGAGCCAGTAGGTCAGTAAACAGTGAACAGCCGAACAATGCCGCTGCCCACATGCTCACATACTGACCCACTGACCCACCCGCCGGGATTGACTCCGGCCACCTCGCAATCAAACTTGCGCACTTCCACGTCACTCCTGTCATTCGCATCATGAAACTCGACCGCCGCCATTGGTTCGCTCTCGCGACCGCCCTTGTCCTCATGCCGATTCAATTGCACGCCGCCGAATCCGCAGTCATTGCTCCCGGTGCGAAACTGGAAAAGATCGCGGATGGCTTCATCTTTACCGAAGGCCCGGCGACCGACCGGGACGGCAACGTCTTTTTCACCGACCAGCCGAATGACCGCATCGTCAAGTGGAGCGCCGCCGACAACACCTGCACCGACTGGCTCAAACCGGCGGGCCGCTCCAACGGCACCAAGTTCGACAAGGCCGGCAACCTCCTGACCTGCGCGGACGAAAAGAACGAGCTCTGGTCCATCTCGCCGGACAAAAAGGTCACGGTGCTGGTGAAGGATTTTGACGGGAAGCTGCTCAACGGTCCCAACGACGTCTGGATCCGTCCCGACGGCGCGCTCTATTTCACCGACCCGCTTTACCCGCGTGATTATTGGAAGCGCGACGCCAAGATGCAGCAGGACGGCCAGCACGTCTATTTCATGGCCGCCGGCCTGAAATCGGTGAAGCGCGTCACCACCGACCTCAAGCAGCCCAACGGCATCGTCGGCACGCCCAATGGCAAGGTGCTCTATGTGTCCGACCTGGGTGCCCACAAGACCTACAGCTACGACATCCAGCCTGACGGTTCGCTGACGAACAGGCACCTCTTCTGCGAACTCGGTTCCGACGGCATGACCCTCGACAACATGGGCAACCTCTATCTCACGGGCAACGGAGTCACGGTCTTCGATCCCACCGGGAAACAGATTGAGCACATCGACATCCCTGGAGCCTGGACCGGCAACGTCACCTTCGCCGGCAAGGATCGTGACCTGCTTTTCATCACCTCGAGCAAGGTGGTTTACGGCATCAGGATGAAGGTGAAGGGAGTGAAATAATTGCGAGTTACGAAGTTCGAATTGCGAATTACAAAGTTTTGATTTTCGAATACCCCTTCCAATCATGAATCCCTTTTCACGACGGCTCATCACGATGTCCTTCCTGGCTTCTGCGCTTCTGGGCCACGCCCAGGCCCTGACGCTGCAGCGGGTCGAGCAGACTGACTTCGGCACCGCCCGCGACGGTGGGAAGGTCAAGCTGATCACCCTGCGGAACGCCAGGGGCGTTACCGCCCAGATCATCAGCTACGGCGCGATCATCAAGGAACTCAATGTGCCCGACCGCCAGGGCCATCTGACCAACGTCGTCCTCACCACCGACACGCTGGCGAAGTACGAGCAGTTCAACGGTCCCGCCGCCGTCATCGGCCGCGTGGTCAACCGCATCGGCGGCGCGCAGTTCGAACTCGATGGCCACATTTACAAGCTGCCGGCCAACAACGGGAAAAACACGATTCACGGCGGCAACAAGGGATTTTCCCAACACGTCTGGACGGTCGAGGCCGCCCCGGCGAGGGCCGGCGAGTCCTCGGTGAAGCTCACCTATCTGAGTAAGGATGGTGAGGAAGGGTTTCCCGGCAACCTCAAGACCACCGTGGTTTACACGCTGACTGATCGCAACGAGCTCCGCCTCGACTACGAGGCCGAGACCGACATGCCGACCATCGTCAACCTCACCAACCACGCCTATTGGAACCTCGCCGGCGGCGGCAGCTGCCTGGACAACGTCCTCCAGATCATGTCCGACAGCTACACCCCGCAGGACGCGGAGCTTATCTCCACCGGCGAAATCCGTCCCCTCAAGGGCACGCTCATGGACTTCAGCACGCCGACCCGCATTGGCGACCGCATCGAGCAGCTGAAGCCGAGGATGAACGGCTACGACCACAATTACATCCTGGGCGACAGCAAGGCCCTGAAGCTGGCCGCCCGCCTGGTCGAGCCGAAGAGCGGACGCATCATGGAAGTGCGGACCACCCAGCCGGCCATCCAGCTCTACACGGGCAACCACATAGGCCACACCGCTGTCTGCCTCGAGACGCAGCACTACCCCGACGCCATCCATCACGCGAATTTCCCGTCCATCGTCATCCGCCCCGGGACGCCGCTGAAGGAATCCACCGTGTTCAGCTTCTCGGCGAAATAGGTCCGAATGGGGCCGGGTGACTCCCGGACCAACCCGAGGAAGTAGCAGAGTGCAATCCGTCTTGACTATATCCGTTACGGATATATAAAGAACGCGCTTGGCCACTCCCTCAAAGAATGCCAGTCCGGCGGAACCGGAGCAGCTTCTGCCCCTGACACCGGCGGTATTCCACATCCTCGTGGCCCTGGCGGGCGGCGAGCTCCATGGCTACGCCATCATGCAGGATGTGATCGCCACCACCGACGGACAGATCCGGATGGGCCCAGGTACACTTTACGGGACGATCAAGCGGATGCTGGACATCGGGTTGATCGAGGAATGCGGCGACCGGCCGGATCCCGGTCTCGGCGACGAACGGCGGCGCTACTACCGGCTGACCGGGTTTGGCGGTCAGGTCGCCACGGCCGAGACCCAGCGCCTCTCAAAAATCCTGCGCGAAGCGCGCCGCCGGGGATTGGCGGATGGCGTGGCGGCCAACCCGGGATGATGCGATGAGCGATTTTATTCCCAACACGGCCGATCCGAGCCGCCGACATGTGGCGGTGTATCGCCGATTGCTCGCCCTGTTTCCCTCGGAATTTCGTAACGCCTATGGCGACCCCATGGCCCAGCTCTTCCGCGATCAATGCCGCGAGGCCCAGCAGCGGGCGAAGTCGTGGGCGATGGCCTTCCTATGGGCACAGACCATTCTGGATACCGGCAAGGCGGCGGGACGGGAACACCTCAGCAACCTGCGGAAATGGTTCCGTCTGCCCGGTAAGAATCCCCCGCGAAACACGCTTATGAATGCTCCCATCTCCTCCCGCTATCGTGCCGCGAAATGGCTGATTCCTGCGGGCATCGCGGTTGGTCTGTCGGTGTCCGGCTTCTTCGCCCTAAAGACGCCCAGCCAGTACCGCTCCACGTCGGTGCTGCTGATGCCGCCCAAAATATCGGCGGGCGGTCCCGGCGGCGCCGAGATCCGCGAGGGGCTCAACAGCATCGACACCACGCTGACCATGATGCATAGCGATGCCGTCATTCAGCGCGTGCTCGCCACGTTGCGGAGTGCCGGGGGCGCGACCAACCGTCTGAAGCGGCCGGCGCTTTCGGCCAGCCCGGGCTCCGGAGGCACCTTCATCCTGTCCGTCTCAAGCACCGACTACGAGTATGCCCGTCAATTTGCGACCGCCTGGGCACAGGAATTTGTCGATTTCAGCCGGCAACGTCAGCGGTCGTTGTTGTCCGACGCCGAAGCCAGAATTGTGCAGGGCATCCTGGTTTTTCAAAAGAAGCTCGACCAGGCCCAGCAGGCGCGTGACGACTTTCAGAAAAAATACAACATCTCCACGGCCGGGGCGGGCGACGTCGTGGTCCAGCGGCGTCTGGAGGAGACGAAGGCTGAATATGCGGCCCTCCGGTCGGAATTGCGCGAAGCCGAAGCCGTGACGGCGGAACAACTGGCGCAGTCCATGCCGGGAAACCGCTGGTTTGATTTCCGGCTCGAGGAGAAACGCGCGGAATTGCGTCTGCAAGGGATGCCGAATGATGCCGCGCTCAAGGCGGAGTTCAGCCGGCGACAGGACGACCTCATGGCCCTGGTGGCAGTCACCGAGGAAATGCGGGCGGCCAAGATCGAAGCGCTCAAGCGACGGCTGGCCGGCTATTCGCAGCGTATCGAGGAGCTCAGCGGCTCATTCTTTGAAAGTGCCTCGCAGCGGGTCGAATTGCAGCGGCTGGAAGACGATGAAAAATTCGTGCATGAACAGTTGGACGAATTGAACCGTTCCCGGCTCAGGCTCAATAGCATGGGCGCGGGTGAGGACCAGTTCACCATCCTGTCGGCTGGCGGAGGCGATCCCCGGCCGGTCGGGCCCAACCGCCGGTTCATGCTGCTTGAGGGTTTTACCCTTGGCGCCCTGGCGGGACTGGTGCTGGCCCTGATCCGCGCCCGCTCGGGCGGGCCCAAAGATCCCGGAACTCCCAGCTCGACCGTTTCGCTGATTCCGGCTCCCATCGGGGCCTGAGTGATCCCACGTTTCCTTCGCTGCCTGGCCTGGGCAATGATATGTCAGACGCTCGCCAGCGCGGCGGGTTTGCTGCAGACCGAACTGATCTTCCCTCCGGAGTCGTGGCATAACCATGCGTCGTGTGTGGTCGAGACGCCGCGCGGTGATTTGTTAGCCTGCTGGTTTCACGGTTCCGGCGAACGTACCGCCGATGACGTGCGCATCGAGGCCGCCCGCCTGCCGCGCGGCTCCACGAACTGGAGCCCCCGCTTCGTGCTGGCCGACACGCCCGGTTATCCCGACTGCAATCCGTCGCTGCTCGTGGATGCGCAGCAGCGGCTGTGGCTGTTCCACCCCACCATTCTGGCGCACACTTGGGAGAGCGCGCTGCTCAAGTTCCACGTCAGCCGCGACTGGACGGGGAAAAGCGCGCCGAACTGGGAGCGCGAAGGCGTTATTCATATCACGCCTGGTGCCAGCTTTACGGCGGCAGTCACCAACGCGATTTCCGGTTTGGAAGCCCTCGCGAGCAAGTCCGACTGGGATGCCCGGACCCACCGCGATGTGAACGATTATCTGGTGGCCATGCGCAATCATGCGGGCGACGAACTTTATTGCCGGCTGGGCTGGATGCCCCGGGCGCATCCGCTCGTAGTGGAGTCGCGACTGTTGCTACCGCTGTATCACGATGGTTTTTCGTTCTCGCTCGTCGCCATCTCGGACGACGCCGGGGTGACTTGGCATTGCAGCGCACCACTGATCGGCGGCGGCAACGTCCAGCCCAGCCTGGCCGCGCGTCGCGATGGCACGCTGGTCGCCTATATGCGGGACAACGGCCCGCCACCGAAGCGTGCCCTCACCGCCGAGTCGCACGACCGTGGCGAAACTTGGTCGCCGGTGATAGACAGTGTGCTGCCCAATCCCGGCTCCGGCCTGGAAATCGTGGCGCTGCGCAACGGCGTCTGGGCCTTCATCGGCAACGACACTGAGAACGGACGCCATTCGCTCGCCGTTTTTCTGAGCGAGGACGAGGGCCGTACCTGGCCGATGAAGCGGCATTTGGAACGGGTGACTCCGGGGACCGGTTCCTTCGCCTATCCCAGCCTCATCCAGGCCCGGGACGGCACACTGCACGCCACCTATAGCTGCTTTTTTGGCAACGGCGGGCGCGGAGAGACGAAGGCCATCCGGCACGCGCACTTTGACGAGGCGTGGGTGCGGGCCGGGGACGCGCAGCCCTGACTGGCAAGAGCATGGGAAGCCAATCGGGGTTCGGTGGGGCGAGCGTCCTCGCGAGCCTCCGCCGCCCCAGGCCCGGGCTGCCCCGGCTCGCGCGGACGCTCGCCCCACCGAGTTACCCCTCGGTTCATCAATGACATCGCTCCCCAGGACCAGCTGACGATACGAGGCAGGCGGCCGACCGATTTTGCTACCGTCCCTGTCTGCAATGCGTGTCCATTGCGGCAGTCTTGGAATCGAAACTGACACCGTTGGTTGAGGAGTTTCTGGTCCACCTGCAACACGAGCGCGGGCTGGCGCAGCACACGCTGCGTACCTACTCGCACCAGCTCGGGCAGTTTGTCGCGTGGGCACCAATCCGTGGGCTGGCATCCTGGCGCGACGTGAAGTTTGCGGACCTCATGGCGTATCTCGACCATGTGCGGGCGCGTCCGCTCGCCGAAGTCCCCGGTGGCCTAACGCAGCCGGCGGCGGCGGAAGCTACGGAAGAGACCGGATCGACCGGGAAGGGGAAACCAGCCGCGCGTCTCAGCTCCGCCAGCGTCTATCTCCAGGTCGCGGCGTTGCGGGCGTTTTTCCGATTTGCGGAGACCGAAGGTTTCGTCACGGCCAACCCCGCCGAGAACCTGTCCTTTCCTCGCCGTTGGAAAACGCTGCCGAAGGCCCTGTCGGAGGAGGAAATCTCCCGTCTGCTGCAGCCGCCTGATATCGCCACCCAACCGACTCCCAGCGAACTCTGCGACCATGCCGTGCTCGAACTGGCCTACGCCAGCGGCCTGCGGCTGGCCGAGCTGCGTTCGATCCGGCTGGAACAGCTCCACCTCGAGGCCGGCTTTGTCACCGTGATCGGCAAGGGCAACAAGGAGCGGGTGGTGCCGCTGGGCGACCGGGCGGTGACGGCATTGCGGCGTTACCTCGCCGTCCGCTCCGAGCTGGTCCGGCCCAAGTCACCGGCCAATGTCTTTTTGACGCAGCGCGGCACCGCCTTCGCCCACGTCACCCTCTGGCTGCGGATCGGGAACTGGGTGAAGCGCCATGGCATAGAACGCCACGTCACGCCGCACATGCTGCGGCACAGTTTTGCGACGCACCTGATGGAGCACGGGGCGGATTTGCGGGTGATCCAGGAACTCCTTGGCCACGCGAGCATCAGCACCACGGAAGTTTACACGCACGTGGCCGGGCAGCGGTTGCGCGACCTGCACGACGAGTTTCATCCCCGGGCGAACTGAGGCCGGAGCGGGTGGTCAACGGCGCAGCCATTTTAGCAGTTCGAGCAGTTCCGGCGGCTGGCCGGTGCGGAGGATGCCCCGGCGGAATATCCGCCCCGAACCCCAGAGCACAAAGCCCGTGCAGACCAGCAGCAGTGCCATCGTGCCCAGCACATCCCGCAGTGGCGGGTCGGCGGTGACCCGGTTCATCATCACGAACGGGGTGTAGGGCGGGAACCATGAAAGGGTGGTGGCGAGCGTACCGTTCGGGTCGCGCGGGATGTAGGTCATCATGAGCAGCGGCACCATGAGCAGGAGCACGATGACACCCATGAAGCTCTGGGCCTCCTTGAGCGTGTTGCAGGTGCTGCCCAGCGCCAGGATCAGCCCCGAGTAGAAAAGAAAGCCGAGCAGGAAATAGACGGCGAAGGCGGGCAGCAGCCACGTGGTGCGGAGGATCGTGGCAACGTCGCCCGGAATTCCGGCCATGCCGCCGGCGGCCGCGGCCGCCTCCGGGGACACGCCGAGCGACTTCCAAAGCACGATCGCCACCAGCGAAGCAACCCATACCCCGAGCATGGTCAGGCCGATGGCGGCAATGCCGGCCAGCTTGCCCACCATCAGCTCACCCGGGGTGACGCTGGACAGCAGCACCTCGATGATGCGGTTGGATTTCTCCTCGATCACGCTGGTCAACAGCATCTGGGCAATTGAGAAGATGGCGACCCAGAGCAGGTACACGAACAGGCTGGGCAGCCACTGCCGGATACGGTCGGCCATGCCCACGGTTTCTTCGCCCGCCGCCTTCTTCGGGTTGAAGCTGGTCAGGGGAGCCTTGATCCGTTCGACCTCACGCACGGTGGCCGGGTCCAGCCCATGCGCGACGTAGGCCCGGCGCCGCAGCTCGGTGTTGATGGTGTGTTCCACCAGATCAGCCAGGGCGGTGTCGGCCAGATTTTCCGACCAGTAATGAATGCCCTTGGAAGCGGCTCCGGTCGTCGCCGCCAACGGCAGCTCAGCCGCCAGCAGTACGGCCGCAAAGAGCGGCGCAGGCTGGCCGTCCACGCTGAGCTGGCGTTCTCCCCGCAGCCAGGGGCGGAGCTGCTGGGCCGCCAGATCGGGGGCGGCGTTGGGTGAAACGCCTTCGGGCAGGGCGACCAGCCGGAAACGCGGGTGCGGTGCAACGAACCCGGGCACCTTCAGATAGTTGGCACCCTGACCGGCCTTCCAGCCGGCCAAATCCAGCGTATGGTCGCTATGGACGAAACGGGATAGGGATTCCGGATACTTCCCCCGCCGGACGAAATCCCGCAGCGCCTGCTCGGCGCGTTCCGTCTGCTCGCGTTCGATGGTCAGGGCGATCAGGGGCGCGAATTCACCCGAGGCATCGGCGATGACAAAGTGCCGGGTGGGCGTGCCCTTTTTCTCCAGCAGGATCGGTACCTGGATGCTGAGGGTGAGAATCGCTGGGAAAATCAGCAGGCTGAGCCAGAAGCCCTTGGTCTTGGCGTTTTCGGCGAACTCGCGCCAGGCGATGAGAAAGGCGTACCTCATGGAAAGTGGGAACGGCGAATGGTGAAGGGCGTGCGGAATGCCCGATCCATGCGCCGAATTTCAGTCGCACGCCGTTTGCAGTTCGTGGTGCTTCGTTTCATCGGTGCGTCGCCTCCTTGGCGTCGGGGCCGACGAGCTGCACGAAGACGTCATGCAGTGTGGGCTCGTCGAAACGGAAGCCGCGCGGGCGGATGTTATGGGTAAAGCATGCTTGCAGGATGGCCTGCACGTCGGCTCCGGCGCGGAGTTCGATCTGCCAGGCCCCGTTGGCCGTCGAACTGATGGCGCTGACGGTGGGCAGATCCCGCAGGGGGGCGATGCCGTCGTCGGTCAGCAGCTGCACGCGCCGCGGCAGCATCTGGCGGGCTTCCTCAGGGGTGCCGTCAAACAGCTTCCGGCCCTTGGCAATGATGGCGAGCCGGTCGCAGAGCCGTTCGGCATGGGCCATGACGTGCGTGGAAAAAATCACGGTATGCCCCCGGGCGCGCAGATCGGTGATGATCTCCTCCATCACGGTCTGGTTGACCGGGTCGAGGCCGGAGAACGGCTCGTCGAGAATCACAAACTCGGGGTCATGCGCGATCGCGGCCAGCACCTGGACCTTCTGGCCCATGCCCTTCGAGAGTGCCTCGGTCCGCGCCTCCGCGAAATCCGCGAGACCGTAGCGTTTGAGCAGCTCGTAGGCGCGCGCCTTGGCCGCCCGGCGGCTCATGCCCTTGAGCGTGGCAAAATAGGCGATGATCGCCCATGCCTTCATCTTCTTGTAGAGGCCCTTCTCCTCGGGCAGGTAGCCGATGCGCCCGCGTACCGCCAGCGCGCTGGTCGAGCCGAGCACCGTGATGGTGCCGCTGGTGGGCCGGATGATTTCCAGGATCATCCGCAGACTGGTGGTCTTGCCCGCACCGTTCGGCCCGAGAAAGCCATAGACACAGCCGGTGGGGACGCTCAGCGACAGGTCATTGACTGCCGTGAAGTCCCCGTACGTCTTGGTGACGTGGCTCAGTTCGAGGGCGGGAGCGGTCATGCGGGCAAAGGCATACGCCGGACAGAACCGGAATCAAAGCGCGGGGTAACGGAGAGTTACGAGCGACGAATTTCGAATTTCGAATGGGAACACGGCGACCTTTCGTGCCCCAAACTGAAAACCGAAAACTGAAAACCGAAAACTGCCTCGTCGGCTACCAGCTCGCGAACTTAAGCAGCTTCAGCACATGCCGGCGGCGCACGAGCAGGGTGTTGTTGCGGGCCGACCAGTCGTCCGGCGCGCCGTTCTGCATCCAGCTCCATTCGGGCTTGCCCGTGGCGGGATCGATCCGGCGCAGGATGAAGGTGACGTCGGCATCGCGCTGCTCTGAGACGGCGCTGAGCGACTCCATGGCGCTCGTGGCGGAACGGGCGACGTAGAGGAACTTGCCGGAGGTCACGACGCGGTCCGCCATCCGGTCGAGCGACCAGAGCACCTTGCCGGTCGATGCCTCGACCTTGAGGATGATCGGGTACGTGCGGTCGCTGAAATGGATGCCCTCGTTGTACTTGATCGCCTCCGGTCCAGCCGAGGAGGTTGAGACATAAATGGCATCGCCCGACGGCACCACTTGCTGGATGCCGACACTTTGCAGACGCCAGGCCACCTTGCCGGAGCGCAGGTCAAACGACGTCAGCGTGCCCAGGTCGAACACATAGAGCCGGGAGCCGTTCGCCGCGACCGGGGACCTGGTTCCGCCTTCCAGAAATTCCGGCCCGACAGGATACGACAGCTTGGCGGTCCAGGCGGCGCGGTTGTCCTTTTCGAGCGCGGTCAGGTCTGTCCCTGCCACGAGGACATCCATCGCCGGCGTGGTGAAGAAGGCGGGCCGGCCGACCACGTCGCCGCTCCACTCCGCGCCGGTGGCAAAGAGCCGGCTCAGCGTCACGCGGTAACGGCTCTCGTCGCGTTCGACCGCACCGCCGTTCTGGTTGAGAAACTCGGTCGCCGCCTCCGAGCTGTCCGCCGCCCGCAGGTTTTCCCGCTCAATGATGGGCGTCTTTTTGCGTTCGCTGGCGGGCTGCGAGCCGTCACTGGTCACAATCCGGCGTTCCAGGAGCTGGGTGGCCAGCGCCGCCACGCTGGCGCCGGCGGGGATGAAGCGCGCCTCGGCATCCGAGCCATCGTAGAAGACGTCGGAAGCAACCGCCTTGCGCCTCGCGCCCGTCGGCAGGGTGAAGAGCTGCGATTCGGATTTTCCGGTGCCCAGGTCCACACGCGTGATCACGCGCTGGTTGGGGGCGGAAAAACTCACGGCGATGATCGACCTTTCGTCGTCGGCAAACTGGTCGGCCTTCTGCGACAGCGCGACCTCGGTTTTCTTGCTGCCCGTGGTCAGGTCATAACGCGTGATGGCCTGGCCCCGTCCGAGCCAGACGGAGCCGCCATCGATGTGCAGCAGCGATGGACCGTCGGTATCGAAGTTCAAATCCCGAATCCGGTCAGGGCCGAAGTCGTCCTCATTGCTGCCGCCATGGGGCGGGGGCTTCGGCATGAACTTCGGTGCGTCCGCTTTCGGCAGGGCCACCGACCAGATCTCGCTGTCATCCTTCCAGTTCTGCAGGGAGAGCTTGAGCGAGGTAACAGCGACCAGCCGGTCATCACCCACGAGCTGAGCCTGATCAAAGCGCGTCGATTCGGGGGCGGAATTGGTGAACGCGACGTGCGGCTTGGAAGCGACGAAGGAAAACCAGATCCACCAGCCAAATAGCGCCACCACCGCCGCGAGGACGATCCGGACGAGTGTGCGATGCCTCTGGAAGGCCGCGAAGTCCTTTGCGGTCGCCCGATCTTCGGTCAGCAGGGCCGTGGCCTGCCCAACGATCCGGGTGCGCTCCAGCGCCTGTTCTCGCGCAGTTTTGGCGGGCGTGGTTTCCGCCTCGCCCGGCGGGGTAGGCGGGGAATCGGAAGCCGGAGGGCCCGGTTTTGGCTCCCCTGCGCCGGCGACTCGCAGGGCGACACGCACCGGTCCCTGGGTCGGCTGCGGCGCGGTGGGGACCGCGAGCGCGAGCTGACGCGCGATGTCGGCATCGGCGACGGCGGTGAGATCCGCATTGCACGAGGGGCAGGCCAGCGACATCGGCATGTGCCCGTTCTCCGGTTCGACGTCGAAGCCGAACCGCTGGCCGCAGGAACATTCGATTTTGACGTTCATGGTGGGTCGGAACAGATCGGGTCAGGGACGGGG
This sequence comes from uncultured Verrucomicrobiota bacterium, assembly GCA_903907995.1. GTDB lineage: Bacteria > Verrucomicrobiota > Verrucomicrobiia > Limisphaerales > UBA9464 > CAIVQB01. The sequence goes on along the minus strand of CAIVQH010000054.1, from coordinate 58,581 downwards.
ATTGAGCAGCTTCGCGCCGCCGGGCAGTCGCACGGCAAACTCCGTGTTGGTCGGGCTCGCTTCGACATGGCCATCGACAAAGAGCAGGTTGCCGCCGAACCGCCCATGGTTGCTGCCGGGGCCGTTTCCGTCCGGCGAGAAGATCAGCTGACCGTTGGTCTTCGCCAGCATATTGACCTGCGCGTCGGACAGCAGCACCTGCTCGGGCGAGGCGTCATTGGTGAGGCCGCTGACATAGGCGTAGCTGATACGGCGGTCGGCAAAGGGCTGGGCGTCGGGCAGCTTCCGCAGCGACGTGCCGGGGCAGAGGAAGATCTCGGTGCGTACGGTGTCCGCCGGCACCAGCAGGCTGAGGGGCCCTTCCGACGTGGCGGTATTGGTGGCGGGGAAGCGGCCCTGATGGTCGTTGGCGTAAGTGATCAGCGCCGGGTGGATGAAGAGCAGGTTGTTCTTGCAGCGGGCGAGCTGGCTCTTGAACCGGCTCTGGGGCGTGCCTCGGGAAAGGATGATCGACACCACGATCAACAGGAGCACCACGACGACCATCTCGAACAGGCTGAAGGCCGCGCAATGCCGGTGGTGGCAGCGTTTTTTAGGGGGAAGGTGCATGGCGGCGGTCCTTTCGTAGCCCGGTGCGGCCCGCGGGGTCAATGACACAAGCCGTCGAACGCGGCTTGCGTGCGGTCCGTCCGCCTTTCTACGCTCCACCCATGAACTCCCCGCTTCGTGCGTTATTTCTGACCCTTGGCTGCGCCATGGCCACGCTGGCTGCGGTAGCCGCCGATCCATCCTACACCATCGCCGTCATTCCCAAGGGCACCACGCACGAATTTTGGAAATCCATCCATGCGGGCGCGGTGAAGGCCGAGCAGGAACTCACGGGGCAGGGGATGAAGGTGCGCCTCTTCTGGAAGGGGCCGCTGCGCGAGGATGACCGCGACCAGCAGATCCAGGTGGTCGAGAACTTCACCGCGCGCAAAGTGAGCGGCATCGTGCTCGCCCCGCTGGACTCGCAGGCGCTGGTCGCGCCGGTGGCGAGCGCCACGCAGGCCGGGGTGCCGACGGTGGTGATTGATTCCGACCTCAAGTCCGACAAGCAGATCAGCTTTGTGGCGACGGACAATTTCAAGGGCGGCCAGATGGCGGGCGAGTTCCTCGGGAAGGCGCTCGGTGGCAAGGGCAATATCATCCTGCTGCGCTACCAGGTGGGCAGCGCCAGCACCGAGGCGCGCGAGGCGGGCTTCCTCGACGCGCTGAAGAAGTTTCCCGACCTCAAGCTCGTCTCCTCCGACCAGCATGCGGGCGCGACCCGCGAGCTGGGCTATCAGGCCTCGCAGAACCTGCTCAACCGCTACGGCAAGGATGTGAGCGGCATCTTCTGCCCGAACGAGACCGTGACCATCGCGATGACCAAGGCCCTGCGCGACATCGGCCGCGCGGGCGGCCAGGTGAAGATCGTCGGCTTTGACTCCGGCTCCCAATCCGTGCTCGACCTGAAGAACGGCGACGTGCAGGCGCTGGTCGTGCAGGACCCGGTCAAGATGGGCTACCTCGGCGTCATGACCCTCGTGCAGCATCTCCAGGGCAAGCCCATCGAAAAGCGCATCGATACCGGCGTGTCGCTGGTGACGAAGGAGAACATGAACGAGCCCGACATGGCCGCCCTGCTTGCGCCGCCGATCGCGAAATATCTGAAGGAGTAATCAGTAACCGGTGAAACAGTGATCAGTAATCAGAAAGCCTGGTGCTCCGAATGCCGCAATGCAGCCGGCCAAGAACTGAAAACTGAAAACTGAAAACTGCTCACTGATTACTGATCCACTGTTTACTGATCACTGCCTCACTTCTTCCCGTGCCTCCCCGCCTTACCCGCCTGCTCCAATCTGGCGGCCCCTTCCTCGGGCTGCTGTTGGTGTGCGGCCTCTTCGCCCTGACGGAGGAGCGCCAGTTCATTTTCACCGGGAGCAACTTCAAGAACATCCTCACCCAGACGGTCATTGTCGCCGTGGGCGCACTCGGGATGACGCTCATCATCGTGGGTGGCGGCATCGACCTCAGTGTCGGCTCGGTGGTCGCGCTGACCGGCACGCTAGGAGCAAAGCTGCTCGTCGCCGGTTGGTCGCCCTGGACGACCGCCGGCGCGCTGGTGGCACTCGGAGGAGCGGTGGGACTTTTTAACGGGGCCATCGTTGCGGGGTTCCGCATGATGCCATTCATCGTCACGCTCGGCATGATGGGCGTGTTGCGAGGCGCAGCCAAATGGCTGGGTGACAACCAGACGATCAACATTCCCGCCGATTCGTCCGCGGGGCGGCTGATGGCCCGGGTGAACCCCGGCGAATTCTGGCCACTGCCGCCTGGTGTTTGGATTCTGCTCGCCCTGGCGATCGTGATGGCCCTGCTGCTGCGCCGGACGGTCTTTGGGCGGCACGTCTTCGCCGTCGGCGCGAACGAGACCGCCTCATGCTACAGTGGCGTGCGCGTGGGGCTGGTGAAGGCAGCCACCTATGGCATTGCCGGGCTGCTTTTCGGCTTTGCCGGCCTGCTTCAGATGTCACGGCTCACCCAGGGCGATCCCACGGTCGCCGTCGGGCTGGAACTCGACATCATCGCCGCGGTGGTGATCGGCGGGGCCAGCCTGAGCGGGGGCGCGGGCAGCATCTCCGGCTCGCTCATTGGCGCGCTGATCATGGCGCTGCTGCGCAACGGCACCAACCAGCTCGGCTGGCAGACGTACACCCAGGAGATCATCATCGGCGTGGTGATCGTGTTTGCCGTGGGGCTCGACAAGTGGCGGCAGACCCGGCTTGCCCGGTAAAGCCACCGCGAATTCCTCCTTGAGAAAGATCACTTTCTGAGCGACCTAATCCACGTACGGTTTTCACTATGAGCATCGCCCCTGCCGCCAATCCGACGCCGCTGCAATCCCTCGACGAGGTCGAGGACTTCTACAAGGAACGCTACCCTGAGCCGATGACCGAGGCGCAGAAGCAGGAGACACAGAAGAAGCCCACCGTCGGCACGGACCCGGAGAAGAAGGTGGACGAGTTCCGCAACTACGAGGCGGACGCCCGTCCCACGGTGCGCGAATTTTACCGGCTCAACCACTCCTTCCAGACCTACGATTTCGCACTGGCCAAGCGGAAGGAATACCTCGGCCTGAACCGCCGCCAGATGAGCATCTGGGAGGCCGCCGAGTACCTCAACCAGCTCGTGGACGATTCCGATCCCGACACCGATCTCTCGCAGCTCGAGCACCTGCTCCAGACCGCCGAGCATCTGCGGGCCGACGGCCAGCCGCGCTGGATGGTCCTCACCGGCTTTGTGCATGACCTGGGCAAGATCCTCTGCCTCTGGGGCGAGCCGCAGTGGGCAGTCGTCGGCGACACCTTCCCGACCGGCTGCGCCTATTCGCAGAAGATCGTTTTCCCGAAGTTCTTTGAGGCCAACCCCGACAGCCGCGATGCGCGCTTCCAGTCGAAGAACGGCGTGTACGAGGCGGGCTGCGGTCTCGACGCGGTGAACCTCTCCTGGGGTCACGACGAGTACATCTACAACGTGTGCAAGGATTACCTGCCGATGGAGGGGCTCTACATGCTCCGCTACCACAGCTTCTATCCGTGGCACCGCGAGGGCGAATACGCCCACCTGCTGAACGACCAGGACCGCAAGCACCTGAAGGATGTGCAGGCGTTCAACCCCTACGACCTCTACACCAAGAGCCACGCCAAGCCTGACGCGAAGGCCCTCCGCCCCTACTACGAGGACCTGATTGCGGAATTCTTCCCGGCGAAGGTGCGTTGGTAAGTGGGCCGTGGTTGGCGAATGATTTCAGGCCGGCAGATCATTTCTGCCGGCCTTGTCGTTTCCGGGACTGCGGTTCCAGTTTGGAGCGCCGATTTCCGATCCGGCGCGGTGGCTTCTTCGCATCGGCCCGCGCCGGATCGGAGATCGGCGCTCCGTCACGGTCAGTTCGGCAGGGCGGCCGATACCGCGTATCCACTTTCAAATCTCGTTCTTTTCGAGAAAGCGCCGTCCCGGACCATTGGCCAGCGCGGCCAGCACCCGAAAGGCAGCCCGGCGCACTGGTGACAGGTGGCGCGTGTAAACCGCGTTGAATTCGATCACCGGCTGGCCGCCCCGTCGCCGCTTGAAGTCCCCGGCCCCCGAAGAGTAGTTAAGCATCTGTCCCCGCTCCGCGACCCGGCGCAGCAGCAGGCTGACGAGGTGGCGGTAGAGGCCGAGATCCGCCGGCAGCGAGGTGTCGTAACCGATGAAAGGTGTCGAGGTCGTTCCTCCCGCAGTGAAGCAGGCGAAGACGCCGTCGAGCCGGCCCGAGACGTGGCGCAGGCCGCGAAATTCCAGCCAGCGCTCCGACCAGGCGCGCGCCACGAAGCGCTCGGTGTAGCACGGGTTCAGCTCCGAATGCTTCTCCACATAGAGCTGGCGGTAGAGCGAGGTGATGCGCGGGACATCCGCCGCCGTGAACTGGTCATGCTCCACGACGCGATAGTCACCCGGCTGGGCGAACTCCTTCGCCTCGCGTTTCACCGTGCTCTTCGTCAGGAAATCCTTCGTGCGGCCGTCGAAGAAATAGACCTGCCGGCTGGTGATCAGCTGATAACCGGCGCGGGTAAAGGTGGCGGGAAGCTCAGGGTCCTCGAAGCCGTGGAGATTCTTCACCAGCACCGCGTGCTTCGGGAAGGCCGACACCAGCGTGCGCGTGACCGGTTCGACGGCCTCCCGCAGCGGACCGCCGTGAAGGTTGGTCGAGAGCAGCCAGCTGCCCCACTGCACAACGCGGTCCGCCTTCGCTATCCGCAGCAACCCATCCATCCCGACCAGGCCGAGGCGGGCGGTGAGCCGCTGAATTCCGGCGGGCACCAGGCTCAGCTCCGCATGCGGATACCGGACGTACTGCGTATGGAGGGAACACGGGTACGAGTTGCTCCCGATGCCATCATTGACGCAGAGCGGCCAGGCCACTCCGTCGTGTAGGACAATTCCAGGCCGGGTCTGAAGGTTGGGCGCAAAGGCCGCCGGCCCTTCCTCCAGAAAGCCCCGCCAATAGGCCAGGTTCTCGCCAGCCTGCCGCACCAGCCGCGCCCGGGCCGCCTCATAGAAGTGGACCACGGCAGCCGGCGCGGTGGGCGCCCGGGACACCGTGGCCGCCTGGGGCGGCCCACTGCGGGCGAGGAGCAGCTCCTCAGGCGGCAAGGTTGGCGATGTAGAAGCTCCCATAGGTGTGGACGCGATCGCGGGTGTGGCATTCGCGGGCCTGGGCGGTGTCGTACTGCAGCAGGTCACCGACCCGGCGGGTGGCCCCGCGGTACAGCACCTTGAGCGGGTCCACGAAATCCACCTCGAACCCGCCGCTGCGCCAGAGCAGGCGGGCCCCCTCGCGGGCCTTGTCCATGATCGCCTGCCATTCGGCGGCGAGGAGCTTCGGCTCCGCCTGGCTGAGCCAGTCCATGTGGTCGAGCAGCACGAACTGGGACAGCGTGCCCGGATGGTTGCGCAGGAAGCCGGTGAGAGCGCCTGTGTGCAGCTCGATGCGGTCGGCCAGGCCGCCCTTGAGCCGCTCGAAATTCTCCGGTCGGAGGTAGCCGGGGCAGCACTCCGGCGAGTAGCGGCCGAACAGGTAGAGTCGCCAGAAGTAATTGTCCGAGACTGGCAGTTTCGTGAGCACGGACTCGACGCAATCTTCCATGAAGTTCGCCATGTTGCAGGCGCAGGTCCGTTCCAGATGCTCACGCTGGGCCTTGGGCACCCCGAGCATGCTGAGCATCACGTCGGTGCGGAGCGCGCGCTTGATGGCCGGCTTCCACAGCGCGTCCCGCACGGAGGCGTGATAGATCCGCTCTTGCTCGTCGAGCGTCGTGGCGGCGAAGAGCCGGACCACATCGGCATGCACCCGCGCGATCTTGAAATATTTCACCAGCATCCGGGCAAAGAAGCCGGTTGTGCCCCGGTGGTAGAAGGAGGACTCCGCCGTCGGCCGGCTGAAGAAGTGCTGCCGGGCATCCCAGTACGCCCGGGCCGGGACGGTGAGGTCATCGCGGAGCTTTTCGCGGTACCACACCGGGAAGTCCCGATGCCCGCCATCGCCGAAGAGCGCGAAGAACTGGTTGAACTCCAGCCGCCGGATGCCGCTGAGCTTGAGCTCCAGCAACGCGTTCTGCCGGAAGTTCATATCCACGGCATGGATCCGGCGCGGGCCGTCGAGGGCGTAATCCAGCGCGTTGCACCCGGCCGAGGTGATGAGCACCACCTCGTCGTCCGGCCCCAGGCGCATCACCTCGCGGTCCAGCCGGGGATCTTCCCAGCAGGTGTTATAGACGAGCTGGCTGCCGTGGACGTAGCTGAAGACGCGCTTCGAGGTCCAGTCGCTGAGGGCTTTCATGGTTTGCGTTTTCGCTGCGGTGGCCGGCTCATATTGTGGGTTGTTCGGGCTGAGAACCGGGCCGACCACCATCGGTTGTGGTGACCTTGCCGGAAGCCACAATCTGTCCGCAACGGGCAGAGTGTTTCGATGCGACAATGTCACCTTGGTGACGCCCTGCGTTCACCGAAGGCGGCCATTGTTACGGCCAGTGAACGCGCTCAACTCCACCGGCCTTCTGCCGACCACGGCGAAATACGCCGGCTTCGCCCTGCAGACGCTGCGGCGGCATGGTTGGCGGCACACGCTGTCCGACTTGGCGGCGGAATGCTGGTTTGACCTCCGGCGCGGCACGGAAACCTTCCTGCCGCACGAGCTGGACCGGTTGCGCATGACCGCGGCGGCCGTCGCCGACGGCGTGCAGTATCAGGGCGCCAATCCCCGATTGGTCCGCGAACTTCTTTCCTGTCTCCCTTCGATCGTCCGCGGAGCCACCTTCGTGGACTACGGCTGTGGCAAGGGCCGTGTGCTCCTCATGGCGGCGGAAACCGGTTTCGCCAAACTGGTCGGGGTCGAATTCGCGCCGGAGCTGGCCGCCGTCTGCGAGGAGAATCTCCGGCGACGTCGGGGCCGGGCTGCCTTTGCGGAGGTGAAGCTCCGGGTGCAGGACGCGGCGGAGTTTGAACCGCCGCCCGGACCGCTGGTGGTCTTCCTCTACAACCCCTTTCACGGCGAAACGCTGCGCCAAGTGGTGGCGCGGCTGCGCCAGCGCGCCCAGGCGGACCGGCAGCCGGTCTGGATCCTCTACGCGAACCCGCGCGAGCTGCCGGCCTTTACCGACGCTGGCTTCGTGGTGACGAAAGCGGTCAGCCGCCGGGGGCTGACGCTGGGAGTGTTGCTGCGCTGAGGTGGTCGGAAATCAGCGCTGCGAATGAGCCGCCATCCATCCTGAAGGGATGGAATCACTCAGCCCAGCGTTGGTGCGTGGCACCTACGCCGGGTGAGGATGTGATATGATAATCATCCCTGAAAGGGATGGATCAGGGCGTACTGAGCTCGTTCAAAAGATCCAACCCCGCTGGGGTAGTGGGATGAATCCTGGTGCTTTTCCCAGGGTAAGGGCTGCGCCCTAACCCTGGGCTGAATGATGAAATCCCTTTGGGATTTACGGCAAGGGCACGCTACGGCTGCGTTCGCTTCAGCCCAGCAGCGACTTCACCTTCGCGAGGGCCTCGTCGAGCTTGGTGGCGTCCTTGCCGCCGCCGCGGGCGTTGTCGGGCTTGCCGCCGCCCTTGCCGCCCACGATTGGCGCGATGCCCTGGATGAGCTTGCCGGCCTGCGCCTTGGCGGTGAACTCGGGGGTGACGGCCGCGATGAGCGCGACCGCGCCGCCACTGACGCCGCCAAGGACGATCACGCCCTTAAACTCGGACTTCAGCGCGTCGGCCACGATCTGGAGGGTGTCGCCGTCGGCGTCGCCGAGGTTCGCGATGATCGCGGGGATGCCGTTGATGGTCTCGGCGCGGGTGAGGAGGGTCTTGGCCTTGCCGGCGGCTTCGCGCTGGGCGGCAGCCTTGAGCGACTTCTCCAGCTCCTTCTGGTGGGCGAGCAGGGCGTCGATCTTCTTCTCCAGTTCGGCGACGGGCGCGCTGAGCTTGCCGGCGAGGGTCTTGATCAGCTCGGCCTGTTCGCGGGCGAGGGTGTAGGCGCTGAGGCCGGCGACGGCCTCGATGCGGCGCACGCCGGCGGCCACGGCGGCCTCGCTCACGATCCGGAAGAGGCCGATCTCGCCGGTCGCCCGGGTGTGCGTGCCGCCGCAGAGTTCCATGGAATAGCCGTCGAGCTTGTGGGCCTGGCCGCCGATCTGGACGACGCGGACGATATCGCCGTATTTGTCGCCGAAGAACTGCATCACGTCGGCGCGGGTCTTCACATCGGCGTGGGGCACCTCGGTCCAGCTCACGCCGGCGTTCTCGACGATGCGCTCGTTGACGAGCTTCTCGATGTCGGCGACCTGCGCGGGCGTGAGCGGCGCGCTGTTGAAGTCGAAGGTGAGCTTCTCAGGCGTGACGCTGGAGCCCTTCTGCGACGCCTCCCTGCTGGCAACCTCGTGCAAGGCCCAGTGCAGCAGGTGCGTGACGGTGTGGTGGCGCTGGATGGCTCCGCGACGGGCAGAATCCAACTCGACGGTGACGTGCGAACCGACCGCCGGTGCATCGCCGCCCTCGATGAAGTGCAGCCAGGTGTTGCCCGACTTCTGGGTGTTGACGATGCGCCAAAGCTGGCCGGAGCCGGACAACTCGCCCGTGTCGCCGAGCTGCCCGCCCATCTCGGCGTAGCACACGGAGTTGTTGAGCACGACGACGGTCTTGTCCTTAAGCTGGACGACTTCCTGCACGTCGGCCCCGGTGTGGGCGTGGTCGTAGCCAAGGAAGTGCGTGGGCGTCTTGGTCTCGATCTGGGAAAGCTCGATGACTTGTTTCTTCTGCGCGGCCCGGGCGCGGGCGCGCTGTTCTTCCATCAGTTGTTCGAAGCCTTCTTTGTCCACTGTCAGGCCCCGTTCGCGGGCCATCAACTCGGTGAGGTCGAGGGGAAAACCGTAGGTGTCGTAAAGTTTAAAAGCGTCCGACGCGGAAACCTCAGGAGCCTGCTTTAAGTATTTTTTAAGAGCGCCAGATTTGGCCTCCTCGAATGTAATCGGGATAAGCTCTTGATCTTTGAGAATCGTAAACGTGGCGATTTCGTTTTCAACGGTGCCAATGTCCCTCCCTTTTCCATTCCATCCTGCGTCGTACCCGTCTCGTTTAAGAGCCAGAACGATCGAGTTGGCATAAACGTCATTCTCGAAGAGTTTGATCCCCCGATCCAACGTCCGATTAAACGCCTCCTCCTCCAGCTTCAGCACATCCTTCACGTGCTGCTGTTTGGCGCGGATTTCGGGGAACACGTCACCCATCGTGCGGGCGAGCACGTCCACCAGCTTGTAGAAGAACGGCTCGTGGAAACCGAGCGTGCGGCCGTATTTCACCGCGCGGCGCAGGATGCGGCGGAGGACGTAGTTGCGGTCGGTGTTGCCCGGCTGAATGCCGTCCGCGATCGAAAAGCTGAGCGTGCGGATGTGGTCCGCGATGACGCGGAAGGCCACGTCGATCTTTTCCTGCTCGGTGTCACCGGTGCTGCCGGCCTTGGGCAGGGTGGAGCCGTAGGTCTTGCCGCTGAGCTTCTCGATCTCGTCGAAGATCGGGCGGAAGATGTCGGTCTCGTAGTTCGAGATCTTGGCGTTCTGGAAGTCCGTCAGCCCCTTCGTCCCCTGCATGATGCTGGTGACGCGCTCGAAGCCCATGCCGGTGTCCACGTGCTGTGCGGGCAGGGGCGTGAAGGTGCCGTCGGGGTTGGCGTTGTACTGGATGAAGACGTTGTTCCAGATCTCGATGCAGCGGGCGTCGGAGCCGTTGACGAGCTTCGCGCCGGCCTGCTGTTCCGCGACGCTCGTCTCGCGCGCGCCGGGCCGGAGGTCGATGTGGATCTCGGTGCAGGGACCGCACGGGCCGGTCTCGCCCATCATCCAGAAGTTGTCCTTCTTGCCGCCGTTGACGATGTGGATGTCGGGATCGAGGCCGACGGAGCGGAACTTCGCGGCCCACAGTTCCCACGCTTCCTGGTCGCGGTCGGCCGGGTCGTTCTTCTCCTTGTTCGGCTGGTAGATGGTCGCGTAAACGCGCTGCGGCGGGAACTTCCAGACTTCGACCACGAGTTCCCAGGCCCACGCGATGGCGTCCTGCTTGAAGTAGTCGCCGAAGGACCAGTTGCCGAGCATCTCGAAGAACGTGTGGTGATACGTATCGAGGCCGACGTCATCAAGGTCGTTGTGCTTGCCGCCGGCGCGGATGCACTTCTGGGTGTCCGCCGCACGCGTGTCGAGCGCCGGGACGGCCCCGGCCCACTTGGAGACATCGGCCTTCCGCTCGCCGAGGAAGACGGGCACGAACTGGTTCATGCCGGCATTGGTGAACAGCAGGTTCGGGCTGTCCGGCATGAGCGAGGACGAGGGCACGATGGTGTGCTGCTTCGAGCGGAAGAAATCGAGGAAGCTCTGGCGGATCTGGGCGGAGGTCATGGGAGAAAAGGGGAGGACAACGAAGGCGTGCCAGTGCGTGCACGGTCACCCGACAGGGGACCGCCGGCCATGGTTGGCGCCAATGTGTCTTTGTTGCGCATCGAAACGGAGCGCGGAAACTAGGCGAAGCCGGGCCAGCCGGGCTAGGGGGAAATCGGGGACGAAGGATCTGCGGGATGAGGAGTCCGGGAGCGTCCGGCGTGAAGAAAGTTACGGCGCGGGTGGAACCGCGCCCTCCCCGGACGGATTTTTCGCCCGCAGGCATCCCCGCTGCCGAACCTGTAAGCTGGCGCCAGCGTCTCCAGCCCTACGAAATCTGGGAGGGCGCGGTTCCACCCGCGCCCCATATCTATCCCAGCCGGACGGTGAGGGTGCTGTCCAGCCGCTTGCCCAGGTCGATGGGGTCGCCGACGGAGACGTTCTGCGGGTTCACCTGGTAGGCCCAGACCTGGAAATGGGTGAGGGCGGCCTCGCCGTAGATCGTCGCAAACGCGCCATCCACGGCATCGGCCCCGTGAGCGACCTTGACGCGGCCAATGCGGGGGACATTGAAACGAGGGTCGAAGGTGAACCACTCCGTGCCGAGGTAAACCTCGCAATAGGCGTGGAAATCCATCGGTGTCCCGGGATCGATGCAGCCGATGTCGGGCAGGTGGCCGGTCACGTAACGGGCCGGAAGATTAAACGTGCGGCACAGGGCGATGGCCGCGTGCGCGAAATCGCGGCAGACCCCGTAGCGACGCCCGATCACCTCCGACGCGGAAAGGTCGGCGCGGCCGGACATGTAGCGGTACTCGATGTTATTGTGGACCCAGTTGCAAATGGCCTGCACCCGCTGGAGTCCGTTGGGGATTTGCCCGAAATTCTGCCAGGCGAAATCCATGAGCTTGTCCGAGTCGCAATAGCGGCTGGGCAGCGTGTAGCGCAGCAGATCAGGCGGGAGCTGCCCCACCGGCACGACCGGCCCCTGCACGTCGCGGCTGTCGGGCAGGGAAGAGACCGCGACGAGCGCGTCGTGCCGGACCTCGTTGCGACCTGGCATCAGCATGGAGCGGTAGGCGATGTTGCCATGGCTATCCTGGAATTCGTATGACGGCAGGCCGATGCCGAACGACAGCTTCTCCTGCATCACCAGGACGCGGCCATCGAGCCGTGGCCGGAGGACGAACAGGACCGGCGTGGGCACGGTGGTCTGGTAGGCGAGGTTGCAACCGACACGGACGGTGATGTTCAGTGGTGTCCAGTTCATCCGGCTCAGTATGCGCGCGCCGGGACGGCTTGTCCGATTTAGTTTTGGATTCCCATTGCACGAGCGGACCGACCGATTGTTGGATGACCTACGCCGTTTGCCTCATGCCTGAAGGGGAATAGGGCGCTTCTGTTGACTTTGGTCAGCGCTGACTTCGGAGGAAGAGAGACTCTTCGTGAGCACGGGCCGTTCTCCCTCACCCTAACCCACTCCCGCTGGGAGAGGGGACAGCCGGGAGTACCGCGGGCTGATGGGAAGATTCTCCGGCCAGTCCCGCGCCTGCCTTCGCCGACCGGCGGGCGAGAATTCCCCCTCTCCCAGCGGGAGAGGGCCGGGGTGAGGGAGAACCGCAACCCGCCTCCGTTCGCGGACGAATCGGACCGCTGAACCTGATGGGTTCATGGATAGGCTCGGCCGCAAGTGAAGCGCCTTGACGATCAGCGGCTGCGGCCGCTCGCTCTCGGTGTGCTTTTTACGCATGCCAAATCCTGGGTTGCGAGCCTGTGCGGCTTATTCGCGCTGGCGGCTAGCCTGCACGCGGCGGATTGGCCCCAGTGGCGCGGGCCAACCCGCAATGGACACGCGGCGGCGGAAGAAAAACCGCTGTCGTCGTTGCCACCGGAACCACGCGTGGTGTGGCGGGTGAAAACCGGAGCCGGTTGGGCCTCGCCGGTCGTCGTAGCAGGCAAGATCTTTTACGCGGACAATCAGGACAAACGGGAGACATTGCATGCGGTCAGCGCCACCGACGGACATGAACTTTGGCGGGCCAACGTGGACGCCGTGATGCATGACGAGCAGGGGCCCGATGGTCCCCGGGGCACGCCGCTGGTGGAGGGGGACCATGTCTATGTGCAGTCGTGCCTCGGCGAGCTGCAATGCCGGCAGGCCGCGGATGGTGCACTGGTGTGGCGGACCAATTTCCAGCGGGACTTCGGCTCACCGTGGCTGGGCGAGGACAGTGTCATCCCAGGGGCGGCGGAGCACGGTTACACTGGCTCGCCGGTGCTTGCGGGTGGCCTGCTGATTGCCTGCGTCGGCAGCACGAACGGCGCGGGCGTGGTGGCCTTTGACCGGCGGACCGGTGCGGTGCGTTGGCGCTCACAGAACGATCTCGCGGCCTACGCGGCTCCTGTGGTTACCCGGATCGCCGGGGGCGAGCAGGTCATCTGTTTCACGGTGGAAGGATTGCTCAGTCTCTCGCTTGTAGATGGTCGCGTGCTCTGGCGCGTGCCCTTGAAAACGAACTACGGCCGCAACTGCCTCACGCCACTGGTCGTGGATGATCGTGTGATTACCGGCTCCTATCAGGCCGGGTTGATCGGGGCGCAGGTCGCGTCATCAGGTGGGCACTTACAGGCGACGCCGGTGTGGACGAATTCGGCGCTGGCCATGAACTTCACCAGTCCCGTCGCGGTGGGTGGTTTCATTTTCGGTGTCGGTCCGGCGAAGAACCTTGTGTGCGTGGAAGCCGCCAGCGGGCGCGTGGCGTGGTCCAAGGAAGGCTATTTCACCGCCGACGCCGGCTCGACCTTTGCGGCGCTGCTGGTGATTGGGCCGAACCTGCTCCTACAGACTGACGGCGGTCAGGCGGTACTAATAGCGTCGGATGCCGCTGCATGCCGTGAACTCGGGCGCACCCAGGTCTGCGGCAAGACGTGGTCACATCCCGCTTATGCGGATGGCCGGCTCTACGTGCAGGACGGCCTCAGCGGCAAGGGCAGCCTGCGGTGCGTGGAGTTGCTGACGCAGTGAACGCTGAGCAGGGGAGCGGGGTGGAAATCACTTTTTCTCGCCCAGCCAGCGGACGGCGTTTTCGATGACGCGGAGCACGTCGGGATTTTTGAAGACGGGGTAAAGTTCATGGCCGGGACGGAAGTAGAAGACCTTGCCCGTGCCCAGATTCCAGACGCTGCCGCTGCGGAACCACTCACCGTGTTCCCAGCGTTCCTCCAGCACGACCTCGTCCGGCGGGGGCACGTGGAAGGGCTCATCATACATCTCTGTCTGCGCGATGGTGAACTCGGCGGGCAACCCCTGAGCGATGGGATGCCGGGGCAGCAGGACGCGCATGTGGCTGGGCATGGCGTCAGGGCGGAAGGCCGGGAAGCAGCAGTTCGGCAGGGTCAGGTTGATTTCCACCGGACCGCCGAAGGGCTTGCGGTAGATCGCGGCGGGCGTGAGGCGCTCAGCATATTTCGGTGCGGTGCGCACGTTGGCGAAGAGATTCGTCTCGTGGATGACGGCGGTGGCCCGTTCGGCGGGTGAGAGCGGTTTGAGCGCATCCGCCCGGGCGCGCTCGTTCATCGCTTCCATGAACGGGGCCGACCAGTGCGCCGAATGCAGCGCGATGAACGAAAGTGTTCCCGCCTCGATGCGCCGGACGATCTCCTTCGCCCGCTCGGGGGAGACTTCGCCATTGCGGACATGCCCCCACCACACGAGCACATCACAGGCATCGAGAGCCGCGGCGGAAAGGCCCTGCTCTGGATCATCCAGCCGGGCCGTCACCACCGTGAAGCCCGGCCTGTGGCGCAGATGCTCGGCGATCTGGCCGCCGAGCCAGTTGGAGTAGACCATCCGCTGCTGTGGCTGCTGCTCATCCCAGACCAGGACGCGGACCGGGGCGGCGCACAGTGAAGTTTGGCGAGCACAAACCGCCAGCAGCAGCATGAGGGTTGCCCAAAGGCACCGGCTGAACGAGTAGCAGAAAATGAGGCGAAGTTTGGTCGTAGGCATAAACCAGGCTGGCTGTGCCTGCCCAAGCGGTCGGGCGACCAGTGGGGCAGGGCAGGGTGGAGCGGACAAAATCCTGCGAGAGCCAGTCGGCTGGTGCGAGCAGAAGTTTTAAGGAGTGGAAATTTTCCCCAGGGGTTGAGTGCTCGCAAGTTTCGTCCGCCACAAGGATTAAGAGCACTCGTGAAATCAACCGGACGTGCCGACCGGGAAGGAAGCAAGAAAGGTGGCTTGGTTCCTCCTTCGGGACGGCAGGGGCATATTATAGGCGGGGAATCGACCGTCCCAGGCGGTAGGCCGCTCGCGTAGTCCGGAATAGGTTGACTTCCTGTGAGCCGCTGACCGGGAAGATCCCGTGAAATCATTGTTGCGGATGACATGATTGTCATCCACCCAAACTATTTCTGCGGATATGGTTTTGACAGAAGAGTTTCCGTGGAATCTGATGGTCGGACTGTGAACGTAGCCCAACTGTTTTGGAGCGTGACAGATGACAGTTAAAACGGTAAGAAAAGGATGGTTGAGGATCAGGAGCAATGCGGTGAAATATAATCGAACAAGGTGACCATTCGGGAGCCATATGCGGCTCTCCATTTCGGTGCCACCGGACATTTCTTTCCGGCGGCATTTTCCGGAAGTGATGCATTTTCAGCGGGGCCAGCATGCAAACTCTTCATCAGCGCCTGCCATCGTCCCTTGTGTCCGTGGGTGCGGACGGCCATCAGGAGCGCGAGGAACTCGAGCGCTTCAACCGGGCCACCACCCGGGAACTGCGGTTGATCGAACTGATGAGACAGGTGAACGAACTCGCCGGCGAACTGGGCCGGCCGGAGGTTTTTCCGCCCAGTTTTGCCGAGGGCACGGAGACCGAGGCCCTCGTCCTGCCCGCAACCGTCGAAATGGCATGAGCCTCCCCCTTCTGACCCCGGATTTTAAGCGGCTGTTCGAAGCCTTGCCCGGCCTGTTTCTGGTCCTGGATCCGGGCCTGCGCATCGTCGCGGTCAGCGATGCCTATGCCCGGGCGACGATGACCCAGCGCGAGCGGATTGTCGGGAAGGGGATCTTCGAGGTCTTTCCGGACAACCCCGACGATCCCAAGGCTGATGGGGTGCGCAACCTGCGTGCCTCCTTGCAACGTGTCCTCGATGGCCACGTGGCGGACACGATGCCGGTGCAACAGTACGACATCCGGCGTCCGGCGGAGGCCGGTGGCGGCTTTGAGGAGCGATACTGGAAGCCGCACAACTCGCCCGTGCTGGATGCCCAGCGCCATCTGATCTACATCGTTCACCACGTTGAGGATGTGACCGAGTTCGTCCGGGCCAAGCGGCATGGGGTGGAAAAGGACCGGGCGCTCGGGACCCTGCATGAACGGACCCTCCAACTGGAGGCGCATATCGAGGCCCGGCGCGTCGCGGAAGAACATCTTGCCGCATCGCGAATCGCCGCGCTCAACCTGATGGAGGACGCCGTCGAGGTACGGAAGCTGGCGGAGCAGGCGAATGCCCGGTTGCAGCAGGAGGTGATCGAGCGGAAGTCCGCCGAGGAGGAGGTCCTCCGCCTGAACGCCGACCTGGAAAGGCGGGTGGCTGAGCGCACCGCGCAGCTGGAGGAAGCCAACCGGGAACTGGAGGCGTTTTCCTATTCGGTCTCCCATGACTTGCGGTCGCCCCTGCGCTCGATGGCCGGTTTTTCCGAGGCCTTGATCGAGGATTTTGGGCCCCAAATGCCGGAAGAGGCCGGACGCTATCTGCGCATCATCCGGCAGGGGGCGCAGCGCATGGGTGACCTCATTGATCACCTGCTGACCTTCTCGCGGCTGAGCCGGACCCCCCTGACCAAGCGGGAGGTGGACAATGTCGAGCTCGTGAGTGCCGCGCTGGAAGACCTGAACTGGCAGCGGCAGGGCCGAAACCTCAAGCTGAAGATCGGCCCACTGCCTGCCTGTCAGGGCGATCCGGCACTGCTGAAGCTGGTGTGGTCCAACCTGATCACCAACGCCCTGAAATTTACCCGTCACCGCGATCCGGCGGTCATTGAGCTCGGCTGCCAGGCGGAGAATGGCGAGACCATTTATTTCGTCCGCGATAACGGGGCTGGCTTTGACATGCGCTATGCGGGCAAGCTGTTTGGCGTGTTCCAACGCCTGCACCGGGTGGAGGAGTACGAGGGCACGGGCGTCGGCCTGGCGATCGTGCAGCGGATCGTCCACCGTCATGGCGGACGCATCTGGGCCGAGGCTGCGGTGGATCGGGGGGCGACCTTCCATTTCACCGTAGACAGGAGGAATTCTGAATGAACGAGAACAATGCCGTGGAGATTCTGCTTGTGGAGGACAATCCGCAGGATCTCGAACTGACCCTGCGCGCCCTGCAGAAGGCGCACATCGCCAACCGCATCCAGATCGCCCGCGACGGCGTGGAGGCGTTGGACTACGTTTTTGGTGAGGGCACGTTCGCCGGCCGCCGCATTGAGGATGCTCCACGGCTGATCCTGCTCGACCTGAAGCTGCCGAAAGTGGACGGATTGGAAGTGCTGCAACGGATCAAATCCGATCCCCGCACCAAGACCATTCCCGTGGTCATCCTCACCTCGTCCAAGGAACAGCGCGACGTGGTGGAAAGCTACCGTCTCGGGGTGAACAGCTACATTGTGAAGCCGGTGAATTTCGAGGGGTTCACGGTGGCCGTGCGGGACTTGGGCATGTACTGGCTCCTGCTCAACGAAGCGCCCCGTCCGGGAGCCTGAACGATGGGGAAGCCGATCCGCATCCTGATGGTCGAGGACAACCCCGACGACGCCGAGCTGCTCCTGCGCGAGCTGCGGCGTGCGGGCTACACTCCCGACTGGCGGCGCGTGGATACGGAGCCGGAATTTCTGGCCCATCTGGGGCCCGGCTACGATCTGGTGCTTTCCGACTATGCCATGCCGCAGTTTGGCGGCCTGCGCGCCTTGGAACTGCTGACCCAAAGCGGCCTGGAAATCCCCTTCATCCTCGTGTCCGGCACCATCGGTGAGGATGTCGCCGTGTCGGCGATGCGGGACGGTGCCGCCGATTATCTGCTGAAGGACCGGCTGGTGCGCCTGGGCCCGGCGGTTGCGCAGGCCCTGGCGCAGGGGCAGGCCCGCCGCCAACGGCGTCAGGCGGAGGAGATGCAGGCCCGCTTTGCCGCCGTGGTGGAATTTTCCGATGACGCCATCATCAGCAAGACGGTGGAAGGCGTGGTTACCGGCTGGAATCCCGGTGCGGAAAAGCTCTTCGGCTATGCGGCGTCGGAAATCGTCGGGCGGTCGATCTTGACACTGTTCCCGGCCGACCGGGTGGCGGAGGAGCGGGATATTCTGGCCCGGGTGGCGCGAGGCGAAGGCGTCAGTCACCTTGAAACGGTCCGGGTCACGAAGCAGGGGAAACATCTGGATGTGTCGATGACCATCTCCCCGCTGCGCGATGCTGCGGACAAGATCATCGGCATCAGCACCATCGCCCGCAATATCACCGAGCAGAAACGGCTCGAGGCGCAGTTCCGGCAGGCGCAGAAAATGGAGGCCATCGGCCAGCTCGCGGGCGGGGTCGCCCACGATTTCAACAACATCCTCACTGTCATCCATTGCAACGCCTCCCTGCTGCTGGAGACCACTGGCGGGCCGGACAGCGAGGCCTCGGCGCTGGCCCAGCAGATCATCGAGACGGCGGAACGTGCCGCCGGCCTGACCCGCCAGCTGCTGCTCTTCGGCCGCAAACAGGCGATGGAAATGGCCGACCTCGACCTGCGCGAAATCGTGCAGAACCTGGCGGTCATGCTCGGTCGGTTGCTGGGCGAGGACATCCACCTGGTGGCGGATTGCGCCCCCAACCTGCCGCCCATGCGCGGGGACCGCACGATGATTGAGCAGGTGCTGCTGAACCTGGTTGTGAACTCTCGGGATGCAATGCCGAGCGGCGGAAGGCTGACGCTGGCGACCTCCCTGGTGTCCCTCGATTCGGCAACTCCGCCGAGCGGTTCCGAGGCCACTCCCGGCCCTTACATACGGCTCAGCGTCACGGACACGGGCACCGGCATTGCGCCCGAACATCTGTCCCGCATTTTCGAGCCGTTCTTCACCACGAAAGAGGTGGGCAAGGGCACCGGGCTTGGGCTGGCAACAGTTTACGGCATCTTGAAGCAGCACCGGGGCTGGATCGAAGTGCAAAGCGTGGTCGGCGAAGGCACCACGTTCCATGTCCATTTCCCGGTGGCCGAGCGGCCGGTCGTGGCGAGCCCGGCGGCGGCCCCGTCCAACGAGCTGCCGCGGGGGACCGAGTCCATTCTGGTGGTCGAGGATGAACCCGCCCTGCGGGCCCTGGCCAAGCTGGTCCTGCAGCGCTGCGGATATAATGTGTTGGAAGCCGGCTCCGGCGTCTCGGCCCTGAAAGTCTGGGCGGCCAACCGCGCCAAGATCCGGTTGCTGCTCACGGACATGGTCATGCCCGACGGGATGACCGGCGGCGAACTGGCCGTCCGGCTGCAGGGGGAAGATCCCGGCCTGAAAGTGATCCTGACCAGTGGTTACAACGCCGAGACGACGCAAACCAATGCCGACGGCTTTTTGGCGAAACCATACTCGCCGATCAAACTGGCACGGGTTGTCCGCGAGTGTCTTGACCGGAAGTGAGGCGGCTGGCGGAAAGCCTGTATTCAGGCTCAGTGTTTTTCCGACACGCTGCCATATTTCTTTCTGAAACCTGACTCGTCCCTGCGTGAGGTTATATTGACAGCATTCACAATGGGAAAGCAGTCTTGGCATCAAACAATGAAGCTCTACCAAATCCTTCAGGTCCTGTTGCTGCTTCATTTTGCGATCGCCCGGGTTCAGGCCGCCGCTCCGGCGTTGGTTTCACCGGGAGACACCGCCACCAATCAGCCAGCCCAGCTAACCCTGGCATGGCAGGCGGGACCGCTGACAAACTGTGTTGCCGACGGCGGCTTTGAAGCCGGAGGACAACAGTGGAGCATGCTGTCACTCTGGCACGTGGCGGTGGATTCCGGAACCGCCTATGTAGGCTCCCATTATGTCGAGATACCAATGCCGGGGCATAATTTGAACGGCCACAGTGAAGCCATAATGTTTCAGACCGTAAAGCTGCCCAAGACCGGATCGGGTGCGCGACTGCAATGGTGGGATTACACCTCCTCGTCGGAGGTACCCGGGGACCAACCGCATTTCAAGGTGGATGTCAATGTCGTCGGCACACAGGCGATCGAGGTGGTCTATGATACGCCCTGCGGCGAGGCGAATATCGCGCCTTGGAACCGGCACGAACTCGATTTCAGCAGATATCTGGGGAAGACCATTTATCTGACATTCTCAGTAACCAATGAGATTTTCCGGACGGCGTATTTCCTGGCACGGGTGGATGAGGTGCGCCTCGAAATCTTGCCGGGGAGTGTGGAATACGAGGTCTATCTCGGTTCCACCGCAGATCTGGGTCCTGCCGATTTGCTCGGCAAAACCGCCGACATTTCATGGGGTTTGTCCGGTCTGGCTGCGGCGTCCACGAACTACTGGAAGGTCATCCAGATCACGGACGGCGTGCGGGAGAGCAGCCCGGTGTTTCAGTTTGTGGTCGGTGGCAGCGTGCCGGTGGAAGCCCCGCCGCTGCTCGCCGGGCTGAACGGCGGCCAGTTGCATCTGCATGCGCGGACGCAGGCATGAGGTTTTTACCGGTTCGAACAGGCCGGCGCGCTCGATTCAAACACGTGGCAGCCCATTGGTGACGAGATTGCCGGCGATGGCACCGAGGCCGCCGTGGATGTGCCGCTGGACGCGGAAGCCCAGTTCTTCCGCATCCGGGTTACCCGGTAGTTTCGGAATCAGCGCGGCAGCGGCTCATCGAGTTCCGCCAGCGCGTACACCATCACCGCCAGCGTGGCCGTGCAGCGGCCCAAGTCATACGGATCCACCTTGTCCACCGTGTCGGCAGCGGTGTGGTGATACCAGAAGTAGCGGGTGCGATCGACCCGCATGCCCAGACTCGGGACGCCCTCCTGCAACAGCGGCGCGACATCCGCCGCACCCGCGCCCAGGACGATCTTGCCGGCCTGCAGGCGCTGGCCCAACAGCCCACCGATGGCGCGGATGATCTCGTTGGCCTTGGTGCTGCCGGTGAAGCCGAACCCTTCCGGCGCGAAAGTGCCGATATCGGTCTCGATGGCGGCGACATGCTTCGGCATTTCTGCGAGATGCGCCTTGTGATAGGCCTTGGAGCCGGCACCGCCGGTCTCCTCATTGGTCCACAGCACCACGCGCACGGTCCGGCGCGGGCGCAGCCCGAGCTGCTTCATCAGCCGGACGGCTTCCCAGGCTGCCAGGCAGCCGCCGCCGTCGTCCTGCGCGCCCTGGCCCACGTCCCAGGAATCCACGTGGCCGCCGATCACGATGATCTCGTCCGGCTTCTCTCGGCCACGCAGTTCGGCCACGACATTGCGCGAGGGCACATCTTTCCGCGTCCGGGCCGTCATTTTCAGCCGCACCACTGGTGTGATTCCGCGATCCTGCCACCGGGCAAACCGGGCTGTGTCCTCGGGCGCCAGCGCCGCATGGGGAATCTTGGTTACGTTCGTTTCGTAGGACATGACGCCGGTATGCGGCGTGCGCAGGGCGAAGGGGGTGATGCTGCGGATCAGGCTGGCCTTGGCCCCAACCCTGGCCGCATGCACCGCACCGTTGACGCGGATGGCGACCGTCTCGCCGTAATCGGTGTAAGGGACGTCAAAAACCACGATCTTGCCCGCCGCCTGGGCGGCGTGGTTGGTCAGCTCCGCCACCGAATGCACGACGAAGACCGGTGCGGTGATCCCACCCCAAGGGGTTCCGATGCTCCCGCCCAGCCCCAGCATCGGCAGCGTCTCCCGGCGTGGCTTGAGCAACTCGACGGATTCCGACCCGCGCACCCAGTGCGGGACCATCACAGGTTCGCCCCGGACCGCGTCAAAGCCATCCGCGCGCATCTGAGCGAGAATCCAGTCAATCGCCGCCTCCAGATTGGTCGAGCCGGTGAAACGGGGACCAAAGGTGTCACACAATTCCGCGAGCCGCCGGTAAGCGAAGTCGCTGTTGGTGGCCGCCGTGATGAGCCGGTCGGCGGCGGTCACGATGGAGTCGGGCAGCTTGTAAGAGGAACCTTCCGCGGCGGCGCCACCCTTCGGGGCGGCTTCCAGTTTCCGCAGCCGGATACTGCGCAGTTCCGCCGTCGTGCTCCAGGTTGCGAAACCAAACGGCTTGCTCTGCTCAATCTCACCGGGGCGCAGCGTGATCGTCTTGCCCGTGATGTCGGCATTGACGACCCGCTCACCGTCGATCCAGGCGCTCAGGTTGGTGGCGGTGACAGCGAGGCGGAAGCGGTACCATTGGCCAGTCTTGAAGCGATGGTAGGAAGTGGTCTCGTTGTGCGAGGCATCGCTGCCGTTGATGGACGAAATGCCGACCACGGCCCCGCCCCAGCCACCATTGATGAACGTGGCAAAGGTGTCCTTCACCGGAAAGGTGAGCGCGCTGAAGAAATCCAGGCCTTGGGTGCGCCGGGCCTCCCATTCGACCTCGTAGTCCACGGACGGCATCGGATTGGTGTAGTTGATGCCGGTCAGGGTGCCCTGGTTCAGCAACACCACTCCGCCGGTCACCTCGACATCGCCGTGTCCGGCAAATTCTGCGATCCGCCAGCCGGCGAGCGACTGGCCGTCGAACAGGGGCTGCCAGTCGGCAGCATGGAGGGGAAGCCAGGCGAGTAGGCTGAACAGCAACAGGGTTCTCACGCGCCGAAGTTTGAACGGGTCGCGCCGCGAAAGGCAGGAAGATTTCGCGGAAGCGATGGGGGAAAGTGCGCAGGGGAGAAAGGGCGCGTGCCGGAATCCCTCTTGCTCCCTTTCACCCCTGCACCCCTGCTTGCTCTTCGTCACGCCATTTTCAACTTACGCGCGACCGTGACGGCGACCGTGATCGGCAGCCCGCGCAAGGCCCAGTTGCCCAGACCGGCGATGCGCAGGGCCGTGCCGAGAGGGGTGTGCTCATCGAACCAAGGGGTCGGTTCGCCGACCTGGTCGCGATAGCGGCGCGCGTGGGCGACGAAGGGCGAAAGCTCCTGTTGCAGCCGGCGGAAGGCGGCGTACCGGCCGGGTTGGCGGTTAGCGGGCGAGAGCAGCACCCAGGGTTTGCCCGCGATGGCATGCAGGAAGGTCGGCACGGGCAGGAACAGTCCGCGCAGGCGTTCGCCCACCGTGAAGCCGAGCGCACCGCCGGTGTGCAGCAGCTCACGGGCGTGGGCGAGGGGGCGGACCGGCATGTCCGCGAATTCCGCCGCGCCGATCAGCGCGTTCAGCACGTCCTGATCGCACCAGAGATGCGGCGGCATTTTCTCGATATCGGCCACGGGCACCTCGCACGCGGCAATATAGCGCGGGTCTTCCAGCAGTTCCCGCCAGCGTTGCAAGAGTCGGTGGTGATGGCGCGTGGTGCGGATCACGCAGCTGTTGAAGGTGCGGGGGAACTCACGACCAACGGGCAGCTCCCATCCCCGGGTCCGGATGCCCGTGCCCTGGTGTGTCTGGGTGATCGCCTCCTGGGCGAGGATGAGCGTCTGGGGCGAAACCGAGGCGAACAAGGGCCGGGGATCGCGCGTGACCATGATGTCGGAATCAATCCAGACGGCCTGCGTCTCATCGTCTTCCGGCAGCAGGGGCAGCAGTGCGTGCGGCTTGCAGTTCCAGTCGTTGGCTCCGGGCAGCGGTTCCGTGACCAGCCGCACCTGTGGGTGGGCCTTCAGCCATTCCACGAACGAGGGGATGGGATCGGGCCGGTGCAGCACGACCGGAACGCCGGGACAGTGCTCGGCCAGGGAAAGGATCGCCAGCTTGAGCCCGATCTCGGCTCCGCGGCGGTCTTCGGCGAGGCA
The DNA here is from genome assembly GCA_903907995.1 of uncultured Verrucomicrobiota bacterium. Taxonomy (GTDB): domain Bacteria; phylum Verrucomicrobiota; class Verrucomicrobiia; order Limisphaerales; family UBA9464; genus CAIVQB01. The sequence goes on along the minus strand of CAIVQH010000054.1, from coordinate 35,168 downwards.
GAAAATGGTCTTCATGGCAGGTTTGTCGCCCGTGGCACCCGCGCAGCTTGGCTTCGGGAGGCGGGAGCAGGCAAAGGGAACTTGCGGCCGGTCGCGGGGCGTTAGGCACACCCGATCGGACAGGCCGTCGCCCTTGGCCGCTCTTTGAACGTTGATCGTTCAACGTTCGACGTTCAACGTTCAGGCAGCCACACGCACCATGCCCCGTATCACCGGTCTGACCATCGAAGACATCCGCTTCCCCACCTCGCGCGAGCTGGACGGCTCGGATGCAATGAACCCCGACCCGGATTATTCGTCGGCGTACGTCGTGCTGCACACCGATGCGCCGCCTTTGGAGGGCCACGGTTCGTCGTTCACGATCGGTCGCGGCAACGAGATCGTCTGCGCCGCCATTCGCGCTCATGAGCATCTGATCGTGGGTCGTACGCTGGAGGAGTTCAGCGCGAATCCCGGGGCGTTCTGGCATTCGCTGAACAACGATTCGCAGCTCCGGTGGATCGGGCCCGACAAGGGCGCGGTGCATCTCGCGCTCGCGGCCATCGTGAATGCGCTGTGGGACCTCTACGCCAGGTCCGTTGGCAAACCGCTCTGGCGGCTGGTCGCGGATTTCACACCGGAGGAGTTCGTCCGTTGCGTGGATTTTCGCTACCTCACCGACGCGCTCACACCTGAGGAAGCGCTGGCGTTGCTCCAGCAACAGGCGCCGACCAAGGCCGCCCGCGTGGCCCAGCTCGAGGCCGAGGGCTATCCTGCCTACACCACGAGCGCCGGCTGGCTCGGCTATCCGGACGACAAGATCCGCCGCCTTTGCCGCGAGGCCGTCGCCGAGGGCTGGTCGCACATCAAGGTGAAGGTCGGTCGCAATCTGGCCGATGACGTGCGTCGTCTGACCATCATCCGGGAAGAGATCGGCTGGGAACGGAAGCTGATGGTGGATGCCAACCAGGTCTGGGACGTGCCGCAGGCCATTGCCTGGATGAAGGAGCTGGCGCGCTTCCAACCGTGGTGGATCGAGGAGCCGACTTCGCCGGACGACGTGCTGGGTCATGCCGCGATTGCTCGCGCCATGGAGCCGCTTGGCATCGGGGTGGCCACCGGCGAACACGGCATGAACCGCATTCTCTTCAAGCAGCTGTTGCAGGCCCGCGCGATCGCTTTCTGCCAGATCGACTCGTGCCGGCTCGGGGGTGTGAACGAGAACCTCGCCGTGCTGCTGCTCGCCGCCAAGTTCGGTGTGCCCGTATGCCCGCACGCCGGCGGGGTCGGTCTCTGCGAGTTTGTGCAGCACCTTTCGATGGTGGATTTCATCAGCGTGAGCGGCTCGTGGGAGGGTCGCGTCTGCGAGTTCGTGGACCATCTGCACGAACACTTCGCCGAACCCTGCCGCATCCGGAACGCCCGCTACCTGGTGCCGCAGCTGCCCGGCTACAGCACCGAGATACTCGCCGCCAGCCGCGCGGAGTTTGCCTACCCGAATGGGGCCGCGTGGCGTGGCGCAGCACCCTAATCCCAATCGTAAGCGTAATCCTGCGCTTACTCGCCTGCTTCCGCGTCTTTGCCGCACTGAGTAAGATTATGATCAAGATCACGATTACGAACGCCACGGGGCTTGCCAGTTTCGGTCCGGCGGGGGAGAAACAGGCATGCACTCCCCCCTGGTTGATCCGGCGTCCTGCCATTCCGATGGTGTGTCGGCCGGCAAATCTCGCAGGACCGACTGCCAGGCCCGGACCCGTGGCTTCACCCTGATCGAGCTGCTGGTGGTGATCGCCATCATCGCGATCCTGGCCGGCATGCTGTTGCCGGCGTTGAGCAAGGCGAAGGACAAGGGCAACAGTGCCGCGTGCCTGAGCAACACCCACCAGATCGGCCTGGCGATGCTCATGTATTCCGGTGACAACCTGGACGTCTTTCCGAACCAGTGGTGGGCGGGCGGCCCCTACAAGAATTCGCGGGGTCTGAACTCCGGCGGCGAGTGGCTGCGCACCCCGGCCAGCGTGATGTCCAACTACACGGGCAGCCCGAAGGTCTGGGTTTGTCCCAAAAAGCGGCGCGGGCTCACCTACAAGTCCGAGCCGGGCGAGTTCAACCCGGCGATCACGGGGTTCCTTTCCTACGGATTCAACTATCTGGGCGTCTTCGGCGGGAATGGCTCTCCGCCCAGGAACTTCAAAGCCTCGAGCGTTGAGCGCCCGTCGGAGGTGCTGGCGGTGACCGAGGTGAACGGGACCGACAATCCGAAGGACATCGGCGGCGGTGTCGGCAATGAAAAGGCGGATGCGGCCTGGTTGGACGACTATTGGGCCGGCGGTTCCTTCCCCAATGCGACCACCGCCACCGGGAATGAGAACTTCCGGTTCCAATCGCAGATGAAGAAACACAACCAGCGGGTGAACACCGTTTTTGTGGATGGCCATTCCGCCGGCACCAAGCCGAGCCAGCTCATTTGGGGGCAGTTCTACAACGTATTCAGCGGCACCACCATCCCGGCCAATACCAGCAAGCGCTGGGATGGTCCGGTCAGCAATGCGAAGCTGGACGCCTCGGAAATCGCGCCGTGAACGTTGATCCGTTGCCCGGGGCGATTCTTTTGGGGTGATCGGCGGGCGCATTCTTCGTGGCGTATCCTTCCGGTCTGGCTAAGATTCTTCGTCCACCATGGCCTTCCTGAATTTCACCGGCATCACCAAGCGTTTCCCCGGCGTGCAGGCGCTGGATGGCGTGAGCTTCAGCGTCGAGCGCGGCAGCTGCCACGCGCTGATGGGGGAGAACGGGGCGGGGAAGAGCACGCTCGGCAAGATCCTGGCCGGCGTTTACACGGCGGATGGCGGGGAAATCCGCCTCGAAGACAGCGCCATCGCCCCGACGGACCCGTTGCACGCCCGCCGGCTCGGCATTGCGATGGTGCATCAGGAGCTGGCCTTCTGCCCCAATCTCTCGATCGCGGAAAACCTCTGCCTGGGCGACATGCCATCGAAGGCCGGCTGGGTGGATCGTGCGGCCATGTGCGCCCGCGCGCGCGCGATGCTGGCGGAGATCGGTGCGAGTTTCGATGTGAATCAGCCCATCGGCCAGCTCTCGACCGGCCAGGAGCAACTGGTGCAGATCGCCGCTGCTGTCGGCACGGGCGCGCAGGTGATCGTGTTCGACGAGCCGACCAGTTCGCTCTCCACCGCCGAGAGCGAGCACCTGTTCAAGCTGCTCGGCGATCTCAAGGCGCGGGGCATCACCGTGCTATATGTGTCGCATCGGATGGAGGAAATTTTCCGGCTCTGCGACGACATCACCGTGCTGCGCGACGGGCGGCACGTGGCGACGGAGAGGATACCGGACACCAACCAGGAGCGGGTCATCCACCAGATGATCGGGCGCGAAGTGCTCACGCATGAACCGGCCCATCTGACCCATGAGCCCGGCGAGGAGATGCTGCGCGTCGAGGGGCTGAGTTCTCCCGGCAAGTTCCGCGACGTGAGCTTCACGCTGCGGGCGGGAGAAGTACTGGGATTCGCCGGCCTTGTCGGGGCGGGCCGCAGCGAAGTCGCGCAGGCGGTCTTCGGCCTTGATCCCAATGCGACCGGGCGCGTGTTTGTCCGAGGTCGTGAGCTGCCTCTCGGCGACGTGCAGGCGGCACTCGGAGCCGGCATCGGCCTGCTGCCGGAGGACCGCAAGCGCCTCGGTCTCGTGCTCTCCATGAACTGCCGCGAAAACACCTCCCTGGCCGCGCTCGGCAAGCTGGTGAGCTTCGGTTTCATCCGGCGCAAGGAGGAGCAGGTGATGGCGCAGCGTTACGCCGACCGCCTGCGGGTGAAGACGCCCTCGCTGGAGGCGGTGATCGCGGGCCTGAGCGGTGGCAACCAGCAGAAGATCGCCCTGGCCAAATGGGTGGCGCGCGAGTGTGGCGTGCTCATTGTGGACGAGCCGACGCGCGGGGTGGATGTCGGCGCGAAGGCGGAGATTCACAAGCTGCTCGACGAGCTGGCCTGCGCCGGTCTCGCGCTGCTGGTCATCTCCAGCGAGCTGCCCGAGGTGATGAACCTGAGCCGGCGCATCCTGGTGATGCGCGGTGGCCAGGTCGCCGGCGTGCTGCATCGCGCCGAGGCGACCCAGCCTGCTCTCATGCGGCTGATGGCGGGCGTGAACCCCGGCTGAGTGGCCATGGCTGTCCTGGCTCCAAACCGTCCACGCCGCTGGCTGCGGTGGTGGCTGGTTCCGTTGCTGGTGTTTGGGTTTCTGGCGGTAACAGGATTTGCGGCGCTCCATTGGTTTTCGCCTGCTTCGGACGGAAGCGACAGTGACAGCGAACTGATCCATCAGCAAGTCTTCGCGGGCCCACACCGCAGTCCCGAAGAAGTGCGCGCTCAGATCGGTGAGGAACGGTTTTGGCGGGTGATCAGAAGCGCTATCACCGGCCGGCCCTCGGATGGGGAGATACGTTTTCGGGAGTGGATGCGGTCAGGTTATGGCCGGCGTCCGTCCGCTTTGCAGGCTGCCATCGACAAACTTCAGCCGCGCTTGGAGGAAGGTTGGGGCCAGCGCGAAAATCGCTTCAATGAGACGATGATGATTCTGCGCACCGAATACGGGAACACCGTCACTCCCATCCTGCCTGAACTGATCGGGCTGGCCGAATCGGGCCGCAGAGAATACGCCACCGAGGGGATTGAGGCTCTGGCCAATCTTCGTGAAGGCGCGGTTGGGGCCGTGCCGATGCTGTTCCGGCGCCTGGAAAGCGACCGGGGCGATCTGGTCTGGGATTTGGCGTATGCCATCGGTCAGATTGACCCGCAAAGTTCCCAATCCGCCGGGCGAATGCTGGAACTGCTGCGCAAGGTCTCGAAACCGAGGCGCATTGTGATCCTGCCCGTGATCGGTTTGTTTGCCCTACACCAGCCGGAGCTGGCGACCAATCTCTGGCCGGCACTGCACGAAGATCATGAGACGGCGCAGGCTGCCATCCGTGGCCTGAATTACGCGGATCAGTTGACGTCCGAGCGGATAGAACCCTTTCGGAAGGAGTTCGCTTCGGATGATGCCAACGAACGCTGGGTGGCGCTCAATCTTGTCGTCAATTCGGACGCTTCAGTAATGGCTGGGTTTGTCCCGGAATTGCGTCGGGTCGCACTACATCAGTCACCGACGCAGAGTGCTGCCTTGGAAGCTTTGAAAACCTTGTTTTCGCAGAACCCATCCCAGCCGCCCTCCATTCGTCTGGCGGCGGCCGAGGCGCTGGTCGCCAGCGACAATGCCACGGCGGCGTGGGGCGCCCTCATCGGTCTCTCATCGCTTGGTGCCGATGAGGTGCAAACGTGGTTGCCAATCACCGAAGCCCTGGCACACCCCAGCCCCAATGTTCGCGCCAAGGCAGCTGAGCTGCTGGGTAAACTGGGCCCGGCAGCGCGTCCCGCCCTGCCGCAGTTGCGGGCCTTGCAAAACGATCAATGGAAGATGGTGCGCGATGCCGTCGAGATCGCCCTGCCGAAGATCGGAGAGTGATTCAGACGGCCGGCAAGGCCCTCTCACTTGATCCCCGCCAGGCGTTCCTTCCAGATCTTGTACAGCTCCACCGTCGCCTCGACGTCGCGCAGGCAGTACTCGGCGATTTCGCGGTGCCGGCCTTCGGCGAGCAGGTCGTTCACGTCGAGGCCGGTGATGCCCTGCGCCTTGGGCGAGGGGATGCCGAAGGCCTTGCAGTAGAAATCGAGGTTGAACTTCCGCGCCGCGCCCTCCTTGCCGCTCACGTTGTAGAACGAGAACTGCTCCGCGAGGTCGCAGTGCGGCTCGGTGTTGTAGCGGTAGCCCAGCCAGTCCTTGCGCGAGATGGGCACGTTGAGCAGCGCCGAGCGCAGGTAGAGGAACGGCACGTCGAAGCCGCGCCCGTTGAAGGTGACGATGCTGTCGTAGCGTTTGGCGACATCCCAGAAGGCGGTGAGCAGTTCGCCCTCATCCGGCTGGGGCGCAAACTCGACCGCCGCAGCCTCCGCTTCCTCGGGCTCCTCCTCGAAGTCGTCGGACTGGTAGAGCACCTGCCCGCGCCCCGTGTCGGCATTGACCATCGCAATGCACACGACCTGCGCGGTGAAGGGCCACAGGTTGAACATCTGCGAAATCTCGGCGCGCTTCTTCGCCTGCGCCTCGGGGTCGGGCAGGCGGCCGGCCTCGCGGAAGAGGTACTCCTGCTGCCCCTCGTCGAAGTGCTCCAGACCGAGGGCGGATGTTTCAATGTCGAAGACCAGACGAGCCATGTGCGGTGGATTTGGCCCGGAACGGGGCGCGTTGACAGCGAAGAAATGCGCCCGGCGGGCGGAAAAGTGAAAGGGGCGAAAGCGTTCCGCGAAGTGCGGTGTGCTTTCGCCCCGATGGGTTAGGCGCAAATTACTTTTTCTTTGCGGCGGGTTTCTTCGCGGCGGGTTTCGCGGCGGGTTTTTTTGCAGGAGCTTTCTTGGCTGCCATGTCGTGTCACCTCCCCTCGGGTGCTGGGGCGAACAGAGTGCCGTTCGGCCGTTGAGGCATATTGGGAATCAATTGAAGTTTTCACGAGTTTGTAATGGCAGAGTGACTTGACGAAAAGTGTTTTCGCTTTTTTGGCCGCAATTTTTTTTCCAATCGCCCCGGCCGCCGACCGTTTGCGGGCTTTGCGTCCGCGTTCCGGCTTTCTAGTGTGAGGCATACATGGCCGCCGCCGAACCACAACTCACACCGATGATGGCGCAGTACCGCCGCATCAAGTCGGAGTTGCCGAAGGATGCGCTGCTGCTGTTCCGCCTCGGCGATTTCTACGAGATGTTCTTCGAGGATGCGGTCATCGGCTCGCAGCTCATCAACCTCGCGCTCACCAAGCGCAACGGCATCCCCATGTGCGGGCTGCCGCATCATGCGGCCAACGGTTACATCAGCCGCCTGCTCAAGCACGGCCGCAAGGTTGCGATCTGCGACCAGGCCGAGGAGGCGAAGCCCGGCAAGCTCGTGACGCGCGAGGTCACCGCGATCCTCTCGCCGGGCACACACTTCGACGAACGCCTGCTGCAGGCCGAACGGAACAACTTCCTCGCGTCCGTGTTTGCGCAGGGAAGGACCTTCGGTCTCGCCGTCGTGGACCTTACCACCGGCGATTTCCGCGTGACGGAACTCGACGATTTGAAGGGGGTGCTTGCCGAGCTGGACCGGCTGCGTCCCGCCGAACTGATCCTGCCCGCCGAAGCGCGCGCACTGGCGGAGCAGCTCGCGGGTGTGCGCACCCAGTTCAACGCCTACGACGACTGGACGTTTCAGCCCGAGACAGCGGTGTTCACGCTGCGGGAGCACTTCAAGGTGGCCTCGCTGGATGGCTACGGCCTTCGTGGACGGAACGCGGCCATCGGGGCCGCCGGGGCGGTTCTGCACTATCTCACACAACATCTGCGGCGTGATCTCGCGCACCTCACCCGGCTGGGCTTTTACCAGGTGGCGGATTATCTGGTGCTCGATGCCACGTCCCTGCGGAACCTGGAAATTCTCGAGCCGTTGCACCGGGACGCGGCGCGCAACACCACACTCTTCACCGCCCTGAACCGCACGGTCACCCCAATGGGTGCCCGCCGCATGCGCGACTGGCTCACCCAGCCGCTCGCGGCGGTCGGGCCGATCCGCCGCCGGCAGGATGCGGTCGCCTCCTGGCTCGCGAATCCCTCCGCGCTGGAGTCGTTTCGGGCGCGCCTCACGGAGGTGCGCGATCTCGAACGCACGCTGGCCCGGCTCAGCCTGGGCTCCGGCAATGCGCGTGACCTCATCGCGCTGCGGCTGGCGTTGGAGCAGATTCCGACGCTGCGCGCCACCGGCGCGGAAGTTCAGGGGCCAATGCTTGCTGCGGAGGGCGATCAGCTGATTGCTTCCGAGCCCGCCGCCGTCGAGTCGATGCTGCCATCGTTGCACGAGGAGCTGTTCGGTCAGCTTTGCGAACTGCCGGCACTGGTGGAGCTGCTGGCCCGCGCCATTGCCGACGAACCGCCGCTGGCGGTGAAGGAAGGCGGGCTCATCCGCGACGGCTATAGTCCGGAGCTGGACGAACTGCGGGCCGCCTCGCGCGGCGGTAAGGACTGGCTGGCCAAGCTCCAGCAGGATGAGATCGCGCGCACCGGCATTTCCTCACTCAAGGTCGGGTTCAACTCGGTTTTCGGCTACTACATCGAGGTCACCAAGGCCAACCTAGCCAAAGTGCCTGGCGACTACGTGCGCAAGCAGACCGTCGCCAACGGCGAGCGCTTCATCACCCAGGAGCTGAAGGCGATGGAGTCAAAGATCCTCGGGGCCGAGGAGCGCGCGACGAAGCTGGAGTACGACCTCTTTCTGAAAGTGCGCGAGGAAGTGCTCGCGCAACTGCGCCCCATCCAGCAGACCGCCGGGGCGCTGGCCCAGCTCGACGTGCTGGCCGCGTTTGCCGAGGTTGCCCGCCTGCACGACTGGACCCGGCCCGAAGTCGGCGACCAAGGTGCGCTGAATTTCCGCGATGGACGCCATCCCGTGCTGGAGCAGGCGATGACCGAGGAGCGCTTCGTTCCGAACGACACTTCGCTGGATCTCGTCCACGAGCAGATCGCGCTCATCACCGGACCCAACATGGCGGGCAAGAGCACCTACATCCGGCAGGTGGCGCTGTTGGCACTGCTGGCGCATACGGGCAGCTGCCTGCCCGCCGCCACAGCGCGGGTGGACCTGCTCGACCGCATCTTCACGCGCATCGGGGCAAGCGATGATCTTGCGCGCGGCCAGAGCACGTTCATGGTGGAGATGAGCGAGGCGGCGAACATCCTCAACAACGCCACGCGCCGCAGCCTGGTGATTCTCGATGAGATTGGTCGCGGCACGAGCACCTTCGACGGGCTGAGCCTGGCGTGGAGCATCGTCGAGCATCTGCACCATCAGGTCGGGGCGAAAACGCTCTTTGCGACCCATTATCACGAGCTGACGGAGTTGGGGAGCAGTCCCGGGTCCAAGGTCCAAGGTCCCGAGTCGGCAGAGGGCGAGCCGGCCGCTGAGGTCCGACCTGGGACCCGGGACTCGGGACCCGGGACCCCCGCCTTGGCGCGGGTGCGCAACTACCACGTGGCGGTGCGGGAGTGGAACGACCAGCTCATCTTCCTGCGCAAGGTGCAGCCGGGAGCGACCGACAAGAGCCACGGCATCCAGGTGGCCCGTCTGGCGGGCGTGCCCAAGCCGGTGATTGACCGCGCGAAAGAGATTTTGCGCGTGCTGGAAGAGGCGGAGCTGAATCTGCAGCACGTTTTGGGTGGAGAGGGTGTGGAAGCTCAAAGCTCAAAACCCAAAGCTCAGAACCGGAAGCACCGGGCGGAACGGGATAAGCTGAAGGAAATCGCGCCACCGCCGCAGTTGGATTTGTTCTCCTCGTCGCCACAACAGACGGATTGAAAGCGTTGGGCCACGCCCTATCCTCTAAGCAAGTTATGCGACAACCCGGTGATGATACCGACCGGCCGTGGCGGAAATCCCGCCTCGCCGCCCGCATCCTTTTCCGGAAGGAGGCCGGACGCATGACGGCGCGCGACCGCCGCATCGCGCAGGTGCTCGCCCGCGACCCCGAAGTCACCAACCGGCTGATCGAGCAGGGGGTTTATTTCCTGCGCATCGGAAACCGCAAACATGAGTTCGACCAAAACCTCGGACTGGTGGCGCGGTGACGTGGACTGGGAGACGCCTGCCGGACAATTGCTCCGTCGGTTCTTCGCCACGCTCCCACCGGATCAACCTTTCCAGATCGTGCTCTATGGCTCGGGCCCGCTTCAGCTCACGCTCAACCGCACCTGGCTGAGCGCGGATGTGGACTTCTTTTCGGAAGATGATGCCGACTTCGACGAGTTGGTCCATCAGGCCGGCATGTCCAAGGACCAGGGCAGCTTCTACCTCGAACCCGGCTTCCGGCTCAGCTTCCGCACCACCCCGCAGATGCGAGAGCGGGCGAAGAAGGTTCAGCTCGGGAATGTCACCGTCACCATTCCGCATCCGCTCGACATCCTCATCGGCAAGCTGGACCGGCTCGACGTGAAAGATTTTCTGGCGTTCCGGCGGGTGATCGATCTTACCGGCCACCCTACCAAAGATGAGTTCCTCCATGAACTACAGAACGCGGTGGACCTGTTCCGCCCGGCCTTCGAGGAGGAAACACCCAACCGCTACCCGGAGAACGCCGTCCGCCTGTGGCGCGAACTCTGGCAGTCCGATCTCGACGTCCGGCGGGACATCATTGCGCCGGCCCTCGCCCGCCGCCGTCATGGGGATGCGCCGCCGGACTATAAGCGTGCTCTGGCCGACTGACCCGACACCTTCCGCAGGCGGCTGATTTTCCGCAATCTGGCGGTCTTCGCGGGAAACGGCTTTCCGAAAGGGGCAGGGCCGGGCTAATCCTTCGGCGTGAAACCAGATGCCGAGCTGTTGAAGGAAGTGTCGCTGTTCCAGTTTCTGGACGATCAGGAGCGGGCCGACCTGGCCGGCCAGCTGGAACTGGTCCGCTTCCGGGCGGGGGAGACGGTTTTCCAGATCAACGAACCGGGCGATGCGCTGTACCTGATCCGTTCGGGCGAGGTGGAGGTGTTCTTCAAGAACCACACCGGCGAACGGATCGTGCTCGAAGTCGTCACCGGCGGCGGGTTCATCGGGGAGCTGTCCCTGCTGGACCGGGGCGCCCGCAGCGCATCCGTGATCGCCACGCAGGACACGGAGACCCTGCGGCTGAACCGCAGCCACCTGGAGCAATTCCTGAAATTGCGGCCGCAGGCGGCGATGGACCTGCTCACCGCGATGGGACGCCGGCTGCGGGCCAGTTCCGAGCGGCTGCGGCAGACCGCGACGCGCAACGTCAACCAGGAGACCAAGGATCACCGTAGCCGGGTGCAGAAGGGGGCGGACTGGGTCGCGGAATTTTCCGGCAGCATCACGTTCCTGATGCTGCATGTCGCTTGGTTCGCGCTCTGGATCATCGTCAATTCCGTGAAGCTACCGGGCCTCCGGCAATTTGACCCGTTCCCGTTCGGCTTCCTGACGCTCACGGTGTCGCTGGAGGCGATCTTCCTCTCGGTGTTCGTCCTGCTGAGCCAGAACCGGCAGGCGGCCAAGGATCGCGTGCGCTCCGACATCGAGTACGACGTGAACCTCAAGGCCGAGCTGGAGATCGTGCATCTCCACGAAAAGGTGGACCGCCTGACGGGCGACGTGCTGCGGCAGCTGGAACAGATCCGGCAGGCCACGCAGAAGTAGAATTTTCCGATCCGCCATAAACAAAAAAACCGCCGCTCCCTTTCGGAAACGGCGGCTTGGAAATTCGAAACTCGAAACTCAGTAGGCCGCCTGCGCGCCCTTGATGCTGCGCTTCTGCATCCACGGCATCATGGAGCGGAGCTTGGCGCCCGTCTTCTCGATGGGGTGCTTCTCACCGGCGGCGAGCAGGGCGTTGTAGCGCTTGTAGCCGCCCTTGTATTCGGCGACCCAGTCCTTGGCGAACTTGCCGCTCTGGATGTCCTTGAGGGCCGCCTGCATCCGCTTCTTGACGGAGGCGTCGATGATCTTCGGGCCGACGGTCACGTCGCCCCACTTGGCGGTTTCGGAGATCGAGAAGCGCATGCCGGCGATGCCGGCCTCGTTCATGAGATCGACGATCAGCTTCAGCTCATGCAGCACCTCGAAGTAGGCCATCTCGGGGGAGTAGCCGGCCTCGGTGAGGACCTCGAAGCCCGCCTGCACCAGCGCGCTCGCGCCGCCGCAGAGGACGGTCTGCTCGCCGAACAGGTCGGTCTCGGTCTCTTCCTTGAAGGTGGTCTCGAGCACGCCGGCACGGGTGCCGCCGATGCCCTTGGCCCAGGTGAGGGCCGTCTTCTTGGCCTTGCGGGAGGGGTTCTGGAAGATGGCGATCAGCGAGGGCACGCCTTTGCCCTCGGTGTACTGGCGGCGCACGATGTGGCCGGGCCCCTTCGGGGCGACGAGGATCACGTCCACGTCGGCCGGCGGCACGATCGTCTTGTAGTGGATCGAGAAGCCGTGGCTGAAGAGGATGGTCTTGCCCTTGGTCAGGTTGGGCGCGATGTCCTTCTCATAGACGGCGGCCTGCTTGGTGTCGGGGAGGGCGACGAAGATGACGTCGGCGCGCTTCACCGCCTCGGCGGTGGCGACGACCTCGAAACCCTTTTCGCGGGCGACCTTTATGGACTTGCTGCCCTCGTAGAGGCCGATGATGACGTTGCAGCCGGACTCCTTGAGGTTCAGCGCGTGCGCGTGGCCCTGCGAGCCGAAGCCGAGGACGGCGAGGGTTTTGCCTTTGAAGAAGCCGAGGTCGGCATCCTTATCGTGATAGACTTTTGCCATGTTCTTTTTTGTGGATGGGGAGAGTTGAAAGTGAGTGACGGATCAGTTTCTCGGCAGGGCGACCTGGCCGGTGCGGGTGAGATCAAGGATTCCGAAATCCTTCATCAGCAGGAGAAACTTTTCCAGCTTCGATTCGGTGCCGGTCAGCTCGACGGTCACGGAGTTGGGCTGCACGTCCACGATCTTGCCGCGGAAGAGCTCGGCCATCTGGGCGACCTCGGCGCGGTTCTGGGAGCCGGCGGCGACCTTCACCAGGATGAGTTCGCGGTCGATGAAGTCGCCGGCGTGGAAGTCGGTGACCTTGACGACGTCGATGAGCTTGTTGAGCTGCTTGCAGATCTGCTCGACGGTCGCCTCGTCGCCCCGCGTGACGATCGTCATGCGGCTGAGCGAGGGGTCGTGGGTGGGGCCAACATTGAGCGTGTCAATGTTGTAGCCGCGCCCGCTGAAGAGGCCGGCCACGCGCGTGAGCACGCCGAACTTGTTTTCAACCAGAACCGAGATGGTGTGTCGCATGATACCGTTTTCTTGTTTCGCGCAACCGATTGCCTGAATTTTCGGGAACGGGTTGCACGGCGTCTCCCAAAAATCGAAAACCCGCGTCCCTCGTTTTGTCTGGGGACCGCGGGCGACCTGGGAGCTTTCGACAACACCGCAGGCCGCGTCAGTCAGTTACGACTACGCTGGCCACGAGCTTGTCTGCCACCGGAAACATCGGGCGCGGACGCTATCGCAATGGGCCGGCAGGTCAACGGGTTTTTGCCGGGGTGGCTTCCCCGTGGGCCACTCTGCATGCGGTTGAGCTACCGGATATGGACCTTGAGGGGCTGCGGACGCTCGCCCCACCGGGATTTCTTTCGACCGCGATATCGGGGGCTTTCGTTTGTCGCAGGGGTTAAAGCCGGCCCAAACCGGAGGGAAAGACTCCCGTTTGACACCTTGGACGGTCAGTCCTAGCGTGACCCCGTCATGAACGAAACCGCTACCGCCCCAGTGAGCACGGATGCCGTGGTCGTCCTCACCGAACCTGCCGCCCGCCAGATCGCCACCATGCTGGCCGAGGACAAGGAAAACGCCGGCAAACCGCTGCGCGTCTATGTGGAGGCGGGTGGCTGCTCGGGCATGCAGTACGGAATGGTTTTTGACGAGAAGCGGGCGGACGACCTGTCCGCCGAATATTTCGGAGTCAGTGTCGTGGTGGACGCGCTCAGCGCGAACTACGTCCGCGGCGCGGTGATTGACTTCAGCGACGCGCTGACCGGCGGCGGCTTCAAGATCAACAACCCGAACGCACACAGCTCATGCGGTTGCGGGAAGTCGTTCTCGGCCTGAGTGCGCCAGTTTTCCAAGGACCGCCCGGGGCAATCCTGGGCGGTTTTTTATTGTGAGAAACCCGCGTTGGACTTGCGGCGCGGACCCGTCTTAGCCTGTCAGGCAAATGATTGGTGCGTTGCTGCTTCCGGAGCTGAAGGAACTGATCCGCCAGCGCGATTTCGCGCAGTTGCGGGAGATCCTTTCGGAGTTTCACGCCCCGGATCTGGCCGAGCTGCTGGATGACCTGGAGCCGGCGGACACGGCGGTGCTGCTCCGCATCCTGCCGAAGGAGCTGGCGGCTCAAGTTTTCGAATACATCCCGCTGGCCGGTCAGGAAGAGATGCTGCACGCGCTCGGTGATGCCGATGTCGCCAAGATCCTGAACGAGCTGGCGGCCGATGACCGTACGGCGCTGCTGGAAGAGCTGCCGGCGAACGTCACGCAAAAGCTGCTCGGCCTGCTCAGTCCCGAGGAGCGCAAGGTCGCCTCCGACCTGCTCGGTTATCCCAAGGGCTCCGTCGGCCGGCGCATGACGCCGGACTACGTGGCCATCGAACACGGCTGGACGATTGCCGAGGTCATGGCCCATCTCCGCCGGGTCGGGCAAAGCCGCGAGCGCATCACGCTGAACCAGCTCTATGTCGTGGATGGCAAGGGCGAGCTGGTGGACTGGGTGCGGCTGCAGAACGTGGTCACTGCCGAGCCCGCCCAACGGGTTGCCGAGCTGTTCGAGGGCAGCAACCTTTCGCTGAACGCCGCCGCCGACCAGGAAACGGCGGTCGCCGCCTTCAAAAAGTACGATGTGACCATCCTGCCGGTGGTGGATCGCAACAACGTGCTGCTGGGCGTCGTGACCGTGGACGACGTGCTCGATGTCGCCGAAAAGGAGACCACCGAGGACATCCAGAAGCTCGGCGGTATGGAGGCCTTGGATGCGCCCTACCTGGCGATCGGCCTTTTATCGATGGTGAAGAAGCGGGCCGGCTGGCTGGCGCTGCTGTTCATGGGGGAAATGCTGACGGCCACCGCGATGGGCGTCTTTGAAAGCGAGATCGAGAAGGCGGTCGTGCTCTCCATTTTTCTGCCACTGATCATTTCCAGCGGCGGAAACTCCGGCTCGCAGGCCACTTCGCTCATCATCCGTTCGCTGGCGGTTGGCGACGTGGCGTTGCGCGACTGGTGGCGCGTACTGCGGCGTGAAATCGTCGCGGGCACGCTGCTCGGATGCACGCTGGCGGTGCTCGGCTTCAGCCGTATCTGGCTCTGGCAGCTGCTCGGCCTGAAGAATTACGGCGAACATCACGGGCTGATCGCCCTCACGGTCGGCTTCAGCCTCGTCGGCGTCATCCTCTTCGGCAGCCTCGCGGGCGCGATGCTTCCATTCCTGCTGCGGGCGGTCCGGTTCGATCCGGCGGTGGCGTCCGCACCCTTGGTCGCCACGCTCGTGGACGTCACCGGGCTGGTGATCTACTTCACCATCGCCTCGCAGGTGCTGCACTCGACCATCCTCGCGCCGTCGAAGCCCGGCGTGATCGTGATGGAGCACGAGACGGGCGCCGAGTCATTTGCCCGCCTGCTCGGCATCAAGGGCACGGACGAGAAGGTACCGGAAACCTGGCAGGTCGAACGCGTCGAATGGCACGAAAAGGACGACACCATCGTCGTGACCGTCGTGGACGGCGAGGAAGTGGCCAAGGCCAGCGACTGCGGCCGGCAGGGCGAAAAGGTCGAAGTCGCCGGGCACGCCCCAGCTCGCCATTGGAAGGTGCCCGGACCACTCCTCGGCCACAAAGTCGAGGTCGTCTGCGAACTCCCGCAGTTGCGCCTCAAGACCGGTGGCACGCCCTGTCCGCTGGCTTCGCCGCTGCCGTGGGAAGCAACGGTGGGCGCGCTGCCGGCAAACTGATCCCTTTCTCCTGAGAGAGCCGGGCGTCTGGTAGGGACCGTGCGCTGCGCGGTCCCCGCCCTGAAAGGGCGGAAGAGGCGTGCGAACGCCGTGGGCGTTTGTTCCGTCGCCTGACGCTTCGCTCGGCGACGGGGACGGCGCAGCGCACCGTCCCTACCCGGTGACTGAGCGGCACTGTTTACGTCAAACCACCTCGGCCAGCGCCTGCCGGCAATACCACTTCACCGCGCCGCTCATGGGCGGCTGGAGCTCATCAAGCTGTTCGGTAGTGATCCAGCGGATATCGTGATGTTCTGCCGCCGCGAGGGCGAGATCGCCGCCTTGCACACGCGCAAAATAGATCATCCCGATGTGCTCGTGGGTGTCGCTGATGCGGTGGATGTCGAGGAAGCGCGGGGCGATCAGGGCGCGGGTGCCCGGCTCCGTCGTGGGCGGGCGTTCGCCCAACAGTTCCACGTCGAGGCCGCTTTCTTCCTTCGCCTCGCGCAGAGCCGCCTGCTCCGGCTCCTCGTCCAGCTCCACATGGCCGCCGAGCGGCAGCCATTTGTTGAGCTTGCGGTGATGGATCAGCAGAATCTTGCCCTCGTGGACGACGAAGATCGCGACCGTGAAATCAATCTTCTCGTGGATGTGCGCCATGGGGAAAGTGACGGGGGAAACCGGAGCGGTGACAAGCGGGAGTATTTCCCCTGCTGCCTCACGTTTTCCTCGTCACACAGCACCCGCCGCTCTTCACTTGCCGCATGGCCTCGCCCTACTCGTCGCGTTACTACGAAGGTCTGAAGGAAGATTCCGCCGGCTCGGCCCGCGAGACGGTGCCGCTCGTGCTGCGTCTCTTCCCGGCAAAAACCGTGGTCGATGTCGGCTGCGGTTCCGGCACTTGGACCAAGGCGTATGCCGATGCCGGCTGCGACGTGCTGGGCATTGATGGCGCCATCGTCCGCGTCGACCAGCTCCTGATTCCGGCCGAACGGTTCCAACGGGCGAACCTGGCCGAACCGTTGCGCCTCGATCGCCGTTTCGACCTGGTGAACTGCCTCGAAGTCGCCGAGCATCTGCCGCATTCGCGGGGCGAAAGCTTTGCGGCCGATCTCTGCCGGCTGGGGGATGTCGTCGTGTTTTCCGCCGCGGTTCCCGGACAGGGCGGCACCCATCACGTCAATGAACAGTGGCCGAGCTACTGGCTGCCCTTTTTCCGCACGCAGGGCTTTGTGCCGCTCGATTGCCTGCGCCACCAGCTCTGGGGCAATGACAAGGTCGCGTGGTGGTATGTGCAGAACATGTTTGCCTTCGTGAAGGAGTCGCGGCTGGCCGAGTTTCCCGCCGCCGTCGCCGCCAATCGTCCCTGGCCGATTGACCTGGTCCATCCCCGGGCCTACGTGCGCGCCACGGTGCCCAGCGAGATGTCGCCCCGCATGCTGAAGGAGGTCGCGAAGGCGCTGCCGCATTTCCCCGGCAAGGTGCTGAAGCACCTGCGCGGGGGATGACTGGAGGAGGTTCGGCGAGGTGCGGGAAAGCGCGCTTTCGAAGCTCCAAAAGCCAAGCTCCAACCTCCAAAGAAACATCAAACAGCAAGCGCCAAACACCAGACGCCCGCTTCAAGCGGTTGGGCACTATCGAGGTTTGGAGGTTGAAGTTTCTCTGGTGCTTGGAGATTGAGCCTTGGTGCTTGTTTCCCCAAAGCAGGGCGGCCTGAATTTCAGGTCATTCCCGGGGCTGACCGTTCCCCCAAGGTTGAGGTAGCCACGCCGGGTCGGAGACCGGCGCTCCGGCCGCCCACCGTTCGCCTTCAACCCGCCACCGGTTTCTCCTTGGGCCCAGAGGCAAGCAGCCCGATGCAGACCAGGCCGGCGGCGATGGCCGACAGGCTCACCCACAGCGTGCCGTGCGGCGGATTGAAACGGAACTCCACCGTGTGTTCACCGGCCTGCACCGCCACCCCGCGCATGATGAAATTCGCGCGCAACAGCGTCGCCGGCTGGCCGTCCACGGTGACATGCCAGTCGGGACTCCAACGGTCATTCAGCAAGAGCACTCCGGCGGCGGTGGATTTCGTCTTCAGGACGATGTCCTTGGGCTGGTAGCTCGTAATGGTGGCTTCACCGGGGGCGGCTTCGGGCGCCGGCTTCACGCCCACCAGTTCATCGGCCAGCACCACGCTCTTTTCCGGATCAAACTCAGCCGAGCTCAGCCGGGCAAGGGAGGCCGCATCGTTGGTGATGGTCTGCCAGCCGGTGTAGAATTTCGCGCGCGGCAACGCCCCGCCGAACTCGATCAGTGCCAAGGTGCCCTGGTCGCTCCGCACGGCCTGCAGGAGCTGCACGACATCGGCCAATCCCGACTTGGCGGTGGGCTGGGGTGCGCCCGGCTTCAGTCCCAGCGTGAACGGCAGGACCACCCGGAAACGGCGGTGCACCGGATCAACGTAGTCATTGAGGGCATTCGCCATCTGCGGTGAGGCGATGAGATAGCGGGTGTTGGTCAGCTGCCAGAAGCGTCCCAGGATCTGGGCGGGGGCCTTGGCCGCCGTGATCGCCTCTTTTACCTGCGCAACGTCCTTGGGCTGCAACTGATCCAGCATCGAGCCATAGGCCAGGGCAATCATCAGCTTCTGAAGCGCGACCGGGGCCGGCCTTTCCATGGCGAGGTCGAACGCATCCATGTAGGCGGCGTCGAGTTGCGGCTTGCGCGGCATCTGGTCGATGTCGAGCGACTGGATGTTGAAATACTGGAACTGGTTTTCGAGCCACTCCTTTTGCAGGTAGACAAACTCGTTGGCCTGCACCAGTGGCATGGCCCGTTGCGGGGAAAGATAGGAAGAGACCCGGTGCTCGTACGGCTGCTGGCGCAGGACATCCAGCACCGCATCGGTCTGGTAGCGCAGTTGGTAGTCATAGTGGATCACCCAGGGCGAGTTGGCGCGCACCAGGTCCACCACGAGAATGACGCCCAGCAGCGCCCACGCGCGGCCGGCTTTCGCGCCGCCGAAGCAACCTGCGACGGCGAGCGTCACCGTACCCAGGGTGGCCGCCAGAAACAGGACGGCGAGCCAAGCCTCCCGGATGCTGAACTCGGCGGTCGCCGGATCCGAGGTGCCGGCCGGAAAGAGTGTCCCCAGATACCGCGTCAACTGCGGTGTCCGGCTGGTGTAAAGCCCCGCTGCCAACAGCGCCAGGCCCAGCACCGCAACCGATCCGATCACCCAGCGCCGCTCAAATGCGACTGTGTTTTTCCACCACGTCCGGATCTGGTCACCCATTCCGGCGCGGGGGGTCCGGTCCTTCGCCAACCCGGTCCGGGCGAGGGCCTCAAGGCCGTAGGCGAAGAGAATCCAGAGCGCCAGATTCATCCCGTGGAGAAACTTCATCGGGATGCGGATCGTCGAGAAGAACGGCAGTCCGAAGATCAGGCGGTAAAACGGGGCGTAGCGACCGTACGCCAGCAGCAGGGAGACCAGTGTCACCACGGCCCAAAACCGGATGTACTTCCGCTCACTGGCCGAGAAGGGCGACTTCTCCTTGCGGAACGAGCTGGCGACCGCGAACGCCGCGATCAGCACCACGCCGATCCCCGAATACTGGCCGTCGCCGCTGAAGCGGGACTCGGGCGAGTCGCCGGGGCCGACCGAGCCCCAGTAGGCCCCGCCCTCCGGGGAGTCCATCCGGTAGCCGTAGAGGCCGGGCACCACGATCCGGAGAGTTTCCGCCTTCGGAAAGCTCCAGTCGGTGGCGGGCTTCCAGCGGGCCTCCTGGGATTCCTTGGTCTGGGTCATGCCGCTCACGTCCTTGATCTGGGTGCCGATCAGCGACGACAGCGCATGGGCGGCGATCCAGGCGGCGCAGAGGCCGACCAGCACCAGATGGCCGGTGCCTCGCAGGAAATTCTTCGTTGGTCCGCCGGCCTCGGCAAAAATCTGCCACAGCCCGAAAGCCGCCACATAGAGGCTGAGGATGGCCCCCACGTCCGCTCCCTCAACCACATTCATGCCCACGCAGAGCCCGGCCAGTGTCACATAAAGCCAGCTCCTTTGCCCTCCTTGAAAGGACCGGAGCAGGAGCCCGAGTGCGAAGAGAGTGCAGGCGAGAGCGAGAGCCTTGGGCGGCAAACCCCAGCAGGCATAGGAAAACACGTTGCTGTTGAGGGCGGCGGCGGGGGCGACCAGCAGACCCACGAGGGGATGAAAACCGGCGCAGCGGCAGAAGAACCATCCGGCGACCCCGAGCAGGCAGAGCGCCAGCGGCGCATAAAACTTGGAGAACAGCACCGGCTTCCCCAGCCCGATGAAGATCGACATCGTGAGGTCCGGTTGTGAACTGATGTCCTGCGACCCGAGCCAGTTCAGCGGCCGCCACAGGCCCGTGAAGGTGTGCAGGACCTGGTCGGCCTGGGAGACCATCGCCCCGAGTGGCCCGTCGTTGGAGAACAGTGCAAACTGGGGGATCAGGCTCCGGTGGAACAGCCAAAGCACGGGCAGCAGCAGCGTCAGGCACAGGAGCCCGGCGATGCGCCTGCGGGAATTCGTTTGCATCATGGAGAGACAGTGGCGGTCGAGGTCAGTTCAACGGCCTTCGAGGGTTTTCCGCCGAGACGGCGCAGCAGGTCACGGGCGCGCACCGCCGCCCAGCCCAGAAAGGCAGCCGGCCGGCCGGCGAGCTCCCGCTGCTTGCGGCGGATTTCAACGGCGAATTGGGGACGGAGCCGCTGCATCATGTCGATTTTCACCTGCGTGCGGGCCGCGAGCTGGAAATGGAGCCGAAGACGTCGCAGCTGGTGTGCCGTCCAGGGCTCATCCATCCAGCCCAGCACCGTCTTGGTAAGCCGCCATTCATCCAGCACGAAGGACTGCAGGTCGTACATGTGCCGGCTCGAGGCATTGAACGCATGGAGCCGGTATTGGCAGAGGTATTCTCCCACCTCGATCGCTTCACCGGTCAGCGCTGCCCATTCGGCCAGGAAAAGTCCATCGGCCACCTGTGGCATGTCGTGGAACAGGCAGGGGGCCGGTTGGAAGTCGGTCTTCAGGATGACGCCGGGCAGCAACACCGTGGCGAGGGTGGCCTGCCGGGCGAGAAACTCATTCAGGGGAACCTGCCGGGATTGTCCGGTGGCCTGGCTCTGGTTCCGCCCGATGACCTCCCCGGTGCCCGAGATGTTCTCGTTGAAGGAGTAGCCGAGGCCGCGCCCCTTCATGGCCTCCATGGCGGGCAGCAGCTTCTGGTAAAAGTCGGGTTTGACCAGGTCATCCGCCATGAGCAGGTGCAGATAGCGGGTCTCCGTCGCCAGCGACAGGCAACGATTGGCGTTGCCCAGTACGCCAAGATTGCTTTCGTTGCGCCGGAATTCGCACGGGACTCCCTTGAAGCGGGCCACGATCTCCTCAGTGCCGTCGGTGGAGCCGTTGTCGAAAATGACCAGCCGCTCCGGTTTTCTCGTCTGCTGCGCCACGCAGTCCAGGGTGGCGGGCAGGAACCGCTCGCCATTGAATACCGGGATCGCTGTGGTCAGCTCAGTCACGTGCGTTTAAATGGCGGTTATCGTGCCGGGCGCATGGTACGGCCGTCGGGCCCGCCCTCAGGACCCTATGACAGCATAGGAGATGCGGGGTTCGAACGGGAACCGTTGGACTCGCAAGCTGGAGAGCGGGAGGGATTCCATGACCGCCACGGTTTCGCCGGGGAACGCCTCCTCGTTCAGTTCGTCAAAGACCAGCACGCTGCCTTTCGGCATCCGGGGCAGAAACAGTTCCAGGGCGATTTTGGTGGGGGCGTAGATGTCGAAGTCGAGATAGAGGCAGCTCACGACCAGGTGCGGGTGATCCTGCAGGTATTTCCGGCTGGTCACGGCAAAGTCCCCCTCGACAAGCTCGACCTTGGGGAAATGGTTGAGGAAGCGGTTCTGGTTGAACACGTCGATCGCGCGCTGCAAATCCTCCCGCGCGCCCGGGGCGGCGAACCCGCCCTGCTTCAGGTGCGCCGATTTCCGGTCGGATTTCCCGAGCAAATCCTTCGGCGCGATTTCCGGGAAGCCGCTGAAGGTGTCGAAGCCGATGACGCGGCGCTGGAAGTTGTAAGGCTCGAGGATCGCGCTGAGGTTCGCGAAGGCCATCAGGCCGCCCCCGAACAGCACACCGCATTCGACCAGCGATCCCTGCACGTTCTGGATCAGCTTGAAGATCTCATAGCGGGCCAGGAAGCGGGCGAGGTTCTGGCGAGGGACGTATTTGGCAAAGTTTTCGAGCTTCTCCGTGCCCGAGCCGATTCCCTCGGCGAAATACTGTTCCAGCGCCTGGCGGTAACGGTAGTCGTTGGACGACTGCGTCACCGGGTCGTGCATCGTGGGGGAGGGATCGTGGGGCATGGCTTGGATCAGGCAGGTGGCGTTGGTTCAGGCGCTCTTCAACGTCATCGTCTCCGTGGAGAATACGTTCGTGAGCGGCGCAAAGTCGGCGGCCCGCATGAAGTCCCCGAGGGTCGTGCCTTTGGAGCGGTTATCGATGTTCGGCGAGCCGGCCTTGGTTTCCAGATCCCGCAGGTGCACGGTCCGGAAATCGAGGCTGAAGCGGGTCTTCCCCGAGCTGTTGGGCACGGTGGCATGGACGTGCGAGGCGGAAAACAGCACCGACTCGGCCGATTTGAGCACCAGCCGCATCTCGTTGGCTGCGTCCGTCGGCTCCGTCGGCAGCGGATGGTTGCGGGTGTCGGTTTTGATCTGGGTCGTGGCCGTAGTGCGGGCCACGCGGGTCCACTCGTTATAGTCGAACCCCTCGGAAGTGTTCGGGAGCGGTTGGGTCCAGTATTTCGGGTAAAAGGCGAGGGTGCGCTCCGAGGCCAGATCGTACACTGGCAGCCACCAGTTAATCTGGCTCTCCGGGCTTGAATACCAGATGTCACGGTGCGCCTTGTACGCGTAACCGACGCCCGCCGTGAGAAAGTTGTCGGAGGTCACCACCCGGAGCCGGGGCACGTCGAAATAAGTCGCGGTAAGGTCATGGCCAAACGCGGCCAAAATGTCGCGAATGATCTCCTTGGTCCGCAGATCGTTGGTGAATCGGCTCTTCAGCGGCCCGATCTTCGCGGCGAACTCCTCCACCGCGAACTGGAATTGCGCCGTTTCCGGATCCAGCCCGGCAAATGTCTCCCGGATCATGCCATTCGCGTGGGCGCACAGCGCCGCCACGGCGTCGCGGGTTGAGTAGACGAAGAAATCGCCACCGAAGATCATTTTACGGCGCTGATCGTCAGTGTGCGATGCATTCAGATGCAGGGTAGTCATGAAAGAGAAATGGGATGCGCTGGCGGTGCAGTTTGGAAAGATCGGTCGATCCGGTCGATTTCTTAATTGCCGGGAATGGATTGGACTTCAGGGCAGCCGCCGCAACCAGGCGCCGGGCCAGTGGGTGAGGTTTCGGGTCAGGCCGCTCTCATTGAAGGGCCAGGCGGGCTGCTCCACCACAAACTGAGGATGGGTTGAGGCGAACTCGGCCGCCGCCGCCGTCGGGTGGTCCCAGACCCACTCGGACTGGCCGCGGGGCACGTCGTGCAGGTCTTTCATGAGCCCGTCGGTGGCCACGATGTAGGAGCCGGGGGTGACGAGGTCGTGGTAGGCGGCCAGCTCGTCGAGCACATGCTGCCTGGTGTGGTTCGAGTCGAGGAGCACCAGCACGGTCTCGCCCGGTTTCACGAGCGATTTGGCCTGGGCCACCGTGGTTGGCGCGGTCGAACTGCCCTCGATCAGCGTGATATAGGACGCCAGCTCGTGGGCCTCGATCGCCTGCCGGTTGGCCGGCCGGATCTCGATGTCGATGCCGATCACGCGGCCCTTGCCCAGGGCCTTGCACAGGGAGGCGTAGAAAATGAGGGAACCGCCGTGGGCAACGCCGGTTTCCAGGATCACGTCCGGCTTGACCCGGTAAATGACCTCCTGCGTGCGGACCATGTCCTCGGGAAGCTGGATGACCGGCCGGCCCATCCACGAAAACGTGTAGGAGTAGCGCTGGTTCCAGCCGACCTTCACCCACTGCTCGGCGATGAGATCGAAGGCCTGGTCGGAATACAGCGGGAATTCCTCGCGGCCGGCGGCGGTCTCCTGGACGAGCGTCTTCTTTTCGGTGTCGATGGTGAGCTTCATGAACTAGAGCGTGAGCGTGCGGCCGGTAAAGCCGCGCTGATCGAGAACCGCGCGAATCTCTGCGGCATAGTTCGGGTTGGCAATCACGATGAGGCCCAACCGGGCCAGGCGCGGATCTTCCGGGGCGACAATCGGGATCTTCGTTCCGGGCAGCATGCCGCCCTGTTTGGCCGGGTTGGAATCCACGACGCAGGCCGGTTTTGACCGCAGCAGATTCACCAGTGCGACCCCCTTGGCGCCCGCCCCCCATACGGCCCAACCACGACCGTTTCGGGCTTTGGTGAAGCGCTGGGTCAGCCGGTCGAGATGCTTCTGGGCGAGCTTGGCGAAGCTGGTGAGCCGGGCTTTGGCCGGTATCCCGGGGGCACGTGGGGTTCGTCGGGTCCGGGCCAGTTTCAGCTCGAGCGCCTGGTATTGCCCCCCAAACACGGAGCGGTGCCGCAACACCCGGAATCCGGCCAGCCGGCACAGATGCGCCAGGCTGGCGGTGGGAAAGTAGTTGCAGTGCTCGTAAAACACGTCCCACAGGCTGAGCTGTTCCACGATCCACTCGAAGCGCGGCGTTTCCAGCACGACGACCGGATCGCCGGCCGCCACGGCAATGGCATGCAGGTCCCGCAGGAAGACGCCGATTTCCGGCACGTGTTCGACCACATGGCGGCAGATCACCGTATCAAAGGGCCGGGTCACATCCGTCGCGCTCACGTAGCGGCGATGGAAGCTCAGGCCGGGTGGCTCGGCCTTAGGGCCCGGCTCATAGGAAGTGTCGTAGCCTTCGCCCTGCGCCGAGGCGATGCCGCAAAGCAGCCGCAGGAAATCCCCCTTGCCGCAGCCCACTTCCAGAATGCGGCCGTGCTGCAGGCGGTTCCGTGCTGTCAGGGCCTTCGCCAGGGTTTCCAGATGCGTGCCAAAGGCGGCGGAGAAACATTGGCGATTCTCGTAGTTCTCGTCGTAGGGGATCAGGGATGGATCGAACGTGGCATTGAAAACGAGCCCGCAACGGCGGCACTGCACCAGCGTCACATCATGCCGGGGCACGCGGCTGGCCGCCTGGGCATCCCGGAAGCGGTAGTTCAGCACCACGGGCTGCCGGGGCAGGCGGAAGGGGGCGGAAAGCGTGGTGCTTCCGCAGCCGGGACAGTCAGGGCGTGACATCATGGACGCCGTGCGTCTACCAGCCGTTGCAGCCCTGCCGCAAGCGTCACCTGCGGCCGCCAGCCGAGGGAAAGCAGCCGGCCAGCATCCGCCACCACGAAATCCAACGGGTCAGTCACGGGTTTTTCGGGAACCTTGATCAGCTCGGGGCGGCCCACCGTATCGGCCAGGCGGCGGGCGATCGTCTCTATGGCCACCCCTTCGCCGGTGCCGATGTTGATGTCCCCGTTGAAGCCTTGCTCGACCACGCTCAGGAGGGCCGTGGCCACGTCTTCAACGTGGATGTAATCCTTCATGCTGTTGGGCGTCCGGAGCATCACTTCCTCGCCGCGGTCCAGGCGGCTGAGGAGCGAACTGGCCAGGCGGGCCGGATGCTCGCCATTGCCATAGGGGTAGAAGATGCGGGTCCACGCAAGGGTGGCCTGGGCTAGGGCCGGGCCGGATCGCAGCCGTTCGTGCAGTTCGCACTTGCTGCGGGCATAGGTCGAAGCCGGTGCCAGCGGGGTCATGTCCTCGCGCAGCGGCTGACGGGTGATCTGGTATTCGATGCAGGTGCCGAGCGCCACGAGATGGCGGACGCCCAATGCGGGAAGCCGATGGAGGAACTCCAGGCTCCAGCGCACCCAATCCCCGTTTTCCGGGGATTCGAGATAGACACCCGGGGTCGCGATCCAGGCCGCGTGGAGGCAGGCCTCGGGCGCGAAGCGTGCGATTTCGGTCCAAGGCGGTTCGGCCAGACTGCCGGTGAGAAGGGCTACGTGCGGGTCATGGCGGTCACTGCGTGTGCGTGACAGCACCCCGATCTGATGGCCGCGAGCCGCGGCCGCACGCACGAATGCGGAGCCGAGAAACCCGCTGCCGCCAGTTACCAGCAGCTTCACTGAGGGGCGCCTTCGGGCACGATATAGTAGGAGCCCTCGTTGGGATATCCTTTGACCTCGCCGACCCCTTTGGCGAAGACGGGCAGTCCGGTGAGGTTGAGTCCCTTGGCCTTGCGCCATACGACCCGGCCGTCACCGTAGAGCTGATGCTGTCCGGCCATGAGCGGGGTGCCGACACGTTGCCATGACGGGGTGGCCGGATAGTGCAGCGCGGCTTTGGGGTCGCCATGGTTGTAAAACCAGGCGTCAGTGCCCCACCAATGAAACCAGCTGTCGGACATCAGCAGCCGCAACGGGTCCAGCCTCTGGTCGGTCAGATACTGGTGGCGGTCGATGACTCCGGGTTCCCAATCTTCCGAACGCGCGTAATAGGCGTAGGAGGCCTGGAAGATTCCCTCAGCATCGATTTCCATTTTGACGATCGGCTTTTGAACATCCACCGGCGAACTGGGACACCACCAGATTCCGCTCATCTGGAGTTTGTTGGTGTCCGCCCCGAAGGTGTAGTAGCGGATGGTTTCCGCGTTGAAATACTGATCGCCCTCGCTCTTGAACATGTAGGCAGCCACCGGATAGCGATACCCCTCGTGACTGCGGACCGTCTGCTGAAGCTGGTCCCGGTTGTCGCTGGCATACAGGTTGATGGCGATGCCGAACTGGCGGAGATTGGACTTGCAGACCGTCCGGTTGGCCTGTTCCCGCGCCTTGCTCAGCGCCGGCAGCAGCAGGGCGGCCAGAATCGCGATGATGGCGATGACGATCAGCAGCTCGATGAGCGTAAAGCCCTTGGCCCGCCAGCGTCTGCGTTGATAGGCTGTCTGCTTCATGGTGGTCGGCTGAGTTTGTCTCGAAAATCGCTGGGCATTCTCACCGCCAGCCGTTGCTGTGATCATGAGTGAAAGCCGCCTCAAAGCGGCGCGCCTTCGGGAACGATGTAATAGGTGCCCTCATTGGGGTATCCTTTGACCTCGCCGATGCCGTTGCCGGGAGTTGGCAAATTATTCATGTTCAATCCCTTGGACTTGCGCCACATCACCCGGCCGTCGCCATAGAGCTGGTGTTGACCCGCCATCAGCGGGGTGCCAACCCGCTGCCACGAGGGGGTCGAGGGATAATGCAGGGCGGCCCGGGGATCGCCGTGGTTGTAAAACCAGGCATCGGTGCCCCACCAATGAAACCAGCTGTCGGACATCAGCAGCCGTTGCGCGTCCAACTGCTTGTCCGTGAGGTCCTGATGGCGGTCGATGACGCCCGGTTCCCAGCTTTCGGAACGCGCATAGTAGGAATAGGAGGCCTGGAAATAGCGGACCGAATCGATGCCTGCCTTGACGATCGGCTTCTGCACCTCAGCGGGCGAACTGGGACACCACCAGATGCCGCTCATCTGCAGCCGGTTCGTATCCGCCCCGGAAGTATAGTACCGGATGGTCTCCGCGTTGAAATAGAGGTCATCACCCGAGTGCAGGGCGTCCTGCCGGAACATGAAGGCGGCCACCGGATAGCGGTATCCGTTATAGCTCAGGATGGTCTGCATCATCCGGTCCTGATTGTCGCTGCCATACATCGTGATGGCCACGCCGAACTGGCGGAGATTGGATTTGCAGACGGTCCGGTTGGCCTGTTCCCGGGCCTTGCTGAGTGCCGGCAGGAGCAGGGCGGCCAGAATCGCGATGATGGCGATGACAATCAGCAGCTCAATGAGGGTAAACCCCTTGGCTTGGGGGAGTCTGCGTTGATGGGGTGCCTGCTTGATCATGGTTGAGAGAGTTTTTCTCAAAAACGGCATCAGCAATTTTACTGCCAGTCGTCGTCAAGGTCATGAAGGACAGCCGCTTCAGGGCGGCGCGCTGTTTGGGAATGATGTCGTAGGAGCCTTTGTTGGCACTGGCTTGCCTTCTCCAATGCCTTTCCCGGCCTGGCTGGAGCCTATGCCGAGGCTGCCACTCTAACGAAACAATCAAAAAAAGCTAGGGAATTACAGATGCCAACAATGGCAGCAGGCGGTCGCGTTCCGACAGCACGGGTTCGGGCAGGGGCCAGCGGATTCCCACCGTGGGGTCGTCCCAACGCAGTCCGCGCGCGAGTTCCGGCACGTAAAAGTCACCCATCAGATAGGCCACTTCGCTGTGGTCGGCGAGACATTGGAAGCCGTGGGCAAAACCCGCCGGGATATAGAGCTGGCGGCCATTTTCGGAGGTCAGTTCGTAGGCGGTCCAGCGGCCAAAGGTGGGTGAGCTGTGTCGGACATCCACCACCACGTCCCAGATCGCGCCCACGGCGCAGCGGACCAGCTTCACCTCGGGCCGGGGTTCGGCCTGCCAGTGCATTCCCCGGATCATCCCGCGCTGCCGGGTGCGGGTAAGATTGGCCTGGGGCCAGCGGAGGTTGAGATTGTGCGCGGCAAACTCCTGCTCGCAGAAGGTGCGGGCAAAAAAACCGCGCTCATCCACGCGCGGCTCCAGTTCAATGAGCCACACGCCATCAAGCTGGGTGGGGGTGAAACGCATGGCGGCGGCGGCTCGGGGTGGCAGCTCAGACGGTCCTGACCTCGGGCAAAGGCACGATAAACCGGCCGCCCGCGTCACGATATGCTTGCTGCTGCCTCAGGATTTCCTCGGCGAAATTCCAGGTCAGCAGCAACGCATAATCCGGGCGTCGGCGGGCCAGTTCCTCGGCGGCGAGGATGGGCAGGTGCGTGCCTGGGGTGAGCCGCCCCTGCTTGGCCGTGCTGCGGTCGGCGACGAAATCCAGCGTTTCGGGGCCGAGGCCGTAGTAGTTCAGCAGGGTGCTGCCCTTGGCCGAGGCACCATAGGCTGCGATGGACCTGCCCTCAGCCTTGAGCCGTCGAACCAGCGTCACGAGGTCGTCCCGGATGCGCCGCACGCGGTCGCCGAAGTCATCGTAATAGCGCGGGGAGGCGACGCCTTTCACGCGTTCCTCCTCGGCCAGGGCGGTGACGGCAGGCCGGACTGTCTGTGCCCCGCGATGCGCCGCGTAAAGTCGCAGCGACCCACCGTGAATGGAGAGCCGTTCGACATCGAAAATCTCCAGCCCGTGCCGGGCGAAGAGCGGGAGCAGCGCCGTAAGCGTGAAATAAAAGACGTGCTCGTGGTAGATGGTGTCGAACTCCACATGCTCAATCAGCTCGCAGGCATAGGGGAACTCCAGCGCGATGCGGCCGTCGGGCTTCAGCAGGACGGCGAGGCCGGCCACAAAATCGTTCGTGTCCGGCGCGTGGGCAAACACGTTGTTGCCGAGGATGAGGTCGGCCGGTCGTCCCTGCTGCACAAGTTCGGTCGCGGCTTCCGGGCCAAAGAAGCGTGAGATGGTGGGCACGCCGCGCTCGATGGCCACCTTGGCAATGTTCTCCGCCGGCTCGATGCCGAGGCAGGGGATGCCGGCGGCGACGAAATTCTTCAGCAGGTAGCCGTCGTTGCTGGCGATCTCGACGACGAAGCTGTCCGGTCCCAGCGCCCGGTCGCGGCGATGCTTGGCCACGGTTTCCGCCGCGTGCCGCAGCATCGCGTCGCTGAACGACGAAAAATAGAGGTATTCGCTGAACAGCTTGACCGGCGGCACGATGTCCGTGATCTGCAGCAGCCAGCAGCCTTCGCAGAGGGCCAGCCGGAGCGGAAACTTGGGCTCCGGCCTGGCCAGGTCCGCCTCGTTGAGGAGGTTGTTGGCCAGCGGCTGGAGGCCGAGGTCGAGCACCAGCCGGCCATGGTTGGAACCGCAGGAGCGGCAACGGAAGGCTGTCATGAGGCGGATTCGATGGCCCAACGGATCGAAGCGGCGCGGGCCGCCTCCGTATATTGGCGGATCTGGTGTTGAGTGAGGTCGCGAAGATTTGCCGCCGAAGGCTTCTCCTGCGCGGTCCGGTACCAGGAAACGGTCGCGCCGACGGCTTCCGGGAAGCGCCACGCCGGCGACCAGCCGAGCAGGGCGTGCGCCTTGTCCGTCGCCAACTGGAGGCGGCCGGCCTCATGCGGCGCATTGGGGTTGCTGTGGTCCTCCCAGCGGCCCGGCCAGTGGCGAAGCAACTCCGTGACCAGTTCCTCAACCGTACGGTCGGCGTCGTGCGAGGGGCCGAAGTTGAAGGCACCGGCAACCGCCTCAGTCCGGGCCAGGCAGGCTCCCAGCCAAAGATAACCGCTCAGCGGTTCGAGCACGTGCTGCCAGGGGCGGGTTGCCTGGCGGTTGCGTACGGTGACCGCCTTTCCGGCGGAAAGGGCGCGGATGCTGTCCGGCACAATGCGGTCAGCCGCCCAATCGCCGCCGCCAATGACATTGCCGGCCCGGGCGCTGGCAATCCGGACCGGCCGGCCGGTGAAGAACGATTTCCGGTAGGAGGCGATGACGATCTCCGCCGCCGCCTTGCTCGCGCTATAGGGATCATGGCCGCCCAGCGGGTCTTCCTCGCGATAGCCGTAGAGCCATTCGCGGTTTTCGTAGCATTTGTCCGTGGTGATGCAGACCGCCGCGCACGGTTTGGCCAAGGCTCGCAGGGCATCCAGCACCTGCACGGTGCCGAGCACGTTCACGTCAAACGTGCGGACCGGATCGGCATAGGAGGCCCGGACCAGCGGCTGGGCGGCGAGGTGAAAGACGAAGTCCGGCTGCGTTTGGAGGACTGTCGCCCGAAGCGTTGCGGCATCCAGAATGTCGCCTTCCAGGTGTTGCAACCGCCCGGGCAATCCCAATTGATCCGACAGCGCCTCCGAGGCG
This sequence comes from uncultured Verrucomicrobiota bacterium, assembly GCA_903907995.1. Classification (GTDB taxonomy): domain Bacteria; phylum Verrucomicrobiota; class Verrucomicrobiia; order Limisphaerales; family UBA9464; genus CAIVQB01. The sequence continues at coordinate 4,712 of CAIVQH010000054.1, read as the reverse complement.
GAGCCGGGCAGGGAATAGCCGGTGACTTCCGCTCCGAGGGAGAGCAGCCATTCGCAGAGCCAGGCACCCTTGAAACCGGTATGTCCGGTGACGAAGACGCGCTTGCCGGCGTAGGCGTTGGCAAAGGCCTGACCCATGTTCACCAGTTCTTCCAGGGGGCTTTGCCCGATTGCCATAGCTTGTCGAGCAGCTGCTGTTCGCGGTAGGTGTCCATGCACTGCCAGAAGCCATCGTGGCAGTAAGCCTTGAGCTGTCCCTCCCGGGTGAGGCGCTCCAGCGGCCCGCGCTCGAAGATGCAGCCATCGTCCTGGTCCAGGTATCCGGCCACGCGCCGGTCGAGCACCATGAAACCGCCATTGACGTAGGCGGCTTCCTGTTCGGGCTTCTCCTGAAATGCCGTGATGGTGCGGCCATCCATCGCCAATTCACCAAAGCGGCCGGTGGGGCGGACGGCGGTGAGCGTGGCTGCCGCCCCATGCTCGCGATGAAAGGCAATGCTGGCGTTGATGTCGCTGTCCGTCAGTCCGTCGCCATAGGTGAACAGAAATGTGTCATCGTTCACGAAGGGGAGCGCCCGGCGAAGGCGGCCACCGGTCTGGGTTTCCAGACCGGTCTCCAGCAGGGTCACGGTCCAATCCTCCTCGTCGTGGTTGGAATGGTATTTGATCTGCGGATTGCGCCCGAGCTTCAGGGTCACATCCGAGGTGTTCCAGAGGTAGTTGCGGAAGTAATCTTTGATGACGTCACCTTTGTAACCCAGGCAGAGGATGAACTCCTTATGCCCATGCCGCGCATAGAGTTTCATGATGTGCCAGAGGATGGGACGGCCCCCGACCGGCACCATGGGCTTGGGCCGGTACTCCGTCTCCTCGCGCAGACGCGTGCCGAGACCACCGCAAAGAATGACCACTTTCATGAGGTTTTGCGGCGCGAGACTAAGCAGGGCGGCGGGGCGGTCACAAAGACAATCCCATCAAATTGGAACTGGACTTGGAGGGGTGGAGTTCTTCCTTATTGGTCAGCATTTCTAGCGACTCCCAATGAACCTCTCCTTGCCGAGCTTTTTTTGCACCAGCCTTGCCGTCTTCCTGCTGGCCACCTTTTCGGGGCGGGCGAGCGTGCCGGTACCGGACGGCGCAGTCGGCTGGTGGCGGGCCCAGGGAAACAGCCAGGATTTTTACCTGAATGGCAGCGCTGCGGATAGTGGGGTTGCGACCTATGTGCCGGGCTTCGTCGGGAAGGCGTTCAGTTTTTCGGGCGGGGCGGTGGGGGTTCAGGTCGGCGGTCCCATCCCCTTTCAGGTGCAAAACCTCACCATTGAGGCCTGGATCAAACGGGCGGACCCGGCCGCCGCCTCGCAGGTTGCCCCGGCTGGCGTGATCTTCGGCGGTGGAGTCGGCGCCTACGATCTTGCGCTGGAGAATTCCGGTCAGTTGTCGTTTGGGGCGGTGGGAGTTTCCAAGGTCACGTCCACGGGCACGATAGCAGATACCCGGTGGCATCACGTGGCAGTCAGCAAAGATGGGGGAAATGTCAGCTTCTACGTGGATGGCGCGCCCGCCGGCACGTTCAGCTACAACCCGGTCTTTTCTTTCGGAACCCCCTTTGTCATCGGCTCGCTGCCGGTGCCCGTGAGTGGATCCACCTACGCGTTCTATGGCCTGATCGATGAGCTCACCCTCTATAACCGTGGGCTTTCCGGCATGGAAATTGGCAGGATTTACGGGGCCGGGTCGGATGGAAAAGCCGCCGACACGGTCGTGGTAAGCGCCGAGGCTCCGGCGGCGGAGCTTCCCGATACGGATTTCAAGGTCCGCTTTAACCTCCTTGCCATGGGCACCAAGCCCACGACAAACCTCACGCTGAACATCAGCCTGCCGGCCAGTTACACCTTGGTGGCCGATACGATCACGCGGGGTGTCAGCGTGGCCAGTGGCGGGAAGGTGGTGACCACGGTGGAGCGGCTGCTGCCCGGGGAAACCGCTACCGTCACATTGACCGGCCATTTCCATGGCCCGACCGGGCCGACCTTCCAAGGGCAGCTCTACAGTGATACCAACCTGCTGGATTCGGCAACGGCCACGGTGAATATGGCGACATTTGGCTGCCCGGTTCCCGACGGGTTGGTGGGCTGGTGGCGAGCCGAGGGGGACTATCTGGACGCAGCCGGAAACGGAACCCCCGGCTATCTCGGGGGAGCCGCGTTTGCCCCCGGATTGGTGGGGCAGGCCTTCAGCTTCGCCGGCGGGGCGCAAGGGGTTTTGGCCGGCAACCCGTCCGCCTTTCGTCTGCAGGATCTTTCGATGGAGGGTTGGATCAGCCGGGCAAATCCGTCATCCGCGTCTCAATTTGGCGCAGGCGGCGTGATTTTTTCCGGCACCACCGGCAGCTACGACTTCACCTTGGAACACAATGGCCAGCTGTCCTTCGGGGTCGTGGGCGTTTCCAAGGTTTTAAGCACGGCCGCAATCACGGACACGCTCTGGCATCATGTGGCCGTGACCAGGAGCGGTTCGCGTGTGAATTTTTACATCGATGGAAATTCGGCCGGGTCGGCCGATCTTGGTGCGACCTTCACTTTTGACAGCCCGTTTTTCATAGGTTCCCTGGGGGCGCCCATAGGCAACCAATATTTCACCTTTTGGGGGCTGATTGATGAATTCAGCCTCTATAACCGTCCGCTGACGCTGGGCGAGGTCGGCACGGTTTATTCCGCCTCGAAGGCCGGCAAACGGACCGAAAATATCGTGCTGAGCACGGATGCGCCGCAGGGTGTGCCGCCGAACACCGACTTTTCCCTCACCTTTGCCGTCAACAACCAAGGCCTCAAGGCGGCTTCCGGCGTGACCCTTAACGTCAGCCTGCCGGCCGGTTTCGCCCTGGTTGCCGCCACGGTTTCCCAGGGAGCCAGGGAAGTGACCGATACCACAGTGCCATGCACCTTCGGTGACCTGCTGCCCGGAGACACGGCGACCGTCACGTTGACAGGGCATTCCGCTGCGCCGGCCACGTTGGTCTTTGATGCTGTGGCCGCCCGGAATGAGTCCGATCTGCGGGTGTCCGACAATCACGCCCAGGCGGTTTTCGAGATCCTGGGGCCCTGCACACCGGCACCCAGCGGGCTCGTCGTGTCACTGCGGGGCGATGGCAACTCAAATGATGACGCCTCGCATTCGGTGCACTATGTCGGCCCCGGTTTTGTGCCGGGGCGCGTGTCGCAGGCGTTCAGTTTCGATGGCAACAGTGAAGTGTCGATTCCTGACTCGCCCGACCTGGATTTGCAGAGCTTCACCATCGAGGCCTGGGTCTATCCCACCCAGGTGGATGGGACGGTGGACATCATCGCCAACAAGGAGGTTTTCCCCGATGCGAACAGCAAAATCCAGTTTGCACTGGGTATCAAAGGCCCGCTCAACGACGCCCCCAACACGATTCCGTTGGGCAATCTGGCATTTTTCGTCAGCGGCACCACCGGGCTGCCGTCCAACTATGGCGGCTGGACCGACACCCACACGGCCATTCCGCTGAACCAGTGGACCCATGTCGCGCTCGCGGTGGCGCCGGGCACCGTCGCGGCCTACGTGAACGGGGTGATCGCCTACAGTGCCGACGGCCTGACCGGTGGGCCCATCGTGGACTCCGGGCCGCTGCGGATCGGGTCGCGGGACAACACCTACCTCGGCCAGCGGCCCCAGGACCGTTTCAATGGCCGGATAGACGAGTTCGCCTATTATTCCAGAGCGCTTGCCGGAGGCGAGATCGCGGCGATTTTCCAAGCCGGCGGCGCTGGCAAATGCGACTCGGCCATTCCTCCGGTCATTGTGACTCCCCCGTCAAACCTGACGGTCGCCTCCGGAACCGTCGCCAGCTTCCAGGTGACGGCCACCGGTACCGCGCCATTGACCTATCAATGGCAGTTCAAGGGGGCCGATATTCTCGGTGCCACCAATTCCACCCTTTCCATCCCGGTACCCCGTGCGTCGGCAGCGGGAAATTATCAGGTGACAGTTTGCAACGCAGCGGGCTGCACGCCGCCGGTTGCTGCCGCACTGGCCGTCACACCGGTCAACGCCATTGTAAGCTTTGTGGATCATTCTGTTCTCTCACCCGGCAATGTTGAGATGCCGGTCTGGCTGATCGGCAACGGGGTGGAAAACGCCCTCAACTTCAGCTTGCGATTCGACACCAACTATCTGACCTGGCAGGACGTGGACTTGGGGACCGATGCGGCGGATGCCCAGGTCATCGTGAATTCGGTGCAGGTGGACAAGGGCATCCTTGGAGTCAGCCTGGCGCTATCCCCCGGAGCGGCCTTTTCGCAGGAGACGAACGATGTGTTGCACCTGCGCTTTGCCGCGCGGCTGGTGAACGTGGACACGCCGGTGGTGTTCACCTGGGGGGACACTCCCACACCCCGCAAGGTATCGGATACCGCGGGCAATGTGCTGCCCATTACCTGGCAGAATGGCACCATGACCATTGTGGCTCCCAATTTTGAAGGCGATGTCAGCCCGTTGCCGGCCGGCAACCAGCTGGTGGACATCACGGACTGGGTGCAGGTGGGCCGTTACGTGGCGGGCCTGGACGATCTGGCGGCCGGACCGGCCTTCCAGCGGGCGGACTGCGCACCGCTGGCCACCTCAGGCGATGGGGCGCTGACCGTCAGCGACTGGGTGCAGGTCGGCCGGTTTGCCTCCGGGCTGGATCTGTCG
>CAIVQH010000053.1 GCA_903907995.1 uncultured Verrucomicrobiota bacterium | reverse complement strand
CTCCCTCTTGATCAGGCCATCAGCCCTCGGACCGATCGGGAGCGCGTGCCCCTGGGGCTGCGCTCTCTGCGTTCGCTCCACCCCAGGCATCACTCAAACGCGCTTTCAGCGCTGCGGCCACAGAGACGGAACCGTCTGTCCGTACAGAGCGGTTCATGGGTAGGGGGAATGGTCGCCCGCCGGTCGGCGAAGGCAGGCGCGGGATCGGCCGGAAAATCTCCCGATCAGTCGTGGGCATCCCCGGCGGTTCCCTCTCCCAGCGGGAGAGGGCAGGGTGAGGGAGAACGGCCCGCGTTCATCACGCTGAGCCATTCCTCCAACTGGCTCCACGTCAGGCTGAGGGTGGTGGGGGAATAAGCTCCCTCGGTGGCCTCCGAGTTTACCGCCTTCACCCGGTACGCATAGGCGGTGTCCGCAATCAGGCCCGGGTCGGTGAGATAGGTGACATTGCCCGGCACGGTGGCGGCCACACCCCATTCCTGAGGTGCCAGTTTGCGCTCGACGACGTACTTGGCCGCGCCTTCCACCCCGATCCAATAGAGGGCGATGGCGGTGGAGGAGGTCGGATTTGAAATGACAAAGGGCACGACCGGCGGGGGCGGGGCCAGGGTGACCACCAGTTCGGCCGACGGGGGCGAAACTTGGGCGCCATTTCGGGCCACAATCCGGTACGAATACTGGCCGCCGGGGTAACCATGCACGTCGGCAAAAGCCGTGATGTCGGCCGTGACGGTGCCAATGGGGCCCCATCCGTTCCCGCCGGACCGGCTCTCGATGACGTAGGATTCCTCACCCGAGCCATCCCGCCAGGACAGGCTGATGTGGGAGGCGGAGTCCACGATGGCGGAGAGTTGCTCCGGCGGTGCGAGCGTGGCCGGGGCCACGATGTTGAAGTTGGCGTCGAGCACGTTCAGCGAGGGGACGCCGTTCACGAGCGTGATCGCCACGAGCCGGCGGTCATCCAGAGCCATGAGCCGGTGCGCCTGGCCAGGCAACTGCCGGCCCTGGTCCTGCCAGTAATTGGGCGGTGCCCACCGCTGCAGATGCACGGCCTCCCCGATTGAGCGGATGGTGCATAACCCGCCGTTGAGCCAGGCCATGTCCCCGACCCGATTGGCCAGGCTCGAGGGCAGGCGCTCGAGTGTGGTCGCGTCATGAATCGCGCCTGAGCCGAGCACCACGACGGATCCGTCCGGCGCCACCCGGGTGGGGTGCAAATATCCAAGGTTGTTGCCGAACAGGGATACGGCCAAGGTTCCGCCTATGGTCCCGGGCGGTGTGGGATAAGCCTTCCCGTTGGCATTGATTTCCTCCCATCGCAAATCCTCGGGTGCCCGGAGCATGTACATTTTCTGGCGCACCGGGCTCCAAATGTATTCCGGGACGTCATAATCCCAGCGCTGGCTGTCGGCGAGCACCCCATTGGAATCGTAGGTGTACTGGGTGCCCTCTCGGTCACCATAGCCGGCGGCGAACACATAGGAATCCGCCGTCGCGAGTCCAACCGGACGTTTGGGCAGAAGGGCAAAGGGGGTTTCCTGCAGGTTGGATGAACCCAGGTTGATCTGTCGGATCAGGCCGCTGGTGTACGCCGTGTAAACGGTGTGGTTCGAAGCGGAATAAGCCACGAAATCGGGCGAATCCAACAGGGGTATATTACTCAGGAAAGCCTGGCTGGAGGAGTCCCAACGAAACAGGTTCTGGTGCACCTTGCTAAGCAGGAAAACAATGCCGTTCCGGTCCACAAAGCTCGATTCGGGAGTGAACGCCAGACCTCGGGGGTCAATGGGCTGATTCGGCTCCGGTGGCTCCAGATTCGCCAGGGGAATGACATCCACCCGGATGCCATGGGGCTTGTTCGGGGCGGCGGTGAAGGCCAGCACGTTCTTGCCAGCCACATAGATGGCCTGAGGGGAGGTCGGGAGGGAGCAGCTGCCGGCGGGAAGCAGTGTGCTGGTGTACGCTTGCAACCGGGAGCCACGCAGGACAATGGGAATGTCCGTCCCGTAGAAGTCCAAATCGGTGATCCCGTCGCCCAGGCTGCCCAGATAGAGGAGATTGCCCGCGCTGGCCACGGTGCCGGCGTCGTCCACAACCTTGGTCTGGCCCGGAAAAACCCAGGTGCGTGTCGCGAAGGGGGAACTGCCATAATACAGGCTGTTTCCGTTGGCGGCAAAAGTGCCGTCATCCTTGTATTGAACATACGTCATGCCGGAGGGACTGGTATAGCGACCCGTCCGGCCGAATATCCGGTTGGCGTTGGGCGCAATGGAAGCGCCGACGCTGCCGTAGCCCACGTAGCCAAAGTGGTCGATCCGGGTATTGTCGGATTTCCTCAGCGTGGTGAGCGTGTCAGTGGAATGATGCAGAAGCACAAGGTCCCCATCAGTGAAAATATCTTGGATCGGTTCCTCGGCCTCGACCATGGGGACTTCGGCGCCCCCTTCCAGATTATAACGTTTCACGCTTTTGCCATACGCCACGTAAAGGGTGTCGGCATCGGCGGCCATGGTGGTTGCGGGTCCGTTGGCGGTGGGCAGCACAATGGGCGGCAGCCACTCCCCGTTGGTGGTGTTGAGGCGTTCGATACGTGACGGTATGCCGAGGAGGAAATAGGCGATGCCGTTTGCGCGGCGTGATTGGACCCACTGGGCCCGGGCGGGCAGCGGGAGCAACAGGCAGGCGATGAGCGCGGGCAGCAGCCGGCTGAGGAAATTGTTGGGCATGGGATTTCTTCCAAGCTCCGTGAACTGTGAAATTATCGGAGCGTTTGAGAACGTGGAGGCTCCGGTTTCATCAGATGAAAGCCAGCACTTAATCATCCGGTTGTCCGTCATTGAATCGCCCTGTGAGAAGGGCAGAGAACCTACGTACCGTCTGACTGCCACCGAGGCCGCGGCCGGCAGGTGCTGAAGCAGGCGGTTTAGGCCGCCGTGCTGAGCTGCTGCTCGAGGATTTCCGTGACCGTCCGGAACTTGGCGGCGTTTTCCGGCTTCAGCTTCATCAGGAGCTTGTGCGCTTCGAGGCAGCAGGTGGCCATCTCGGTCTTCGAATGCTGGGCCAGCTCGAGTTCCTCGGCTTCCGTCAGGTTCCCTTCCTCATGGCTGTCGATCACGTTGACCAGGGGGATCACCCCCAGATTGTCGAGCAGATCGAGGACGCGGGAGTTGGCCCCGACAATGGTGAAGCGGGGGCAGCCCTTCGCGGGATCGGGCCCCATCTCGCTGGCCAGCCCGGCGAGCACCCCGGAAAAGGTGCTGTCCATCAGCAGGCAGCCCGTCAGGTCGAGGGCAAAGCGGCCGATCCCGTCACCGTGCAGCCGCTGGATGAGCTGCTGAAAGTCGCGGGCATTCTCCGCCGCCGCACGGCCGGCAATCTTGATGATCGCGGCGGGCGGTTCGACGAGAACCAGAATTTTACAGCCCGGTAGTGGCACAGCGGAATTAAGGTCGGCCCGGCGGCTCCCAGCGTCAAGCAGCCTCAGGGTGTGATGGCCAGCCGGCTTTCCGTCTCCTGGTGCTGCATGAGCACCCCCTGCTCCTTGTAGGCGCGGAGGACAAAGTGCGTCGCCGTGGAAAGCACTCCCTGCAAGGTGGATAGCTTTTCCGAGACAAATGAGGCCACCGTGCGCAGGTTGGTCCCCTCGACCTCGACCAGCAGATCGTAGCCGCCGGACATCAGGTGGCAGGAGCGCACCTCAGCATATTTGGCGATGCGCTCGGCGAGCTTGTCAAAACCGCCGCCGCGCTCAGGGGTGATGCGGACCTCGATGAGGGCGCGGACCAGGTCGCGGTCCAGCTTCTCCTCGTTGAGCACGGCCCGGTAGCCCAGCACGGTGCGGTCCGCCTCGAACTGCTTCACGCGCTCGCGCACCTCGGCCTCGGTCAGGTTCAGCATCGCGCCCATCGTGGCGGGCGAGAGGGCGGCGTCTTCGGAGAGCAGTTTCAGCAGCGGATCCATGGGCGCGATTGAAGGGGGCGACGGGGCGGGGTGGAAGATTTTTATGGCGCTCAGGCGGCGCATGCGGCGTCAGCGACCGGGACGATTGGCGCATCCGGGCTGAATGGGACCAGCGGCATCGGCTCGTCGTGGTCGAGATACTCGGCACAGATGCCGAAGAACTCCGCCTTCGCGGACGCGCGGCGGATCCGGTTCAGAAACAGGGCGGATTCCGGCGCACTGCGGCCGATGCCCATGCCGAGGAAGTTCAGGTACTTCTTCATCTTCTCGACCTGGAACTTTTCCTGCGACACCGGCGGCTCGGTGGCCTCGTAGAGTTCGCCGATATAGGCCAGCACCTCGCGCCCGGCCGGCAGCCGCACCGGCTCGCCCCGCAAGTGCGCGCGGATCTGGCCGTAGAGCCAGGGATTGCGGATGCAGCCGCGGCCGATCATCAGGCCCTTGGCCCCGGTGTCGGCCAGCACCTCCGCCGCACGCGCCGGCGAATGGATGTTGCCATTGGCCAGCACCGGGCAGGGCACCGCCGCGGCGGCCCGCGCGATGAAGTCGTAATGCACCTCCGTGCGGTACATCTCCTTCACGGTGCGGCCATGGACCGTGAGCAGGTCGAGGGAGTGCCGTGCAAAGATAGCAAGGAACTCGTCGAACACGCCGGGATCGTCGAAGCCGATCCGCGTCTTCACGGTGAACTTCACACCGCGTTCGCCGATGGCCTCGCGCATCGCGCCGAGAATGCCGTCCACGCGCGCGGGTTCGCGCAGCAGTCCGCCGCCGGCGCACTTTCGATAGACCACCGGCGCGGGACAGCCGAGGTTCAGGTCCACGGCGGCCACTGGATAGTGTTGTAACTCCTTCGCGGCCCGCACGAGCGACGGAATGTCATTGCCGATGAGTTGGGCGATGGCGGGCCGGCCGGTCGGGTTCTTGATGAGGCTTTCGAGGATCCACTTTTCGAGCCGGCTCGTGGGGTGCACGCGGAAGTATTCCGTCCAGTACACGTCCGGCCCGCCATAGCGCGCCATGAGCCGCCAGAAGGGCAGGTCGGTGACATCCTGCATCGGCGCAAGCGCGAGCAGGGGTTCCGGGCGTGCCAGCAGGGCGGCGAACTGGGCGGGGTGGTCCATGCGGTCAGAAGGGCGAGTCGCCGTCGAATTCCTCCGGGAAATCGTCGGACGACCGCGCAGCGGGTGGAGTCGCTGTGGGAGCGGAGCTGGGATACGCGCCAAACGCCGGCCGCAGGTTCCATTCGTCCACCAGTTCTTTGGGCAGCTCGCCGAGGAAGCGCGAGGGCTGTTGCAGCGCGTTGCCGCCGCCCTGCATGAAGCGCAGCAACGGATGGCACAGGTAAAGTTCGTTCCGCGCACGCGTCACGGCCACGTAGAACAGGCGGCGCTCCTCCTCCTCGCCCTCGGTGGAGTCCAGCGACCGGGCGCTCGGAAACAGCCCGTCGCACAGCATGATCACGAACACCGTGCCGAACTCCAGGCCCTTGGCCTGGTGGACCGTGGAAAGCTTGAGGCGTTCCTCGTCCTCGTCGTCGCGCGTCTGGTTTTCCTCGGCCTCAACATTGGTCTGGAGCGCGAATTGTGAGAGGAATTCCGCCACGCTCGGAAACTGGTCGGCGTAGTTGGCAAGCTGCTCCAGGTCATCCAGCCGGTTGCGAGGATTTTCGTAGGTCGCCTTGAGGTAGTCCTCGTAGTCGGCCTCCACCACCAGCCGGATGAACCGTCCGGGCGCATTGCGGATCGGGTCGCCCTCGCACTGCGAGATCGTGGCGGTGAACTGGGCCCACGCCGCGGCGGTCTTCCCCGGCACGGCCTTCGCAATCGCCGTGAGCAACGGCGCGATCGGGACATACGGCGCCACCGGCACCGGCGTCCCATCGCCCCCATCATTGTCCGAAATCTCCACCACTGGCACCGGCGCGACCGGCGAACCAAGACTCTGGACCTCGGACCCGGGACCCGGGACTGCGGCGCCCAGTCGCGCCACAAAAGCGGCGAACAGCTTATCCGCCCCCTTGCCACCAATGCCGGGCAGCATCCGCACGAGCCGCTTGAAGGCCAGTTCGTCCTGCGGGTTGGTCACCAGCTTAAGGTAGGCTGCGACATCCTTGATGTGCGCCTGCTCGAAGAAGCGGATGCCGCTCGTGATGGTGAAGGGGATGTTGCGGCGCGTGAGTTCGAGCTGCAGTTCCAGCGCGTGGAAGTGCGAGCGGTACAGCACGCATATGTCATCCAGCCGCTGGCCCTCGTCGCGGAGTTCGAGCACGCGCTGTGCGATGAACGCCGCCTGCTCGCCGCCCTCGCCACAGACGACCAGCACCGGGCGCGGACCCGAGGCACGGGCGGCCTTCAGGGCCTTGGGAAACTGCCGTATGTTCGCTGCGATAGCCGCATTGGCCAGGGCGAGGATTTCCGGCGTGCTGCGGTAATTCGTCTCGATCTTGAAGACCTGGGCGCCGGGATACCGCTGCGGGAAATTGAGGATGTTGGCGAAGTTCGCCCCGCGCCACGAGTAGATGCTCTGGGCGTCGTCGCCGACGGCCATCAGGTTGTGATGCCGGGCGGACAGGGTATCGAGCAGTTCCGCCTGCAGAATGTTGGTGTCCTGATATTCGTCCACGAGCACGAACTGGAAGCGCCGCTGGTACAGCTCGCCCACATCGGCGTTTTCCCGCATCACGCGCAGCCAGAGCACCAGCAGGTCGTCGAAATCCATCAGGCCGGCCGCGCGCTTGCGGGCCGCGTAACGCTTCTGCACGTCGGCGATGACGTCGGTCAGCGGCAGGAAGCTCTCGTAGTCCGCTTCGAGCAGTTCCGGCAGCGTCCGGCCCGTGTTCAGGGCCATGGAAAAGATGTCGCCGAGCACCTCCGGCTTGGGGAAGCGGGTCGCCTTCACGTCCACGCCCGCGTCGGTGATGCAGGTGGCCAGCAGATCCTTGGCGTCCTCGCGGTCCGCGATGGTGAAATCCTGGCGGTAGCCGAGCCGGTCGGCATGGCGGCGGAGGATGCGGTTGCCCACGCTGTGGAAGGTGCCCCCCCAGAGCTGGGACAGCTCGCCGCCCAGCAGGTCGCCGACGCGCTGCATCATTTCGCGGGCCGACTTGTTGGTAAAAGTCAGCAACAGGATGCGCTCGGCCGGGATGCCCTGCTCGATCAGCCAGGCCACCCGGTAGGTCAGGGTGCGCGTCTTGCCCGCCCCCGCGCCGGCCAGCACGAGGGCCGGTCCCGGGGCGGCGGTGACGGCGGCGAGCTGCTGGGGATTGAGTTCCCGCGCGTAATCGATCCGCAACGGGGCATCCGAGCGGAAGGGATTGAGCTGATAATCACGCGGCACGACTGGGAAATAAGCCCCGGAGCGCGCGGAATGCCGAACAAAAAAGCCGGGCGTGTGGCCCGGCCGGAAGTTGTGAGGCGCTCAGGCGGCGGCGCGGGTCGCCATCGCCAGGCTCTTTTCGAGGCGCTGGATGTTGGCCTCGATGGCCTCGATGTACTCGTTGCGGCCTTCGGGAGCGGGCCGGGCGAGGTAGCGGAAGAGGCCCAGGAAGTCGTTTTCGATCTTCGGCAGGACGTACTTCCGCCAGAAGGCGGGCGTCTTCTCCGTCAGGTCCTGCACCGAGTTGAAGAGCATGGTCGGGCCGCCTTTGCCCGCGTTGAACTGGGCCGATTCGGAGAACTCCTCGAAGAGGATGGGCAGCTTTTCGACGTAGTCGTTCGCCGCCATCTGCCCCAGCAGATCGGCGGTGCCGAGCGCAAAGCCGGCAATGCGTTCCTCCTCCGACTGGAAGGGGATGGCCGCCAGTTTGGCACCCACGCCGGTGCAGCGGATCATGTGCTGCACGGCATGGACCTGGCGCAGCGAGTAGCCGTGGTGCCAGAGCAGGCGCTCCGCAAAGTCGCAGGAGCGGTTGACGTGGGTGGCGGTGTACTTCGCACCCGTGCCATCCCGGTCGTCCCGGCGCTTCAGATAGCCGGAGTCATGCAGCAGGATCGCGAGCAGCCCCAGCTCGAACATCTCCTGGGTCAGGATCGGTTCCACCCCCGCCTCCATCCGGCCACGCAGCAGGGTGGAGAAGGCCAGGGTGCCCTGCAGGGTGTGCTCCAGATCGTGATAATGGGCGTCAATCCGCAGAAAATCGGGGTTGTCCCCCCGGAAATAACTTTCCACCCAGCCAAAGGCCCGGGATACGAAGGTGGGGTCCCCGTCCGGAAACATGCACCAGTAATCCTGGGCCACACGGTGTTCAACCGCGCGCGGATCACGCGTGTTTACGGCAAGGAGCATGGGCAGGGAAAATATCAAATCTGAGCTCGTCTGCACGTCTTTTTGTGTCGCACAAGTTACGCCAAGTGCAGATTTGATAAGCCTATTAATCGGGGAGAGTACTGATTATTAGTGATTCATGGCCTGAGGAGTCCACTCCCCGAATCAGGCTTTTTGGGTGGCCAGGGCGGCCAGTTTGCGCGTCACCGCCCCGGAATCGATGGTTTTTCCGGCCAAATCCCAGCCGGCGGCGATGCTTCCGGCCTTGCCGGCGACAAACAGGGCCGCGGCCGCGTTCAGCAGCACGGCATCGCGCCGGGGGCCACGATCGTCGCCGGCCAGCAGGCGGCGGATGATTTCAGCATTGTCGGCAGCATTTCCCCCGGCCAGATCGGCCAAAGTTGCCGGGTGCAGGGGCAGTTCGGCGGCAAACCATTCCGATTGGTGGAAGGCGCGATCCTGATAGAATTCGCCGATCCAGTTCGCCCCAAGGGTGGAAAACTCGTCCAGCACACCGTGACCGGGAACCTCCCCGGCCACCACCATGGCGCGGCGGATGCCCAGCGCCTGCAACGTGCGCGCCAGCGGCTCGACCAGTTCGCGCCGGGAGGTCCCGACGAGTTGCACGCTGGGTCGCAGGGGGTTGAGGAGCGGCCCGAGGAAGTTGAAGAGGGTCCGCTGCCCCCGTTCCGCGCAGAGGCGGCGGGCCGGACCGATGGCCTTGAACGACGGGTGGAATTTCGCAGCAAAGAGAAACGAGAAACCGTGGTCGCGCAGGGAGACCGCGACCTGCTCCGGCGTCTGCTCGATGGGAATACCCAGCGCCGCAAGGACATCCGCGCTGCCTGACTGCGAGGTGATGGCGCGGTTGCCGTGTTTGGCGACCGTCACCCCGGCCGCGGCACAGACGAGCGCGACCGTGGTGGAGATGTTGAAGGTGTTCAGCCGGTCGCCGCCGGTGCCGCACACGTCGAGGATTTCCCGGGCGCGGGTCGCCGCATCCAGCGGCACCGGCGTGGCGCGCTCACGCAGCTCGTGGGCGAAAGTGGCGATCTCGTCCGTGGTCTCGCCTTTCTGCGCGAGCGCCGTCAGGAAGTCGGCCTTCGGCTCCGGCGCCACGGCCTCGTCCGCCAGCACCGTGACGGCCCGGGCGACCTGTTCCCGGGACAGGTGCTGACCGGCGCGGACATGGGCAATGAGTTCTGCGAGCACCCCGCAAGCATGAAATTCCAAGGACCAAGCTCCAAGTTCCAAAGCAACGTCGGCGATCAGATCGCCGATTCGGACCGGCTCCCCTGTTTGGTGATTGGAGCTTCTTTGGAATTTGGAATTCGGCCCTTGGAGCTTACAACCCTCGCGTGCCGTCTGCCGAGATCCTGTCCACGCACACGCCCGCCCTGTTCGCCGCCGCCGTCGAACGGGCGGCCGCCCTGCTGCGCGCCGGCGGAATCGCCGCGCTGCCGACGGAGACGGTGTATGGCCTCGCCGGCAACGCCCTCGACGCCGCGATTGTCGCGAAGATTTACTCCGCGAAAGGTCGGCCCGCGCACAATCCCGTGATCGTCCACGTCAGTTCGCGGGCGATGGCGCGGGAATGCTCCTCGGCCTGGCCCGCGCTGGCCGACCGGTTGGCCGATGCCTTCTGGCCGGGGCCACTCACGCTCATCGTGCCGCGCGCGCCGCACATTCCCGACATCGTCACGGCGGGCGGCCCGACCGTGGGCGTACGCTGGCCGATCCATCCGCTGATGCCGGCGGTGATCCGCGCCTGCGGCTTCCCGCTGGCCGCTCCCAGCGCGAACCTCTCCGACCAACTCTCCCCGACGAACGCCGCGCACGTCGCCAAGCAGCTCGGCGACCGCATCCCGCTCATCGTGGATGGCGGCGACTCCAACGTGGGCATCGAGAGCACCGTGGTGGATGTGACCGGCGACGTTCCCCGGTTGTTGCGGCCGGGGATGATTTCGGCGGAGGCGATCGCGGCCGCGTGTGGGGCGCCTTCGCCAAGACTTCGGACTTTGGACCCGGGACCCGGGACCGCTTTAAGGAGCCCGGGAATGCTGGCGAAGCATTACTCGCCCAAAGCCAAACTTCTCATCCTCTCCTGGCGCGACGAAGCCGACCTGCTCGCCCAACTCAGGACGCTGGACCTCGGACCCGGGACCCGTGACCCAGAACTCCAGACCCAAAACCCCAGACCCCAGACCCATATCCTCGCTCACACGCACATTCCCTTGGGCGGGCGGTTCGCCCACGTGAGCGTGATCCCGCACGACGCCGAAGCCTTTGCCCGTGCGCTCTACGGCGAACTGCACCACTGCGACGACACCGGCGCGAAACTGATCGTGGTGGAGGCCCCGCCCGAGACCCCCGAATGGGCCGGGATCACCGACCGCCTGCGCCGCGCGGCGGCGTGACTTCTCCGTTCGTAATCGAAATTCTCACTACGAGATTTTCTACAATCCCAGCGGCCACCGGCACTCCCACCACACCAGCAACAGGCCCGTCCACAGCGCGAGAAAGGCCACCGAGTACGGCAGCATCAACGAGATGACCGTGCCGATGCCCGTCTGGCGCACGTAGCGCTGGCAGAAGACGACCACGAGCGGGAAGTACGTCATCAGCGGCGTGATGATGTTGGTGCTCGACGAGCCCACGCGGAAGGCCGCCTGCGTAAGTTCGGGCGGCAGGCCGAGCTGCATGAGCATCGGCACGAACACCGGGGCAAGCAGCGCCCACTTCGCCGACGCCGAGCCGATGAAGAGGTCGATGAACGCCGAGATCAGCACCACGCCGACCAGCGTGACCGCCGGCGGCACATGCAGGCTCTGCAAGAGGCCCGTGCCCTTCACGGCGAGCAGCGCGCCCAGGTTCGACTCGCGGAAAGCGTAGCTGAACTGCGCCGCCGCAAAGGCCATCACCAGGAAGGTGCTCATCGAGCCGATGCTCTTGCTCATGCCGACCACGACGTCGCGATGGTTCTTCACCGTCCCGGCGATCACGCCGTGAATGATGCCGGGCACGAGGAAAAACAGGCAGAGCAGCGGCACGATGGCGTCCATCAGCGGCGCGCCGGGTGCCGTGAGCGAACCGCCCTTGCCGCGCAAGGACGACGATGCGGGTGCCGCCATCAGTACCAGCAGGAGCAGCAGCGCGGCGAAGGTCCCCAGCCCGGCGAAGAACCCCCGGCGTTCGGCGCCAGTGAGTTCGTTCAGCGTCGCCGCGTCGTTCGCCGTACCATCGACCGGCACCCGGGCGAGACGCGGCTCGATGACGCGCTCCGTGAGCCACCAGCCGAGCAGGATGATGAGTCCGGACGAGGCGCTGGTGAAATACCAGTTGCCGAGCGGGCTCACGAGGCGTCCCGGCTCCACGAGCTGGGCGGCGTTTTGCGTGAAGCTCTGCAACAGCGGATCGAGCGTCGTGGGCAGGAAGCTGGCGCTGTAGCCGCCGCTCACCCCGGCAAAGGCGCAGCAGATCCCTGCCACCGGATGCCGCCCGGCCGCCGCGAAGAGCAGCCCGCCCAGCGGCACCACTAGCACAAAGCCGCAGTCCGCCGCCGAATGGCTGATGATGGCCGCGAGCAGCAGCGCGGGCGCGAGCAACCGGCGCGGCGTCACGCGCAGCAGCACCTTCAGCCCGGCGGTGATGAAGCCCGTATGCTCCGCCACGCCCACACCGAGCATGGCCACCAGCACAATGCCCAGCGGCGGAAACTCGACGAAGGTCTTCACCATGCGCGCGAGGAACTGCGTGAGCGCAGCCGGCGCAAGCTGGTTCACCACCCGGATCGGCGCGGAGGCCGTCACGTGCCCCACCGTGTCGCGAATCACCGTGCGCGGATCTGTCTCGCTAAACATCACCGGCGCGAGCAACGCCGACACCGCCCACACCGCCAGCAGCGAAAAGAGAAAAAGGACGACCGGATCGGGCAGCCGGTTGCCGAGCCGTTCCAGCCGGTCAAGCCAGCGGGAGGAGCCGGAGCGGTGTTCGGGCGGGTGGGTGGAGGCAGCCACGACGAAGCTGGAGACTCATCGAAGACGGCCGACGCGGCGAGGGATTTTGCCTTTGGGCGAGCCGGAACGGCCAGTCGTTGTGGCTTCGCGCTCCCCGCTCCGCATTCCGCGCTTGGGACGCTCCCCGCCCCGCGCTTTGGAGGTTGCCAACCGGCGGGCCGTCCCGCATACCAACCGGGCGTTTTACGCGCCCCCGGTGCCGGTGTGGCGAAATGGCAGACGCGCTAGACTCAAAATCTGGTTCTCGCAAGGGAGTGGGGGTTCGAGTCCCTCCACCGGCACCAACATAATCAACAGTTTACGCGAATTTCTTGATCGTTGATCAAGGGCCGGCGTCAGGTGCTACGGGAGACGGGGATAGATTGGAAAACGCCCGTGAAGATTCTGTCGCACCGAGGTCCTCTACTTGGGGTCTCTTGGCGTCGGCAAGACTCATTTGGCTGAGTGCATCGGCCAATCAGTCAACCGGCTGACTGAGTGTGGCCAGACATTATATCCGCATTGATGAGGCGTAACGGTGGGGCAATATAAGACTGCTGAGCTTTGATGATAATCGCGCCGCCACGCTCAATCAACCGTACGGGCTTGATGCAGAAGTAGAGACCAAGCGTTCAGGCATGCGGTAAGGAGCATGGCGAAGACAACTCCCACCAAAAGGATCAATGCGAAGTGGCCGCACAGAATCATTACGGCTACCGCGATCATTCCGACCGAGGCCAAGACGGGCAGCGCATAATCCCGGACGACCGGAGAGGCGCTTGAATGCCTTGTTGTGGTTCGGCGGGCCTTCGAAGCCTGCCGGACCAGGTTTACCCCGCGGACAAACCCCATGACGAAGAGGGTCGTGACCAACCCGATGGGTTCCTGATGCGGAATCAAAAGGGCCAGGGAAAGCATCAGTGTGAGCAGAAAATCACCGAACGTGCGAACTGCGGTGTCGCGATGATGCGCGCCGTCAGGACCGCGCAAGAGTTGCAGGTTGACCGAAAGCGCGACGAAGAGCAGCCCCATGAGAGTCGCCGCGGCTGTGGCAACAGCCACATAGAAGGATTCCCAGCTCTTGAGCAATTCGGCGAACGTGTTCATTGGTTCTTTGGATGATTGGATGGTTCCGCGGCGCATCGAAACCAAATTCCTATCAGTCGGGGCCACGAAGGTCGCGGCGTTTCTCACCCATCCGTGGTGTGGCCCAGCTAGGGCTGGACAGAGGATTAGTTGGTATAGGGGTGTGACTCTGTCAACGACCGTTGATCGAAAGTGGCTGGCGAGGACAGGGCGAGGGCGCCGTGGGGCGCGACTTCGTCGTAATGGGCGATCCAGTGCCGCTCGCTCGACCGGCAGCTGTGGGGATGAAGCGATCTGCTTGGAAAAGGCGCCTGGCGGACGACCTCAGTTCAGCGTCTTGATGAACGCATCGGCCTCCGCGATCGAGCTGTTCATTTCGGAAATGAGCGTCTGGATCTGGGCCTCGATGCGGGAGGACTCGCCCCGGAGCGAGCCGATGGCGGCGGCGTTCAGGTTGTGCTTCAGGTAGAGGACGTTGTCCTGAAACGACCTCAGGACGGGTTCCATTTTCGATTCCGCATTCCGCAGGGACGCGGACAGCTGCTGGTATTTGTCCCGGGTTTCGGAAAGTTTCCGGCGGCTGTCCGTCGCAAATGCGGGATTGGAAAAACGGCCGATCTCGCCCTCCCATTCCGCGAAGAGATCGGAGGCGATGCGATCCATGTCCTTGATGCGTGTCCTCACCTGGGCCGCCTCGGATTCGCACCGCTCGAGATTCGATTTCAGCTTGGAGTAGGTCTTTTCGAGGTCCGTACCTGTGCCCCCATAGACCTCCTGCAGGCGTGTCAGGGCGTCCTTGAACTCCCCACCGGCTTCCTTCTGTTGGTCCCGTGCGCGGGTGACGGCCTTTTTGAGCAGGTCACGCTTCTCGATGCCGAACTTCTCCATCACGTCGTAGTAGGCGCTCTGACAGCCCACGAACAGGGTCGCCAACAACACTGCGAGGAGGCCGAGGCGAACGGGCATGCGATTCATCGGCTCCAAGCTATGCCCCGACCGCGGGGTTGAAAAGTCAAAGGCGGGCGCTTTCACGCTTTTGGCGCACGGCACCTTATCCGCCGAAAGCGCGCTGCCCGGTGCGCCAGCGGGCATTCCGCAGTCGCACCTTCAGACCGCCTGCCCTCGGGGAGCTCCAGGCAATGGTAGGGTTTCACCCCGTGGTGAGCGGCTCCCGCCACCATTAAGGTAACCTGCCTGCAAAAATGGCCGGACTGAACGGGGCGTCAGCGGCAAGGCGCGGTATGGAAGCGGTTCAGCATCGCCCCGCCGCCTGACCCAGGCGGTTAACGGAATGTCCGCCAGCGGCGAAGCATCCCACAACTCGAAAGGGAAATCGTAATATGAAAACTTTGATCAAACAATCGCGGGCGGGGACTTCTTCCCGTCTGCTGCGGAGGATGCCGGTGCCCTTGGCATTGGGGGCGGCTTTCCTGCAATTGGCAGCTCTCCCGATGGCCCAAGCGCAGTCGGTACGGACGCTGCCCGCACGGGTCTCGTCGCCGACGGGTTCCGCCGAATCGCAGGCGGTGGTGCTGGACGTCAGCGGGGTGTGTGAATATTCCGAGGACGGCACCACCTTTTCCCCGCTGAAAACATTCAAACAGGGGGACACTGTCAGTGGTGGCGGGGCTGAGGATGGTTCCGTCAAGCGCCTCTGGGAGGGAAGTTTCAAGGAGGGAACGGTCATCCGGACCGGAAAGGATGCGCGCGTGGACATCTTCCTCAAGCGAATGGCCACGACTGTGCGCCTGCAACCGGACTCGGAACTGAAGATCGAGAAGCTGGCCCATGCCGGAAGCACACCGGTGCTGAAGGTGAGCCTGTCTCTGGCCAGAGGAAATGTGGTCGTCGCGGTGCGTTCGCTCGTGGCCGGCAGCACGTTGGAAGTGAGGAGCGGCGGCGGACTCGCGGTCATCGGCGGTGGCGGCACCAAGGGCCAATACATCATCGCCGCCGATGGGACGCAGGTGGTGGACAAGGATTCGGATGTGCCGCTCAAGTACGTCCGGGAATCAGGAATCACGGTCATCCCGCCCGGGTCGCAATCCCTTTCGAAGAGTGACAAACCGTTGCCCCCGGAGCCTTCGAAAGGCGAAGTGATGCTCATCGAAACCGACGGGTTCGAAGGGTTTGACGGGTTCACTGAGCCGGCCAGGAAACCGTAAGGGGTGGCGGCCAGCGGCTGGCAATGCCGGGACACAAAACTCCAGCCGGGTTTTCACGGTGTGCCCAACGGGACCGCTCCCGGGCCAGCGTCCCGCTAATTCCCGTTGCCTTTGGAAGCCCGACGCGGAGCGGTGTGGAGTTCCTGTTCGACGAGGCCGGCGAGTTCCCGCAACTGCAGGAGCGTGCTTTCGCCGAGCTGACGCGGGCGGGTGTCGATCAGGCACAGCGTGCCCAGGCAGACGCCGTCCTCGTGGAAGACGGGGAACCCGGCGTAGAAGCGGATGCGCGGGGCGCCAAGGACGAGCGGATGGTCCGCGAAGCGGTCGTCCGCGAAGGTGTCCGCTACCACCAGTGCCTGGCGATCCACCACGACATGCGCACAGAACGAAAGCTCGCGCGGCGTTTCCCGGGCCTCCAGTCCGAGGCAGGATTTGAACCATTGCCGGTTCGTCTCGACCAGCGTCACCGTGACGATGGGCACATCCGCCAGCGCGGCGGCCAGCCGGGTGAGGCGGTCGAATCGCTCTTCCGCCGGGGTGTCGAGGATCCCGAGCTGACGCAGAGCCTGCAGCCGTTGTTCCTCGTCCGTCGGGATCGGGGCCCGCGCCCAGCGGCACTTCGAGCGCAGGAGCCACGATTGCAGAAAGGCGCGGGCGTATTGGTCCGAGAAGGGACTTACCAACCACGCGGTGACGCCGGCGGCCTGGCCCTCCGCAGCCCGCTCCTTGGCGGCAACCACGATGATCGGCACCACCTTCAGGTGGACATCGGACGACGCCCGCAGGTCACGGCAGAGCGATAACGCGTCGAGGCCGGGAGCCTGGTCCTCCAGCACGATCAGGTCGGGCGGGAACGCGGTCGCGATGGCCAAAGCGGTCCTGGCATCCGTGGCCTGCCGGACCTGCACCCCATCCCCACGGGCGGCTTCGGCGAGGTTCAATACGAGCGTGGTCTCCGTCGCCACATGCAGGACGGTGGCATGGCGCAAGGCGGGGGCGGCGGCGGGCGCGGCCGTCCCGAGGTTTTCTCTGGCCAGCGGAGCCACTCGCGCGCTTTCGCGGGTGGACAGCTCGATGACCTGACCCTCAGCGGCGGCGAACACCTGTAACGATGATTGCCGGGCGGCGAGGGTCGCGCGCGTGCCGGCCACGATCTGGTTCAGGGCGTCATCCGTTCGCGTGGGGTCGTGATGGGCCAGGGCCACCTGTTTGACACCCGCCGCTTCGGCCATTTCCACGACGTACTCGACGGTGCTGTGACCCCAGCCCTTCCGAGACGGATATTCCGCGTCCGTAAATTGCGCGTCGTGAATCAGCAGATCGGCACCGGCGAGGAAGCGCTGATGCTGGCGGTCGCTCTCGTGCAGCGGCGGGTGCTGGCCGGGCACCCGCGCATGCGGCTCGTGATCACAGCAATAGACGATGGTGGCGCGGTCCGTCTCGAGACGGTAGCCAAGCGTGAGGACCGGATGGTTGAGATAACGCGTGGTGATCCGGAGGTCATCAATCTCGAACACGCCTTCGACGAGATCGTGGAACCGGATGCTGGCCCCCATATCTTCCAGAGTGACGGGGAAGTAGGTGTACTGCATCTGCCCGGCGAGCGTGTCATGCAGCGACCGGCCGAGACCGGCGGGGCCGTAGATGTCCCACTGGCCCCCGCGCACAAAAAGCGGCGCGAAAAAGGGGAACCCCTGGATATGATCCCAATGCGTGTGGCTGATGAGGATGTGCCCGCGCAACGGCAGCCCGGGAGTTTGCTGGCTTGCCTGGGCCAGCAGGGCCCGCCCGAGATCATGCGCGCCCGTGCCGGCGTCGATGATGACGTGGGTGCCCGCCGGCGAGGTCAGCTGGACGCAGGACGTATTGCCACCGTAGCGAAGGGTGGGTGGGCCGGGTTTCGCGAGCGAACCGCGGGTTCCCCAGAATTGCACGCGCGCCGATGGCATACACAAAGACATAGCCCAGAAAGCGATCCGCTGAAAGGTCACAGTATATGAGCGGAGGTCTGACGAAAGGCGCGCTGGAAAACATGCTTGGCAAGACGGCGGGGATGCTCACGCTCCCAAGCACTAAGGACTGCATGACCTCCGCACGGGACAATTCGGATCACGGGAAAAGAGGCGTTTTCGAGGGCTTTGAAAGCGGCCTTTTCCTGAGTCCGTCCCGGTCCCATTGCCTGCCCTGCTCTGGCCGCCACCGCCCGCCCGCGGAAGGACAACCTTGATGGCCTGGGTTTCGATCAGCTGCCCGCAATGCGGTGCGCCGCTCCCAAGGGTGGCCATCTGGCGCACGGTCAAGTGCATCTCCTGCGGTGCGCTGATCTCCCGGACTGAATCGGTGGTGAGTCGCGACACGTTTCGCCAGGCCCTGGCCCGGGCGCGTCTGCAATCCGCCGCGGCCGGTCGGGACATCGAATGCGCCGGAGAGCGCTATCAGCTGAAGCAGCTCTTGGGCAGCGGCGAGATCTCGCAGGTCTATCTGGCGCAGCGGCTCGGGCTGTCGCCGTCGCTGGCCACCATCAAACTTTCGTCCTCGCCCAAGGCGGCCTCGCGCTACGCACGGGAAGCGGAGGTGCTGCGGGAATTGCAAGCGTTGGGCAGCGGCATGGACGGCTCGTATTTCTCGCAACGTCTGCCGGAGGTGATGGCCCAGGGTATGGTGGAGGGGACCCAGGACCGGCACGCACTGGTGCTGCGGCATCCCAACGGCTTCTGGGGCAGTTTGGCGTCGCTGAACGAACTTTATCCGCAGGGCCTCGATCCGCGCCATGCGGTCTGGATCTGGCGGCGCGTGCTTGAAGTTCTTGGTTTCATTCACCGTCAGGGCTGGGCTCACGGCGATGTCCGGCCCGAACACGCGCTGGTCCACCCGCAGGACCATGGCATTCGGCTGATCGGATGGGCTTCGGCCGAACCAATTGTCCATGCACAGGCCCAGGCCACGGATATCCTGCACAGCGCCCGCGTTATTTCCGTGTTGCTAAACGGGGCCGGCGACGGAAACACGATCCCCAGCCACATCCCGACCGGGCTGGCCCAACTGGTGACCCGGGCCGGTCAGGACGAGAAATTTTGCAGCGAGCAGGGGACGGACGGCTTGGACGGCCTGTTACAAGCCGCGGCGAGGGCCGCCTTCGGCCCGCCCGCGTTCGTTTCCCTGACGGTTTGACGCATCGATCAGAGAACACCAAACACACCGGAAAGCATTCATTATGGGTTACGGAAACTATTCCTATGCCGCCCACGCCGCACTGACCGCCGGCCGGGCGCACCAGGCGGGAGCGGAAGTCTTCAAGCAGCGGCAATGTCATGCCCTGATGAATCCCAAGGGACTGAAAGTGCGCGAATGCCGTGACAGTGCGGATCATCCCAATTCCCTCGGGATCGTCTTTGCGCTGGATGTCACGGGCTCGATGGGGGCCATTCCGGAGCTTTTGGCGAAGCAGGAGCTGCCCAACCTGATGAAGCTGCTCACGGCCTGCGGCGTGTCCGATCCGCAGCCGATGTTCATGGCGATCGGTGATGCGAACTCCGATGTGGCCGCGTTGCAGGTGGGCCAATTTGAAAGCACGGCGGAG
The DNA here is from genome assembly GCA_903907995.1 of uncultured Verrucomicrobiota bacterium. Classification (GTDB taxonomy): domain Bacteria; phylum Verrucomicrobiota; class Verrucomicrobiia; order Limisphaerales; family UBA9464; genus CAIVQB01. Next base: position 16,472 of record CAIVQH010000053.1, on the reverse strand, counting down.
CTGATGGATCAGTGGCTGACCTGGAGCTACCTCGAAGGCGGCGGTGGCGGGACGGGACAGGAAAGCTACGAACTCGCCTTCTATGTCGCCGCGCAACACACCGACATGGACAACTGGGTGAAGCGCAAGCAGAAGGGCTATCTCTTCCTCACGGGTGACGAGCTTCCCTACCCTACCGTGTCGCGGCACCACATCGAGGCGCTCGTGGGTGAAAAACTCGACGAGGACATTCCCATCGAAGAGGTGATCGCCGCGGCGGCCGAATCCTACCACGTCTTCTTCCTGATCCCGGATCTGGATCGCCGCAAGAAGTGCGAGCCGCGCTGGCGGGAACTGCTGGGCGACCACACCATCTGCATGGAGTCCCCTCTGGACACCTGCGCGGTGGCCGCAGCCATCGTGGGTATAACCGAAAAGCGCATTCCGGACCTCACCGCCCTCTCGGGCATCCTGACCGCCAACGGATTCAGCCGTGAACGGATCGGTTCCACCCACCGCGCAATCCAGCACTATGCGGCTCTGACCGGTGGACCGGCGGCCTTCGCGCGGCCGGCCGGCGTGCCGGGCAGCAATTGGTGGAAGCGCCTGTTTGGCTAAGGCTCCAGCCTGGTGGGCGCGACCCGTTACGTTTCGATCCTGGGCCTCGGTTTCGGGGACTGCGGCAAGGGGCATTTTGTCGATGCGCTGGCACGCCTATCTCCGACGCATACGGTGGTGCGCTTCAATGGCGGAGCCCAGGCCGGTCATAATGTGGTGACACCGGCCGGAGGCGGCTCCGAGGGACGGCACCACACGTTTTCCCAGTTTGGCGCGGGCACCCTGGTGCCGGGCGTGGGCACGGTGCTCCTCGACCCAGTGGTGGTGCATCCCACGGCCTTGCTGGTGGAGGCGGAAGCCCTCGGCCGACTTGGTGTTGGGGATGCGCTAACGCGTTTGCAGATTGACGGGCAATGCCGCCTCACGACCCCGTACCATCAGGCGGCCGGGCGGCTGCGTGAGCGGCTGCGCGGCGTGGACGCCCATGGCACCTGCGGGGTCGGTGTGGGTGAAACGGTTCGGCACTCGCTGCAGCATCCCGACCAGGTATTGCGTTACGCCGACCTGATTGTGAATGCCCCGGCCGAAGCACGCGCGCTGCGGGAAAAACTGCAAGCGATTCGCGAAACGCTGCTGGCTGAATTTTCCTCATTCTGTCTGCCCGGAAGTATCTGGGCCAAGGAGACGGAGTTTCAGGCACTCCAAGAGGAATCGCTCGCGGACCGGTGGCTGAACATTGCCCGGGCCTTGGCGCGCCAATGCGTCCCTGCTTCCGCCGAAGCGCTCCTTGTCCGGCTCACGCAGCCCGGCTGCGTGCTGTTTGAAGGCGCCCAAGGCGTCCTGCTCGATGAGTGGCGCGGCTTTCATCCCCATACCACTTGGAGCTCGATTACGACGGCGGCCGTCGACCGGGTAGCGGCGCGGTTCGGCCTGGATGTGACGATCGAGCATTACGGCGTCCTGCGCAGCTACCTTACCCGTCACGGGGCCGGGCCGTTGCCCACGCATGACGAGGCACTGGACGCGCAATTGCCCGAACCGTACAATAACGCTGAAGGGTGGCAGGGCTCCTTTCGGCGCGGGCACCCCGATGCCGTGCTATTGCGTTACGCGCTGGCTACGGTCGGCAATTTATCAGGCCTGCTGATAAGTCACCTGGATGTTTTCAAACGTGGCGTCACGCTGAAATGGTGCGAGCGTTATCAGGCGAATCGGCCAGCGGGCGCTTCCCCAAGCGTGGAGCGGCTGCCCGTCGGTGACCCCAAAGATCTGGCCCACCAAGCGGGGCTGACCCGCCTGCTCCTGAGCGCCCAGCCGGAATACGATCCCCGCCCCGTGGATTCGGCTGGGGATTTTTTGGGGCGCGTGCGCGCGGTCACCGCCCTGCCCATTGTCATGCGATCCTTCGGAGCCACTTCGGCCGATGTTTGTGAAGGTTGAAATTCCGGAGCGCGGCGCTGCGACGCTGGCGCGTTGTTCGCGGGGCAGGCTGTGCCGGTGCCTGTTATTGGGATCGCGGTCGCAGGCTCTGCAGCAGATGATCGAACCGGACCCACCAGATCGCGCAGTCCCGCTCGCTGGTGCCGTGGCTGTAAAAGAGGAATTTCCCATCGGGCGTCACATACTGGCCCCAGCGATGGGCCGGCCCGTCGTTGATTTTTGGCCCGAGACTTACCGGTTCCGTCCAGGTCGAGTCGGGCTTGCGAAAGGTGATATGCAGTTCGGATTCAAAATCCTTCGTCTCCTTCGCGCTGACGATCATGAAGGACTCGTCGCGCGCCACGTACAGATCACCGTTCCACCCCTTGGCGTTCGGCGGATGGCCGAGGCTGCGGACGCTGGGCTGGCCGTTGGTCCAGGTGAGCCGACTGAACACATAGGTGCTGCCGTACCGGGTATCCTCCGCATCCGGCCCGCTGCCGACATAAGCATTGCCGCTCAGCGTCGGCAAGTAGTCGTACACGCCGAAGGCCGTTTGGAGAAACGGAACGGGAGCCGACCATGCATCTCCCGCCCGGCGCGACTGCCAGACATTGTTCATGCCATTGGCCCGTCGGAGGTAGAGCACCGAGCCATCCGGTGACAGTGTCGGGGAGACAAATCCCTCGTTGATTACCACCGGCTGTTCCCACTTCCCGTCCCTGTGGCGGATCAGCTTCATCCGGGCATCTTTGTCGCTATACCAAGAGGTGTTCTGGCTGTAGTAGAATTCCTTTCCGTCCGCCGAGAAGGCGACTCTTCCCAAGGCGAACGCGCCGGCATCGGCCAGTCTCCCGGGAGCGAAGATTTTCGGGGTGTCCGACGGCGGAGACTGGCGGAGGTAGGCTTCGGGGCTGTCCCAGAACTTCTCGGCCGCCTGCAACGGGGAAAGTAGGGCGACCGCCAGCATCGGGACCGCAAAACACGTCTTGATCATGGTTTCCCTGCATTACACCCACGCCCAAAAAAAGGTAACGTGGCTCCGTCGGCCCGGCCGAGGGCGAAGGGTGCGTTTCCGCATTGGCAGGGGGCTCACCGTCCTGGCTATTGCTGGGCCGGTTGCGGCCAGGCCGGCGCGGCTGAGTTCCGCCGCCAACCGAAGACACCTCCCATCAGCCAGAGCAGCCCGACCGCAAACAGAAGGATCACCCCACCGGCGAGCCACGGTTTCACTCGCAACCAGCGCCAGTGGTGCAGGATCGCATCCGCCTGCGGTGCGATTCGGGCGGTTGCTGCATCGGTGCCCGCAAGGCCTGCGCTCACGGCGCTGGCCAGATGCGCGGGCGCTGGCACCGCCGCATGGGCCGCCAGCGCACCGGCGAGCGTGGCCGTTCCCAGCGCGACACCCCGCTTGCGGAAGAACGACCGCAACCGCTCCAACGCCCGGCCCACGCGCATCTTGGCGGCATCCTCGCTGGTGCCGAGATCGCGGCCCACTTCCGCATAGGCCTGCCGCTCGAAGAAACGGAGCAGCACGGCTTCGCGGTCCTTGGGTGGCAGGGCCTCCAGTGCCTCGTTCATGAGGGGGGGCAATCCCCTCCCACGCCTCGTGGCTGGCCGCATCCTCGGTGACACTTTCGAAATGGGTCATGGCAGCCTCCCTTTCATGGCGCGAACGCCGTTCCTCATCCCGCGCAAGCTTGCCAGCGGCGAAGCGCGTCGCGCGAAAGAGCCAGCCGGCCACCACCGTGCCCGTGGGCAAGGTTCCCGCCTTGCGGGCGAGCGCGAGAAACACGGCCTGACACACCTCGTCCGCCAGGTGCTCGTCGCGCAGCTGGCGCAACGCGACTCCCCGGACGAGCCCGAGGTGCCGCCGCGCCAGTTCGCCAAAAGCCTCGTCGGAGCCCGAAGCGGCGTATTCTCCCAGCAATTCAAGGTCAGACAACCGGTCCACAGGAGAACAACACCCGCTTTGGCGGCGAGGTAACAGCCAACTTTCGCTGGCTTTCCCGGAAACCTCATTTTCAACAGCGGGCGTCCTTTGCTAGTATCGGGACAGCAGCCACCCCGTCGCATCATGGAAACACCTGAGTTCAAGTTTTACTGCACGCACTGTGACCAGCCGCTGAAGTGCGAAACCCGCTTTGCCGGCCGGCAGATCCAGTGTCCCGGCTGCCAGCATGTGATCCGCGTACCCAGCCCGCCATCGGGGTCGGGTTTCACGCAGGTCTCGCCCGAGTCGGGTCGCACGTGGGACACTCATCTGCCCAACCAGCGGAAGGACTGACTGCAAATGGGAGCGCCGGTCTCCGACCCGGCGTGGCCTGGTCGCAATGAATCCTCGGTGCCGCCAAGGTCGTAATCGGAATCGTAATCTTTCTCCTAATCCCCGGGCTTTCGTGGTTGTGAACACGATTGGGATCAAGTCACCGCACCATCACGCCGGGTCGGAGACCGGCGCTCCGTTCGGCAGCCGGCAATCACCGCTGTTGGTGCGACGGCTTCTTTCGCTAGCTTCACGCCATGCTTTCAGTCGAACAGACGGTGCACGCGCTGCGCCGGGAGATTCTGGCGGCCCTCGCCGAGGACGCGCCGTTGCCGGGCGGCGTTTTGCTGGTGGCGGATCGGATCTCCGTCTCGCTCGGCCTGCAATTCCAAGCCGCCGCCGGGAACGACGGTGGCAGTGGGCTGGTGGTCGCAACCGATGCCTCCGCCTGTGTTCATCACCTGACGCTGGAATTCAAACTTCAGCCGGCGGCACTCCCCGGCCAGCTTGCGGAAGGAGACGCAATGGCGGTCACGCGTGCCCCAGCCGCGCCGATCACGGCTCAGGCCGCGACGGAGTCTGCCCAGGTGGCCGCCCTGTCCGAAGTGTTCGGCGCGCCGGGCTTCGACAGTTCCGCGCGGGCGACGGTGTTCCGGGAAACCCTGGAAGAGCTGGACGAAGCCGAATGCCAAGCCGTACTCACCTCGTTGGGTACTCCGGCTCCGGAAGGCGAAGAACCGGCCCTCAGCCGGGCACGCCACTTGGTACAGCGATTGGCCGGCAGCGGTCCCGCCGGCCCGAGGCGTGGTCCGGAGCTGCTCCGACAGCTCGCCAGCCGGGTGCCCGCCGGCGTGCTGATCCGGCTGGCCGCCGAACGCTGGCGCACGCAGTCGGAGTGGGCCGCCGCCTCGGTTTCGCCCACATGATGCGGGACGTATCTTTTCAGTGGTCAGCCTCCGATCCCACAGAGAAAGTCGGTCACGGTGACCACGGGCCGTTCACCCTCACCCCACTCCGCCCGTGCTCCCCTTGCCCGCAGCCGACCACGGTGAAAGGAATCCCTCAATGACGAGGGCCCGGATGAAATTCATTGGGCGCATCCGGCGACCTGCGTCACCTTCCCCGGCATGGCACTGATCGAGGTGCAAGGGCTGACCAAGTCCTTCCGCACCGCCAAAAAGCAGCCGGGCCTGAAGGGCGCGTTTCGCGGCCTGTTCCGCCGCGATTACGAGACCGTCTTCGCCGTGAAGGACGTGAGCTTCCGCGTCGAGGAGGGCGAGTTTGTGGGCTTTCTCGGCCCCAACGGCGCCGGGAAGACGACGACGCTCAAGATGCTCAGCGGGCTGCTGTTCCCGACCAGCGGCACCGCCAGCGTGCTCGGCTACACGCCGTGGGAACGCAAGGACGGCTACCGCCGGCAGTTTGCGCTGCTGCTCGGGCAGAAAAACCAGCTCTGGTGGGACCTGCCGGCACGCGAGTCGCTCGAACTCAATGGCCGCATCTACGGCCTTTCACCCAAGGAGTTCGAGCGCACCATTGACGAACTCAGCGAGCTGCTGAGCGTGAAGGACAAGCTCAACACCGCCGTCCGCGAGCTGTCCCTGGGCGAGCGCATGAAGTGCGAGCTGATCGCCGCCCTGCTGCACCAGCCCAAGGTGCTCTTCCTCGACGAGCCGACCATCGGCCTCGATGTCATCTCGGCCAAGGTGGTGCGCGAGTTCCTGCGCCGGCACAACCGCGAGCGCAAGACCACCATCGTGCTCACGAGCCATTACATGGCCGACATCCAGGAGCTGTGCGAGCGCGTCGTGATCATCGACAAGGGCACGATCTTCTTCGACGGCCGGCTGGCGGAGATCATGGACCGCTTTGCGGATTACAAGGTCGTGACCATCCGCTTCGACCACGCCGACAAGTGCGAGACCAGCGATCCCGCGCGCTTTGGCGAGGTCATCGAGCGCGGCGAGGACGGCCTGAAGCTCAAGGTGAAACGCGACCGCGTGATACCGGTGGTGAAGGCGCTGCTCGACGAGCTGCCGGTGAAGGATTTCAGCGTCGAGGAGGTGCCGATCGAGGACGTCATCCGCCAGCTCTTCTCGCGCGGGGAAACGAAGGCCGCAGGATAAGTTGCGCCCGCACGGGGTTCACCGAGCTTCCCGCCCGTGTCCTTGGAAGCAGCCAACGTGAACGGGCCGGCAGGTCCCGAAACTGTCGGCATCCGGGCCTATTCCGAGCGGCAGGCGATGGACTGGTCGCTGGTGCTGGCCAGCCAGGGCATCGAGGTGGCGCTGGACCGGGGCGTGGAAGGCCAGGCGTGGGCGCTGCTGGTTTCGCCGGCCGACGAAACTCGCGCCCGGGCTGCCATCCGGCAATACCGCCAGGAAAACCAGGGCGCCTCCTGGCAGCACATGGTGCCGGGTTCGAACGTGCTGTTCCATGCCGGCGTGCTGCTGTGGGTCTTCGCCGTCACCCTCATTTTCACCCTGCAGGGCGAGCTGCAACGCGGCCTCTTCCTGTCGCCGGCGGTAAGGGCGGGCGAATGGTGGCGGGCATTCACCGCCCTCTGGCTGCACCATGATCTTGCCCATCTCGGCTCCAACGTGGCCTTCGGCGTGATCTTTCTCGGGCTGGCCATGGCACGCTATGGCGCGGGCGTGGCCCTGCTGGGCTCGCTGCTCGCCGGCGCCGCCGCGAACGGGATCGGGCTCGCCTTCCGGCCGACGGCGTATGTGGGCCTGGGAGCCTCCGGCCTGATCATGGCCGCGCTCGGCATGCTGGTCGCCGCGCCCATGCCGCGCTGGCGGGCCGGGCGCTACGGCACCAAGCTGGTGCTGACTGGCCTGGGTGCCGGCGCGCTGCTCTTCGTGCTCTTTGGCACCGATCCTTCCGCCGACGTGCTCGTCCATGCGGCGGGTTTTTTGATCGGAACTCTGCTCGGTGCCCTCGCAGCGATGATTCCGGAAGCGCGGCGACGTCTGGCCAGCCGGCTGGGGGCGATGCTCACCGTCGGGATCGTGCTGGTAACGTGGGTGCTGGCGCTGCGGTGACATGCGAAGACACGCCTTGCCAAGGCATTTCATTTCGCCTCAGTTTCACATCGGTTGCGGGCGCCGTATAAAACTCATGCATGAAATCCGTTTCCCGGCCGGCCAGGGGGTTTACGCTGATTGAACTGCTGGTGGTCATTGCCATCATTGCGATATTGGCCTCCATGCTGTTACCGGCCCTGGCGAAGGCGCGGGAACAGGGCCGGCGCACCAAATGCATCTCGAACCTCCGGCAGTTCGGCCTCGCGACCACGCTCTACTCCAACGACAACCGTGACCATCTCCTGGCCACCGTCTCGCCGGACGGCACCTACCGGCTCCCTTCGGTGCTGAACCTGCGGACCACGCCCGATGACGAATATGTGAGTCTGGCAAAACTGGCGCCCTACCTGGCGCACGTCTTCGTTCCTTCCACCGGCACCGCCGGCTTGAAAGTGGGGGGAATCTGGTGGTGCCCCAGTGTGACTGCACCCACCGACAAGGACGTGCTCGACCAGGCCACCACCTGGGGATTTGTGTCCATATCCTACGCATATTTTGCCCGGGCTGAAACCTTCCAGCCTAGCCAGGCCAGCCATCCGGAAGATCTCACCGAGAACAGCCTGCGCTCGGACCGGCTGCTGATGACCGACCGGCTTTTCTTCTGGAACGGCGACAGTCGCTACTACTGGAACCACGGCGCGAGCACCGACAAGGCCCACCCGGACCTTTCGGGCCTGGGTGGCATGAACCGGCTGTTCGGGGACGGACGGGTGGAATGGAAAAAGGGACGCGCCTTCAATCCGGCCATCACGCAACCTTACAATCCCCAGGCTGGCTGGGTGGTCGGCTATTCGACCGACACCAGCTTTTACTGAGCGGCCGGACGCGGCTCGGCCGGCCTGCGCCGCCCTTTGGTTACGAAATATCTCCCGGCCATCAGCCTTCGCGGCCGTCCCGTTGACACGGGGCTGGCACTGCGGTGAGGCGTCAGGGCTTCCGGCGCAGCAGCAGAGCGCAGTTCCACGCGGCAAATTCCCGCAGTCCCGGCACCGACATGAGGAAGGGAAACTCGGTGTAATAGCGCGGGGCGGCCTTCACCAGTTCGAGCCGGGTTTCCTCCCGGATCACGCGGAGGATGTCTCCCACGTAGGTCGGGAAAAGATTCACATGCGGCTGGTGGAAGCGGGGTCGCTTGCTCAGCGAATCGTATATCCGCGCACCCGTTTTCGCGCCCAGATAATGAAACGGGGAAAACTCGTGGCCGCCCCACGGCGACAGCCAGTTCGTCCAGCTCAGGTACAGCGAGCCGCGTTCGGTCAGCAGCTCGTGCGCCTGTCGCAGGAACGCCTCGGGTTTGGCGAGGTGTTCCAGCACGTTGGAGCAGATCACCAGGTCATACTGGCCGCGCCCGGAAAGCGCATCCCGGTCGAGGTTGATCGGCACAAAGGGGGCCGTCTGATGCTCCGGCAGAAGCTGGCTGAATTCGTCCGCAAAGGTGACACGGCAGCCGTGCCTGACCAGCTCCCCGCCGAAGACGCCGTGGCCGCACCCGAGATCCAGCGCCGAGGTCTGCGGCCCCAAGGCGATGCCGTTGGCCATGAGCCAGCGGATCGCGTCCGTGGCCTGCATCCGGTAAAAGACCGGGTCATCACGATGCTTGAGAAACCGCCAGAGCAGGCCGGGGAGGATCATCGGGGATCAGGCTTTGACGACGCGCAGGCGGAAGCAGACCTCCTCCGGGGTGAGCAGCGTGGCGAAGAACCGCTCGAAGAGGACCGGTTCCAGGTTGATGAGGTGATCCAGCCAGCTCAGCGCGGCGAAATTGGAGAAATGAAACCGCTGCTCCTCGACGACGAAGCGGGCCGGACTGAGATAGTTGGTGCGGTGCCCCAGCTTCCAGCGCTCGTAGAACTTCAGGCGTTTGTTGGTGATGTCCTCGTAGTTGTCAAACGAGCGGATGCCAAAGGGGATGCGGTGGTCCGGCTCGGAGTAATACTTGGTGCTGAGGAAAAACGGCACGCGCACCACGATCACCGCGCCGGGCCGGCAGACGCGCCACAGCTCGTTGATCACGGCGTTGAAGTTGCCCATGTGCTCGAGGATGTGGCTGGCGAGCACCTCGTCGAAGTGCGAGTCGGGGAAGGGCCACGGGTACCGGTTGAGGTCCGTGAGGGTGTTGCCGCCGTAATCGACCATGTCGAGGTTCACCCAGCCCGGACGGATGTCCAGGCCGCAGCCGACATTGAGTCGGCGGGGCGCGTCGGCGGGCGCGGTGGCGTTCATTGGCGCAAAGGATGGAAAGCGGCGCGCCAAATGCCAGAGCGGACTTTGCCGGCCGGCGGCCAAGTGCGGGCTTCAACCGCCCCCGATCGACCGCTATCGTCCGCCCATTGATGAGCGAAAGCCGCCCGCGAATAAGTGTCATTGTGCTGAATTACAATGGCGCACCGTGGCTGGACCGATGCGTCGCCTCGTTGCGGGAGCAGACCGTGCTCGGAGAGTGCGAGGTCATCCTTGCCGACAACCTTTCCACCGACGGCTCCGACCAGCTGTGCGAGCGGCTGATGCGGGATTTCCCGGGCGGCCGCTTTCTGCCGCACGGGGCCAACCTGGGTTTCTGCGAGGGGAACAACCGGGCCGCGCGGACGGCCCGGGGAGAATGGCTCTTCTTCCTCAACAACGACACCTGGCTGGAGCCGGACTGCCTGGAAAAGCTCCTGCAGGGCGCGGAGACCGAGGCGGCGGCGGCGGCCATGCCCGTGGTGCTGAACTATGCCGACGACTCCTTCCAGTCCCTGGGCGTGCGCGGGATTGACTGTTTCGGCTGGGGCACGCATTTCGCGCAGGCCCCGGCGGGAGTGACCGACATCTTCGCGCCCAATGGCTGCGCCTACCTGATCCGGCAGGAGGTTTTCTGGCGGCTCGGGGGCTTTGACGCCGAGTTCTTCATGTACGCCGATGAGTTCGACCTCTCGTTCCGCCTCTGGCTCGCCGGCTACCGGGCGGTGGGCCTGCCGGTGGCGCGGCTTCACCACCGGGGGGCGGCCAACGTGAACCCCCGCGGCGGCGGCGCGACCGTCGAGCTGCGCACAAGTGACAGCACGCGCTACTATTCGAACCGCAATTCCCTGATCTCCCTGCTCAAGGGAGGGAAAAACCTCCTGCTCCTCCTGGTGCCCATGCAGGTGCTGCTGATCCTGACGGAAGGGCTGGTGGGCTGGGCGCTGACCCGCCGGTTCGCCTTTTTCCAGCGGGCCTACCTGCGGGCCATCGGCGACTGCTGGAAGATGCGCCATCACTGGCTGGCGGAGCGCCGCCGCATCCGCGGGTATCGCCGGCGCGGGGATCTCTGGATGCTGCGGAAATTTTTCACCTGGTCGCCCCAGCGCTGGGACGAGCTGCAACGGGTCCGCCGGCTGGGGTTGCCGAAGGTTTCGGCCCGCTGAAACCGGCCTCAGTAGAAGGTGCAGGTGGTCCCGTAACCGCGGACGACCCCGATGTTCGAGTTCCCAGGAATCATGCCCTTCACGTCAAACTGCCGGATTTTTTTCCAGACGACGTGCCCATCGCCAAAGAGCTCGTTGGCACCGGACATGGAGGAGAAATCAGGGTTCGGCAGCCACGGACGCTTGCCGTGGTTGTAGTAGCACTGGTTGTCGCCGGCCCAGAGGTAGATGTAGTCGCTCATGAGCAGTCGGGAGGCTTCCAGACGCCGCTCGGTAAGGTCATCCGGCCGGGTCAGCAGACCTGGCGGCCACAGGTCATAACGGGCAAGGTACTGGTAGGCGGTGGAAATGTGCTCCCAGGTGTTCGCTTCCGCCTCAATGGCTTCCGGCGAAGGCTTGGGCATGCTTGGGCACCAGTAGATCCCCCCGCGCAACAGGTCGGTCTCGTTCCGGCCACCGAGATAGGGGGCGATGGCCTCGACGGAGATGAACGCATTGTCATGCGATTTCCGGATCGAAAGGACCGTCGGATGCACGTAGGCCCCGCTGTCCACCACGCTGCTCAGGACCTCATCCCGATTGTCGTTGGCGTACATCGTGTGCGCGATGCCCCATTGGCGGAGGTTCGACATGCACTTCGCGCGTTTGGCCTGCTCCTTGGAAGTGGCCAGTGCGGGCAGCAGCATCGAGGCGAGAATCGCGATGATCGCGATGACCACGAGGAGCTCAATCAGCGTAAACGCCGACCGGCTGCCCCGACTTGCCTCGTGTGAAGGTTTCATCCCCTCACCCCAGCTTGCGGTCGTTAAGCCGGGCGCGCTTCCAACCCCAGGCCACAGGCAATGTCAGGCCGAGCAATGACAACATCCCGGGTTCGGGCACTGATGGCGGTTGGAACTGCGAGAGGGGCGTATAGGCGAACTGATCCACGTAAACGACATCGTTCGGGTTCACGTTGAAGTCCAGGACCACCCGGGGCGTGATCCCCGTGCCGCCGGCCGGCATCGTATAGACATCCCAGACAAACTGCCACTGTGACGTATTGGGCAACGTGAAGGTTTGGTGGTCCCCAGGATTGTTCCCGTTATCAATGTAGATATGAGCTGCTGAGCCGTCGGGCGTGGGACGGCGGATAAACGCGCTCAGCACATACTGGTCACCTGGGTTGACCGGAATTCTGCCGTCGTAGCTGAGCGCAATGCCAGATCCGGTAAATGTGCCCGGTTGGATCACGGCTCCCAGGCTGCCCACTTGCGCCGCGACCGGGCTGGTCGAGGCCGTACCGGAACCCGCGGCGACCAGCAGGAACAGATCGCCGCGCAGCTGGTAGTTGCTGCTGCTGCGGATTGCCTGAGGGCCGAACTCAAAGTCCCCTTGAGGGAGCACATTCCAACTGCCGGTTCCCGGATTAAACGGGCCTACGATCGCATTGGCGTGCGCCACCCAGCCTCCGGATGCCAGCAGCAGGGCTAACGGGCTGATTTTCGTTAATGAGAACAGTTGGTTGGACATGGTTGGCCTTTCGAGAAAATCAGGGAGTTACGATTCGAGAAAACGCGGCCAAAGCCATAAACGGCCTTCGCGAAAGCGCGACGAGCAATTGCTGTGCCTGAAACCTTGGCTTCAAGAATGATTTTCACCCCCTTATTATATCTGGGTGCCCAATGACTCAAGGCCGGCTGGCACGACGTGTCGGATTCTTTAGGCCTCCGGCTTGCCGGTAGCCGTGAGCTCCTCCAATCGATTCGTGATCCGCTCCAGCACCGCCAGGTCGCTCTCGGGCCGGCGCAGTCCCCTCGGATGCGGCCCATCCGAGGGGATGAGGCCGCGCAGTTTCAGGAACTGGGCGCAGGTGTGCTTGTAGGCGGGCACGGGCGCGCGGAAGGCGAACATGCCGAGGTATTGCAGCCAGTCGTTCAGTTCGTGGAAGCGCGCGTCGCGCGCCGCCCACAGCCGGTCACGCGCGGCAAATGCCTCGACGTGGAACGCCGACAGGCCCAGCAGGTAGTCGCTGCCCCACATGACCATGTCGATGGCGAGATCGTTGCCGCTGTAAACCCGGAAATCCGGCCGCTGCGCATCGCGTACGGCCAGGCGCTGCCATTCGAGTTCGCGGGAGAGCGAGCTGTGCTTCACACCGACAAGCTGCGGCAGATCAAGCAGCGTCCGGAAGGTGTCCAGGCTCCAGATGCGGCCAAAGGGCACAAACATCTCGCCCAGCTCGAACCCGATGAATTCCTCGCAATCCGAAGCGACGGAGCGGAACACCTGGATCAGCTGCGCTTCGGAAAGCGCCTTCACCGAGGTGCAGGGGAACAGGATCGGCGTGCCGCCGGCGCACTCAATGACGCCGCATTCGCGGCCGTAGAGCCAGGCCGGGTCACCTTCCTCGCCCTCAATGAACGCACCGGCGACGAAGCGGCGACCGCGCGCGAGGCTGTTCACGAGACCGAGGATTTCGGCGCGTTCCTCGCGGCTCAGCAGATTGGCATAGCCGGTGTCCATGTTCACCGCCGGCGTGAGCCCGGCGGCCCAGGTGCGCTCGACCAGGCGCGCGAAGCCCTCGAAATCCGTGCGCCCATCCGCATGGAAGGGCAGCAGCACGGCGGAAATGCCCTCAATGGGGCGACCGGGACGAAGCGGTGGAACGGTCATAGGAGAAGCAAAGCGGAAGCAACCGGGCAACTCGAAGAAGAATTTGGAGCTGAAACCACCGGCTTTGACCCCGAGGTGTCCGGGAATTGCCGGGGCAATTGCTTAATTTGGAGAACAGGAAAGCAGGAAATGGCAGGTCCCTTCCTGTTTTCCTGCGTTCCAAATTCAAAACCCTACAACGCTCTGTTTTGGGCCGTGCTTGACGGCCCGGCGTGGGATTCCTAGTTTCCCGCTCCCGGATTGGTGGTCGTAGCTCAATGGTAGAGTCCCAGCTTGTGGAGCTGGCTGTTGCGGGTTCGAATCCCGTCGGCCACCCCATCCGTCCCTTGGCAGCCTTCGTTGCCAGGGCATTGCCAAAGAAAACGCCGCCACGGCCAGAGCCGGGCGGCGTTTCGTTTTTCCGGGCAAGCCGGTGAGGGGAGGCCGTGAATTACGGCTTGAGGCGGTAGAACTTGCGGGCACCGGCCGGCGTCACCGTCAGCGGCGACTGGGGCGAACCGGCCACGTCGGTGTAGGTGCCGGCGGCCTCGTCGGCCGACTGCAGGGCAGCACCCGACCAGGTGATGCTCACATTTCCGCCCACAGGGGCGATGCTCAGGGACCGCACCACGCCCACGCCGCTGCTGTAGTGCGCGGCGATCTGGGTGGCGCTCAGCGCCTTGTTGTATACGGCGGCCTCATCCACGAGACCCTTGAAGGCGTTGGCATTGCCGTCGCACTGCGAGCCAACGGCCCATTCCAGACTGGGCAGTGCCAGCGCGCCGACGGTGTCGGTGGTGGCGGCGACCAGGGTGCCGTTGCGGTAGAGCTTCCAGGCGGTGCCATCGTAGGTCCCCGCAAGGTGGACCCAGGCGGTGCCCGAGAGGTCCTCGGCCGGGATGTCAAACGTCGTTCCATGGGCGGCCGTCTGGTCCGCCGAACCGACCACGTAGGTGGTGCCGTCGGTGATCTTCAGCACCGCACCGATGGCACCGTCCGCACCGCCGTGGGCGAGGATATTGGCCACAGGTCCCTGGGTCGCGGCCGGCTGCACCCAGGCTTCCAGGGTGATGGGGCCGGACACATTCAGGCCGGCCGGGCTGCCGATACTGGTGAAGCCGAGCAGGCCATCGTAGCCGACGGCGGCATTGTTCGCCTCGAAGCCGGTGAAGGCCGTCGGGCGGGGTCCGCTCTGGTCGTTGGCGGCGGAGATGAGCGCGCCCGTGGCGGCGGTGCCGAGCGTGCCGAGGTTCTTCGCGGGATTGAACGCGGGTTCGCCCAGGCGGAGGTATTCGACCGGCAGATCGGCCAGGATGACCGAGGCATAGCTGGCGCTCTGCAGGTCATTGGTGCCGGCCTGGTAATGCGCCGTGACCTGGTCGGACGTCAGCGCGTCGGCGTAGAGGGCGACTTCGTCCACGACGCCGTCGAACGGGTTTTCGCCCGGCTGGGTGTTGTTGTAGGTGCCGAGCGAAAGGCCCGCTGCCACATGTCCGACATGGTCGTCGGTGTTGGCCACATATCCGCCGGAACCGGAGGTCACCTGCTCGCCATTCACGTACATCGTCGCGGTGTTGTTCGGGCCGTCATACGCGACCACCAGGTGGGTCCAGGTGCCGAACGTGCCGGCATCGGGAGCGCACGCTTGTCCGGTGATATCGATGCCCACCGAGGAGCCTTGGCCCGTGTAGGTACGGAAGTTCCAGCCCGTGGTCGGGGAACGCTGGAAGAACACCCAGCCCTGCCGGTTTTCACCGGAGTAGGAATAGCGGTTCATCAGCGGGGCCGGCCCCGGGGAATCGGTCACCTCGGTGAGGACCTTCAGCCAGGCCTCGATGGTGAAGGAGGAGCCCGCGTCAGGATTCAGGGCCGCGCTCCAGGGGATCAGGGTGTTTACGCCGCCGCCGCCGCCATTCTTGGAATGGTAGCCGGCACCGGTGTCGCTGCTGCCAGGCAGCACGCCGGCCGCGGGATGCCTCACGCCGGCGCCGTGTTCGCCATCGCCGGCGTTACGGGCGCTGCCGAAGTTCACGGCCACGTCCTTGTCAGGCGAGGTTTCGTTGAGGCGCAGGTATTCCACCGCGCCGTCCGCCACCACGACCGAATCGTAGGCAGCCGTGCGCGAGGCGTTGGTGCCGTTCTGGTAATGGGCGGTGATCTGCGCCCCGGTCAGCACCTTCTTGTAAATCGCCACCTCGTCCACCGCGCCGACGAACGGGTTGGAGCCGGTGTCGTAGCTGCCCACGGAAAGGGACGGCGGTTTTGCCGCGGTGTTGGCCTTGAAGGTGCCGGTGGCGGTGCCGACGTTCTCGCCGTTCACATACATGGTCGCCGTGGAGCTGGGACCATCCCAGGTCACGACCACGTGGCTCCACGTGCCGGCCGTGCCGGCGTCGGGCGCGGAGGACTGGCCGGTGACGTCCACGCCGACCGTGCTGCCCGTGCCCTGGTACATGCGGAAATTCCAGCCGGTGGTGGGCGACCGTTGGAAGAATACCCATCCGGACCGATCACCGTCGGAAATGCGGTTGAACAGCGGGCAGGGCCCCGGGGAATCCGTCACTTCCTGGGTGACCATGAACCAGGCTTCCACGGTGAACGACTGGCCTTCCGGCGGATTGTTGTCCGCCTGGAAGGGGACGAGCGTGCGGGCACCGGTCCCGTTGTAGTACGCCGCCGAATCGGTGTTGCCGGCGAGCGCGCCGCCGACCGGATGGCTGTTGAGGTTGGTGCCGTTCCCCGCGGCGCCAATGCTTCCGTAGTCCAGGACGGTGGTGGAGCGGGCCGGGTCGTTGAACCGGTAGTAGGCCAGCGGGCCGTCACTGAGCACGGCGGTGGAGTAGGCCTGGCCGAGCAGGGTTGCGGGCAGCAGGAGTGTGAGTGCGCCGACGGCCAAGCGGGCCGACCGACGTTGAGTGTGTGTGATGTTCATGTATGCGTACGTACGGACTGAAATGGCAAGTCGGTGGACCTCCCAGCGAGGACAATGAATAGGTCGCAACCTAGTATCCTGTAACGTCTATAGTTTCGGATAAAGTCGAAAGAGTTTGATGCGAGCGTCTGGGGTGGTGAAGCGCCAGTTGACCGGGGCGCCACGGGTGTTGCGGCTGGTTTGCCAGGCGGCGACTTCGCGGCGCATGT
>CAIVQH010000052.1 GCA_903907995.1 uncultured Verrucomicrobiota bacterium | reverse complement strand
CGGCCTTTGCGGGTCAGTTCGGTGAGCTGGTCGCGTTCCGCCCCGGTCAGCGTCACTCGGTATCGATTGGCCATGCCCCGAGCAAACCCCCGCCACTCGGCCGAAGCAATGCGAAATAAAATGTGTTACACGATACTAGGTGGCATTCCCCAAGATCCATGAATCCAACTATCGTATCCTCCCGCCGGCGCCGTCTGGCGGTGCTGGCAGCGCTGGCTTCGGCCGCGTCGCTGTCGTCGATGACGACCTGGGCCGCCGTCGCCTTCCTCGGCGTGGCCTCCGGTGACGTCTCCAGCAATGAAGCCATCGTCTGGACCCGCGCCGCCGACGACATCACCCCGACCACGGCCAGCGTGACCGTGCAGGTCTCCACCGATCCGGGCTTCGGCACGATCACGGCGACCGCCAGCACGACGACCGCCGCCGGCAACGACTACACGGTCAAGTTCGACGTGACGGGGCTGCAACCGCAGACTGTCTATTACTACCGCTTCCAGACGGGGGCGGTGACGAGCCTCACCGGCAAGTTCAAGACGGCCCCGCAGGCCGGGACGAACTACCCGCTCCACTTCGCCTTCTCCGGCGATTGTGACGGCCTGATCCGCCCTTACGCCCTGGCCAGCCAGGTTCCCAACAAGAACCTGGACTTCTTCATGTTCGACGGCGACACGATCTATGAGACGGCGAGCACCGGCTCGGCAGCGGTCACGAGCACGGGAACGCTCCCCGGCCCCACGTCCACTGGCGCCACCCAGGCGCAGCTGTTCTCGCAGTTCTCCCGCAAATATAAGGAGCAGTTCCTGCCGGTGAATGCCGGCGGCCAGAACTGCCTCCAGTCGTTCTTTGCCGGCCAGGGCAACTACACGACCTACGACAACCACGAGCTGGGCAACAAGCAGTATATCAACGGTGGCGCGCCCGCCGGTGGCGCGGTCGGTGATTTCTCGTCCGGCGCGGGTGTCGATGCGCGCGTCAGCTCGAACGATGTCAACACCAGCGGCACCTACATCAACAAGTCCGGCGGCTTCCAGACGCTGCAGCAGGTGTTCCTGAACTATCAGCCGATGAAGAACCGCGGCACGATCAGCGCGCCCGGCGACGCGAACACAGACGGAACCAAGCAGCTCTATTTCGCGCAGCAGTGGGGCCGGAACGCCCTCTTCGTCAACACGGACTGCCGCAGCTACCGCGACATCCGCATGAAGACCTCCGGGAATGCCGACGACACCGGTTCACGCGGGGACAATGCGAGCCGCACCTATCTCGGTGTCACGCAGCTCGCCTGGCTGGAAAGCACGCTCCTCGCCGCCGAGCAGGCCGGCACGACGTGGAAATTCGTCAACATCTCCGATCCCATTGACCAGCTCGGTCCGATCGGCGGGGCGCTGACCCTCAACAACCTTCCCAGCTTCGGCGCCGGGAGCACCTACGCCCCGGTGGCGAGCGACGGTGGCAAGTCCTGGATCGGCGGTTACCGCGCCGAACGCAATGCGCTGCTCAAGTTTATCGCGGATCACCAGATCAAGAACGTCGTCTTCCTGGCGACGGACGACCATCAGAACCGCGTCAACGAACTCACCTACTCGCCCACCGGCCAGACGGGAGTCCAGTCGAGCTACGTCAAGGTTCCCTACTGCTTCGAGATCGTCTGCGGCCCGTTGGGCGCGACCGGTCCCGACCTCATCACCAACCACAGCTTCGCCGGCATGGCGAAGCCATTGGCCGACAGCATCGCGGCGGCCCAGGTCGCCGCCGGCGTGGACCCGATCGGCCTCGCCGGCTATCCCGGCCTGCACAATGTCACCCGCCTGAACGATCCTGACGCGGACACGCTGCGACAGCCGGTGGACTTCTACAGCCCGGACACGTTCAACTACAACACGCTGGACGTGAGTCCGGACGGCAAGACGCTCACCGTGAAGAGCTACGGCATCAACTCCACGGCGCAAAACAGCTTCCTGGAATACAATGCGGCCAGCAATCCCGAGCAAGTGCTCTTCAGCTTCCAGGTGGATGCGGCCAGCGCGATCAACAACATCGACCACATCATCGTGGTCTATCAAGAAAATTGGAGCTTCGACGCCCTCTACGGCAGCTTCCCCGGCGCGAACGGCCGGGCCAACGCCAGCGCTGGTTCGCTGAACCAGATTGACCGTGTCTCCGGCAATCCGCTGAGCGGCCTCGCCGCCAGCAACGGCTTCGACCGTTACAGCGGCAGCGGCCTCGAGACGTCCGGCAACACCGTCGGCACCCCGGGCTACCTGAACATCCCGCCGCAGCCGATCCGCTACAATTCGGGGAATGGCTCGACGGCATTCATCGACACCAGCTTCAGCACGAATCCGGCCGATGCCACCAGCGCGCTGAAGGTCAACACGCTGCTTCCGTATAACATCGCGCCTTACGTCGCGACCACCGGCAATTCCGGCGACATCGTCCATCGGTACTGGCAGGAAATGTTCCAGATCGCCGGTGCGGATGTGCTCGGCACGGACCACCGCAACAACAGTGGCTTCGCCACCTGGTCCGACAACCCGGGCCTGGTCATGAGCTACTTCGACGCCAGCTACCTGCCGGAAGGCCTGCTCGCCCAGCAGTACGTGATGTGTGACAACTTCTTCCACTCGTCCTTCGGCGGCTCGTTCCTGAACCACCAGTTCTTCATCGCGGCGGCGGCGCCGGTGTACAACAACATGCCGGGCTATGATCCCGTCTCCGGTTGGGCGGGCAACTCCGGTGCCCTCGCCTACCTCGACCCGACCGGCCTCGTGCAGGCCAACACCTCGGGGAACGACACGGGCGGCAATCCGGCGGTCGGCAAGCTCATCCGCGACGGCAGCATCACGCCGGTGGCGGGCGACACGCTGATCGGCCTCCGCATCAACGGCGTGGCAAATCAAAGCGCGACGGTGAGCGGGTCGGCGTCACCGAGCGACGTGTCCTTCCAGGACGGTTCGCACTTCGACAAGCACTACGTCGTGAACACCTCGTTCTCGCGCTCCCTCGCGACGAGCACCACGACGTTCGCGACCAACGCCACGGGCAATCTCGATTCCACGAGCTTCAACGTGACGGGCGCGTCCGGCACGCGTCTGGGCGCCAACAATGTGGGCATGACCGTCAGCGGCACCGGCATCCAGGCGGGCACAGTGGTCACCTCCGTCAGCGGCGGCACGATCGGCCTGTCGAAGAAGCCGACCGTCACGCAGACCGGTGTGAGCCTCACCTTCACGGGCTTCCCCGTCAGTCTGATCCCGCTGCAGGACAACACCGCGACGCCGCTCAACATCGGCGATCTCCTCGACAACGCCGGCGTGAGCTGGGCGTGGTATTCGGGCGGCTGGAACAACGCGCTCGACAGCTCGCCCTCGAACCCCCTGCACTACGGCAGCTCCGGCCCGAACACGGTCGATCCGCTCTTCCAGTGGCACCACCAGGCGTTCGCGTTCTTCGCGAAGTCGGCACCGTTCGACTACACCGGCACGCACGCCGACGGCCGAAACCCGTATGCGACCCTGCACCTGCGGGATGAAGGCTCGCATGGCGCCGGCACGGGCATCTATGGCGACATCGCCAACAACACGCTGCCTTCGGTGTCGTTTGTGAAGCTCCTCGGGCCCGACAACGAGCACCCCGGCTACGCCTCCCTCGCGCAGGGCCAGCAGCACGTCGCCGATCTCGTCGCCGCCGTGCAGGCGAATCCCGCCCTGTGGGCCCACACCGCCATCATCATCACCTATGATGAACACGGTGGCCGTTGGGACCACGTGACGCCTCCGGTCCGCGATCTCTGGGGCCCCGGCGTGCGCGTTCCGGCCATTGTCATCTCGCCCTACGCCAAGCAGGGCGTGGTGGATCACCGCCAGCGCGACACCTCGGGCATCCTCACCACCATCGAGCAGCGCTTCGGCCTCCCGTCGCTCAACCAGCGGGACGCCAACGGCGCCAGCTTCGCCGATGTGTTCACCTCGCTGCAGATCAGCCGCGGCGGCTACGTCCTCGACCGCCGCCTGAACAAGCTGGTCCAGACGGTCACCGTCAAGAACAACGGCTCGGTCACGGTCACCGGTCCGATCAGCCTCGCGCTCGACGGCCTCACGGCCGGCACCTCGCTCGCGAACGCGGCCGGCACCACGGCCAACAACGCGCCCACCGGCAGCCCTTACATCACCGTCACCTCGGGCAATCTCGCCCCGGGCGCCTCCGTCAGCGTGGCGCTCCAGTTCGTCAAGCCCGCCTCGGGCGGCATCAACTACGTCGCCCGGACCATCACCGGCGCCGCCACCCCCTGAGCGCAATCCGCCAACGACAGAAAGTTCAACCAAGCTTGCTAAAATAATATGAAGAACATGCTCAGTTCCACCTCGGTCACCGGCCTCGTCGCCGCGACGGGCGCGCTTCTGCTCGCCCCGCTCGCCTGCGCCACGACCGGCGAATACGACGTCACCATCAACACGGCCCCCCTGATCGGCCAGGCCTCGGGGCCCTTCTCGCTGGACTTCCAGCTCAATGACGGCAGCGGCAGCGCCGACGCCAACAACACGGCCAACATCGGCGGCTTCTTCTACTTCGGCGGCTCCGCCACCGGCGGTGCCACCCTGAGCGGCGGCGCCTCCGGCGACCTGGTCAGCGGCGTGCAGCTGACGGAGACGTCGGCCTTTAACGAGCTCTATCAGGGGTTCACTCCGGGCTCGACGCTGACGTTCCACGTCTCGCTCACCCTCAACGCCGACGCCGGCGTGACTCCGGATGTCTTCACCTTCGGCATCCTCGACAGCAGCCTGGCCAACATCCCCACGACGGCCTCGGATAACTCGCTGTTCACAATCACGATCAACGGTGGTTCCCACAGCTTCGCCACGGCCTCCGGCACCGACATCCCGGTGACGGTGACGGCGGTTCCCGAACCCGGCTTCTGGGCCGCGGCCTCCGGCGGCCTGCTCCTCGCCTTCGGCGCCTGGCGCCGCGTCCGTCGCTAATCCGACATCGCTTCCACAAAGGCCGCACTTCGGTGCGGCCTTTTTTTGTCCCTGTGGCGCCTGAGGCCGGCCCGCGTCCCTGCCCGTGGTGGCGTGAGACTCGTCAACACCGCGCCAGCCATCGTGGTGCGGTTGTTAAAGCGGTCTGAAAACATCTGTCATCGCCATTGACGGCGGCAGCAGACCTTCCTACAAGCCAGCCCATGTTAACGATTTCGTCGCCAAGGTGATCCGGCTATGGGCGACCTGGACCGCTGTTGGATCATCTTGGGTGTCGAGCCGGGGTCTTCCCGGGAGACGGTGAAGTGGGCTTACCGCAATCTGGTCAAGGCCTGGCACCCCGACCAGTTCAGCCACGACCCGGTCCAGCAGCACGAGGTGCAAGAGCGGCTCAAGGAAGCCAACTGGGCGTACGACTATCTGGAGACCCACGTTTTCATCGAAGCTGCACCGGCCGAAAACCACGAGACGACCGCTTCAGAAACGGAACCGGAGCCAGAAAAGACAGCACCCGAGCGGACTCCGTCAGCTTCCGAACCGGTGGCATCCGAGCGTGGAGGATTCTGGCAGGCCATCGTGTTTGTGATTGTCGCCGTGCTTGGAGGCACCCTGGTATATTACGTCTGGCCCAGCTCGAAGGATTCAGACCGGTACGGCCCGCGCAAGACGATGGCAGAGGTGCCCATCACCAAGCCCCGTCCGGCAGCTCCGGTGACACCGCCGCCACCGGCTGCCGCCACCGTCCCTGCTAACCCAAAGAACATCCTGGCCCGGATGATTCCGGCGAACAGCGCCACGGTGAGCTCGGGTGCCGACGGCGTCCATCTGGACGCCCCGGGCACGCGGGATTACCTCCGCACGCCTCAGCCTATTCGTCCGCCCTTCACGCTGCGGGCGCAGGTACTGACCGATGCTGGCGATGTGCGTCTCTACTACGCGCTCGGAATCGTGGTCTTCAACTGGACGGCCAACGCCGACGAGCTGCGCGTGCATGATCCGCTCACCGGATTGTCCGCGGGTGCCCCCGGACAGGGTTCACTTTCTCACGGCGAATGGCATGAGCTGGTCTGGCGGGTGACCACCAACGCCATGCAGGTGGTGGTGGATGGACAGATTCGCTATGAATCCGTCGGCAACTACACCCGGCTCGACGCCTACCCGGCCATCGGTTCACGCGATGGCCCGCTCACCATTCGGAGCGTCGAGCTGGAGGGGCAGCCAACCACCACGGGCGAGCTGCTGGCGCTCAAGCCCACACCACCCTTCCCGGGCAATTTGCTGGCCTCGATGGTTCCCGTGAATGACTTGCGGGTGCTGAACGATCCGGAAGGCATGACCCTGGCTTCCGGCACGGCCCCCGCTCCGATGCTGAAATACGCCGAACCGCTGCGTCCGCCCTTCACCATCCGCGTCCGTGCCAAGACCGACTCGGTGGACCTCCGGCTCTACTACGCGCAGGGCCTGGTAATCTTCAACTGGCAGGACAATCCCGGAGAACTGCGGGTTCACGATCCGCTCACGAACCAGATCACACCGTTGCCCAGCATGGGGCGGATTCTGGCCAACGACTGGCACTACATTGTCTGGGAGGTGACGGAGGCCGGGATGAAAATCTCGGTGGATGGAGCGATCCGCTATCAAAACCGGAAAAACTACGGCAAGGCCGAGGGCTTCGCGGGGATCGGGCCGCACCTGAGCAAACTTACCGTGGACTCCTTCGTGGTGGAGCGGAATTAGCGGGGCAGCCGCCGCGACACTGACTTGTCGCTTGCCTCCGGAGGCGCGGCCCCTGTCAATCCGCGCCTTTCGATGCGACCTTATTCGGCAGTCATCTTCGACATGGACGGCGTGATCGTGGACAGCGAACCGCGGCACGAGCAGACGTTCCGCGAGATCTTCCACGAACTCGGCTACGGCGACCGGCATGGGATCCATTTCCACGACTACATCGGCCGCTCCGACCGTGCCCTGTGGGATGACTTCATCGCGAAGCATCGTCCGACACAGACGCTGGAGGCGCTGACCGAGCTGAAGCAAAGCCGCTTCCTCGACAACATCCGCGCCGCCCAGCCGATCTTTCCCGGCATCCCGGAACTGGTGGCCAAACTTTCGCCGACCACCCGGTTGGCGGTGGCCTCCGGCTCCCTCCACGTCGTGATCGAGACCGTGCTGGGCATGCGGGATCTCAAACGGCATTTCCCCGTCGTGGTCAGCGTGCAGGATGTCGCCCACCCCAAGCCCGCCCCGGATATATTTTTGCATGCCGCAAAGCGGCTCGGTGTCACACCACAGGAATGTGTGGTGATTGAGGATTCTGCCGCCGGCGTCGCCGCCGCCCGTGCCGCCAGCATGCGTGTGATCGCCATCACGAACACGCTGCCGGCGGACAAGCTGCGTGATGCTGACGCAGTGGAGAGGAACTACGGGGAGATCGAACGGTTGCTGCTTTAGAACGGTTCAAAAATCCGGTGGCCGCAAAGAACTCTGGTGGCGTTGCCCAAGCCACGGCTGGCGCCCGGCGGGAACCCGCAACGCAAGGAACCGGAAGCGCTTCGGGTACGAGCAGCTTTCCGGAGAATCCGAGCGCCAGGCACGACTTTTGCACTCCGCCAGTCAATGCTTCGGCACCGGCTTGCTGCGCGAGCGGATATTCAGCATCTCCACGATCGCCGAATAGGCCATGGCGAAATAGATGTAGCCCTTGGGCACATGCTGGTGGCAGCCCTCGGCCATCAGCATGGTGCCGATGAGGATCAGGAAGGACAGCGCCAGCATCTTGATCGAGGGATGCCGGTCCACAAACTTGGAAATGCGCTCCACAAACACGAGCATGACGATCATCGCCAGCACGATAGCCGCGATCATCACGCCGACCTGGTTGGCCATGCCGACCGCCGTGATGACGGAGTCCAGCGAGAAGACGACATCGAACAGCATGATCTGCACGATGGCAGTCCCGAAACTGAGGACCTTTTTGTCCGCCGGTTTCTGGTGGCCGTGCTCGATCTTTTCATGGATCTCCCGTGTGCTCTTGAACACGAGGAAGAGTCCACCGAGCAGCAGGATCATGTCCTTGACGGACAGGGACACCGCATGACCAAACAGCGAGGACTGCCAGAAGGGCCGGTCCAGCCGCATCACCCACGCCAGCGAGCACAGCAGCAGGATGCGCGTGATCAGCGCCAGCCCGAGGCCGACCTTGCGCGCCTTGGCCTGCTGCTCCCTCGGCAGCTTGCCGCTGAGGATCGAGATGAAAATCAGGTTGTCGATGCCCAGCACGATCTCCAGCCCCGTGAGGGTGAAGAGACCGATCCAAACATCGGGGTCCGTAAGCCATTCCATGCTGGAGAGGTTAATGACCCCGGTTGCCGCTGCCAATGGAAGCGACCCGCCTTATTTCAAATCGCTCGGAAAAACAAAGACGCCGGACAGGGATGTCCGGCGTCTGATTCCGTTGCGCGAAAGGCTCAGGCGCGGGCCGGCAGCACTTTTTCCACGCGGCTCTTCTCGAGCACGACGTAGTTGGGCAGGCCATTGACAGTCGGCACCTTCACTTCGCCGGCGATGAGCGGGCTGGCGTAGGCGACGAACTTCTCGGTGGGCATCATGCCGTCCTCGCTGATCCAGTCGCGCGGGATGAAGTGCTCGACGTTCGCGACCTCGGAGAGCGGGTGCAGCTCCACGGTCCACTTGTAGGGGCTGTCGCTGAGGCGGACGATCTTTGGCATGAAGCCGGACTTGCCGTCCACCGCGGCGCGGACCGCCACCTGGCCACAGGCATAGGCCTCGTCCACGTCGGTCTGGCTCGCATAGTGGGCGGCGGCGCGCTGGGCGTAGCCGAGCTTCACGGTGCGGGTCTTGAGGTTGAGCTTGCCCTGCACGATCTCGGCGAGGCGGTCCGCCGCGCCGGAAAGCACGGGGTGACCGAAGGCATCCAGGCGGCTCTTGTCCGCGCCGATTTCCTCGCCGGCGGCGTTCTTCAGGCCCTCGCCCACGACAACGATGCAGTACTTCAGCTCGGCGACGGTGGCCTTGACCTTGTTCAGGAAGGCTTCCTCATCCAGCGCGATCTCGGGCAGGAGGATGATGTGCGGCGGGTTGTTCGCGTGGCCCTGCTTGGCCAGCACGGTGCCGGCGGCGATCCAGCCGGCGGCGCGGCCCATCACCTCGATGATGCAGCAGGAGCCGTCGTCCGTGGCCATCGAGCCGACATCCAGGCCGACTTCCATGACGGTGGCGCAGTTGTACTTCACGACCGAGCCGTAGCCCGGGCAGTGGTCGGTGTGCGGCAGGTCGTTGTCGATGGTCTTGGGGACACCGTTCACACGCATCTCGTAGCCGCGTTTCACGGACTCCTCGTGGATCTTGTGCGCAGTGTCCTGCGAATCGTTGCCGCCCGCGTAGAAGAAGTAGCGGATGTTGTGCGCGGCGAAGACCTCGAACAGGCGGTCCATGTCCCGGGCGGCCTGCTCGGGCTTCTTGGTGAAGTTGATCTTGTAGCGGCAGGTGCCGAGGGCGGCGGCGGGCGTGTATTTCAGCCCCTCGATCGCCTTGGCCTTCTCGTCGTTCAGATCGATCAGCTCCTCGTTAAGGATGCCGAAGATGCCGTTGAGGCCGCCGTAGATGTTTTCAATGTAGTCATGCCGACCCGCCTCAGTGATGACCCCGGCAACCGAGGCGTTGATGACAGCGGTGGGGCCACCGGACTGGGCGACCAAAAGGTTTCCGATAAGTTCAGCCATAGGATTGTCTTCCGTTGAAAAGCGGGGCTCACCTTGCCCGGCCGAGCGACGGTGAAGCAAGGCGGGAATGCGGGGGGCTCATTCGAGCACGGAACGGGGAGTGGGGCGCGCGGAGCGGTCCAACCTCAGTACACAATCGCAATGGGGTTGGAGCTTTGCACTTCGAACTGCCATTGCAACTGGCCCACGCCCCGGGTTTCCACATGCCCATCCACAAACAGGACATTGATGCTGCGCATGGAGGATCTGATATTGTCCGCGGTGGTTTGCATCGGAAACCTGTGACCGCTGGCAAAACTCTGGAAGGCGGTCTTGTCCTCGTTCCAGGTGCCATAGGTGCTGTCGGTCAGGATTGGTTGTATGGCCCCGGAGGGATCTTCGAGCTTTCTTGGCCAGCCGTCCGGAATTCGGCTATGGACCACTTTCGGATCGGGATAAATGCTGCCCGAGTCGGTCAGTGGGCGCGGCACCAGCCAGTTGTAGCGGATGCCCGCAAAATTCCTCGGCTGGCCAGGGGAGCCATGGCCAGATTCCCATTCCCAATATTTGGTCAGATCCTCAAGAGAATCCAGGGTCCAACCGGCCCGGACCCAGTTCATGTTGTTTTTGACGCGCTGAAGATCGTAAGGCCGCACCGGGCAGAACCAGAGCGGGACAGTCACGCCGTAACGGCCCAGGTTCGTGCCCATTTCCCGGGAGATCATCCACGGCAGCAGATCCCCATAGTCGCCAAACTCGGAGACCCGCATGGCATAGGCCGGCAGTCGCCCGAAGGGATCTTCGTTGGCGTAAAGATTCACGGCGATGCCCCACTGCCGGAAATTGTTGGAGCACGAGGCCACCCGCCCCCAGAACTGCGCGGTGGCCAGCCCGCCCACAAGCAGGGCCGCGAGCACACCAATGATCGCGATCACCACCACCAGCTCAATCAGGGTGAAACCGGCAAAGGGTTTTCGGACGCGGAGCTGCTTCATAAAATACCTCGATGAAAAATACCGCCTTGGAGATCCGACCGGCACTGGACCCCGATATCACTTCCATTTCAACGCCAATCCCTCCCGGATGGAATCGGCTCCCGAGGAGCGAATGGGGCCAGGCCAGTACTCAAGGCCTTGCCCATCGGAAAATCTCCTGGCCTCTTCAATACACGATCTGAATCGGGATGCTGCCCTGCGCCTCAAATTGCCACTGCAGTTTGCCGGCACTGCGGGTTTCCACATGCCCATCCACGAACAGGACATTGATGTTGCGCATGGAATATTTCGGGAACTGATGCCCGCCAGCGAAGCCTTCAAAAACAGTCTTGTCCGCATTCCAGCCGCCAAAGGTCTGATCGGTCATGATCGGCTGCACGGCTGCCGAAGGATCTTCAAGTTTCCTCGGCCAGCCGTCGGGAATCCGGGAGCGGACCACCTTGGGGTCGGGATAGACATTTCCGGAATCAATGAGGGGGCGTGGCACCAGCCAGTTGTAGTTGATGACCGCAAAGCTTCTCGGCCGGCCGTGCAGTCCTTTGCCCGTTTCCCACTCCCAATACTTGGTCAGATCCTCCAGGGTATTCAGCGTCCAACCGGAACGGATCCCGTTCATGTTGTCCTGAACCCGTTGGAGCTCAAAAGGCCGGGCGGGACAGAACCAGAGTGGGACCGTCATACCATAGCGGCCGAGGTTGGTGCCCATTTCCCGCGAGACCATCCACGGCAGCAGGTCGCCATAACCGTTAAAATCGGACACCCGCATGGCGTAGGCGGGCAGGCGGCCGGCCGCATCCTCTGCGGCATAGAGATTCACGGCGATCCCCCACTGCCGGAAATTGTTGGAGCACGAGGTCACGCGGCCCCGGAACTGCGCGGCGGCCAGCCCACCCACAAGCAGGGCCGCGAGCGCGCCAATGATCGCGATCACGACCAGCAGCTCGATCAGGGTGAAAGCGGGCGGAACTTTCGGGAGAGGGAGCCCTTCGCGAACCTTCATGTCGTGCCATCTTGGACCATTGCCCGGAACAATCGTTTCACCCCTCTCACCACGCCCCGACGGACCAGACCTGAACGCACTCCCTCATCGGGCCCGCTCACTTTCCGGTCGGAGCAGGCACCTGAGCCCCAGGCGAGGGTGCATTGGTCGCCGGCGTCAGTCCGTAGCGGCGGGCCAGCACGGGGTCCATCGAGAAGGCAGCGGACGCGGACTTCGTACTTTGCTGGGGGGCAATGGCATTTGTATTGGCCTTTAGGGTACCGGGAACCAGGCCGTAACGCCTTGCCATGACCGGATCGCCGAACAGGCCGGCGGAGCTGGCCGACGGATTCAGTCTGCGAACGAGATCGTTCACCCCATTGAGCCCACGGGCGTACAGGATCGCATCCGCCAAGGTTTCCAAAGGGGCATTGGTCGTCACTTTGAACTCCAGATAGACTTCAGGCGTCAGCTTGCCCGATTTGGCAAGCGATTGGAGCAGGGCCACGGCAGTTGCCCGCTCGTTCCAGATCCGCGCCATTTCGTTAACCCCGTTGAGGCCTCGGGCGGCGATGATCGCGTCGGTGAGCGCCAGCGGGGAGGCATTCGTCGGGACGTTAAACTGACCATAGATTTCAGGCGTGAGCTTGCCTGAACTGGCGAGTCCCCGCACCGTGGCGACAGCGTTGCCCCGTTCCATCCGCTGCATCTCAAACCAAACCTCCTGCTGTTTCAGCACCATCAGCCGCGCCGCGATGGCACCGCAGACGCCCAGAAGCACCACCAGCAGCAGCGACATGCCGGCAAACTGACGGACGACGTCCCGCACCGGCACGACCTGTCGCCGGCAATTCCGGCCGCCCAGCCAGAGCAGTCCCGCCACAAAAGCGAGGACAATGACCGCCAGAAACGTCACTGCCAGCCCTTCCAGCAGTTCCTGCGAGGGAGCCCAGTCCGGCTTTCCGGCATTCGTTTCCTGCCATTTCTCAGGCAAGTTGGAGAAAGCCTGATCCAGATTCGCCGTGATGGTGGCTCCCACCACCGCGATCACCCCGGCAAACCCCGCGGCCAGCCCCACCGCCGTGGCCGTGGCCTTCATGGTGTTCCGCGAGACGGAGGAAGCATAGATGCTCGTCGCTGAGGCCACGATAAACAGCGCGGCGAACATCATCCCGACCCGGATGGATTGCTCGCCCAACTCTCCCCGCAGCTGTTCCCGGCCGAACCCCAGCCACAGCAACAGGAGAGGCAGGAGTATCCCCAGCCCGAGACTCATGGCCATGGTTACCGCCACCTTGATGGCCCATTGGCGGCGGATGGGCACCGACTGCGTCAGCTGCCATTCCAGGGTGCCCAGCTCGCGCTCTTCCGCCACGCATGCGGCACCGGCCCCGACCACGATCAGCGATCCCAAGATGGCGGCAAAGACCGACATGGCGGCGACCTGATTCAGGGTGCTGCGGAAATCCTCATCCTTGGCAAGGTATCGCAGGAGCAGCCACAGCAGCCACAACCCAACCATCAGGCCGGCCACCAGCCACGGCACCACATGAAGACGAAACTCCTTTCGGATGAGTTGCACGGTGGCGCCCGAAGCCGGTAGCAGCCGGCCGAGGAGGGCATCCACCGGCAAGCTCAGCGGATGCAATCCCGTGCTGCTGCGTCCCCCTGCCCCACCGTCACGGACCTCCAGATTGCGGAAGCTCCACCAACTCAGCACGGCCGTCACCGCCAGATAGATCGGCGTCCCGATCCAAATCAGCCGTTCGCCCCAAAACTCCGGGAAGGGCTCACCGGGATGCCCCAGCCGATGCACCACCTGAAGTCCAAGCAGGCCGAACAAAAGGGCAACCATGGGCACCGCCGCCGTAAAGATGAGCGCCGCCAGGGTGCTGCGGCTAGCCAGGCTGAACAGCGGGCCGGAGCAGATGGCAAACAGGGGTACCAGCAGCAGCTCCCACAGTTCGTCACTGCCATAGGACAGGTTCGACACCTGGGCCAGCGAAAGGAACAGGTTCAGCGACGCAAAAGTGATCAGCAGCACCAGAGTCCCCAGCTTCTCCGCATAGATCATGCGCCGGGACAGCGGCTGCCCCAGCAGTGTCGCGATCGTGCGCTGCTCAAATTCCCCACCAAAGAGGGCCGCACCCATCAGCAGGCAGCCAAACCCGTAGCAGAAGACCGCCCATTCGCCGGCTTCCCGCTGGCCCGACATCGTCAGCAACCCGGGCAGCAGCACCGCCAGGAGGCAACCCGGCAGCAGCACCCGCAACTCCTTCAGCAGCCTTTGGGTACGCATCCCCACCGGCCCGGAGCGCAGCAACAGCAGGGGGAGGGTCGCGAGGAGTGTGATGGCCAGCCGGACCGTCTGGGCAAGATACTCCGGCGGACTTTGGTACCACCAGATCAGGCCGAGGCTGATCAGCGGTGGCACGACCAGGAGCAGCCAAGCGGGGTGAAAACTGTTCCGGGAACTGGGAAAGGTGATGGTCATAGGGCTGGGGTTGGGGGTCTTGGATCTCGGGTCCGGGGACGCCCGGCACCGAGGTTCGTCGCGACCGGTTTCAGCGGACCGAGGCCATGAAGATCTCCTCCAGGGTCAGTGACTCGGTGGTTACTTCCAGCGGTTTCAGGCCGCGCAGCTTGGCCAGCAGTTCGTCGCCGTTGCCGTTCACGATCAGTTCGACCGAACGACCGTCGCGCTTGAACGACTTCGCCGCTTTGAACTCGTTCTCCGTCGGCGCGTCACCCTCGAAACGCGCCCGCAGCCGGCGGAACTTGGAGCGGGCCTCGTCCGCATCGGCGGTCAGCACGGCTCGCCCCTGATCGAGGACGGTGAAACGGTCGATCAATCCCTCAAACTCGGTGATGAGGTGGGTGGAGACGAACACGGTGCGCTTACCGGGCGCGGCGTCCTGATACGCCCCGATGATCGTCTGGATGAACTCACGCCGCACCAACGGGTCGAGGCCAGAGGTGGGTTCGTCGAGCACCAGCATCTCCGGCTCGGCCGCGATGGCCCCGATGAGCGCCAGCTGCGTACGCTGCCCCTTGCTCAGTCCCGAAGTCGGTGCCGTCGGATCGAGCTGGAACTGCTTCAGCAGCGATTCCTCCGCACCCCGGTTCCACCGTTCGCGAAAACTGGCCTGATAATCCAGCGCCTCCCGGATGCTCATCCAAGGGTAGAAGGCCACAAAGTCGGGCACATACGCGAGCCGGGCCTTCACCTCGGCTTCGGAGCGACGTGGGTCCATGCCAAACACGCGCACGCTGCCCGACGCGGGGCGGAGAAGGTTCAGCAGGCACTTGATGGTGGTGGTCTTGCCGGAACCATTGCGGCCAAAGAAGCCGTAGCACTGGCCGGGCTCGACCGTCAGGCTGAGCCCATGCAACGCCTCGGCGCGGCCGTAGCGGTGGACGAGATCATGGATTTCAATGGCGGGCGTGCTCATGGCGGTGACGGGGTGGGAGGTTGAATGCACTCAGGCCCGGGTACGCCGCGCGCCTTTGATCAGGGCCAGCAATGCGCCAGCCATCACGGCGACGCCCAGGAACAAGGGCAGAATGAC
This sequence comes from uncultured Verrucomicrobiota bacterium, assembly GCA_903907995.1. Taxonomy (GTDB): domain Bacteria; phylum Verrucomicrobiota; class Verrucomicrobiia; order Limisphaerales; family UBA9464; genus CAIVQB01. Next base: position 31,005 of record CAIVQH010000052.1, on the reverse strand, counting down.
CCGCAGCGCGTCCATGCCGCCCTGCCGCCACCAGGCAACCGCCGGCATGATGAAGCCCAGACCGACGAGCACACCGACCACGCCGGCGCCAATGAGGAGGATTCGTTTCATGATGAGTAAATGAGGTTTGATGGTTTATGGATCGCTTTGCAGAAAATGGGTCCGGTCAAAGAGGTTCGTTCAATTTTCGGCGCGTTGCCGCTGACGCTCACGGAAATCGGTGAGGCGCTCCTCCAGCAGTGCCCGCAGTTCGTCATCGCCAATTTGCAGGTGGTGCGCCTGGACGATCACGGAATCCAGCTCGGTGGCGAGCCGCTCGGAACGGACCGCCCGGCGCAGCGGCGAGGTGCCGTTGGCCTTCAGAAAGCAGCCGCTCCCCTGCCGCAACTCCAGCACGCCCTGTGTCTCCAGCTCGGCGTAGGCCTTGGCGATGGTGTTGCGGTTGACCCGCAGCTCCTCGGCCAGCGCCCGCACCGACGGCAGCGGATCGCCAGGCCGCAACGCCCCGCTGGCGGCCGAATCCTTCACCTGTGCGACAATCTGCAGGTAAACCGGGACTCCGGACTTGAAGTTAAGGTGGACTAGCATCGGGTGACGCGTTGTTGAGTGACATAGTACACTATGACAGTCAACCGCAAAGTTTGCAGCCGTGAACGATTTTCCGGAAACACGCCAAGATTGCGGCTTTTGCCCGCGCCCGCACCTGACTAGGGTGCTCCCGTGCTTGACCGTCTGCCCCCCATCCTGCTCCGCGTGCTCCGGGAAACCCCGGAGCTGACGCAGGCCTACCTCGTGGGCGGCGGGGTGCGCGACTGGCTGCTGGGCGTGCCCGGGCAGGACTTCGATGTCGAGGTGTTCGGCGTGGACTACGGCAGCCTGGTCAGTGCGCTCGGACGCTGGGGCCGGGCCGATCTGGTGGGCCGGTCGTTCGGCGTGGTGAAACTCACCATCGACGGGCAGACCTTTGACTTTTCCCTGCCCCGCCTCGACTCAAAGGTCGGTCCCGGCTACACCGGCTTCACCGTCCAGTTTGAACCGGCCCTGACGCCGCGTGAGGCGGCGGCGCGCCGGGATTACACGATCAATTCGCTCATGTTCGATCCGCACCGGGGCGGACTGCTCGACTTCTTCGGTGGGGCCGCCGACCTGAAACAGCGCGTGTTGCGGCACACGAGCGAGGCCTTTGTCGAGGATCCGCTGCGCGTCCTCCGCGGCATGCAGTTCGCCGGTCGCTTCGACCTGACCGGCGCGCCCGAGACGCTCGCGCTCTGCCGCAGCATCGCCAATTCCTATTCGGAACTCGCCCTCGAACGGGTGCGCGAGGAGTGGTTCAAGTGGGCCGCGAAATCCACGCGTCCCTCGGCCGGCCTGCGTTTCCTGCGCGACAGCGGCTGGCTGCGGCATTTTCCCGAGGCGGCGCTGCTGCTCGGTGTGCCGCAGGACCCCGGCTGGCACCCGGAAGGAGACGTGTGGACGCATACGCTGCACTGCCTCGACGCACTCGCCGAGCTGCCGGACTGGCAGGCGGCCGACGAAACCACGCGGACCGTGGTGATGCTCGCGGTGCTGGCGCATGATTTTGCCAAACCGGCCTGCACGCATACCGACATGCGGCACGGCAGCCTGCGCATTGTTTCCCCTGGCCACGAAGCGGCTGGCGGCCCGCTGACCGAAGCTTTTCTCCAGCGCCTTTCTGTTCCGACGGCCCTCGCCGACCGCATTCCTCCGTTGGTCGTCAATCACCTCGCCCACCTGCATGACATCACGCCTCGCTCCGTGCGCCGGCTGGCCCAGCGGCTCTCGCCGGCAACGATCCGCGAACTCTCCTGGGTGATGATTGCCGATGCCTATGGGCGGCCGCCGCTTCCGCGAATGACGCTCGCGAGCGTCAATGAACTCCTTACCCAGGCGGCCCTGCTCAACGTGCAACAACAGGCGCCCCAGGCCATCTTGCTCGGCCGGCATCTGATCGAGCGCGGTATGTCCCCCGGCCCGACGTTCAAGCCGCTGCTGGATGCGGCCTTCGAGGCCCAGCTCGACGGCGTGTTTACCGACATCGAAGGCGCGAAAACGTGGCTGGAACAGCGGTTGCAAACCATCGCACCCGTCGCCTGAAAGTAGGACGGGCGTCCCGCTCGTCTTCCATCTTCTTCCCAGTGCGGTGTTCGGATGACCAACAAACACAATTATGGAAGACGGGCGGGACGCCCGTCCTACTTTGGAATCAGGCTCACCGTCCGCACGATGACTTTCTCTCCTGCTCCACTTTGGCTCACTCTCGCCCGCCGTTGCGGGTGAAGATTTTTCCCGGCAACTGTCGCACGAGCTTTTTCATTTCGAGGCTGAAAAGCGACACGTTGACGGCGCTGGCCGGCAGGCCACTGGCCCGGATGACCTCGTCCACAGCCCGTTCTTCCCCGGCACCAAGGACTGCCAATACCTTGGCCTCGTTGTCCGATAGTGCGAGTCCCGGCAGCGTGCCTGTTTCCGAAGGGGAGGCCGGCCGGTTGCTGGCCGGAAAGAGGTACTCGAACTCGCTCAGGATATCCTCGATGCCCTCGCAGAGCTTGGCGCCTTTCTTGATGAGATCATGGCAGCCTTTGCTGCGCGGCGAATCGATCCGGCCCGGCACCGCGAAAACCTGCCGCCCATATTCGTTGGCAAAGTTGGCCGTGATCAGCGCGCCGCTGGTGAGGTTCGCCTCGACCACCACCGTGCCAAGCGTCATGCCGGCCACGATGCGGTTGCGGATCGGGAAGGACTGCTTGTCCGCCGGCCGGTTGAACGGGAACTGGCTGATGACCGCCCCATTGCCCGCGATGCGCTCGAACAGCTCCGCATTCTCCGGTGGAAACACGATGTTGATGCCCATGCCCAGCACCGCCACGGTGCGCCCCTTCGCCGTCAGCGCCCCCTGATGCGCGGCGGTGTCGATGCCCCTTGCGCCACCGCTCACGACCGTCACGCCGGTGTAGGCGAGCTGGTAACCGAACTTGCGGGCGACCTCCAGGCCGTAGGTCGTCGTCTGCCGCGAACCGACCATGGCGACCGAATTCTTGTCCTCCGGTTTGAGCGCACCCTTTACGTAAAGCACCGCGGGCGGATCGTAGATTTCCCGGAGCGACGGCGGGAATTCCTCGTCGAATTGGGTCACGACCCGACAGCCAAAATCCGCGATGCGTTTGAGTTCGCCCGCGAGATCCACCGACTTTTCCCAGCCGTTGATGGACTCCGCCGTGTCCTCACCAATGCCGCGCACCGCCTGCAACTGGTGCTTGCTGGCACGCAGGATGGCGGCGGGATCATCGCCAAAATGATCCAGCAGGTGGCGCAGCCTGACCGGGCCGACGTGCTCGACCATGTTCAGGGCAATCAGGGCTTCCCGGGCGTCCATTGGCAGCGAAATACCGTAGGAAGTGCCGGAATGCAACGCGGGCGGAGGGCGATAATTTGGAAAACAGGAAAGCAGGAAACGGACAGGCTCGGAAAGATGTGGGATCGGATAACCACGGTTTTGGCGTGCGCTCCGGGGGTTCCGGGCATTCCCTGAATCGGTCGCACCTGAGCCGAGTCACTGAACCTATGAAGATTCAACACCTGTCGGAACAACTGCGAAAACTGTGGCCCATGCTCATTCTGCTGTGGACGGCGAATGGCCACGCGAAACCGGTCATGCTACAGGACTTTGAGTCTCTCACCGAGCCTCCCAAGGTCTGGGTCGTCAATATTCCCAATGCGAACGCCGCCACCTCGCTCTCGACTGAGCAGGCCCACGAGGGCAAGCAGTGCCTGAAACTGCATTATCATTTCCTGGAGGAAGGCCAATTCCAGTACCTCGGCATTTCATTGCCGGTGAACCTCCCGACCGCCGTGCACCAGCTGCGCTTCTGGCTGCGCGGCGATGGCTCGAAATGCACCTATGGCGTGCGGGTAGATGATGCGAGCGGCGAGACGCACCAGTTCGCTCGGAACAACGGCCATGGCGGGGTCGTCAGCTTCACGGGCTGGAAGGAAGTGGTGATCGATCTCGACGCCGGCCACGAGACCTGGGGCGGCGACAAAAACGGCCGGATCGACTACCCGATCCGCACCATCACGCTCACCATCAGTCAACCCTCGGAAGGTGAAAAGCACCTGGCCGCCGAGGGCGACCTGTATTTCGACGCGCTCAGCGCGGACTCTGAAAAATTCGTCGCCCCGCCCCTACCGCACATCGCCGTCAGCTCCCCGGCTTACGCCAGTGACATCCGGGGTGATACGACGATTCGCCTGGTAGCCCCCGGCTTCAACCGCGCCGTGGCCAAATGCTGGCAGGCTGGTGACGGTCCCGGCACCGATTCCACGGTTGCCACGGTCACACTGGATGCCCAGGGCGAAGGCTCATTTGTCTTCCCGGCAGACCGGTACCCGCACGGCCCCATCACCGTGCGGATCAGTGGCGAAGGTGATGGGACAAAAGACAACTGCTACCTGCAGCTCTACAACCAAGGCGGCGTTTCCTGGCACGAGGGAATGCCGAAGGACCCGCCTCCCGCCGCCGCCGGCATGTCCCTGGTCTTCGCCGACGACTTCAACGGCCCCCTTTCCATCTCCAGCACCAACCTCCAGGCGACCTACTACGATCACAAACCGCCCGGCGGCGTGCAGGATTTCAGCGCGCACCAGTTTTTCGGGCACGAATCGCCGAAAAATCCATTCAAGCAGCGGGACACCTATCTGCGCATCCGCGCCGATGACCGGACGCACAGCGCCGGGCTGCTCTCCTCTTTGAAGAACGACGCCAGCGGCATCACCGCCAAGGTCCCCTGCTATTTCGAATGCCGCTTCCTCGGCCCCAACGCCATCGGCACCTGGCCGGCCTTCTGGCTGCTGACGGACTACATGACCGACCACGTGCAGGGCCGCAAAGTGCCCTGTGACGAGCTGGATATCATCGAGGCCTACGGCGGCGAAGGCCCACACGCGCCCAACGCCCACGACGGCTACATGATCACGCCCCACTGCTGGGATCAGGGTGAGGCCGGAAAAGCGGTGGAAAAACAGGCGTTCGAGGTGCTGCACAATCCCATCCGCATGGGCCGGTTCGGCGTTCCCTCCACCTGGTACGAGGCGTTTCACACGTACGGCTGCAAAATCACGGAAACCGAAACGATCTACTACTGCGACGACCGGGAAGTGGGCCGGCACGCCACCTTGCCCTTGTGCCGCGAACGCCCCCTGTTCTTCCTCATCAATCTGGCCACCGGCGGCGGCTGGCCGGTGGACCTGTCCCGCTACGGCGGCGTCGCCGACATGTATGTGGACTACGTGCGTGTGTATCAGCAGCCCCGGCCACGCTGAAAGCCCGGGTTTTTCGGGTATCCGGGTCGTCTTCTACAAGAGGAAGGTCACGAACAATCTGCAAGCACATCCGGCCGGTCGCTTTTCCGCTTTCACACCATTCCGGTTTGGGTCAATCCAACCGCGTGAAAAGCCATCCCCTCCGGACTCTGTTCCTGCTTTTGCTCTCGACCGGACTCGTCTCCATCGAAGTCATCGGGGAGAGTGCGCCGCCCGCCAGCCCCGAAGTGACGGCGGCCCTGCAGCCCTACTTCGACAGCTACAAGCTCGCGGGAGCCATCGCCATCATCGCCGACAAGACGGGCAAGGTTCATTACCGGAACCTCCTCGGATACGCCGATGTGGAGGCGAAGCAGCCCATCAGCGAGCACAACACCTTCTGGGTCGCTTCCATGAGCAAAATGTTCGTCGGAGCGTCCATCATGATGCTGGTGGATGAAGGTAAGGTCAGCCTCGACGATCCCGTCACCAAGTTCATCCCGCAGCTGGAGAAGTGGATGGTGGTCGAAGAACAGGACCAGTCCCACGTCCTGCTGAAGCCGCTGGTCCGCCCTGTCACGGTCCGCCATGTGTTAAGCCATACGAGCGGCCTCACCGGCATGTCCGAGTTGCAGCGGGCGACCGGCTCAGACAGCACGCCCCTGAAGGCCCGCGCACTCAGTTCCGTGACCGGCCCGCTCCAATGGCAGCCCGGCGACAAGTACGCCTATGGCAACCAGGGCATGAACATCGCCGCCCGCATCGTGGAGATCGTCAGCGGCATGCCTTACGAGGAGTTTCTGCAAAAGCGCTTCTTCGATCCGCTGGGCATGACCGAAACCACCTTCTGGCCCAGCCCATCGCAGACTGCCCGCCTGGCCGGCGCTTACGGACCTAACAAGGGGAAGAACGGCTACGCGCGCGGTGAGGTCGGCTTTCTTACCAAGCCTTATGATGATCGCATTCATCGTTTTCCCGAAGCGGCTGGCGGCCTGTTTTCCACCACGCACGATATCTTCCGTTATGGCCTAGTGCTGGCCAACGACGGCGAACTGGAGGGCAAACGCTACCTCTCGCACGCGGCGATGGAGGAGCTGCGCAAGGAGCAGACCGGCGCGACCAAGGTCAATTACAGCCTCGGCTACCATCTGCGCAACGGCATGTTCGGCCACGATGGCGCCTACGGCACCGATCTTTCGGTGAATCCGGCCACCGGCATGATCGCCATCTTCATGGTCCAATGCACCAGCGGCGACCAGTGGGCGGCCCGTGATCTGTTCCTCAAAACGGCTACGCAGGTGTTTCCGAAGTAGCGTTGCCGGAGGAAGTCACCACGCGCTGACGGGCTCGGGAGAGACCGGTTTGATCAAGGCACTTTGTGAGCTTCGTGCTCTGCTTTCGCCGCCTCGCGCAGATGCTGCGGCGTGTAGTCGAACCATGGGAGCTGGATGAGCGGCTGGTTCCACCAGCCGCGACCGGCCGCATGGAAATTGAGGAATTCGTGCGTCATCACATTGAGCACGAACGCCAGCCATACCAGAAATGTCGCGAAGCCTGCGGTGGTCCTTCCCGCCCGCGTACCCAGCCAGCGCAGCAGCCGCCAGGCCCAATGCTGGGTCGGCTGAGCAAGCGGCACCAGCAGCCCCAGCCGGTGCATCGCCTGCCATTCACCATCGGCCAGTTCCTCCGGCGTGATCGCTCCGGACTGTACCGCGTCCACCACCGCGCGGGCATATAGGCGCGCCACCGCCAGCCGGAGAATCAGAAAGGCGGACACACCGTAGAGCGACACGACAAAGTAATAGCGCTCGAGGCGACGCAACTGTTCAACGGCGGACAGGTCCTGCAACGCCTCACTCATCTGTGGCCAGAAGACCGGCAGCGATTTGAAGATGAGGAGCGGAAAAGTCAGCGCGAGGGCAAGTACGGCCAGGCTGAAGTTGGCCAGCCAGCGACGACGGATCAGCCGGCGGACCAGGCCAAACTGGTAAAAGCTGCGCCAATCGCCCGTGCTGGCCTGCCGCGCCAGGGCCATGGGCACATAGAACATGGCCGCCACAAACAGCGCCGTGCCGACCCCGAACAGGCTCATGCCCACGTAGTAGTTCTCGTAGCCCTTGTTAAATGAGTTCATCCAACCCGCATACCAGCCCACCGCCCAGAGCAGGGTGCCGGGCAGGACGAACACCGCCGTGTTGAAGGCGGCCTGCACGCCCAGCCGCGCGTTTTCGGCCAGCGAGCCCAGGAGCCCGGCGGCGACTGACCGGAATGAGCCTCCCCGCCAGCCACCATTCTGCTGTGCCAAAATCCAATTCGGCCAGCGGGCCTGATCGGTCGTGGCCCCGTCGGCCTCGGCAAATATCACGAAAGTCTCTCCAGCCCGAGGCTGGCGACGGCAACGCCACCAGGTTTTCAGCACCTCCCGGCGCGCCGAGCGCTGGACCCAGCCGACGATCAGAAAACTGAGCAAAAACGACAGGCCACAGAACGCGCCAAAGCCAAGCCGCCAAAGGGCTCCGGCGACCGTGCGAAATCGGCCAAGAATCCTCCGTTCCCGCCGCGCCGCGACCGAACCCTCGGGGGTTCCAACCGCTACCCGTTCATCGCCATGGCGGTCCCGGCTCGCGGGATCGGGAAATTCCGCGTTCATGCAAACGCCTCCTCCAGCACATGGCCCGCCGCAAAGCCGGCCTTGAAGCCCATGAACTGGCCGACGGTCGGTGCGATGGCGGTCTGGTCGGTCAGCTTGTCCACCACCACGCCGCGCGGGATGCCCGGACCGAAGGCGAGGGCGAAGATCTCATGTGCCGAACGCGACCCGAAGTGGTGTTGGCAAGGCACATCCATGAACGGGTTGTCGTCGCGCCCGCAGTCGGTCACCACGACGAACACCGTGTTGTCGCGGTAGGCCGGGTCGGCCTCGACGGCCGAGACGAGGGTCTTCAGCCCTTCGTCCATGATCGCCACGGCGCGGGTGTAGTGATCCAGATAGCCCCAGTGGACGTAGTCGCAGTCCTGGTAATTGACCATCACCAGCTTGGGCTTCAGCTGCTTCAGGGCGCGCAAGGTCAGTTCGGTGAGCAGGCGGTCCCCGCGCGGATTGACCAGACCGGTATCGCCATAGTAGCCGCGCCATTCGGCCCAGAAGTTCTCGATGGCCTCGCCCTGGCCGTGCTCCTTGCTCGCGCGGTAGTCAAGCGCCTCCAGCTTGGCGAGCTCACCGCGCTGCTTCTCCAGTTCCTTCCCATCCCATTTGTGCGCGGCAAGGTTCTGCCGCAGCAGCCAGGTTTTGTAGCGTCGCAGGCTGAGCGTCTGCGAGCGGTAGCTCACGCCAAACAGGTGGTGGTTGCTGAAATTATAAAACTCCTCGTCCGCGCGGTCCTCGCCGTTGATGAGCAGCGCCTGATGATCGGGCACGGCGAAGGTTTCGCGCAGATACTCGAAGATGGTCGGTACCTTCGCCTCGAAGCGCGCCCCGAGCAGCTTGAACCCGGCATCCGGCCGCTCCTTGCCGATGTCCTGGTAGCGGTCGTACTTGCCGGTGAGCAGGTTCAGCGTGCCTTCGCCGTGGCTCGTCTGCAGGCCTTCAAACTGAGCAATCTCCATCTTGGGGAAAAGCACGCCCCGCTTGGTGAGCTCGTGAGTCAGGAATGGCGCATAGGTGAACTTCGGATCGATGGACTCCCGCCGCCGCGCCCCGCCACCCCAGCGGACGACGATGACGTTGGGTCCGCGATAGTCCGGCCGGGGTGTCGCGGCCTCGGCAAGCAGGCTGCCGGCCCCGGCCAACGAGGCCGCGCCCAGCGCAGTGGTGCGGAGAAACGTGCGACGGTCGAGTGGCAAAGAGGAGTGGTTCATGGCGAGCGACGATTACCCTGCAATAACCACACGCATGACCCGGCGAAAGTTTCAGGTCAACCTGCAAGGTTGCGCTTTGAATCGGGAACGCTGGAAAACCGGAAGTGAGCCGCCGGCATTCGCTTTCAACATCGGCCGGCTGCCTTAATTCTTCCCTGGCTAATCCGGGTGCGTGGCGACATGCACCACCAGCTCGGGAAAAAACGTCATGAAGTCGGAGTGGAAGGACTCGTAGTGCTCCTCCAAGACTGTCACGCCATCCGCAATCGGCGTCGGCCGGCTGAAACGGGCGGCCATCCGGGTCAGGGTCACTGAAATGCCCTTCAAATCTCCATAAGAGTTCAACCAATCGCCAGAGCGCATCTGTTCGAGCCGATGGTATGCGAGGGGCGGTATTTCGGCGCGCAGCGGCTCAAAGGACGCATACACCTCCGATACAAACGCCGGCAGGGGCTGGGAGGAAAAGGAGGGCCAGTCCCGGGCGAGAAAATGGTCATAGAACACATCCACCAGGATGCCGCCGTACCGGCGATACGGGGCTTCGATCCGGGCGAGGCTCTGCCGGAAGATCGGATTCCGATCCGTAAAGGCATCAATACGGCGATGCCGGGCCATTCCGCGCCGGAACTCGGGGAGCATGGCGCTCAGCACCGACGCTGGCGCCAAGTCTGGCAACAGATTGCCAATGCGAAATGCCGCAGTGGGCTCGGACAGGTAGAGATGCGCCAGCCAGTTCATGCGTAGGAAATACCGGCGGAGATAATTCATCACGGATTTCACGGATGAAAAACCTTAATCCGGGCAATCCGTGGTCAATATTCGGCCATTCACCGTCGCACACGCCCCTGACGCCACCATGACCACGCGACTGCCATGCACGCCAAGAGGCCAAACCACCGCACCGGGCCTGTGGGGAACACGACCGCGCCGTTGAACCACATGAAGAGAAAGTACCCACGTACCAACCACTGCCAACCGCGCGCGGCGTCCCGACGGATGGGTGCCGCCCACGCCCCGGCAGTATCCACGAGCCAGAGGGCGACCATCGCGTAGTTGAACCACACGCCGCCACCCCAGCTTAGGCCGAACTTCGCCTCTGTTTGTCGTGCCGTATCGGCCACCACGGCCGTGTGGCTCCAGCCGTGGCGCAATTGCATTGCCAAGGCAAGGTGCGCCGCCAGAGCCAGCGCCCCCAAAGTCCAGAGCCAGCGCCAGTCGAGCGCCGGCTTTCGTTCGCGGCTCGTCCCCTGCATCACTTCAGCCGTCGCCCAGGCGGCCAGGGCGAGCCAGACGGTGCCGTGCAACGCCAGTTCACCTCCGCTCATGAAGGCAGTTTCTGCAATCGGGCCCGCACCAGGGCCAATACGCTCAGGCCGACACAGAGCCAGCCAAACACATCGCCGTGCACACGATAAAAGGTGACCGGACGCAGGGTTTCGGCCGGCAACGGAAGGTTCACCAGCAGGAAGCCCGCGTCGTACACGCTCCCCTGCCCCTGCCCGAGCACATCCCGCAGGCGGCCGTACTCATCGATCCAGCAGGTCAGCCCGTTGTTCGCGCAGCGCACAAGCGGCACGCCATTTTCCACGGCGCGGAAGGCGGCGTTCGCGCAATGCTGCCATTGGGCGCCGCTTTCACCAAACCAGCCGTCGTTCGTCATCTCCAACATCCAGTCAGTGTCTGACGCGAGGGTGTTACGCGTGTGGTGCGGAAAAATGTCCTCGAAGCAGATGACCGGCGTGAAGCGGTTGGTGCGTCCGCCCGCCACGACCGGAAATAGGCCCGGCCGATCGCCGGACGCAAAGCCATCGCCGATGGGCGTCACCCATTTCAGGAATGGCAGCAGGTCCGCGAGCGGGACGTATTCGCCGAAGATCACCAGATGTTGCTTGTGATAGATGCCGGCGGTTCCTCCTGACGGCGAGGCCAGCACGGCGGAATTGTAGTAACGCGGCTTCCCATTCGGCCCGGTGTCCCGGTCGTCCGCGCCGAAGACCCACCAGGCCTTGGCCGAACGGATGAGATTGGTCATCGACGCATATTGCTCGTCGTTGAAGCCGGGCAGGAATCCCTCGGGCCACACTAGCACATCAGGCTGGGTCGCGGCCGCCTGGCGTGTCAGGTCAAAAGCCTTCTGGAAGCGTGCCGGGCTGGCCGCATCATCCCAGATGAGCTGCTGCGGTATGCTGGGCTGCACCAGTGCCACTCGCAGGCTCGCCGGAGCGGGCGCCGCCTCGCGTGGCGGCAGCATCCGGTTGAAGCCGATGCCCACGAGGATGAGCAGTGCCACCAGCGGCAGCCGACCTTCGGCCAGCCAGGAGAACCGGTTCGACGGACGCAATACTACCAGCACCAGTGCGCCGGTCATCGCGACCGAGCACCAACAGACCAGAAACGAAACCCCGTAAACGCCCGCCACACTGGCCACCTGGATTACCGGCGCATTGCGCCATTGCGACACCCCGAGAAAGTTCCACGGGAAGCCACTAAACAGGCGCGCCTGCAGCATCTCGATCGCCACCCAAAGTGCCGCGACGCTGAGCATCGTCACCGACCGACGAAACCAGGAAAGCGCGGTGAAGGCCGAAAGCGCTTCGCGCCAAGTCGGGTGAGTTTCGTGTGGTGAGTTTCGAGTTTCGAATGCCGGAGTGCCGAGAGCCGAATGGCGCACGTCGAGTGACGCGAGCGATGCCCGCTGAATGATCCGGGTGGCCAGCCATACCCATGTCGCGGGAAACAGTGCGAGGTAGGCCGACAGGGCCATCCAGCCGGCAATTGCCCCGCTCGGAAACGGGATGTGCAACAGCCAGCGCAGCGAAACAAGGAAGTGAACCAGCCCGCCGAGGTAGCCGAGTCGGAAGGCCGCCTTCGCTGGCAAGCCCAACGCCGAAAAGAGCCACAGCCCCGGCACGAACCAGGCAAAGCCCGCGATGCCGGGCGTGGGATACGCCAGGCCCAGCAGCAGTCCGCCCATCAGTCCGAGCATGAGGCGTAGGCGGGATTCCTTAAAAAATGCCGTCAGATTCAACGGCCCCAGAATGAGGACAACGCCGCCTCAGGACGAGTGACAAAGCAGGCCTATGCAAAAACGCCGGACAGACGCTGACCGCCTGTCCGGCGTAACCACACACACTCACCACCGTGAACGGCGGTGGAACCCACCACCGCACCCTTGCTGACAAACCGAAACTTAAAACCGCCAGCTCAGATCCACCGTGACGCGGTCACGGAAGATGTCTTCCTGGCTGGTGATGCCGAATTCGTAGGCCAGGCCGAGGTCCAGATTGTCCAGCAACCGCGAGCGGAAGCCGCCGCCAAAGGCCGCCTGTGTCTGGCCGGCCGCCTGGCTGCTGCCGAAGTTGATCAGGTCAAAGCCCTCGGTGTTGAGCCCCAGCCCGTGCGCCGCGTTCAGCGTCGTGAAGGCGTTCAGCGAGACAAACGGCGTGAACCAACGGCTGACCCAGTAATCCAGCATGCCGCTGTAATGCAGCGACGCCGTGTTCTTGCTCATGTCCAACGGGATGCGCCCGCCCACATTCGCGGTGACGTGGAAGTTGCCAAAGCCCTTCACCGCCGATACAAAGATGTTTCCCTCGCCCTTGCCGTTGCCCTGGAAGACCTTTTCGTTGCCGGTCGGCAGAGTGAACGTGAAGCCGGGCGTGAGCTGAAAGGCGTTCGCGTCGTCCTTGATGAGCGCGTACTTCAGGCCGGCGGCGAGGTCGGCCCAACCGCTGCGGTTGCCGATGCCGGGAGTGTGGGTGTCGATGTAGCCGTCCTTGGTCGCGATGACCGCCAGGCGGTCGTTCACGGCGTAGCGGAGCTGGAGCGCATACACATTCACAAAGCCGCCACCCACGAAACCGTCATCCAGCCGGTGATAGAGGAAGAGCGGGCGGACCTCGTTCTGGATGAACGGGCTCTCGAAGAAGATCGGGTTGGTAACAGGGTTGATGGCGTGATCCGTCCAGTTGCTGTCCGCGAGAAGCGGCAGGGTCAGCGCGGCAGTGGAGGTGACAGTCAGGAGTTTTTTCAGAGCATCATTTGTTCTCATGGCGGAGGTGATACTCACCAGCTCCGCTTATGAACGCCCTACGCGGCTTGCCCGATGCTGGCCATCTTTTGCTCAGGGTCTCGAGATTCGGGTCTGGGTCTGAGCCGATCATTGGTTGCGAAGCAGACCCAACGCAGTAAAATTACGGGTAGACCATGAACAAGAACACGCTTTGCCTGTGGTATAACCATGATGCGGAAGAAGCCGCACACTTTTACGCCAAGACTTTTCCGAACAGCACGGTCGGCGCGGTGCATCGGGCACCGTCCGACTTTCCCAGTGGCAAGGGGGGCGATGTCCTCACGGTCGAGTTCACGGTCTGCGGCATACCGTGCATCGGCCTCAACGGAGGGGATATGTTCAAGCACAGTGAGGCATTTTCGTTTCAAATCGCCACCGACGACCAGGCCGAGACCGACCGCTATTGGAACGCGATCATCAACAACGGTGGCTCGGCGAGCCACTGTGGCTGGTGCAAGGACAAATGGGGCCTGTCATGGCAGATCACCCCGCGCGTCCTGACCGAGGCCATGGCCAAAGGCGGCGAGGTGGCAAAGCGCGCGTTCGAGGCAATGATGGAAATGCAAAAGATCGACGTTGCGAAGATCGAGGCGGCCGTGCGGGGATCCTGAAACAAACCAACCGCTGATCTGCGCTGATAAACACTGATACCAGGCGACGATCCAATCAGTTCTCTCAGTGTCGATCAGTGGTTCACTTCAATCGGGGGCTTTGGTCACGATCGCAGCCCGGGTGACCGAATCGGCGAACAACGGCGCTGAGGAAAAAGGCTGCCCTGACCTCCCCATGCCCTCAATCTCCGCCGTCATGAAATGGGTGCGCACTTCCAGTTTCGTCACCGCTTGCCTCGTTGTCACGATGATGCTTTTCACGCTGGCCCGGGCAGAGGCCGCACCCGCAGCACCGAAACCGCCGGAGAAACTTGTGGTGCTCACCTTCGATGATTCGGTGGCCAGCCATGCTACGGTCGTCGCCCCGCTGCTGAAGAAGTACGGTTTCGGCGCCACCTTCTTCATCACGGAGGGATTCGATTTTGCGACCAACAAGACCCAGCATATGACGTGGGAGCAGATCAAGGGGCTGCACGACGCAGGCTTCGAGATCGGCAATCACACGCGCCATCACACGGGCGTCACCGGCCAGACCGCGGCGCAGATCGAGGCGGATGTGGTCTACATCGAGGAGCAATGCTCGGCGCACCAGATTCCGCGTCCCACCAGCTTCTGCTACCCGGGCTATGCCGGGAGCGAGGCGGCGGTGCAGGTGTTGCGGGCCCGCGGATACCGGTTCGCCCGCGCCGGCGGGGAGCGGGCGTTTGACCCCGCGAAGGACGAGCCGCTGCTGATGCCGCAGATTTTCGATTCCAAGCCGGGTGTGACGTTCGAGCAGTTCGTCGCCGCAGTGGCACAGGCCCGGGGAGGCAAGATTGCCGTGCTCACCTTCCATGGCGTGCCCGACCGGCAGCACCCCTGGGTCAATACCGAGCCACCAGTATTCGAGAAATACCTGAACCACCTGAAGGAACAGGGGTGCACGGTGATTGCGGTGCGCGAGATGGCCAAATATCTGCCGACGAGCCGGTAATGCGATTCAAACTGAAGGATGCCTATGAAAATGATGAAATGGTGGCTGGCGCTGGCGGGCTGCGTGTTGATAGCGGCGAACGGGGCGGAGCCGTTGCGAATCTCCCTCTGGGGCGAGGAAGCACCACTCGGTGACGGAAAGTCCGAAAAGGTCGAGGTACCCATCACGGTGCATCTGCCCGAGCCGGCCCTAGCGACGGGAACCGCCATGGTGATCTGTCCGGGCGGCGGTTACGCCGGAAAGGTCGTGGAAGGCGAAGGCCACGGCATTGCCCGCTGGCTGAATGCTCACGGCATTGCCGGGGTGGTGCTCGAATACCGGCTGCCCGAGGGCAACTACCATCGCCCGTTGCTGGATGCGCAGCGGGCCATCCGAGTGGTGCGGTCGCACGCCACGGAGTGGCAGCTCGATCCGCGCCGGATCGGGATCGTGGGCTTTTCCGCCGGTGGCCATCTGGCCGCGACGGCGGGAACTCACTTCGACGCCGGCGATGCGAAGGCGGCCGACACGGTCGAGCGGTTCAGTTGCCGCCCTGATTTCATGGTGCTCGTTTATCCCGTGATCACCATGGGTGAGCTGACGCATGGCGGCTCGCGGAACAACCTGCTCGGGCCATCCCCCTCGCCCGAACTCGTGGAACTCCTGTCCAACGAAAAGCAAGTCACCGCCCAAACGCCACCGACGTTCCTCACCCACGCCCGGACCGATGCGGTCGTGCCGGTGGCGCACAGCCAGATGTTCTATGCAGCACTCAAGGCAAAGGGCATTCCGGCCGAGCTTCAAGAGTTCCCCCAAGGCACCCACGGCTACAACGGATACCAGGGCGTGGAATGGGATGCCTGGCAGAAGCGCTCCCTGGAATGGCTGGCCGAGCAGTCGTTGTTGAAATCCCAAAAGTAGGCCCGGCAATCCCCGGTTGGAGGAGGAAATCGTCACTGACAGTCGGGAAGCGATCAACCGGCTGCGGAAGCCACATCGCTCCCCCTACTCGGGAGTCGGTTCGAGGCGCAGCCACCGGAGCATGTGTGGATACGGCGCGATACCGGCTTCCTTCGCGCGCTTTTCGTCCAGGGTCAGGCCAACCCATTGCAGCATGGGCAGCGCCAGGTACCTCCCGCGGGCAAAATTCGTGAGCATCGAGTCGGCACCGCCCCTGTAGCCCTCCGCGTGAAACACGGTCTCGGGCGGCAGACCGAGATACAGACAGGCCGCATACGACCAGCCGATGGCCATCATTTCCTCGGCGGGATCGCTCCCCATGTCCGCCATGGCCCGCTGGCGCTCGGCGGGCAGCTTGACCGCGAGATGGCCCGCCTCGTGCAACAGATCCCCCGGAAAGCTCAGCTTCTCCGGGTCAAACCGGAGCACCCCGCCCTGCACACGTATCCCGGGCAAAGACGTCGCTTCGAGGATGGGACCGGGTTGCACCTCCAGGCCCAACTCACGCAGGAAAGCCACGATCTTCGTGGTCACGCCCGTCTCGATTTCGCGGAGTCCTTCCACATGCATCGTTGTGTCGCCTCCGCTTCCGAAGGTCAATCTTTCAGGAGGAATTTGGCCAGGCTTCGGTCATGTCTGGGGAGCCGAGACTCACAAAAGAGCTCTCACCCCATGATGCTCAAAAGCCCTTCGATCTACTGTCGGCCACCAGCTCCGATTGATGAGCCTTCCCATTCAAAAATAAAACAACCTGCTGAAACCAGCAGGTTGAAAATTTTGGCGGAGAGGGGGGGATTCGAACCCCCGTTACGGCTTTTGACCGTAAACCGGTTTAGCAAACCAGCGCCTTCAGCCACTCGGCCACCTCTCCGCGCCGGCGGAAGAAAACATGGCCGCAAGGCATCGGTCAAGGTTTGGGGTAGTCGATTCAATTTGGAAAACAGGGAAGCAGGAACAGGAGGGCCAGAATTCATGGAGGCTTGGGCGTTCGTTCCGTCGCCTGACGCGCGCTCTCGGCGACGGGGACGGCGTGGCACGCCATGCCTGCCCAGGTTGCCACTGCAAGGTTTCGGCGCGGTTGGACTTCTTTCCGGTTTTCCGGCAGGCTCCCCGTTCCATGAACAAACGGTTCTACCTCACGACCGCCATTGACTACGTCAACGGCGCGCCGCATCTCGGCCACGCCTACGAAAAGGTGCTGGCCGACGTCATCGCCCGCGTGCATCGCAGCATGGGCGGAGAGGTGTTTTTTCTCACCGGACTCGATGAGCACGGACAGAAGGTGCAGCAGGCCGCGCAGGAACAGGGCAAGACGCCTCAGGCCTATTGCGACGAGTTGGCGGTGCAGTGGCTCGCGTTCGTGCAAAAGCTGGGCCTGAGCAACGACGATTTCGTCCGCACGACGGACCAGCGGCACAAGGACGTGGTGCAGGCGATCCTGTCGAAACTCCATGCCGAGGAGCAGTTTTACAAGAAGCCGTACGTGGGCTTTTACTCCGTGCGTGAGGAGACCTTTCTCACCGAGAAGGATCGCAATCCCGACGGCACTTGGGACGCCAAATGGGGCCAGGTCAACGAACTGGTCGAGGAAAACTGGTACTTCAAACTCGGTCAGCATCAGCAATGGCTCATCGAGTACATCGAGGCGAATCCGGGGTTCATTCAGCCCGATTACCGTCGCAACGAGGTGCTGGGTTTCCTGCGTTCGCAAACGCTGGAGGACCTGTGCATCACCCGGCCGGCGGCGCGGCTGAGCTGGGGCATCCCCCTGCCCTTCGACCCGGGGTTCGTGACCTACGTTTGGTTCGACGCGCTGGTGAACTATTTTTCCGTGCCTGTCTCGCTCGGAGACGAAGGCGCGCTTGGGGCCCTGCCCTCAGCTTTCAGGAAACAACTTCCGCCGATTTCCCTTTGGCCCGCTGACGTTCACCTCATCGGCAAGGACATCCTCAAGTTCCATGCCGTGTACTGGCCCATCATGCTGAAGGCGCTCGGCGCGCCTTTGCCCAAGACGCTGCTGGTCCACGGCTGGTGGCAGAAAGATGGTGCGAAGCTCAGCAAGAGCACCGGCAACGTCGTGGACCCCATCGCCGTCATCGATGAATGGGGTCTCGACGCCTTCCGGTACTACCTCGTCCGCGAACTCGGCATCGGACCGGATGGGAACTGGACCGATGACGGCTTCAAGTCGCGCTACAACGCGGAGCTGGCGAATGGCCTGGGCAACCTGCTGAACCGCTCCATCTCAATGCTGAACAAATACCGGGGCGGCGTGGTCCCGGCGCAGTCGGACGAACTGAAGCCCGAGGCAGTAGTGGCGCTGAAGGTCATTGAAGGCAAGCTGGCTGCCTACGATCTCCAAGGTGCGCTGGTCGAAATTTGGAAAGAGGTCAACCGCGCCAACCTCTACATCGAGCAGACCCGGCCGTTCAGCCTGGCCAAGGACCCCGCACAGGCCGCGCGCCTCGACGCGGTGCTCTACAATCTCGTCGAGACCTGCCGTATTTTGGCGGTGCTGCTGTGGCCCTTCATCCCGGCGACAGCGGAGAAGATCTTTGCCCAGCTCAACGTGGCGGGTTCGCCGGCGGACTGGAAGCTCACCGAATGGGGCGGATTGGCGGCCGGCCATACGATCGGCACGCCTATCCCACTATTCCCGCGCAAGGACCTGGTGCCCAAGTGATCCACTCGCCGCCGCGTCGTTCGAACGGGTTTCCCGTTGAGCGACGACGGCGGTGCGCTAATCTCAAAACCGTGCAACACAGCCCTGGCTTTCTCAAACTCGTGGACGACGCCAAGAGCCGCGTCCGCGAAGTGACCATCGACAACCTCCGTGCCCGGCTCGCCGCCAATCCGCAACTCATCCTCCTCGACGTGCGTGAGGACGGCGAATGGGCGGCCGGCCACGCCCAGCAGGCGCAGCATCTCGGCAAGGGCATCCTCGAACGCGACCTCGAGACCCGCGTGACCGATCCGAACGCCGAGATCGTGATGTATTGCGGCGGCGGTTTCCGCAGCGCGCTGTCGTGCGACGCGGCGCAAAAGATGGGCTTTACCAATGTCGCGTCGCTCATCGGCGGCTACAAGGGACTGGTGGCCGCCGGTTGGCCGATGACGAAATAGCCATGGTTTCTGGGTTGAGGCCGCGTGAGGCGACCTCTCGACGCTATCTGGAACACGAGGCGACGGCCCGGGAAACAGGTGGGTTGGAAGTGTTCACAGACGATCACCGTTTCGCCCGCTCAGGTTGCCATCTGTCTCGCTGGACTGGCGGCCTCCGCTGCACTTGAATCCTGCGCCGGGACGGACATAATGGACATGACGAAGGCAATCCCGCTGAAGGCCAGCGCCTCGAACACGGCGGTCGTCTCGTTCGAGTCATGCAGATTGGCCAAGGCTCGCGGTATGTGTAGCAGGATGACCCACAGAAAGATCATCACCCCGGTCCATCGCGCCGCCAACCGCGTGGTCTGCGGGAGCACGATTCCAATGCCCCCGGCGATCAGCGCCACACCCGCAAAATAGGTCCAAAACAGCGGCCCGGGGATCCAGGCCGGCACCATGGTCTTCACTAACTGGGCCCAGATGAAATGCTGGATCCCGCCCAAAATCAGGAAGATGGCAAAGAAGATCCGTGCCACGACGATGAATCTGTCCGGCAGTCGGATGGCTTCGTTGGCCGCACTGCGGGCCGACAGGGCCACAGCGAGAGCGCCGCCGCAGAGCGCAAGCGTTTTGCCCGCATTGGTCCACTTGCCGCCCCAGGGCATATCCCCAACCGCAAGCGGCAGACCCAAAAAGACAAACGACAGCATCAACAGCACTGCCAGCAGCAGGGCGGCGCCGCGGGTCCGGAATTGGAGGAGGATCGCCCCGCCGGCGGCCACCAGCGCCGCCCCGATCAGATAGGCGGAAGAGGTGCGCCCAGGTAGCCACGCCGGCCAGGACGGCACCACCCGCGTCACGAAATCGCCGTAGATCAGATGCTGGAGGCCGAAGGCGACCATCGCGATGGCGAAGCAGCAGCGGCCAAAGGGGAGAAGTTGTTTCATGGAGATGTCGGCTACCGGGCAACTGTCACATTCTTAAATCAAGGCGAAGCCGCATCGAGGATCGCATGATTTTGTGCGAGCTCGGTGGCCAGGGATTACCTTTTCACCTGAATACACCCGCGTCCGGGACAAGGTAACAGGTTTACTTGCTCTCCAAGTGCCACACGCCGTTCCAATTCGCGGACGGCGGATTTTCCCGCAACTGGCGGATGCGCTCGAGAAACAGCTTCGCCGGTCCATCCGTCGGCTTCAGCGTCAGGCACTCCTGAAAACCGGCCTCCGCCCGATCCCAGTCCTTCGCCCGGTAGGCGGCCAGGGCCGGCTCGAAAGTGTCGCGCAGCTTCAGCAATGCCTCACTGGTTGCGTCCACCAGCCCAAGCAGTTCGAAGACGCGCGTCGGCTCGGCCTTGCCCTTCACCGTCAGCGCGTCGATCTCGCGGGTCACGATGCGTCCGCTGGCGTGATGGCGGGTGGCCTCGCTGAGGAGAATGTTCGTGCCGTAGTGCCGGTTCGCGCTTTCGAGACGGGAGGCCAGGTTCACGGCGTCCCCGATCACGGTGTAGCTGCGGGTCGTTTCCGAACCGATGTTGCCCACGATGACCTCCCCGGTGTTCAGTCCAATCCGGACGTCGATCCAGGGGAGATTTTTCCGGAGTCCGGTCAGTTCCGGGAGCATCAGGCGGAAGATCGACACCGCCTCGAGCTGCAACAGGGCCGACCGGCAGGCCAATTCGGCATGCTCGCCCTCGCCCGTGAACGGCGTGCCCCAGAACGCCATCACCGCATCACCGATGAACTTGTCCACCACGCCCCGCTGCTGCTGGATCGCCTCGGCCTGCAGGGAGAAGTGGCGGTTGAGGAGCGTCACCAGCCCGGCGGGCGTCAGCTGCTCACCCAGAGCGCTGAAACCCACCAGATCGGAAAAGCCCACCGTCATCTCCCGCCGCCCGCCCGCCGCCTCGGCGGCGACAGGTTTGAGGATGAACTGGTCGAGGATGCGCGGGTCCACATAGTGGCCGAAGGTCCGCCGCAGCTCCTCCTTGCCGCGCAGTTCGCCGATGAAGCCGTTGAAGGCGGTGGTGAGGGTGCCAATCTCGTCGCTGGTGCGCACCGGAAGCTGCACCGTGAGATCGCCCCGCTCCACGTTCCGGATGCCGAGCACCAGTTCCGTGACGGGCTGCACCATCCTCTGGGTGAGCAGCTTGGCGATCACGAGCCCCAGCGCCACGAGCGTCACCGTGGCGGCAATGGTCAGCCAGAACACCTTGTTCTGCTCGCTCGTGAGCTGTTTCGATTTCTGGATCACCAGCGTGTCCACCAGATTCTCAAGATCCTCGCGATGGGTTTGCCGGCGGCGTTGCACATCCTCGATCAGCACGAGCTGTTCGTTCGTCCGGGCGGTCTGCCCGGTGCGGATCAACTGGATCAGCTCGAGCTGGCGGCGGTCGTCCTCGGGATAGTCCTTCTGCAACTGCTGGAGCAGGACCTCGATCTTGGTAAGGGCCGCCACGTTGAGCCCCCGGTGCGGATATTTCTGCAGCAGGACGTCGGCCTCTTTGAGGAGCCTTTGGACCACCACGGTATCCGCCTCGTCCTCGCGTTGCGCCGCGATGGCGGCACGTGGATCGGCCGGTGTGGCGCGCAGGGCCCGGACCCAGCGGTCGAACGCCAGCCTTCGCCGCGTGCCCGCATCGTTCAGCTGCGAAAGGGTATGGCCCAGCTGTGTGTCAACCTCGGCGATCACATGGAGCTCGTTGCCCACGTAAATCACGCGGGTCAGCAGAAACACCGCCAGCACGACATTCAGCGCGAGCAGCAGGAGGGCGAGTCCGAAGATTTTGGCGCCGATGCTTAACTTCATGCCCATCAGGCCGGGAGCAGAACAGCAATCACCCGCCCTGTCCCGCCGATTTCAGCCCGGTGCCGGGCCGGCAACCACGCTCACGGTCGCAGATACCGGTCGTACCAGTCGGCGAACGCCCGCACATCCCACAGCATCGTCAGCCAGCCATGGTGTCCCCCCGGGTGCACCACCAGTTCAACGTTCCGCCCCAGTTCCTTCGCCTTCGCCTGGAAGCGTTGCGACTGGTCAAGCGGCACCAAGGTGTCGGCGTCACCGTGATAAATGAGGGTCGGCGGCAGGTTCGAGTTGACGTAGTAAATGGGCGACATCTCGTGGCCGGTGAGCTTCCACGCGGCGAGATTCTTCGGCTCCTGGTCAAAGGCTTTCAGGTAGCTCTTCGGCGGACCGTCGTCATGGAGGTTCTCCGTGGAGTCGCCGAGGTTCAGCAGATCGGTGACGGGATAGAAGATGGCGACCGCCTGCACCGCGCTGCTCGCGCGGTCCACGGGATCGGGGGCATCGGCCGGACCAGGACCGCCCCGGGTCGCGAGCAGGAGACTGAGGTGACCGCCCGCACTGCCGCCGCTCACCCCCAGACGATTCGGGTCCACGCCATAGTCGGACGCATGGAAGCGGATGAAACGCAGCGCGTGGCTGACGTCGTCATAAATTTCCATGACCGTGGCCTCGGGTTGGGAAACGTGGCACACGGGAAACACCGTGTACCCCCGGCGCAACAAGGGCGCGGCCATCCAAGGATGAAAGGCGTTGGTGCCCGACTTCCAGCCGCCACTGACCATGAACGCCACGCCCAGCCCGTTGGGTTTCGCCGGCCGTACCACATCGAAAGTCAGGGCATGCCCATGCCGCTTTCCGTAAACGATCCCGGCAGTCTGCTGGAAGGACGGATGCAAATAGAGCCAGCCGGCGCCGATCAGGAGCCCGAGAATCAGGACCGCGGCGAAGAGAAACCGTAGGCATACTCGGAGGACTCGGCGCAGGTTCATCGCCTGAGAGGAGTTTGAATTTGGAAAACAGGAAAGCAGGAAGCGGCGTTCACAGCGTGGGTTGAACAACAAAGGAACGAAGGAACAAAGGTCTCAGACGGCCCTTCTCCGCTGACTCACCTCCGGCCAATGGCCCCTCACGCTCCGCAACGAAGGGTGCAGAATCAGCCGACGACGCCTTCATTACCGCACTTCCCGCCCTCGGACCTTGTTCCTTCGTTCCTTTGTTGTTCAACCTGTCCACCGTCAGCGCTCCGGGTTTGTGTGTCGGACCGTTTTGAGGGCAAGCTCCCGGCATGCACTCCAGCTCGCGGAAGATTCTCGCCCTCTTTTGCCTGACGTTCGGACCTATCCTCGCACCCCATAGGTTGTCGGCAGGCGAGCCGCCTCCGCCGGCAGTCCTGCTCTGGCCCGACCGCGCGCCTGGAGCCACGGGCGACACGGACGAGGACCGTCCGGCAATCTATCCCTACCTGCCATCCGCCGAAAAGAATACCGGCGCGGCAGTCCTGGTGTGTCCGGGTGGGGGGTTCCTCACCCGCTGCTCCGATCATGAGGGGGTGCTCGTCGCGCAATGGCTGAAGGCGCATGGCATCGCCGGTTTCGTCCTGCGCTATCGCATCGGGCCGATCTATTCGCGCCAGGAATCGCTGTTGGACGCCCAGCGCGCCCTCCGCCACCTGCGCGTCCACGCGACGGAATTTCATCTGTCACCGGACCGGGTCGGGATCATCGGTTTTTCGGCCGGAGGAGAACTTGCCTCCATGACCGCCGCACAGGCACTGGCCGCGAAACCCGACGCCACCGACCCGCTGGACCAGCCCTCGAGCCGGCCGAACTTCGCGATCCTCGCTTACGGCGGTTCCGTTCCGCGTGCGGCGGGCGAAGGGACGGCACCCGCGGCCGCGACGAACGCCTTCCCGCCGACGTTTCTGTTCTGCACCGCGGAAGATGTGGGGCACATCAATCCGATGCTCAGCCTTTACACCGCCCTGCTGCATCAGCACGTGCCGGTGGAGGCCCATTTCTTCGCCGATGGCGAGCATGGCGTGAGCCTGGCGCAGAATGATCCGGTCCTCGGCGTATGGCCTGAACTGATGTTCCAGTGGATGCGCACGGGCGGCTGGTTGACGGATCGCCCCCGGCTGGCCGTTCACGGGAGCGTGAAACTCGACGGCGAACCTTTGCCGCATGGCAGCATAATCTTCACCCCGCTCGACTCCGTCGGAGCCCCGCCGGTCGTCGCCTATCTGTTGGGTATCACTGAGGTGCCCGCCGCCTTCACGCTAAGGCCGGAACGTGGCCTGACTCCCGGCCGTTATCGGGTCGAGGTCCGGCAAGATGCAGTCCGCTGGCAGAGCAATTCGCGCAACCCGATCATGCTCCGTATGGGGCAGAAACAGCGCAGCGGCACGCTGACCGACGAGGACCGCCGCGAATGGAACGCGTACGCCCGCCAGCGCCAGCTTTCCCCCGCCATCGAAGGGCCCCGCGTATTCAACCGCCGGCATCCCGGCGACGCCCAGGAGCAGATCGTGGAGGTG
This sequence comes from uncultured Verrucomicrobiota bacterium, assembly GCA_903907995.1. Taxonomy (GTDB): domain Bacteria; phylum Verrucomicrobiota; class Verrucomicrobiia; order Limisphaerales; family UBA9464; genus CAIVQB01. The sequence goes on along the minus strand of CAIVQH010000052.1, from coordinate 6,787 downwards.
AAGGCCGGCGCAGAGAACCAGTTCGAAATCGAAGTGTTCAGCAAGTAGGGCGGGCCGGAGTCCCGCGTCCCGGACCCCCTGCTCTCCCGAAACTGTCTCTTTGCACTGGAAGCCCTAAGGCTTCCGGACGGTTGCACCGGCACCAGCGCCCTGGCGCGGGCCGGTACCGTTGTTCAGCCAGACATCCACCCGCGGAGCATCCCAATTGTAGGGCTTGTTAAGGATGTCGAGGTCGCCGTCCCCATCGAGGTCGGCCAGTTTGCCCTCGTGGAAACCATGTCCGGTGGCCACGACGGTTTTGCGAAAATGGCCCTTCCCGTCGCCGTAGAAAACCCAGGCCTCGGCCTTCGGGTTGTCCGCGTCCGCCCGCTTCTCGGTCCACTTCGCCATCTCGGCGGCGAAGATGTCGAGGTGTCCATCACCATCCACATCACCCACATCCAGGGAGTGGCCGTGGATCATGTCGCGATCGAGCAGGTCGTGACCGACCCAGTCGCCCTCCTTCAGCGGATCGCCTGTGCATTCATACCAGCGCAGCGGACCGGAGCCGTCACCCGGTGCGATCACGATCTGCGGATGCTTCGAAGACTCGACAAACTTGCCGGCGGCAATGCGCCCGCCAATCACGCCGACCTTGATTGCCTGGAATTTGCCGCCGCCGAGATGTTTGAACCAGTAGTTGCCCGCGAGCAGATCCGTCACTCCATCGCCGTCAATGTCGGCCGCCCCGGTGCCCTCGGCATAGCGGAAGCCGCCACTCTGGTCCCCGCGTTCCCCGGCTTCGCCGGAGAAAACCGGCACGAAGGGCCACGGTCCGCTATGGCGCGGGTCAGCGGGAATGTCCGCGATGAAGAGCGACTTCGCCCCCTGGTTCCAGAAGACAAGCTGCGGCGTGTCCGTGCCCTTGAAGTCACCGAAGACCTGGTCGTGATGCTGCCTCTTGCCGCCCCGCTTGATCACATGGCGTTTCCACGGGACGGCCGGATCGAACTTGGGATACGGATTTTCCCACCACCACACCTCATCGCTCTGCCAGTCGCCGCCAAAGACAATGTCGAGGTCCCCGTCGCCATCAATGTCCTGGACCGCCCCACCCGCCTCCACGGTCAGAAACTGCGGCTCGATGACCAGGCGGTCCCAGCCCTTAGCGGTACGACGATACCAAACCAGTGCCGGTGCCTTGGCGCGGAAGCTGAGCACAAAGTCAGTGAGACCATCCCGGTCAAGATCGGCGACCACGTTGCCGGTCTGCTCGGTGGACTCACCCGGAACCGGCAGGTCGCCCTGCTTGCTGGAGAGATTGGTCCACCGCACCTCGGCAGCTTGAAGACTGAGCGCGCAGGCGATCCAGGCGGGGGCGAAAATCGCGAACCACACCGGAGACAAGCGGGGTTTCATCGGGCCATAATGCCAAAAGAAGGGGGGAAAGCATTCCCTATTTGCACCCATAATCGTCGCTGGGCGGGCACCCCGTTTCGCGAGATTCCGTCGGGGAGTTCTGAGGCTTCAGAAAGAAGCTGACGCTGATTTGTCGGGCGTTAGGGTGTCGGCATGTTCCACCTGAAGTCTTCCCTGCTGGCGACGCTTTGCCTTGGCTTCGTGTTCGTCCTGCACGCTGATGTCCCCGCCAATTATCAAGGGAAGCCCTTTACGGACATCTATCACAAATCCGGGCCACCGAACATCCCCGGCATCGTCCAATGCGCGCTCTACGATCTGGGCGGCGAGGGTGTCGCCTACCACGACACAGATGCAGTCAACAACGGCAGCGGCAAGCTGAACCTCGAGCCCGGTCATCAGCGCGCCCACGCTGGGGAATACATCTGGCACTTTCGCAAGGACGAGGGCGTGGATCTCTCGTTCGTGAAGGACTGGGCCGACCTGAACCACACCAACCTCGTCACCCCGCACATCAACCAGCTCTACATCGGCTGGACGGCCGATGGCGAGTGGGTCAACTACACCGTCAACGTGGCCCGGCCCGGAACCTATCGCATCAAGGCGCTGTATTCCTTCCAGACGAACAGCGTCACCTTCGACCTCAACGGTCAGCCCGCAGCCGCCTGCCGCCTGCCCGTGCCGACCCTCAACTATCACCAGTGGAACTACGCTGAGATCGGCACGATCAAGTTCTCCGAAGCCGGTCTCCAGTTGTTGACCTTCCACTACGGCAAGGGCAACAACTTCGCGTATTTCGAGTTTGAGCCATTGGAAGTGCCGGTGCCTGGCAAGCTTCAGGGCAGTGTCGAGGTGAAGCAGTACGACACCCAGTACATTACGGTCGCTGGGCAGGTGAATCGCCCGGGCCGCATTCAAATTCCGGCCGATCACCTGATCGACGTCGTTGAGGCGATTGGCGCAGCCGGCGACTTCACCCGCCTGGCGAGAAAGAACAAAATCGAGCTCCGCCGCAATCGGACCGGCGAAACGATAAAATTTAGCTACGATCAGCTCCGAAAACTCGCCGAACAGGGTAACCGCGTGATGCTGGAACCCGGCGATGTCGTCGTTGTTGACCCACCCGACGGCGAGTGACATAGCCGTGAGGGGCGGCCGGCACCCTCGGAGTAGGACGGAGCGTCTCGCCCGTCCTCCTTATTTGTCTTTTCTTCCTGCCCGTTCGCTACATCGCGGGAAGAGATATTGGAAGACGGGCGGGCCGCCCGTCCTACTTACTATCACGGCGTCATCTTGATGCGGATGCGCCGGTATTCCATCTGGCCGCGATCGCCTTCGAGGCCGATCTGTCCGGTCTTGGGCACTTTCATCGCGGCCTCCAGCAGCTCGCCGTTGCAGAGGCAGTAGGCGACACCCTTCTTCACGGTGACTTCGATCTCGTTCCACTCACCGGGGCGGTAGTTCTTCAGCTTCGTGTAGGGACCGGCGAGAAGATAGTCACGGCATTGGAGCTGGGGGCCGCGAATGAAGATGCCGCTGTCGGCATAAGGGGTGGCGCGAAATTCCAGGCGAAGAATGAAATCCTTCGGAAAATCTTTCGTGGTGGCGATCTGCTGGATCCGCCGGCCTTCCGGAGGGGTCGTGACGATGAGCCGGCCGTTCTTCGCGACATAGCGCCCATCGGGGCTGCTGGTCAGGCCATCGAAGCTCACGGCCTTGTCCACCATGGGCCACGGCGGGGCGTTGCGGTCCGAGGCCTGCCATTTCCGGGCGGACTCCCGGTCGGAGGCGGGCGTGACCCGGAAGCCCCAGCCGCTGAGATCGTGGCCGTTGAACAGACTCACGAATCCCGGCTCGGGGGTGAACTCGTACGGCGTGGTTTCCATCAAACCGAGGGTCGCCAAGATGGGGCGCAAACCGGCGGCCCAGCGCGCGTAACCGGCCTGGTTGGGATGCAGCAGGTCGGGGAACTGTTCCGGAATGGCGTCGCCATGCGCATCGGCAAAGAGCACCCAGGTTTCCACCGGAGTTACCTGGGCATTGCCCTTCACCAGGGCCGCGTAAAGTTGGTTCAACTTCTTGATCTTCTCGGACGGGCGCGATTTCGCAGCCGCGCTGGGGAAGACGTAGCACAGCACAATCGGCATCTTCGGGTCGTGCGCCTGGAGGGCTTCGAGGATGAGCTTGAGATTGGCCGCGATGGTCTCGGGTTCGGCCTTTTCCTCGAGATCATTGGTCCCGATGAGCAGCACCACCGCCTTGGGATTCAGCGCCAGCACGTCTTCCTGCAACCGGATCAGCACACCCCGCGAGGTGTCGCCGCTGATGCCGCGATTGGCGACCTTCAGGCCGGGAAACCAGCCGCTGAAATCATCACCCCAGCCCTGAGTGATGGAATCCCCGAGAAACACCACCGCGCCCTGGTCGGCCTCGACGCGGGTCGCCCACTTCGTGCGGCGATCGCTCCAGAGGTTGCGAAACCAGTCGTAGCGCCGGATCGGCCCCTGCCCTGGGAGACCATCATCTGTCGGAGGGATCTGAAGGGAGGCGGCCGCCGCAGAGACAGCCGGGTTGGGCTTGTCCTGGGCACGTGTGGCGGCGACGCCCAACAGCAGGGCCACCGAGAGGAAAAGGACGTTGGATCGGCGCATGTTCATTTCCGTGTTTGAATTCTGTGAGAGGCCGAAGAATGGGCTCAGGGACAGACAAAGTCAGCGTCTTTCCGCCGGCCTCCAAATCGCAATCTTACTCGTAATCGTAATCTCCGTCGTCGGAAGCTGAGGGATTAAGATTATGAGTAAGATTAGGATTAATAAACTGCAGCTTCACCGCCGTGAGCGCCTGCCCCTCACGGCGCATGCACCGGTCCCCAAAGCTCCCGGATGGTCGCCTCGGTGTTGAACCCAACCGGGCAGGCTTCACTGCGCGCGTTGGCCCAGTACCATTGGGGCAGCTCCCGGCTTCCCGGGCGCAGGATGCGGCTGCCGTGCATTTCGAGATGCCCGATCGGATCGGTGTCGCGGAGCCATTTCCAAGCGTAGCGCAGCCACTCGTTGCGTTCCTGCTCCGGCAGCAGCGCAAACCACGTGATTTCGTCCCAGCCCCAGATAAACGGTGCCTTGCCCGGCTTGCCCGGATTGTTGCTCCCGAAATTGTCGAACTCCACGAGGTAAGGCAGGTGCTCGCACGACCAACCGCTGGGCGTGATGCCGCCCTTGCTCTTCGTGAAGATGGAGTCCGAATAGCCAACCTGCAGGACACCCTGATACGGGTGCTCCACCACCTCGGCGATCCGCAGGGGGAACGCGTGGAAATCAAAGAGCAGTTTGCCGTTTTCCACGTAACCGCCGGTCGGCGTGTGGGCGTCACAGAGCAGGAAGTGCCGGCGCGCATGTTCGTGCGCATACGCCCGGACGCGGCCAAGCATGTCCTGCCAATGGGCGTGACCGGGATCGTTTTTGTCCATCAGGCCCACCTGGCCGAAGTGGATGGCCTCGATCCCCGCGTCGATGTAGCTGCTGGCGAGAAAGTAGAACCACATCCGCGTCTCCAGCCGGCTCATATCGGGCACGGAGGAGTTGGTCCCCCAGTGGTTCACGAACCGACCGTTCGTATAGAGCATGTCGTCGTAGTGGAACGTGCGGTTGGTGGCCGGCTGGTCAAAGGCCCGCAGCACCGACGCCGGAACGGGGACCAGATCCACCGGGCGGGTCACGATCTCAAAGGCTGCCGCCTGCAGCACCATGTCCGGATCGGCCTGGTGGATGGCCTCAATGTAGGGCTTTGCCGTGAGCAGGAAGGCGGTCAGGTTGGTCTCGCGTCCCCACAGCATCAGGGCGCGCCCCACGAACTTGGCCTTGGAATCCAGGATGAGCCGCAGGTTGTCGTGCGGATCGACTCCGCGGGCATTGCGCGGTTGCGTGAGATCATCGTGCAGCAGCTCAGTGAAGGAGATGGAGCGCGCCAGGTAATTCTCCAGCACCGGGCGGGAAATGGAGCCGTCAAAGCGGAAATCCTGCGCGGCCGCGGGAACAGCCAGCAGGCAAAGGACCGTCGCCAGCAGACGCGTCAGCCACGGGACATTCAGATGGGAGTTCATGCGGGCAGGAAATGAGATGGGCAATGGTGCTATACGGAGGATGGAGATGCAGGCTCAATTCCACGTCGCAAAGCCCGTTATCCCTTCGGCTTGGTCTTCTCATGGCGCAGTTCGCGCGCGACCTGTCGCAGAATGTCGCAGAATTTTTCACCGGCCGGGGTGACATCCCTCTTTTTCGTGCGGGCGATGCCGATGCTGTGGGATTCGATGGAATCTGAAACCCGTCGATAAACCAGCCGGCGTCCAGCGATGCGGCGAAACAGCTCGCTGACAATGCCGATGGCGTTGCCGGCTTCCAGTTCCGTGAGCATCGAGGTCGATCCATCGCATTCCACGGCGATTCGCGGTCGCGTTTTCACCGGGGCAAAGATGCGGTCCAGCAGTTGGTAATACTCGGTGTAGTCGCGACGGCTCAGGCCCACCAGAGGTTGCGAGGCGATTTCTTCGAGCTTCAGCGACTTCTTGCGCGCAAATGGATGGCCGGCTGCCAGCGCGACGCAAAAACGGTAGCGCCGCAGCTCTTCGAACAGAATGTCCCCCGAGACGTCCGCCGAAGGCTCCACCGTGATTCCCAGGTGCAGGGTGCCGTCCAAGAGGCGAGCAATCATCTCGTCGCTGGCTAGATCATGCCGCACCACGCGCACGCGCGGCGCCGCCTTCTGAAAAGCCGCCAATGCCGGCGGCAGCACCTCCACCGAGGGCGAGGGCGCGTAGCCGACGTGCAGTTCGCCGTATTCCCCCCGGGCCAGCGCCCGCACCTTCGCAACCGACTCGTCGGCGCGCTTCAGCAGTTCGCGTGTCTCTTCCAGGAACAGTTTGCCCTCGGACGTCAGCGTCACCCCGCGCGGACTGCGTCGCAGCAGGTCCACGCCGATCTCTACTTCCAAGTCCTGAATTTGTCGGCTGAGTGCGGGCTGGGCCACGCGCAATTGCGCGGCGGCACGGGTGAAGTTCAGCGCCTCGGCCACCGCCGTGAAGTATCGCAGATGCCGCAGTTCCATGGTCAGGTCCATTATGCCTAAAAGGCATCGCTGCGCATGGAACGTGGTATTGGGCGGAACCGGCCTCCGCCACTAATGCTGTCGCCAGATGGACGGAACGAATGTACCGAGAGAAACCTCGGGCCAAAAAGGTTCCGCCAAGAGAAAAACGCCTCAAGGTGACTTTGTGTGGGTAGCTGGAACGGGATCAGGGAGGTCGAACTTCAGATGGGAGGCGACGAGGTAGATCATGGCGGAGAAGTACTCGACGGAGCGGAAGCCGCGGGCTTTGCGCTTTACGGTCTGGATG
>CAIVQH010000051.1 GCA_903907995.1 uncultured Verrucomicrobiota bacterium | reverse complement strand
CCCCTCGTGGCGTCGCCACCGTTGAACGGCCCGCTTGCCCACCGCCCAGCCTTCCTGCCGCAGCAAGGCGGCGATCCGCCGGTAACCGTAGCGGGGATGCTGCAGGCACAGCTCGGCCAGACGTCGGTGCAAAGCCTTCGCGTCACACCCATTGCCGGTTCAAAGTGACAATGGGATGGTCACACCACTCGCATGGTGCCAACTGCGTATGTGTGGCCTGTGGGGCGGTCTGTTTCACTCGCGGAACCGGTTCGGCATTTGGGCCGGCCGTGAACGAACAATGCGAACTGCTTCGTGTCCGCCACGTCAAAAAGCTCAGGCGGGAGATTTTGGAACCGACCGGCCTCTTCGTTACCGCCATCGACACGGGTGAACGCTCGGACGTGACGCGTGGGGCGATTGTAAGGTTGGATTTCAGTTCGACTAATTGTCCGGGTTGCCAAGCCGTCGGAAGTTTTCGCGCCGCATTCTTTGGTGGTGAGCCGTGCCCAAGATGTCGGCTTGGAACTGTCCGGTGTGGTGAACCTTTCGTGCATTAGGCGTTCAGCCCCGGAGCGAGACGGGAGAATCGGCCTCCTCGCTCAGGGTACCGTCACTTCCGCCGTCCTGTGGGCCAAAGCGGCGCCTACTGCAGGCCGCCGCCCATGTTCATGCCGCCGGGGCCGCTGGTATTGTCGGTGGGAAACCAGAAGCGCTTCTTCTTCTCCACCGCCACGCTGTCGTTGTGGGTCAGGCGTTCCACATGCCCGTCGGTCAGGACAAGATTGCCGCGTTTGTTGTGCCGGATGGTCAGGGTGTGGTCGCCAAAGGTCGGGCCGACCTGCCCCGAATAGTCGTTGGTGGCCATCAGCGCCTCCATGAACAGCAGGGTCTGGGAGGGCGCGATGAACGTGGTGGTCTCCTCCTCATGGCACAGGCCGCAGTTCATGGCGTAGCTGTAATCCCGACGGCCAATCTTTCCCGGGGGGCCGCCGCCGCCCGAGGCGGGGACCACGATCTTTTTGTGCGCCGCAATGTCCGCCTGATCCGTCGGGCACAGATAGACCTGCTTGCTCCCGACGAGCGGGTACAGCTTCCCGGTCGTCAGGTCCCCCGTCTTCACGCAGAGCCAGTCACGGAAGGAGGGAAGGTGGCCCTGATAATCGTTCACGTACAGCTGGGCGGAGATGCCCATCTGCTTGAGGTTGCTCGTGCAGATCGTGCCGCGCGCCGATTCCTTTGCCTTGGCCAAACCGGGCAGCAGTAGGCCCGCGAGGATGGCGATAATCGCGATGACCACCAGCAACTCGATCAGAGTGAAGGCCAGTCGGTGCAACTGACGGCGGCAGATGGCGTGGTGAATCATGGCCGATCTTTCGGGGAGACGCTCATTCGTAGTCGCGACGAGTGCGCTCGACAAGGGGATTTCCCGGGCCGCCGGAATGGGAAACGGCGGGTGAGCAGGGATCAGGCCTGCGTTTTCAGCATGTAATACAGGCCGGCGTAAAGGTCGGAATACAGGTGCGCGAGGATGACCGGGAAAATGCGCTTCGTCTTGTGGTAGTAGAGGGAAAAGACGATGAACGTCGCACCATAACTAATGGCCAGCGGCACTCCCTGATAGAGGTGATAGGCGACCTGGATCAGCACGCTGGTGACAATGGCCAGCACGGCGCTCCCAGTGAGCCGCCGCACTTCGGTCATCACGTAGGCCCTGACAATCAGCTCCTCGACGAAGGGGTTCAGAACCAGGGCCAGAAAGGTCACGATCGAGAAGCCTCCGGCGAACATCTGCCGGCCGATCGACCCGACCGCGGCGTTCGCGCCTGCCAGTGCACCTGCGAAGTAAATGGCGTAATAGGCTGCGATGAAGGCAACGTTCCCTCCCAGAAACAGAAGCACCGACCACCCCACGTCTTTCCAGGCCGGGTCGAATCCCAGCGCGTAGAATGTTTTCGCACGACGTCGCAGGACGTAAACGAGCAGCATGAGCGCCCCGGCCTCGTGCAGGATCAATGCTGGCCAACGACCTGCGGCTACGGCCCACTGGCTTGCAGCCGGGTTCGCGACGGAAGAAATCGACAGCAGCAGGCTTCCCCCAAAAGCCACCAGGCAGACCAGTACCAGCTCGAATAGGCAGATGCGGCGCTCAGCGGGAAGCAATGGAGAGGGCGTCACCTCCGAGAAGGGCGGCAATGGAGGAGGCGACTCCACGGCAGTTCCATCCGCCAGAAGGGCCGGTGGAATTTGGCCGTCCAGCAGGACCTCGTTGTCCACCAAACAGCGTACCGCGTCGTCGTGGTATTCTTTGCCGCAATAGGGACAAGTCTTCAATCGGCCGGAAATCTTACCCCAGCAGCTTCTTCCATCGCGCCAGCTGCTTCTTCACCTCCGCCGTGCCGGGGGCGCCGGTGAGCTGGCGGCGGGCCATCGCCTGCTTCAGGTCAAAGACGCCGGTGACATCGGCGGCAAAGGTGGCGTCCACGCCCTGGAAGTCGGCGAGCGTGAGCCGGTCGAGCGGGCGTCCGGATTTCTCGGCGAGGGCGACCACGGCCCCGACCACGTGATGGGCCTGGCGGAAGGGCATGCCCTTTTTCACGAGGTAATCGGCAAGGTCGGTCGCGAGCAGCAGCGGGTCGGCGGCGGCGGCGGCGCAGGCGGCGGCGTTCACGGTCGTGTTGTCCAGCATCGCCGCCATCAGGCGGACGCAGGCGCGCACGGTGTCGGCGGTGTCGAAGAGGCGTTCCTTGTCCTCCTGCAGGTCGCGGTTGTAGGTCATCGGCAGGCCCTTCAGCAGCGTGAGTAGCGACATGAGGTTGCCGATCACGCGGGCGCTCTTGCCCCGGGTCAGCTCGGCCACGTCGGGATTCTTTTTCTGCGGCATCAGCGACGAGCCCGTGGTATATGCGTCGGCGATCTTGATGAAACCGAACTCGCTGCTGACCCAGAGGATGACGTCCTCGCTCAGCCGGCTGAGGTGCACGGCGAGTAGCGCGGCCGAAGCGGCGAACTCGACCATGAAGTCGCGGTCGCTCACGCCATCCATGGAATTCTGCGTGACCCGGGGCTTGCCGGTCTTCGGGTCGGTGAATTCCAGCAGCGTGGCGACCAGTTCGCGGTCGAGCGGCAGCGTGCTGCCGGCGATCGCGCCGGAGCCGAGCGGACAGACGTTCACGCGCGACCAGCAGTCCTCCATGCGCTCAATGTCGCGCGCCAGCATCTCGACGTAGGCGAGCAGATGGTGGGCAAAATAAACCGGCTGGGCGCGCTGAAGGTGTGTGTAGCCGGGAATCACCACGGTGGCGTTTCGCGTGGCCAGCCCGACGAGCGCCCGCTGGAGACCGTGCAGCTCGGTGTCGAGCTCTTCAATCTCGTCGCGCAGCCATAGGCGGACATCCACGGCGACTTGGTCGTTGCGCGAGCGGCCGGTGTGCAGCTTCGCCCCGGCGGGGACGCGTTTGGTCAGCTCGGCCTCGAGGTTCATGTGGACATCCTCGAGTTCGGGCTTCCAGGCGAAGGTGCCCGCCTCGATCTCGGTGCCGATCTCGGCAAAGCCGCCCTTGATGGCCTTCAGTTCGGAGGCGGTGAGCACGCCGATCTTCCAGAGCATGGTGGCGTGGGCGACGGAGCCGCGGAGGTCATGTCGCCACAGGCGCCAGTCGAAGCTGATGGATTCGGAAAAGGCGGCGACATCGGCGGCGGGGCCGCCGGCAAAACGGCCGGAACGGGAGACGACGGAAGAAGGCGAGCTGTGTGCCATAAGTCGGCGGGAGTCTGAGGGCAGGGGGGCGGGGGAGAAAGGGAGAAAGGGGGCGGGTGCAGGGGAGACAGGAGACGGGAGCGACCTTGCGGTGTGACCACGAGATAATCGTGAAAGACACTGAAGGAGGCTGAAACAGCCTGAAGATACGCTACTTACCCAGCCAGACCGGCCTTGGTGTGAGGAAATCGTGAAAAGCCGGATCCGGAGGCCGCCGCGGAAGTCGTGAAAAGGATCAGAGGCGGACCATCCGCCACACCGCGGCCGCGGGCCCGCAGGCGCCCGGCAACCGGGCTGCCGT
>CAIVQH010000050.1 GCA_903907995.1 uncultured Verrucomicrobiota bacterium | reverse complement strand
CCAGACCGTAAAGCGCAAAGCCCGCGGCTTCCGCTCCGTCGAGTACTTCTCCGCCATGATCTACCTCGTCGCCTCCCATCTGAAGTTCGACCTCCCTGATCCCGTTCCAGCTACCCACACAAAGTCACCTTGAGGCCAAATCCCGATGTTCAGGCAACAGGCTTCGCAAGACGGCAGGCGGGTCAATTTGGGGAGGGTCAATGAGCACAATACCCCGCTTCTTCAGCTCCGAGTCAGACACATCGAAAGATATTCGACGTTCACGAATGCTCAGGGCCGAAGCTCCGGAAGACACATGCCAATCATACTGATCTGCGAAAAGGGGTTCATCCGGCAAAGAACCTATTGGATAAAGAAAGTCGCCGTTGGAGGTTCCGCATTTCCGGTTTAGCGCATTTCCAAAGAGGTGAAGGCAATTTTGAAACGAATCGCATCCAGATGTCCGCGGCGAATAGGCGCCGAGGGTCTCGATTATCATTAACCAGCGTGAAGCATCCCGGTAAATGTTCATGCGAACATCCGCTGGATAGACGTATCCGTTGTCCATCATTGGAAACATGAAACCAGCCGCTGCGGAGTCGAGTTGATCGAGAATCGATATCTGTGTCATGCCCATCAGTTCAGGATGCGATCATTTTATGCATCGCCAATTCTTAAGATCAATCCAGGCGCAAGCGTGACGGTTCCCATTTCCTTAGTGGCAGAGTAACCCGTGACGCCGGGGAATACAAGCGCCCGAAGGAATTCCAGCGCTCCCTGCCACACCTCGTGGGCTGGGAGACATTCAAAGTTGGGAGTGCCTGCAGCGTCGCCAGGTCAACCGTCGTTCGTTGGCCCCTTGCCCTCCCGCTTCACCTCGTAGCGCAGCGCCACCGTGCCGCTCGTGTAGGCCTTCACCTCCGCCAGATGGAGGGCGACGACCTGGTCGAGCCCCTCGAAGAAGCGGATCCCGTCGCCGATCAGCACCGGCAGGATCGAATAGCGAACCTCATCGGCCAGCCCGAGCCGAAGGCATTCGGCCGCGACCATCCCACCCCCCGCAAACCAGATGCTGCGGAACGCGGGCCGCAGACGCCCGTTCACGAGCTCCGCGAGATCGCCGGCGTAAAACTCCACGGTGTCACGCGTCCGCGGCAGCGCCCGCCGGGTGAGGACGAACGTGGGCTTGTCGCCATACGCCCACCCGAAGCCCCTGGCCTCAAAACCAAGCGCGGTCTCATACGTCCGCGAGCCCATGACGTAGCAGTCAATCGTCTGGAGAAACGCCGCGATGGCCGGGCCGTCCAGGGTCTCCCCGCCAACGAATTCGTCGGCCGTCTCCATCCAATCGACGTTGCCGTCTCTGCGCGCAATAAAGCCATCGAGGCTCGCCGCCATGTGGATTGTGACGCGGGAATCGGTATTGGCCATGGTGGTGCCTTATGGGCGGGTGCGCCTTCAGTTCGTCAGGACGACCCTCTTGGGGAAGAAGCGCACTTCAGGCAGGTCTTTGAAGTGCTCGTCTTGCGTCCACACCGTGGCCCCGTGACGCCTTGCTGCCGCATAGATGAGGCTGTCGGCAAGCGGCAGCGGATAACGGGCGGCCTCCAAGGCCAGGATGGCATCCAAGTCGATGACGTGTCCGACCCTCACCAGACTGGCGGCCAGCACCGCGTCAGCTTCACCGCGCTCCCGGAGCACCTTTCGAAAGACCTCGTAGATCGAGATGACCGGCACAAACAAATTGGCGCTATCCTCAATGGCGGGTGCGAAGAGAACAGCCCGATCTGTGTCCGCGAAATACTCGAGCCAGCCGGACGAATCAACGACCTTCGCCTCGCTCACACCCGGTCATCCTCCCGTTCGAGGGAAGTATCCATGCCCCGGAGAAAACCGCGCATCGACCGGACCGGACGCATGGGAATCAGTTCGAACCGGTCGCCATGGCTCAGGACCCGAAGCTGCTCACCCGGCGTGAGCTGAAGCGCCTCCCGGATGGCCAGCGGGACAACCACCTGAAACTCAGGCGAAAGCGTTACGGTTCCCATTTCCATAGAATCACCGTAGACGGTCGCGTGGGGGAATACAAGCGCCCGAAGGAAACGCTACCAGCGGCATATGCCTTGCCTCGCCGGCTGAAAATGGCCCGCCACTTCAGTGCTGGGTTACGGGATCACGCTTCGTCGAGTCCCGCAGGGACGGCAGATTCTGTCGTCGCTGCGGGACTTGCTCCAGGAGCGCGCGTTGACCCAGCCATGAATGGTTGGGCTAGTTTCAGGGGACAAGAAGTGGCGAAGCGTCTTGGAGTGCGGTGCTGCTGCACCGCTTTGGTAGGGGGCAGCGAATGCAACCGGAATGCCGTCAGGCTTGGATGGAGCCGCCCCTGCAAAGCGCCGGAGCACCGGCGCAGTCCAAAACCTCGCGGACCTCGTGACCGTCTGCGCGGTCGCGAGCCGTACTCCAAGATGGTGGATCGCGGACCACGGGCCATAGAGATTCGAGCTCTCCCACAGACTATTATCAAATGCTGGCGCAATGGAATTCCAAGACAGTCACAATCCGGACTTCCCTGTCGCATTGTCCCATATAGCCATACGCACCGGGTGGCCCCGGCATACCGGAGAACTTGATCTTATAACCACACCCTTCTGGCTCGGAAAGCCAGGGAGATTCTGGCACCGGCCTGACAAAATCCTCAGGAAAGATTGGCCACCAGGGCTCGTATCGTTTGATAAACCAGAACCGCGGACGCACCACTTCAATCCGCTCGTACTTGCAGTGGGTAAAGTAAATGCCTTCGTAGATTCCGACCTGTGCCTGCGCGTCCATGATATCTTGTTTGATACCGGATAACATGATTGCGCATAGGCGGCTGAGCCACCATTTTGCGTCCGCCAGGGATGTAGGAATGCCTCAGCTCATCCGCATCGGCATGATCACATAGAGGAACGGCGTGTTGGTCTTCAGGACGCCGGGGCTCAGCTCGTCGATCAGCTCGAAGAAGACCTCGTCGCTGTCGAGCGCCTTGAGCGGGTCGAGCAGGTAGCCGGGGTTGAAGGCGATCGCGAAGTCCTTGCCCTTGTAGTTGATGGCCAGGTTCTCGCGGGCCTCGCCGACCTCGGGCGTGTTGGCCGTGATCGCGAGCTGGTTGCGGCTGAAAGTGAGCTTCACCGAGTTGCTCTTGTCGCTCGTCATCAGCTCCGCGCGGCGCAGCGCGCCGAGGAATTCGTCGCGGGCCAAAGTGATGCGTTCCTGGCACTCGCCGGGGATGACCTGGCGGTAGTTCGGGTAGTTGCCGTCCACCAGCTTTGTGATGATCAGAACGCCGGGTCCGCCCTCGACCGTGCTGGTCGTGAAGGAGGCCTGGTTTTCGGAGAATTTCAGTTCCACGTTGCCGGTGCTGCCGAGCAGGCGGTTCAGCTCGTTGATCGCCTTGGTCGGGACGATGAAATCGGCCTGCGTTTCGGCAGGCACCTCGGCGTCCTCGTCGGTCATGGCGAGGCGGCGGCCGTCGGTGGCCACGAGCGCGATTTTGTGCTCTTTCAGGCTGAAAAAGATGCCGTTCAGCACGTAGCGGGTCTCGTCGGTCGAGACGGCGAAGCTGGTCTTGCGCAGCATGGCCTTGAGCTTGTCCTGCGGGAGCGTGACGGCGCGGGCCTGCTTGAAAACCGGCAGCGGCGGAAACTCGTCGGCGGGCAGGCCGTTGATCTTGTACAGCGAGGCTCCCGCGCGCAGCGTGCAGACGGCCTTGTCGTCGATCTCGAGCTCGATCTCGGCGGCGGGCAGTTCGCGGGCGATGCCGAAAAGCTTTTTGACGGGCAGGGTCACCTTGCCGGGCTTGGCCACGGTGGCGGGCACCGAGCTCGCGATGGTGACATCGAGGTCCGTGGCGGTGAGCTCGAGCCGGCCATCGGCGGCGGCCAGGAGCACGTTCGAAAGGATCGGCAGGGTGGTGCGCGTGCCAACGACGTTCTGGACTGCCTGAAGGCCGTTGAGGAGCTGCTCTTTGGCGATCGTGAGTTTCATCGCTGGCTACTATTGTATCTTCTTTGGAAGAGAGAAAGCCATTAGTAGGGGGTGTGAATAACCCGTACAACTGCCGGTTGTGGCCTGCCCGCGCCGTTGGAACCGCCTTCGGGCGTTGTGAACAGTTCGACGGGTGGCCGCCAGCAACGTCGGAAGTTGTTGGCCGGGCACGGTTTTCCCCATGGTTATCGGCGCTTGCTGGACGGTTGTTCGCAAAGGGCTGCGCAAAACTCGGGCTCGCCGCCGGCCCAAAGGCGGGTAGGCTCCGACCCATGCAACGACTGTTGGCGCTGTTTTTGCGTCTCGTGGTGGGGTGGACCGCGATGGAGGAGAGCCGCATCCAGGAGCGGGCGAACCGCTTCCTGACAGTCGTGAACGCCTGCTACCAGTCGCTTTACCGCGTCCAGCAGGAGGCGCAGTGGCTCGCCGACACCGACGTGAAGCCGGAGCACGACGCCGGCGCCGAGGTCGCCGGGCGCGCCTATGCGGCCTTTAACGGCAATCCGGCGATCATCAACGAGGCCAAGGAGCTCCTCACCCACCGCAAGGAACTCACAGATTTGCAGGTGCGGCAGCTCGAACGGGCGCTGCTGAACGCCGCCGAGGGGCCGATGACGAATCCGGAGCTGGTCGGGAAGCGCATTGCGGCGGAAACGGCGCAGGCTTCGACGCTGAACGGGTTCCAGTTCAAGCTGAACGGCACGAACGTCGTGGCCAATGACCTCGACCGGGTGATGAACACTTCCGACAATCTCGCCGACCGCCAGGCGGCCTGGGAGGCCTCGAAACAGACCGGTCCCGCGCTGAAGCCGGGCCTGGTGAAGCTCCAGGGTCTCCGCAATGCCGTCGCCCGGGAGCTGGGTCACTCGAACTACTTCGCGTTGCAGGTCGCCGGTTACGAGATGACCGCGGACCAGATGGTGACGCTGAACGATAACTTCCTCCGCGACATCCGGCCGCTGTACCTGCAACTGCACACGTGGGCGAAGTACAAGCTGGCCGCGAAGTACCACCAGCCCGTGCCCAAGCGCATCCCGGCGCACTGGATCAACAACCGCTGGGCGCAGGAGTGGGACGGCCTCGTCGAGGCCGCCTCGCTCGACCGCTATTTCACGAACCGTACGCCGGAGAGCATCGTGAAGAACGCGGAGCAGTTCTACGTGGGCCTCGGGTTTCCGCCGCTGCCGGCCACGTTCTGGGAGAAATCGGACCTGTATCCCGCGCCCAAAGGGTCCGGCCGCCTGAAAAACGCCCACGCCTCGTGCTGGCACGTGGATCTGGACCATGACGTGCGCTCGCTCATGAGCGTGGAATCGACCCCCTGGTGGTTCTTCACGGCGCACCACGAGCTGGGGCACGGCTACTATTTCCTCAGCTACACGCGG
The DNA here is from genome assembly GCA_903907995.1 of uncultured Verrucomicrobiota bacterium. Taxonomy (GTDB): domain Bacteria; phylum Verrucomicrobiota; class Verrucomicrobiia; order Limisphaerales; family UBA9464; genus CAIVQB01. The sequence continues at coordinate 3,547 of CAIVQH010000050.1, read as the reverse complement.
CCCGAGGTGCCGGCGCTGCTGCGGACGGGCGCGAACCCGGCCTTCCACGAGGGCATCGGCGAGCAGATTTCGCTCGCGGCGGGGCAGGTGCCCTACCTCAAGTCCGTGGGCGTGCTGCCGGCGGATTACCACGATGACCAGGTGGCGACGCTGCTCCAGACGGCGCTGGCACAGGGCATTCCGTTCATGTTCTTCGCCAGCGGCACGATGACCCACTGGGAAAACGACCTCTACACGAAGGATCTGCCGGCCGACCAGTACAACGCCCGCTGGTGGAAGTACGTGGGCGACTACCAGGGCGTGGAAGCGCCCGGCGGCCCCGGCTCGCGCGGCGAGGAATTCTGCGACGCGGCGACGAAGACGCACATCAGCGACAATCCGGCCTACTACTACAGCTACGCGATCGCGACGGTGCAGAAGTTCCAGATCCACGACTACATCGCGCGGCATATCCTCCACCAGCCGCCGCAGTCGTGTAACTACGCGAACAACCGCGAGGTCGGCGATTTCCTGAAGAAGTTCCTGCGGGTCGGCGCGACGCAGGACTGGCGGAAGCTGCTCCGCGACACCACCGGCGAAGACCTCAGCACCCGCGCGATGCGCGATTACTTCGCCCCGCTGCAGGCCTGGCTGGAGAAGGAGAATGCGGGCCGGCCGATCGGGTGGGAGTGAGGAGGGGTTCATGAGCGTCCTTGCTCAGGAAGTCGCAAAGTTCCGCCAGTGGGCAATGCTTCGGTTAGGGCCAGACCATGCCCCGGGTGCCTTTGAGCATGGCGCGGAATGGGAGTGCGATTATCCAGATTGGCAGGCGCTTTATTCGGCCGTCGAGGCATGCCTTTGTTCAAAAACAAGCGGAACCAACCTCCTGACGGAAGATGAGCGGGAACTTCTGCTCTATGCCCTTGCGCGTGATAACGAGGGTGAAGTCATTCTGGAATTGTTGGTCCGGTTTCCCGAGGAATCTCTCCAATTGGCGCGAGCGGCCCTCAACTATCCGGACATGGATGCACGTTGGCAGGTGGCGGTTCTTTTGGGACATTTGAAAGGAGCCGAAGCGGTTTCGTTGCTGCAACAGTTTCTCAAGGACGATGCAGAATATGTGCGAAGGAGAGCAGGAGCGGCTCTGCAGGAGATTGTGGCTTGAACGTGGAATGGTTTCGCTCCGTTTCTGGAAGCACAAGGTAGGTCTCAGAGGATCAGCCAGGCTGGGCAAACCGCCTTGCGAGCGAGGAGTGGCCTTGGACGAAGGGGAGTCGCGTTCCCCCTCACCCTGGCCCTCTCCCTCGGGGAGAGGGGACAGCCGGGTGGCCTTGCGGGTAGTTTGCTCACGCATCCTGCAAGTCCTGTATCTGGTTTTGCGGGGCTGAAAGCCCGCCCGAATACTGCCTGAGGTGAAGCGAGCGGTGCGAGCGCAGCCCCAGGTTGGCTGGGCAAAAACAGTCGAGCGCTGTAAGCGCGTCCCAAAGTGGTGGTGGCCCTTGCGTCAGGCCTTCAGCCCTCGGAACGATCGGAGGGCCTCCCCCTGGGGCTACGCTCACGATGTTCGCTTCACCCCAGGCATTCCTCAGACGCGCTTTCAGCGCTGAGGTCCCGCAAATGAGGTGGAGGATTCATGGGCGAGGGAGAACGGCCCACGTTCATCGGGACCGGTTTTCTCTCCGTGATCGGTCGCTGACTCCATTGTCAGGTTGCGCCCCCGTCAGGATCAACGGTTTACAGCCCCGGCCACCCGTGAGAAGAATTGGCCATGTCACCTTTCCCCGTTTCTAATCTGCCGTTTGGCTGAGCCGTCACGGGGCAGGGCCTGAGTTTCCGAATCCTCATCGTGCGACTTTTCCGCAGCCTCTACGTCCAGGTGCTGCTCGCCATCGCGGCGGGTGCGCTGCTGGGTTATTGCGACAAGGAATGGGGCGTGGCGATGAAGCCGCTGGGCGACGCCTTCATCAAGTTCGTCAAGGCGCTCATCGCCCCGCTCGTTTTCACGACCATCGTGGTGGGCATCGGCAACGTGCGCGACCTGCGGAAGGTCGGGCGCGTGGGGCTGAAATCCCTGCTCTATTTCGCCGGCGCCACCACGCTGGCACTGGTGCTCGGGCTCGCGGTGGTGAACGCCCTGCAGCCCGGCGCGGGCCTGCACGCCAACCCGGCGACGCTCGACACCAAGGATCTGGCCACCTACAGCGAAAAGGCGAAGCACCTCACGGTCGTCGAGTTCCTGGTGGGGATCATTCCCGACACCTTTGTGGGGGCGTTCACCTCGGGAGAAATCCTCCCGGTGCTCCTGCTGGCGGTGCTGACCGGCGTGGTGATCAGCCGGCTGGGTGATCGCGCGAAGCCGGCGCTGGACCTGGCCCACAGTGTCGCCGACATCGTGATGGGCATCGTCGGGCTGCTGATGAAGCTGTCGCCGGTGGCGGCTTTTGGCGCGATGGCGTACACGGTGGCCAAGCTGGGGCCCGAAGTTCTCGTTTCCTTGGGCAAGCTGCTGGTGTGCGTCTATCTCACCTGCCTTGGCTTCGTGTTCATCGTGCTGTGGGCAATCTTGCGGGCGGCCGGCCTGCGGCTGTGGCCGCTGCTGTGCTATTTGCGCGAGGAACTCCTGCTCGTGCTGGGCACCTCGTCCTCGGAGCCGGCCCTGCCGGGTCTGCTGTCCAAGCTCGAGCGCTTGGGCTGCGCCAAACCGGTGGTCGGGCTCGTGGTGCCGGCGGGCTATTCCTTCAACCTCGACGGCACCTGCATCTACCTGACGATGGCCGCCATCTTCATCGCGCAGGCCACCGACACCCCGCTCACGCTCGTCCAGCAGCTCAGCATCCTGGGCATGCTGCTGCTCACCTCGAAGGGCGCGGCGGCGGTGACCGGTGGCGGGTTCATCACGCTGGCGGCCACGCTGTCCATGACCCACACGCTGCCGGTGGCCGGGCTGGCGCTGCTGCTCGGCGTGGACCGCTTCATGTCCGAGGCGCGGGCGCTCACGAACCTCGTCGGGAACGCGGTCGCCACCATCGTGATCGCGAAATGGGAGGGCGGCTTCGATGTCGCGAAGGCCCGGGCCGAACTCGGGGAACCGGCGGTCACTGCGCCGGCGACGTCGTCGGTGGGTTAGGGCGCTTTCAGAAATCGTGTCGCTGCGCCCAGCGGCTGCTCATGGCCGGCTAGGACGCGGGTCGTGCGGATCATTATTCTATTCAATCCCGCCCCAATCTTCACCGGACACGTTAACGTCCGATTACGCCCTTCCCTCTTACCCCGGCCCTCTCCCTCAGGGAGAGATTCCACGTCCCAAAAGGGGCGAATTGTGCCCCTGAACCTCGTTGGCTCCACGCCGAGACATCCGTTCGTCAGTTGCAGGCATATCGGCCGGGCTGAAAGCCCGTCCGAACAATGCCTGGGGTGAAGCGAGCCTGGCGAGCGCAGCCCCAGGTTGCCCCGGCAATCGAGGTCGCGCGCTGTAAGCGCGTCCGAAAGGTCGGTCTCCCTCTTGATCAGGCCATCAGCCCTCGGACCGATCGGGAGCGCGTGCCCCTGGGGCTGCGCTCTCTGCGTT
>CAIVQH010000049.1 GCA_903907995.1 uncultured Verrucomicrobiota bacterium | reverse complement strand
TGCTTTTGCCAGCCAGATGCTCCCGCACAAACTCCCACCGCTGTCGCGCCGCACTCTCAGTTTTCCAAGGCATACCGCCTCAGATGTGTCACGCATGCGCTGAGCATAAAGTGTTACCCATGCGGTGATCACGTGCCGTCCGGGCGACGTGAGTCCAAGTGTCACCCATGCGGTGAGCACAAAGTGTCACCCATGCGGTGATCGAGCGCCGGACGCTCGCCCCACCGAAATTCCTTTCGTCCTCCAGCACCGATCACAGCTTAGCCGGGCCACGATTAGGAGCGACCCCGGCCACCCCGCCGGAGCTTTCTTATTCCGTCCTTCCCCCTGCTCTGGCACAACCGGCCCTGCAACATGGAATACGAAGCGATCATCGGCCTGGAAACCCACGTCCAGCTCAAGACGAAGTCGAAGATGTGGTGCGGCTGCGCCAACGCGTTCGGCTCCGACCCGAACACGAACGTCTGCCCCGTCTGCCTCGGCATGCCCGGCGTGCTGCCCGTCGCCAACGCGGAGGCGCTGAAGCTGACCGTGCTCACCGGCTACCTGCTGAACGGCGAGATCCCGCGCTTCGCGAAGTTCGACCGGAAAAACTATTTCTACCCCGACTCCGCGAAGAATTACCAAGTCACCCAGTATGACAAGCCCAGCACGCTCGGGGGTTGGCTGGAGTTCGAGTTCAAGGGCGCGCCGACCGGCTTCGCCCGGGTGCGGATCACCCGCGCGCACCTGGAGGAGGACGTCGGCAAGAGCACGCATTTCGACCGGCATAGCGGGGTGGATTTCAACCGCGCCGGCGTGCCCCTGCTCGAGATCGTGTCCGAACCCGACCTCACCAGTTCGGACATGGCCTACGAGTACCTCAACGCGCTCAAGGACGTGCTGATCCGCGGCGGCGTGTCCGACTGCGACATGGAAAAGGGCATGGTCCGCTGCGACGTGAACGTGTCCGTGCGGCTCAAGGGCGAGACGAAGCTCGGCGCGAAGATCGAGATCAAGAACATGAACTCGTTCTCCGGCGTGCGGCGCGCTCTCGACTACGAGATCCCGCGCCAGATCGAGGCGGTGAAGCGCGGTGAGACACTGCGGCAGGAAACCCGCCGCTGGGACGACATGGCGGGCATCACCGAGCCGATGCGCTCCAAGGAGGACGCCCATGATTACCGCTATTTCCCCGAGCCGGACCTCATGCCTTTCTGCCCGACGGATGAATGGCTCACGGAGGTGAAGGCGCGCGTGGTCGAGCTGCCCCTGCAGCGCAAGCTGCGGCTGATCCGCGAATTCGGCCTGCCGCCCGGCGACGCACAGGTGCTCAGCGACAATCTCGAACTCGGCCGCTTCTTCGAGACGGCCGCGAAGGATTTCAAGAACCCCAAGGCCATCGCCAACTGGATCATCAACAACCTCGCGGCCAAGCTCGCCGAATCCTTCGCCGAGGTGGGTGATTTGAAATTCCCACCGGCGGCCTTGCGGGAGCTGGTCGAGCTGGTCGAATCGCGCAAGATCAGCTCGAACCAGGCGCAGGTGGTCTTTGCGGAGCTGTTCGCGAACGGCGGCACGCCATCAGCCATCGTCGAGGCCAATGGGCTGGCGCAGGTCAGCGACACCGGCGCAATCGAGCAGCTGGCCGACGAGGTGATCGCCGCCAATCCCGGCCCGGCCGCCGACTTCCGTGCGGGCAAGGTGGCCGCGCTGAACTTCCTCAAGGGCCAGCTGATGAAGCTGTCCAAGGGCAAGGCCAATCCGGCGGTCGCCGGCGAAGTGCTGGAGCGCAAGCTGCGCGGCTGAAAACGGAGCCTGATAACTGCGTTTGCCGCTTGTGACCGGATTGCCTGCGGGCTGAAACTGAAAACGAAGTGACCACTCCCCAAGAACAACTGCTCTGGCTCGCCCACGAGATGGGCCGGCTCGAACGTGGCCTCGTCTGCTTCAACGAAGGCACCGCCTCGGCGCGGCTGGAGGGCGACCATTTCCTCGTCACCGCCAGCAGCTGCGTGCTGGGCACGCTGACCCCGGCCGATCTGGTGGAGTGTTCCGCCGCCCGGATTCTGGCGCTGCTCGACATGCCGCTCTTCGACAGCAACGAACTGGACCGCACCCTCATGCAGGCCCGGGTCAGTGAGACGGCGAAACGCCCCAGCCTGACGGCGGCCTTCCACTCGCTGATGCTCCAGTACGAAGGGGTTAACTTTGCCGCCTACTGCTCACCGCCCGCCTGCGTCCAAGTGCTTTGCTCCCCCATGGCCGAGGCGTTTGCCGAGCAGCGGCTGTTTCCCGAGCAGGTGATCCAATGCGGCGTGCAGTCGGTCTATGTGCCCTATGCCGATCTCGGCAGCACGCTGGCGCGGGAAGTCCGCAGCCGCGTCACACTGCAGCAGCGCCGCACCTCCCGGGGCGTGCCCAAACTGGTCGTGATCCAGAACACCGGCATCCTCGCCTTGGGATCAACCGTGGAAAATGTTCTGGCCACGTTGCTCACGGCGGAAAAGTCCGCGCAGGTGTTCATGGGTTCCGCCGTGCTGGGGGGCCCGACTTTCCTGAAGCCGGGCCAGTCACAAAAGCTGGACAACCCGGTCAGCGGCCCCGCCACCGCCCAGGAGCGCCCGCGCCTGCTCAAGCAGTGAGCCCGGCTCGCCCTTGAAAAATAGCCCAGCCATTCATGGCTGGGCTATTGTCGGCCTGCAAGGCGTGACAGGATTGGCCTCCCAGCTTGCGTTTGACCTCGAAAGCGCGAGAGGGCTCGCGCAGTCCAAGACGCTTCGCGACTCCGCCACCGTTCAAGGAACTCTCAATTCCTTCGCGCAACACGCCGCCACAGGGCAAACAGCGCCAGGCCAGCGCCAATGGCGACGGTGGTCTCCAGCGGCTCAGGCACGCCCGTGATACCCCCGATCCAGCCCAGATTGGATGAGACCCGCGTGGCCACCCAGCTGGCGGGGATGTCGCCCGCCTGATCGGGAACCAGCTGGTAGCCCGACCCGGAGTCGAAGTAGAGCCCGCCGGCGTCAAAGATGGCCGCGTTGAAAGTCGAACCGTTCGCCGTGGTACGGAAGCTGGATTCGACGCCGTAATTGATGCCCGCCAGTTTCCAGACGCCGCCCTGCTGGATGAACACGCCGCCGCCGCTGTCACCCGTCGAAAGGGTCACGGTATCGGGCAGGCCGCTGTTCCGGTCAAAAGGCACCACCAGCATCTGCCCCAGCCCCGTACCAAAGTCACTGGTGTCGGCCACATTGCCCCGTCCCCACCGTTGCACGCCATCGCCCGTCCCCCAAAGCCAGCCGCGCGTATCGGCGGGTGAGGCACCGCTCACCGTGACCGCACTGCCGCGTTGGGTGCCCCGGCCGACCACGACGAGATCCTGGCCGGTCTCGCCCGAGCCCGTGAAGAGCGGCGCATAGCTGCTGAACGTGCCGCTGACCTGCCACAGCGTCAGATCGGTGTTCGGGCTGTCGAACTTGGCGACCGTTGTGTAGGAGCTGCCCTCGTAGCTGAAAGTGCCCCCCACGGCGCCGCCGACATGCTTGGCCGTCAGAAAATAGTTCGGGGCGATCGCGGTGCCGAGCACCCCACCCCACTTGCCCTCATACTGCCAGCCGCTGCCATCACCGGGATCGGTGGTGTTGTGGGTGGGATCACCGGTCGATAGAAAGATAACAGCCTGAGCCGGTTGCGACGCCAATCCGGCCAGAAGCACAGCCGAAAACAACAGCGTAGGTTTCATCTCGGAAGGATTACTTAGCCGGAACGACCGCAAAATGCGAGCCGCTTGTGCTGAGACTTTCGTTGCCTGATAGGCGCAAATTTTTTACAAAGCGTCTGCGCTATCGGTTGCGAAGGATGATCGCACCGGAAGGCACAACGCCAACCCGTGTCCTGCCCACCCCCCAACATGTCAGTTCCCCGCCGCTCCCGGGTGAGCGCGGGCCTGCTGATGTACCGGGAGCGGGATGGGGAACTGCAGGTCTTCATCGCCCGGCCGGGAGGCCCCTGGTTCCCCAACAAGGAGCGCGATCTGTGGACCATTCCCAAGGGTGAGGTGGAGCCAGGTGAGGGGCTGCTCCCCGCCGCCATCCGGGAGTTTCAGGAAGAGGTCGGCATCATCCCGAACGGCCCCTATCACGAACTGGGCTCGATCCGGCAGAAAGGCGGCAAAACCGTCCACGCCTGGGCTTTTGAGGGCGACTGGCCGGACGGACAGCCCATCCGCAGCAACCGCATCGAGGTGGAATGGCCCCCGGGATCGGGTTCACGCTCTTCCTGGCCGGAAATTGAGAAGGCCGAGTTCTTCACCCTGCCCGCCGCCCGGGAAAAGATGAAGGTGGCCCAGCATAGCCTGCTGGACCGCCTGGTGTCCCTGCTCGACGGCCTCGATGAGGCCGCCAGCGGCGGCTGAGGTCCGCTCGGGCGGCTCAGTCCTTGCCCCAGAAATCGAAGACGAACACGTCCGCGACGAACGGGCCGATCAGCTTGCCGAACTCCTTGTGATCAGGATGCACGAGATAGGCGTTGCGATCCTCCTCCGAGTTGAAGGTGACGATCCAGGCGTGGGTGAAGCCCTTGTTAAAGCCTTCCGGGCTGTTGTTCAGGCCCCAGGTCAGCTTTTGCACCTGGGGAATCTTGGTCTTCAGGGCGCGGAAGGCGTCCTCGACCTTCTTGATGTCCTCCTTGCTGGTGCCGTCCTTGAACTTAAAGGCGACCACGTGGTTGAGCTTGGTGGCCTTGGATTTTTTGGCCTCGGCTTTCTTTTCTTTCTTCGGGGCCTTCGCGTCGTCGTCAGCGCGGACGGTCATGGTGGTGAGGGTGGTAAGGCTCGCCAGAACGAGGCAGAGCGGCAGATGGAACTTCATGTTTTTTGTGCGGCGTTACGGTGAAACGCGACCGCAAGCTACGCGGCGCAACCCCCGGGTCGCAAGCGGCGGCTGACGGCAGTTATTCGCAATCTGACTCGCGCCGGCCACCGCATCTTCATTCCGAAAGAGACTTGCCAATGGGCATTTCCACCGGGTTGGCTGCCGGTGCGATCCTGCGATGACACCGACCCTCCGACCGATGACCGCCACCGATTATCCCGCCGCGCTGGCCCTCTGGCAGGCGACGGAAGGCATGGGACTTGGCGCGGCCGACTCGGCCGCGAATGTGGCCGCCTTTCTCGCCCGCAATCCCGGCCTCAGCGTCGTGGCCGAACAGGCGGGCCGCCTTGTTGGCACCGCGCTGTGCGGCCACGATGCCCGGCGGGGCACCATCTATCACCTCGCGGTGGCCGCCCCATTCCGCGGCGCCGGCACCGGTCGCGCGCTGGTGGACTGGTGCCTGGCCGGCTTGCGGCGGCACGGTCTCACACGCTGTCACATCCTCGTCTTTGCCCATAACGAGAAGGGCCGCCGTTTCTGGACGCACCTCGGCTTTCAGGAACAAAACGGGCTGATGCTCTGCTCCTACGATCTGACTGGGACGCGGCAGCCAGCGACCTGACCGGAAGACAGGGGCATCAACGTCACCGCTCAGGGTCTGAGGCGGGAGCCGTGAGCAGGCGGGGCGCCTTGTCGCGCAAGGGAAACCAGAGTTTGAAGGTGGTGCCCTTGCCGAGGTGGCTTTCCAGTTCCACCCGGCCGCCGTGGTCCCGAATGATCCGCTGCACGATCATGAGCCCCAGGCCGGTCCCCTTCTGCTTGGTGGTGTAGAACGGCTCGAAGATGCGGTTGAGCTGTTCCGGCGGAATGCCGCTGCCGGTGTCGGTCACCGCGAGCCAGACGGCGTCCGGCGTGGCCCCGGTGCTGAGCGTGAGCGTGCCGCCCTTGGTCATGGCCTGCATGGCGTTCTTCACCAGGTTCACCAGCACCTGCCGGATCTGGGCGGCGTCGAACTGGGCCACCGGCAGGTTCCGGGCAAGCTTCTCCTTCACCTCCAGCCGCCGGTTGTCGAGTTCAGGCTGTAGCACCGCGAGGGTGTCACGCACCACGTCGTTGAGCACCCCGGCCTGGAATTTGGGCGGCGTGGGTCGCATCGCCGACAGAAATTCGGTGATGATGTAGTCGAGCCGGCTGATCTCGCCCTTTGCCACCCCTAGGAACTCGTCGAGCTTGTCGGCGTGGGCCGTAACCGCCGCCGGATCCTCCTCGGCGGCACGCCGGAGCCGCTTCACCTCGCGCTCCATGAGCTGGAGATGGATGTGCAGGGCGTTCAACGGGTTGCCCAGCTCATGCGCGACGCTCGCGGCGAGCAGCGTGAGCGCATGGACGCGCTCGGTCTCGACGGCATCGGAGGTCTGCTGCCGGGCTTCGGTGGCATCATGCAGGATCAGCGCAACCCCGCTGCTGCCACTGGCCTCGCCATCCAATGGCGCGGCATAGAGGCGGATAAAGCGTTGGCGCGGATAGCTCACCTCGAATTCATGCCGCATCACCCCCGGCCCACCGCGCCGGTCGAGGCGGGCGACCTGTTTCCAGTCGAGGTGGGGCAGGTAACGCGTCACGGGCTGGCCCTCACCGTCATCGGCGCGGAGGCCGATGAGCCCGGTTACCGATTCGTTCAGATAGAGGATGCGCCCGGCCTCATCCACCACCAGCACGCCGTCCTCGATGGTGTTGAACAGGGTTTCGAGGAAGGAGCGTTCGTGGGCGAGACGCTGGACGACCGTCTGCAAGCCCGTCGCATCGAGCCGGCCAATGCGGCCCAGCACCTTGTCGAGGAATCCTGATTTCGTCCCGGCCTTCATGTCGCGCTATGCCTGCAGCGTAAGGATTGCCCCGGGCAAGGCAAGGCGGTGCGACACCGGGCTTGCCCCCGTCCCGGTTTTTCCGCGAACCTCCCCGGCTGTGATTCACCTTTGTTGCGCCGGCCTCCGGCGTCCTCGTCTCGCGACGAGGACGCCATTTTTGCCCTGCCATGGCCTTGCCGATCGGTTGAAACCGGCCAAAATGGGAATCCCCGTTGACCGCGACGGGACAAACCGTATGCTTCCCGCCACACAGTCACATTCCACCTGATGCGACAATTCATCGCCATCGCCAGCAATGCCTTCATGGAATTGGTGCGGCAGCCCATCTACCTGCTGCTCATGACCACGTCGGCAGGTTTCTGCGTGTTCCTGGCGGCCGTGCCCTATTTCGGCTTCGGCGAGGACCCCAAGCTGGTGAAGGACAGCACCTTGGCGGTCGCACTGCTGGCCGGCCTGCTGGCCTCGGTGCTCTGCGCCTCGGCCAGCGTCACCCAGGAAATCCGCACCGGGACGGCGCTCACGGTGCTGGCGAAGCCAGTGGGTCGCGTGACCTTCCTCCTGGCAAAATACGCGGGCCTGGCGGGCACGCTGGTGCTGATGACCTACGCCAACATGGTGGCGGTGCTGCTGGCCAGCCGCATGGCTTTTGATGCCTACGGCAGCACGGATTCCATCTCGCTCGCCATCTACGCGGCGGCGGTGGTGCTGGCCTACGGCGTGGGTGGTTTCTCCAACTTCTTCCTGCGCCGCACCTTCGTTTCCGACGCGGTCTTCGCGTTTGTGCTGCTGACGACCGTCTCTGTGTGGGTGGCCTCGATGGCGTCACATCCCGACAAGCCCTTCGCCGAGCCGGCGGCGGTGGACTGGCGGCTGGTCCCGGCCGGCGTCCTGATCCTCTTTGCCCTGCTGGTGCTGGCCGCCCTGGCGCTGGCCTGCTCGACCAGGCTGGACACCGTGCCCACGCTGGCGATCTGCTCCGCATTCTTCCTCGCGGGCCTGATGACCGACTACCTGTTCAAGGGTCCGGCCGATGCCGGAGCCTGGTGGGCCAAGACCGCCTATGCGCTGGTGCCGAACTGGCAGCAGTTCTGGCTCGCCGACGCGCTGGAGGAGAAAAAATCAATCCCCTGGAGCTACGTCGCCCACGCGGGCGGCTACATGCTCGCCTATCTGTCAGCCGCGCTGGCGGCGGCGCTGCTGCTCTTCGACGACCGCGAACTGAACTGATTTTGAACCCGATGAACCCGGCCCAACTCCCAACGTGGCGGCGTCCCGACGCCGCCGCTGTATTCTTTGGCGACAAGCTGTGGTTCAATCCCCTTCCCTGACCGATGGAACGCAATCTATCCAAGAACGGACTGATCAATGCCCTGGCCCTGCTTGCAGCCGGCCTGGGCGTGGCAGCCCTGTCGCATTACGAGAAGTCCCTCACCGCCTCGGTGGCTGCGGGCTTCTTCCTCGTCGGCTTCCTCGTGGCGCTGGTGAGCTGGTTCCAGATGCGCCTCGCCCTGCGCGAGGAGGCCGAGCGGCTGGAGGTGGAATCGCTTTCGACTTCCCGGGGTGATTCCGCGCTGTTCAGCGAATCCGCCGCTGAGACCTTCCCCGCCCGCCGGGCCCGCGAACAGTTCGACCGCTGGCTGGTGCCGGCCTTCACCGTGCTGCTGGGGGCCTTGGAGGCCGTCGGCGTGCTGTGGTTCTACCGCGAATTGCGCGAGGGCGCCGACCCGGTTTCCGCGCCGGAGCCGACGCTCGCCCTGGCCGGTTTCGCCAGCATCGGCCTGGTGCTGTTCCTCCTCGGCAAATATGCCGTCCGGCTCGCGCAGCTGGAGGATTCCCGGCTGCTGCGGCCCGGCGCCTCCGCCGTGCTGCTGGGCGCGCTGCTCGCCGGGGTCTCCGCGGTCGTCGCGGTCTGCGACTGGCTGGGTTTTCCCAAGTACGACCGCTACATCGCCTGGGTGCTGATCGGTCTTTTTGCCCTGGTCACGGTCGAGACTCTCTTTGCGCTGATCTTCGAGATCTACCGCCCACGCGTCCGGGGCAAGGCGATCCGGCTGATCTATGAGAGCCGCATCACCGGCCTGCTGGGGCAGAGCGGCGGCCTGTTCAGCACGGCGGCCCAGGCGCTGGACTACCAGTTCGGCTTCGAGGTCAGCGACACCTGGTTCTACAAGTTCCTGAAAACCCGCCTGGCCTGGCTGCTGCTGGTCTGGCTCGGCATCCTCACGGTTTCCTCCTGCTTCGTGGCCATTGATCCCGGCCAGCAGGGCCTGCTGGAGCGCTTCGGCCGCCCGGTCGAGGGCGGAGTGCTGGATTCCGGCCTCCACCTGAAGCTGCCCTGGCCGATCGACGACGTCGTGCGCTACGACACGCGCTCGCTCCAGTCCTTCAACGTGGGTTTTGTGCCCGATCCCGAAAAGGAGGGCGAACGCACGCTTCTCTGGACCCGCCCGCACTACAAGGAGGAGTTCAACCTGCTCGTCGCCAGCCGGGAACAGCAGGCTGCCGCCACTCCGGGAGACCAGACGGTGCCGGTCAACCTCCTGACCGTGAGCATCCCCGTACAGTATGTCATCCGCGACGTCCGCGCCTGGGCCTACAATCACGCCAACGCCGGCGACCTCATCGAGCGCATCGCCAACCGCGAGGTCGTCCGCTACATGGCCAGCGTGGACATCGACAAGATCATGAGCTTTGGCCGGCTGGAGGCCTCGCACGATTTGCAGGCGCTGATCCAGAAGAAGGCCGATGACGCCCGCCTCGGCGTGCAGATTGTGCTGGTCGGCCTGCAGGACATTCATCCGCCGGTCGGCAACAAGCAGCTCCGCGTCGCCGCCGCCTACGAAGAAGTGATCGGGGCCATCGCGGACAAGGAATCCAAGGTGCTGGCCGCCGAGGCCTACCGCGCCGAGACCCTGCCGCGGGCCACCGCCGATGCCGCCCGCAAGCTCAACGAGGCGCACGCCGCCGCCACGCGCCGCAGCGCCATGGCGGCCGGCCAGGCCGCCCAGTTCAACCACCAGCTGGCCGCCTACAACGCCGCGCCCACCGTCTTCCGCGCCCGTACCTACCTCGACACCTTCGCCACGGCGGTCGGCCCGGCCCGCAAGCTCGTCATCGGCCCGACCAACACCTCGGACGTCATCATTTTCAACCTGGAGGACAGCATCGCCAGAGGCCTGCTCAACGATGCGAAGATCACCGACCCGGACAAGAAGTGAGCCGCCCACACACCCCGAACCCCCCAACTTTTACCCACCCGAATCCGTTTTCCGCATGAAGAAGAAAAACCCGCTCATGTTGCTCATCGGCACGCTGCTCCTGCTGATCTTTGTCGCGATGCTGTTCTGTTTCCAGGTCCGCACCACCGAGGTCGCGGTGGTCACGACCTTCGGCGAGTACTCGCGCAGCATCACCAATGCCGGCCTGAACTTCCGCCTGCCGTTGCCGATCCAGAAGGTGTACAAGTTCGACAACCGCCTGCAGAACTTCGAACGCAAGTTTGAGCAGACGACCACCAAGGACGCCAAGAACCTCCTCATCACCGTCTTCGTGGGCTGGAAGGTCAGCGATCCGAAGACCTACCTGGAGCGCTTCAACGGCGACTCGGTCCGCGCCGAGCAGTCGCTGGAAAACCTCGTCCGCAACGCCAAGAACGCCGTCGTCGGCAGCTACAATTTCAGCGACCTCGTCTCGCCCGACCCGAGTCAGGTGAAGTTTGACGCGGTCGAGGGCGACATCCTCAGGGCGTTGCAGGGGCCGGCCCACGACACCTACGGCGTCAGCATCGAGCTGGTCGGCATCAAGCAGCTCGGCCTGCCCGAATCCATCACCGGCAAGGTCTTCGAGCGCATGCGCGCCGAGCGCATGCGCCTCGTGCAGCAGTTCAACGGCGAAGGCGAGGCCAAGGCGATCGAGATCCGCAGCGAGGCCAACCGCAAGCGCGACGAGCTGCTCGCCCAGGCCGACGCCGACTCGCTCCGCATCCGGGGCGAGGCCGAGGCCGCCGCCTCCAAGGACTACATCACGCTCGAACAGCGGCCCGACCTCGCCGTGTTCCTCATGCAGATCGAGGCGCTCAAGACCGCGCTCAAGGATCGTGCCACCCTCATCCTGGATGAGAAGGTTCCGCCGTTGAACCTGCTCAGCGGCGAAAAAGCCCCATCGGCCCCGGCCACCAAGTAACCACCGAAGGTCCAGCCCCCGCATCCCATGGCCGATCCCAAGTCCACTTCCGGCAACCTGAAGCTGACCCCCTCGCCGGTCACCTCGCAGGATGACGCTTCCAGCCAGGCGCTGACCGAGGCGCTCGGCAGCAGCGTTCTGCTCGTCCGCCTCCTGTTGTGGGGCCTGCTCGTGGCGTTCGTGGGCTCGTGCATCTTCCAGGTGAAACCCAACGAGGTCGCCGTGGTGCTCCGCTTCGGCAAGCCGCGCGGGACCGGGGCCGACATGCTGCTCAAACCGGGCCTGCACTGGGCCCTGCCCCTGCCGATTGACGAGATCGTCAGGATGCGGGTCGGCGAGTCCAAGAGCGTCCGCGCCAAGAACGCCTGGTACGCCATCTCGCCCGAGGAGGAAGCCGCCGGCACGGTGCCCACCGGGAATCCTACCCTGCGCCCCGGGGTGGACGGTCACACCCTGACCAGCGACGGCAACATCCTGCATGTGCGCGCCACGCTGAAATATCGCATCGCGGACCCCATGGCCTACACGTTCCAGTTTCATGACGTGACCAACACGCTGGTCAACTTCCTCAACAACGCCATCTATCACGCCAGCGCCCGCTTCACCGCCGACGCCGCGCTCTACAAGGACCGCACCGCATTCACGGACGCCATCCGGGCACGGCTTTCCAGCCTCGTGGAACGGGCCAGCCTCGGCATCGCCCTCGAACCCCTCGACGTCGAGGTCTCCGCGCCGCTCTACGTGCGGGACGCCTTCGACGAGGTCATCCGCGCCGAGCAGGACCGCTCGAAGAAGATCAGCGAGGCCCAGGGCTTCTTCGACGAGACCGTGCGCAAGGCCGAGGGCGAGGCGTCCGCCATCCGCTCCGGCGGCCTGGTCGTGAGCAACTCGCTGGTGCAGGCCGTCAGTGCCGAGGCCAAGTTCTTCCTCGACCAGCTGCCGGTCTATGACCGCAACCCGGCGCTCTTCCGTGAGCGCAAACGCATCGAGGCCGTGACCCAGGTGCTGACCAACGCGCCCGACAAGTTCTTCCTGCCCTCCCGCGCCGACGGTCAGCCGCGCGAACTGCGCCTGCAGCTGAACCGCGAGCCGCTGTCGCCCGTCACCAAGCCCAAGGCCAACGGCCAGTGATCCGCCGCCCACCCTCCTTTCCCTCCTAGCCCATGCAAGTCACCTCCCTCCTCGCCCAGCAAGACGACTGCGCCGACTGCGGTCACGACCACGGCGGGCTACAGCACAGCCACACCAACATGAAGCTGTGGCAGACGCTCGTCGGCCTCATCCTTGTGCTGAACTCGTTCCTTGTGGAATGGCTCTCGCCCGGCATGGCCACCGTCGGGGACCTCAGCGCGCTCGCGGGCACCATCGTGCTCGCCTACCCGATCCTGCTGGTGGCCTTCAAGGATCTCCGCCTCGGCCGGCTGAGCATCAACGAGCTGGTCGCGCTCGGCGTGCTGGCCTGCGCGGCGAAGGGCGATTTCCGCACCGCCGGCATCGTCGCCTTCTTCATGCTCCTCGGGGAGATCATCGAAACCCGCACCGCCGCCGGCGCCCGCGCCTCGATCGAGTCCCTCGTCAAAATCACCCCGACCAAGGCCCGCCGCCTCGTCGGCAACAAGGAAGAGGAAGTCGCCGCCAGCGCGCTTTCGGTCGGCGACGTGATCCGCATCCGCCCCGGTGACAACATCGCCGCCGACGGCGTGATCCTCACCGGGCAGGGCTCGGTGAACCAGGCGAACATCACGGGTGAATCCCTGCCCGTGGACAAGAACCCCGGCGAACAGGTCTTCGCCGGCACGGTCAACCTCAACGGCCTGCTCGAGGTCAAGGTCACGAAGGCCGGCCAGGACACCACCATCGGCCGCGTCCGCGAACTCATCCTCGCCGCCGAGAAGACCAAGCTGCCCTTCATGCGGATCGTGGACCAGTACATCGGCTACTACACGCCGCTGGTACTTGTCATCGCCGCGCTGGTGTGGGCCTTCACCGGGGATCTCGACCGCGTCATCAGCGTGCTCATCGGCGCCTGCCCCTGCGCTTTCATCCTGGCCACGCCCACCGCGATGGTCGCCGCGCTCAGCGCGGCCGCCCGGCTCGGCATCCTCGTGAAGAACATCGCCGACCTCGAAGCCGCCGCGCGCATCACCGCGTTCGTCTTCGACAAGACCGGCACGCTCACGACCGGCAAGCTGGTCGTCAGCCGGCTGAATCCGCTGGCCGAGGTCGCCCCGGCCGAGCTGCTCCGCCTCGCCGCCAGCACGGAACGCTTCTCCAACCATCCGACCGCAAAGGCCATCGTGCAGCTCGCCGAAGAGGCCGGTGTGCCGCTGGCCACCGTCACCGATTTCAAGGAGACCGCCGGCCGCGGTGTCAGTGCGCTGCTGGACAGTTCCCGCCTCGTCATCGGCCGCGCCGCCTGGTTGCGTGATAACGGCGTGAGTGGCGACTTCCTCAAATCCGTGGATCTCGACGAGACGGCGGGTTTCAGCCTCCTCTTCGTCGCCCGCGACGGCGTGTGCATTGGCTGGTTCGGTTTGCAGGATCAGACCCGCGGCGAGGCCGCCGAGGCGATCAAAGGCCTGCAGGCGGCCGGCATCCGCCGCATCGCGATGGTGAGCGGCGACCGCAAGCCGGTGGCCGAGCGCGTCGCCGCCGAGATCGGGGTGCCCGAGGTCGTGGCCGAGTGCCTGCCGCAGGACAAGGTCGAGTTTGTGAAGGCCTGCAAGGCCAAGGGCTACCGGGTCGCCGTCGTCGGTGACGGCGTGAATGACGCTCCGGCGCTGGCCGCCGGTGACATCAGCATCGCGATGGGTGCCGCCGGCAGCGAGGTCGCAATCCATTCCGCGACGATCGCGCTGATGAACAACGACCTGCGCCGCCTGCCGTTCCTCGTGAAGATTTCCCGGATGGCCCGCAACGTCATCAACCAGAACTTCCTCTTCGGCATCCTGTTCGTGGTCGTCGTCCTGACCGCCGGGGCGATGGGCAAGGTGCATCCGATCATGGCCGCGCTGCTGCACAACGTCGGCGCGCTGATCGTGGTGTTCAACAGCGCCCGCCTCGTCCGCCAGGGCGAGGAGCTGGAGCCGTTTCTGAAGCCCGAAGCCAAGCCGGAAGAGCCGGGCGACAGCGGCCCCGTGACGTTGACGCCGGTGACGGCCTGAATTCCTGGCCTGACGACTTCCTGATCTGCCAACCCGCGATCCCATGGCCACCCTGCCCACTCCGCTTTCCGCGCCCTCCGCTCCGCACTCCGACGAAGTCGTGATCCGCGCCGTTGGCCTGACCAAGGTCTTCCAGGACTTCTGGGGCAGGCCCAAGGCGCGCGCCGTGGACAATGTGGATTTCGAAGTGCGCCGGGGCGAGGTCTTCGGGCTGCTCGGGCCGAACGGTTCCGGCAAGTCCACGACCATCAAGATGCTGCTGGGCCTGCTCTACCCGACCAAGGGGCAGGTCACCGTTTTCGGCGCGTCGCCGCGCGACGTGAAGACCAAGGCCCGCATCGGCTATCTGCCCGAGGAAAGCTACCTCTACCGCTATCTCACTCCCGGGGAGACGCTCGATTTCTTCGGCAACCTGTTCGCTCTGGATTCGGATGACCGGAAAAAGCGCACGGAACAGCTCATCGAGATGGTCGGTCTTGGCAACGCGCGCACGCGCACCGTGGGCGAGTTTTCCAAGGGCATGCAGCGCCGCATCGGGCTGGCACAGGCGCTCATCAACGACCCCGACCTTATCATCCTCGACGAGCCCACCGCCGGCCTCGACCCCCTCGGCTGCCGCGAGATCAAGGATCTCATCCGCACGCTCGCGAAACGCGGCAAGACCGTCATCCTGAGCTCGCATCTGCTCGCGGATGTCGAGGACGTCTGCGACCGCGTGGTGATCTATTACGGCGGCAAGATCCAGGCCCAGGGCACGCTGAAGGAACTGCTCGCCGCTCCCGATGAGGTCCGCATCACCTCGCCAGTGCTGAGCCGGGAAACCACCGAGAAGGTGCTGCAAATCCTGCGCGCCGAGGTGGGCGACACCGTGCGGCTGGAGAACCCGACCCAGAACCTGGAGAACTACTTCCTCGGCGTGGTCGAACGCGCCCGGGCACAGTCCACGAGCGGCGCGACCAGCGGCAACTCCGTCGCCGCCTTCATCAAGGGCGGTGCCGAAGCCGGTGCCAGCCAGTCCGACAAGGTGCTCGACCGGCTCACCAAACCGTCCGCAGCCGCAGCGGCGGCGACCGGACCAATTCCCGCCGTTACCGCGCCTGCGCCCAAGGTGGATGTCGCCAAACTCGCGGCCCTTACTAAAGCGGACGAGTCCGCGCCCCCCGCGACGGTTGAGCCCGCGAAGACCACCACCGAAACACCGAAGCCGGCAGACCTGAGCAAGGCCAACGAGAAGCTGTCGGGCCTCCTCGGCGGCAAGAAGCCCTGAGCCAGCCCCCGAGCCGACCGCCATGCAGCCCCTTTTCGCCGTCGCCCGACTCACGCTGAAGGCCGCCTTCCGCTACAGGCTCGTGCTTGTGCTGATGGCGCTGCTGCTCGGCGCGGTCATCGCGCTGCCGATGATCATCAAGCACGACGGCTCGGCGCTGGGCTTCACCCAGATCCTCATCACCTACACGCTCTCGGCCATCACCACCCTGCTCGGTTTCGCGACGCTCTGGCTGGCGTGCGGTTCGCTGGCGCGGGAGGTCGAGGACTTCTCGATGCAGCTGGTCTGCACCAAGCCGGTCCCGCGCTGGCAGATCTGGCTGGGCAAATGGGTGGGCATCATGGCGCTGAACCTCCTGCTGCTCGCGGTCTCGGGCACCGCCGTCTATTTCCTGCTGCTCGCCAAGGCGAACGGCCTGAGCGCCGAGCAGCAGAAGGTGCTGCAGGACGAGGTGCTGGTGGCCCGGAAATCGGCCCGGGAGGCGGTGCCGAACATCGAGCCGGATGTGGAGCGGCTTTACCAGGAGCGCATCAAGCAGCAGGCCGTGGCGGCGCTCAACGACCGCGATTTCGTTCGCAAGCAGATCCGGGAGCAGATCAAGGCCTCCCGGCAGTACATCCGCCCCGGCCAGGGGCGGCGCTGGATCCTTTCGCTCGGGCCCGATGCCGCCACCCGTCTGAAAGACCAGACGCTTTACGTGCGCGTCCACTACATCACGACGGAATATGCCGCCACGGGTGTGACCTACGAGTTCGGCTGGGAAGTCGGCCCGCCCGAGGGACACACGCGGCAGCGCCTCCAAAATTCCTTTGCCCCGGAGTCCTTCACCACCTTTGCCATCGAGCCCAACCACATCGCGCCCGACGGCACGGTGACGGTGGACATGTTCAACCTGAACGACAAGCCGGTGCTGCTGCCGCTGGAGGATGGTCTGGAAGTGCTCTATCGCGAGGGCGGCTTCGCGCTGAATTTCGCCCGCGGACTCGGAATCATTTTCTGCTGGCTGGGCCTGCTCTGCGCCATCGGCCTGTTCACGGCCTCCAAGATGCAGTTCAACGTCGCGGCCTTTGTCTCGCTCGCGATCCTGATTGTCGGCACGTCCAGCGGCACGCTGAAACAGGTGGTCGAGCAGGGCGGTGTCATCGGTGTCGGCACCGAGGATGGTGTCGTCACGCAGAAGTCGCTGGTGAACCAGGCCTCGGTGGTCGTCTATGGCAACCTGCGCTGGCTCATCGAGCAGGTCGCGGGTTTCAATCCGGTGGACTCCCTGAGCACCGGCCGCAGCATTACCTGGGGACAGCTCGCCACGGCATTCGTGGTGGTGGTCGGCCTGGCCGGCGGCGTCTTCATGGTGGCGGGCATCTGGATCTTCACCCGCCGGGAACTGGCGGCACCGCAATGAACGCGCGCAAATCCATCTTCGCCGTCGTGATCGTGCTGGCGCTGGTCGCCGGCTCGCTGGTGCAGACCCGCCTGAACCGCGACCGCGAGCGGCTCGGCCTCACCCGCACCGCCATCATCAGCAACGCGCCCCCGGTGCTGGCCTTCACCACCGTCGCCCTGGGCGGCTTCCGCGGGCTGATCGCCAATGCGCTCTGGATCCGCACCACCGAGCTGCAGGAGGACGGGAAATACTTCGAGGCCGTCCAGCTGGCGGACTGGATCACCAAGCTGCAACCCCACTTCTCCCAGGTGTGGGCGAACCAGGCCTGGAACATGGCCTACAACATCTCGGTCAAGTTCCCCAATCCCGAGGACCGCTGGCTCTGGGTGCAGCGCGGCATCGAGCTGCTGCGCGACCAGGGCCTGAAATACAATCCCGAGCAGGCGCTCATGTACCGCGAGCTCGGTTGGCTGTTCCAGCACAAGATGGGTGCGAACCTCGACGACGCGCACTGGCTCTACAAGACCGAGTGGGCCCGCATGATGCAGGAGGTCATCCCCGGCGGCCACCCAAACTACGACGAGCTGCTCAATCCGAAGACGCCGGAGGCCAAGGCCCGCGTCACCAAGCTGGTGCAGACCTACAAGCTCGAACCCGCAATGATGAAGAAGGTGGACGACACCTACGGCCCGCTCGAATGGCGCCTGCCCGAGACCCACGCCATCTACTGGGGCATGATGGGCATCGAGCATTCCCCCGCGCAGGACAAGATGCCGTTGCGGCGCGAAATCTTCCAGCCGATGCTCGCCGCCTTCCAGCGCGGCCGGGTCGTCACCAACCGCTTCGCCAACCGCATCGAGCTCGAGCCGAACCTCGACATCATCCCGAACGTGTCCCGCGCGTATGAGGATGCCATCGCGGCCGAACCCGAAAACGCCGCCCACATCGGCACGGCCCACCGCAACTTCATGAAGGATGCGATCTACTTCCTCTACGCCAACAACCGGCAGGCCGAGGCGCAGAAGTGGTTCGACTATCTCCGCAAGAAATACGGCAGCGGCGACCAGGTGGGCATTCCCGAGAACTCCACCATGGAGGAGTACGCGCTCAGCAAGATCACCGAGGACATCAACGAGACCTCCCGCGACCGCGTCACGGCTCTGCTGCACGGCTTCCTCACGCAGGCCTACTACAATCTCGCCATCGGCGAGGACGCCCACGCCGCCGGCCTCGAACGCATGGCCGCGCGCATCATCGACAACTACAACTACCGCACCCGCAATCCTGGATCAAAGGTGCGCGTGGAGCTCGCCTCCCTGGACGAGCTGAAGCGTAATGTTCTGCTCGACATGCTCGCCCCCGACCCCGAGGTGAATCCGGAATTCCAAGCCATGCTGCGCACCAAGCTGCAGCTGCCGGCCAGCTTCGGCGTGCCCACGGGCACGAACGCCCCGGCCAAGCCCAACGCCCTGTAGGCATTCACACGGGGACATCTGTTTCCGGGTGGCGCCCCGAGATTGTGAAAAAGACGGGGCGACGCCCGGTTGACGCTACCCGGCCTTTCCCTAGCCTGCGGCCATGTTCCGTTCGGTGTGTCATCGCTGGTTCGTGGTGCTGGGCTGTCTCGCGGCCGTCCTTTTGGGGGCGGGTTGCGACAAATTCCGTCCGCACAACTCGGATGAGCGGACCGAGGCCAACTTTGAGACGGCCTACAACCTCGGCCTGCAGGGGCTGAACGACGACGCCATCAAGGCCTATTACCGCGCGCTGGAGGCCAACCCCTACAACGCCACCGCCCACCGCGAGCTGGGGCAGCTTTTCTTCGACAAGAAGCACGACTACGTGCTGGCGATCTATCACTTGCGCCGGTGCCAGCAGATCCGCGCCAACCGCAATGACCGCGAGGCCAACGACTATTCGGTCGAGCAGGTCATCAAGCAGGCGCAGCTCCAGTTGGCCATCGAGTTTTCCGCCCAGATCGGCCGCCAGCAGGCCCAGTCGCAGGTGGATGAGCTGAAGCGCCGCAATGCCGAGCTTGAGGCCGCCGTGACACAGCTCCGCCAGCAACTGGGCCAGAACGCGCGCCCGCTGCCGGACAATTCCGTGGTCGCCCAGCCAAAGCCGGTGGCCGAGGCGCCCAAGAAGAACGTGCCGGAACCCGCACGCGCGGCCGAGCCAGTCAAGCCCGTCACCCGCGCAGTTGAAACCCCAGTCACCAAGCCGGCCGCCACTCCGAGAACGCATGTGGTCAAGTCGGGCGAAACCCCGGCTTCCATTGCGCGCCAGTATCACCTGAGCGCCCAGCAGCTCATGAACGCCAACAAGGGCCTGGATGCCCGAAAACTGCGCGTGGGCCAGAGTTTGAATCTGCCGGACGGGGTAAAGTAAGCGCCCGCCCGAAAATTCGAAAAGGTGCTGCTTTCGTGACCGAGGCCGGATGGCCGCGCTGCTCCGGTCCCCCCCCGCTCCCCCGCTCCCTCTCCTGACTCCGGACGCAGTCCCTCCTGTCTCCTGTCTCCTTCAGCCCCTGATGTTTCCTTGGAGCTTGGCGCGGGTATTTTGGAGCAACGTTGACAGCGGCTTTGCATCCGGACGGGCGGCGTCCTAGGTTCGGGGCGTGTCCGGCCGTATCACGTTTGCCGCCATCGCCTTGTTCTGGGTGGTGATGAACGTCCTGCTTTGGCGGGCGGAGTTGGGCGGCGGCCGCGAAACGGCGGCGGAGATTCCTATCGAGACCGTTCTGGAGCGCGTCCTCGACGCCGCCGACGATTCGGTGCTGACCCTGCGCCACCACGGCGAGGCCATCGGCCAGGTGCGTTGGAATCCCAGCATCGTCGAAGGCATCGGCGACACCAATACCACGGCCAACCTGCCCGAAGGCATGGTGCGCACCCCGTCGGGCCATCTGCTGGATGTGGAACTGAACCTCTTCGGCGACACGCCTTCCAGCCGCTGGCGGGTGCTGTCCCATGTTTCACTGAACACCAACCATGTGTGGCGTGACCTGAGCCTGCGGCTCATTCAGCGCCCTAACCTGTGGGAGTTCACCGCCGTCAATGGCGAGAAAACCGTCCGGCTGCGTACCGAGGAAGGCCACACGGCCTCCGAACAGACCTTTGCGCTCAGTGATTTCGCCAACCCGCTGGCCCTGATGGGCCCCTACGCCGCCCTGCTGCCAAAGAACCTCCTGCCGGGTGTTCCCTTGCCGGGGGCGACGGGGATGCGGCCCAGCATCGCCTGGTCCGCCCGCAACGACTGGCTCCGTGTGGGGCACAACCGCGTGCGGGTCTATCGCCTGAAGGTAAAGCTGTTTGAACGTTTCGAGGCCGTCGCCTATTTCAGCCGCGCCGGCGAGATGCTCAAGGTGACGCTGCCCGACGGGCTGGTGCTCGTGAACGAGGCCCTGCCCAACATCAGCCGTGAATGACCGGATACCCGCATGATTGAGTTGCAAAACCTGGTGAAACACTTCGGCGACGTGCGGGCCGTGGACGGCATCACGCTCACCGTCCCCCAGGGGGAATTCTTCGCCGTGCTCGGCCCCAACGCCGCCGGCAAGACCACCACGATCAAGATGGTCGTGGGGCTCATCCGCCCCACGGCGGGCAGCGCCAGGGTGGCGGGCTTCGACGTGCAGGCGCAGCCGCTGGAGGCCCGCGCCCGGCTGGCCTACGTGCCCGATTTTCCCTTCCTCTACGACAAGCTCACGCCCTGGGAGTTCCTGCGCTTCACCGGACAGCTTTTCCGGATGACCGACACCGAGATCGCGCGTGCGGCGGATGAGCTGGTGCCCCGTTTCAGCCTCGAAAGCTGGCTCAACAAGCCGATCGAGGGGCTGAGCCACGGGACGCGCCAGCGCGTCGCCATCGCCAGCGCCCTGCTGCACAACCCGGAGGTGTTCGTCATCGACGAGCCCATGGTCGGCCTCGACCCGCACCACGCGCGCGTGGTGAAGGACGTGCTCAAGGAGCGGTCGCAACGGGGCATGACGGTGTTTCTCAGCACCCACCAGATCAGCGTGGCGGAAGAAATGGCCGACCGCATCGGCATCATCCATCAGGGAAAACTGGTCGCCATCGGCTCGGCGGCCGACCTGCGCCGCCAGGCCGGCACCGACGGTGCCCTGGAAACTGCGTTCCTCGCCATCACGAGTGAGGCAAAGGCGACGACGGTGGCGGAGTGAGGGGGAGTTTTCGGTTTTCAGTTTTCGGTTTTCGGTTCGCCATCGACCGTCTGTACCTCGCCGTTCCCTGTTCGCAGTTTGACCCCAGTTCGTCCGCGCACTTCGCACTTCGCACTTCGCACTTCGCACTTTGCCTCGCGCCTCCTAGGCTGCGGCCATGCGCACGGTCATCTATCCGGGAAGCTTTGATCCGCTGACCAACGGTCACCTCGACGTGATCGAGCGGGCCGCCCGGGTCTTTGACCATGTCATCGTGGCCGTTGCGCGGAATGAGTCAAAGCAGCCGCTGTTCACCCTGGGCGAACGGCATGACTTTATCCGGGCCGACGTCGCTCATCTGGCCAACGTCGAGACCGACAGCTTCGACGGCCTGCTGGTGGATTACGTGGTGCGCCGCGGTGCGTGCGCGGTGGTGCGCGGCCTGCGCGCCGTGAGCGACTTCGAGTTCGAGTTCCAGCTCGCCCTGATGAACCGCCGCCTGAACGAGCGCGTCGAGACGCTCTTCATGACCCCGCGCGAGACCTACACTTTTGTCAGTTCGCGGCTCGTGAAGGAAATCGCCCGGCTGGGCGGCGACGTGGGCCAGTTTGTGCCGCCGAACGTGGTGGCCGCGCTCCGCACGAAGTTTGCCGCCAAGCCGGCGTGATCGTCAGGGCGCATTTTTTGACTTTGGTCAGCCGCTGACTACGGAGGAAATGTCGCCCCTAATGAACGCGGGGTCATTCTCCCTCACCCTTCACCCTCTCCCGCTGGGAGAGGGAAACGCCGCGAATGCCGCTGGCTGATTGGAAGATTCTCCGGCCAATCCCGCGCCTGCCATTGCCAGCTGGCGGGCGACCATTCCCCCTCTCCGAGCGGGAGAGGGCCGGGGTGAGGGAGAACAGCCACCCGAGTTCGCCAGCGCTCCCCATGCCCAAGTCCAACCAAGGTGAAAGGGCGCGCCCTGATCACTGCACCTCGGGGTTGCGCACGTCGCTCTTTGGGCCGAAGCTACGGGCATGCCGCTCAGAATCGACAGGCGTCAGCTCGAGGGGAAGACGATGCAGGTGGCGGGCGAACTGGCCGCCGAGGAACTCGCCACGGGGTTCAACGACCCCCTCATCACCTTCGCCTCCCCCCTGGCCTATGACCTGGAACTGGAGGAGCAGCCGCAGGGCATCCTGATGCAGGGGACGCTGAGCATCACCCTGAGCTGCGTCTGCGGACGCTGCCTGAAAACCTTCGCCCATCCGATCGAATTGCCGGACTTTGCCGCCCTCGCGGAATACGAGGGGGAGGAGGCGATGATCCAAGAAGGCGATTTTGCCGACTTGACGCCCTACCTGAGAGAGGACATTTATCTCGGTCTGCCAACGAATCCGTTGTGCCGACCAGAATGTCGCGGGCTCGCCCGAAAGGCCAAGGCCCGCGATTTGCGTCTCGAGGTCCCGCCGTCCGACGGCAGTTCTCCCTGGGGCGCGCTGGATCAGTTGAAACTGTAAACAATAACGACCTATGGGCGTCCCGAAACGTAAACCGTCAACCAGCCGGCAGCGCATGCGCCGCGCCTACAACAGCGTGATGCATCTGCCGAAGCTCAATTCCTGCCCGCAGTGCGCGGCCCCGTACATCTCGCACCGCGTGTGCCCGGCCTGCGGTTTCTACAAGGAACGCCAGATCGTCTCCGTCAAAGCGCAGGCCTAATCGCCTTTACGCGAGCGCCGAGCCACGCTGTCAGCGGGTCGGCGCTCCGTCGTTTCTATGCGCCTCGCGGTGGATGTCATGGGCGGCGACCATGGTCCCGAGGAACTGCTCCACGGGATCAAGCTCGGTCTGGCCGAAGAACCGGCCATCGTATCGCTCCATGTGGTCGGCCGTGAAGAGGAGGTGCGCCCGCTGTGCGAGCGCATCGGGCTCCGTGACGCCCGCGTCCAGATCCTTCACGCCAGCGAAGTCCTCACCATGGAGGACAAGCCGGTCCAGGGACTCCGCAAGAAGAAGGACTGCTCCCTGCTCCGCGCGGTCGAGCTGGTGAAGGACGGCAAGGCCGACGCGGTCATTTCCGCCGGCAACACCGGCGGCATTGTCGCGGCCTCCACCATCCGACTGCGCACACTGGAAGGCGTGGAGCGGCCCACCCTCGCGTGCATCATGCCGTCGCGGAACGGTGCGTTTGTGCTGGTGGATGGCGGAGCCAACCCCGACTGCACGCCCCACACCCTGCTTCAGTTCGCGGTGATGGGTTCCGTCTATTCGCGGGCCATGCTCGGCGTGGAAAATCCACGCGTCGGCATCCTCAGCAACGGCACCGAGGAGACAAAAGGCACGGAACTGACCCGGACCGCCGTGGAACTGCTGAAACGGACCCGCCTGAACAGCACCGGCTATTGCGAGGGCTATGACCTTTTCACCGGCGGCGTGGACGTGGTGGTCTGCGACGGGTTCGTCGGCAACATCGTGCTGAAAACCGCCGAGGGCCTGGGCAAGACCTTCGGCGCGCTGCTGAAGGAGGAGCTGACCGCGAACCCCATCCGCATGCTCGGTGCCCTGCTGGCCCGGGGCGGCCTGGGCAAGATCAAGGTCCGCATGAACCCGGACACCTATGGCGGCGCACCCCTGCTCGGGCTGAACGGCAGCGTCGTGAAGATCCACGGTTCGGCGAAACGGTTCGCCTTGAAGAACGCCATCCGGCAAAGCTTGCGCGTGGTCAGCCAGAACCTGAAAGAAACGATCACGCGCGAAATCGCCGCCGCCAACGCGGCCACCGACCCCGGCGTGTCCGGCCCCGGCTGAGTTCCCCATGGCCCCCATCCGACATCCCCGCTCGAGCCGGCCGCATCTGCGGACCGTCTCCATCACCGGGGTCGGTTCCTATGTACCGGCTCGCATCCTCACCAATGCCGAGCTGGAGAAGATGGTCGAGACCAGCGACGAATGGATCAGGAGCCGGACGGGCATCCGGGAACGCCGCATCGCCGCCCCTCACGAGACGGCCTCCGACCTTGCGTACGAGGCCGCCCAGCGCGCCCTGGCGAGCGCCGGGATCACGGCCGACCAGATTGACCTGATCGTGGTCGCCACGATCACGCCCGACATGCAGTTCCCCAGCACCGCCTGCCTCGTGCAGCACAAGCTGGGGGCCACGCGGGCGGCCGCCTTTGACGTGGGCGCAGCGTGCAGCGGATTCGTTTACGCCCTCGACATCGCCAGCCATTTCGTCGCCTCGCACACTTACGACACCGTGCTGGTGATCGGCACGGAAAAGATGTCGTCCGTGGTGGACTGGACCGACCGCAACACCTGCGTGCTCTTTGGCGACGGCGCCGGTGCCGCCGTCCTGCAGAACCGTCCGAACGCGCACGGCCTGCTCACCACCTGCCTGGGCTCCGACGGGGCCAAGGCCAGCCTGCTGGAACTTCCCGGCGGCGGCAGCGCCTGTCCGGCCACTGCCGACACCGTTGCCCAGCGGCTGCATTTCTTGCGCATGGACGGCAAGGAAACCTTTAAAAATGCCGTCAACGCCATGGTTTCCGCGGCCAATGAGGCGCTGTCCCGCTGCGAGATCGGCATCGAACGCATCAAGTGCGTGATCCCGCACCAGGCCAACCAGCGCATCCTGAATGCCGTGGCCGAACGGCTCGGAGCCTCCGACGACCAGCTCTTCGTCAACGTGGACCGCTATGGCAACACCAGTGCGGCCAGCGTGGCCATCGCGCTGGATGAAGCGGTGCGCGAAGGCCGGATTCAGCGCGGTGACCTGGTGCTGCTGGTGGTTTTCGGCGCCGGACTGACCTGGGGCGCGGCGGTCATCGAGTGGTAAAACTTCACTTTTTTCACCGGCGGGCCAATTTCCCATTCCACCCGGCAACGCTCCTGCTAGCGTTCCGCTCCGCAAAACTATGGAACTTCTCCGAGGCATCTTGAAAGCCGCCGTCGAGGGCGGCGCATCCGACGTCCACATCAAGGTCGGCTATCCGGTCGTCTTCCGCATCAATCGCCAGCTCACGGCGATCGAGGCGCCCGTGCCCACCGAGCAGTGGATGAACAGCATCCTCGAAAAGATGGTGCCCCCGCACGCCCGCAAGCGCATCGACGAGGATCGCGAGGTGGATTTCAGCTACTATGAGCCCGGCGTGGGCCGCTTCCGTACCAACGTCTTCCAGCAGAAGGGCCACTTCGCGCTGGCCATGCGCTACGTGAAGACGCAGGTGCCGAGCTTCGACGAGCTGGGCCTGCTGCCTGTGCTCAAGGACATCGCCTCCTCCCACCGTGGCATTGTCCTCGTAGCCGGCACCACCGGTTCCGGCAAGTCCACCACGCTTGCGGCGATGCTGGAGCACATCAACGCCAACTTCAAACGGCACGTCGTCACCCTGGAAGACCCCATCGAATTTGTCTTTGAGGACAACCAGTCGGTGATCGAGCAGCGCGAGGTCGGCCTCGACACGCAGAGCTTCCAGAGCGGCCTCAAACACGTCCTGCGGCAGGACCCCGACATCATCATGGTCGGCGAAATGCGCGATGCGACCAGCTTCACGGCGGCGATGCAGGCGGCCGACACCGGCCATCTGGTGCTTTCCACCCTGCACACCCAGAACGCCTCGCAGTCCATCGGCCGTATTCTGGACTTCTTCCGCCCGGAAGAGCGCGAGCAGTGCCGCCGCCAGCTCGCCAACACCCTCAAGGCCGTCATCTGCCAGCGCATGATCACCACCACGACCGGTGGCATCACCCCCTCGCTGGAGATCCTCATCAACACGCCCACCGTGCGTAAGATGCTGGAGGAGAACCGGCTCGAAAAGATTTCCGCCGCCATCGAAACCGGTCGCGACGACGGCATGCAGACCTTCAACCAGGCGCTCTACGACCTCGTGAAGCTGCGCAAGGTGACCGAGGCCGAGGCGCTCGCGAAGGCCAGCAACCCGCAGGCGCTCGACATGATGTTCAAGGGCATCTTCCTCGACGAAGGCCGCCGCATCCTGCAGTAGGTTTTTCGTGGCCGGTCAGCCCGGCCATTTACGGCGTCGTTGCCCGGGGGTCATTTTTTGTCACCGGCTTGTAACATCCCCGCCATCACGTAGCATTGCGCCATGCCTACCAAAAGCCGCGTCATGGCAAAGATACTCGTGGTGGACGACGAACCGGATGCTCTGGAACTGGTCGGCTTCAATTTGAAGGCCGCCGGTTATGAGGTCGTCACGGCGGATGATGGTGCGGATGCGCTCAAAAAGGCGCGCCAGCACGCACCCGATCTCATCCTGCTCGACGTGATGCTGCCCGAGGTGGACGGCCTCGAGGTCTGCAAGCTGCTGCGCCGCGATCCCGCCACCTCGCAGATTCCGGTCATCATGCTCACGGCCAAGGCGGCGGAAATTGACCGCGTGCTCGGGCTGGAGCTGGGTGCGGACGACTACGTCACCAAGCCGTTCAGCCCCCGCGAGCTGGTGCTGCGCGTGAAAAACCTGCTCCGCCGCCGGACCGACGGGGAGGAGAAGCCGGACCAGTTCAACATCGGCGACATGTTCATCGACGTGCCCCGTCACCTGGTCACCGTGGCCCGCAAGCGGATCGACCTGACCGCGACCGAATTCAAGCTGCTCACCACCCTGGCCTCACGCCGGGGCCGCGTGCAGTCGCGGGAGCAGCTGCTCCGCGACGTGTGGGAGTACGACAACATCATCGACACCCGCACGGTGGACACGCACATGCGCCGCCTGCGCGAGAAGCTGGGCACTGCCTGCCGCTACCTCGACACGGTGCGCGGCGTGGGGTATCGCTTCGTCGAAAACTGAGCGGTTCCCCCGCCGGTTCGACGCATGTGGCCCATCCTTTTTCTCCTCGCGCTGGCCGCTGGCGGCACCCTGGCCGCCTGGTTTGCCCAGCGTGAACGCGCCGTACGTGCCCGGTTGCGGGAAACGGAAATCGCCCTGGCCGACCTCAAGACGTCGCGCCACCTCATCCTCACTGAGGAGCAGACGAAGCAGCAGACTGTCTTCAACAGCATGGTCGAAGGGCTGCTCATCCTCGACGAGGATGGCCGCATCCAGTTCGTCAATCCCACGCTGGGCATCCTCTTCGGCCTCCAGCATGACATCCGCGGCCAGACACTGCTGGAGGCGTTGCGGCTGCATGAGTTGCAGGAAGTCGCCCAGCGCGTGCTGATCGAGGGCCGGGTCACCGGCTTCGAATTCGCCCTGCCGGGCACCGGCTCCCGCGTGCTGCAGGTCAATGCGGCCAGTTTCCGTGATCCCGACCGCGCCCACGCCGGCATCATCCTCGTCTTCCATGACCTGACCCGCGTGAAGCAGCTGGAAAACCTTCGCAAGGACTTCGTCGCCAACGTCAGTCACGAGCTGCGCACCCCGCTCTCGCTGATCAAGGGCTACGTCGAGACGCTGCTGGACGGGGCCAAGGATGATCCGGAAGTGGCGACCCGCTTCCTCCACACCATCGAAAAGCACGCCGACCGGCTCACCTTCCTGATCGAGGATCTCCTCACAATCTCCCAGATCGAGTCCGGCCAGGTGGTGCTCAATCTCCAGCCCCTGCCCCTGCGCGACCAGGCGGAGCAGGTGGTGAACGACCTCACTTCCCGCGCCTTGGAACGGAAGGTGAACCTCCACAACGACGTCCCCGCCGACCTGATCGTGCGGGCGGATGGCGACCGCCTGCAGCAGGTGCTCTTCAACCTCGTGGACAATGCCATCAAGTATGGCCGGGCCGGCGGCAACGTACGGCTGGGTGCGCGCCGGTTGGATGCCAAGCGCGTCGAGGGCTGGGTGGCGGATGACGGTCCCGGCATCCCCGCCGACGCCGGTGAACGGGTCTTCGAACGCTTCTATCGGGTGGACCGGGCCCGTTCACGCGAAGCGGGCGGCACGGGCCTGGGGCTCAGCATCGTGAAGCACATCATCCAGAGCCACGGCGGCGAAGTGCGCCTGCAAAGCGAGCCGGGCAAGGGCGCGACCTTCTTCTACACGCTGCTGGTGGGCCATTAAGCCGAGCCCGGGTCAGCTTTTGAAGAAGCGCCGGAAGATTTCCGGATGGCGCATGCCGATGTAGAGCAGCATTCCCAGGGCCGCCAGCGTGACCACGATGGCCAGGCCGAAAGCGACAGTGCGAAAGGCACGGATCTTGTCCTGCAACGCCTCCGCCTCCTGAGCGCGCTCGGCCTGCCAGATGGCCATCTGTTCATCCACCATGTGCTTGGCCTTGTCGGGATCAATCAGCTCGTAAACTCGCCAGTCGGCCGACCTGTCCACAAACGTCGCAGTCGCTCCGGCCACGGTCGCCGGGGCGGCTTTGGAAAAACCGCCGGTCGCCCAATAATCCGCGTCTTCTTGCGTCCAGAGGCGCTGGACCCCCTGGTTGCGGGCGACGATCTGCACGCGCCGCCAGAGGGTGGCACGCAGTTCGTCAGCCTGTTCGGAATCGGCAAGGGCCTCGGTGTGCAGCAGAGCATCGTTGCCCTCGACCAGCAGGCCGATCGCGGCCAGCAGCACGCCATCGACCTCGGACGGCACGACCTGAAACTCCGTCACGAAGCGTTCCAGCTCCAGCCAAGGCAGGCCGGCCTGCTGCCAGAGCGCCTGGAGCGCGGGCAGATCCTCGACAGTCGCGCGGCGCGCGCTGAGGGCGGGGGGTTCCACGGCGTAAACGTGACGTGGAACCGCCCCGGTTTCAAGCGCGCCGCGGCCGGAGTTATTCGCCCGTTCGCAGGCGATAATAGAGACGATCCTTGTCGCCGGGGCGCGGCAGGGTAAGGGCGGGCGGGTTGTTGGAATCGAACTCCCAGCCGGTCACCGGCGACCAGTTCAGGAGATCTTCGGACTGTTCCAGGTTCAGGCCGGGCGCCGGTGCATCCTCGAGATGGAAGCGCAGGCTGCCGTCACCCGTGGGTGCTGCGAGGTGTAAGGCGGGCCGGGAGTCGGCAGTCTTTGCCAAATCGACCCGGACATGGAATGTCACCGTTGTGGAGAGCCCCTGCCGGTCCGTGGCAGTCACGCTGATCTCCGATTCGCCGGTGGCGTGCAGGGCCGGGCTCAGGATCAGCAACTGCACCGGTGGTTTGCCATTCTCGGCGACGATTTTGCTGAACATGAGGCCACCGAGCGGAAACAGCAGCGGATTGGTCGCCTGCACCTGAAGCCCGAGGTCCTCCAGCCGCGTCCGATCATCGGTGACCGTGAAGCGCATCTGCAAAATTGTGTCCGGGCCGAAGACCACGTTGCTCAGCCCGGTAATGACTGGAGGCCGGTTGCCCGGCAAATTCACCCCCATCGTCTGCTCAGGGGCGAAAGGGCTGCCAACAAATGAATTGTCCACCGCCTGCACGCTCCAATACAGGAGATCGGCCGGCAACGGCAACGGCAGCCGCAGCGCCCGGAAGGTACTGAACTCGCAGTTGCCCGGGGCCACCAGCTGACGCGTGCCACCGTTCAGGGACATCGAAGCGACCACGTCGTTGCCACCCGGTTTCGTGCCGACACGGAGATTGTAAGTGAGCGGCGCCGTCTGGTTCGGGTCGGTGGATTCGTTCCAGAAAAAGAACAGGTTCCGGCCTTCGGCAAAGGCCTGCAACCCATCGGGTGCGGCTGGCGGAAAGTTTACGGGGCGGTTCGGATTGGTAGCCAACATGCTGAAGGCCGAAGGCGTCTCGGGCAGCAACAGGTCAAGCGCGCCGTCGCCGTCCGTATCACCCGCGACGGATAAGGCTGGCAGGTTGGTGGCGACCAGGCCCCGGGGCAGGAAATGCCCCGTCCCGTCATTGTGCCAGACGGTGAGGAACGAGTTGGTCCCGGGCACGGCGATTGCGCCGGCGGGTCCAGAGCCTACCCGCAATGCGGGAATGCTGACCGGTCCAATGAAATCAGGCGTGCCGTCGTTGTCGAAATCCCCCCAGACCGGCGGGCCGGCCTGGCGCATCACATCCGACGGGAGCCGGAGTGTCTCAGCAAAACTTCCATCCTCTCGCTGTTGCAGGAGCACGAGTTCGTTGGCCGTGATGGCGGTTCCCTGGACGGTCTTGAACTGCAGCCAGACATCGGGAAGGCCGTCTCCGTTGAAATCGCTCCAGCCTGCGGCGGACACCGGACCGGTCGGAAACCGGGTGCCGGTGTCGGCAAAGCCGCCTTCACCGTTGTTGCGCAGCAGCAGCACCGTATCGGCTTTGCTTCCGGTGTTCGTCAGCAGGAGATCCTCGGAACCGTCACCGTCAAAATCCGCCGCGACCACCGGCCCGGAAGCGGGGAGGGCCGGGTCGAGCATCGTCAGCCTGCCGCCGCCATCATTGCGCATCAATCGGCTGGGCAACGGGTTTTGTCCCGTGCTGTCGGTGCCGGCGACCACCAGATCCAGGTCGCCATCCCCGTCAAAATCCGCCCACACCGCATTCACCAGGTTGGTGATCGCAAGCGTCAGCGGACGGTTCGTGAAGCCCGGCGAGAGGGAGTTGGTTGGAAAGTTGCCCTGATTGACGAGCAGGAGGGGAACCGAGGTCTTGCCGAGGACCAGTGCGTCCATGTCGCCATCGCCGTCGAAATCGGCCGGCACCACGCCGGTGGCCTTGCCGGTAATCGACACCCCGTGCGCGACGAAACTTTGGCCTTCGGATTCATTCAGCTGGATTTCCACATTGCCCCCGAGGCCGTTAGCATAGGCCCCGGCCAGATCCAGGAATCCATCCCCGTTGAAATCCGCCCAGACCGGCCGGAAGAGCGTGGGGAGACTCGACGGGGCGGAACGCTCAAGCTCAGGCGGTAAGATGGTGAGGATAAAGCTGGTCTGAATGGTCATACCATTCGCGATGGCGCTGACAAAAATGACCCTGTTGCCCGGGGTGAGGTATGTTTTTGACGCCGGTGGGGCCGTCATGATCAGAAAGCTGTTGGTGCCGGAGCCGAGAACCTGAAACAGGTTGCCCATCCGCCTGTCGGGATTGCTGGTGATGACATGGAATTGACTCACGCCTGCGGGAACACTGAACCGCAGCGGCACAACCAGCGCGGGCCCGCCCTCATAGATGATTTGGTTGGGAATGGGTGCGATCGTCACCCCGCTGCCCGTCTGGGCGATGGCGGTCAGAACGGAGGCGAGCAGGCCGAACAGCCAGGGGAACAGAAGGCCCGACCGATGGTGGGAAGTGATTTGCATGGGTTGGTTTGTTAAATTGAGGCGATGCGCTTGTCTGCATTCCAACCGCCACGGACGCATCACACATATTGAAGGCTGATTTCTAATAATTAAAGCAAGTGCGATGCCGAGGTCAGACAGCGCCTGATCAACCACTCAGTCACACAGAAAAAGGCGGCTCCCACCGGGAGCCGCCTCGATAATACCGTCGAATTCCAGGCCTTGAAGCATGTTCCCGCTCCCTGTCACTGGGCCGGGCTCAGGCGGTAGAAGAGCCGGGCTTTGTCCATCGGTTGCGGGACGGAAAAGCTGGGCAGACTGTTCGAATCGAGCTGCACGCCCGTCACTGGCGACCAGTTCAGGAGATCCTCGGACTGTTCCAGGTTCAGGCCGGGCGCCGGTGCGTCCTTGAGATTGAAGCGCAGCGCACCGCCGCCGGCCGGCAGCGAAAGCTGCAGCGAGGGCGGTGCGGGTGGCGGCAGCGCCATGACCGTGACGTGAAAGGTCGCGGTGGTGGACAGCCCTTTCGCGTCGGTGGCGGTCACGCTGATATCCGATTCGCCCTCGACGCCGTCCGCCGGACGCAACACCAGCATTTGTTCGGGTGGTTTGACATTGGAATTGCCGGCGAAGGTCAAGGTGAGGCTGCCGGAGGGAAACAGCTGCAAATTGGTGGCCGCCACGGAGAGGGCGATGTCCTCCGGCCGGGTCCGATCATCCGTGACTGTGAATCGCGCGTAGTACTCCATGGTTGGCCTAAGCAATACGTTCTTGAGCCCGGCAATGACCGGTGGCTGGTTCCCGGGCAGCTCCACCGCCAGTGTCTGCTCCGGTGCAAACGGGCCGCCGACAAACGAATTGTCCACGGCCTGCACGCTCCAATAGACCCCGTCCACGTTGGTGGCAGGCAGTTTGATCATGTGGGAGCCGGCGAAGGCGCAGTTGCCCGGCGCGACCACCTGCCGCGTGCCATCTCCCAAGGACATCGAGGGGACGATTTCGTTGCCGCCCGGTGTGGTCCCGACCCGGAGATTGTAGGTGAGTGGCGCGCGCTGATTGGGGTCGGACGCATCCCCCCAGAAGAAGAACATGTTAGGGCCGAAGCTGAAGGCCTGCAACCGGCCCGGCATGGACGGCGGCAGGTTGGCCGGCCGGTTGGGATTCGTGAAGTAGCCTCCGTTCAGTCCAACGACCCCCAACAGGGCGACATCCAGCGCTCCGTCCCCATTGACGTCACCGGCCACCACCGTAAGCGCGGGCGAGTTCGTGGCGACGAAACCGCGGGACGTGAAATGACCGGCCCCGTCGTTATGCCAGATGGTGAGCGACGAGTTGGTGCCCAGCCGGCCGATCACCTTGTCGGCGGGATAGGTCAGCGAATTCATCGGGGCGATGAAGTCCGGCGTGCCGTCGTTGTCAAAATCACCCCAGACAGGTGCGCCGGCCTGCCGCATGACATCGGCTGGCAGGCGCAGCGTTTCGACGAAACCGCCGCTGGTCTGCTGCAACAGGGCGAGTTCAGTGATGGCACGTATGCTGGTGGAGGCGCCCTGAACCTGGAACTGCATCCACACATCCGGCCGGCCGTCCCCGTTGAAGTCCGACCAGCCCGCCGCGATGACCCGTCCGGTGGGGAATCCGGTTCTGGTGTCGGTGAAATTGCCGTTGCCGTCGTTTCGCAGAAGCACCGCAACATCGCGGGTCACCCCGGTATTGAACAGCAGCACGTCGGCAGCGCCGTCGCCGTCGAAGTCCGCCACCACCACCGGGCCCGACGCGCTGGGCAAGGTGGTCGGGATCGCAACCAGCGCTCCCCCGTCGTTGCGGAATTGCTGCACGGGCAGCGCCACCCCGTCGGCGTTGCCCGTGGCCACGAGGATCAGGTCCTGGTCGCCATCACCATCGAGGTCGGCCCAGGCCGCACCGGCGTGGTTTAACTGCGTGAGCGCCAGCGGCACGTTGGTGAAGGTGATGGGCAAATTCAGCTGCGGGTTCGACGTGGAAGGTTTCGGGGTGCGATTGACGAACAGCGGCTTGGTGACATATCCCAGCAGAAACAGGTCAATCCGCCCGTCACCGTCCAGATCACCAGGGACCGCTCCGGCAGCCATCGGCGGCACTGCCAGGCGGTTATTTGATGAAAAATTCCCCGCGGAATTCCGCTCAAAGAACAGGGAGTTGCCAGTGGTCATGAGGCCGGCGAAATCAAGGAACCCGTTGCCATCCAGATCCGCCCAAAGTCCTTTCGTCAGCACCGAGTAATCGGTCAGGAAGTGCGAGCCGGTGAATTCCGCCGGAAGCAGCGTGAGCAGAAAACTCGTTTGGGCGAGCACGTTGGTCGTTCCCTTCTTGAGAGCGGAAACGCGGATGGAGATGTTTCCCGGCAGAGAATCGCCCTCACTCGTGTTCGGCGGGGTGAGGTTCAGCATCCAACTGGTCCCGCTGTACGTGGCCACGACGTAGGGCAACTGCGTGCCCCGGACATTCGCCGCGGTGATGGTGATGGCGACACCGGCTGGACTGATCACCTGCAGCGGTACCACCACCGTGGGTCCGCCCACATACGTGACCTGGTTGGGGATGGGGGCGATCGTGACGCCACCGTCCGACTGGGCGAAGGCGGTCAAAAGGGAGGCAAGGAGGCCGAACAGCCAGAGGATCTGACGGCTCGGGCGCTCGTGGGAGCGGGTTTGCATGGGGATTGGTTCCGGTTGGTTTCCGTATGAAGCGTGGGAGTGTTTGGTGTATGGCATACACATATCACGCAAGTCAAGGGTGATTCTGCTTTCACCAAGAAAGCGCAATCCCCTCACCGAGCCTCCATGCCGGTACCACGGCAAAAAACGAAAAAGGCGGCTCCGTTGCCGGAGCCGCCTTGGTGAAGAAAATGCAGACCTGAACCTACGCCTTGGATTCGGCGATGGTGAGGATCTTGTAGCCGCCGATCGCCTTGAAGTAGAGGAACAGCAGCAGGTAGATCGCGGCCATGGTCGCCGGGATGAAGGAGTCGGCCTTCAGCGTGTGGCGGTCGCCGGCAATGCTGGCATCCGCCACGGTTTTCTGCTCCGGCGTGCGCTTGTCGGCCGCCACGGCCTGCGCGGCGGCGAGCTTCGTTCCATCCAGGCCGGTCACCGGGTCCAAGAAGAGGAAAGCGCTCGGCTTCTCGGCCTTGTAGGTCGCATAGAGCGCCGGATTGGCCTTCTGCAGCTCCTCGGCGGCGAAACGGTCCTTGGCATAGCCGAGGCCGGCGGAACCTAGCAGGCCGGCGGACATCATGCCGCAGCCGCCCATGATTGAGATGGCGATGGCGCCGGTGCGCGGGAACCGGTCGCTCGTCACGGCCAGCATGGTGGGCCAGAAGAACGTCTTGCCGAGCGCGTACACGGCGAGCGCCAGCAGCGCCCCGGCGAAGGTTTCGATGCCGCTGACCAGGTTCAGGCCGATGCAGGCGAGCACCGCGCAGATGAAGAGCAGGCCGACCGGCGAGATCTTGAGGCTCTTCTCGATGAAGTGGGCGCAGAAGCGCAGGCAGAACATCAGCAGCGAGGTAAATACGAACAGCTGCTTGCCCTGGCTGGTGGTGAGGATGTTGCCGGTGATGTTCTGGATCCAGCCGTCGGTGCCGAGCTCCACCGCGCCGACGAGCACGTGGGTGAGCAGCAGCACAAACAGCAGCCAGGCACCGATGGAGAAGCCGGTGATGAACGCCACGCCCAGGAGGATCACGCCGCCCATCACCCAGGAAACCACGATCGGCAGCTCCAGCGCATTCTGGAAGAAGAGGACCAGCAGGTAGCAGGCGACCGCCGCGCCGAGGATGCCGACATCCTTCAGCATTTCGCCGATGCTCAGGCCGCGGGCCGAGGCTTCCGACTTCGGGAAGCTCTGGCCGAGGAACAGGACGCCGTAGAGCACGGTGGGCACCAGGAACAGGCCGAGCTGCAGCTTCCAGCTCTGGCCCATGCCGTCACCGAGGATCCAGCCCACCAGACCGCCGAGCACCAGGCCGGCCGGCCAGCTCGCGTGGAGGATGTTCAGGTAATGAGTGCGGTTCTTGGGGAAGAGGGTGGCAACGAGCGGATTGGCCACAGCTTCCAGGGTGCCGTTCGCGAGGGCGAAAATGAAGGTGCCCCAGTACAGGAAGTGGTACGCGGTATCCTGCGACTGCCCCTTGGTGGCGGCGAAGGTGACAAACGCGGAAAGCACGTGGAACAGGAAGGCGGCCACCACCAGCTTGCCGTACCCGATCTTGTCCACGACGACGCCGCCGATGATGATGCCGAAGCAGAAACCGGTGAAACCCGCGCCACCGATGGCCCCAAGCTGTCCGCCCGTGAAGCCGAAGTCGGCCGCCCAGTTGGCGAGGATGCCGCCGCGGATGCCGAAGCCGATGCCGGCCGCGAGGATCGCCATGAAGCCGGCGAATAGCAGCCGCTTTGCATTGGGCACTATGCCCGAATCGTTACCATTGCTCATAGATGCTCTGTGTGTGTGGTTAGAGGTGAAACGCGCCGGATTAAACCGGTTCACCTTCCGCGCGGGAAGCAGATTGTTGAAATCTGCGCGCTGGCTGGCCCCGAACCGGTTGAACAGCGAAGGGGCGAAGACGCTAAGAAGAACGCCAAATCCATTTTGACCGGATTCTCTTCGCGCCTTCGCGTCTTCGCTGTTCTCTTTTCGTGGATGCTGCCTGCGAGATTCCCCTTTGGCTCCGGGCCGGTTTCGGCCTCATCCTCCCCTCCGCCGCGATTGCCGACGAACGATACCGACCGATGACCGTCACGCTTTTCATTCCGTGCTTTGTGGACGCGCTGTTTCCGCGCGTCGGCATCAGCATGGTCCAGATCCTCGAACGCCTCGGGCACCGCGTCGAATGCCCGGAGGACATCGCCTGCTGCGGCCAGCCCGCCTTCAACTCCGGCTATTGGGACGAATCCCGAGCGATCGCCGGCCCGGTGCTCCAAAAGCTCCGCGACAAGGAGGCCGTCGTGATCGCCTCCGGCTCCTGCGGCGCGATGCTCAAGGTGTTTTACCCGCAGCTTTTTGCCGACCGGCCCGAGGCGGCGGATGCCAACCGGCTCTCCAGTCACGTCTGGGAATTCTCCGATTTCCTAGTGCGCAAGCTCGGTGTCACCGATCTGGGCGCGCGGTTTCCGTCGAAAGTCACCTTTCACGACGGCTGCCACGGCCTCCGCGAGCTGGGCATCAAACGCTCGCCCCGGGCGCTCCTCGAAAAAGTGCAGGGCCTCGAACTGGTCGAGATGCCGGACTGCGAGACCTGTTGCGGCTTCGGCGGCACGTTCGCCGCGAAGTTCCCCATGATCTCCACTGCGATGGGCGAGGTGAAATGCACCAGCGCCGCCGCCACCGGCGCGGACTACATCGTGTCGAACGACTCCAGCTGCCTCATGCAGGTGCAGGGCCTGCTGAGCCGGCAGGGCAGCCGGCAGAAGACGATCCACCTCGCGGAAATCCTCGCCCAACAATGACCGCCCCCGTCCAAGACTTCCTCGTGCAGGCCCGGATCGTGGCCAGTGATCTGCGCCATCGCGGCCTGATCCAGCGGGCGCTTGGCAAGTACGAGGTCGCGCGCGACCGCAAGCAGGCGGCCTTCGGCAGCTGGCAGTCCGCGCGCCAGGCGGCCGCCGAGACGAAGTGGGATGCCATCAACCACCTTGATGCTTACCTCGACGAGTTCGCCCAGAAATTGGAGGCGCGCGGCACGAAGGTCCACTGGGCCAGCAACGGCGCGCAGGCGCGGGAGATCATCCTCGGAATCATCAAATCCCAGGGCGATAAATCGATCATCAAGTCCAAGTCGATGACTGCCGAGGAGATCCATCTCAACGACGCGATGGAGCAGGCCGGCTACGAGGTCGTGGAATCCGATCTCGGGGAGTTCATCGTGCAGCTCCGCCACGAGCCGCCGTACCATATCGTCTTCCCGGCGATGCACCTCACGCGTGACGAGATCAGCGACCTCTTCCAGCGCAAGCTCGGCAGCGCGCCCACCAACGAACCCGAGGAGCTCACGATGATTGCCCGCCGCGCGCTGCGGGAGAAATACCTCACGGCCGACATCGGCATCACCGGGGCGAACTTCGCCATCGCCGAGACCGGGATGATCTCGATCACCGAGAACGAGGGGAACGCCCGCCTCACCGCCGCGCTGCCCAAGACGATGATCACGCTCCTCGGCATCGAGAAGGTGCTGCCCGAGCTGGCCGATCTCGCCCTCTTCCTGCCGATGCTGGCGACCGCCGGCGCCGGCCAGACAATGACCGGCTACAACACGATGTACGGCGGCCCGCGCCAGCCGGGCGAATGCGATGGACCCGAGGAGTTCCACGTGGTGCTGCTCGACAACCGCCGCACCGAACTGCTCGCGGACCCGGAACAGCGCGACGCCCTGCACTGCATCCGCTGCGGCGCATGTCTGAATGTCTGCCCCATTTTCCGCAACGTCGGTGGCCACACCTACGGCACGACTTACAGCGGCCCGGTCGGCAGCGTCATCACGCCGCATCTGCGCGGCCTGCAGGATTGGAAGCACCTCTCCGCCTCTTCCTCGCTGTGCGGCGCCTGCACCGAGGCGTGCCCGGTGAAGATCGACCTGCACCACCACCTGCTGCACAACCGCCGTAACGCCGCCACCGCCAAGCCGTCGGTGCTGGAGCGGCTCGCCTACCATGCGTTCGCCTTCGTGGCCAACCGGCCCGCACTGTGGCTTTTCGGCAAGGAGGCGGCCCGGTTGTTCCAGCCGTTGCACGCGCTGGTGAAGGGCTCGTATCTGGACCCCGCGCGTCCGTGGACCGCGACGCGCGACACCCCGGAGATGGCCCCGGAAAGCTTCAAGGAATGGTGGAGGAACCGCCGATGACCGAACGCGAAAAGATTCTCGGCCGCATCCGCGAGGCCCTGACGGTGGATGCCCCGCACCCCGGCACGCACGGCGGCCATGAGCCGGCCTTTCATTTTAAGGGGCGACCGGTACAGGTCGCGCAACCTTGGTTGCCGCCCGGCGGCGCCACGCTGGAGGAACAGGTCGGCCGTTTTCGCACCGCCAGCACCGAGCTGAAGACGGATTTCCACTTCGTCGACTCCGCCGAAGCCGCCGCCGCCGTGCTCGCGCGCATCCGGGACGCCGGCAATTGGAAACGCGTGGCCACGCATTCCGGGGCGCTGACCACCGCCGCCACCGCCGCCCTCGGTCTGCCCGTGCTCACCGTGGATGGAGGCTATGACCCCAATGCCTTGGAGGCCTGCGACGCCGGCATCACCGAGTGCGACGCGCTCGTGGCGCAGACCGGCAGCGTGGTCGTGAACTCGCGCCATGCAGGGGGCCGCGCGCTCAGTGTGCTACCGCCGCATCACGTCGTGCTGGCGCGACGGGAACAGATGGTCGGTGACCTGACGGCGGCCTTCGCCCTGATTAAGCAGCGTTACGGCGCGGATTATCCGAGCATGATCTCCTTCATCACCGGCCCGAGCCGCACCGGCGATATCGAGCGCATCCTCGTGCTCGGTGCGCACGGCCCGAAGCGGCTGACGGTGATCTGTTACTAAATTGATAAGAGGCCGTCGAAGCCGCGCCAACGTCTCCTCTTTCGCGCCGAATGGGACGCCACAAGCCAAACCAGGGCAGTGTGAATTTCGTCCCGTTTACTCCGGGCTGGTTTGTCACCGGGCCTTTGAGCTTTTTGAACTCGGGCAGGCTGCTGGCCCATCTCCCGATTTCTCGCCTTGCGTGGACAAGCTAAGGCGGGGAAAGAAATGACCGATATGAAACATGGGCGGCCGCCCCCTAGTTGGCACTTGGGCGACTGCACCTGATCAGCCAAGTGCCTCGTATCCAATAGCCTGCCTTTCTGAAACGGTTCGCTGAGACTCTCTGGATGGGAAGTTTTCAGGCGGCTTTGAGAGAGGTCTTGATGACAACGCCCGGATCAGACAAAAACCGCTTCCATGAAATTGAATCCTTACACCACCACCGCTCTTCTGGCCCTCTCGGCGCTGGCCGTCAGTGGTTCCGCCCAGGCCGGCGTGCTCATTTTGGATTTTTCGTTCCAGCCCACTTACGTTTCCGGCACGGACACGGCGGGCATGCAAGGCTCGACGCTGACGTTCAGTGTCAGCGTGGACCAGGCGACGTATTCTTCTTACAGCGACGGTGGCGGAGGGTTTGTCCCTTTTGCGCTGGCTTCGGCGGTGTCGCTGACGGTCACGGGTTCTTCCGTGCCCGCGAATAATGGCGTGTGGTCCCTGACGTCACCGAGTGACCCCTTTGCCGTCATCCCGAGCGATCAATACGGGAATGCCTATGTGCTGCTCGGTTACAATGGCGGCGCCAGCGGCGTGGACTTTCATTTCGGACCCAGTTCGGCGTCCGTCGTCAATTTCGCGGCTTACAGCGGGACGCCGGCAGCCAGTCCCGCTCCGGGGGATGCGGTGAAGGCCTCGGACTTCAATGGCCTGGTGCTTGGCGAGCGTGATGTCGTGATCAATGGGACATTCTTCAACGGGCTGGCGGGAACGGTGGTACATGCGACCATGGTGCCCGAACCCACCACCTACGCCGTGGCGGCGGGCGCGGGGCTGCTGGCCTTCGCCGGCTGGCGTCGGCGTGGCGCCCGGGCAACCCGGCCTTAGAAGCGCGACCATCGAGGTCGGCAGTATCCGGCAGGGAACGACATCACCCTTTACGCACCGTATTGATGACCGCGAACAGCACATCACATTGATGGCACCAATCCGTGAGCTCTTCGGGGGTGACGATCCATTCAGAAACCTCCGGGTCGTATGGCGGAATGTGCTTCCACCATTCATCGCATGCGGTCCAGACATCGCAGGCCGTCCATTCGACATCAGGCGGCCTGTCCGCGGGGGTGCCGGTGAAAAGAATCTGATAGTGAAGCCGGATCTGACCCTCCACAAAATACACCGTCCACCATTCCGAAGGAACCACGCTGCCGTTTACGGCAGCCAACCCGCTTACGAGGCAGCACCTGTCCCTGCGTCCGGCCAGCAATTCATCTATCTCCCTGTACCAATGCCGCAGGAGATCCAACGCCGACCAGCCGGCCATAGGGATGACCAAAGATTCCGCAAAGGGCATGTCTCCGGCACGGATGACGGAGATCCCGACATCATTCTCAATGATCACCGGAGGTAGAAGGGTGAAGCTCATCAGTCAGCAATTCATTTCCGGATTTGTGTCCCTCCGCATCGCCCAAGCCCCATGGATCAGAGTTCCGTGACCGCCACTTTCGCCAGTCCAAGCCGCAGCGGAAGCCACCCCGCAAGGAAACTGATCAGCACGAACACCGTCCACGCAAACGCGGCCTTGGCGGGCTCGAAATCCTCGGCGACCGAAGGATTCCAGCCCCACGGGCTGCCCACCGCCAGCAGCACCACCGAGGCAACAATGTAGAGGAAACTGAGCACCAGGCAGAACGTGCCGCCGAAGCCGCTCACGATCTTGCTCGGGTTCGTCTCGCGGAAGTTCGGGTAGAGCGCCCCGACACCGACCGCGAGCGCGTTCAGCACGAAGGTCATCACCGTGACGGTGGCCCCGAAAAACACCGTACGCGCCGCGCCCAGGTTCAGCAGCGAGCAGGACAGCAGCGTCAGCGTCAGCATGATGAGCAGCGTGGCCAGCGAGGCGCACCAGAACTTCAGCCGTACCACGCGCACCAGCCCGAGCGGCGCGAGGCCGACCAGCCAGACGCGCTTGCCCTCCAGCGAGAACTGCGGAAACACGAAACGCGTCG
This sequence comes from uncultured Verrucomicrobiota bacterium, assembly GCA_903907995.1. GTDB lineage: Bacteria > Verrucomicrobiota > Verrucomicrobiia > Limisphaerales > UBA9464 > CAIVQB01. The sequence goes on along the minus strand of CAIVQH010000049.1, from coordinate 65,140 downwards.
TGATCGTGGCGAGGTTCAGGGCGCAGGCGCCGAGATTCAGGTAGCTCACCATCGAGATCCAGAAGGGCGAGTCGAGCTGCCGGGTGAACTGGCGGAGGTTGATGATGTACACGGTCAGCAGTCCAAACAGCATCGCCGTCTGGCCCCATTGGGTCGTGTCGCGCCAGAAGACACGGAGATCCTTCGCCACCAGGGCCCGCACGTCGGAAGGGAAGACATTGCGCCAGCTCAGGACCGCGTCGAGCCAGTCGCGCGGGCGTAGCAGCAGGCTGAGGCGGGAAATCTGCCGCTGGCGCTCCTGCAGGCGCTGAAACCACCGCCACCGCACGAAGATGCTCCCCCGGCTATGCACGACGCTGGACGCCTCGTAAAACGAATCTCCCAGTCGCGTCGTCGCCAGCATCCCGAAGAACATGGCGTTGCTCAGCAGCACCAGAGCGAAAAAGCCCGCCGCCGTGAGCGCGCCTTCGGCCCAGTTCTGCACGCTCGCGCTGAGCCAGTAGCTCGGCAGCAGGGGGAACTGCGCGAAACTGGTGTTCTCGAGCAGCCGGTCGATCACGGCGAGCACGCGCGTCTCCAGTTCGTCGTCCTTCACCGGTTCAGGCCGCAACTTGAAGAGCATGATCCCAACGACCGTGAGCAGCACCGCGATGAGCAGCATCTGGAAGGCCTTCCGGTCGAGATGCCGCGCCAGCAGGATGGACAGGCCCGCCCCGAACGCGCCCGGCAGCACGATGAACAGTCCCACCAGCACCACCACGGCCGGGTAGAAGTGCCACGCGACATTGTTCACCAGCCCGTAGGCCGCCAGCAGCGGCGCGATCAGGAAGAGGAACGCCCACGAGGCCAGCAGCGTGCTTTCGATGAACTTCCACTGGAACACGGTGGATTTTGGTATCGGCAGCGTGAGCAAGAAGGCCGTCTCGCGATGCCGGAAGAGATTGGTGTAGCTGATGACGAGGTTCGAGATCAGCAGCAGCGCGAAGAGGAAGGCGAAGAGCAGGTACAGGAGGCGCTCCACGAGCAGGCCGCCCATGCCGGGGAATTTGCTGAGGAAGTGCAGCCCGAAGTGGAACAGCGAGAAGGCCAGCACCGCGTAGCCGACCAGGAACACCGCGATCAGCCCGAGCAGGAGCCACGACTGGTCCTTCAACGCCACGAGACGCCGCCATACGGAGCGGGCATTGACCTCAAACAGCAGCCGGAGCGGGGCGACGGCATTGGACATCGGTGCGGGAATGTCCATGCCCGGAGGCCGAGGCGCAACTGCGTCTCAGCGGGTTGAATCCCGGAGCCGCCAGGCTTCCACCATCCAACTGGGTGGGGCAACGCTGTCGCGTTGCCCTGAATTCGCCGTCCCGCGAGCGCAGCGATGCAGACGGCCGACCGCCCCAGAGCCGAAGGCCACAAGGGTAGCCGTGGTCAACCGGAAATGCCCGTGGGAAAACGCCCCGACGGCGCTGCGCTGGTCAGGGCGAAAATAAGGGGCGTCGCAACAGCGACCGCCCCACCAGCGCATCGTCAGTTCGCTCGTCGTGAACGGGGATCGGAACGTCTCCGATTCGACTGCAAAAATATGGGTCTTCAACCCAGCGGCGAGCGCTCGTGGTGCCAGCCGGTGCTCTGCTCGTAGGCATGCGCAAGGCGGAACATCGTCTCCTCGCCGAAGGGCTTGCCGAGCAGTTGCAGGCCGAGCGGCAGTCGCGGCGCGGTCTCGGTCGGCTTCGTGAAGCCGCACGGCACGCTGATGCCGCAAATGCCCGCGAGGTTGCAGGAGATGGTGAAGATGTCGCTCAGGTACATCTGCAACGGATCGTCGCTCTTCTCGCCGACCTTGAATGCGGCGGTCGGCGTCGTGGGAGTGAGAATGGCGTCCACCGTCTCGAAGGCCTTCAGAAAGTCCTGCCGGATGAGCGTACGGACCTTCTGCGCCCGCAGGTAGTAGGCGTCGTAGTAGCCCGAGCTCAGCACATAGGTGCCGAGGATGATGCGGCGCTTCACCTCCGCGCCGAAACCGGCCCCGCGCGTCTTCGCATTCAGCTCGGCAGGGTCTCGGCCATCGACCCGCGCGCCGTAGCGTACGCCGTCAAAGCGCGCCAGGTTCGCCGACGCCTCGGCGGGCGCGATGATGTAGTAGGTCGCCGCCGCGTAGTCGCTGTGCGGCAGCGACACCTCGACGACTTCCGCGCCCAGGGCCTGGTACTGCTTCACGGCCGCCTGCATCGCGGCATCCACCTCGTGATCAAGGCCGCCGATCATGTACTCCTTGGCCAGGCCAAGCTTTAGCCCCTTCAGCGGCTGCGGACCGGTGTTCTTCGCGAGCGCGGCCAAGTAGTCGGGCACCGGCTGCGGAATGCTGGTGGAATCGCGGGGGTCGTGGCCGGCAATGACCTGTGTGAGCAGCGCCGCGTCGTGCACGTCTTTGGCAAACGGCCCAATCTGGTCGAGCGAGCTGGCAAAGGCCGTCAGGCCATAGCGTGACACCAAACCGTAAGTCGGCTTCACGCCGACGACGCCGCAGAGCGCGGCCGGCTGGCGAATGGAACCGCCCGTGTCGGAGCCGATGCTCGCAAAGGCCATGTTCGCCGCGACGCTCGCGGCGCAGCCGCCCGAGCTGCCCCCGGGAATGCGCGTGAGATCCCACGGGTTCAGCGTGGTCTGGAAGGCCGACGTCTCGGTCGAGCTGCCCATCGCGAACTCGTCCATGTTCAGCCGGCCAAAGACCACCGCGCCGGCGGCCTTGAGCTTCTCCACGACGGTCGCGTCATAGGGGGAACGGTAGTTGCCCAGAATCTTCGAGGAGCAGTTCAGGGGCTGCCCACGATGCGCGAGCAGGTCCTTGAGCGCGATGGGCACGCCGAGCAGCGGCTTCTGCGCGTGGGTGACCCCGGCCGCCAGGTCACGGTCGGCGGCCTCCGCCTGGGCGTAGGCGTCGGTCACGTCGTAGCTCATGAAGGCGCGGACCTGGCCGTCCACCTGCGTCAGGTGATCAAAGCAGGCGCGCAGCGCGGACTGGGCGGTGCATTCGCGGCGGGCAAGCCGGCCGGTCAGTTCGGAAATGGTGAGGCGGTGCAGCATCGGAACGCGGGAAGTTGAACAGCCATCACTCCACGATCTTCGGCATCACAAACAGCCCGCCAGCCTTCGCCGGGGCATTGGCGAGGGCCTCGTCGTGCGGAAGCGAACCGGTTGCCTCGTCGGGCCGGGTGACGTTCACGAGCGGGAAGGCATGCGCGGTCGGCTCGACGCCGGTGACGTCCACTTCCTTGAGCTTCGCGATGTAGCCGAGAATGTTGCCGAGCTGGGTGCCCAACTTGGTCTCCTCGTCCGGTGACAGCTCGATCCGGGCAAGCTTCGCGACGTAGTGGATGTTAAAATCGGACATGGGAATGGGAAAAAGGGCGGCGCGTAACGCCCGGCTATTCTTCGCCGAACTTGTTGTTCACGAGTGCCACGAGCTCGAGGAGCGCCTGCTCAGCCCCCTCACCCTCGCAGACAATGCGCAGCTTGCTGCCGGGACCGGCCGCCAGCATGAGCAACCCCATGATGCTTTTGCCGTTGATGGTTTCCCCGTCCTTTTCGACGAAAATCTCACAGGTGAAGCGGCTGGCGAGCTTGACGAACTGCGAAGACGGGCGCGCGTGAATGCCCTGCTTGTTCAGCACGGTCACGTCGCGAAAGTGGGCACTGGTGGATTTTCCGGGGGCGGTGGCGCTCACGTTGTGCCGTGAGCGTGCCGGGAATTTCGGCCGGTGCCAATTTGAATCCGGCCCCGGACAGCTGAGGGGATTGATGAACAACCAAGAAACGAGGAAACGAAGGCAGATTCCGCAGGGGAAATCTTGGTTCCTTCGTTGCTTTGTTGTTCATCATCTGGCCGTGCTGCTGGCCTTCCACAAGCCCTACGGCGTGCTGTCGCAGTTCACCCCCGACGGCTCGCCGAACCGTCCACTCGCCGAGTTCGCCCTGCCGCCCCGGGTGTATCCGCTGGGCCGGCTGGACGCGGATTCTGAAGGGCTGCTGCTCCTGAGCGACGAACCGGGTCTGAACACCCGCCTGCTGGACCCCGAACGCGGCCATCCCCGCACCTACTGGGCCCAGGTGGAACGAATCCCCTCCACCGAAGCGCTCGCGCAGCTCCAACGTGGCGTGGTCATCCAGGATTACCGCACCCGCCCGTGCCGTGCCTGGCTGCCGGACCCACAACCGTCCGTCCCGCCGCGCGATCCGCCGATCCGGTACCGCAAGAATGTGCCCGACTGCTGGCTCGCGCTGGAACTGCACGAGGGCAAGAACCGCCAGGTGCGCCGGATGACGGCGGCGGTGGGACATCCCACGCTGCGGCTCATCCGGGTGCAGATCGGGGAATTTTCCCTCGGAGACCTGGACGCGGGAGCCTGGCGGGAACTGACACCCGCTGAGCGTCGGATGGTGCTGGCGTGACGGACAGAGTCCTAATCCCAATCTTGCTCGTAATCCTAATCGCGGAGAGCGAGAGGATTAAGAAGACGAGGAAGATTACGATTAGGATGGATTGCGGGATGCAGCGGCTTGTCCGAGAACACAAAACCTGCTCCTGTGGGCCATGCTCACGCTGCCGCACAAGATCGCGACGCTTCTCTACGTGTTCAACGAAGCGGACGATGTGCTGCTATTGCAGCGCGCCCAGGAACCGAATCTCGGCCTGTGGTCGCCGCCGGGCGGCAAGCTGAAGGCCGAACTGGGCGAATCGCCCTACGCCTGCGCCGGCCGGGAGGCCTTCGAGGAGTTTGGCCTGCGTCTGGGACCATCCGACCTGCACCTGACAGGCATCGTGAGCGAGCACGGCTTTCTCGGCACCGCCCACTGGCTGATGTTCCTGTTCGAGGTTAAGCTGCCGCTGGTGGAATTGCCGCCGCCACATCGCGAGGGTCAGTTCGGCTTTTTCAGCCGCGCCGCACTGGAGGATCTGGCACTGCCCGCCACCGATCGCGAACAGATCTGGCCGCTCTTCTGGCAGCACCGGCGCGGATTCTTTTCGGCCCACTGCCACTGCCATGCGGGCGGCACCAATATCTGGACCGTGGAAGAATCCCGGCCGGGCAACCTTTCCTGAGCCATGATGACCGAGCTTGAGGCGGACGAAGTTTTCATGGGCGAGGCGCTCCGGCAGGCCCTGCGTGCCTATGAGGCGGGCGAGGTGCCCGTTGGCGCGGTCATCGTGCGCGAGGGGAAGATCATCGCGCGCGCGTGGAACCAGGTGGAACTGCTGAAGGACGCCACCGCCCACGCCGAGATGCTCGCGCTCACGATGGCCGAGGATGCCGTGGGCGACTGGCGGCTCACGGACTGCACCCTCTACGTGACCAAGGAGCCCTGCCCGATGTGCGCCGGGGCCGTCGTCCATTGCCGGCTAGCCCGCGTGGTGTTCGGGGCGCCGGATGCCAAGGGCGGCGCGGCGGGAGGCGCGCTGAACCTGCTGCAGTTTCCGACCCTGAACCACCGCTGCGACATCACGTCCGGCGTGCGGGGCGAGGAATGCGCAGGGGTGTTGAAGGCGTTCTTTGCGGAACGCCGCGCCGAACGGAAAGCCGAAGGCGGCGCGGAAGCCAACCCGGCGGATAACTGAGCCGGAGTCGGGCAGTTGACCGGAGCGCGGACGGTCACGTCCGCGTGAACACTGCATACACGACTCGACATCCATTTCGGCTGAGGGACTCACTCAACCACGAAACGTCGGGGTGACGCTTCCGGCCTTGCCGGAAGCCACAGGTCCGACTGGCGGACCAGACGGTCCGCGCTCCGTTCTCCTGCACTCGTCCCGTTCAGCTCACGAAGAGCATCGACACCTTCTCGCCCTTTTCGTTGCGGGCGAGGCCCTGGGCGCGCGGATCGTTCATCAGCTTGCCATCCACCAGGAACTGGTAGTGGTGCCCGCCGTGACCGAGCGTGACCGTGAGCTGCCACGAACCGTCGAAGCTCTTCTTCATCGGGTGGCTGGTCGGGTCCCAGTCATTGAAATCACCGACCAGGAAGGCCTCCTTCGCCTGCGGGGCGACGCAGAAGAAGTTGATGGGCTTGAGGGTGGCCTTGGCCTGCAGGCGGCGCAGGGGCGAGCTTTCCGGGCGGAGCGAATGCATGTCGTTGACTGTCGTAATCATGTTCTGGGCGCGTTGGTTGGACCGGGCGCGCCACAGTGCATCGCGTTAAAAAGCCAAACCTTTCGCGCGGAGCAAGCGGAAGTTCCGGAAAAGTGATTTTTGCGGGCCACGATCACAGCTGTTACCTAGCCAGAACCATGCCGGCAGGGTCAGCGAAATTCACCTATCGCCTCAATCGCCTGCTCGCGAACTGCCCGATCCTTATGCAAGGAGGCCCGCTGAAGAATCTCCAGAGCCGGCGGACTGGGCGGATCCATCCGCGCGAGCAAGTCCACCGCCTCCCGCGCCTGAAAATCGTCCAGCCGGGCGGCGAGAAAGCGGAGCGCAGCCGGGTGGGCTGGATCCAGCTGTAGCAAGAGACCGCTGGCCATCATACATTCGCTCCACTCGGCGGTCGTATTGATTGCGGTGGGCCAGGGCTGTCGGAGCTTGTCCTCCAGCCAGGGCTTCAGTCCGGTTGTATCCAGATGGAGGCGCCAGAGGGCGGCCAGCGCCGGGGAACGCACCTCGGCGTCGCTGTCCTGTAGCGCCTGGGACAGTTCCGGCAGCAGGAATTTTCCGTCCGTGATCGGGGGCAACTGATAGGGGATCCCCAAAAAGTGTTGGCCACTGAGATACCGGAGCGCCCAGAGCCGTAACCCCGGGTCGGCCTGCGGTTGCAGGCTCTGACGCAACGCGTCCTTGCCCCAGTCTTCGTCGCCGATCTGGATGCTGGCCGCCAGCGCGTCAAAATTGGTTTCGGACTGCCACACTTGGCGTAAGCGTGGCAGGGCGGGACGGGCGGGCCCGCCGATCCGATGCAAAATCTGGGCGGGCACGAAGTGACTCAAAACCGGATCATCCAGCGCCACGATCAGATCGGGCACCGCTCCGGCCGCGTTCGTGTCCAGCCGGGCCAGGGCGGCGAAGGCAAACGAGCGTACATTGGCATCCTGATTGGTAAAAAAGGGCCGCAGATGCGGCAGCGCCGTGGCATCGAGACAGCCCAGCAGCATGATGGCCCGCGCACGGATCGGCAGGCGCGGGTCCTGCAACCGATTCGTAAGGGAGGGAAGGACCAACGCTGTCGGAGGGCGGAGATACCAGAACCACATCGACGCATCGTCGGCCGGATCGAACTGGGCGCGTTCCCGGGCGTTCAAATACTCCCTGAACGCTTCCGGTCCCGCCCGGTTCAGCCCATGTATCCGGGCCGTGAGTTGGCTCCACAGCCGGACGTCCCAAGGCCGGTAATCCTCGTTGAACGACAGTTCGAGCAAATAGGGCACCGCATTGGTGCCGAAGGCCTGAATGGCCCGCTGCACATGTCGGGCACGGGGCTGGCGCTGGCCTTGGGACGTCCGGTGAAACTCGTTGAACCAATAGGCCAGCGAATGGCCCTCGTAGCGCGGGGTGCCAAACCACCAACCAGCCAGCACCAGGCCAACCAAACCCAGAGCGAGCCATCCCCCTCGTCGCTTGTCGGCCGGCTTCATGGCGACAGCTTTATTGGCCGCCGCTCTCTTTGGAAATGCATTTCATTCACACGTCAATCGAGGCGCCTCAATCTGACGGCCAACGGTGATCCATACCGTAAACGGCGAAGACTATTTCTCGGCGTTCTCGACTTGGCAGCATGCAATTAGAACAGGTTGGTTTTGCCATGTATCCGTACGGCATTTGACAAAAGTTCCAGGCAGAAACTTCCAAATCTCATCTTCTGGATCGTAGTCTTCGCTTGGTAAAACCTCAAAGATTTCGTCTGTAATCTGCTTTCCGTATGTCAGCCAGGATGTGGCTGTCCCTTCATTAAGGAGAGGTATGTAGATTTCTTTTATATTCATATGAATAATTGAACCGGCTCCTCAAATGGAAGCCCCCCATCAAGGCGACTTCTTCGCCGGCACCGGCTCATCGCTGCGCTGGGCGAGCTGCGAGCGGAGGTAGTTGTCGATCGGAGCGCTTTCCCAGGCGGTGAACCACAGGTCGCCCAGCATCTGGCCGCCCCGGAGCAGTTGCTGCGCGATGAAAGTGCGACCCTCGAGACCGCGTTCGCCGTCGCCGGAAAGGCGGCCCTCCTTCTCCAGCCGGTAGGTCTTTTCCATCTCGCCGAACTGCTCGTTCAGGAAGGCCATCGTCACGGGGAAGACGTTGTCGTGCGGTCCGCCGGTAAGCCGCTCCCACACCGGCTTGGCCGGCCGCACGCGGGCGAATATGGGAGCCCGCTCCAGCCCGACCTTGCCGATGTAGCCCCCGTCGATCCAGCCGTGGAAGGTGCGGTTGGTCGTGTAGCCGTGGGGATTCGCCATCACCCAGCCGTTGTAGTTGCGCGTGGTGTGGAGCGGCTGGGCGGCGTCGCCCACGAAGTGGCCCATCACCCCCATGACATACACGGCGTCGGCGCGGGCGTTGGCGATCTCGTCCGCCGTGCCGCCGTACTGCTCATAGGTCTTGAGATAGCTGAAGACCGATTTGAGCTTCGCGTAATCCTCGGTGATCCGCCACGGGAGCAGGCCGGGCAGCCAGCGGTTGTGGTCGGCATCCTTCGCGGGATCGGCCCCGGGAAACTTCGACGGATCCCTGGCCCGGACGACCGCGAGCTGGGCGACGAATTCGTGGCGAAACACGCTGACAGTCGCCGGCGTCAGGCCGTAGGGCTCCAGATCCTCGAGGTCCAGGAAATGCTCAGGGGCGTTGACGTGCCGCAGCGTCGCGTCGGCCGTGTTGCGCCAGCGGTCAGGCTCGCCGGCCAGGAACGCGATGCGCTCGTGGGCCGCCGGCTCGCGGACAAAGGCGGGAAAATTGGCGGGCAGCGACGCGAGGGCCAGCTCGTTGACCAGGCGGTGGAGTTCATAGTCCCAGGCACCCGCCCGGAAGGCGGTGAGCAGCAGGAACAGCAGCGTGGTCGTTCGCATGGCCCAAGAGCACCCGACCGCCCCGGCGCTGGCAAGCAGGAGAACGGGTGTCTCCCTGTTTTTGCAGGGCGGAAGGCGGCGTTTTTGGGTGGTCAGCTCATCAGACCTCACGCAGCGGAGGTTGGCGGTTGTATCGCCCTTTTTTACAGATTACGGTTTTCTGACGTCATTCAGCCAGCCCCTCACCAACCCGCATGACCTCCACCAATGCCGACGGCAACCGGGCCACGCTGCACTGCTGGGGTGTGGGCGACGGCTGGCCTTCGATGGACCGGCGGCATTCCGCCTACCTGTACCATTTCGGCGACACCCGTTTGCTGGTCGATTGCGGTGATGGTGTGAATGCGGGCTTTTTCGCCAGTGGGCTGGAATATGAGGAACTCGATGGGGTGCTGCTGTCGCACCTGCACAGCGATCACGTGGGCGGCTTTTCGCTGTTCGTGCAGGACCTCTGGCTGAACCAGCGGCGACGGTCCCTGCCCATCCACCTGCCCGGCTCCGGCATCGCCCCACTGAAGGCGTGGCTGGAGGCAACCATCCTGCCGCCGGCGCTGCTGGGATTCCCAATCCGCTGGACCGCCCTGATCGCAGGCCGGAAATTCCGGGCGGGCAAGGTCAACGTCACGGCCTACCCCACCACCCATCTCGAATCGCTTCGGCGGGCCTTGCAGCCGCGCTATCCGCACATCGGGTTCGAGGCGTTCAGCTTTCTGCTGGAGGCCCCGGGTGTGCGCGTGGCCCATACTGCCGATCTGGGGGCCGCCACCGATCTCGTCCCGTTGCTTTCCAAGCCACTCGACCTCCTCGTCTGCGAGCTGGCGCACGTCGAGTTGGAGCCCTTGGCGGCGTTGCTGCGCGGACGGCCCATCGGAAAGATCGTGTTCATGCACCTCGCCCGTGAGCTCTGGGAAGACCTGCCAAAAACGCGGAAACGGCTGAAGACGTTGCTGGGCGGAATCCCCTTCACGATCGCCAAGGATGGCGACCGCTTCAGCGTGTAAGGCGTAGTGGCGCCACCGCAAACACCCCGTCCTAGCCGGGGATGATCTGCTTCAGCAGCCCGGAGCGGTCGAGCGCCCAGATGCCCACGAAGGAGGTCGCGTCAAAGAAACCGTGGGCCAGCACCGCCACCCAGAGCGAGCGATGCAGCGTCATCACCCAGCCGAGCCCGATGCCGAGCAGGCCCGTCATCAGCACTCCCGCCGCCCCCTGTGGCAGGTGGCCGAGACCGAATATGATGGCCGCAAACAGGATGGCCACCGCCTGGCCCCAGCGGTTCTGCCAGCGCGCCGGCAGGAGGCCCCGGAAGGCCGCCAGCATGCCGGCCCGCCACAGTTCTTCGCGCAGCCCGGCCACCACGAAGCTCACCAGCGTGACCGCCACCAGGAGGTAAAGCGGATGGTGCAGGGCGTCGATCGACAGCAGATTTTCGATCTTGGGCCGAAACTGATCCAGCGCCACCTCGCCGCCCCCGGACAGCTTCTTCCAGAGCGTCACCACCACCACTACACCGGCGACCAAGCCGCCGACGACCAGCCTTAAGACGACCGACCACGCCGCCCCCAGACCCAGCGTCAGCCAAGGACGCCGCCAGCGGGCAAACAAGTCGTCCAACGACGCCCGGCCAAACACCCACGCAAGGGCAAAGAGCAACGCGAAGATGCCGGCATTTTCCACGCAGACCCACAGCAGCCCACTCGTGGTATCGGGCAGGATGGCCGTCTGACCCGAAGGTTCCTTGATCCCAAAACGTCCCAGCACTTCCGCCAGCAGGCCCAGCGTGAGGGGATAGGACGCCAGTATCAGTAGCATTACCGCCCAGCGCCAAACGGGCTTGGGCGTCGGGGCGGGCAGTTCCGGCGGCGCGGAGTCCGCAGACAGGACGGGCGGTGCTTCCATTGGTGGGGGATTAGCTGCGAAAGCCCCGGTCCAGCGCAAAACAAAAGCGTCCCAGAGCGGCTCAAGTAGGTCAGGCTGCCAGCCTGACAGGTACGGCGGGCTGCCAGCCCGTCGGGTGCGGAGCGGTAGCTTTCAGCGGGCTGGCAGCCCGCCGTACGGTGTCGGGCCAGCGGCCCGACCTACTTAGCCGCGTCCACGAGGCGCTTCCTCGGCGGCCTTGCGGCAGTTCGCGGCGACCAGGGCGAGCTGTTCGAGGAAATGTTCCCGCTCGCCCTCCGGCAGCACGCCCAGCACATCCGTCTGCAAGGCGATGGCCAGCTCACGCACCACCTCATAGCGCTCATTGCCGGCGGGCAGGAGACGGATCCGGTAGGCCCGGCGGTCGCGCTCGTGCGGTTTGCGCTCGACCCAGCCGGCCTCCTCCATGCGTTCCAGCAGCGAGGCGACGGTGTTGGGGTCACTCGACATCGCGAGCGTGAGATCGCGCTGGGTCAGTCCGCTGGGGTCGCCCTCGATGAGCGTCCGCAGGGCGGTGAACTGGTCCGGCGTCACGCCCGTGTGCGCGATGCGGCGGCGAAAGGCCTGGTTCAGCCCGTACCAGGCCCGGCGCAGCAAGGGCGGCAGGCGTCGTCGCTGCGGCGAATCGAGCGGCAGGGGGGGCTCCGGAAGGGTCGTTGCCTTTTTCGTGGCCAAGCGGGGTTTGTTTAGCGTGGCCACGCGGGTCTTGCCAAGGACTCCGCGCCAGTTCGTTACAAAACGAGCCCGACGCCCGTTCCGAGCGTCAGGACGATTGATACGCACCCGTATCAATTCGGTTGCCAGCGGTGGCCGCACCCGCCATGTTCGGCAGCGTTCGCCGAAAAATCTTTCGCCGTATGAACCGCTTCTTTGTCTCGGCCGCCGTCTCGCTTCTCGCCCTTTCACCGTCCTTCGCCGCCACCGGCTGGCTCACCTGGCGTGGACCCGCAGGGACCTCGGTCTCCACGGAAACGGGCCTGCCCGCCAAACCGGACGCCAAGGCACCGCTCTGGAGCGTGGATTTTCCCGGCCAAAGCACGCCCGTCATCGCGGACGGAAAGCTCTTCATCAACGGCTATGTCGGCGACGGGCCGGACCTGCAGGAGTTCACCGCCTGCTTTGACGCGGAAACCGGCAAGGAGCTTTGGCGGCACGGCGAGAACGACTTCCTAAGCGACACGGTTTACTCCCGCTACGCCACTTCCAGCCCGACCGTCGATGCCGAGACCGGCAACGTTTATGCGCTGCACACGCAGGGGCTGCTCTCGGCCTTCAGCGCCGACGGCAAGCTGCTGTGGCAGCACTCGATGATGGAGGAGTTTGGCCGGCTCACCTTCCCCAACTCCCGCACAGCGACGCCGGTCGTGGATCACGAACTGGTCATCACGCGCGGCGTCACCAGCTCGTGGGGTGCGCACGGCCCGGCCGGTGACCGCTTCTACGCGTTCGACAAGAAGACGGGCGCGCTCGTCTGGTCCAGCGCGCCCGGCGACCGGCCGCAGGACAACACCTTCTCGCAGCCGTGGCTGGACGTGTGGGGCGGCAAACGCGTGCTCTACAGCGCCGGCGGCGATTCGACCGTGCTGGCCATCAACGCCCGCACCGGCGAGCCGCTCTGGCGCTTCCCGTTCGCCAAGGCGGGGGCCAAGGGAGGCATCAATGCCGGACTCATCCGTTACAAGGACAGCCTCATCGCCCTGCATGAGTCGGAAAATCTCGACTCCTCCGAAATCGGCCGCATGGCCTCGTTCCGCATCCCGAAGCCGGACGAAATTCACCCGACCAACTCGACCACGCCGCACGTCCTGGACGGGAAGACTCTGGAACAGTGGCGCAACGGCGTCGGCTCCCTGGCCAGTTCGCCCGTGCTGGTGGGTGACACCATTTACGAGGTCAACGGCACCGGTGAGCTGTGCGCCGTGGAGGCCATGACCGGCAAGGTGCTGTGGAAGAAGAAGGTCGGCATCGAGCAGCGCCAGAGCACGCCCTTCTACGCGGATGGCCTCCTGTACGTCGGCATGTACGTCACGATGAAGGATGCCAGCAACGCCACTTCCGCCGACGCGGACAGCGTGGCCAACGGCGACCTGGTCGTGCTCAAGCCCGGCGCCGACGGTGTCGAGGAAATCTGCCGCACGCAGGTGACCGGCCGCGTGTTCGGCTCGCCCATCGGCTATAATGGCAAGCTGTACGTGCAGACCGACAAGAAGCTCTACGCCTTCGGCAAGGCGGGGAACAATCCCGGCCTCAAGCCCGTTCCCATGGCCGCCGACTGGCCCGCTCCGGGGCCGGCCAAGCAGCTCCAGATCATCCCCTACGAAGTGCTGCTCCGGCCCGGCCAGACGCAGTCCTTCCACGTGCGCACGCTGGATGCCAACGGCTTCACCGTCCAGGAGGAGGTCGATCCGAAGTCGCTCCACTGGGAGTCGTTCATTCCGCCGACCGCACTGGTGAAGGCGACCATGAAGGGCAGCTTCAACCCCGACGGGCAGCTCGTGGCAGACAAGGTGCCGGTGGGCAGTGGCGGCCAGTTCAAGGCCACGCTCAAGCTCGCCGACGGCACCGAGTTGTCTGGCTACGTCAAAGGCCGCGTGCTGCCGGGCATCCCGCTCAAGCAGAATTTTGAGAGCTTCGCGGTGACGAACCTCACGACGAACACGGTCGAACCGCCGACCCTGTTCGCTTACCCGCCACTGCCATGGAACTCGGCACGCTTCCGCTTCGAGGTGCGCGTCAAGGATCCCACGGGCGGCACCAATCAGGCCTTGGTCAAGACGATCGACAACCGGCTTTTCCAGCGCGGGCAGGTCTTCTTTGGCTTCCCCGACATGACGAATTACACCGTCGAGGCTGATGTGCTGAGCGAGGGCAACAAGCGCAAGATGTCCGAGGTGGGCCTGATCAACCAGCGCTACGCCATCATCCTCAAGGGCAACGCCCAGCAGCTCGAAGTGAACTCCAACCAGGAGCGTGTGAAGGCCGCCGTGCAGTTCAAGTGGGTGCCCGAGACATGGTACCACCTCAAGACGCGCGTGGATATCGCGGCCGATGGCTCCGGTGTCGTCCGGGCCAAGGCGTGGAAGAAGGGTGATCCCGAACCCGAGGCCTGGACCATTGAGGTGCCGCACAAGCACGCCCACTCGCATGGCTCGCCCGGTCTCTACGGTTTCTCCCCGCAGGACATGCGGGTGGCGATCGACAACATCAGCGTGACGGCGAACTGAGCCCGATCGGTTCTTAATCCTAATCGTAATCTTAATCTTAATCCCGTGTCCGCCCGCTTCGACCACGAAAGGCTGAACGTTTACCAGCGTTCACTCTCGTTCGTCGCCTGGGTCTCCGGGATTTCGGAAAAGATCCCGGCGAAACTTTCGGCGTACGCACAGCTGGACCGCGCCGCCACTTCCATCCCGCTAAATATCGCCGAGGGCAATGGTCGTCACACTTCGATGGACCGTTGCCGTTTCTTCGACATCGCCCGGGGATCCGCATTGGAGTGTGCGGCCGCGTTGGATGTCCTGGTGGCTAGGAAGATTTTAACCGAGACGGATTCAGAGCCCGGCAAGCTGGCATTGATTGAGATTGTCTCGATGCTGGTGGGCTTAATCAGGAGCAATTCGGAGTCGCGGATGCATGAGGATGTCATCCCCTACCGGGTGAACGCGGCGTGATTTTAAACCGATAGATTAAGATTATGATTAAGATCAAGATTATGAATGGGGTGACGGCGACCCTGGCGGTGATGGTGGCTTGCGCCGCATCGGCCGAAGACTGGCCCCAATGGGGCGGCAACGACCCCGGACGCAATTTCTATTCCCCCGCCAAGGGCCTGCCCGACAAGTTCGAGCCGGGCAAGCTGAAGTCGGGCACCGAGGAGATCGACATTGCCACGACCAAGAACGTGAAGTGGGCCGTGAAGCTCGGCTCGCAGAGTTACGGCAATCCCGTGGTTGCCGGCGGCAAAGTGTACGTCGGCACCAACAACGAGTCGCCGCGGGACAAGAAGCACACCGGCGACCGCAGCTGTCTTTATTGCTTTGACGAGAAGACCGGGGCGTTCCTCTGGCAGCTCGTCGTGCCCAAGCTGAAATCCGGCAAGGTCAACGACTGGGAAAATCTCGGCCTGCTCGCCTCGCCGTTGGTCGTCGGCAACCGCCTCTACGTCGTCACCAGCCGCTGCGAGGTGCTCTGCCTCGACACCGAGGGCATGGCCAACGGCAACGACGGCCCCTACACCGACGAGGCCAAGTACTTCGTGCTCGACGCGGGCAAGCCGCCGATCGAGCCCGGCAAGACCGACGCCGACATCATCTGGCGCTACGACATGATGGACGAGCTGGGCGTGTTCCCGCACAACGCCTCGAACTGCTCCGTCATCATGGTGGATGGCATCCTCTACGTCTGCACCTCCAACGGGCAGGACTGGACGCACGTGAACATCCCGTCGCCAACCTCTCCGAGCTTCATCGCCCTGGATCCGAAAACCGGCAAGCTCCTCGCCGAGGACAACGCCGGCATCGGCCCGCGCATCTTCCACGGCCAATGGACCTCGCCCTCGACCGCGAAAGTGAATGGCAAGCAGCTCGTGTTCTTCGGTGGCGGCGACGGCGTGTTCTACGCCTTCGACGCCAAGCCGACAAAGGGCGACGGCTCGAAGATCATCCCCGTGCTCCCTGGCGCAGTGCTCGACCGGGAGGAAGACAAGGACACGGACTACATCAAGAAGGTCTTCTGGGCCGACCTGAACCCGCCCGAGTACAAGACCGACAAGACCGGCAAGCCGTACAAGTATCCGGCCGCCGAAGGCCCGAGCGAAATCAACGCCACGCCGGTCTTCTACAAGAACCGCATCTACGTGGCGACCGGCCAGGACCCCGAACATGGCGAGGGCGTCGGCCACCTGGTCTGCCTTGATGCGACCAAGACCGGTGACATCACCAAGACCGGCGTCATCTGGGATTACAAGGGCATCCACCGCTCCATCTCCAGCGTGAGCATCGACCCGGCGACCGGGCTGCTGTTCATCGGTGATTTTTCCGGGTTCGTGCACTGCCTCGACGCCGAGACCGGCAAGCTGAACTGGACCTACGACATGAAGGCCCACATGTGGGGCTCCACGATGGTCGCGGACGGCAAGGTGTACGTCGGTGACGAGGACGGCGACTTCGTGGTGCTCGCCGCCAAGGGCGGCAGCAAGGCGGAGGTCCTCAGCGAGACCAACCTCGGCGCGCCGGTTTACAGCACCGCCGTCATCGCCAACGGCACGATGTATGTCGCCAGCCAGACCCACCTCTTCGCCATCGGGGCGAATGCCAAGCCGGTGGCCGGCGACGCTCCGAAAAAAGACGAAGTGCAGGTCAAGTGACGCGCTGGCGGCCGGAACCTGCCTGACCGGTTCCGGGGTGGCGGTGCCACGCCCGACCGCCTAGTGTGGCGCGAGTGCTGTCCCTGTTCCTCAGCGCCCGCCAGAGCCGGCTGTGGGTTCTCGCCCTGCTGGGCTGGTGCCTGCGGGCGGGCGCGGCCGAGTATCGCGTGGACGTGTGGCAGACCGACGACGGCCTGCCGCACAACACCATCACCGCGCTCACGCAGACGCGCGATGGCTATCTCTGGCTCGGCACTCAGAACGGGTTGGTGCGCTTCGATGGCGTGCGGTTCGCCCTGTTCGACACGCACAACACCCCGGCACTGCCCAGCGACCGCATCGTCCAACTGCTGGAGGATTCCGCCGGCACCCTCTGGATCGGCACGGAGCTGGGCGGCGTGGTCGGCCTGCGCCACGGCGTTTTCACCACCCACCTCGCGCCCGGCCTCGGCACCGCGCACAACTATGCCCGCAGCTTCGCCTCCGATGCCCGCGGAACGCTGTGGATGGCCTCCTGTGAATGGCAGCTGCTGAGCCTGTCCCACAGAAGTTTTACGCGGGAGAACGCGGCCTGGAACCTGGCGGGCAACGAATGCTATAGTGTCGCCAGCGCTCCCAATGGTGTGTGGATCGGCACCGGCGTGGAGCTGGCATTTCATGACGGCACCGCTTTCCGACAGGTCTGGAGCACCAACCAGGAACCGGACTTCCGTGTGGAATATCTCGGACCCAGCCGGCTCGGGGGCTGCTGGGTCGCGGCCAATCGCCGGTTGCGCCGGTTTGACCAGGGAGGCTGGGCCGCCGATCTCGGGGCCTACGCGTGGACCAACCGGCCCGTGTACGACCTCTACGAGGATCGCCGGGGCCGCGTGTGGGTCGCGACGCTCGGCGCGGGCGTCCACCGCTGCGAACCAGGGCGCACGCTCTCGCTCACCACCAAGGACGGGCTGCCGACCGACTTCATCCGCTGCGTCTGCGAGGATCGCGAGGGCAACGTGTGGCTCGGCACCGAGGGCGGCGGCCTTTGCCGGCTAAAGGCGGCGGCGTTTCAGGTGATTGGCCAGCGTGAAGGGCTGCCCTCCGAACAGGTGCTCGCGGTGAGCGAGGCCGGCGACGGCGGCATGTGGGTGGGCACCAATGGCGACGGACTCACCCACCTCAAGGATGGACACGTGGAACGCATCGGCGCGGAGCAGGGCCTGGGTAACGGGCACGTGTGGAGCGTGCTGGAAGACCGGCAGGGGGTGGTCTGGGCGGGTACCTGGGGCGGCTTGTTCGCCCGCACCCCGGGCGGGCACTTCAATGGACTTTCGGACAACCAGCGGATCAGCTGGGAGGTGCTCGGACTCTTTGAGGACGGGCCATCGCTGTGGGTTGGCCAGCAGGGATTGGGCGGGGTCGCCCGGCTGGAGGCAGGCGTGCCGGTCACACCGGCGCTAGCCGGTCTGCCGGATGCCGGCGACGTCCGGGCCGTCGCCAAGACCACCGACGGCGCTTATTGGTTCGGAACCAGCGGACACGGGCTCTTTCGCTGGCACGACGGGCAGGTCCTCAGCTTGGGGCGCACCAACGGGCTTGGCTCGGACACGGTGTGGTCGCTGCACGCCGATGACGATGGTGCCCTTTGGATCGGCACCTATCGCGGAGGGCTCGCGCGCTGGCAGGACGGAAAGCTGCGGCATGTGAACGAAACGCTCGGGCTGCCAGACGGCAACATCTGCCAGATCATCGAGGACAACCGGGGCAATCTCTGGTTTGGCACCTACGACGGCATCTGGCGGGTGAGCAAGGAGGCGTTGCGTCGCACGCTGGATGGTCGGCAGCAGGCCGCGACATGGTTCGGCCTGACCAAGGCCGACGGCCTCCCGAGCGCGCAATGCAGCGGTGGATTTCAGCCTTCGGGCTGCCGCTCGCGGGATGGCCGGCTGTGGTTTCCCACCCCAAAGGGCTTGGTCGTGGTGGACCCCGAAAAGGTGGTGTTGAACCCGCTCCCGCCGCCGGTGGTGCTCGAATCGGTCAAAGCCAACGGCCATGCGGTGGCACTTTCCGCCGCGGAGGCCGGCTCCCCCGTGCAGCTCGAATTTCCACCGGGCACACGACAGCTGGAATTTCACTACACGGCCCTGAGCCTCACCGCCCCGGCCAAGGTTCGATTCCGGCATCAGCTTGTCGGGGTGGATCACGATTGGAGCGCCCCGGAAACGGCCCGCAGCGCCAGCTACAATCTCGCCGGACCCGGCCGCCACCGGTTCCAGGTCATCGCGGCCAACAACGACGGGCTGTGGAACGACACCGGCATCACCGTGGACCTCGTCGTTCTGCCGCATCCGTGGGAGACCGGCTGGTTCGCCGCAGCAGCCGTTCTGCTGGCGGTGCTGGTGGTGGCCGGCACTGCGCGTCATCTGGTACGCCGTTCGTGGAAACTCCGCCTGGAACGTGCCGAACATGAACGCGCCCTGGAGCGCGAACGCTCGCGCATCGCCCGTGACCTGCACGATGACCTGGGCGCCGGACTCACGCAGGTCACCCTGCTCGGCGAACTGGCCGGGGACACCCACGCGCCTCCGGGAGAACAGCGCACCCATCTCGACGCGCTGAAAGCCCGCACGCGGCAGTTGAGCCGGTCGCTGGATGAAATTGTCTGGGCCGTCAACCCGCGCTGCGATTCGCTGCCGGCCCTGGCCACTTATCTGACCCAGTTTGCCCGCGAGTTTTTCGTGGCCGGCCGGCCCCGGCTGCGGCTCGACATCCCGGTGGATCTTCCGCCGGTGCCGCTCGCGGTGGACGTGCGCCACCATCTCTTCCTGGCGGCGAAGGAGGCCTTCAACAACATCGCCAAGCATGCGCACGCCACCGAAGTGAACCTCCGTCTGCGGCTGGAGGAGGACCGGCTCACCATCACCGTGTCCGACGACGGCGGCGGATTCGATCCGCAGCGCGGCGCCGGGGGCCGAAGCGGGTTGGCCAACCTGCGCCAACGTCTCTCCGACATTGGCGGCACGTGCGTGGTGACCACCGCGCCCGGGGCCGGCACCCGGATCGAGTTCCACCTCCGGCTGGCCGGAACGCCGGGCAATCACCCAACCGCGGGATGACATGACGCTTCCGTACCGCCATTTTCCCGGTCTCGTTGGATGAACAGCCACTCCGCCCCAATCCAGATCGCGCTCGTCGAAGATCACGCCGAGCTGCGTGAATCCTGGGCGCAGGTCATCAACCGCGCCCCGGGTTTTCGCTGCACCGGCACCTACGCCACCGGCGAGGCCGCGCTTACCGCGCTGCCGACGCTGCGCCCGGCGGTGGTGCTGATGGACCTGAACCTGCCAGGCATCTCAGGCGTGGAATGCACCGCCCGCCTCAAGGCCGCGCTGCCCAAGATGCAGATTCTTGTGCTCACGGTGTACGGTGAGACCGACCGCATCTTTGACGCCCTGCGCGCCGGGGCGAGCGGCTATATGCTTAAACGCACCACGCCGCAGGAACTGCTCGCCGCCGTGCAGGAGGTCGTGGCCGGCGGAGCACCGATGTCGCCCGAGATCGCACGCAAGGTCGTGGAGTCGTTCCGCCGCATCTCCCCGGTTCCGCGCGGTGAAAACGAACTGACCCCGCGTGAACGCGAGGTGCTGTCGCTGCTCAGTGAGGGCCTCACCGACAAGGAAATCGCCGACCGCGTTAGCGTCAGCTACGAAACCGTCCGCAGCCACATGAAGCACATCTACGACAAGCTGCACGTCCACTCGCGCACGGAGGCGGTGGTCCGCTTCCTCTCCTCGGAGGGCGCGGGTGCAGTCACGCAGCGCCAGACCCGTTGAACCGCCGTTGAATCCTTTGCCATGAACCGTCCGCTGCTTCCCCTGCTCCTCCTGGCCGTCCTCGCCTCACCCGCCCTGGCCGGAGGTCTATCGGTGATGGTGCCCGCCTATTTTGACCCACAACCGGGCGGTGATTGGGACCGGTTGGCCGTGGCGGCCAAACGCGTGCCCCTGGTCGCCATCATGAATCCGAACAGCGGCCCGGGCACTTCTGCCAGTGCGCAGTACACCCGCGCCATCCAGGCCGTGCGCAATGCCGACGGACGCGTCACCGGCTATGTTTCCACCGCCTACGGCAAGCGTCCGACCGCCGACGCCGAAGCTGACATCCTGCGCTACCACCAGTGGTACACCCTCGACGGCTTCTTCCTCGATGAGATGAGCAACGACGGCGGCACCAACTCCGTCGCCTACTACCAGGAACTGCACGACTACATCGTGCGCCTGAAAGCGACCTACCACGTCACAGGCAATCCGGGCACGCAGACACAGGAAATCTACCTCACCAAGCCCACGGTGGACACGCTGGTCACCTTCGAGAATGGCAGCGGCTACGCGGGCTATGTGCCGTCGGCATGGAACAAGAAATATCCCGCGCACCGCTTCTGCCACCTGCTGCACACGGTAGCGAGCACCGCCTCGCTCACCAATACCGTCACGCTGGCGCAGGCGCGCAACGCCGGCTTCCTCTACGTGACCGACGACGTGCTCGACAACCCATGGGATACCCTGCCGACCTACTGGGAGACGGAACTCAACCTGGTCGAGGCCGCCAATCGTGCGGCGGCGGAAATTCAGCCCCCGAAGGTCGAACTGAAGCGCACGGGCGCGGACGCGGGCCGGCTGGAAGTGAACGGCCCCGCCGGCCGCTATGTGGTCTCACGCTCCCTGAACCTTCCGACCTGGTCACCCCTCACGACCAATCTCACCTTCACCGGTCAGGTGGTCTTTGATCCGGTGCTTTTGACGCCTGCGGCCAGCACCTTCTTCCAGGCCCGCATCGACTGACGCGCCGCCCATCCGGCGGAGACCGGGGCAACCGTCTTGGAAAAACAAAGGCGGCGACCGGAGACCGGCCGCCGCCCGTTCTCACTCAACCCCACACTCTACAGCGTGAGCCGGTAAAACTGCGCCGCCGCACTCGGCGTGATTTCGACGCCACTGGCCGCGCCGGCTACATCCGTCCAGTCACCGTCCGTGGCGGAGGCACGTGACTGCAGCCGGCCTTGCCCGGTCCAGGTGATGACGAGCTTGCCGCCGGCCTGCGGCGTGATGACGAGCGGCCCCAGATCGCTCGGGGTCACACTGACAAAGGTGTATTCCAGGCCACCGCTGTCCGGGGCCGTGTCGGTGGTGACGAAGCTGGTATTCTCGGTCTCCAGGAAGAATTTGATGGTGTCGGCCACGAACACCGGCAACTGGTCGGTGTCATACTTCGCGGAGCGCGAGATGCGCAGCTCGAAGTCCGTTCCCTGGCCGGTCGGCAGCATGGCAGAATCCAGCCCGTCGATGCCGCCCTCGTTGAATGCGCCGTTCTTCTGCTGATAGCCGGTCCCCTGCTGGATGAGCATCTCCGAGCCGATCCCGTAGGTGCTGAAGCCGGCGTTGTTCGGATCGGCATCCACGAAGATGTTGTTCAGGTAGGTGCCAGGATCGCCGGGGGCATACAGCGTGAAGCGGATGTAGAGATACTGGTCGTCATTCGCGACCCAGATGTCCTTGAAGTCGGTGCCCGCCGCAGGTGCTTCGTTGGCGTCGCTGTAGGCCACCGCCACGTCGCCCCAGTCGTCAAACGAACCGTCGATGACGATGGTCGAGCGGAACTTCTTTTGCGAGCCGGCCGCGATGGTGTTGCCAAAGCGGTCCTGCACGCCGGTAACCGACACCGTATATTCGGTGAGCAGCGTCTGTTTCGAGGTGACCAGCGTCACCACCGCCGGATTGTTGGTGCTGACGGTGGCTGAAGTCACCGTCAGGCCGCCGATCGTGTAATGGCTCTTGTCGCCACCCGTGGTCGCATCCACCGGCTCGGAGAAAGTCACCGTCACCACGTTGGGCGAGCCCGCCACGGAAGCCAGGCTTGGCGGCGTCTGATCCTTGAGCACCGTAAGCTTGGCCGTACGGCTCAGCAGCAGCGGCACCGCCGGATTGCTGACCTGCACGGCGTAGTCGCCGGCATCATCCGGACCCACGGCGGGAATGGTGTACGTGGCCGCCGTGGCGTCGGTGATGGGAAAGCCGCCCTTGAGCCACTGGTAGGTGATCGTCGGTGAACCGGCCACGGCGACCGTGAAAGTGGCCGGTGAACCTTCGGCGATGGTGAGGTCGGCGGGCAGGGTGGCGTCGGTGATCGTGACCGGCGTGACGTTGACAGTGAGCTGCGCGGCCCGTGTGGCCACCGTGCCGCCCGGATTGGTGACGTGCAGCGAGTACGTGCCCTCATCCGATTTGAGCACCGGGGTGAGCGTGTAGGTCGGCCCGTTCGCGCCGGGAATCGGATCGCTGCCCTTGCGCCATTCGTAGGTCAGCGGCGGCGTGCCCAGCACTTCCGCCGTGAAGGTCGTCGTGTCGCCGGCGGTCACCGTGCGGTCGGCCGGTTCCGCCGGGTTTACCAGGCTGACCGGATACGACGGTGTGGCCGTGAGTGAAAGGCCGAAGACGAGATCGGCCGGCGTGGCGGCGGACTGATGCAGCTCCACCGCGAGCACATTGTCGCCCGTGATGAGCGATGAACCGGGAATGCCAAAGATCTCCGCCTGCCCCACCGTCGCGGGTCCACCCGTGGCGGCCGTGCCAAAGCTGACCGTCCCGTCCGGCAGCCGCACCCGGCGCACCTCCGCGCCGTTCAGGTAGATGACGGCGCCATCGCTCAGATAGTTGCTGACGGCGAAAACGAGGTTCAGCGGGCTGAAGTTCCAGGGGAACGTGGTCCGCAGGTACACCGTGCCTGCCCCGATGGCGAGCGGGGTGGCGATGGCCGCCGGATAGCTGCCCGCCGCCGGCGTGTAGCCAAAAAGGCCGGTGCCGCTCTTCCAGCCGGCACCCGAATCATCGAAGTCAGACTCTTTCCAGGCCGTGCCGAGATCGTTGCCGGAATCGTTCACGCGCCAGGTGGTGCCGGTGAGTGAAGCCAGGGTCTGCGGTGTCGTCAGCGGCGGCGGTGCCGGCGCGAAGGTGTAAACCAGGCCTTCCGTGTCGGGGGCGGTATCCTGGCGCACAAAATGAGAATCCTCCGACTCGAGCAGGAGCGCGAAGGTGTCGCTGACAAAGACCGGCGCACCGTCGCTGCCATAAGCCGCGTTGCGCGCGATGCGCACTTCAAACTCCGTCGCCTCGCCCGTGGGCGCAGCCAGCCAGCCAAGCCCGTTGACGCCGCCCTCGTTGAAGCCGCCGCCGCGTTCGTCGTAACCCGCACCGCTCTGGATCAGCAGCTCCGAGCCGACGATGGCCTTGTAGCCCGTGTCAACGCTGGCATCGGTGTCGATGAAGATGTTCGCGTTGGAAAGGAATGGATTCGCGGCCCGCTCCAGCGTGAAACGCACATAGAGGTAGTTGTCGTCGTTCGCGATGTAGATGCGCCGGTAGTCCGCCGAATCGGTCGAGTCGGCGGGATCCTCGTAGGCGAGCGGCACTCCGGCCCAGTCGCCGAAGGAGCCGTCAATCGTGATGGTCTTGTAGGTGCCGGCCTGGGCCGTGAGGGCGGCGGCACTCAGCGCCGCCAGCCCCGCACAGCACCGCCGGAGAAGAACAGAGGTAAGCATGGTTTGAAGGTTTGGACCGTTGACGCCGCAGCGACCGCCGACACCCGTCGGCGATGATTTGCGACTCCCCGCAGTGTGCACGCCGGGCCACGGGAAGAATCCCCTGTTCGCGGCATGAAGCCGCGCCCGCATTCCCCTATTGATCTTGGAAAGCGAACCCGTCTAAGAAACCGACCAAGCTTCGCTTCCCCAGAAAATGAGATCCGCTTTCAACCGTCCCGGTCGCCCATTCAGCCGGGCCTTCACCCTCATCGAGCTGCTGGTGGTCATTGCGATCATCGCCATCCTCGCCGGCCTGTTGCTGCCCGCACTCAGCAAGGCCAAGGAGCAGGCCCACCGCACCGCCTGCCTGAACAACCAGAAGCAGATCATGCTCTCGGTGTCGCTTTACACGGGGGACAACAACGACTTCCTGCCCTTTCCCAACTGGGGCTTCGACCCGGGCTTTGCCGGCTGGCTCTACCTGCCGATGCTCAGCGGCCAGCCGCCGGCGATCACCAACCGCGATTTCGTGGACCGCGGCCTGCTCCGGCGCTACGTGCGCGAGGACAAACCGTACTTCTGCCCGCTCGACAAGACCAACACCGCCGCCTTCCGCCTGCGCGCGGAGAAGCTTTCCAGCTACATCATGAACGGCAGCGTCAGCGAGTTTCAGGCGCAGCGGAAGACCTTCAAACAGTCGGTGATGCGGCCGGACGGCATCATCCTGTGGCAGGCGGATGAGCGGAGCTTCTCCGACTTCAACGACGCCTCCAGCTCACCCAGCGAAAACATCACGCGCATTCACAACCGGGGCACGACGGTCGGCGTCGTCAGCGGCAGCGTGGAGTACATCAAGCTGCTGGCCTTCCAGCAGGAGGCCGTGCGCGGCCCGAGCCGGCTGTGGAACGTCCCCGGGGCGGCGAAAGGCGGCCAATGATGAACGTGCGGAATCTGGCCACCGGCCTGGCGTTCCTGGCGCTCCTCGCGGCGGGCTGCAAAAAGGACACGGCGGAAAGCGCGACCGCGCCGCTGGCGCAAACCTTCTCCGGCAAGGACGACGAGCTTTCCCGGTTGGCGCAGCTGGCCCAGGCCGCCGCCCGCTCCAACGATGTCGAAACCGCCGTGGTAGCCCTGCAGGACCTGCGCTACCGGCCGAACCTCACTGCCGAGCAGCTCACGGCGGTACAGGATTCCCTCGCCACATTGCAAACCCAGCTCGCCGCTGCTGCGGAACGCGGGGACCCCATCGCCCTGCACGCCATCGAACTGCTGCGCCAGGGCAAACGCCGCTGAATCGTCCGGCGAACTCCGGTAGGGACGGCGCTGCCGTCCCCACCCCTCCGTGATTTCGCCGCATTCAGCGCAACTTCCCATTTTCAAAAGGTACGGACACGTAATATCGTCGCGGCAACAATCGATTTTATGCCAATCCCTACTGTCGCTCCCGAAGCCGTCGCCGCCGCCCAGGCGCAGCTCGACGCGCACCTGCTCGAAATCATCCAGTGGCACTTCAGCCCCGAGACCGGCTCGCCCTTCTGGCTCGACTGGGCCGGCAAGAATTTCGACCCGCGCAAGGAGGTGAAGAGCTTCGCCGACGTGATGAAGTTCCCGCACTTCCAGGACGAGTTCCTGCGCGACCTCCAGCCCGAGGTCTGGGTGCCGGCGGCCTTCAAGGGCAAACCGTTCAACATCTTCGAGACCGGCGGCACCACGGGCATGCCCAAGCAGCGCATCGGCTGGAACGACTACAAGGTCGATTACTCCGAGTTCAGCGAGAAGATCTCCGACGCCCACTTCCCGCGCGGCGGCGCGTGGCTGATGATGGGCCCGACCGGGCCCCGCCGGCTGCGTCTCGCGATCGAGCACCTCGCCAACGTGCGCGGCAGCTCATGCTACTTCATTGATCTCGATCCGCGCTTCGTGAAGAAGCTCATCACGAACAAGCAGTACGACGTCGCGAAGCAGTACATGGCCCACGTCGTGGACCAGGCGGCGATGATCCTCAAGCACCGCAAGGTCACCGGCCTCTTCACCACGCCCAAGCTGCTGGAGGCGCTCGCGGAACGGGAGAACCTCTGGGATGCCGGCATCCGCGGCGTCTTCTGCGGCGGCACCTCCATGAAGCCGCAGGAAGTGCGCTTCATCGTCGAGGAACTGCTCGAGAACCGCATCGGCTTCTACCCGACCTACGGCAACACCCTCATGGGCCTCGCAGCCAGCGTGCCGCTCCAGCCGGAGGACAATTTCAGCGTCACCTATTATTCCCCGCAGCCGCGCGCCGTGCTGCGCGTCGTGAAGCCGGATGCGACCACCGAACTGGTGAACTACGGTGAATTGGGCCGCGTCGAGCTGACCACCCTCACGAAGGAATTCTTCATGCCCCGCTTCCTCGAACGCGACGAGGCCTTCCGCCGCGCGCCGCGTCCGCCCTATGCCTGGGATGGCGTCGGTGACGTGCGCCCTTTTGGGGCCATGACGGCAAACATCGTCGAAGGGGTTTACTGAGCTACATGATGCTCTCTCGCCCCGTGCCCTCCATGGGCACGGGTTTTTTCTTTGCCACTTTGACCGCTCCTTGCGATGAGCGACATTTCGTGTCACATGAAAGGTGGCATGAGCGAACCGATAATCATCCCGGAAGTGCTGCCGCCGGATGCGCCGGTTCCCCCGGCCATTCCCCCACCATCAGCTCCGCCAGCCGGTCGGGCACCTTTCCATCCGCTCTCCGCCACGCTGCTCATTATTGTCGACAACCTGTGGAATTTCGCCGACTGGGCGGTCATCGACTGGCCGATCACGATTCCGTTGAGCTTCCTCAGCGTGTTTCTGCCGGTGTACTGGATTCAGCGTCGCAAACAGGGTGACAGCCGGGGCAAGTCGTTCTGGAAAGCGCTGTTTCTCGGCGTGGTTGCGGCGGTGCCATTCTCCGTCACTGGCACCCCGGTCGGGCTGGCGTTGCTGGCCTGGGCCGGCCTGAAGCATCCGTGGAAGAAGTGAGCTGGCTCGTCTCTCTTCTTAATCATAGTCATAATCGTAATCGTAATCTCGCTCCTTCCAACGACGTATCGGGGAGAGGTTATGATTACGATTACGAGTAAGATTAAGGCTGCACCCGCTACGCGAGATTCACCGGGTCGACATCCACCGTCAGCGTCAGGTCGTCGGGCAGGGCAAGTTCCGTTTGCAGCCGCGTCAGCTCCGCGCTGAGCCGTGACATTGCGCGGGTGCGGAGCATCAGGTGATAGCGGAAGAAGGATTCCGCCCGGGCGAGCGGGGCCGGAGCGGGACCGGCGATCGTCACGTCCTTCCAACCGGCGAGGTGCTCATCGAGCCACTTTCGGACGTGCTCGGCGGTGAACTTCACCTTTTCCTCGTTGCGGCCCTTCAGGGTCAGCAGCGCCACACGCGCAAACGGCGGGTAGCGCAGTTGCTCGCGGAACTCGATCTCCTGGTCGTAGAAACCGAGGAAGTCATGCCGGCGCGCGTATTGGATCGCCGGATGAAACGGCGTGAAGCTTTGCACAAACACCTCGCCCTCCACATCGCCGCGCCCGGCCCGGCCGCTGACCTGGGTGAGCAGCTGGAAGGTGCGTTCGCCCGAACGGAAATCGGGCAGGTGCAGCGACAGGTCGGCGTGGATGATCCCGACCAGCGTCACGTTCGGGAAATGCAGTCCCTTCGCGATCATCTGGGTGCCGACGAGGATGTCGATCTTGCCGAGGCGGAAGTCGGTGAGGATGCGCCGGTAGTCGTCCTTGCGCTTCAGCGTGTCGGAATCCATCCGCTGCACGCGGGCTTTGGGGAAGAGTTTTCCGAGGGTGTCCTCGACGCGTTCGGTGCCGACGCCCGAATAGCGGATGGCGGGGTTGCCGCACTGCGGTGCCGGACATTTCTTGGGCACGGGTTCCTCGTGCCCGCAGATGTGGCAGAGCAGCCGTTGCGACTGCCGATGGAAGGTCAGTGACACGCTGCAATTCGGACAGCCGGCGACGTAGCCGCACTTCTCGCATTGCAGCGAGGTCGAGTAGCCCCGGCGGTTCAGGAACAGCATCGTCTGCTCGCCGCGCTCCAGCCGCTGCGTGATGGCCTCGCGCAGCTGCTGCGAAAAGATCGGCACCGAGGCCTTGCCCTTGGTGTCCTCATGCCGCATGTCCACCACCCGGACGACCGGCAGTTTCATTTCCGTGGCGCGGGAAGGCAGCTCCAGCAGGGCGTATTTGCCGCGCTTGGCGTTGTAGTAAGTCTCCAGCGAGGGCGTCGCCGAGCCCAGCACGACAACGGCGCCCTCCCGCTGGCCGCGCAGCACCGCCACATCGCGCGCGTGATAGCGCGGGGACTCCTCCTGCTTGTAGGAATGCTCGTGCTCCTCGTCCACGATGATCAACCCCAGCGGGTCCACCGGCGCAAAGATCGCCGAGCGGGCGCCGATGACAATCTTGGCGCGGCCCTGCCGGATCTTGTGCCATTCGTCGTGGCGCTCGCCACCGCTCAGGTGCGAGTGCAGCACGGCCACCAGTGTCTGGAGCGGTCCCGAGGAGAAGCGCGCCTTGAAACGCTCGACGGTCTGCGGGGTCAGCGCGATTTCCGGCACCAGCACAATCGCGCCGAGGCCCCGCTCCAACGCGTGCGCGATCGCCTGAAGATACACCTCGGTCTTGCCGGAGCCGGTGACGCCGTGCAGCAGGAAGGTGCCCGGTGTCGCCGCAGCGCCCGGTTCCTTGGTTGCTGCAGGAGGTTTCGCCAGGGCCAGCATCGCGGCCTCGATCGCGGTCAACGCCTTCGCCTGATCCGTGTTCAGCACCATCGATTGCGTGGGGACGATCTGTTCCTTCGCGTAGGGATCACGTTCGTCCACCTTCGGCGCGATCAGGACGAGGCCGCGATCTTCCAGTTTGCGGATGGTTTCGGCGGTGGTCTCGCCGAGCCGCTGCAGCTCCTGCAGGGGCAGTTCCCGCCATTCCTCGATGATCTGCCAGATGGCTTCCTGACGCTTGGTCAGTTTGGGGAATTCCGCCGGCGGAGTCAGTGCATGGACGTAGAGCAGTTCCCGCCAGCCGTCCTTTTCCTGGCGCACCGCCTCGGGCAACACGCTCTTCAGCGCGGTCTCGACTGGGCAGCAGTAATATTCAGCCATCCAGCGGGCCAGCGCCAGGACCTTGGGCGTGACCAGGCTCTGCGCGCCGATGACCTTGGTGATCGGCTTGAGCTGGGTGTGGGTGGATTCCTCGGCGAGCGCCGTCACCACGCCCAGCACCTGCCGGTGGCCGAAGGGCACCTTGACCCGCGTGCCTACCTCCACCCGCCCGGCCAGCTCGGCCGGGATGGCGTAATCAAACTCCCGGCGGAGGGCGAGTTCGAGGGTGACACGGGCGACCATAAAAGAAACCGCCCGTGAAGTTCCTTCACGGGCGGCGAAATTGGTAGCGCGTACGGGAATCGAACCCGTCTTTCAGCCTTGAGAGGGCTATGTCCTAGCCGATAGACGAACACGCCAATGACGCCCTCTTGGTAAAGGTGGAACCGTTCACCCGTCAATGACGAAACGGAGTAGGCCGCCTTGGCGGGCGCACCTTTCATCGTGGCTGACGGCCGCGCCGCCGACTTGAGCGGGGCGCCATCACTAGCGCCGGCTAACGAAGAGCAGGCCACCGAGACCGAGGACGGCCAAGGCAAACTTGGAAGGCTCGGGAGCCACAATCAGCTTGCCCCCGGTGAAGCCGTAGAGTTCGGATGGCGGGCTCGGCACCCCCCCACCGCCCCCTCCCAAAGTGAACCTGATCGTCTGGGTCGGCATGTAATGCCCCGAAATCATGGCCTGCTCATAAGTAGACCCTGTAGTCTTGTCCCAGATTTCGATGGTGATGCTGGCATTCTCGCCGGCCATGTTAGGAATGCTGATGTAGCCGCCAGAAAATGTTCCCGGCGCAAGGAACCCATAGACCCCATTGCCCACCACCCCTCCGTTGTAAAGGAACTGCACCGCACCGCTGGCCGTCGCCAGCTTCGTGGTCCCATCTACGTCGTAGATATACTGACGGAGACCGTCGACGATACTGGAGGCAACAAAGATGCCATCCCTCGCGACCGCATGGTACGCGGCAGCTCCGATTGCAAAGGCAAGAGTGAAGGCTTTCATGGGAACCAATTGGTAAGTTGGCGCCAACCCAACCAGCGAACGACGGCAGCTTTTCTCCGTCAATGACGAAACAGGGCCGAGGCTTTGAGGGGCTCATCTTGACACCGTGGTTAGTGCTTCCAGGGGCCCGGCGAGAGCTGGCGCTCGCGGCCGAAAGAAAACCCGGTGGTGCGAGCGTCGGCGAGCCACGGCTCCATCGGTCTGGGGCGGCCCGGCTCGCGCGGACGCTCGCCCCACCACGCACCCGGAGCCCAACGCTGACCACGGGAGCTTTTCGACGAGGCGGGAGCACAGCCATGGTTGGCAGGGCTGAAAGCCCGTACGAAGAACGCCTGGGGTGGAGGGAACCTTGCGAACGCAGCCCCAGGTTCACAGAGCCAACCCGCTCGAGCGCTGTCAGCGCGTCCCAAGGTGGCGGTGGCCTTCGAGTCAGGCTTTCAGCCCTCAGACAGAATTGAGGGGGCTTATCCTTGGGGCTTCGCTCACGTTATTCGCTCCACCCCAGGCATTACTCAGACGCGCTTTCAGCGCTGCGGCCCAATAGATGCGTGGGAGATCCATCGGAGAATGGCCACGCTGAGATGATGCTCCCTGCTTTGCGTCGGACGATCCCGAAAAACCGGCCGCAATCACCTGCGCCGGCTGACGAAGAGCAGAGCCCCGAGACCGACGGCGGCCAAGGCCACCGTGGAAGGCTCGGGTGTGTAGATGATCCCACCGGTGTAACCCGTGAGCTGGGCGGGCAGGGCGGGCGGCGAACCGGCACCTCCAAGGACGATGCTTACGGTCTGCGACAGGCGACCATACGCGGTCTCGAACGTTGCGCCCGACGCCTTATCCCAGACGTCGACAGTGATCTGAACCCTGTTACCGGCCTCACCAGGAATACCGATCGCACCGGCGCTGAAAAGCCCATCGACCAGGAAGCCGTAGGTCCCGGCACCAACCACGGCCCCGTTGTAAACGAACTGAACAGCGCCCCGATCTTTCGGCAACTTCTCCCCACCCCAGTCATAGAGATAAACATACTCGCGGACGCCACTGATGACAGCGGAGGCGTAAAAGGTGCCATCTCTCGCAGACGCAGTGAACGCGACGGTTCCAGCCACCAGCGTGATAAGGCTCTGTTTCATAAGAATGGATTGCCTACCGCTCCAAAGACGGTTTCCAACAACTAAAGTCATTTGCGCCGGCTGACGAAGAGCAGGCCACCGAGGCCGAGGGCGGCCAAGGCGATCGCGGAGGGCTCGGGAGCCATGAGATGTAACAATTTGCCACCAGTGAAGCCGGTAAGAGAGGCCGGCACGTCGGGAAATCGGCCAGCGCCACCCAACGTAATGAATACTGTCTGTGCGGGCAGGAAATTCCCAACAAAGCCCATTGCTTGCTCATAGGTTGGTGCCGTTGTCTTGTCCCAGACTTCGATCGTGATTGCAACCGTGTTACCAGCCTGTCCAGGTATGCTGATCGTTCCGGCGCTGAAGAGGCCAGGCACCCAAAAGCCGTAGGTACCGGTGCCAACCACACTGCCGTTAAACAGGAATTGGACAGCACCGTTTGCTGTCGCAAGCTTCGTGGTGCCATCGACGTCGTAAACGAACTGACGAACCCCATCGATGCTGCTGGAGGCGGCAAAAGTGCCGTCGGCGCCATGCGCACCGAAAGCGGTGGTTCCAGCCATGGCCGCGATAAGCATCTGTTTCATAAGAATGGATTTCCTGCCGCTCCGGGATGGTTTCCAACCGCCGTAATCACTTGCGCCGGCTGACGAAAAACAGGCCACCGAGACCGAGAGCGGCCAGAGCGATTCCGGACGGTTCAGGCACGTTTGCAAAGTAGAGTGTACCCCCGGTAAAACCAGTGAGGGAAGCCGCCGTGGCAGGCGGGCTGCCGGCACCGCCCAGAGTGATGGTCACGGTCTGGGGGAGCAGGAGCAACGCGAACGGCTTGGTGGCCGCAATCTCATAGGTCTCGCCATAGGTCTTGTCCCAGACCTCGATGGTGATGTCGACGGTCTTCCCGGCCTGATCGGGAATGGCAACTGTGCCGGCGCTGAACAGACCATCCTTCAAGAACCGGTACGTTCCTTGCCCCACCACGCCTCCATTATAAAGAAACTCCACCGCGCCCAGGGAAACGGACAACTTCGAGCCATCCGGATTATAAACATACTGGCGGACGCCACCGATGACGTTGGAGGCGGCAAAAGTGCCATCGGCGGCCGAGGCACCGAAAGCAGCGGTTCCTGCCACGACCGCCAAAAGGATCTGCTTCATAAGAAGGGACTGCGTACCGCTCCAAGGATGGTTTCCAACAGCCACAGTCACTTGCGCCGGCTGACGAAGAGCAGGCCACCGAGGCCGAGGGCGGCCAAGGCGATCGTGGAGGGCTCTGGCAATAGAAATAGTCGGCCACCAGTAAAGCCGGTGAGCGCGGCTGGAGTGGAGGGAGGGCTTCCAACGCCACCGAGGGTGATGCTCACAGTCTGGGGAAAAAGGTAGTGCGTTCCAACCTCATTCACGATTTGATCATAGGTCGCTGCCCTGGTCTTGTCCCAGACTTCGATGGTGATGGCGACCGTTTGGCCGGCGTGACCAGGGATGCTGATCGTGCCGGCACTGAAGATACCATCCTGCAGGAAGCCGTAGGTACCGGCACCGACCACAGCACCATTGTACACGAACTGCACGGCACCATTGGCCTTCGCGAGCTTCGTGGTGCCATCGACGTCATAGACATACTGGCGAACACCACCGATGATGTTGGAGCCGGCAAAGGTGCCATCGGCGGCCGAGGCACCGAAGACGACCGTTCCCGCTGCGAACGCGAGCAGGGCCTTTTTCATAAGAATGGATAAATCACCGCCTTGGGGATGTGATGAAGCAACGGCACGGTGCTTTCCCTGTCAACGGGAAAACAAAAGGCCGCTCTTTGCAGAGCGGCCTTTTTGAAATGACAAACACAATCACTTGCGCCGGCGGACGAAGAGCAGGCCACCGAGGCCGAGCGCGGCCAAGGCAACGGTGGTAGGCTCGGGAACGGGGAGAAAGGCCTGTCCACCCGTGTAGCCAGTGAGGGGAGCAGGCGTGGCCGCCGGGGTGCCAGCACCGCCGAGCGTAATGGTCACTGTCTGAGGGAGCCAGTAGGGACCGAAGGCCGAGGCGATGTCATAGGTCGCTGCCTTGGTCTTGTCCCAGACTTCGATGGTAATGGCGACCGTTTGGCCGGCCTGCCCAGGGATGCTGATCGTACCAGCACTGAAAAGACCATCGGTTAGGAAGCCGTAGGTCCCGGCACCGAGCACCGTCCCGTTGTAGATGAACTGCACGGCGCCATTGGCCTTGGACAACTTCGCGCCATCGACGTCATAGACATAGTAGCGAACGCCATTGATGACGGCGGAGGCGGAAAAAGTGCCATCGGCGGCAGACGCGCCAAACACAACTGCTCCCGTTGCGAACGCAAACAATGCCTTCTTCATAAGAATGGATAAATGACCGCCTTGAGGAGGTGATGAAGCAATTGCATGAAGCTTTCCCTGTCAACGGAAAACAAAAAAAGGCCGCTCTTTGCAGAGCGGCCTTCTTGAAATGACAGACGCAATTACTTGCGGCGGCTGATGAACAGCAGACCACCGAGGCCGAGGGCGGCCAAGGCAACCGTAGAGGGCTCGGGGGTGGGAACGACCTTAAGCGTTCCACCAGTGAAACCAGTGAGCGGAGCAGGCGTGGCCGCCGGGCTACCACCACCACCGAGGGTGATGGTCACGGTTTGAGCAGGCAAATAAGTGCCACCGGCAACGGTCGATGCGAGATCGTACGTGGCCTGGGTGCTCTTGTCCCAAACTTCGATGGTGATCGCGACCGCGTTACCGGCCTGATTAGGAATGCTGACCGTACCAGCACTGAAAAGACCATCGGCCAGGAAGCCGTAGGTTCCGGTGCCAACCACAGCCCCGTTGTACAGGAACTCAACGGCACCGTTGGCCTTGGCCAGCTTGGTGGTCCCGTCAGGATTGAAAATGTACTGACGAACACTGTTGATGACGTTGGACGCGGAGAAAGTGCCGTCCGTAGCAAACGCGCTAAAAACCGTGGCACTGGCCGCGAGCGTGAGTAGAATTTTTTTCATTGGTTTATTGGGAGTTCTAACCGGGTTGAAGATGAACCGTCAATTCAACGTTTCAGTTCACAGTGAACGTACGATTCCACGTGGCCTGGCCACCGGAGGAATAGAACACAGCCTGACCGACGGCAATTTGAGGGGCCGCGCTGTCCGTCGTAGTCCAGATGCCGCCAGCGGAAGGATTGGCCGGATCATTGGCCAGGAACTGGAAGCCATCATAACCGGCGGCGCCCTTGTAGACGAACACCGTGTCACCGTCACCGGCAACCAGGCCCAGCGCGTCGAGAGCGCCGGCCTGCGGAACCTGTGAGGACTTGATGGACAGACCCGAAGGAATGGGGTTGCTCAGGCTGCCCTGAAGAACCTCACCCACGAAGACAACGGACGTGGCGGCAGCGCCAACGTCGATGAAGAAGCCGTTGCCGGGCGCCAGAGTCGCGTCCGCGCTCCAGATGCCACCAGCAGACGGATTGGCAGGATCATTCGCGAGGAACTGCGCGCTCGAGAACGTGCCGCCGCTGTACTGATACACCGTCGTGCCGTCGGGCACAGCGGGGATCACGTCGGCGATCTTGTTGCCAGACTTGTTGTCAAGAGTGTTGGCGATCAGGTTCAGACCTGCATTCAGGCTGAGCTTGGTGTAGCCGACAATGTTGCTGCTGACGGCGCCAAAGGCGGATGTCGCCCCGAGGCACACTGCAGCGGCAGTGAGGAGAAGAGATTGAGTCTTCATATGGTTTAGTTTGTTTCCGTGTGTGCAGTGACCGTGCCGAAAGACTAGGGCCTACGTCAACAGTTTTTTTCTGTCCAACGAGCTCTTCCGTTACAGACATAGCGGATTCCGGCCCGTTGTCTTTAGGAAAGTAGCCGGTTCGCCGATTTTTAACCTTTCTGGGTAAAACACCTGACTCACCAGCCAATCTGCCCAACCCGGGTCCATGCCCCCTGCAGAACTGCAATTGCAATCGTCACGCAAGAGCCTTTGAATCATTAGGTTAAGGATTTCACGACCAAGCTGATCCGAGGCAGGCGGGCCAAGCCATTCGGCGCCCAAACCAGCAATGGCACAGCGTCATCCCAGTCAGACCGCCGGCGGCCAATGGGTACCCGCATGGGCACGTGCCTTTTCGGTATGCCACTGGAACAGCGGAACCGCCTCCGACTCGTCGGCCAGACTGGCGAACAGCTCCGGGAGGTCCCGTTTTTGCAGCATCAGCTCCCGGACAGAGGTGCTGGAGCAGTCGTAGAGCTTTAAATATCCCTTGTAGAGGCGCGGTATGCCGAGCATTCGCGAAACCCCCGGCGGCGGCGGCGGACAGTCGGGTGAACCCGGCTTGCGCTCCAGCACAAGGAAGCTGTAGGGCAGGCTGCGGAGATCGATGCCCGCCCGCCGGGCAAAGCGCGTCCAGCCGGAATCCGCGAAGATGGCCGGCGGGGGCGGGGCGAAATTATGGCACCAATGCCGTTCGTTGCCGGGAGCCAGCAGCCCGCACGCCTCGCAGTGGGTGCAGGGGGCCACGACCACGAACTCTTCCCGCAGCGCTTCCCGCACGGCGATGAGTTCCCCGCTGTCGGCATGGGTGCCCGGTTCCACCCAGATCACAGCCTGGGCGCGCCGGGCCAGTGCCAGCAGTTGCCGCCGCTGGTTGTCCGGCAGCTCGTTCAGCACGTGGCTGACTACCAGGGTGCCGGGCAATTCGAGGGTGGCCAGTTCGGCACGGGCCAGCCGGGCGGTCGCCAACGTGGAAAATTCTTCCCGGGCGCGGAACAGGGCAAACTCCTCGGCCAAGGCCGACCGGTCATGCACGAACAGCTTCGTAAAGCGTTCCGCGCCAAAGGCCGCGATCACCCGCAGGCCGGCGACACCGCTGCCGCAGCCAAAGTCCAGCACCGGTCCCGGAGGCGGCTGCCAGCCCCGGAGCCGCAGCTCGCGCAGTACGGCATCCCATTTCCAGCCGATGCGCTCGCCAAAGGTCGCATCGTAGTTGGCCAGATCGCTCCGCGAATGCCAGTAGGCGCCCGCGCTGGCCGACTTTCCCTGAAGGAAGGTTTCCCGGAGCCGGTCCAGCGCCGCCCAATCCAACGTGTCGGGGTCCATAGGGTTCAAGGCGCAGCCAGGTCGAAACCCAGCCGACTGGCCAAGGCCTGTCGCCGCACGCCATAAAGCGCCGCCAGCTCACGGACGCGCCGGGCGGCGGCTTCACGGTCAAAGGGCCGGGTACGCTTCACGGCCGTGATCAGCAGGTTTTTGCCGGTGTGCTCCGGGCTGATGAATTCCATCACATTGGTGGTGTAGCCGGCCCATTCAAGCAGCGCGGCGCGCAGGGCGTCGGTGACGAATTCGGCCTGTCGCTCGCGGAAAATGCCGTGCCGCAGCGCCTCGGCGAGTGCCGGGGGCGGCACCAATTGGGGACGCACCTCCTTGTGGCAGCAGGGGGCCACCAGTAGCAGGGCCGCCTCGGCCGCCACCCCACGGGCCAGGGCATCATCGGTCGCCGTGTCGCAGGCGTGCAGGGCGACAAGGATGTGGGTGTGCTCCAACGGGGTGTCCGCAATGTTCCCGGCAACGAATTCAAGGCCTTCCAACCCCGACTCATGGGCGGCCCGGTTGCTGAGCGCCACCAGCTCAGGACGGGCTTCCACGCCCCGGACCTGCACCGGTCGCCCCGTCATGCGCCGCAGACAATCATGGGCCGCGAACGTCAGATAACCCTTGCCGCAGCCCATATCCACCAGGCCCAGCGGACCCTCGGCAGGCAACGGAGCCTCACCAAGCAGCGGAGCCAGCAGTTCGACGAAGCGGTTGATCTGCCGGAATTTTGCCTCCATGCCGGCGCGCACCTTGCCTTCGGCGGTGGTGACTCCCAGGGCCGACAACCAGCCGGTCTGGGCGGGGATTGGCCGGGCTTTGTCGCGATCGTGGCTTTGGCCGGTGGAGAGCGGTTGGGCGGACTCGGTCGGCGGTCCCACATGCAGCTGCGGCGGGCGGTTTGGCCGGAATTCGAGGTGGACCGTGGCGGACGTGGTGAACAGGTGCGCCGTGGCAAAGCGGTGGCCGATGAGTTCGCCCAGCTGGGCCAAGGCCTCGTCCGGCGGATGATTCTTGGTCACATCCCGCGTCTCGTGGCGCCACACGAAGGCCAGCCGCGGGCCGGCGCGCAACCGGACGGGGCGCACGGACAGCTGCCGCAGAGTCGCGTCCCCGCCCTGGGGGCCACCCAGGGTCAGGCGCACCAGGGAGCCGTCGGCCACCGCCTGCTGCAGCCGGGACCCAAACTCTTCGCGCGCTCCGGAAATCACGCGCCCAGTCTCGGCGTCACGGCCGGTCACGACAAGCCTGCGCCGCACGCCACCGGAAATGTCCTCAAGCGAAACGGCATTTTTGCCGCTGCATGGGTGACATGGCGTCCGCGCCCGGGTCCGGCGCCCCCTGAAACATCCGCCCCGACGGCGGCAGGATTAACATATTAATTGGCATTCTAATACTTTAATCTGGCAAAAGCCGCATTTGCCGCTTGCGGGCTTCGGCCCGGCCCGTGACACATGTAGAACGATGAAAACCCCGACCGCCCCCCTGCCGGGCGGCCTGCTCAGCCTCCTGCTGTTTTTCAGCGCGATTGCCGCCCTGGCTGCGGAAGCACCGGCCCGGCGGTTGGGCGAGGAATTTCTGGTCCGCACCTGGGGGACTGAGGAAGGTCTGCCCTATCCGGCCGTGAAGACGCTGCTGCAGTCTGCCGACGGATATCTCTGGGTGGGTACCTTCCGCGGGCTGACCCGCTTCAACGGGCACGAGTTCCGCATGGTCGAGGAGGAAGGTTCCACCAACCTCGCGGCCGGCTGCGTGGCCCTGACCCTGTCGCCCACGGGGGACCTATGGTGCGGGGGATCGGGTGCCGTCTTCCGGCGGCAGGGGCGCAGATGGGAGGAATCTGGGCCCAGCCGGGGGGTGCCCAACTCGTTCATGACGTCGCTGGTGTTTGACGGACAAGGACAGCTCTTTGCCCGGGCCACGGACCGCCTGCTCCGTTTTCAAAACGACCATTTCGAAGCGGTGCCCTGGCCCCCCGCCGGCAAGGATCAGCCCTCCGCCCTGACCCGCGACACCCAGGGTGCCCTATGGGTGATGGGGGACAGCCAATTGACCCGGCAGCAGGGTACTAGCTGGCAGACCGTGATCGGGCCCGGTGAGGCCAAGGCCACGTCCCTGCTCGCGATCGCACCGTCCACGGATGGCGGGATATGGCTCGCGGATACCAAGCTCATCCGCAAATGGCGCGCCGGCCAGTGGGAGCGAAAATGGGATCTGCCCACCAATCTGGGCGGAGTCACCTGCCTCC
Organism: uncultured Verrucomicrobiota bacterium; assembly: GCA_903907995.1. Classification (GTDB taxonomy): domain Bacteria; phylum Verrucomicrobiota; class Verrucomicrobiia; order Limisphaerales; family UBA9464; genus CAIVQB01. Next base: position 26,671 of record CAIVQH010000049.1, on the reverse strand, counting down.
ATGAAGACCGCTTCGGCCGCCTGTGGATCACCGCTTACAGCCGCGGGCTGGCCGTGCTGTACCCCGATGGCTCGGTCATCCGGGGCACCACCGCCGACGGCCTGATGAACAACGCCCTGACGTCAGTCATCAAGGACCACGAGGGCAATTTCTGGGTGGGATCGAATGGTGGCGGCGTCACACGGCTGCGCCAGCGCACGGTGCGGGTGTTCGACGAGGATGCCGGCCTGATCCAGAGTGTCGTCAACACCCTGATGCCCCAGCCCGACGGCTCGCTGCTGGTGGCGACCCACGGCAGTGGCGTGCAAACCCTGCGCAACGGACACTTTGAGCCACCCCTGATCAGCGGTGATCGGGGGCTCAATGCGGGTTCCTGGGTGTTCGCTGTCGCCACGGAGCCCCAGGGGCCGACTTGGTATGGGCTCTACACGGAAGGGCTTTACCGCCAGCAGGGCGGGCAGCTCGAGCATGTGCCGCTGCCCGGCCTCGACAAATCGACGGTGGACGCACTGCTGTACGATTCCGCCGGCCGGCTGTGGGTGGCCAGCGAAGGCAATCTCTTCTCCCATGAGGCCGGCCGCTGGCGGCAGTTCGGCACGGAAGCCGGCCTGGTTCCCCGGGGAACCAACGGCACCGACATCGAAGTCATGAGCGAAGACGGCGTGGGTACGATCTGGCTGCTCACCGAGGGCGGCGCTGTCCGTGCCTGGCGGGATGGGCAGGCCCGCCCGGCTCCCCTGCCCCGGCTCGCCCCGGGCGACTCGTTCACCGCCCTGCAGGCCGCCCGGGATGACGGCATCTGGCTGGGCACCCAGAATGGTCAGCTCATCCACTGGCAGACCAACCGCACCACGGTTTTCGGCGTCACGAACGGGTTGCCGGGAATCGCCGTCGTGGCGATTGTCGAGGACAACGAGTACGACCTCTGGCTGGGCACGGACGATGGCATCATCCGCGTGCGGCGCGACTCGCTCGACCGGGTCGCCGCCGGCCAGGCCACCGAGCTGGACTGCCTGATGCTGGACCGGGCCGACGGCCTCGCGAGCAACCAGTGCCGGCGGATGATGAGCAACCTGGCGGACCGCGGCTACGACGGCCGGCTCTGGTTTTCCACGATGAAGGGCGTCGTGATGATTGACCCGGACCAGGTTCCGCCCCGCCCCGCCCCGCCCCCGGTGATCATTGAGCGGGTGCAGGCGGATTCTCGCCTGTTCGACCAGCCGGACCCGCACCAAACGCTCCGAATCCCAGCCGGTACCAAGCGGCTGCAGATGCATTACGCCGCCCTCAACCTCGGCACCCCGGAGCGCACCCGCTTCCAGACTCGCATCCTCCCCGACGAGCATGAGTGGGTCGGCGTGCCCGACTCCCAGCACGCCTGGGAAACCGAGCTGATCGATCCCAAGCCCGGCCACTACCGCTTCGAGGTGCGCGCCGCCGACAAGGACGGCCAGTGGCGCGGACACCCCGCCGGCCTGGACTTCGTGGTGCAACCCTTTTTCTGGCAGACGGGCTGGTTCCAGGCGGTCGGGGTTGGGCTCATCGCCGGGCTGGGCGGGGCGGTCATGTGGGCCGGACAGCGCCGACGGTCCCGTCGGGAGGCCGAACGCCGCCAGCACTCGGAGCAGCTGGCCAGCGCCCGCGCCCGCGCCGAGGCCATGGAGCAGGCCAAGCAGGCCGCCGACGCCGCCAGCGAGGCCAAGAGCGAGTTCCTGGCGACGATGAGCCACGAAATCCGCACGCCGCTCAATGGCGTCATCGGCTACAGCGACCTGCTGCTGGATTCGCCGCTCGGTTCGGAGCAGCGCGAATTCGTGCAGGCCGTGCGCCAGTCGGGCGAGCTGCTGCTGTCGCTCATCAACGACATCCTCGACTTCTCGCGCATCGAGGCGGGGCATTTGCAGCTGAACGTCACGGTATTCGATTTCCGGGAGATCGTGATCGAGGTGCTGGAGATGCTGGCCGCCCGCGCCAATGAAAAGGGCCTTGAGCTCGCCTACGAGGCCCCGCCCCAGCGCAGCATTCGCGTCCGTGCCGACCCGGTGCGCGCCCGTCAGGTGCTCATCAATCTGGCCGGCAACGCGGTCAAATTCACCCACTCCGGTCACGTGCTGGTAAAAATCGACCTGACGGAAGGCCCGGCCCCGATGCTCCGCTGCACCGTGTCCGACACCGGCATCGGCATCGCCCCGGAAGCCCAGGGCCGGCTCTTCAACCGCTTCACCCAGGTAGATGGCAGCATCACCCGACGCTTCGGCGGCTCCGGGCTGGGACTGGCCATCGCCAAGCGCCTGGTGGAGCTGATGGGAGGCGGCATCGGACTGCATAGCGAGGCCGGCAGCGGCTCCAGCTTCTGGTTCACCCTGCCGCCCGGGTCGGAGAGCGATCCCACCACCTACCAGAAACTGCCGTCGGTCGCGAAGGATCACCGCGTCCTAGTGGTCGAACCGGCGGAGATCGGCCGGCGCATGCTGGTCTCGCACCTCAAGATCGGGGGGATGCAGGTCGAAACCGCCCTGAACGGCCAGGCGGCCCTGACCCAGTTGCGGGCGGCGGCGGAATCCGGCCGGCCTTTCCAAGCCGTCGTGATCGCCGAGCAGCTGGGCGATTTTGACGCCTTCGAGTTCACCGCCACCATCCGAACGATGCCCGCGCTGGCCCGGCTGGGCATCGTGCGCCTGCACCAGCCCGGCGTGCGGTCGCAGCAACTGCCGCTGACCGATGGGACCGTGGTCGAGCTGGGCAAACCGGTGCTGCGCCCGACCTTGCTCATTCAGGCCGTGCTCCAGGCCAGCGCGCACACCGCCCAGCCGGCCGCGGCTTCCACGGCATTGACGGGCGGCCTGCCGGTATCCTCCACCCGGTTCCATGCCCTCATCGCCGAGGACAACGAATTGAACCGCACCGTGCTGGCCGAAATGCTCCGCCGCTTCGGCTGGAGCTGCGACTTCGCCACCGACGGCGAAATGGCGGTGAACCTCGCCACCGGGTTTCGCTTCGACCTCATCCTCATGGACTGCCACATGCCCACGGTCGACGGCTTCGAGGCCACCCGGCGCATCCGTGCAGCCGAGGGGGCCGCCGGCTGGGACCGCACCCCGATCATCGCGGTGACGGCCGACCCGATGGCCAACCGGAATGGGCACTGCCAGGCGGACGGCATGGACGAATGCCTGCTCAAGCCGTTCCGGCGCAGCGAGCTGGAAGCCGCCATCGAACGCCTGGTATCCGGTGCCAGTTTCGCCGGCCCGGAGGCCACGGATCCCCCAGCAGACGACGGCTCGGGCGGTTAACGCTCCTAAGGTGACTTTCCGGTCACATTGCGAATTGCAACGGCTCGTGCTTACGGGAAATACTTGGTGTTCGCACGGTTGAGGCTGCGTTTTGCCGCGCTAAACTGGTGTGTCGCATGCTTGATCAGACAGCCAACTCCACCTGGCCACTCTGGGCTGCCGGGCTGGTGTTGATTGTTCTCGGCGCCAGTCTGGGCTGGCTGCTTCGCGCCCTTTGGCAGCCTTCGAAATCCGATGCTCGCCCGGCGAAGCCACCGCCGGCGACCCCACCGCCCGCCCCCGAGAGCACGCCCGCGCCCGAACCGCTGACCCCGGCGCGCCGGGAGCTGCTCACCGTCGTCAATCACGAGATCCGCACCCCGCTCAACGGCATCATCGGCTACACGGAACTGCTGCTCGAAACGGCCCTGCTGGCCGACCAGCGCGAGTTTGCGATGAACGTGCGCCAGTCCGCCGAGGTGCTGGTCGCCCTGCTCAATGACATCAGCGACTACGCCCGTCTGCAGGATGGCCAGCTGGAACTGCACGCCGCGTCCTTCGATTTCACGGAGATCCTGCTGCCGGCCATGGAGCTGTTTGCCCAGCGGAGCGCGGAAAAGGGCCTGGAGCTGGCCCACAACCTTGGTCCGAATCCGCACCTGCGCGTGCATGCCGATGCGGCGCGCACCCGGCAGGTGCTGCTGAACCTGCTCAGCAACGCGGTCAATTTCACCTCCGAAGGCCAGATTGTGGTGCGCGTGGAAATTCTCTTTGGGATGCTCAAATGCACCGTCAGCGACACCGGCTGCGGTATTACCCCGGAAGCCCAGGCCCGCCTGTTCAACCAGTCGGCCACGGCCAATGGTTTCTCCGCCCGCCAGCTGGGTACTGAGGGTGTTGGCCTGAGCATTTCCAAGGGGCTGGTCGAGCTCATGGGGGGCAAGCTCGGCTTCGCCAGCCGTCCCGGCCAGGGTTCCGACTTCTGGTTCCAACTGCCGCTGGCCGATGAGAGCCAGTCCGGCACGGCGGCACCTGCCGGGAGCGCTCCGGCCGCGACTGACAGCCTGCGGGTGCTCGTCGTCGAGCCGTCCACCGCCTCACGCGAGATGATCGTGAACCACCTCGCGGCGGCCGGCTTCGCGGTGGATGCCACCGACACGGCCCAGGATGCCCTGCGGCGGCTGTATCAGGCCTCCCTCGCGGGCCGTCCGTTCCAGACCGTCGTCTTTGCCGAGAAGCTCCCCGACCAGGCCGGCCGGTCGTTTGCCCGGGCGTTGCGCGCGGACGCCGAGCTGCAATCGGCCGGGCTGGTTTGCCTGCGGCGTCCCGGCGTGCGCCCGACGGGACCGGGCTCGCTGGCCAGCCTCGGCGTCATGGATGTGACCAAGCCCGTGCTGGGTGCCGCCCCGCTCATCCACGCGGTCCGCGCTGCGCCCACCTTGCGACCGGCACCCGACCACACGCAAATGACGCTGGTGCCCGAAGAGGAATCGCCCCGGATCAGCGCCCCGCCCAAGACGGTGCTCGGCCACGCCCTGCTCGTGGAAGACAACGAGCTGAACCAGCGCGTACTTCTCGAGATGCTGCGGCGCGCCGGCTGGTCCTGCCAGGTGACCGACAACGGCGCCGAGGGCGTACGCCTCGCCTGCCTGAACCGGTACGACCTCATCCTGATGGACTGCCACCTGCCCGAGGTGGACGGCTTCAACGCCACCCGGCAGATCCGACAGAACGAGATGGCCACGCGCACCCCGCGCACACCCATCGTCGCCGTCACCGCCGAGGTGCTGGGCGACAGCCGGGAACGCTGCCTCGCCTCCGGCATGGACGACTGCCTCACCAAGCCCATCCGCCGCTCGGAACTGGAAGCAACGCTTAAGCGCTGGGCCCGAAAGCCGGCTGCGGTCCCTGCGGGAGGGTAGGGACGGCGCGCTGGCGCTGTCCCCGCCGCCGAACGGAGCGTCAGGCGACGGAACGGATGCCCACGGCAAACGTGCTTCAGGCGATCACACCCGAGACCACTTCGCCTTCGGCGATGGGCAGCGGGCGCTGCTGGTGGTTCATCACCTCGGTGCGCGGGTCGATGCCGAGCAGGTGGAACACCGTGGCCGCCAGGTCATCCGGCCGGACCGGCTTGTCAGCGGGATACATCCCCTGCTTGTCGCTGGCACCATAGACAAAGCCCCGCTTCGCACCGCCGCCCGCGAGCAACGTGGTGTAGCAGTGCGGCCAATGGTCGCGGCTGGTCTGCTTGTTCAGCTCCGGCGTGCGGCCAAACTCGCCCATCCACACCACCAGCGTCGTGTCGAGCAGGCCGCGCTCGTCGAGATCATTCAGGAACACCGGCAACGTTTGGTTCGTTATGGGCAGATGGTACTTCTCCACGATGGGATACATGTGGGTGTTGTTGAACCCGTGCGTGTCCCAGCCGCCGCTGTCCGTGCTCTGCCCGCCGATGTTGTCGCTGAAATACACCGTGACGAACTTCACGCCCGCCTCGACCAGCCGCCGCGCCAACACCAATCCCTGACCGTACGTCGTGCGCCCGTAACGGTCGCGCAGCTTCTCCGGTTCCTTCGAGAGGTCGAAGGCGCTGCGCAGCTTGTCACTGTGCAGCATGGTCAGGGCCTTCTCGTAATAGGCGTCCATGCCGCGGGCGGCGCTGGCGTAGTCGAGCAGGCGCGACTGGCCGTCGATCATCTTCTGCAGCTCGCGGCGGGCGGTCAGCCGCTCGAAGCTCACCCCGTTGGGCAGGCTCAGTTCCGGCAGGCTGAAATCGGCGGCGTTCGGGTCGCGCAGGACGAGCAGCGGATCGTGCTGCTTGCCGAGGAAACTCGCGTGCTGGCCGGGCGTGATCGCCCCGTCGCGGCAGACGTGCGGATACGCCACGAAGGTCGGCAGTTCCCCGCTGATCGGCGCGAGCGCATCCACCACCGAGCCGTAGGCCGGGGCGAGGTCGAGCGTGTCGCGCAGGCGGATGTCATCCACCGGTGGCGCATGACCGGTCAGCGCGTAATAGCTCGCCGAATTGTGGTTCAGCATCTTGTGGGTCATAGACCGGATGAGCGTCACCTTGTCCATGACCTTCGCCACATCCGGCAGCCGCTCGCTCACCTGAATCCCGTCGGCACTCGACGAGATGGGCTTGTGCGGACTGCGGTACTTGTCCGACGCGTCCGGCTTCATGTCGAACATGTCGATCTGCGAAGGCCCGCCGAACTGGTAGAGAAAGATGACGGACTTCGCCTTGGCCTTGGGCATCGACACCGCGCTCCCGGGCGCGAGCGATTCGGCCGCGAGCAGCTTGGGCAGCGTCAGGCCGAGCATGCCGAGCCCGCCGACCTTGAGCAGCGTGCGGCGCGAAAACTTCTCGGCGGAATGGAAGCCGGGGCAGGCGAAGGAGTTCATGGCTTTTTGTCGTTCAATTTTATTGGCTCTGCTTGTTACCGAACAAACGCTGCATAATCGCTCGGAACAGAGTCCGCAGCTTCCATTCCATCCATAGGCAGCCTGTGATCACAAAGGTGATCATCAGGATGAAAGGCGGAACCATCCTCATGGCGGCGACAAACCCACGCCAGCCATGCACCGCGCCACCACCCACTTTGACCGTATCGCTGCCCTGCCACGCAGCAAACCCACTGACTAAACTAATCAACAGCACTATCGCACCAACCGGCAGAAGCCAGAGCCTGAACAATGGCCAGAAACGCCGCTCCGTTTCCAAGCGGCCGAAAAGTCGCCACCGCCGTCGGGCACCACGGACAATTGGCCCTGGAATTTCTGCTTCCACACGTTGTGGGGTCGGGTTCATCGCCACTATTTCCGCAGCACAAACTCCTTCGCGTTCAGCAGGCCCCAGAGGATGTCCTCCAGCGCCGCCCGCTTGTTGGGTGCGGTGTCGAGCAATGCCACCAGCTTCTCCGACTCAGGCTGGCTCGGGGCGCGGGTCAGGACGTTCCAGAACAGCTCGTTCACCAGCTCACCGGCCGGCTTGCCGGAGGCAAGTAGCGGAGCCAGGCGGTTGTCCTTTTCGCCGATAAAATCCTGCACGGTCGGACCGCTGATGAGTGCGAAGGCCTGGGTCATCGTCGGCTCGCTGGAGCGCTCGCATTCGCTGGGTGTCTGGCGGGGCGGCTTGCCGAAGGCGACCAGGAACTGGTCGAGCGGGCTGCTCTTGCGGCGCGCACCCGTCTTCAGCAGCGGCATCTGGCCGGCGCGGGTGCCATCGGGAAAGCCGGCGAACTCCAGCGGCACACCCGCCGCTTCGCTCTGTGCATCGAGCAATTGCTCGGCGGTGAGGCGGCGAACGATGTTATGGGAGTAGTTCACCATGTCATCCTCGCTTCCCTTCGTCGGTTCGGAGGAGGCCTGATAGGTCCGCGAGCTCATCACCAGCCGGATGACATGCCGCAGGTCGTAGCCGGACTTCGCCAGCTCCGCCGTGAGCACGTCGAGCAGCGCCGGATGCGACGCCGGATTCGTCGAGCGGAAGTCGTCGATCGGGTCCACCAGCCCACGGCCCATCAGGTGAAACCAGATGCGGTTTGCCTGTGAGCGCGCGAAGAGCGGGTTGTTGGTGGAAGTGAGCCACGCTGCCAACGCGTCGAGGTCCGTCGGGCCCGTGATCGCATTCGTGGGCCAGGCGATGCCAGAGATTGCCGGAACCGCCGATGCCTTGCCCTCTCCGCTCCCGGAGGGAGCGGAGAGGGTAGGGTGAGGTGAGGGCGAAGACGCACGCCCACTGGCAATCGCACCCCTCTCCCCGTTGAGGGGAGAGGGAGTGGCGGCCGTCGAGACCAAGGCAGCGTTCTGTTTGGCCCATTCGCCCACCGGCGTCGGCACCCCGAGGAAGCGCGGCACCGAGGTCTTCTTGGTGCGCGGGTTCTGGTGTTCGCCGGAATTCTTCACGAACACGACCTGTTCGCCCTTGAACTCGTGGCTGTCGTTTTCGTCCTGTCGGCGGTTCTCCAGCACCTGGAAATCCACGCGCTCAAACAGGGCCGTCCAGTCGTGGTAATTGTCCTGCGTCCAGCGCTCGTAGGGATGGTTATGGCACTGGGCGCACTGGAGGCGCGTGCCGAGCCACACCTGGGCGGCGGCCTCGGCGCGTTCCACCGGCGTGCGGAGGTTGCGGTAGTAGTTCGCCGCCGGATTCGCGTAGGTGCTGCCCCGGGCGGAAACCAGCTTGCGAGCAAACTGGTCGATCGGCTCGTGCGAAGCGATGGAGGTCCGCAGCCAGTCGTAGAAGAGCCGCGCGCCCTTACGGTCCAGCGTGCGCTCGTCGAGGCGTAAGAGGTCGGCCCACTTCATGGCCCAGGACTCGGCGAACTCGGGCCGCTCCAGCAGCGTGTCCACCAGCTTCGCGCGCTTGTCTTTCGCAGTGTCAGCGACAAAGGCGCGGGCGTCATCCGCGGTCGGCAGAATGCCCAGCAGATCTAGATAGGCGCGGCGCAGGAACACCTCGTCAGTGCAGGGGCCGGCGGGATTCAGCCGCAGCTGCTTCAGCTTGGCGTACACCTGCTCGTCCACGGCATTGGCCGGCTGCGGAAACTTGCGCGCGGCAAACTCAGGGTGTCGCGGGACAAAGGCCAGCCGCACGGGCGCCTGCTGGTCGAGGTAGCGCACGAGCACCGTCGTCTCGCCGTCGCTTTTGCGCATGACTCGGCCATCGGGCGCAACCTCGGCCACGGCCACGTTCGACACCTCGTAAACAGCCAGCGTCGTGACATCGCGCCGGAGGCCATCGGCAAACACGGCCGTGGCCGTGATCTGCGCGTTGGTCCTGGGCGCGTAATAGTAATCGTCGCGCGGAGTGACCTCCAAGCGGGTGAGCTTCGGGGCCGAGGCGTCGTCGGGCGAACGAGCGGCGATCCAGCGACGCAGGATTTCGTATTCGCGCGAGCCCTTCTTCAGCCGGGCACCGCCCTCATGCGCCACGTCGGTGGTCGGCTTGAGCAGCAGCAGGCTGTCGGCAGGCGCGGTGAAATCGAGCCGGCGACCGGCGAGGCCATTGATGAGGGTCGCGTAATCCGTCGCCGGATCTTCCCCGCGCAGGGAGAGCTTGAAGCCGCCTTTGCCATTGCGATTGCCGTGACAGGGACCGCTCGCACAACCCGCCTTGGCCAGCACCGCCATCACGTCGCGACGAAAGGAGACCGGCTCCTCTGCCACCGGACGCGCCGCCTTCACGCTGACCGTCACGCCAAGCCACACCGTCCACGCCAAGGCGGATCGCCAGAGGAGGCTTTGCTGTGGTGAACGGGGCATCGTCGGCATTGAACCACTGAGGGACGACACCGGCCAAGCCATTCTTCAGCCAGAGGTCGCAAAGGTTTACTTCCCTCGCGTCGAATAGGTTTTCTGGTGGCCCGTGGCCGGAATTTCGAAAGTGTAGCTCTTCCCATCGGCGGCCACGCGGCAGTGGATGTAGTTGCCGTCGCACTTCGCGGCGAGGTTCGCGATGAACCCGTCCGTCGTGTTGTTGGTCACGCCGTCCTCGCGGACGTTTTTGTGCATCTGGTACTGCGCCTGGAGCGTGGGCAGGGCGCGCAGGTTCGTGATGACTTCGGCCGCCGTGCCCTTCGTCGGGCCGTTGTTCATCACGCTCACGGTCGGGTTCAGCGCGCGCAGGAGCAGCGGATTGTTGCTGGCATCCAGGCCATGATGGGTAACCTGGTAGATGTCCACCGTCGGAATCAGCGGCACCGGCCAGACCAGCTTGGCCTCGATATTCCAAGTCAGGTCGCCGCCGTCGTAGAAGCGGAACGGGCCGAACGCGAGAATCCACGCGGAACTGTTCGCGTTGTCCGACGTGTCGGTCGGCTTGGCCGCCGGCAGGGCCTCGTTGGTCCAGTGCTTGAACTCCTTCGTCGGCGGATTCCAACGCTCCTGCCGGGCAATCTGGCAGCGCATCTCCAGCGGCAGGTTGCCGGATTTCAGCGGCATCAAAATGCCCGGCTGGACAACGTGGCGCTCCTTCACGGACATCGTGCGGTACGCCTTGCTGGTCAGCGGCCACGTGGAGGTCTTGTTGCCATCCGGATCGGCGTCAGGGATGCCGTTGTCCCAGACATTGACGATGGGCATGAGTGCGGCCAGTTCCGCCGCGCCGCCGAAATGGTCCACGTGAAAGTGCGTGGTGATGTAGTGGTCGATGTGGTCGAGCTTGGCGACCTCGGTGGCGACCTTGTGAATGCGCCCCGAATCGCGGCCGCCGGGATTGCCCGAATCAATCAGCACGCTCTCGCCCGCCGGGGTGACAATCAGTGTCGAGCCGCCGCCCTCGGAATCAATCCAGTAGAGGTCCAGCGTGCCATCGGCGGAGCCAGCGAGAGCAGGCAGCGCGGCACAGGCGAACAGCAGGGAGAGGAAGCGCATGGGGGAGGCATACGCGCCGGCAGCCATTCGCGCAATCCGCTACGCAGATAAGCCGGAGGGGAGTTTGAATTTGGAAAACAGGAAACCAGGAACGGAAAGGACTCTCCGGTTTCCTGTGTTCCTGCTTTCCAGATTAGGTCTCTGTTTCGGACTACCGCCTCACCTGGAAACCGCTCGCTTGTGCCAGTTCGGCCGGAGGTTCGGGCTGGAAGGCCAGGAATTCGGCCGTCTCCAGCCGGTGTTTATCCACGGGCGCGGTCCGGATCAGGTGCTTCAGCTCGTCGAGGTTCCGCGACCAACGGAAGCCGTTGAAAAATTCCAGCGGCTCGAACTGCGCCTTGTAGAGCGCCCGTTCGGAATAGCAGGTGCCCAGGTGCAGGTGCCCGTAGCCGCCCTGCGCGAAGTGCTCCACCGCGCGCGTCATCATGGCCATGCCGACGTGCTTGGTCTCCGGCGTGAGCCGGTAGAACGCGTAGTAGTAGAACGCCAAACGCGGCGCTTCGAGAAAGAGCAGTGCGGTGCCGGCCTCCTCCCCCGTCGCGATGTCGGTGAACAGCAGCAGGTGACTGATGACGCGCCCGTTCATCAGCCGGTCGAGACGTTCGCCCGGCATCACGCCGGCGCCAAACTTCGTCTCGGCGAAGGCGAGCCATGCTTCGCGCCGGGCAGCCGAGTAATCGAACTCCGCGCGCGGAATCAGTTCGCAGCGCAGCGACTCGGCCTTGCGTAGCACGCGGCGGTTCTCCGTGTTCGGCTTCCACTCCGCCAGCGGCACGCGCAACTGGCGCACGAGATAGAAGCGCTCCAGCTGCGGCGTGGCCGGCAGGAAGCCCGCCGCGAACGCATCCGCCGGCGTCTCCCCCGGCTCGAGGAAGCCCCACACGACGTAGGGATAGAGATAGTGCGCGTAGTCCGGGCCAGCTTCGGAGAAGAGCAACTTCATCGCCGGGAAATCAGGGGCCGAGATAGACTCGCGGGAGGCGCGCCCTCCACCCGGTGAGGGCATCGTAGCTCACACTGCGCTTCAGCGCGGCGATGTCGTGGGCCGTGATCTCGACCTCACCCTGCCGGCCCATCAGCACGGTCTCGTCACCCACCTCCGCGGCGGGGACATCCGTAAGGTCAATCATGAGGGCATCCATCGTGATGCCGCCGACGATCGGCACCCGCAGCCCGCGCACCAGCGCCGAGCCTTCGTTCCGCACGCGCGGAAAGCCGTCGCCGTAACCAAGCGACAGCACGCCGATCCGGCTGGGCCGCTCCGCGCGCCAGCGCATCCCATAGCCGACGGTGTCGCCGGGTTCGAGGTCCTGGATTGCCGTTACGCGTGCCTTCACCGTCATCACCGGGCGCAGCCCCGGCAGCCGCCGGCATACCGACGACGGAAAAACGCCCTGCGCGAGCAGGCCCACGCGCACAATGTCGAAGTGGGCCTCGGGCAGATCGAGAAAGCCGCCTGAGTTGCAATGGTGCAGCAGGCGGGGCTGCACACCGGCGGCCCGCAGCGTGGCCACGCACTCCTCAAACCGGGCCTGCTGCGTCCGCGCAAAGGCCTTCTCCAGCTCGTCGCTCTGCGCGAAATGGCCCAGCGCGCCGACAAACTCCAGACCTTGAAGCGCCGCCAGTTCGCGACTCCAATCCACGACGCGACGCCACGGCAGACCAAAGCGGTTCATACCGGTGTTGATCTTGAGGTGTACCGGCACCGGACGGCCGCGCTGCCGGCCTAGGACGGAGAGCTGTTGCGCGATTTCAATACGGCCCACACAGGTTTCCAGGCTGAGTTCCAGCACCCATCGCAATTCGTCCGTCAGACGCTCGCCCAACAGCAGGATCGGCGCGCGGATACCCGCGTCGCGCAACTCCGCCGCCTCGCCCAGCGTGAACACGGCGAGCTGGTCCGCGCCATTCGCCAGCGCGACCTGCGAGGCGCGGACCGCCCCCAGCCCGTAGGCATCGTCCTTCACGACGTAGAGCAGGCGCGTGGGAGCGTGCAGTTCGGCGCGAAGGAGGCGGAAGTTCTGAGCAAGCGCGGCCAGGTCCACCTCGACCCAGGCGGAACGTGGCAGGTTGGCGGTACGGCGTGGCAGCGGGGCGCTCATTCGTTTCCCGGGGGCCAGAGGGATTGGCCGACATCCGTGCGGTAATAGCTTCCGAGCGAGTGGATGCGGCGGATGTTCGAGTAGGCGGAGGCGATGGCTTCGTCGAGTGTGCCCGCCAGGGCGGCAACATCGCCGAGCCGGTGGCCGGTGGCCTCCAGCACGCCGTCGGCGCGGGCGGCCACTTCCTGCCACCAGACATCGCAGGTGAATTCCCCGGCCACCGTCACCGGCACCCGTGGGCCGGTGAGCTGCGTGAAGGGATAGCCGTAGCCCGCGAGCGTGAGGTTGCAGCCGAAGGTAAGACCGTCGCGCCAGCGGGGGGCGAGCGATTCGTTGCGGGCGCAACGCACGAAGGTTTCGAGGGGATTGGCCAGCATGCGCGCGATCATCGGCCCGCTGGTGACACCGAGGCGCACATTGTATTCCAGCACGTGCCAGCGGCCCTCGTGGAGCATGGCCGTGACCTGGACAGGTCCCCGAAAGCCCACCTCGCGGAACCACGGCCGCAGCGGTGTCAGCAGTTCCCGCACGAGGCCATACTTGTCGCCGGGATCGCGCTCGACCAATCCGCCCAGCGGCGCGCCGGCCACGATGCCGAGATTGCCATCAAAGGCCCGCTTGTACTCCTGATTGGTAACCAGCGGATAAATCTCGCCCTCGCTCACGAGCGCAATGTGGCCGGCTTCGCGACGGCCGAGATATTCTTGGAGAAAGATTCCTTCCGCGTCATCGAGCCGGGGCAGCCACGCCAAAGTGTCCGCGACGGATTCACAGACGATGGTGTGGATGGGGCTGGTGGGCGAGCAGAGCGGATTCTTGATGACGCAGGGCCGTTGCTCGTGCCGCACCAGGGCCTCGGCCTCGGCGCGGGTCCGCACAAACCAAGCCCGCGCAAAAGGCACGCCGAAGCGCCCGCACAGCTCACGGGCAAAATCCCGCTCCCGCTCCAGCCGCAGGCCCTCGCCGGTGGGGCAGAGCAGCGGCGGGTTCAGGGCGAGGAATTCGTCCGTCCACGGCTTGAGCGCCCACTCGATGGACATGGGCAGGATAAGGTCGGGCCGTTCGCGGCGGAGGCGGGCGCAGGGGTTCGGCTCGGCGGCGGCGGTGATGCACGGGCCTTCGCTGAGCGGGCCGTGGTGCGCGTAGTCACGCGTGAGGTAGGCGCTCACCTCCGCGCCGTCCTCGCGCAGCCGTCGCATCATCGCCTGCGTAAACGCACCGACGCCCAGCACCGACACCCGCGTTGTCCCGTTTGCTTCAACTGCCATGAATCCGCCCGAACGCTAGGAACCGGCGGCCGGGAGTCAAAGGGGTTTCCGGCCAGAGTTGCTCACCGACACAGCGACCGCCCAGTCTGATGGGCGACGTTACACTCTTAATCCTAATCGCAATCATAATCCTCTTTGCGCACGCACGGTGATGGCCGTGAAGGGGAGGATTACGATTACGATTAAGAGTAAGACGTTGATCAGGGCGTGCCCTTTGGAACGGGCGTAGCGAGAAGCCACGCGAGCAACCCCGCCAGGTCCGTTTGCGTCAGCCCGGCCTCCAGCCCCTCAGGCATCAGCGAGCGGCCCTCGGATTTGAATCCCGTCAAACGCGCGCGCGAAAACGTCGTCTCCGTCCCACCCGCGAGCTTCAGCGTTACGGAAGAATCCGATTCGCGCACGAGCAGGCCGGTGACCGGTTCGCTATCCTTGGGCTCGGCGGTCCAGGCGGCGAAGTTCGGCGCGACCTCGCGGTTCGGGTCCAGGATGGACACCAGCAGCCGGTTCGGCCCGTTGGCGACGACCGATGCGAGGTCCGGCCCAACCGCCCGGCCCTCGCCGTGGAAGGCGTGACACGTCGCGCAACGTTCGCGGAAAATGGCCGCCCCACGCTGCGTATCACCGCGTAGGTCGAGTGCCGGCAGAAACGCGGCCAGCACGGCGAGGCGGTCGGGATTGGGCGGGGGCAGCTTGAAGGCCTTGGGTTTGGGCGGCGGATTGGTCACGAGTTGCCACGCCTGCACGAAGGATACGGGGAGGGGCGGCGCAAACCTTGCGACCAGCGCACCGTGCTGTTCCATGCCAAGCCCGTCAGCGAAGGCGGCGGCAACCCTCGCGGCGGTGGGCTCACCTTCCCAACCAGCCAACGCAGCCAGCAGTTGCTTGGCCTCGCCCGCTTCGCCTCGGCGGCCCAGCACGCGGGCGAGTTCGGCCAAGGCAGGAATCAATCCGGTGGCGGGCGGACGGATCGGGGTCGGCACCAGTTCACGCCAAAGCATCGCTTCAACTCCGCTGGCGGTGTGAATGGCCGCCGACTGCACCATCGCCGGCCCTCGGCGAATCAGCGTAGCGAGCGGCCCTACCCTCTGCCCGGGTGCCAGCCGGCCGAGCGCCAAGGCGAGTTCAAGCCGGGCCAGCGGATCGGTCTCCGTTGAGGCAGCCAACTGCAAACGCTCCTGACATTTCGCGTGTTCGGACAGCGACCCTGCCAGTTCCGCTGCCAGAAGTTGGTATGCATGCCGCCGGACAGCGGCGGAGGAATCGTTGGCAGCAGTCATCAGGTCGGATTCGGAAGCCCCGCCCAGCGCGACCAGCAGATGCCGCGCATGCAACCGGGCCACGGCATTCGTCGGGTTGACGGCAAGCTTTCGCAAGCCGGGCAATGCCCCCGGATCCGCTCGCTCGCTGAGCAGCCGGGCCGCCGTGTCGCGATGCCAGCCGTTCGGATGCGCCAGCAGCGCGATCAGCGCGTCGGTGTCTGCGCCCGCGATTTCGGAGCGCGTGGCCGAGGCGGCAAATGATTCGGGCTGGAGCCGCCACAGGCGCCCGCGCTCACGACCGCTGTCGAGATCGAGATTCTTTTTCAGGTTCTCCGGCAGCGACCACGGGTGCTCAATGGTCTCGCGATACATGTCCACGACCCACAGGCAGCCGTCGGGCGCATTGTAAAACTGGACCGGACGAAACCAGTTGTCGGTGCTGGCGAGAAATTCGGACTGCTGCTCATCCGCCGCCCGTTCGCCGATGAGGAGGATCCCGTCAGGTGCCGGACGCAGTTTCTTCCGATGGACGAGGTTGCTGCCGGCATCACCGATGAAGGCATCACCCGCGAAGTCCGGCCCGTAGGCGTCGCCCCGGAAGAGCGTCACGCCGGTCGCGCCGGTGAAGTAGCCGCTGGGCCGGCCACCGCCCTCGACCGGGCCTTCCACCAATCCCGCCACGCGCCAGCGGGTTCGCAGGACGCGCCACGGTTCATCTGGGCTGCGCCGGAAAACCTCCGCGCTCGGCCCATCCGCGGCGATGCTCGCCCGGGAGGCCGGCAGTTCGTGGAAGGGATTCGACGGGGCTTCCAGATCATCGAAGGCGATCAACTGGAGATGATCCGAATTGGAGCAGACGAACTTGCGCCCCGTGTCGTCGAAGCTCATGCCGTGCTGCCCACCGCCGGCTTCGGCGCGAAGTTCGAGCGTGTGCGGATCAAAGGCGAAGTCGCGTCCGCGTAGATTGACCACATTGGTCGGCGGAGGATTGAAACCCGGGGTACTGCCGGACCGGCGGCTGCCGGCGTATGCCGCCGCGCGCGCCCGCCAACTGCGTGTGAATTCGCTGTCGATCAGCCGTACCTTGCCGCCGCTCATGCTGGTCGCGCCGTGGATCAGGTCGTCGAGCCCCCACTGGAAGGAGTTCATGAGCGCCTGCACGTTCAACTTGTTCGTGGCGTAGGGCGCGTAATCGCTGGCAAAGCCGGTGAAGACCACCTCGTGCACATCGGCGACGCCGTCGCCATTCGTGTCCTTGGCGTAGATGATGTCCGGCGTCGCGCCGATGAACACGCCGCCATCCCAGCAGGTGACGGCGGTCGGCCACGGCAGGTCCGCGAGAAACACCGTCGCCTTGTCGTAGCGTCCATCGCCATCGGTGTCCTCCAGGAGCTTGATGCGGCCGAGGCGCTCCGGACGGCGCTCGGAATAATCACGCATCTCGACCACATAGGCGCGGCCCTGTTCATCCACCGTAACGGCGACCGGGCTGGAAATAAGAGGCTCGGCCGCGACAAGCTCGGCTCTGAAACCGGGCCGCAGGGTGAACGTCGCGGCCGCCTGGGCCGGCTCGGTGGCCGGGACACGTGGCATCTGCGAGGGGGCGACGACCGGCTCGGCGGCACGGCCGAGTGGCGACAGCAGGAGCAGAAGCAACAGGCTGCGGGCAAGCACGACGGGATGAAAACGCGTCGCCGGGACCAGGGCGAGCCGCAGTTTAAGAAACGTGCGCAAATGAAGGAGCTTCATGGATCCGGCGCACGGTGGGGCGAGCGTCCTCGCGAGCCGCAGCGGCTTTGGTCTGGGGCGGCCCGGCTCGCGGGGACGCTCGCCCCACCGAAATTTTGTCATCCGTCACCCTTCCGTGAATTCCGTCAGTCGCTTTTCAGGACACTGCTCGGCTCAACCAAACTTCAGCTTTTCCTCGACCTCGCGCAGGCCGCGGGACATCGGCAGCTTCTTGCCGTCGTGAAGGATCACGACGTGTTCGCCGGGGGCGACGGACTGGAGTTCCTTCACGCGGTCGAGGTTCACAATGGCCGAGCGGCTGAGGCGCAGAAACGTATCGGGTGAAAGCTGTTCCTCCAGCGCACCGATGGTCTCGCGGATGATGTGGCTCTCCTTGCCGACGTGCAGGACGACATAGTTGCCGGAGGCCTCGATCCAGTCGATGTGCGCGGCCTTCACGAAGGTGACGCGCTCGCCGTTCTTTACGGCGATGCGGGTCAGGTGCTGGGCGGCCTTAGGGCTGCGCTCCTCCAGCAGATCCAGCAGCCGCTGGGACACATTCTGCGACTGCTTCGAGGCGAGCTGTTCGCGCGCCCGTTGCAGGGCGTCCCGCAGACGGGCGGGCTTGCAGGGTTTGAGCAGGTAGTCGAGCGCATGGGCCTCGAAGGCCTTCACGGCGTGCTGGTCGAAGGCGGTGACGAAGATCACGAGCGGCAGTTCGGCGCGCTCAAGGGCCCGCAGCACACCGAAGCCATCAAGGCCGGGCATCTGGATGTCGAGCATCACGAGGTCTGGATGCAAGGAGCGGATGGCTGCCACGGCGGCTTCGCCGTCGGCCCCCTCGCCCACCACCTCCGCCTCGGGTTCGGAGGCGAGCAGCATGCGCAGCCGTTCGCGGGCGAGCGGTTCATCATCCACGATGAGCACCCGGAGTTTCATTCGGCAAGGGGGGTGGAAGTGGCCGGGGCGATCAGTTCGGTGTGAAACGGCAGGCTTATTTCCACGGCGAGCCCGCCTGCCGGACCGTCCTTCAGTTCCAACCGGGCCGCCTCGCCGTACAGTTCACGCAGGCGCGCCCGAGTGTTCGCGAGGCCGATGCCTTCACGACCCGAGGCCGCCGGAGTCGGTTTCAGACCGACTCCATTGTCACGCACCACGAGCCGGACCAGACCATCCGCCCGGTTGGCGGAGATCGTCAGCAGCCCCGCTTGGCGGCTCGGTTCCAGTCCGTGACGGATGGCATTCTCCACCAGCGGTTGGAGGATCAACGAGGGCACCAGCGCCGACAGAACCTCGGGGGTGATTTCCCGAGTCACGCGCAGGCGATCACCAAAACGCACCTGCTCGATGGCGAGGTAGCGGTCGAGGAAATCAAGTTCCTGGCGCAGCGGGACTTCCTGCTGGTCGGCCGTTTCCAACGTGAGCCGGAGGAAGTCGCTGAGATTGCCGATCATCTCGTCCGCCGCGTGGGCATCCCGATGGACGAGCGTGGAGATGGCATTGAGCGTGTTGAAGAGAAAGTGCGGCTGCAGCTGCATCCGGAGCGCCTGCAGCTTGGCCTGGGCGAGGCCCGCGGCCAGTTCGAAGGCCTTGCGCTCGCGCTCCTGCGAACGCCGGTAAAAGAGGAGCGCATGCGCGACACTCACAATGATCCAGTAGATCGGCAGGTTGACGCGCACCCGGGCGGAAAACGCGCCGCCCGGCAGGACGCGCGGAAAGGGCGGATGTGGCCGGTGTTCGGGGACGGCCCGTTCGCGCTCACGTTCCCGGCCCGGATCACCCGGCTGCGGACGGGGACGGGGGGCATTTTCCGGGAGGTCTTCCCCGTGGTACCGGCGGATGAGCGCCTCGCGGGGCGGCTGGGCGGCCGGCTCGACGAAGTGCGTGATCCATTCGCAGGCGGCCAGCGTCACGATGCAGGCGCAGAGATGGACAATGAGACTGACCGGCCAACGCCCGCGTTCCAGCGGGAACTGCGTGGCGATCACGAACACCAGCGGGGACAGAACCACCCAGGGGGCCCAGTCGTGGATCGGGAACCGCAGCGCCTGCTCCCATTCAAGCGAGCCCGTGAAGACCAGTTGCGCGGCGAAGGCCAGGCCGAGTGCCGACCAGATCAGGATGCTCCAGAGGCATCCGAGCAGGAGGGACCGGAGCCGGAAGGGCGGGCGCATGGGAAAACAGTGGCGGGCAGGGATGGCGGTGAGGAAGCGAAAAGAAAGGCCCGCCAGCGAACCGGCGGGCCTTTGCACCTAACAACTCACACCAGCCTGCAATTTAGCGGCGCGGCCCGGGCCCGATCACAGTGGGCGCGTTGTCCGGGGCCTGAGCCGAGGTGTCGGCACCACCCTGCGGCGGCTGCGGGCGGGCGGGAGGAAAGGCCCCGCTGTCGATGTCCGCCTTCAGCGCGGCCCGCTCGGTCGCGTCCAGCTGGCCGTCCTTGTTCACGTCATACTTGGCCAGCGGGCCACCTTCCGCACGATGGCCACGGCCTTCCGGGCCGCCAGGGCCCCCGGGGCCGTGGCCGCCCTTCCCTTCGGGGCGATACTTGTCCATGACCGCATCGAGCTTTTCCAGGGGCACACCGAGCGCGGTGGCCAGGGCCTGGCGGTTCGCCTCGCGCTGCTCTTTCGTCGGCTGTTCGCCCTTTGCCGCCGGATGGACCGCCTTGAAGGCCGCGCGGAACTGCTCCGGCGTCACGCCCAGATCCTTCGCGATCAGATCGACCGGGCGCCCATGATCTTCGGGGTTTCCGTGGGGCAGGGTCACCTTGCCGGCGTCAATGTCGGCCTTGAGAGCGGCGCGCTCGGCCTCGTTCAGCTTGCCGTCCTTGTCGAGGTCGTACTGGGCGAGAATCTCGGGTGGCAAAGGGCGGTGGCCGTGGCCTTCACCCCGGGGTCCGTGTTTCGGCGCGGGATCGGCCGGGGCCGTCGTATCGTCCGCGCGGGAGTTGAGGGCGAAGAGCGCGGTGAGGGCGCTGGCCACGAGGAGCGGGAACTGGTGTTTCATAATGTTGCTGTTTTGTGTTTTGTTTATTTCTGCCGGTCGCGCACCGCTCGGGTGCTCGTCCGATCTGGGCACAACTTACTCCGTCCCGCCGTCTCCACGATGAATTGGGGATGAAACCGCCCGCTGCTGTCACGAAAGCGCTCCCAGCCGGGATGAAAGCTCGGCAAGGCCGTTTGGAGCTGATACGGTCCAACCATAAGGCGCGGTGAACCGGGCCTGCACCATGTCAAAACCTTCCCCCTTGCAGATCACCAACCTCAATCCCGATGCCAACATCGGGGCCAGCGCCTGGCTGGTGGGCCTGGATGGATACCGCATCCTGCTGGATGCCGGCACTCATCCGCGTCGCGATGGCAATGCCAGCCTGCCGCTCTTTGAGCAGGTGCGTGACGAGCCCGTGGATGCGATCGCGATCTCCCATTGCCATTTCGACCACGTCGGCGCCCTGCCCGTGGCGCTCCGGTACTTCTCCCATGCCCGGGTGATGATGACCGACCACAGCTACTTCATCGTGGAACGGGTGCTGCACAACTCGGTCAACGTGATGACCCGCCAGCGCCAGGAGCTGGGCATCCGCGAATATCCGCTCTACACGCACGAGGAGGTGGACGATTACGCCTCCGTGTTTCAGGGCATGCCGTATCGCCGCGAGGTCGAATGGGCCCACAAACGCGGCCGGCTGCCCGCGCCCACGCTGGAATTTTTTGATGCCGGCCATGCGCTGGGATCCGCCGGCGTGCTGGTGAAAAGCGGCAAGCACTCGCTGTTCTACTCCGGCGACGTTTGTTTCCACGACCAGTCCATCCTGCGCGCCGCCCAGTTCAAAGACGTCCGGGCCGACACGCTGATCCTCGAGACCACCCGTGGAGCCCATCAGGTGCCGCCCGGCTTTTCCCGCCAGGCCGAGCTGGAACGCCTGTCCTCCGCCATCAAAGGCGTGCTCGACCGCAAGGGCTGTGTGCTCGTCCCGGCCTTCGGTCTGGGACGCACCCAGGAAATATTGGCGGCGCTGGCCCTGCTCATGCAGGCCGGCAAGCTCCGGAAACAGCAGGTCTATATCGGTGGGCTGGGCCGGATCTTTACCGAGATTTACGACCTGCTGGCCCAGCGAACCAACCGTAACCACCCCGATCTGCTCCTGACCCGCGCGCTCGACCTCACGGTGCTGTCCTCCAAGGATTTGGCCGGATTAAGCCTGGGAAGCGGCCGGATTTTCGTCCTCACCGCCGGGATGATGAGCGAGCACACCGCCTCGCATGAACTGACCCAGCGGCTCGCCGGGGACAAACGCCACGGGATCTTCTTCGTCGGCTATGCCGATCCGGCGTCCCCCGGAGGCCGGCTGCTGGCCTCCCAACCGGGCGAAACTTTTCATTTCAGCGACGAGGCCGGCGAACTGACCCGGCGCTGCCAGGTGGAGCATTTCGACCTGACCGCGCACGCCAACCGCGATGACCTGCTGGACTTTGTCACCCAAATGTCGCCCAAGGTTGTCATTCTCGGCCACGGCGACACCGCCGCCCGCGAATGGATCGCCGGCCAGCTCCGCGAGCGGCACCCCAGGCTGCAGGTGCATTGCCCCGGCCCCGGTGAAACCGTGCTGGCGTAGCGTGCCCGCGCCGTCCGGAAGCAGCCTTTTGGGCTGCAAAAACTTGTTGTCACGGCTACCGGCGGTTCCTAGTGTCCGCCCGTTGCGCCATTTTTGGGCGCCGTGGGTGAACTGTTTTTGCCCGCGAATGCTGGTCTAAGTTACACAACACACAACGATACACACCCCCTCAGGAGGAACTGATATGATGAACAAGTGGACAGTCGCACTGGCGGCCACAGGCGTGGTCAGCCTCGCCTCGGCGGTGCTCGCGGAAGAGTCGCACCCCCTCAACACGCTGCTGCCGGCGACCACCCTCAGTGGTTACGTCGACACCTCGGCGATCTGGAATCTCGGCACGGGCTCGGCCCAGGCCGCGCGTTTCGTCAACACCGGCTCTGACCGGCAGGACGGCTTCAACGTCAACGTGGTGAAGGTCGCCCTGGAGAAGCCCCTCGACGAAGGCACCTGGTCCGCCGGCTACAAGGCCGAGCTCTGGGCCGGTCCAGATGCGGCCGCCCTGCCTGGTGGTTTCGGCAGCAGCAACCTCGCGATCAAGCAGGCCTATGTCGCGCTGCGCGCCCCGGTCGGCAACGGCATCGACTTCAAGATCGGTCAGTATGACCCGATCATCGGTTACGAAGTTGCCGACAGCGTGGCGAACCCGAACTTCAGCCGTTCGTTCGGCTTCCAGCTCGAGCCCCTCAGCCACACCGGCGTCCTGGCCAACTACCAGTTCACTGACGCCGTCGGCCTCGCCGTTGGCATCGCCGATACTCACTTTGGCGCGATCAACGCCAAGACCGTCGCCGGCACCCCCCTGGTTGAGTCCCTCAAGACCTATCAGGCCGGCTTGACCCTCAAGGCTCCCGAGAGCTGGGGCTGGCTCGCCGGTTCCTCGCTGTATGCGGGCGTGATTGACGGCGGCATTTCCAACGCCAAGGACAGCCTGAGCCTGTACACGGGCGCCTCGATCTCCACCCCGATCAAGGCCCTCAGCCTCGGCGTCTCCTACGACTACCTGGCCAACGGCTCGTTCAGTGGCTCCTACGCCAACGCCTACGCGGTCTATGTCACCTATCAGCTCACGGAGAAGCTGAAGGCCAACCTGCGTGGTGAGTATGCCAACTCCAGCGGTGGCATCTTCATCGCCGGCAACAACGACGAGAAGATCGCGGGCGTCACCGCCACGTTGGACTACGCCCTCTGGGCCAACGTCGTGACCCGCGCCGAGTTCCGTTGGGACCACATCGCCGGCGGCAGCAACATGAACGGCTTCGATGGCCAGCGCAACGACCTGAGCCTCGCGCTCAACGTCATCTACAAGTTCTAAGCAACCCCGGTTGCTCTCGAAACCTCTTCCGGTTCGCCGGAAGAGGTTTTTTTTGTGCCCTGATCGGATGATCCGCATTGGTGCCCCCTCTGCGCACGACTTCAAAGCATCGGCACAAAAAAGCCCCTCCAACACGAGGGGCTTACGTAAAACACTGACTGCCAGGATCAACTGTGTCCGGGGGGACAACCGGAAAGACCTCAGTGGTATTCCTGGATCGTCCGCACCGCATACCCCTGTCGTTGCAGGGCCGCGATTCCGATGGCGGCGGCGCGGGCACCGGAAATCGTCGTCATGATCGGTGTGCCGGTCATCACGGCAGTCGAACGGATCTTGATCTCGTCCTCCCGCGGGGCCGCCCCGCTGGGCGTGTTGATCACGAGCTGGATCTCCTTGTTCTTGAGCAGATCCACCACGTTGGGCCGGCCTTCCAGAACCTTGAGCGTGCGCTGCACTTTCAGGCCCGCCTGTTCCAGCACCGTCGCCGTGCCACCGGTGGCGACCAGCTCGAAACCGAGGTCCACAAAGCTCTTCGCCAGCTCCGCGACATCCTTCTTGTGCTGGTTGGCAACCGACAGGAACACGCGGCCCTTGAGCGGGAGCGGTGAATTGGCCGCCATCTGCGCCTTGGCGTAGGCCACGCCCAGGTCGGCATCCAAGCCCATGACCTCGCCGGTGGAGCGCATTTCGGGCGAGAGCACGATGTCCTGCCCGGGAAACTTGTTGAAGGGGAACACCGATTCCTTCACGGCCCAGTACTTCGGCCAAATTTCGGCGGTGAAGCCGAGTTCCTTCAGTGTCTTGCCCGCCATGACCTTCGCGGCCAGCTTCGCCAGCGGCACACCGATGGCCTTGGACACGAACGGAACCGTCCGCGAGGCGCGCGGGTTCACCTCCAGCACATAGACGGTGTCGCCCTTCACGGCGTACTGCACGTTCATGAGGCCGACGACGCGCAGCTCCTTCGCCATCGCGTGCGTGTACTCACGGATGGTCTGGATAACCGACTGGGACAGCGTGTGCGGAGGCAGCACCATGGCGGCGTCGCCCGAGTGGACACCCGCAAACTCAATGTGCTCCAGGAGGCCGCCGAGCACGATCGTGCCCTGCGCGGGATCGTCGAACTGGCCAACGTCAGCAATGCAGTCCACGTCCACCTCGGTCGCGTCTTCGAGGAACTTGTCCACGAGCACCGGGCGGCCGGCGGAGATTTCGAGGGCGGCATTGCGGTGGAAATAGTCCCGCAAGTCGCTCTCGGAAAACACGATCTGCATCGCGCGCCCGCCCAGCACAAACGACGGCCGCACCAGCACGGGATAGGTGAGCCGGCTGGCCACGGCCACGGCCTCTTCCACCGTGGTGGCGGTGCCGTTCGGCGGCTGGGGGATCTGCAGCCGGTCCAGCATGGCGGCGAACAGCTTGCGATCCTCGGCGACCTCGATGCTTTCGGGTGAGGTGCCAATGATGTTGACGCCGTTTTTCTTCAGCGCGGCGGCCAGGTTGAGCGGCGTCTGGCCGCCGAACTGCGCGATGGCACCCCAGCACTGCTCCCGTTCGTAAATGTGCAGCACGTCCTCCAGCGTCAGCGGCTCGAAGAACAGCTTGTCGCTGGTGTCGTAGTCGGTCGAAACCGTCTCCGGATTCGAGTTCACCATGATGGTCTCGAAACCATCCTGCTTCAGCGCGAAGGCCGCATGGACGCAGCAGTAGTCGAACTCGATGCCCTGCCCGATGCGGTTCGGGCCGCCGCCCAGGATCATCACCTTTTTCTTCGGCGTCTGGGTGACCTCGTCATCACCCCGGTCGTACGTCGAGTAGTAGTACGGCGTGTACGCCTCAAACTCCGCCGCGCAGGTGTCCACCAGACGGTAGCTGGGCACGAGGCCGACGCTTTTCCGTTCGGCGCGGACGGCGTCCTCGGTCGATCCGGTCAGGTGCGCGATCTGCCGGTCGGAAAATCCGAGCGACTTCGCTTTGGCGAGCAGTTCAACGTTCATTCGGCGCGAAAAAAATCGGGCGAAGTAAGCCGGTCGGAGGCCGGCCTGTCGAGGGGCGATTGAGCCTTCCGGACCGGATCCAGACCTTGGGCACCGGACAAGCGGCCCACCGTGCGCGGGACTTCAAAGGAGAGCCAGCCGGCCGGCTGGATTCGTGTCTTGCGCATGTTTTGCCACGGCTTAGCCTACCGGAGTCTTTTCGTCCGCTTTGATTTTGCCGTTTATGAGCCAGTCCGAACCGAAACATGTCTACTACTTCGACAACAACGCCACCACCCGGGTGGCGCCCGAGGTCGTGGACGCCATGATCCCTTTCCTCCGCGATTTCTGGGGCAATCCCTCCAGCGCCTATGCGTTCGGCGCGCAGGTGCATGGCCACGTCGAAAAGGCCCGCGAACAGGTCGCGGCGCTGATCAACGCCGATCCAAAGGAAGTGGTTTTCACGAGCTGCGGCACGGAGTCCAACAACAGCGCCATCAACAGCGCGCTGTTCATGAACCCCGGCAAGAAGCACGCCATCACGACCAAGGTGGAGCACTCGGCGAACATCAATTTCGGCGAATTCCTTCAGAAAAAGGGCTACGACGTCACCTACCTGCCGGTCGAGAGCGACGGTTCGCTCGACGTCCACCTGCTGGAGAAGTCCATCCGGCCCGACACGGCCATCGTCTCGGTGATGATGGCGAACAACGAGACGGGCGTCATCTTCCCCATCGCCGAGATCGCGGCGATCTGCCGCAGCAAGGGCGTGCTCTGCCACACCGACGCCGTGCAGGTCCCGGGCAAGCTCAAGATCGACGTGAAGGAGCTGGGGGTCGATTTCCTCAGCCTCAGCGCCCACAAGCTCCACGCGCCGAAGGGCGTCGGGATGCTGTACATCAAGCGGCGCACCAAGTTTCAGCCCTACCTCATCGGAGGTCACCAGGAGCGCGGGCGTCGCGGCGGCACCGAGAGCGTGGCCAACATCGTCGCCTTTGGCCGGGCGGCTGACCTCGCGGTCGCGTCCCTGCACGATGAGAATACCCGGGTCCGCGCGCTGCGCGACCGGTTGGAGAACTTCATCCTCACGAACATCCCGAACACCGTCCGCAACGGGAACAAGGAGAACCGCCTGCCCAACACGGCGAACATCGCGTTCGATTTCGTGGAGGCCGAGGCAATCCTGCTCCTGCTCGACGGCCTGGGCATCTGCGCCAGCAGCGGCTCGGCCTGCACGACCGGCTCGCTCGACCCCTCCCACGTGCTGATGGCGATGGGCCTGCCGCCGATGCGCGCGCGCGGCTCGGTGCGCTTCAGCCTGGGCATTTACAATACCGAGGAAGAGGTGGATTACCTCATCAAGCATCTGCCCGGCCTGATCCAACGGCTCCGCGACATCTCGCCGCTCAATCCGGAACACCCGGACAACGAAACTTACGATATCGAGGCCGCCCGCGAGAAACACGAAACGGACCTCGCCGAGGCGAAGAAGGAAGAAGAGACGGTGGCGGCCTGAGCTGCGCCAACGTGCTGCCAGCATCTTGCTGGCAGGGGCTTGCCGAAGCCTGCGCCGCAAGAGTTTTCCCGTATCGGTTCGCCCGAACCCTCTGCCGGCGGGACGCACGGCAGCACGCTGGCTCCGCTTACTCGGGCGCAGCTTTGCGTCGTGGCTTGGTCGGCAAATGGATATTTTTTGAGGGCTGAAAGCGCCTCCGAATAATGCCTGGGGTGGAGCGAGCTACGCTCGCGTAGCTCG
>CAIVQH010000048.1 GCA_903907995.1 uncultured Verrucomicrobiota bacterium | reverse complement strand
GTTTGCTGCAATAATTAAATACTTACGTTTGACCTGAATGCTTTAACTGCGTCACCACAGCACAGCATGGAATAATGCTGTATGTGGTTTAGAAATTGAATCCATTTAGTGATAACACTTTCTTGTTTTACAATACGCAATATACAGTTTAGATTCTAAAGGTTTGGATTCATGTATGTGACCCAGCGCTTCGGAATGGCATTTGCTGCATCAGAAAATCAGCTACGTTTGGTTTTGATGAGCACGAGAAGCGAGCACACTGTGCGGATATACTGCATACTGTATGAGCGTTTCAAATTCAAAGTGGGTAATTAAAATAATGCATCCTCAAAATAAAAAATACCACTCACGCCAACTCTGTGCTATATATAGTAGTGTCAAGACTGTGTGCGTTAAAGCTCACGGTGGATGAACCAAGACCGTATGGTAAGCACAGATGTTGTTTAGAGTGCAATTGCAGGCGGTATGCAATGGTGGAACAACTAGAAAACTGGGCTGTGGTTAAGTAGCGACGACAAGCGAAATTACCACCTGTCAGACGAGCTATACTGAGGCTCAACAGATACACTGAAAAGTGGCAGATAGAAAGTTTAGTGACGGTACATACAGTTTCCAACTCACCACTTGGGTGCGGAGATGTTCATCAAGTAATTTGTGCCTTAGGTTCACTGTGCACCAAGCTGACTGATGAAAATTCTGAAATTAAGAAATAAAAAAGAAACTACTAAGTTACAAACTAAGAGCTTATAACAAGCCCGAAGTGTGGTTGCTTATAAGCTTCAAAGCACCCCAAAAACTTTCTGCTGCCTGTTCAGGAACTGCTTTCTGGTAGTATTTCTTGCTGGTTCTAACACTGTGTCCAAAGCAGTATTCAACTTTGTCCCAACTTTGGTGTAGTGAGTAGTAATAACTCACACACGTGTGTCTTAATCCGTCCTGAATCCATTCAGTGTTTAACTTACATTTGATCAATTTGCGCAACATCTTCAGTCTACGCTCAAGTCCTGTTGGGATTAATGGGTTGTTTGTATCGGTTTTGTAAATATAAAGCAGTGCTGAAATGAGGTTTGAATCCACTGAAACAAAACGACTGCCGGTTTTACCTTCACTGTTGACATGTATTTGATTTGTTTCAGTTGAAATATCTTCCCACAACATTCTTGAAGTTTCGCTGGGGCGGCAACCAGCCCAAGTGCAAATCAGAAACCAGCTTTTAAGTTCAGGAAAATGATTTACCACCAGTTGGTACATCATCTGAATTTGTTGTGGTGAGTAAATATGTATTATTGTTTCTGCCACTTTAATCCGGATATGTTTTGTTGGTATTTCAGAAATCAATCGCTTCCGCTCTATTACCCACCTCAAAAACATGGTGATGTATCTTAAATATTGACGCTTGGTGATGTTTTTGCATTTCAATTGCTCAAGGATGCTTTCAATATCGTTTTCAGTTATTGAATCAATTTGTTTCTCACCCCAAGTTCTGCAAATAAAGTTGCCGTATGAACGAACTTCATTTGCTGTTTTCTGTGAAATGCTGTTGAGCGTGTTATCCAACTTGTAAGCCATCCATTCTTGGCATAGACAATTTACGTTGGGTTGCCGTGACTGTTGTAGCTCAAGAGCGTTGCGCTCAATCCAGAGGTCAACTGCTTGCTGCAAGTTGCCACCATTTGCCGCCAGCTTGGTCAGTGCAGCGTTCAGATTGGGATTAAGACCAGATTCAGCAATTGGTTTAGCAGCTGCCCGAAGCTTTTCACGAATTTCTGAGTGCAGCTGCAATGCTGCGCTTGCGGTGGTTCGAACGTGCCGTGTTTTTGTGCCGTACAAGCGGCTGCGGCAATCAACGATGTAGATTGTTCTGCCCCGCCTCAAATACTGAAGAACTCTGGGAAACTCCTTGCGAAGGATGCGCTGGCTTTTCATGCGACTTGGCGAGTTGTGCCATTGGGTTGCAGCGCAGCGTGACGGGGCTGTGGAACTGCGCCGCATCGCTGGCTGGAGTGAAACCTGCGGTGCCGGCGAAGCACGCTGGCTGCGGCTGAGGCTGCCGTGATGGCGTACGGCTCGCAGTGGATGCGGCGGTCGCCGGGCGGCGGCAAAGCCAAATCCGCAGTGCTTGGCACCTGATTGGCACCTGGACCTAGCAAGGGATTGGATTTCGCCAGGCGGGCTTCACCTGAAAAGCCCAACAAACTGCGAAGAGGAAAGATGGTCGGGGCGGTGAGATTTGAACTCACGACCTTCTGAACCCCATTCAGACGCGCTACCAAGCTACGCTACGCCCCGACCGATTGCCTTGAAGGCGGGCGGATACTAGGCGGGGGAGTCCCCGGTTCAACGGTTTTCTTCCCGAAGTTTTGGGCCGCTTACAGCGCTTTGAGCACGACCACGGTCAGGTCGTCGGCCTGTGGCTCGGGCTGGGTGAAGTCGCGGGCGGCCTGGCAGAGGCGCTCGACGATCTCCCCGGCGGGCAGGCCGCGATGGGTGCGTAGGAATTCCGTGGCGCGGGCGAGGCCGAAACATTCGCCGTCGGCGCGCATGGCCTCGTCGATGCCGTCGGTGACCATCAGCAGCGTGTCGCCTGCTTCGAGGGAAATTTCGGTGCCGGCGGCGTAGGGGCTGCCACCCTGGCGGCCCAGCGGGCGGCCGGTGCGCTTGAGCTCGGCCTTCAGGGAGCCATCCGCCCGCAGCAGGAAGCCGGACGGATGCCCGGCGCTGGCGTAGGTCAGCGTGCGCTTGGCCGCGTCCAACCGGACGAGCAGCAGCGTGATGTAGCGCTGGGAGCCCAGGTCATCCGCGAGCAGTTCCTGGGCGCGGGTGAGGATTTCGGCCACATCGGTGGTGCGGCGGGCCAGCGGACGCAGGTAGGCACGGGCCTCGGCCATCAGCAGGGAAGGGCCGACCCCGTGGCCGCTCACATCCGCGATGACGAGACCGAGCGAACCGTCGGGCATCGGCAGCCAGTCGAAGTAATCGCCACCGGCGGCATCCGCCGGGTGGGAGACGCCGGCCAGCTCGACCCCGGGCACTTCGGGAGAGACCCGGGGGAAAAGGCGCTGCTGGATTTCGCGGGCGGCGGCGAATTCCTCCCGGTTGCGCTGCAACTCGGCCTCCTCGCGGCGGCGCTCGGTGACGTCACGGAAAAAGGCGACCACCCACAGCTCCTCGCCCATGCGCATCTCGTTAAAGGCGACGTCCACCTCCACCGCCGAGCCGTCGCGGCGGCGACCGGCGGTTTCCAAGGCGCCTTGGCTGGTCGCCCGGGCGAGCCGCCACCAGGTGCCGGGAGTGACTTCGGTGGGCTGGAGGGCATCCAGGGTCTGTCCGGCCAGCGCCTCGGGCGACCAGCCGAAGACGGTGCTGACGGCTGGACTGGCGAAGCGGATGACGCCGCCCAGGTCGATCAGCAGGACGGCGTCGGTGGAGTTTTCCCAGACGGAACGGTAGCGCAGCTCGCTTTCGCGCAGGGTGGCCTCGGCCTGGCGGCGGGCCTTGCGGACGGCGGCCTCGCGCAGTTCGCGCTGCACGGCGGGCACCAGCCGGCCCAGCGCGCCCTTCATGATGAAGTCGTGGGCGCCGGCCTTCATCGTCTCGATTGCGACCCCTTCCTCGATGCCGCCGGAGATGATGATGAACGGGACGTCGATGCCGGTCTGCTGCACGAGCCGCAGGGCTTCGGGTGCGCTGAAGCCGGGCATCGTATGGTCGCTCAGGATGAGATCCCAAGGTTCGGCGGCGAGGGCGGCAAGCAGGTCGGGGCCACTGGCGACGCGGCGGTGATTCACCTGCCAGCCGCCGGTGCGGAGCAGGGTGATGAGGGCAAAGGCATCCGTCGGGGAATCCTCGACGATGAGCGCGCGGAGGCTGGGACGCAGAACCGGCGGAGCGACGACCGGGGTAGCGGGATCAGTTGACATCGCGGCACCCGGAGGCTTTCCGGACGATCAGCCGCGACGCTGGCGGCCGGACCACCACAGCAGGCTGCCGCCCAGTGCGGCCAAGGCCCAGGTGGACGGTTCCGGCACGGCCACGACCCGGGCGTAGAAGTTCGCCGGCAGGCTGTTGCCAGAGCCATCCTTGAGGTTCGTGAAGAGGGCCCAGGAATCGGCATTACTGGGATCAGTCTGGATCCAGATGTCGTTGTAGCTGCCCAGCTTGCCGTTCTTGAGCACCCCCCCGACGGTGACCGGGTCGGAGAAGATCAGACCGGCATCGTTACCGGCTGCACCCGTGGTGCCGGCAAATTGAATCACCCAGGTGAACCGGTCCGGGACCGTGATATTGGGCACCGCGATCGTGAGCTGGTTGGCCCCGTTGGCGAGCTGGAAAGGGTTGCTCTGCCACAGCAGGGTGCTGGGCCGCTCCGTGTTCGGTCCGCTGTAATTGACCCCGTCGTTGGCGTAGAAAGAAACCGTGCCCATGTTCGCGGCGGTAACCGCGGAGAAATCACCGACATAGCCCACCACGAACTGGGTTACCTGCCGGGACACCCCCGCAAGATTGACCTCGTCACCGAAGGTGCGGACGACGGCGTCGTGGAACTGCGAGCTGGGGGAAAAGGCGTTGGTGCGGCTGTTGGTCGTGTTGTCGTACACGATTTCCGCCAGGGCAGGCGAAGCGACAGCCACGAAACCGGCAACGAATCCACAGGCAAAAAGCGATTTTGGGCGGAGGTTCATGGTTGCTAGGTGGGCTGACAGACTAAGTGGTGCCCCGGGCCGGACTTGAACCGACAACAAACTGATTAAGAGTCAGCTGCTCTGCCATTGAGCTACCGAGGCATCGAAAGCGCGCGGAAAATGCGGATGCGCCGGAGGTTTGTCAACGGCTGGCTGACAGAAAGGCTTCGGAAAGATGGTTATGCCATCGCGGTCCCGTTTGGCTCCAAGGACTTGCCGGGGCTGAGAAGCATGGTTTCGCGCCTGCGAAACGGCTATTGCGGTGAAATCCGCTCTGATAGGAGCATCTGGCATCCGCAGGCGTCCCCAGTCAAAAAACCAAGAGGTGGAACTGTCCGACTTGGCGTCGAGTCGGCCAATAATCATCTCTTTCGACTCCGGGTGGCAGTCTGTTCCCGGACACAGGTGCGTGTGGAAGCCTTCATGCAGGGGAAGGTTGTCGTCAGGGATTTGGCGCTGGTCGATGTCGGCGATGGCCAGGAGGACCTTTGCCAGCCAGCGCAGTCCCTCGGGGTCGCCGTAAATCGAGACATTCTCCACAGTTTCATCTCGAACAATCTCTCCCGAGCCGAACACGACGTTTCCTTGTGGGCTGGGGAAGCGAAAGAATTTCAAATCGGGGTTCATAGGCTTGCGGTCGATTATTTGGATTCCTGCAAAAAGGCCACGAGATCCCGCAGGTCCTGCGGAGTTTTGCCCGCCTCCAGCCCTTCCGGCATGAGCGACTGGCCGCTGGAGCCCAGCTTCAGGATCTGGCTGCGGGGGATGACGACTTTGACCTCCATGGCCTGCAGGAGGGTGATGCTTTCGGTGCTCTCCGCCGTGAGCAGGCCCGTCTGGCTTTCGCCATCCTTGGTTTCGGCGATGTAGGCGACGAAGCCGGGATTGATCGCCATGTTGGGGTCCAGGATGTTGGAGACGATGTCCTCGACGCTGCGGTGGGCCACACCGCTGAGTTCCGGCCCGACCTTGTGGCCAAAGCCGCCCGCCCAGTGGCAGCGGGAGCAGGTTTCCTCAAAGATCTTCCGGCCCCGGGCCGCGTCACCGGTGGCGGGCAGCTTGGGCAGCCACTCGGCCACGACGGCCTTGCGGTTGCTATATTCCTCGTCGCCGAAAAACTTGGCTGCTCGGGCCTGGATTTCTGGCGTGCTTTCGCGGAGCAGGCGGCGGCGCTGTTCCAGGTCGAGGTTGAGCTCGCCGACCGAAATGCGTCCGGCTTCCAGTGCGGCCACGAGCGGTTCGTGAAAGGCCCGGCGGTCCAGCACCGTGGCGAGCAGGGGAGCCCGGAGAGCGGGGGAAACAGTCCGCCAATGAGCCACGAGTTGGCTGCCGATCTCCGCGTCCTTGAAGCCGGACAGGGTGGTCAGCGCGGCGGTCTGGATTTCCGCCGGCTGGAGGCTGTCGAGCAGGCTGACGAGGGTGTTGGTCACCGTCGTCACGGAACCCAATCCCAGCAGATGGATGGCGGCAATGCGTTCGGGCAGCGGGCCGGCCACATCCGCCGAGGTTTTCATGGCGGTGGCGAGCGCGCGGTGTTGCGCCTCGCTTTCGGGCAGGCCAAACCAGCGGGTGACCAGCCATACCGTGCGCAGTTCCTCTGCGTCCACCCCAAGGGTGAGGCGGCTCAGGTGGCGTTCCGCCAGAGACGACAGCTTGGGCTTGGCGCCGGAGCGGGTCAGGCCGGTCATCAGGCCGTTGAGGAGGGCCATGCGGGAACGGCGGTTGAGCTGGCTGTCCATTTTCAGCGCCAGCCACGACACGTCCTCGGGCATGATCGTGCCGCGGGCCCCGACGAGTTCGGCCAGATCCGCCAGGGCAACCGCCGGGCTGTCGACCGCCGCAAAGCGGAAACGGTCCAGCTGGAGCAGCCGGCTGAGCAGAAAACGCGTGGTGTTGGGGCGCAACGAGGCGATCACCGCCAGCCGGGTCCAGCGGTAGCTGGCGTCCTCTGCGAAGATGTTGAGGAGCGCCTCGTTGGCGGCCGACGAATCGAGCCGCCCCAGGGTCAGGGCGCATTGGAAACGCACGCGGGGTGAAGCATCCTGGGCCAGGGCCAGCACCGGCTCCTGCAGGGATTCGGCAGGCAGGAACGGTTCAGCGAGGATGAGCGCGTTCTCCCGGACACCGGGGCTGGCGTCGTGCAGGGCATTCGCCACGTCACCTTCGTTGAGAACCCCGAGTCCGCGCAGGGTCCAGAGCGCCTGGACGCGGCTGGGCGGATCGGCGCTTTCCCGGGCGAAGCGGCGGATCTGCGGGACGGCCCCGGTGGCCCCGCGCTCCATGAGCAGCCGTTGCGCGGTGAGCCGCCACCAGCGGATCGGGTTGTTCAGGTGCTCCACGAGCGCGCTGTCGGGTGCCTTGGTCAGGGCCGGGGTGGCGCGGGGCAGACCACCTTTCGGAGTAATGCGCCAGATGCGCCCCCGGTCGGCCCCGGCGCGCAGGTCGAGCTTGGCCTTGACCTTGTCCGGGATGTAGTCGGGGTGCTCGATCACGTCGCGCTGCATGTCGAGCAGGTAGAGCGCGCCGTCCGGGCCGGTTTCCAGCCCCACCGGGCGAAAGGCGGGATCGCGACCCGCGATGAATTCGCGATCCAGCTCGTTCGTGGCGCGGGAGGCCACAAAGACCGGGCCGTCCGGCGTGATGACGTCACGGTGGACAAGATTGCCGACCACGTCGCACACGAGCACCGAGCCCTGCAGGTCCTCGGGGAAGTACGGCGAGGCGATCCGGCCCATGCCGCCGGCGGCGCTGAAGTGGCCGGCCTGCTCAGGATGGTTCGGCCGCGTCTGCGCGACCGAGATGGGAAAGATGAGGCTCATCTCCTCGTGGTCCGAGATCGAGCCCGTGATCTCCACCGGCGGAAAGCCGGGGAACCTGTCCGCGTAGCGGCGCGGGATGAAGTAGTGCTGGATATGGTTGATGTTGTAGGTCGTGAAGGCGTGCCCGAAGTCATCGAACACCAGCCCGAAGCCGCCGCCGGTGCGGGCGGTGAGTTCCACCTCGCCGGTGTCGGGATTGACCGCGAAATCACTCTCGCCCAGCTCGGTTTCAACCCCCGGCCGCTTGGGCGAGGAGAGCTTGCCGCCGTTGCCGCCGTTCGCGCCGTGAATGCGGCCGTCCAGACCGAAGCGCAGCCCGTTGGCCAGGCTGTCCGACACGCCCCGGGTGAAGCCCGTGAGCACCACCTCACGCACATCGGCCACGCCGTCGTGGTTGGTGTCCTGAAGAAACAGCAGGTCGGGCGGGGCCATCACGAGCACGCCGTCGCGCCACGGGGTGACGCTGGTGACGAAGCTCAGGTCACGGGCGAAGATGGTGGATTTGTCCGCGTGGCCGTCGCCGTCGGTATCCACCAGCAGACGCACGGTGCTGCCGACCTTGCCGTCTGGTCCGACGCCGAGGGGATAATCACGGCATTCGGCCACGTAGGCCCGGCCGTCGGCATCGAAGCACATCGATACCGGATCGACGACGAGCGGTTCGGCGGCCCAGAGTTTGATTTCCAGCCGGGGGTCGATCTGGAAGTCGGCACGATTCGGCGGGCTGGCGGCCAACTGCAGGTGCAGGGCGAGCGCGGCCGTCGCGAGGGTGAGGAATCTGAGTGGGGGTAGCGACACGGCGACGCGACGCTAACACCGCAACCCAGGAAGAAAAGCCGGCGAAAAATGCGGTCAGGAGGCGCGTCTTTTCTGCGTGGCCGTTCTCCCTCACCCCGGCCTTCTCCCGCTGGGAGAGGGAGAATCATCGCCCGTCCTCGGAGTATGCAATCCGCCAGACTTCCACGATGAAAGATATGGCCGCAGTCAGGCGCGACTGCGCGGACTCACTGCCCGGGGCTGCCGCTGACCTTGGTCAGGGCGATGACGAGCAGGATGACGATCGCCACCACCAGCACGCCGCCAACAATCAGGAAGATCTTGTTGGTCTTGTTGTCCTTCTTGGTGAAGGCCGAGTTCTTCGACATCACCAGCGTCTGGCCCGTGCCACCGGCGGGGATCTTCACGGTCTGGCGCGGCTGGTCGGTCTGCTTCTTGCCGGTCTCGTAGCGGAGCTCGATCTGGCCGAGGCGGAGCACCTGACCGGGACGCAGGGTGGCTTCCTTGTTGGCCTCGATCTGCTTCTCGTTGACGTAGGAGCCGTTGGTCGAGCCTAGATCCTTGATGATGATGTCATCACCTTTCGCCCAGATTTCGCAGTGGTGGCTGGAGACACTGGGCTCCGCGAGCTGGAACTGGTTGTCCTCAACGCGCCCGACCGTCGTCTTCTCGGGTTTTACTTCGAGAGAGCGGTCGTTAAAACCAACGGTCAGAACTACCAGCTTAGGCATAGGTCGGTGTGAGTGTTTATCTCCCGCAGTGACAACCCGTCAAACGGTTTCCCCGAAACAATTGTCAACCACGCTGCAAAATCAGTGTGCGGAACTCGTCAAACAGCGGCGTCGAATCGTGCGGTCCGGGCGACGCTTCGGGGTGGTATTGGACGCAAAAAACCGGCTTCGTCTTGTGCCTCAACCCCTCGACCGTCTGGTCGTTTAGGTTCACCCGATTGACCGAGACGTCACTGGGCAGCGACTGGGCATCCACGGCAAACCCATGGTTCTGCGAGGTGATTTCCACTCGCCCCGTCTCAAAGTCCTTCACCGGCTGGTTGCCGCCCCGGTGGCCGAATTTGAGCTTGAACGTCCTGCCGCCAAAGGCCTGGCCGAGCAGCTGATGGCCGAGGCAGATGCCGAAAACCGGGATGCCGGTGTCCACGATGGTCTTCACCTCGCGGACGATGCCGCCCAACGCGGCGGGATCACCGGGGCCGTTCGAGAGGAAGATGCCGGCAGGCTTGTACTTAAGCGCCTCGGCGGCGGGGGTGTGCGCGGGCACGACCTGTACCTTGAAGCCCTTTTGCCGGAGCCGGCGGAGGATGTTGTACTTCAGACCGAAGTCGTAAGCGACGATCGGGATGTCGGCCGGTGGCAGCGGCTGGCGCACCTGGCGCGGATCGCTGGCGCTGCGATGGCTCTGGGTGAGGCCGAAGGAGGCGGACTGTTCGTCCTTCGCATCCCACAGGAAAGCCTCCTTGTGCGTGACCTCGGTCACGTAGTCGCGGCCGGCCATGCCGCCCCAACCCTTGGCCCGGGCGACCGCCTCGTCGGCGGTGAGGCCTTCGGTGGAAAGACAACCGGCGAGCGCGCCCGTGACGCGGAGCTTTTTGGTCAGCGCGCGGGTGTCGATGCCCTGGATGCCGGGGATGCCGTATTTGGTCAGATACTCGGCGAGCGAGGAGTCTGCGCGCCAGTTGCTGACGACCGGCGAAAGCTCGCGGATGACGAAGCCTGCGACGTGCGGGGCCCAGGATTCGACATCCTGCTCGTTCACGCCGTAGTTGCCGATCAGCGGATAGGTCATCGTCACGATCTGCCCCTTGTAGGACGGATCGGTGAGGATTTCCTGATAGCCGGTCATGGAGGTGTTGAAACACACCTCGCCGGTCGCCGTGGCGCGGGCGCCAAAGGCCTGGCCGGAGAACACTGTGCCGTCTTCGAGCGCGAGAATTGCCGTCATCGTGATGAGCCGCAAAGGGAGCTGACCCTGCGGCGCGCGGGGAGTGTGCGGGCATCAGGGGCCGACGCAACAGTTTCCCGTCGGTGGGCTAGCCGCTGACTTCGGAAGGGGAATCGCCCATGCTGACTGCGGGCCGTTCTCCCTGCCCATGGAGCCTCCAAGCGCCGAAGGGGCCGCAGCGCTGAAAGCGCGTGTGAGTGATGCCTAGGGTGGAGCGAACACCGTGAGCGAAGCTCCAGGAGGAAGCCCTTCGGATTGCTCTCAGGGCTGAAGGCCTGACTCAAGGGCCGACAACATTTTGGGACGCGCTTACAGCGCTCGACCTCTTTCGGCCAATAACCTGGGGCTACGCTCGCATGGCTCGCTCCACCCCAGGCACTGTTCAGACGGGCTTTCAGCCCTGTACCATGGCTGTCCGCAGCGAGGCACATTGAAAGTAAACGATCCCTTCCTGGCCGCGTACCACCGACTGCGCCCTTGCCGATTGCAACCGGCACCTGCTTCCCTCCCGCGATGCAAAAGCTGGTGGTTTTCCTCGTGCTCATCCTGGCCGTGACCGGCTGTGTTTCCCCGGCGGGCAAGCTGGACCAGTCCGTGGTCGCGCAAATCCAAGACGGGGTTTCGACCCGGCCGGAGGTTGAGCGGCTGTTTGGCCAGCCCAGGATCACGGACATCGGTTCGAACGGCAAGCAGGTGGCGGTGTACCGGTTTTTCAGGGAATACGAAAAAGAGGACATGCTGACCCCGGGCCGGGTGAAGCGCTTTTATCACCTGCGCATGCTGAGCGTGCTCTACGGGAAGGACGGCCGGGTGGAGTTGCACCACCTCTACGAGTCGAACACCCCGGGCTCGGCCAATTACCACAAAGCGAGCGTGGGGGCCATGGTCCGGGCGGAGCAGCTGGCGCTGATCAACAAAGGCTCCACCGAACGGGCGGACCTGGTGCAATTCTTCCGTGACCCGATGGCGGAGACCCTGACGACCGATGGCAATCTGATGCTGATCTGGCTGTATGTGGAGAAAAATGGGGCGATGGACTTTTCGCCCGCGAGACAGCGGCTGGAGGTGCTCACGACTCGGTCAGGCACCGTCCGTGATTTCCGGGTCGTGCAGGATGCCAAGGCGGCGCAGAAGCTGTGAGGCGGCGGCCGGAGTGAACGTCCAACTTCCAACGTTGAACGTCCAACGTTCAAAGCCGGAAACCTTCGGCTGCCTGTGATCTGTGCGCTTTCGCATGGACGCTTCCGAACTGAAACGCCTTCCTTTGGACGTTCAACGCTGGAAGTTGGAGGTTGAACGTTAATGGCCCCGATAAAAAAGGCGGCGTTGCTCGCGCAACGCCGCCTCTGCTGTGTGTGTTGGTTCCTCCGAACCGGGGACTGAATCAGTAGTCCATGCCGCCGCCGCCACCGTGGTGGGGGTCACCGGCGGGCTTGTCCTTCTTCTCCGGGATCTCAACGATGAGACACTCGGTGGTGAGGAGCAGGCCGGCGATGGACGCGGCGTTCTGCAGGGCGGAACGGGTGACCTTCTTCGGATCGACGACACCGGCCTTCACGAGGTCCTCGTAGTTGCCCGTGGCGACGTTGTAACCGTCGTTGCCCTTGCGGCGCTTGACTTCCTGGACGATGAGGCTGCCCTCGACGCCGGCGTTGTAGGCCAGCTCGCGGAGCGGGGCCTCGACCGCGCGGCGGACGATGTCCACACCGGTCTGCTCGTCCACGATGGGGAGCTTCAGGGCCTCGATGGCGGGGAGGCAGCGGAGCAGGGCGACGCCGCCACCGGCGACGATGCCTTCTTCGACGGCGGCACGGGTCGCGTGCAGCGCGTCTTCAACGCGGGCCTTCTTCTCCTTCATCTCGGTCTCGGTCGCGGCGCCGACGTGGATCACCGCGACGCCACCGGCGAGCTTCGCCAGGCGTTCCTGCAGTTTTTCACGGTCGTAGTCGCTGGTCGTCTCCTCGATCTGGCGGCGGATCTGGTTCACGCGGCCCTGGATCTCGGAGGACTTGCCGTTGCCCTCGATGAGGGTCGTGTTTTCCTTCTCGACCAGCACGCTCTTGGAGCGGCCGAGGTCGGCGAGGTCGAGGCTCTCGAGCTTGATGCCGAGGTCTTCGGTGATGAGCTTGCCACCGGTGAGGATGGCGATGTCTTCCAGCATGGCCTTGCGGCGGTCACCGAAGCCCGGCGCCTTGACGGCGCAGACGTTGATGGTGCCACGGAGCTTGTTCACGACGAGCGTCGCGAGGGCTTCACCCTCGACCTCTTCGGCGATGATCAGCAGCGGCTTGCCGGTCTTGGCGACCTTCTCGAGGATCGGGAGCAGGTCCTTGAGGGAGCTGATCTTCTTCTCGTAGATGAGCACATAGACGTCGTCGAGCTTGACCTCGAGCGTCTCGGCGTTGGTGACGAAGTAGGGGGAGAGATAGCCCTTGTCGAACTGCATGCCCTCGACGACGTCGAGGGTGGTCTCGATCGACTTGGCCTCTTCGACCGTGATCGTGCCGTCCTTGCCGACCTTGTCCATGGCGTCGGCGATGATCTCGCCGATCGTGGCGTCCCAGTTGGCGGAGACGGTGGCGACCTGCTTGATCTCTTCCTTGTCCTTGACCTTCTTCGCGATCTTCGCGAGCTGGTCGGTGGCCGCGTCCACGGCCTTCTGGATGCCGCGCTGCAGGCTGACCGGGTTGGCGCCGGCAGTGACGTGCTTCAGGCCTTCGCGATAGATCGACTCGGCGAGCACGGTGGCGGTGGTGGTGCCGTCGCCCGCGATGTCGCTGGTCTTGCTCGCGACCTCGCGGACGAGCTGGGCGCCGAGGTTCTGGTAGGGGTTCGGCAGCTCGATCTCCTTGGCGACGGTGACGCCGTCCTTGGTGATCGTGGGGGAGCCGAATTTCTTGTCGATGACGACATTGCGGCCCTTGGGCCCGAGGGTGGCCTTGACGGCCTTGGCGAGGATTTCGACGCCCTTCAGGATTTCCTGACGCGCCGCTTCATCGAACAGCAGTTGTTTTGCAGCCATAGTCTTAGTGGATGATTAAAATTGAAAGTTGAGGGTGGGATCAGCCGACGATCGCGATCAGGTCGTCGGAGTTGAAGATCTTGTATTCATTGCCATCGATCTTGATGTCGGTGCCGCCGTACTTGGAGACAAGTACGCGATCGCCGACCTTGACCTCGAAAGCGACCTTTTTGCGGTCGTCATCCGTCTTGCCGGTGCCGAGCGCCTTCACGAGGCCTTCGGTCGGCTTTTCCTTGGCGGAATCGGGGATGATGATGCCGCCCTTTTTGGTTTCCTTCTCTTCGACGAGCTCCACGAGGACGCGGTCGCCGAGAGGTTTCACATTGAGTGCCATAGTGTTTTGTCTCTGTGTGTTCTGCTGTTTTTTGATGTGTAATCAAAGCCCGCCGTACCTGCGGCCGGGCAAAGTGTCAGGCTTTCTTCTCGTCCACAACCTCCGCGTCGATGATCGGGCCGTCGCCCTTCTTGTCGTCGGCCTTGGCGTGCTCGGCCCCGGGGGTGGGACCGGCCGCGCCGTCCTTGGCCTTGGCGGCCTGTTCCTGCGCGGCCTTGTATAGCTCGGCGCTGGCGCCCTGGACGGTCTCGTTCAGCTTTTCCAGGCTGCTCTTCAGCGTGGCCACGTTGCTGCCCTTGAGCGCTTCCTTGGTGGCGGCGATGGCGGACTCGATGCCCGCCTTGGCGGCCCCGAGCTTGTCGCCGTTGTCCTTCACCAGCTTCTCGCTGCGATAGACCGTGTTGTCGGCCTCGTTGCGGAGTTCGACCTCCTCGCGGCGCGCCTTGTCCTCGTCGGCATGGGCCTCGGCATCCTTCCGCATCTTCTCAACCTCGTCCTTGGACAGGCCACCTGAGGCGGTGATGACGATCTTCTGCTCCTTGCCGGTGCCCAGGTCCTTGGCGCTGACGTTCAGGATGCCGTTGGCGTCGATGTCAAAGGTGACCTCGATCTGCGGCACACCGCGCGGGGCGGGTGGCAGGTCGGTGAGCTGGAACTTGCCGAGCGACTTGTTGTCGCGGGCAAACTGGCGCTCGCCCTGCAGCACGTGGATTTCCACTCCCGGCTGGCTGTCGCTGGCGGTGGAGAAAATTTCCGACTTCCGGGACGGGATGGTCGTGTTGCGCTCGATGAGCTTGGTGGTGACGTTGCCGAGGGTCTCGATGCCGAGGGACAGCGGGGTCACGTCGAGCAGGAGCACGTCCTTGACCTCGCCCTTGAGCACGCCGCCCTGGATGGCCGCGCCAATGGCGACGACCTCGTCCGGGTTGACGCCCTGGTGCGGGGTCTTGTTGACGAGCGTGCGCGCGGTTTCCACCACCCGGGGCATGCGGGTCATGCCGCCGACAAGCACCAGCTCATCAATCTTGTCCGTCGAAATGCCGGCGTCCTTGAGGCACGCCTTGGTCGGCGTGATCGTGCGCTCGAACAGGCTGTCGCACAGCTGCTCCAGCTTGGCGCGGGTGAGCGTCTTTTGGATGTGCTTCGGGCCGCTGGCATCCGCCGTGATGAAGGGCAGGCTGATGTCGTAGCTCTGGGAGCTGGAGAGGGCGATCTTGGCCTTCTCGGCCTCTTCCTTGATGCGCTGGAGGGCGTCGGGCTGCTTGCGCAGGTCGATGCCGGAGTCGCGCTGAAATTCGTTGAGCACCCAGTCCATCAGGGTGTTGTCCCAGTCGTCGCCGCCGAGGTGGGTGTCACCGTTGGTGGCCTTGACCTCGAACACGCCATCGCCGATTTCCAGCACGGAGATGTCGAAAGTGCCACCACCGAGGTCGTACACGGCGATCTTCTCATCCTTCTTCTTGTCGAGACCGTAGGCGAGCGAGGCGGCGGTGGGCTCGTTGATGATGCGGAGCACTTCCAGACCGGCGATCTTGCCGGCGTCCTTGGTGGCCTGGCGCTGGGTGTCGTTGAAATAGGCGGGCACCGTGATGACGGCCTGCGTGACCGTCTCCCCGAGGCGTGTCTCGGCATCCGCCTTGAGCTTCGCGAGGATCATCGCGGAAATTTCCTGCGGGCTGAAGGCCTTGGGCTTGCCATCAACGTCAACCTCGATGTGGGCGTCACCGTTGCTGGCGCGCACCACCTTGTAGGGCACGCGTTTGATCTCTTCCTGGACCTCGTCGAACTTGCGGCCCATGAAGCGCTTCACCGAATAGACGGTGTTGCGCGAGTTGGTGACGGCCTGGCGCTTGGCGGCCTCGCCGACCAGCCGTTCGCCGCTCTTGGTGAAAGCGACCACGGATGGAGTCGTGCGCTTGCCCTCGGAGTTTTCCAGGACGAGGGGTTCGCCGCCTTCCATG
Organism: uncultured Verrucomicrobiota bacterium; assembly: GCA_903907995.1. Lineage (GTDB taxonomy): Bacteria > Verrucomicrobiota > Verrucomicrobiia > Limisphaerales > UBA9464 > CAIVQB01. The sequence continues at coordinate 12,011 of CAIVQH010000048.1, read as the reverse complement.
ACAGCGAAGCAGGAATTAGTTGTGCCGAGATCAATGCCGAGGACTTTAGCCATAAATTCGAAAGTAGTGCCTACCCCTCTGCAAGCCGGATGCCGGATGATGGATGGAGGTGAAATTCGCTGAATCCTGCTGAATTGCTTAGCAAACGCGCGACATCAGTTTAGCCGGGTTGAAGATTGCAGCCCTCTGGTTGTGACAGAACTGCGCCGCACGGCACAGAGGAGGTGGCAGGTTGGCACACTGGGATGGATTGCTAATAGTGAGGCCAGCTATTAGCGATTTATTCAAATTGCGCTAATAGCGCCTAGAGTTACCATCGCCCGAACAATAGAAAATGGCCAAAAAGCTCAATATTCCCGGCCGGAAGGTCTCGCAAGGTGCGTTCTCCGCCTTTGTGCCGGCGCCGTTGCCGCCCCAGCTCGATTGGACGCCTCGGCTGCTCCGCCTGTTGTCAGATGCCGACCGCTTGGTTGGCCAGCTGGCCGGGGAAGGGGCACGACTGCCCAATCCGCATGTGCTGCTGCGGCCGTTCACCTGGCGCGAGGCGGTTCTTTCCAGCATGATCGAGGGCACGCAGGCCACACTTGGCGAATTGCTGGCCGCCGAGGCGGGCATCGCTGTGGAGCGCAGCCCGGACGATTTGCGCGAAGTGGGCAACTACGTGATCGCCCTGGAACACGGGATCGAACTGCTCAAGGAGCTTCCGCTCTGCGTCCGTATCATCCGGGAGTTGCACGAAAAGCTGATGACCGGTGCGCGTGGCCACCACGCGGCCCGGGGCGAGTTCCGCAAGATCCAGAATTGGATTGGCCGGCCGGGCTGCACCCCGGCCACGGCCTCGTTTGTTCCGCCGCCGCCCGACGAGGTGGAACCCTGCCTGGCCGGGTGGGAAAAGTTTCTGCACGCCTCCGACCTGCCACCGCTCGTCACCATCGCGCTGGCGCATTACCAGTTTGAAGCCATCCATCCGTTTCTGGATGGCAACGGCCGCGTCGGCCGCCTGCTCATCACCCTGTTCCTGGTCGAACGCAAAATCCTGCCCACGCCGCTGCTCTATCTGTCCGCTTTTTTCGAGGCGTCACGGCGTGATTATTACGAATCCCTGCGCGGGGTGAGCGAGCGGGGCGAATGGGCGGAGTGGATCGAATACTTTCTGCTGGGCATCGCGCGCATGTCGGAAGATGCCCTGAACCGGTCCGGACAGATCAACGGCAAGCTCACGGACTGGCAGCGGTTGGTGGCCGGGGAATCTTCGAAGCTTCCTGCGCGCCTGGTCGAACTGCTGGCGGCCAATCCTTTCATCACCGCCAAGGCGGGGGCCGAAAAACTCGGGGTCGCTTTCACCACGTCGCAGCGAGCCATCGAACGGCTCGTCCAGCTCGGCATCGTCCAGCAGGTGGGAAGCGCAAAACGAGATCGGGTATACTGTGCGCGGGCCTTGCTCGACATTCTGGAGGAACCGGCGCACCTGACTCCGGTGATCGCTTAACCTGTCCCCGGATCCGCTCTCTGCCGAGACCGGCTCACTCTCTGCGTGCATTTCCCGTCCCGGGTGGGCCAAGCTTTGCGGTACACACTATGAATGAACGCATTGCTTTCGTCGGTCTGGGCCGCATGGGTGCCAACATGGCCCGCCGCCTCAAGGATTCCGGCCACAACCTCACCGCCGTGTACGACGTGCGGGCCGAAGTCGCCGAGGCGCTGGCCAAGGAACTCGGCTGCGCCAACCCGCTGAAGCTCGCCGATGTCACCGCCCTCGCCGACGTGGTCATCACCGTGGTGACCGACGACAAGGCGATGGAAAAGGTTTTCGCGACCAAGGGCGATAGCCTGCTGGTCGGCGCGAAAGGCCGGGTGTTCATCAACTGCGCTACCGTTTCCCCGGCCACGCACGTCGAGGTCGAGAAGCGGGCGAACAAGGCCAAGGCCGACAGCCTGGAAGCGTGCATGGCTTCCAGCATCAACCAGGCGCGGGCCGGCACCCTGTATCTCATGATTGGCGGCAAGATGGCCGTGTTTGAGCGCGTGAAGCCGCTCCTCACTCAGCTATCCGACGCGGGCAAGCTGCTCCGCTACATCGGCAAATCGGGGCAGGCCGCACAGGTGAAGGCGCTGGTGAACATGGTCATGAACATCAACACCGCCGGCCTGGCCGAAGGGCTGGGCCTGGGTGCTGCCCTCGGTCTCGATCTCAAGACGCTGATGGAAGTCTTCTCGCAGACAGGAGCCAACAGCCGGGTGCTCGCCACCGACGGCGAGGACATGGTGAACCGCGACCACTCCTGCTTCTTCAGTGCCGCCCACGCCGCAAAGGACAGCGGCATCGCCTACGCCCTCGGCCAGCAGGCCAAGTTGGAACTGCCCCTCGCCAAGACCGCGCTCGGCCAATACCGGAAGATGGTGAAGCTCGGCCTCGGCGAACTCGACAAGTCCGGCGTGGCCGAACTGACCTTCAAGGGCCGCGGCCCGAAGAAGGCGCAGGCCAGGAAGAAATGAACCGCTAATCTACACTGATAGGCACTGATAAAGAATTGTACTACCCAGCCGATTTATCAGCGCAGATTAGTGCAGATCAGCGGTTGATGTTCAGTTCGCCTCCGCGCGCAAAAAGCCCTGGGCCGAGCCTGAGATCGGCAGCGTGAGGGTAATCGGTGTCACCGGCGGATTCGTGGAGAGCAGGTTTACCGAGAAGGGGGCATCCAACGACGCGGCGGATTTGATGGTAAGGGTGGCGCCGACCGTGCAATCGACTACCAAGGTGAGATTTCCCGAACCTGTCGCCGCGATGCTCTTGAACACCGGCGCGGTCACCACCGTGCCGCCGATGGTCTTGAGCGTCATCTCGGTCGCGCTGCCGAGCACGGCCACGCCCTTGCCGGGCACGTTGGGCATCGTCTTGCCCTGCTCAACGGCCTGCTCAAATGAGAGGGTAACCTTGTAGGTCTTGCCCGCCGCCAAGGTGTTCGTGGGGATCTTGATCGAAAGCGCCGTCGGCGCCAGCGGGAGGCCACCGCAGGTGTTCGGCGCGGAAAAGACCTGTTTGCCATCCGCGTCCTCGATCTTCAGCCCGATGGCCGAGGCGGCGTTGTTCCCGGTGAAGGCATCCCATTGCAGGGTGAAGTCCGCCTTGGGATCAACCGCCTGCGCGGCGGCGTAGTTGGCGAAATGCGGGATCACCGGATAACCGGAGGTTCCGAGGTCGAACACGACGCTGTTCGTCACCTGTTGGCTCACCGGATTCAGCAGGTTGCGAATCTCCAAGGCGTAGGTGCTGGCCGGATAGTTCTGATCCAAATCGGCCTGGGTCGCGAAGTTCTGCGAGAATACGGAGAAGCCTACGGCGAGCTGCGAAAACGCCTTCAACTGGTGTGGCAGCGGCGCCGGCGGCGCGGGGAACTCCAGCGTGATGGTCGGGTTTAAGGTGGTGTTGCCCACGACCGCCTTGCCGAAGAAGGAAAGGAACATGCCGCCCCCCTCGGGCGGGGTGTCCGTGGCCGCGCCGGGACCGGTCTGAAGATGGGTGCCCAGTTTGAACACCCCGAACGCCGCCGCCTCGACGGGGTCTTCGCCGGTGCAGCCCGGTGTGCCGCCCACCGTATAGAACGAGCCCGAATAGGAGGCATCGAGCACATTGCCGGCGAGGTCGCGGAAGGCATTCGCCGCGTTCGGGTCGGGGCGCAGGGTCCACATCACGGTCAGCCCGTTGGGCCAGCCGCCGGAGGTGATGCCATAGTTCACGGCGAGGGTTTTTCCCTCGCTGTCCCAAAAGGTCTGGAATTTCGCCGGGTCGAGCGGGTAGGGCTGGTCGTTCAGGGTGGCCGACCAGGCAATGCCGATCTTCGACTGGTCCATCGGCTCGCTGAAGAGGAAGGCCGCGCCCTGGTACTGGCTGATGAGGGTCGCACCCGTCTCCGGAACGCTCTGGGTGAGCGAGGGCGGCGTGGTGTCCACCGTGCCGCCGCTGGTCCTGGCCTTCAGTGTGAACTGCGTCTCGCTCGCAAAGGCGGCCTTGGGAAAGGGGAAACCGGTGACCGATTGGCCGACGATTTTGATGAAGCGCAGGGCGCCGTGGTAGGTCTTGCCCGGCGCCAGCGAATCCGAATAGACGGTGTACAGGGTGTCGGTGACGGAGAGTGAGTCCTCGGTCACGACCGCGTTCCCCTGATCGTCCTCGATGACAAGGGAGACGCTATCCTGATCCGTAACGGCCCCGGTGAAGGCGTTCCACTTCAGGTCAAAGTTCAGCGTTGAATCGATCGCCTGCGCCTCGGTGAAGTTCACAATCTGCGGCACCACGGGATAGGCGGTGGCCGGCAGCGCGAGCACGGTGTTGAAGCTGCTGAAGATGGAATCAGTGCCGGTGAAGGCGTAGTTGCCCGCCGGATAGGCGGCCTCCAGCGCGGCCGAAGTGTCGTAGGCCGCCTGCACGCTGAACTGGTCGCCGGCCGCATTGAGCGTGAGCGGCTGGGAGCTGCCGCCCGGCAGCTTCAGTTGCGGGGAAGTGATCGTCTCGAAGCCGGGCGCCGCCACCACCACCACAGCCTCGAAACCGAACCCGTTCGCGGCGACGGTGACCGGAGCCGCCGCGGACGTCTGGACCAGGAACTGTGCTTTGCCCAAGTGGCTCTCCTGCGCCAGCAGCGAGGCGGACGCCAGGAGGCAGGTGAGAATGACGGGTACAGGGAGCTTCATACGCCATGGGTTCGCTGGCCTGGGGCGTGGTTTTTCAAAAAAGTTTTAACCGCCGTCTGCGCTGATCCGCACTGATGATTCTGCCGTGCCTGCCATTATCGGATGTCCCTGCGCGTCCGAGGGCGTGGAGTGTCAGTTTGCCACCGCGCGCAGGAAAACCCGGGCGGCGTCCCTCACATTTACCGGCAGCGTGAGGCTGATGGGCGACACCGGCGGGTTGGTGGAGAGCAGGATTGCCGCAAACGGCCCGTTTGCCGACGTTGCGGCCTGAATGGTGAGCGGGGCGCCGACCGTGCAATCGACCGTCACGTTGATGTTCCCGGTGGTGCCGGCGGCGATGCTCCTGAACACCGGCGCGGTCACTCCGCCAATGGTCTTGAGCGTCATCCGGGTCGTGCTGGTCACCGCCGCCACCCCCTTGCCGGCGACGTTCGGCATCGTCTGGTCGTGCTCGGCAACCTGGGTGAACGTGAGCGTGGCGGTATAGGTCCTGCCGGGCTCGAGCTCGCGTTCGAGAATCGTGAGGGAAGTCAACTCGCCGCAGGTGCGCGTGGCGAGGCGCTGTCGGCCTTGCAGATCATCGATGCTCACCGTGATCGCCGAATTGGCATCGGTCCCCGTGAAGGCGTCCCACGACAGCGTGAAGACGGCCGCAGGATCGACTGCCTGGGCGGCCTCGAAATTGGCAAAGTGCGGGATCGGGGGATAGCCGCCGGACCCGAGATTGAACACCACGCTGTTCGTCACCTGCTGGTCCACGGGCTTCTGGAGGTCGCGAAGCTGCAGCGCGTAGGTGGTGGCCGGGAAAGCGGCGTCGAGCTCGGCCGTCGTCGTGAAGGTCTGCGTGAAGCTGGAAACGCCGGGGGTCGCCTGCGAAAGCACGTCCAACCCGTGGGGGAGCGATGCGGGCGGAGCCGGAAACTCCAGCGTCACGTTCGGATTGGCGGTGTTGCTCTGGCCCGCTTTGCCGAAAAAGGCGGAGAAGGTCGCGCCACCGGCCGCCGGGGTGCCCGTCGCGGCTCCGGGACCGGTCTGCAGGTGGTCAACGCGCTTGATCACGCCGAAGTCCGCCCCGCCGATGAAGTCCTCGCCCGAACAGACCGACGTGTGGAACGACCCGGTGTAGTCCGCATCGAGCACGTTGCCAACGAGGTCGCGAAAGGCGTTCGCGGCGTTCGGATCGGGACGCAGGTGCCAGGAGAGCGTCACCCCCAGGGGCCAGCCACCGGAGGCGGTGACATAGTTCACGACGAGAAACCTTCCCTCGCCATCCCAGAGGTAGAAAAATTTCGCCGGGTCCAGCGGGTAAGGCTGGCCGTTCAGCGTTGCCGACCAGACAATCCCGGTCCTGGTCTTGTCCATCGGCTTGCTGAAATAGAAATCGACGTCCTGATTTGGGCCCAGGCCCGAACCCGGAGGCGGCAGGCTCGCCGTGAGCGTGGGCGGGGTGATGTCGGGGCGGGTCACCAGCGTGAAGCGCGTCTCGCTCGCAAAGGCGGCCTTTGGGTTGAAGGGGTAGCCGGTGGGGTTTGCCCCCGCGACTTTGACGAAGATCAGGGTGTAAAGGTAGGTCTGGCCTGGGACCAGGGAGTTGGCGGGGATCGTGACCGAGTTTTTCGTGACATCCATGGTCCCGAAGCCGGTCTGGCTGAACAGGAGAGGGTTCCCATCATCCCCCATGACGAGACCGACCTCATCCTGATTCTTGACGGCTCCGGCAAAGGCGCCCCATTTCAGTTCAAAATCCCGGGTCACATCCACGGCCTGGGCGTCGGCGAAGTTGGTAATTTGCGGCGTCGGGGGGAACGCGGTGGCCGGCAGCGCAATGCTGTCGTTGAAGGCACCCGCAATGGAATCGGTCCCGGTGAAGGCGTAATTTCCCGCCGGGAAGGCAGCCTCCAGCTCGGCCTGGCTGTTGTAAGTCGCCCCATAGCTGAACCAAAAGCCGTCCGGGTCGAAGTAGAGCGGTTTGGAACCGCCGGAGGGCAGCACCAATCGCGGGTCGTTGATCGTCTCAAATCTTGGGCCGAACAACGCGATGAGGGATCCCAAGCCGAATCCATTCGTGGCGACGGCCGTGGGCGCCGCCGCCGAGGTCTGGACCAGGAACTGCGTCTTGGTGACACGCGTCTCGTACACTTGGGCCGAGGCGATCGACAGCAAGCCGGTAAGCGCGACCGGCAGATAAAGTTTCATGTGCTCCGAAACGTGGGTGGGAGAGGGGCAACCGCTGATCTGCGCTGATCAACACTAACGGTTCTGCCGAAGTTTGCGAGGCGCTTTTCCTCGGTTCACTGCGTCAGCCACTCCACCGCCGCCGAGCCATCGTCCGCTTTGGCGATCTCCTTCAGTTTGCCCGTTCCCAGCGTGAGCAAGGCGGGCACGTCCCCGTACTTGGCACCACCCGGCAGAAAATCCGGCGAGCGCAGGTCGAGCACCTTGCCGAACCGGAAATCACCGATGTGGATGGCCGCCTGATCGATTGTGCCCTCGGCCTGGGCCCGGGCGGCGGCAGCGATGGGACCGGTGCTGTCGAGCGCCACGAGGCTCAGGCGCTTGGAGGGGCGCTCGTGGCCGTGGATGTATTTCACCGCCGTGAGCACATCCTGCACGCGGTGGACGAAGACCGCCGAGTTGTAGCCGTAGGTGTAGGCGGCCGCCTCGCGCGGGTTCCGCACCTTGGGCGTCTGGGTGAAGGCTTTGCCTTCGGCCAGGAATTCGCCCTGATAGAGCAGGTCCAGCCCGAGCACGGTCGCGCCGGAATCCACCAGCTTCTGCACCTCCGGCTTGAGGAAACCATCGTTGGCGAAGAGGCCCGCTTTGCCCTCGGCGCTCAGCCAGATGACGGTGTGACCGTTCCAGTTCTTCGGGTAGCAGAACACCGCCGGCTGCTCCTCGTGGTAACTCGTGTTCCGCAGCAGGCCGGCCATCAGGATCCAGCCGCCCTTGTCCTGCTTGTCCGTCACTTTCCACGAAGCCTCGCCGCCTTCGGACAGCCCGCCGTCGAGGACGATGTCCCAGCCGCCGCGCAGGATTTCGTGGTATTTGTCCGGCGACTTGTCCGCCAGGGCGGCGAGCTGTTTCTCAGAGTCCTTGTGCCACGCCTGCAGCAGGCCGCGTTCGAAATCGGGATCGGCCGCCTTGGGCGCCGGGTGCTGCGCATCCCAAACGGTGAGCTGCTCGCGGGAGAGCCGCTGGTAGTCGCGCTCGATGACCGGCTCCGTCTGGCCGAGTTTGAAGTGATGGTTCAGCCAGGTGAAAAAGGCCGAGCGCGAGACGGCGTTGTAGTTGTGCGGAAACTGTTCGCCCCGGCTGAGCATCACGTTGTCGGGCGCGCCGAGGAACGCGTAGAGCTGCTGCAGTTCGGGATATCCCTTCACCGAAAATTCCCGCGTCCAGTCGTTCGCGCAGGTCATGCCGAGCGGCTTCGGGGCGAAGAGCGCGGCGAACTCGACGTTGCCGGTGCCGACGCGGAGCAGGCTGGCATTTTCGCAGGTGCAGCCGCCCTGCATCGCGGTGCTCACCATCACGGCGGGGAACGAGAGCGCCACGCGCGGGTCGATGGCCGAGAGAATCATCGTCTGCGTGCCGCCGCCGCTGGCACCGGTCACGGCGATGCGTTCGGGGTCCACTTCGGGCAGGCTGAGCACGAAGTCCAGCGAACGGATGGCGTTCCACGTCTGCAGGCCCATGATGCTTTGCAGGTGGGTCTCCGCCTGCGGGCTGTACAGGCCCCAGTTCTCGGTCGTGTTCATCTCCGGGCGCTGCTTGGCAAAGCCATGGACGAGTGCGCGGGAGAACTGCACCGAATCCGAGTCGCTCAGCATGTCCCATTGCCACACGACGCAGCCCATGCGCGCGGCCTGCACGCAGAGAGATTGGAACCGGCTCTTGCCGCCCACCTCGAAGCGCTCCTGCCCGGTGGCGATCTCCTGGCGCAGCTCGTCGTCACCCGTCTCGGAGAGCCGCGCATCGGTCCAATGACCGTGGGCGAACATCACGGCGGGCACCTTCCCGGTGATGTTCTTGGGCCGGTAGAGATTGCCCGTCACAAAGAAGCCCGGGGCGCTCTCGAAATAGACCTTCTCCACCGTGTAGGTGTCGCCCTCGATGCGCCCATGGATGACGGCGTTGAGCGGCGTCTTGGTGGGCATCGGCCACAGGCCCTGCGAGACGAGGATCTGCCGGCGCACGCGCTCGGTGCGCTTGGCCCAGGCCACCTTGGAGGTGGGCGGGGTGAAAGGAAAATAGCCGTCGAGATCCTTTAGCGGCTCCAGCCGGTGGTCGTCGGGCAGCTGGCCGGCGGGCAGCACCCGCGGGCCGGCGGCCCAAAGGGCGGCACCGGGAGCGGGAGCAAGGGCGAGAGCGAGAGCAAGAACCAGCCGGCGCGCATGGTGAGTCATGGGCGGATGCTAGCGATGGCGTGCGCGCTGACAACCCCGACGAGCGGCGACGTTTGGGGCCGGCGGGAGCGGCCCGGCTGCAAAATGCAGTCGCCAAGGGCGCGGGCCGATGGTAGCACGCCGCGCGATTTTGGAGTGGGCGGTTGGCGCAGTGGTTAGCGCAGCTGCTTTACACGCAGTTGGTCGGGGGTTCGAATCCCTCACCGCCCACCATTCCACCAGAAAGACGTGTTTCGAGGATGAGAGACCACGGTTTAAGGGCCATTCCACGGGCTTTTTTGCTGTCGAGGAACAGGTTCGAGCCGAACACTTTTGCCGCGAGCGACTTTTTGTCGTCGAGCGAACCATTTTCAACGATTTCCGCCATATTTCCTGCGGTTTTGATCCAATTTTGGAAAGGTTCGAGCCAAACAAATTGGTTGTGCTCATGGAGCCCAATTTGCTCCGTAAGGGTCTTCTTTTGTGCCAGGATTGTGGCCTTCGTCAGAAGGAACTGCTCCCGTTCAATTTCCTTGTCGAGGTACGCGTCGAAAAGCCGCTGATACTTTGCGGTGAGTGCCGCAACTTCCACCTCAAGCTTAGCGGTTGCGATCTGCGACAAAGCAATCCGTTGACGGCGCTCGTCGTCAGACATTTTGCGCATCGTCGACGCCCATTCGGGCTCAATCGCAAAGGGAAGCAGTAGCGAAGACAGTTTGGGCTCGGGATTCAGTTCTTCGAAAATCGACCGCTCGAATTCTTTTTCGCGCTTGGCCAATTGCTGTCTCGCAACTTGGTTGGTGAGGGCAAAGGGAAGTTTGGCATAGCAGGCATCGAGGTACGTTTGAATTCGTTCCTTGGAAGAAGGCATTTTGCTTACCTCGGGCGTGACAAGGGATACCGGCGCACTCATTCCGACCATCCGCGCCACCCCTTGGCGCTGCTTCTGGTCGAACAATACCGCCATCGCGCGGAATAGCTGCTCTTCAAGCGACTGGAACTGCACGTGGGAAAGCTCTTTGCCGAAAACAGGAACCAGTGTGGGTACGAGGCTGCGGGATCGGGTGGTGCTTTCCGACCACGATTCGTTTTCACTTTCTGAATTGGAGGCAAACTGGCTGGTCGAAATGCTCGTTGAATTAGGATCCTCATTGGTGTCGTCACCAAAGAAGGCTTCAGTGCCACCCGAGCCCATCCCCGATGCGCTGCCGGTCTGCCGGCCAAAACCTCGACCAGAGGAAACGCTTTCACCGATCACTTCCTTAAACTCCTCCCGATAGCTCATGACTTTGGTGGAGTAGAGTTCGTGCTTTACCCGATCAGGATCCATAACCCCCATGAAGAGCCATTGCGCCATCGCCTTGAGGTTGTCCTCATGCGAGAGACGGAACACCACTTTGGAGGACGCGTTTTCCATAATCGAGTTGTATACCCGTCTGCCGTTCTCGCCGCGGTCAAGGAGCTGGTTGGGGAACTGGTGAGCCATCGTTAGGTGAAGCCCAAAGCCCCGTGCTTCATCAAGGTTGTCGGAGATCGTTGGTGTCACGAATCGTTGGAACTCGTCGAGGTAGACGTAGAAGGGCTTGACGCCGTCGCGCTTGCCGCGCTCCTGCGCCGCCGTCCAGAGGTCGGACAGAAGGAGCGTGGCAAAGAGTTCGGCATTCTCCTTGGACACCTTAGCGCGCTCGGTAGCGAGGGAAACGAGGATAATGGAGCCTTCCTCCAAGGCCTTGCCCAAGTCCAAGGAGACGGTCGGCTGACCGAACATGCTCCGCATCGTCTGGTTTCGGATGAATCGCTGAAGCCGATTCACCGTGCTTCCGATCTGCGACTCGAAATCCCGAGCGTTCAGCGTGTCGGCAAATGCCCAGTCTTGACGTGACGGCTTGTCCTTCAAATCGGACGTGAGGGCAAACCGCACCTGCTTGGCGACACGGTCAACGAGATGCTCAGCCTCAACCAAGGTGAGCTTCTTCTCGTAAAGAGCGCGAAGGACGTTCCCAGCCCAGCGGGCAAAGAGGGGAGTCTGATTGGTACCGCCCTGCCCCCAGACGTACGCCATTGCGTCGGTGATGTTGTCCACGAGAACGGCCGGATCAGCCAATGTGCGCTGCCGAAGAAGGTTGTACGAGACGATCCAATCGTCCTGCCGGAGGTCAATGGGGATGACAGGACGATCTATGCCTTTCCACGCCAACCAATTGACGATGCTGTCGTAGAGGGAACCATGCGGATCGAGGAGGAGAACCCCGCATTTGCTCTTCCGCCAAGACAGAATGTCCTGGCGGATCAAGTTCTCCAGAAATTTGGACTTGCCGGTACCTGTACCCCCGCAGACGTAGAGATGCTTATCGCGCTCGGTACGAGAAAGGGTGAGCGTCGCGTTTCGTCCGGCGAGATGGCCGAGATTCAAGTCGTTGCCGGGTGAAAAACGCATATTGCTCTGTCATCCTAGTGTTCGCAGCCGGTAACTGTAAAGCGTGTGTGTCAACTCGTTATAGCCCTAGAGAAAGGTTGTTTATAAGTTCCTGTTACGCAGATCATGGCTACTGTTGTGGAAGTCCTTTGGTAATGTCAGAATCAAAATGATAGTCACCTCCCTTGATTTTCAATTGCGCGCGTTTGAAGCACCATTCGGGAGCGGTGAAACTTGATTTTCTTGCCGCCTCAAGCCTAGTCATGAGTCCGTTAAACTGCGCCTCGAAGTCGTGGAAGGATTTCGATGCGCCGACTAGAGCCGCTTGCCGGAAGCGGTCTTGAAGGTTTTTGAACTCTGCCGCTAACGTGATGCACTCCTTTAAGAGCCTGTCTGAGAACTCATGAATGCTGAGCGATTAGGCCAGCCGGCGGAGCATGAGGCGTATCATGGCGACGTAGATGAGCCCAGTGGCGCTGGTCTCGGTCTGCTCGTAATCCCGGGCCAGCCTGCGGTTCTGC
>CAIVQH010000047.1 GCA_903907995.1 uncultured Verrucomicrobiota bacterium | reverse complement strand
TAAGACACGCCCATGACCGAACTGGCGAAACCGTCACCCTTCTTGACCAGCACCTCAGTATGGCCGTCCTGCCGCCGCAAGCGCACCAGTTGACCACTGTCATCAACGCCGATGACCCAGGCGCCATCGCCGCTCACTTTGAGTGCTTGCGGCAGTGCCAGGCCTGGACCGGTGGCACCGGGAAGGACGAGCAGCCGGGCTTGGGAGACACCGTTGCTCAGTGAGGTCGTCGCCACGAAGGAACCGTCAAACGGGAGATCCACCGAGTCCCAGCGGGGGCCGTTGGAAGTAGCCGGCCCTCCGCCGGCATAGTAGGAAGTCTCGAAGTGGGTCAGCAGCGTCCGCAGCCCATCGCGGACGAAAAACTCGTTCTGGATGATTATAACTGTCGCCATGAAATCAGACTGGTAGCGCGTGCTCAAAAGGGCGGTCTTCCCGTCCCCGGAAAGAGCCACCAGACTGGCCGTGGTGGAGGGAAACCCGAGCGAGATCGTGCTTGGAACCGGCGTGAAATAGCAGTCGGCCGGATCAGGCGTGATGGGACCGCCCAGAAGGCAGACGCCCTTTCCCAGAAGCGCGAGGGTGACGACCCGGAGGCTTGTTTTTGAAATTAGCTTCATATTGGTATCCTTGGAGGCATTGCGGGCATGGTTGCACGGATTGGGCGAACCTCCTTCGACCCGATCCAATAATGGGCTGTCACCGATGATTACTGGAATCAGCCGGACCGATTACAGTGAATAATGGATTATTTCACGGGCGGTGGCTCGCCGGTTTCAGGGCAGACTTACCTTGGTATGAGCGGCCGGGTAGAGATTGTAACTGTGGCAGAGACCCGGGGCTGGTTGAGACGTCTCTTAGACCGCCAACACCTGCCGCCACGCCGCCTGCATGGAGGGAAAGGCGAGGTCCTCCGGCGCAACTTCCCCAGCGGTGAACCAGCCGACACTCGTAACTTCTTCGAGCACCGTTGGTTCCGAGCCGGGGGCGAGCGTGGCGAGGAAGAACAGGTCGAGCGTCGGGTAGGTCACGTCGCGGTAGAGGTAGGCGTTGGGCTGCGAGCACAGGAACGTGACGGAGGCCAGCGTGACGCCGATTTCCTCGCGGAGTTCTCTGCGCACTGCGGCTTCCGCCGTCTCGCCGATGTCCACGAAACCACCGGCCGGTGCGAGCTTGCCCTGGCCGGGCTCCTTCGCCCGGCGGATGAACAACCAACGGCCATCCTCCCGGCGTACGAAGGCTGCGACCGCCGCCGCGGCATTGAAGAAGTAACGGAAGCCGCACGTCCCGCATTCCAGCGACGCGGCCTGTTTGGCTCCGGAGGACAGCGGCTGCCCGCAGCGGGGGCAGAAATGGAAGTGTTCGATGGGCAGCACGTGGGTGAGGGTTTATCTGTAACCGGCCCGTCCGCAATGCCGCAGGCGGCCGCAAAGGTGACGGCCGGCCGCTACCGCGTCCGCAGGTCTTTGAAGTACTCGACGTGACTGTCGAGCATCAGGCGATTGCGCCCCTTAAGGTGCGCCGACCAGCCTTTGATGTCGTCGGGCACCGCCGGGATGGTGGTCGGAAAATACGGGTCCACCACCAGCTCGACATCCGTTGGGCCGGCCGGCAATCCAACGGTAGGATTGGCCGCCACCCGCAACTGGAGGATGGCCTGGGCGACCGTCTTGCCCCAGAAGTCGTCGAGGGGCACGGGATCGTCGATCCGGTCGAAACGCCACATCCAATAGTTCACCACCGGGGCGGTGTTGGTGTTGGTGTCGCCGAACTGGTGGGCCTGCTGGGCGCGGACGAGCGGGCCCGACTGGATCGCCGGGCAGAGCCAGATCTTCGGGGCGCTCATGACATTGCTGAGCACGATTGGCGCCCAGCCGGCGCGGGGGTCACTGGTCGGCCAGGTGGTCCAGGGCATATAACCGCCAGGCAGTGACGTTTTCAGGTCGCGCCGGTCGGGAAAGCGGTCGCCGTTGTCACCGAGGTACATCAGCCAAGCGACGCCGATCTGGTGCAGATTGGAGGAGCAGGCGGCTTTTTGGGCGGAGCCCTTCGCCCGGGCCAGGGTGGGCAACAGCAGCGAGGCCAGGATGGCGATGATCGCGATCACCACCAGCAGCTCGATCAGGGTGAAACCGGACCGGTTGGGGTTGGCGTCGCGTTGCATGGCGTGGGTTTTTATTTGGGCAGCCGGAACGCCACATAGGCGTCACCGCTTCGGGTGCCGATCTTGCCGCCTCCGCAGGCAATCACAACATATTGCCGGCCCCCGACCGCGTAGGTTGCTGGCGTGGCATACCCGGCTGCCGGAAGTATGGCCTTCCATAGCTCCTTTCCCGTCCGGCGGTCAAATGCGCGAATGTGCTCATCGCGGCTCGCGGCGATAAAGATCACGCCGCCGGCGGTCACGACCGGGCCGCCGTAGTTCTCGGTGCCGGTCGGGGGAACTCCCCTAGCCGTCAGTTCCGGCCATTCGCCGAGCGTGACGCGCCAGCGGTATTCGCCTGTGTTCAGGTCGATCGCATTGAGCGTGCCCCAGGGCGGCTTGATGGCCGGATAGCCGTTGGTGTCGAGCCAGCGGTTATAGCCCGTCATGGTGTACGGGATATTCCCCAAGGCGTCCGTGCCGCCGAGTTCTTCCTTGTGCGCCGCATCGTTCGCCGGAGCGGCGGCGGGCTTGGTGCCGAAGAGATGATCCACCACCGCCTGCCGCTGCGTGTCGCTCAGGAAGGCGAACGACGGCATCACGCCCTTGCCCGTCTTCAGGAGTGCCAGCACGTCGGCCGGCTTAAGGCGTTGCCCGATGCCCACCAGCGAGGGGACATTCTGTGCCTTGTTGCCATTGCGGTCCAAGCCGTGGCAGGCCGCGCAAATCTGGTTGAAGATGGCCTCACCGCTCGACAGCGGTTCGCCGCCGGTCTGCTTGGTCTCGACCATGTTCAGCACCCACGGCATCTCGTTCGCGTTGATATAGAGAATGCCCTCGGGATCCGCTGCGGCACCGCCCCATTCCGCGCCTCCGTCGAAGCCGGGGAAGATGATCGTGCCCTCCCGGCTCGGTGGAAGAAATTGCGTGTGCGGCCGCAGTTTTACGAAGCGGTCGAGGACCTGCCGGTGCGCCTCGGGGGAAATGTCGGTGATCTCGTCGGCGGTGAAGAGCTGCCGCGTGAACGGCGCGGGCTTCATGGGCAGCGGCTGGGTCGGCCAGGCGGATTCGCCCTGCAGATCCGAAGGCGGCACGGCCACCTCGCGCAGCGGGAAGAGAGGTTCGCCGGTCTCGCGGTTGAACACAAAGACGTGGCCCGACTTGGTCACCTGGGCGACCGCGTCCACCTTTTTGCCGTCGCGGGTGATCGTCAGGAGATTGGGCGGGGCCGGCAGGTCGCGATCCCAGAGATCGTGCCGCACCAACTGCTGATGCCACACGCGGCGGCCGGTTTTGGCGTCCAGCGCGATCAGGCAGTTGGCATAAAGGCCCTGGCCGAGCCGGTTGCCGCCCCAGAAGTCGAAGGCTGCCGAGCCGGTCGGGCAGAAGACCAGTCCGCGCTGCTCGTCCAACGCGAAGCCGGTCCAGACATTTACGCCGCCGATGTAGGTGTAGGCATTCGGCGGCCAGGTTTCATAGCCCGGCTCACCGGGCTGCGGGATCGTGTTGAAACGCCAGACCATCTTGCCGGTCCGCACATCGTAGGCGCGGATGTGGCCGGGCGCGGCCGGGGCGGGTCCCTCGCCGAGGCGCATGCCCATGATCAGGAGGTCGCCGAAGATTACCCCGGGCGTGGTGGACTGCAGTGCCAGGCCGCTGACGTCGCGGCCCAGGCCGGCTTTGAGGTCGATGGAGCCACCGTTGCCGAACGACGCGACCCGCAGGCCCGTCCGCGCATCCAGGCAGTGCAGGTAATGGTCATTGCCGAAAAAAATCCGGCGCTCCGTGCCGTCGGTCCAATAGACCAGCCCACGGTTCACGCCGGACTTGGTGAAACCTTTCACCGACGCCGGATCGAACCGCCAAAGCTCCCGGCCGGAGACGGCATCCAGTGCAAACGCCTGGAGATCGGGCGTGGTGCCGAAGAGCACGCCGTCGATGATCAGCGGGTTGCACTGGATCTGGGAACGGTTGTTGGCATCCGTGCCGCCGGCCCGGTAGGTCCACGCAACTTCCAGCGTCGCGACGTTTTTCGCGGTGATCTGCCGGAGCGTCGAATAGTGGCTGCTGGCCTTGTCGCCCAGGTACGTATTCCAGTTGGAATCTGCGGCGAACGCGGTCAGCGCGGTCAGCAGCAGCGCAGGCAGGATGGGCAACTTCATGGGGGCAATCAGTAACCGCCGGCGCCGATGGCGGCCGCCTTGGTCTCCACGGCGGCGCCGGCGCGTTCGGCGGCCTCGCGGCGGCGATACTCGTCCATCATCGCCGCCGTCGCGGTCGCGCCGCAGCGGGAACCGCCGAGGTCGCGGACCTTGATGAGCCCATCGAGATCGCGCACGCCGCCGGCAGCCTTCACCTGCACCTTCGCCGACACATTTGCCCGCATCAGCGCCAGATCGTGCTCCGTGGCGCCCTTGTAGTTGTAGCTGCCATCCGGCTGCTTCACGAAGCCGTAGCCGCTGCTGGTCTTTACCCACGCCGCGCCGGCGCGTTCGCAAAGCTGGCAGAGGCGGATCTTGAAGTCGTCGCTGCCGAGCCCGGCCCCGCCCTTGGTCAGGTAGTCGTTCTCGAAGATGACCTTCACCTGGGCCCCATGCTTGGCCGCCTCGTCGCACACGGCCTTCACGTCGCGCTCGACGTAGTCCCAGTCACCGCCCAGTGCCTTGCCAAGGTTGATGACCATGTCGATCTCGGCCGCGCCGTCGCGGCAGGCCAGCTCGGTCTCGTAACGCTTCGACTCCGTGGCGCTGTTGCCATGCGGAAAGCCGATGACCGCTCCAACCAGCACACCGGTGCCGTGCAGCAGTTCCGCTGCGGGCTTCACGGCGTAGGGTTTGATGCACACGGAAGCCACGCCGTATTTCGCGGCGAGCCGGCAACCGTCCTCCAGCTCCTGATCCGTCATTGTCGGATGCAGGAGGGAGTGATCGATCATCTTCGCGAGCTGTTCGTAGGTGTATTTCATTGGAAAAAATATGGTGTGGAGAGTGATCAGCCGAAGAACGGTCGCAGCATATTTCCTGCGATTGTGAGCGCCTGTTGTCGGCCTTCGAGCGTCTTGCCAAAGGTGTCGTCCTCGACCTCGATGCACACGGGGCCGCGGTAGGTTGTTTCCATCAGGGCGCTGAGGAATTTGCCCCAGTCCATCTCGCCGTAGCCAGGGATGCGGGGCTGATGCCATTCCAGCGGGTGAGCGAAGATGCCGACCTCGTTCATGCGGTCGCGGCGGAACTTCACATCCTTGGCATGCACGTGGAACAGCCTGTCTTGGAACTCCCGTAACGGGCTGGCCGGGTCCATGTGCTGCAGCACGAAATGCGACGGGTCGTAATTCAGTCCGAAATTCGCCGAGGGCATGTCATTGAACGCGCGCCGCCAGATGACGGGCGTGGTCATGAGGTTCTTGCCACCGGGCCATTCGTCCTGCGTGAAGCGCATCGGGCAGTTCTCGATGCCGATGCGGATGCCGTGGTCTTCCGCGAAGGCGATGAGCGGGCGCCAAGTCTTGAGGAAGCGCGGCCAGTTGTCGTCCACACTTCTCGTCCAGTCGCGGCCGACAAAGGTGTTCACGGTTTTCAGACCGAGCACCGAGGCAGCTTTGATGACCTTTTTCAGGTGCGCCACCGCGACCTTGGCGACCGCCGGGTCGGGGTCGAGCGGGTTCGGGTAATAACCCAGTACGGTGAGCGAGACACCGTGCTTCGCGCAGAGTGCGTGAACCGCTTCAGCGCGCGAGGCGTTGAAGCCATCCACATCGACGTGGGTGACGCCGGCGAATTTCCGCTCGGCCTTGCCGACGGGCCAGCACATGGCCTCGACGCAGGCAAAACGTTCCGCCGCCGCAAAGGCCAGCACCTGATCCAGCGACAATTCGGGCAGGATGGCGGAAACGAAGCCGAGTTGCATTTCCCCGACTTTGACCCGAGGCCGGCGTAAAAGTCCAACTGCGACGATGGAGCGCCGACCTCCGATCCGGTGCGGATGCGGTCGAACGGCAATCGTCGCGCCGGGGCGTGGACCGGCGCCCGACCCAGACTACACCGTGGGATACACCCACGGCGCACGATAGGGCCGGCTGAGCAGCTTGTTCGCCTCGGGGTCACCAATGATCTGCTCTTTGTCGCCATCCCAGTTGAGACTGCGGCCGGTCCGTGCCGAGATCATGCCGAGCAGCGGCAACACCGAGGAGCGGTGGGCGATCTCGATGCTGGCCACACCCTTCCGGCCTTCGTCGATGGCCGCCATGAAGTCCGCCCAGAGCAGCTTGAGGTTGTGGCCGTCGGGCTGCTGAAGCTGGGAATCCTCATGGACAATCTGCGCGTTGTCGTCGGCCGGATAAAACGTCCAGCCATCCTGCCAGCCGATGTGCAGCGTGCCGTTGGTGCCGTAGAAGTACGCGCCGATGGAGTGCTTTTCCGCGTGGTTCTCCGCAAAGCGCCGATGCTCCCAGGTGCAGGTGAACTGCTCGAACTCGTACACCGCCACCTGATGGTCGGGTGCATCGGTCGTCTGTTCCTGGTCGTTGAGGATCGGCGGTCCGCTGATCGGACGGCCCATCGTTGAAAAGACACGCTTCGGGTAATTCTCGCCGCTCCACCAGAGCACCTGGTCGAGCCAGTGCACGCCCCAATCGCCAAGCTGGCCATTGCCGTAGTCGAGGAAGTTGCGCCAGCCGCCGGGATGGATGCGCTTGTTGAACGGGCGCTTCGGCGCGGGGCCGCACCACATGTCCCAGTCGAGCGTGGCCGGCGGTTCGGTGTTCGGCGAAGGCTTCTCGTGGTCGCCACCGCCATCCGCGAAGAGCCGCACCATGCCGACTTCGCCGACCGCGCCGGACTTCAGGAACTTCATCGCGCTGACGTGGTGCGGCCCGATGCGCCGGTGGAGGCCGACCTGCACGACCCGCCCACTGTCCCGGGCGGCGTGCAACATGGCGCGGCTCTCGTTCACGGTGTGGCCGGTCGGCTTTTCCACGAAGACGTGCGCGCCCGATTTCACCGCCGCGATGGTCTGGAGCGCGTGCCAGTGATCGGGCGTGGCGATGATGACAAGCTCAGGCTTTTCCTTCGCCAGCAGTTCGCGGAAATCACCGTAGAGCTTTGGTTCGTCGCCGTTCAGGCCCTTGACCAGTTCACCGGCCAGCCGGCAGATCGTGGTGTCGGCATCACAGAGCGCGACGACCTGTATCCGGCCGCTCGCAATGGCCTCGCGCAGGATGTTTTTGCCCCACCATCCGGAGCCGATGAGGGCCGTGCGAAACTTCCTTCCGGGATCGGCCGCGAGGATGAACGGGGCGGCCGTCAGGGCCGCGCCCGCAGCGACGGAAGTCCGGAGGAAACGGCGACGATCGAGCAATTGGAGGGGTGTCATGTTCAGCGATGAAACCGGACGATACCGGGGACGCCGGTAATCATGCGTTTTGTCACTGTGCCGTCCAGCCGCCATCGACGGTGAGCATGGAACCCGTGACGTAGCTCGCCGCGTCGCTGGCGAGGAAGATGGCCGCGCCCTGGATTTCCTCGAGCCGGCCCCAGCGTTTGAGCGCGGTGGCACCCACCACGAACTTCCGGCCGTCCTCGGTGTCGGCGATGGGCAGGTTCATCTCGGTGAGGAATGGTCCGGGGCAGATGGCGTTCACCGTGATGTGGTCGGCGGCGACTTCGAGCGCGAGCGCGCGGGTCATCTGGGCGACCGCGCCCTTGCTGGCGCAATACGGTGTACGGCCCGCCAGCCCGACCAGCGCCAGGGCGCTGGCGAGGTTGATGATGCGGCCTCCTTTGGCCGCCCGCATCAGGGGCACGACGGCACGGGCGCTAAGCCACGTCCCGGTGAGGTTCACGCTGATGACCTGTTGGAACTGCTCGGGCGAAAGGGTTTCGATCGGTCCGCGGATGTTGATGCCGGCACTGTTGATCAAGATGTCCACACGGCCCAATTCACGCTGCGCCGCGGTCACCATCGCCTCCACCTGCGCCGGTACGGTGACATCGGCTTCAAAGCCAATCGCGCGGTGGCCGAAGTCACGGGCGATTTCAGCGGCGGCCAGGCCGGCCTGGGCACCGTGACGGCTGACGAGCATCACATCGGCGCCCGCGGAGGCGAGGCCGGCGGCCATGGCCTGGCCGAGCCCTTTGGAACCGCCGGTGATGAGCGCCGTGCGACCGGTGAGATCGAAGAGCCGGATACCTGGGAAGGGAGACATGGCCGGAGAATATGCCAGGGTGGCCAGTGCGTCACGGTTTTGACCGTGGCGTTCTCAAATGGAGGAACGAGGCTGCCGGAGGCAGAACCGGAATTTCCGGCCGATCTGGAACTGGCCGCTCAGCCGCGCCTGGCCGGCGCGTCGAGGCATTCGCGCACGGCGAGCACAAGTTTCTCAGGCCGATAAGGCTTCTGCAAAAAGGCCGTTTCCGTGTCGGACAGGGCATTGGCCGTGAGCGATTCGGCGCTGTATCCGCTCGTGAAGATGACCTTCAACCCCGGCTTCTCCTGCAACAGGCACTCGGCGAGTTCCCGGCCGGAGAGCTCACCGGGCATCACCAAATCGGTCAGAAGCAGGTCCACCCGTCCCGCCACGCTGCGCCAGACCCGCAGCGCTTCGACGGCATTCTCCGCAACGAGCACACGGTAGCCGTGCCGGCTCAGGATGTTTTGCACGAGCAGGCGCAGGGCCGCCTCGTCCTCGGCGACCAGGATCGTTTCGCCGCCCCCTGCGACCAGGCTGCCCGTGGGATCGGGGGCGCTTTCGGCCAGCTCCTCCGTGATCGGGAGGAAGATGGCGAAAGTGGTGCCCCGGCCGGGTTCCGATTCCACAGTGATCCAGCCCTGGTGCTGCTGGACGATGCCATAGACCGTGGCCAATCCCAGGCCGGTGCCGTGGCCGACACCCTTGGTGGTGAAAAATGGCTCAAAAATGTGGGGCAGATGGTCAGGGCCGATGCCGGTGCCGGTATCGCTGATGGCCAGCACGACATAGCGGCCGGCACGGGCCGAGGGGGTTTGGGCGGCGGCGGCGGCATCGAGTTCCGCCACCGAGGTTTGCAGGGAAAGTTCGCCACCCTTGGGCATCGCATCGCGGGCGTTCACGACCAGGTTCATGATCACCTGCTCCATCATGCCCGTGTCGGCGAGCACGCGGGGCAGGGTGGAAGCCAGGGCCTCGTGCAGGGCGATATGCTCGCCCACGATGCGCCGCAGCATCCGCGTCATGCCCGCCACGATGTTGTTGAGGTCGAGCGGCCGTAGGCGGAGCAGCTGGCGCCGGCTGAAAGTGAGCAGCTGCCGGGTCAGGCTCGAGGCCCGGTCGGCGGCCTCGGCGATCTGCTGGGCCGATTCGGCGGCACTGGGGGGCAGGCCCTGCATGGCCATCAGCAGGGAGGCGTGGCCCTGCACCACGGTGAGCAGGTTGTTGAAATCGTGGGCGACGCCGCCGGCCAGCTGGCCCACCGCCTCCATCTTCTGCGCCTGCCGGAGCTGCTCCGCCAGCACGCGCTGATCGGTGATGTCACGGACGATGCCGACGAGCCGCACCGGCAGCCCCTGCGCATCGCGCTCGAGTTCGGCCTGCTCGTGCACCCAACGCACGCGGCCTTCGGCACGGAGGATGCGATGTTCCACGTTCAGGGGGCGCAGCCCGGCCCAGGCGTCGCGGCTGGCGGCCCGGACGGATTCCAGATCGTCCGGATGGATGAGCGAGAAGAAGGTTTCCGCGCGTCCATCGAACGCTTCGGGAGGCAGGCCGAAGATGCGATGGGTTTCGGGGGACCAGCTCAGCCGGCCGGTCGGGCTCAGATCCGAGGTCCAGGTACCGACATGGCTCAGGGCCTGCAGTTCACGGTTGGCGGCCTCCAGCTCGTTCGTCCGCTCCCGGACGCGCTGCTCGAGCTGCCGGTTGAGCGATTCCAGCTGGCGCATCTTGTCCTCCAGCTTCCGGACGAGGGCGGCATTATATTCGCGCAAGCTGGCCTGCTCGTCGGTCTGGGTCCGGGGCGGACGGACCAGACGGCCCTCGCGCTGCGCGGCGATCAGGTCCTGCAGCTTAGGCATGAGCAAATCCGGCTCCAGCGGTTTGATGAGGAAGAGGTCGGCACCCAGGCCCATGGCCAGCTCCTCGTCCTCCGGACTGGTGTAGGTGGCCGTGTAAAAGACGAAGGGAATCTCGGCGAGCGCGGGGTCGTTGCGCCATTCGCGGCAGAGGGAAAAGCCGTCCATGACCGGCATGAGTATGTCACTGACGATCAGGTCGGGCGGCTCCAGCCGGGCCAGGCCGAGCGCTTCGGCCCCCTGCGTGGCCCGGGCCACCTTGTAACCGTGGGAACGCAGCAGCGCCTCGAGCAGGTAGCGGTTGGCCTCGATATCATCCACGACCAGCACGCGCAGGGCCTGGTTGCTTTCACCCTGGGCGGCCATGAAGGCCTCGATTTCCTGGAGGAAGGTTTCGGGGTTGATCGGCTTCTCCACATAGCCGGTGCAGCCGGCGGACAGGATGCGCTCGCGGTCGCCGGGCATGGCGTAGGAGGTCACGGCGACAATGGGAACGCCCATGAGCGCCACATGCGACCGGAGGCGCCGGGCGACCTCGTGGCCATCCATGCCGGGCAGCTGGATGTCGAGCAGGATGAGCGCGGGCCGGTGGCGCAGGGCGGCCACAATGCCGGACGGTCCGTCCGGGGCGGCCTCCACCCGGAAGCCGCGCTGCTCCAGCATGAAGCGGGCAAGGTAGAGATTCTGCTCGTTGTCTTCGATGATCAGGACCGTTTTCATCTCCGGGCGGGGTCTTCGGTTGGCAGGGTCAGGGTGAATGTGCTGCCCTTCTGCCAGACACTTTCCACGGTGATTTCGCCACCGAGTATTTTTACCAGCCGACTGCAGATAGCAAGGCCGAGCCCGGTGCCCTCGTGATGGCGGGCCAGACCGGTATCCAGCTGCTGGAAGGGTCGGAAGAGCCGCCCTAGATCCTCGGGCCGGATGCCGATGCCGGTATCGCCCACGCGCACGGCCAGTTTCGCACCCTGCAGGCGGGCCTCCACGTGCACCTCCCCCTGGTCGGTGAACTTGATGGCGTTGTTCACGAGGTTGATCAGGATCTGCTCCACCCGGCGGCGATCACTGACGATCCGGCCCACCTGCGGTGCCAGCGTGATCCGGACTGGCAGCCCTTTGCGGGCGGCGAGCGGGGCGACGATCTGGGCGACCCGGTGGACGGATTCGCGGAAATCAAACGAAGCCCGCTGCACCTCGATCTGCCCCGCCTCGATCTTGGAGATGTCGAGCACGTCGTTGATCAGGCTCAGCAAATGCCGGGAGCTGTTCATCACCATGCCGAGCTGCTTCTTCTGCTCCTCCGTCAGCGGGCCGACCAGGCCCTGCAAGATGATGCCGGTGAAGCCGATGATCGAATTCAGCGGTGTGCGCAGCTCATGCGACATGGTGGCCAGGAAGGCGCTTTTCAGCCGGTCGGCCGATTCGGCACGGTCGCGCGCCTCCGCGAGCTGCGTCGTGCGCAGCAGCACGCGCAGCTCCAGCTCGGCGTGTGCCTCGCGGAGCGCGCGTTCCGATCGGCGCCGCTCCGTCACGTCCCGGATCACGCCCAGCAGGCAGGGTTCGCCGGCCAGTACTGCCCGGTCGCACGAGATCAGCACATCCCGCGGCTCGCCGTCCGGGCGGATGATCCGAGCTTCCATATCCCGCACCTGCTCGCCGGCCCGGACCCGCTCCATGAGCAGCATCCGCTCCTCCGGCATCACCCAGGTAAATTGCGACCGGGTGCGGCTGAGAATCTCCTGCTTGGTGAGCCCGGCGAGGTGGCAGAACGCCTCGTTCACCTCCAGATACCGTTCGCCATCAAGCGTGATGATGGCATGACCATCGGAACTGGTGTGAAACGCCCGGGCAAATTTCTCCTCGGATTCGCGCAGTGCCAGTTCCGTCCGCTTCCGCTCGCGTGATTCAAGCAGGATGTTGAGCTGGTCGGCCACACCGGCGGCGAAGGTTTCCTCCGTGGAGGTCCATGACCGCATGGTGCCCGCCTGTTCGAGGCACAGCACGCCGGCCAAGCCGCCTCGCAGCCGCAGGGGCACGTCGAGCATGGAGCGGATGTCGTTGGGCACAAGGTAAGCGTCCACCAGTTCGCGGGTGCGTGCATCCGTACGGACGTCCGGCACGCTGAGGACGCGGCTTTCGGCCAGGGCGGCGAAATAGGCGGGATAGGCTGCGGTGGCCAGCACATTGCCCTCGCGATGGCCGCCTTCGCGCTGGTGCAGATCCACGCAGCGCAAGGTGCGTCCATCGTCCTCGAACCGCCATAGGCTCGCGCGCGACCCCCCCAGCGTCGTGGCCAACAGTTCGGTCGCGTGCTTTAACGTCGCCTGGTCATCCGGCCCATGGACTTGGCAGGCCAGTTCCAGCAGGGCCGCCTGGTGCCGGATGGTCTGTTCGTGATGCCGTTGGACGGCCTGTTCCGCCTGCCGGCGTCGTCGCTGGGTGAAGCCGACCGCCCAGCCCATGAACGAGATGATGGTCACCGCCGTACCCCCCACCACCGCGAAGGTCCGGCCCCGGGTCCACCACGGGGCCGGCTGCAGCACCCGGATCGCCTCTTTGGAAGGAAGGAGCAGCCGGTACGTCAGGGATTCGCCGGCCGAAACGGCGTCGGCGGCGAGGACGCCGACCAGCGACAGCCGGCTGCCCGGCTGCAAAAAGGCCAGGTCATTCATGGTTGTTCCCGGCGGCAGTTCCGCCCGCAGGAACCACTCCTCCACCTTCATCACGAGCACCGGCTCGCTTTCGAAGCTCATGCTCTGCGAATTCGGCACCCGGATGCGCGGCTGGCTGACCAGTTCCGCAAGGGTGCCTTCAATGGCGGCGAATTCGCCGTGACTGTGGCGGGCGTAAAGCTCCCGCAGGGTAGGGTGGCGCGGGATGGCGGGCGGTCCATGGCCCAGCACCCGCACCGAGCAGTCCTCCAGCACCACCCGCCGGTGTGCCAGCACCCGGAAACCCAGCGCTTCGACCTCGTCGCCCGGTTGCAGGTTCAGTGGCTGTTCGGTCCGCAATTCCACCGCTCCGGTTTCATCCTCGATGAACAGGAAGCGCCCGGGCCAGTACAGGGTGACCCGCCCCCGGCACCGGGCCTGGATTGCCCCGTCCCGCCAGTCGAGTCCGAGCCGGTTGATCGGGCGCACCGGAATTGCTTCCGATGCCAAAGGGGGCGGATTGACCACCTCCACGGCCGACGAGTCGGCGGCGTACAGGTCGAAATCAAGAATCTCGTTCTGCCCACCAAAGGCACCCGCACAGACGCCCCGGACGCGGATTTCCGAAGCCACGAGCCGGGCCGGATCCAGGCCGCCGGGATCGCGGACCCAGACGGTCAGCACGCCCTCGGGCAGCGCCAGCTTCACCTTGAGCCTGCCTTGGTCTGGCGTGGCGGAACGCACACGGCCCTGAAGTTCGACCCAATCGGAATCCACCAGACCGGTCTTGAATTCCGCGAACGTGACGCGGCGGGGAACGGGCAGCGGGACGCGGTCCAGTACTGTGACATTGGAGGCCCGGACGATGGGCGTGAAATAGCCGGCCCCAGTCGTACCCAGCACTCGCAAACGCTGGCCGGCCTGCAGGCTGGCCGGCCCGCCCAACTGGAGAAAAATCCCGCCCGAGCCATCCTGCAGAAAGCACAGGTAGCGCGGCAGGTCCACATAGGTGAGCACGCCTTCCAGGGCGACATGTTGCAGCTGGCTGGCCTGGGCCGAAGTCAGTTCCCGCACCTGCCGGACCGCGACCAGGGTGGGACTGTTGGTGTCAGCCGGGGCCGCATTCAGCAGGCACGCACAGCCCAGCCAGATCCATAGGGCCAGAATTCGGAGCCGGGATCGACGTCCTGACAATGAAGCTGAGGAATTCAAGACGGGATCAGAGAATCACCACACCGACAGCGGCTGTTTGGGATATGAAATGAATTGACCCAAATGGGGGATGAACCTCTCCGGAAGAAACAGGGGCTGAGTATGCCAATGGCTTCATACCCGGAGGACAGCGCAGGCGTGCGGAGGAAGCAAGCCGGCGCAATTCATACATTTTCCAATGCGGCTGGGCCGGCCGAAACGCCGCCTTTTTGCTTCCCAGGCCGGCCAGGTCGCGCCACGTTGCCGGCAATCCCCTCGGAGACATCTTCGCATGAGCACGTCCTTACTGCTGTCGAGCCTGCGCCGCCGCGCCTTCACGCTGATCGAGCTCCTGGTCGTGATCGCCATCATTGCCGTGCTCGCCGGATTGCTCCTGCCGGCACTCACGCGCGCCAAGATGAAGGCCAAGTCCATGGCCTGCCTGAACAACCTGCATCAGCTCGGGCTCGCCCACACGATTTACGCCGATGACAATCGCGGCCTTTTCCCCGAGCGGCGCGATGACAAGCGCTGGCCCACCCAGCTCCGCCCCGGCTACCGGATGCTTTCCGTGCTGGGCTGCCCGGAGGATCGGCGGCGTCTGACGGCCGCCCAGCAGGCCCAGGCGGAGAAGACGCCCGACACGGCCCTCCGCAGCTTCATCATCAACGGGTGGAATGATTATTTCAAAGACGCGCTCCATATCTCCGATGTCGGCCAGATGGTCGGGAAGTCGATCCCGGAAAGCGCCATCCCGCAGCCGACCCTGACCATCGTGTTCGGCGAAAAGCTGACAAACTCGGACAACTTCTACATGGATTTCCTGGAGAACGGCGGCAATGACATCACGGAGGTCGTCCGCAACCGCCACATGAGCAGCGGACCCAAGCGCAAGGATGGCGGCTCGAACTACGGCTTCGCCGACGGGCACGCGGAGTTCATCAAGTACCGTGGCGCGCTCTATCCGCTGAACCTCTGGGCCGTCACCGACCTGTTTCGCACGAACCGGGCGATGGCGAACTGAACGGCGGATGGAAAAGCGACGGTTCGAGCGGTGTGATTTTGGACCGTTGGAAATGGTGATGCCTCAGAGGGGCCAAAGCCCCGGTCCGAAGTCGCAGAGCGACTGAATGAAAATAGCCGTGGGCAATGCCCACGGCACAGACAGTTTCTACGTCGCGTCGCGTCGCGACGTTTGAAAGCCTCGACAACGAAACATCCCTTCATCCGTCGCTACGCGACGGAACTCTCCCGTCGGCGGATTGCCGTGGGCGTTGCCCACGGCTACCTTCGGAGCCTCGCTCCGCGAGGCCCGTCGCTCTGCCGGGTGACCGTCAACGCCCCGGTCCTCTGAAGGGTCTACTTACCCTTGGGCCGCATAGTACGCGTCCACCTTGGCCATGACGTCGCGGTAGCTGACGTCCTGCTCGTAGATGAGTTTGAACTGCTCGATGGCCTCGGCGGGTTTGTTGACCTTTTCCAGCACGCAGCCGAGCTGATAGCGCAGATCCTTGGCCTCCTCGTCGAACACGAGCTTTTCCTTGAGCGCCTCCTGGAGCTTGCGCGCGGCGAGGTCGTTCATGCCCCGGCGGGCGAAGGCCTGCGCGAGCAGGCTCATGGCGGGGATGCGCTTGTTCGGGTTGTTCTGCGCCTTCTGCAGCTCGGCGATGGCCTCGCCCAGCTTGCCGGATTCGAGGTAGAGCTGGCCCAGCTCGTAGCGCAGGTGCAGGTCGGTGGGGTTGGAATCGGCCCGCCGCTTGGTCTCCTCCAGCCGCCACGTCTGCCGCCGGGCATACAGCGCGGCAAGCTGCGTCTCATAGTCCGCCGCCGTCTTGTCGAGGGATTCCTCCAGATGCTCGAACTCGGCCAGCCGGGTGTCGCGGATCGCCTGCTGGATCGTGGGATCGTTGATGCCGCTGGTGGTGTTGATGCGTTCGTAGTAGGCGATGGCCTGGGCGAAATCGTTCTTCCGGCGATAGAGTTCGGCGATGTCGCGGATGAGCTTGAGGTTGTTGCCCTCGGTGGCGAGCCGCTTTTCGTAATCGGCGATCAGGTGCTCGGCGACGTCCACGTCCTTCACGGCGCGGTTGGCCTGTTCCAGGATCACGGCCTCCTGCTTGTCGCGGATGAGCTCGCGGTAGCTGCCCTTGGCCTCCACCACGGCGGCGTAACCGCCCTCGTGCATGGTGCGGTTGGCGAGGACGTTCTTGAGCGCCTCGTTCAGGGCCGCATCGGTGGGATCGTTTCGGAGCAGGTCCTGCAGGAGCTTTTCGGCGCGGGCGCGGTTGCCGGTCTGGCCGAGGGCGGTGGCCAGTTCCAGAGCCAGCTTGCGATTGCCCGGATTGTGCTTGAAGGCGACCTCCAGCGACAGCAGCGCCGTCTTGGGGAAGCCGGCGGCGAGGGCGGCGTCGGCGAGCAGCTCGTGCGCGGCGGCGTTGGTTGGATCGTCGTTCAGCGCCTCTTCAGCGATCAGGATAGCTTCCAACGGTTTGGTGCGCAGCGCCATCTGGCCGCGGGTGAGCGTGCTGGCGGAGCCGACAAACTTCCTGAAGAAGCTGCTCTTGCCGCCGGCGCGCTTGTGCTGCGTCGCCCGCAGGGCCTCGCGGGCCTCGTAAAAGCCCGGCTCGGCCTTCAGCACGGTGCTGAACAGCGTCAGGGCGTAGTCCAGATTGTTCTTCTGGAGGGCCGCAATTCCCTTCTCATAAAGATCCCGCTGGGCAAACGGGATCTGGCTCATCGGCTTCTCTGGCATGGGAGGTATCCTAGGTCATCAACGGTGATTTGCCAGACAGCATAAGTTCACGTCTGTAATTGACAAGCTGTTTCCAAACTTTGACGGAACTGTTTCCAAGGCGCACGTTCATGGCGATGCCATTTCAGACCACGGCCTGGCCGTTCCGGTTTCATCGTTGCGCAAGTCTGGTCGGATTCTTCCTGCTGGGGCTGGCCTGCCTTTCCTGCCGGGCCGAGCATCCCATCCAGGTCCATTCCGGCATGGCCAACGCCTCCGTGGCGGTGCCGGCCGGGCCGGACCTGTTCCTGACCGGGGCCGATGATGACAACCTGATCAAGCTGTATCGGGCCAATGCCGACGGGAAGCCCCTCATGCAGTTTGATCCCTCGCCCTGGCTCCAGCTGGAAGGGCGTTCACGGGACGTCAACATCGAGGGCGCAGCGCGGATTGGCGATGTGGTGTACTGGCTGGGATCGCATGGCAGGAGCAAAGACGGCCATCCCCGTCCGAACCGCCAGCGCCTGTTTGCCACGAAGCTCACCGAGGGTACCAACGGGCCATCACTGGCTTTCTTAGGCCGGCCCTGCACGAATCTGCTGGAGGCGCTGATCTCGGCCCCGCAACTGGCCGCCTTCAAACTGAAGGAAGCGGCCCAGCGGGCTCCCGGCGACAAGCGAGGGCTGAATCTTGAAGGGCTTTCGGCCATGCCGGACGGAGGCCTGCTGCTGGGGTTTCGTGGTCCGATACCCGACGGCAAGGCGCTGCTGGTGCCGTTGCTGAACCCGTCCGACGTGATCCAGGGCGAGGCGCCCAGGCTGGGGCAGCCGTTGCAGCTGGATCTCGGCGGCCTGGGGATTCGCGACATCGCATGGAGCGGTCAGGAATACTTCCTCATTGCCGGTCGCAGCGGGTCAGGCGGTGTCTCCCAGCTCTGGCGCTGGGCGGGAGGGGAGGCGAAGCCGGAGCAACTGGAGCATCCCTCACTCAGGCATATGAATTCGGAAGGGATTGCCATTTTCGGCCCGCCCGAGAAGCCGCGCCTGCTGATCGTCAGTGACGATGGCAACCGGGTGGCGGAGCCGATGCGCGCCTTGGTGACGGCGACGTTTCGCAGCGTGTGGATCAAGCCGTGATCGGCAGCCGCAGCGGCCCGGTGGCATCCTGCTGCCAGGCGCGCCATTCGGCCTCGGTATCCACGTCGCTCAATTGGCGCAGTTCCGTTACCCGGAGGCCGGCAGCATGGGCGCGGGCGAGGGTCTGCGCGCGGACCTGGGAGGTGCTCCAGTCGATGCCGCTGAAGAGTTCCGGGCGGAAGTTGCGCATTCCCAACAGCCAATACCCGCCATCCGTCGCCGGGCCGAGCACGACTTCGGACTGCGCCAATGCCTCAAAGGCGGCGCGGATGTCGTCGGCGGTCAGGTAAGGACAGTCGGAACCGATGACGACCACCCGCGGGCAGGAATCGGCGAAGGCATTCTGAAAAGCCCGGGCCAACCGATTCCCCAGGTTGCCCGCGCCTTGTGGCACGGCCCGCCAACCGGGCTGAAGCCAGGAGGCAAGCTCCGCCTCGGCGTCGTCGGGGGCAAAGCGCAATTCCACGTCAATCGCGGGCGCGAGGCCGGCGAGGTTTCCGAGGGTGATGGCGACCAGTTCCCGGTAGGCGACCAAGGCAAGGTCGTGGCCCAGGGTGGTGGCCAGCCGGGTTTTGACGGTGCCGTGCCGGGGGGCTTTCAGAAAGACGAGGAGGCGTGGCCGGGCCATGTTGCGGGCGGTTGCTGCGAAATCTGCTAACGGAGCCCATGCCGGAAGTCGAGGCTGCTTCGGGGAATCCGGTTTGGGCGCTACCGTGATGCCGAAACGAATTTCCGCTGCGCGCGGCGCGGCGCTATGGTTAATTCCGTCCGTCCTTGGCTCACATGAACGACTCCCGTTTCCACAAGCTCGCCGATCTGCTCATCAACTACTCCTGCTCCCTTCAGAAAGGCGAGCGCATCCTGCTCGACCTGATCGACGTGCCGGACGAGATGGGCGTGGCGCTCATCCGCGCGGCGCGGGCGGCCGGGGCCGTGCCCATCGTCGAGGTGCGGCATTCACGGATCAACCGGGAGATCCAGCGCGGAACTGACGAGGAACACGCCAAGACCGTCCGCGACATCGAGCTGGCGCGGATGAAGAAGGTGCAGTCCTACATCGCCATCCGCGGCGCGCACAACGCCAGCGAATCGAGCGACGTGCCCGGTGACCGTCTGCAGCTCTACGCCAAGACGCTCCGGCCGGTGCTCGACTGGCGCGTGAACAAGACCAAGTGGTGCGTGCTGCGCTGGCCCACGCCTTCCATGGCCCAGGCCGCGAACATGAGCACCGAGGCCTTCGAGGATTTCTACTTCGACGTCTGCACGATGGACTATCAGAAGATGGCGAAGGCAATGGAGCCGCTGGTGAAGCGCATGGCCGCCGCCGACAAGGTCATGCTCGTCGCGCCCAACACGGAGCTGACCTTCAGCATCAAGGGCATCGGCTCGCGGCCCTGCGAGGGCATCCGGAACATCCCGGATGGCGAGGTCTTCTCCTGCCCGGTGAAGGACTCAGTGAACGGCGTCATCACGTTCAACACGCCCACGATCTATGCCGGGACGAAGTTTGAGGGCATCCGTCTGGAGTTCATGAACGGCAAGGTGGTGAAGGCCACCGGCTCCAACGAGAAGAAGCTGAACGAGATCCTCGATACCGATGCGGGCTCACGCTACATCGGCGAGTTCAGCCTCGGGTTCAACCCCTACATCCTCAACCCCATGTGCGACATCCTCTTCGACGAGAAGATCGCCGGTTCGCTGCACTTCACGCCGGGCCAGGCCTACGAGGATTGCGACAACGGCAACCGCTCGGCGGTCCACTGGGACATGGTGCTCATCCAGCGGCCCGAGTGGGGCGGTGGCGAGGTGTGGTTCGACGGCGAGCTGATCCGCAAGGACGGCAAATTCCTGCCCAAGGATCTCCAGCCGCTCAATCCGGAGAAGCTGAAGCGGGGCTAGGGTGGGAGAGGCACGGACAACGCGGAGCGCGGCTCTGTGAGCCGCAGCGATTTCCAAACTTCCGGTCGCCCCCGATCTTGCCTGCAATCAGGCGAAGGCACGCTGCTGCGGCTCACAGAGCCGCGCTCCGGACTTCCTCAGGCAGCGCCACGCCTCAGTTCTTCAGCACATCCTGCACGCTGATACCGCGCAGGTCGCAGATGCGCTTGATGGTGTCCTCGATCAGGTTGTTCGGGCACGACGCGCCGGCCGTGATGCCGACGGTGAGTGGTCCCGACGTGGGGAACCAGTTCGGTGTCTCGATTTCCTTGTTGATGTGCTGGTCCCAGTGCCGGATCAGCGTCGCCGACTGCATCATGGCGGCATTCTTGATGAAGTAGGTCGGGAGCACCTTCTCGCCCATTTCCGCGAGATGCGAGGTGTTGGAGGAGTTGTAGCCACCGATGACCAGCAGCAGGTTCATGGGCTCCTTCAGCATCTTCTCCAGGGCGTCCTGGCGTTCCTGCGTCGCGCCGCAGATGGTGTCGAAGAAGCGAAAGTGCTCCGCCAGCTTGGCTTCGCCGTGCTTCTGGGCCATCGCCGCCTTGAAGCGTCGCTGCACCTCCTCGGTCTCGCCGCGCAGCATGGTCGTCTGGTTGGCCACACCCACGGCGCTGAGGTGCAGATCGGGGTCGAAGCCCGCCGAATAGGCGCCCTTGAACTTCTCCAGAAACTCGGCCTTGTCGCCGCCGTTCAGGATGTAGTTGCACACGTAATCCGTCTCCTCGAGCGTGAACACGACGAGATAATGGCCGGCACCGTAGGCCGTCGCCTGACTGGTGGTGGCCTTGGTCTCCTCGTGCTTGGCCTTGCCATGGATGATGCTGGTGACGCTTTCCTTGGAATATTGCCGCACCCGCTTCCACACGCTCATCACGTCGCCGCAGGTGGTGTCCACGAGCTGGCAGCCCTTGGCCTCGAGCTTGCGCCGGGTGGAAACCTCGGTACCGAAGGCCGGGATGATCACCACGTCACCGGCGGTGATGTGGGCGATCTCCTCGTCGGTGGGCTTGGGCTTCACGCTCACGATGCCCATGCCGCGGATCTGGTCGTTCACCTCGGGGTTGTGGATGATCTCGCCGAGCAGAAAGATGCGCTTGGGTGCCGGAAAGACCTTGCGGGCGGCATAGGCGAGGTCGATCGCCCGCTCGACGCCGTAGCAGAAGCCGAACTCTTTCGCGAGCTTGATGGTCAGGCCGCCTGCACTGAGCACGCCCCCATTGGCGCGGATGCGCTCGACCAGTTCGCTGCGGTAATGCAGGACGACCTGGGCCTGGACGGCCTCCATCACGTCGGGCGTGCGGAGATTGATTTTCGGGGCCGGGACGGCCGGCGCAGCGGTTGACATACCGCCGACAGTCTAGCGGGCCGGGCGGAAGCGTCGAGGGAGTTGTCGAGACCGAAAAACCGCGGGTTACCATCCGCCACGACCCGGCGGTGGGCCGAAGGTGACGTCAGCCGCTTCCGGTTCATCACGTCCAATCCTGTGAAAGTGTCCGAGTGCCTCGTCAAGCGTGGCGAGCGGGCTGGATCCCTCCAGTACGACGAAATGGTCGCCCTGTGCCTGAATCCGGTAGCTCGGGGAGCGCAGGGCTTCAAAATCGAGCTGGTAGTGGTACCATTGCTCCGGCGTACGCTCGATGAAGAGTCTCGCGGTGAACGGTTCCCCCGAATCTTTGTTCTTTCGAAACCACACTTCCCACCGCTTCCCACCCGCGATTCCGGCGGTGTCTTTGAATGCTTTTCCGGCCGGCACATAGCAGCCGAACTCGAAAACGAACAGGCCGACGACCGAGAGGATGCAACCCAGGCAAATGCGGGCCACCCAACCTGACCAGTGGGCGGATGAACGGGTGTTAGGGGACACGGGCATAAACTTCCACCAAGGACAGTGTGGACTGGCGGCTGTTCAAAGGCGCGTTCCGCTGCGCACATCAGAATGAGCAAAAGGCAAAATGCCGATTCATTGCCGAAGCTTTTCCGGCACTGATCCTTGTTCCACGTCAGCAAAGAGGAGTTTTGTGTGCCCGTTGTTCCGGAACAGCCCCACCCCGCGTCCACCGGCGAGCGTCAGCAGTTCGGTGTCCGAGACCCGCGGGATTTCGGCCCGGTCGGTCCGGACGAAGATGACCAGCAGCTGGCTTTCGTCGCCCTGATGGCGTTCCCCGGCGGTCAATGGCATCGACCGAACGCGTTGAAAGACCGGCGATTCCGGCTTCGGCTGGGGTAAAGGGGTGGTGATGGCCAGCCGAGGCATTTCTTCGTGCCGGGCTGACCAGGGGCGGGCCAGCCAGATGCCGGTCAGCAGGACAGCCGACAGCACGGCAACCGCTGGACCGTACTGCCGCCGTCGCCGCCGCGCGCGGACGGCCTGCAGGATGGGCCCGAGTGAAGCGTCGCCAGTGCCGGGATCGGTGAACAGGTGCTCCAGCAGTTCGCGGGAAGCGGGCTCAGGTTTCATGGCGGAGGCGGTTGAGGATGGCGGTTTTGAGCCGTTGGCGGGCGCGGGTGAGGCGCGATTCGACGGCTTTTTCCGAGGTGCCCAGCGTTTCCGCGAGTTCGCGGACGGCGTTATCCCCGAGGTATTTCTGCTCCAGCAGCTCCCGATCAGCCGGGGACAGCGCCGCCAGTTCGGTCGCGAGCGCCTCCTGAAGGCGCTGCTCGGCGTCGGGCGGGGCGGGCAGGGGGTCGGTTTGGTGGGGCAGCCAGCGGGTCAGAAAGCCCAGGTAGCGGCGCTCCCGGCGGCCTAGATCGGCGGCGGCGCAGCGGGCGAGCAGCGTCAGCCAGCCCCACAGCTCACCTTCTGTCTGGCAGGGCCGGATGTGCCGCACGGCGCGGATGAAGGTCTGCTGGAGGGCTTCGCGGGCGTCTTCCTCTCGTCCCTGACAGACCACCAGCAGGTAGCGCATCAGCCGGGGAGCGTAAGCGGCATGAAAGTCGCGCCAAGCAGCTTCGTCGCCCGCCCGCAATGCCTGCGTGAGCACGATCGTCGGCGAAGTGGCCGGGGCCAGGACGGCGGCGGTCGGCATCACGGAGGCGAGCGCGACGGAATCCACGGGCAGAAGTTAGGGCTTGGCGGGCGAAACGGGAATAGCGGACTGGCGCGCCGTAGGCGGCATCGGGATGGGCACACGCAGCCCTCCGCCCGCCCCTTGGGAGGTAGACAGGTTTTGAAGCACCGCAGTCACAACGGCGAGCTGGTCCGTGGTTCCTGAGACCACCAACAGCTTGGTCTCCTCATGAAATTTCATCGTGGGCAGCTCCTTGGCTCCGCTGAGCTCCCAGCCCAGCTTCATGGCGGTGGTGATATCCTCGACCTTGAAGCGGTCAAGGTAGGGTTCGAGCGAGAAGTAGGAGACGAATTTGCGTTCTGGGGCAACAGCCTGTTGTGGCTGGCCGGCCGGTAACTGGCCATACAGATTGGGCTGTGTTGCTCCATAGGCGGCCGGGTATTCGCTCTGAAGCAAATACGTGGGATTGCCGCCACTGGAGTGCTCCGGAATAAAGCTGAAACCACCGTTGCCCTGGATGAGTGTGTAGCTGCCGTTCTGGAATTGCTGCCAGGCGATCCTCCGTTGGCTGGAGGTGCCGATCAGCTTCAGTAATTCTCCCGCCGTCACCTGTTTGACACTCAGGGTGATGGTATTGGTTTCCGCCAAGTCACGAAGGTGCTCGCCGATGACCACATTCAGATACTTCGGTGCGGCAGCTTTGTGATACTGCTCCTGAATGCCCTTGATGGCCTCAGTCAGGGGCACCCCATCGAACCGGAAATCCATCCGCGGACCGGGATCTTCCGGCGCGGGGGCCGGCATATTGGCCACGGCTGCAAGGTAACCGGGCGGCGGGGGCACGGGGGCGTTCTCGGCAAAGCCGCTGGTGAGACCAATTCCCTGCACGGCCAAGGCGATAGCGGCGATTTTGAGGAGGCGTGGTGAAGTCATTCGTTGAACCTTTCACCCGGGTAATACGCCCGTCCCGGCAAAATCCTTCGCCGGAACCTTGGGATTGGCGTAAGGCCGCGGAAACTGTCACCTGAAGTTGGATTCAAGGCGTTGCCACGAACAGTCAAGGGTCATAAGAATCCGCCCGAGCAGGAAGGGCGGCTAACAAGGGCATACACAGAAGCGGGCTAAGGTGAATACTTCCGAACAAGAAACAGGATCATGCGACCAAAGTGTATTCCAGCAGGCATTTGGTGCTGTGAAGAGAGTGCTTACGAAGCGAACAGTGCGGATCGGCTGTTGCGTGGCCGCTTTCTTGGGATTGGTTGGCTTTTTAATGATCGGTTTGCCGATCATCCTTTTCGTTTGTCTCGTCGCCAACGGACTGGCCAAGGCCGGACATTGGGATGACGACCCGAAGAACTGGGAACGCGCATTTGGTGTACCGGTACCGAAAGATGTCCGTGTCATCCACTCCAGTTACATGCGGACACCGCATTTTACTCGCGAGGAGGAGTTCTCATTCCAATTCAAGGCCCCGCCGGGCTATGTCGCCGGTTGGGTCACCCATGACAAAATGCAGGAATCCGGACCCGCTGACGAAGTACAGATACAGGAGCTGAAAGCAAGACGGCCCAAATGGTTTCTACCCAAACCTCCGTCCGCATATCAGGGCTGGTCATTCCCCGCCGAGTCCCACTCGAATTTCCACCTCTTCATGGACCGGGAAACCGGCGATGTTTTTTATACCGACAGCCAGATGTGACGGTCCCATTCTGGCCGGAACGAAATTACAGCCGCGCCACCAGCAGTTCCCGCTGAAAGATCATCTCCTTGGGCAGGAAGCTGTAGATCTTCATGAACAGTTCGTCCTGCGAGAGCACCTCCCGGCGCCATTCCTCAAGGTTGATGTCCTGCACCTGCGTGAACTGCTCGGGGCCGAACTCCGTGAGGCCGTCGAAGTCGAAGTCCTGCACGCGCGGCAGCCAGCCCAGCGGCGCCTCGTGCGCACCGACGCGACCGTGGCAACGGTCCACGATCCACTTGAGCACCCGCATGTTTTCGCCGAAGCCGGGCCAGAGGAACTTGCCGGCGGCATCCTTGCGGAACCAGTTCACCTGGAACACGCGCGGCGGATACTTCAGGCGCTTCCGCATATTGAGCCAGTGCCGGAAGTAGTGCCCCATGTTGTACCCACAGAAGGGCAGCATGGCCATCGGGTCGCGGCGCACCTGGCCGACCGTGCCGGCGGCAGCGGCGGTCATTTCGCTGCCCATCGTCGCGCCGAGATAGACGCCATGGACCCAGTTGAAGGCCTCGCACACCAGCGGCAGCGTCGTGGCTCGCCGACCACCAAAGATGATCGCACCGATGGGGACGCCATCCGGCTGATTGGCCTCGGTGGCCAGCGCGGGGTTGTTCTGCATCGGCGCGGTGAAGCGTGAGTTCGGGTGGGCGGCCTTTTCCTTCGAGGCGGGCGTCCACGGGCGACCCTGCCAGTCGAGGCATTCGGCGGGCGGCGGATCGTCGTGGCCTTCCCACCAGACGGTGCCATCGGGTTTCAAGGCGACGTTGGTGAAGATGGTGTCCCGCGACAGCGTGATCATCGCGTTCGGGTTCGTCTTCGCGTTGGTGCCCGGCGCGACACCGAAGTAGCCGGCCTCGGGGTTGATGGCCCAGAGCCGTCCGTCCGGGCCGGGCTTCATCCAGGCGATGTCATCCCCGACGGTCCAGATCTTCCAGCCCGCGAAATGGGCGGGTGGCACGAGCATCGCGAAGTTCGTCTTGCCGCAGGCGCTCGGAAAGGCGGCGGCCACGTAGGTCTTCTCGCCCGTCGGCGACTCGACGCCGAGAATGAGCATGTGCTCGGCGAGCCAGCCCTCCTTGCGGCCGAGCCACGAGCCGATGCGTAGTGCTAGGCACTTCTTTCCCAGC
Source organism: uncultured Verrucomicrobiota bacterium (assembly GCA_903907995.1). Classification (GTDB taxonomy): domain Bacteria; phylum Verrucomicrobiota; class Verrucomicrobiia; order Limisphaerales; family UBA9464; genus CAIVQB01. Next base: position 40,377 of record CAIVQH010000047.1, on the reverse strand, counting down.
AGCACGTTGCCGCCGTACCCGGAGCCGAGGGAAATAACCTCGTTGCGCTGGGGGAAGTGGCAGATGAAGCGCTTGGCGGGATCGAGATCCAGCAGGCAGTGCAGGCCCCGGTTAAAATCCTCGCGGTCGGCCAGTTCGTGCCGCGCCACCTCGCCCATGCGGGTCATGATCCGCATGTTCAGCACCACATAGATGCTGTCGGTCAGCTCATAGCCGATCTTCGTCAGCGGCGAACCGGCCGGCCCCATCAGGTAGGGTACGACATACATGGTGCGCCCCACCATCGCGCCCTTGGCCAGCGCCAACAGCTTCGCGCGCATGGCCTTCGGTTCGGACCAGTTGTTGGTCGGGCCGGCCTCCTCCTCGGTCTCCGTGCAGATGTAGGTACACTGCTCGACCCGGGCGACGTCGTTCGGGTTGGAGCGGTGGTAGTAGCAGCCGGGCAGCTTCTCCTGGTTTAGCCGGAGGAGCACCCCGGACTTCACCGCCTCGTCGTAGAGGTAATCGCGCTCGGCCTCTGAACCGTCGCACCAGAAGATGCGGTCGGGCTGCGTGATGGCAGCCATGTCGCGAACCCAGGCGGCGACGTGCGGATTGGCGGGCTGGCGGGTGCCGAAAGCTGTGGCAGTGTTCATTGTCGGGTTGGCGCGGACCGATGCGCCGGGAGCTACAGTAGGGTTCCTGGGGCGGGCGGCTCCACCGAAATTGCGGAAGTTGTCTGCGGGATTGCCCGGAGAAAGCTGAACATGCCACCCTGTCGTGCCCGTCCCACATTGCATGAACCTCACCTTCATTGACCTACGCCATCTGGCTTTGGGTACCTCACTGGCCATGGCTGCGGCCCTGCTCGCGGCGGACCAGCCCCAGTGGGGCCAGGCCTGGACGCGAAACATGGTGTCGTCCGAGCGCGGCCTGCCGGAGGGCTTCGATCCGCAGACGGGCACGAATGTGAGCTGGTCGGTCCCGCTGGGCACCCAGACCTATTCCTCGCCCATCGTTGCGGGTGGCCGCGTTTACATCGGCACCAACAACGAGGAACCGCGTGACCCCGCGCACACCGGTGATGCCGGCGTGGTGCTGTGCCTCGACGAGAATGACGGTCATCTGCTCTGGCAACTCGTTGTGCCCAAGCGCGAGGAAGATCCTTATCTCGATTGGCCGAAAACGGGCTGGTCGTCCCCGGTAACCGTCGATGGCGACCGGGTGTACACGGTGAGCAACCGGGGTGAGGTGCTCTGCCTTGATCCGCACGGCATGGCGAACGGCAACGACGGACCCTTTCGCGACGAGGGACGGCACATGACCCCGCGCGGCACGAACGCGCCCGTACAGCCGTACGTCGCCGGTCCCCGCGACGCGGATATCGTCTGGCTCTTCGACATGCCGAAGGAGGTCGGCATCTGGACGCACGACGGCGCGCACGCGTCCATCCTTGTGAGAGGAAACCACCTCTACATCAACACCGGCACCGGCGTGGACAACACCCATAAGGTCATCCGTACACCCGATGCGCCCAGCCTCATCGTGCTCGATAAGCGCACCGGCCGCTTGCTGGCCCGCGACGATGAGCATATCGCGCCTGACATCTTCCACTGCACCTGGTCGTCCCCTTCGCTGGCCAAGGTGGATGGCGCGGAACGCATCTTTTTCGCGGGCGGCAACGGCGTGATCTATGCCTTCGAGCCTCTGGCCAAAAATCCGCCGGAGGGGCAGGTGGAGAAGCTGAAAAAGCTCTGGCAATACGATTTCGATCCCGACGCGCCGAAGGAAAACATCCACAGCTTTCTCAGCAACCGGCGCGTCAGCCCGAGCAACATCTACGGCATGCCGGTCTTCGATCAGGGCCGGCTGTACGTGGCCGGCGGTGGCGACTGGTTCTGGGGCAAGAACGAGGCGTGGCTGAAATGCCTCGACCCGCGCGGCACCGGCCCGGCCGGGACCAATGCGCTGCTTTGGTCGTACCCGGTGGGACGCCACACCATGAGCACCCCGGCGGTGCAGGACGGCCTGGCCTACGTCGCCGATTCGCAGCACTTCCTGCATTGCGTGGATACCAAGACTGGCGCGGCCGTCTGGACGCAGGATGTCGGGGGCGAGCTTTGGGCCTCCGCGCTCGTGGCCGATGGCAAGGTGTACCTCGGCACCCGCAATGGCACTTTCTGGGTGCTCGCCGCCGGCCGGGAAAAGCGCGTGCTCAGCCGCGTCGAGCTGGGTGGCCAGATCAGTTCCACCGCCACCACCGCCAATGGCACCGTTTACGTCACCACCAACAACCGCCTGTTTGCCGTCCGCAAAGGGGCTGTTGCTGCCGGATTGCGGTGAGAGACGCATCTTGCCACCGAGTTCAGCTACCGGCTTCGGAGAGGAAGTCGGCCTTGGCGAAGGCGGGCCGTTCTCCCTCACCCTAACCCTCTCCCGCTGGGAGAGAGGACAGCGGGGAATGCCGCCAGCTGTGAGTCTTCGCGCGCGATCTGGGAAAGGGTGAAATAGGCCGAACAAGGCCGAAGCAGCCCGAAGATCAACGACTTACGTCGGAAACCAGCCTCGGAAGCCGTTTTGGGAAGAAACCGGCACCACTGCCGCCAGTTCGAATTGATCTGAGAATTTTTTGGCAGGGGGTTACCACAGGTTTAATTGCACCTTAACCGCCGGTTGAGTCTTGCGCTTCGGGGCCTTCAGCAGCGCCGCCGCCGCTGCCATGTCCGCCACCACGTCACGCGGGCGGGAATGCCCGGCGACCACGGCCAGGGTGGACAGCGTCAGTTCCATCGCGGTCCGCAACGCCTTCCCTTCCTCGTAAATCGACTCCCCTTGCAGCCGGAAATGGCTCTGGACGACCTTGCCGAGCCAGGCGGGCCGGTAGGCGATGGCTTCCGTGTTCCCGTAGCGCACGGCGTCCATCAGGATGCCCGTCACGATCTCCTGGTAACGCTCCGGCGGGAACGACACGCCGCGCTCGTTCAGCCAGGTGGCGGGCCAGAGGACAACCCATTCCCGCAACCGCCGCCGATCCTTGAGGAAGGCCACGCGCTCCGCCGGGGCCTGCCCGTAAAACTTGCCCTGGATGAAGCCCAGCAAAGCCCCCTGCAAATCCTCCCCGGTCTGCTGCTTCAGGCGCTGGGCTTTGGGCGGTTTCACCGAAGCAGTTCCTTGCAGAGGGCCATGGCGGTCCGAACCGGCACGGCATTGCCGATCTGCTTCACGCGGGCCTCGCGGTTGCCGGAAAACTGGTAATCCGCTGGAAACCCCATCGCGGCGGACAGCTCATGCGGCTGCAACATGCGGAAACGCACGTCGAGCCGGTAACGCTCGCCGGCAATCTCAACCTCCGGCTGGCACAGGCCGAAGCGATCCCGCGTGGTGACCGTGTCGAGCGGCTCCGTGACGGAATTGGCCCCGCCCGTGCCGTAGTATTTGACCAGAAACGGTTCAACCAGCGCGATGGCCCCGGCCGTGGCCACAGTAGGCAGCGGCTCCGACACCGGCCGCGCCGCCGCGCAGCTCTGCTGGCCGATCACGAAGGGCTGCACCAGGGCAATCCGGTTCGACGTGTCGAGCGTCGGCAAAGGTTCGTCCAAAGGGTAGTTCCGGGCATCACCATCGTTCCGCCCCTTGTGTGAGCCGTGATATTTCAGCAGGAAGGGCTCCGCGAGACCAACATGCGCCCCGCTGGTCGTCAGCGCCGGCAAGGGCGCATCCACGGACCGCGCCGAACTGTTGACCTGGCTGGGATGCGTGCCCCGCAGATGGACAATAAAGGGCTCCGCCAGCGCCACGTTCTCTTTGGTGACCAAAGTGCCCAGCGGCTGATCGGCCGACCGCAGGCAGCCGTTGCCGCCGCCCGTATGGTCAATCTGGAGGCAGAACTTCTCGCCGCCGAACTTACGCAGGCCCGCCTCGATCCGGCGGCGCGTGTTCTCGCTCAATGGCTTTTTTCGGCCATAAATGCTTCGACCTTCCAGGCTCCAATCAATCACCTCGCGGGCCGCCCGCCACTGCCCGGCATGGGTCGGAGCCGGCCAGGTGATGCGCTTGGACCGCCGGCACATGATAAAGAGGCGCTTGCGGGTGGTGGCGTCCCCGTAGTCGGCGCAGTTGAGGATCTTCCACTCGACGTGGGCAAACTGGCAGCGGAGGGCGGCCAGAAACGCCTGAAAGGTCTTGCCCTTGCGGCGCTTCATCGGCTTGCCGGCCTTCGTGAGTGGGGCCCAATCGACGAACTCGGCGACGTTCTCGATCAGCAGGTTCTTGACGTGCAGCTTGCTCACCCAGTCGATGATCTTCCACGCGCTGGCACGGCTCTGGTCGCTGCGGGGCTTGCCGCCACGGGCGCGGCTGTGGTGCGTGCATTCCGGACTGGCGCACAGCAGCTCCAGCCGGCCGCCGGGAATCACCTCCGTGGGGTCAATGTGGTCGAGAGACTCGCACAGATGGCGGACCTGCGGGTGATTGGCCGTGTGGGTATCAATCGCCAGCGACCAATGGTTGACCGCGAGCAGGTCCACGTTGAGGCCCAGCTCAGCAGCGGCCAGCAGCAGACCGGTGGACGTGCCGCCGGCACCGCAGAAGAGATCGGCGCAGTGTTTCAAAGCAGGGCCAGTTCCGGCTGGCTGTCGGGCTGGGCTGGGGCGTCTTCCGGCCAGGCGTTCGGGTAGGTCTCAGGATCGGCCAGAAAGCGGATCTTCAATTCCTTGGTTTCCTCATGCTGTGACCAGACCGAATAGCAGTCACCCAGCCGGGTCCCGTGCTCGGAAAAACACCACCCCTCGGCCTCCAGCTTCCTGATTTCGGACCGGCCCAAAAGGTTTCTCATTTTGTAATCGTTGGTCATACGCTCAGCACCAGCTGGCGCGGTTCACCGCCCACCGGAGAAACAACCAGGTCGCCACCACACCGAGGACAACCCCCAGGGCCAAGCCCACCTCGAAAGCATCCTTTTTTACGCCTTCATCCACGGGCAACCGCGCCGTGGTGGCCACGACCAGACGGCCGCGAACTTCGTAGGCCGACGCGTTGGGAAATTCGTAGATGGAAATCGTCTGCCCCTTCTCCACGGAAAGGCTCAGGCCGGGCACTTCATGCACTCCGTCACTTTCAGTGGCGTAGTGCAGGCGCACATCATCAGCGGCAAACGCGGCGTGGAATTCTTTCGTCATAAAATCAGGGCCTTTTCGGGGAAACTTCGGTGATGACGTGAGGCGTCATATCGCGGCACAGGTCGCAATTCTGATCGCGTCGGCCCGTGTCGCATTGGGCCATCCATTTTTGCGTGCCCCGGCAGCGGGTGCATTTGAAGCGGACTTCACGAAAGGCGTTTTTGCCGTAGGTGTTGCCGACAGGGATGAGTTTCAAAACGGCCCCTCCGCTTCCTCAGCGCCCACGCCCACAGGCTCGGCCGCTCCGCTCTCATCCGCATCGCCGCGCTCGATCACGAGGCGGACTTGCCCGGGCGGGCAGCAGATCCGGCAATAGCACGCCACGCCCGCCTTCTGCCGCATGTCGTGGATGCTGTCCTTCGCGGCCTTGCGCTTGGCCTGGACGCGGGCGGCCAACGTCATGATGAGCTGCTTCACCTGGCTGGGGCCTTCCACCAGCTTGCCATTGGCACCGCGCCACACGCGCGGCTGGTCGCTCAGGTCGTCCAGGGTGAGTGCGCCGCCCGCCGGCACGCCAAACTTGTCGGCAATCACCGTCGCCACGTAGCCCGCCACGTCGGGCACGTACACGCCCAGGCACTTTTGCAGATCCACCAGCGGATGCTCGGCGCGGCGGCGCGGCATGTCCTGCTGGCGCAGCTGCGCGTTCAGATCGGCCGGACGCGCCAGCGCGAGCAACCGGCCCTTCAGCGCGTCCATGTGCTCGTTGGTGAGCCGCCCGTCCGTGCTGGACCGGCAGTCAGCAAAGCCGGTGACCTCGGGAAAGAGCGCCCGGTAATCGGCATCGGCCAGGCCCGCCGCCCGCTGGAGCCGCTTCAACAGGATGATCTGAGGTTTGGTCAGCATGGGGCGGAGGCGGTTCGGTTTTTGGCCCAGGAGGCGCGACCCCGGCGCGTGACAAACCGTTTGCCGCAGTCCTTCAGCGCCTGCATGTCCAGCCAGAGCGTGGAACGCGTGATGCCGAGTTCGGCGGCAATCACCGTCTGCGGAATTCCCTGCGTGAGCCGGGCGGCGATTTCGTGGCGGCGCTGGGACGGCGAAAGGCGTCCCTGTTTGGTGGGGCAGTAATAGCCCTCCGCCGGCAGATAGGCGTCCGGCCGGATGGACACCAGCCCGGCCACGAACAGCACCCCCATCATCCGCGCCGGATCAAAGCCCAGCTTCTCCACAATGGTCCGGGGCGCTTTCCGGCCACCCGGAAACCCCATCCGCCGATTGGAAGGGGCGGGCCGCGAACAGCCGAAGCGGTCACCCGCGAGCTGATCGTGGAGATCACGGAACTGTGGGCCTACCAGCCATCCCTCGTGGACTGCTACCTCCTGCTGCGCATCGGCGGCGTGGATTTCGAGGCCAAGGTGGACGGCAGCGGCGAGGACTGCACCTACGCGGCCACGATCTCCCAAAACTACTTCCGCGACGGCGTGATCCGCTCCGTGGCGGGGCATATCGCGCTGCCGGGGTCGCTGGATGTCATCAACACCAACGCCGTGTTTGACGCCGCGCGCCGCCTCAGCCAGGTCGTGCGGATCATGCCCCGCGCGAACTTCCACGCCATTGCCCGGCAGGGCGGCAAAATCATCCTCTGGTTCAGCCGCTGGGCACGGGGGGCGAGCCACGACATCCCCATCGACCTTTTCGGCGGCATTGCCCCCGCGCCGAACCCGATTCTCAGCGGCGAGCTGGTGTGGGGCCGGCGCTACCGGGTGAGCAAGGGGACCGTCACCTACCAGAAACGCGGCTACACCCTCGGACAGATCTTCACGGCGGCGCAGGATGAGCCCAAGTTCACGGGCACCGGCGAGCTGATGGAAGCCGATGGCGTCCATGACGCGCCGTCGTCCGGCTGGAGTAACCGCTGGCTGCTGGGCCTGCGCCTGTGCCAGTACAACCCCAACTCCGCCAGCTCCTGGAAGCCGGAGGTTTTCGCCGACTACTTCCCGCTGCTGAACCGCTGCCTGGTGGGCGATCCCGCCGCCGCCGATGACCCGAACGTGCTCTATCACCTGGCCTACGGGAACCGGCTCGAAACCCCGGAAGGCGTGATCTCCCCGCAGGCGCCCGACAGTTTCAACTATGTGCCCACGCCGGCCAGCGAGGCGCATCTGCTGGGGGCCAACCTGCGCGCGTGCGACGATGCCGACACCGACTGCCAGACGAGGCGCCGGAACTTCTACAACAGCTGCCGGATGTTCGAGCCCTGGCCGGAGGCGGAATCGGTCGAGCTGGATGGGGACGAGATCAAGGTCACGCTGCCGTTCTTCCACCACGATCCGACGAACGACACCGCCGACTTCAGCCGCGACCACGCCACCTGGGATGTGACCGCCCTTCGCGCCGAACCCTTCCGCACCTGGGTCAATGGGTTGCGGGAATACCAGCTCTGGTCGAATAGCGGGCTGAACGCCTCGTTCAAGGTGGGTGACCAGGCGCTGAACTCCACGTTTGTCGGTCCGGACGGGCTGGTGGACGGTTTCTACGGGGCGATCCTCCCCAGCTTCCACTGGGTCAAGCTCGTGCCGGAGCCCTACGAGGATGGCAACGACGACCAGAACGATGCCGACACGCCGCTGGTGCATGACCCCTATCCGCATCTGGACCTGGTCATCCGGGCGGCCTGTGAGGGGTTCATCGATCCGACCACGACGGTGGGCTTCAACTGTGCCAGCGGCGATGACTATGCGCCGGGCGTCGCCAGCTTCACCTGGGAGAACCTGAACTTCGCCGCCGACGCCGGCCGGGGCATCCCCGTGCTGCCCACGAAGGCCACCGAGCTGATCGATGCCGCCGACACCCGGCCCGATCAGCCGGAGTTCTTCGGCCCCATGCCCAACGTGGTCGTCAGCGCCGAGACGGCCGCCGCCGTCGCCCGCCGGCTGAACCTGCTCACCGAGTTCCGCGTGCTGCTGCCGATGACGCTGCAATACCGGACGCGCACCGACGAGGGTTCCACCGACGTGACCGGCCAGGTGCGCAACAGCCGGGGAGAATCGGCCGCCGCGACCTCGGCGTGGAGCTTTGGCAGCAGCCAGTACGCCGTCTATTACGAGGGCGGGTCCGGCGGCGGCGGGAGCACCACCTACACGGATTGGGCCGACTACGGCAGCCCGTTCGGCACCAGCAACAGCCGCTCGCTCTCCGTGGACCGCACCGCCTCACCCCTCACGGCCGCGCTCGACACGGACTACAACACCTTCGAGTTCCGCTGGAACGGGACGGCGGACCTCCTGGACACCCTGCCCGCGCCCATCCGCGACCAGCTCAGCCTGACCCCTTACTTCGTCGCGATGATCAGCGACCGCTACGACTCCTTTGACCGGCGTACCTATGTCGCGTCTTTGACCGGCGGGAGCCAGTGCAATTCCTCCGGCGGTCCCGACACCGTCTGGGAGGATGGCTTGTCGGGCGCAACCCTCTTCACGCCGGGCACCCGCGACTATCCCGACCAATGCCAGGCGATCCGCAACGGCTCGATCAGCCCCGGACCCATCCCGAACTTCCCGGTGTACGTCAGCCGTGTGTCCGGGAACGGGGTCGCGCCCGACTGCGTCGGCAGCTGCTTCAGCAACATCCAGGTCACGATCTACACGCCCTCCAGCCCGGCCGTCCACGTGCCCCTGGCCGACCTGGCGGACTGACCCTGCCCATGCGCTTCCGGATCACCGCCCGCCTCCCCGCCGCCGCCCTCCGGCAGCACTGCGGCCACGCCATCGCCCTCCAGCCAGGCCCAGGCGGCCCGCGAGACCATCTGCCGTGCCTGCACCGACCTCGCCGGCGGCCTCCGCTGCGTGAAGCTCTGCGCCGTCTGTCCGGCGGATGCCCGCCGGATCAAGCCGTGGGAACGGATGCCCGCTTGCCCGGCCGGGCTCTGGCGGTAGGGTGTCCTTAACGGCCGGTTAAGCACCCCTTGAGGAAAGGGGTCGCCGAGACCCCCGGAAGCCAAAAATTCTCAAATCAATTCAAAAACTTCCCAACTCGGCTTCGCTTTTACTGCTGAATGGAAGATTCTCCGGCCAGTCCCGCGCCGGCCTTCGCCGACAATCGGGCAACCATTCCCCCTCTCCCAGCGGGAGAGGGCCGGGGTGAGGGAGAACAGCCACCCGACTCCGCCCGGACTCCCAATAGTCGAGACCAACCATGCTGAAAAGGCGCGTCCGCGGTGATGGACCGGCACCAATTTGCATTCACCCCGGCCGGGTCTTTCTTCAAGCTCCCCGCGCATGAGTTCCGTCGTCCTGAATCCGCATCTGGCCACGCTGCCTGTCTATGTTCCCGGCAAACCGATCGAGGAAGTCGCTCGCGAACACGGCCTGAAGCCGTCCGACGTCATCAAGCTGGCATCCAACGAAAACCCGCTCGGCCCCTCGCCCAAGGCGCTGGCCGCGATGGAACACGTGCTGCGGAACCTGCACCTCTATCCGGACGGCAATTCGTTCTACCTGAAGCGCAAGCTGGCCGAGAAACTCGGGGTCGAGCCGGCGAACCTCGTCCTCGGTTCCGGCTCGAACGAGATCATCGAATTCCTCGGGCACGCGCTGCTCGCTCCGGGTGATGAGGTGGTGGTGTCGCAGCACTGTTTTGCGGTGTACCCGATTGTGACCGCCCTGTTCGGCGCGAAGCTCGTCACCGTGCCGGCGCAGGGCTTCCACGCGGACATTCCAGCGATGATCCGGGCCGTCACGCCGCGCACGAAAATCCTCTTCCTGGCCAACCCGAACAACCCGACCGGCACGCTGACCTCGCGCGATGAGATTTCCCGGCTGCTGGCCGAGGTGCCCCCGCACGTCGTGATCGCGATGGACGAGGCTTACGTGGAATTCCTAGAAGATCCCACGGACTGCCTTTCGCTCGTGCGCCTGGGCGCGCAGCCCAATCTGGTGGTGATGCGGACCTTCTCGAAGATCTTCGGCCTCGCCGGTCTGCGCCTCGGCTACGGTGTGATGGCCCCGATGCTCGCGAGTGCGCTGGAGAAGGTGCGGCAGCCCTTCAACATCAACGCCATCGCCCAGGCTGGTGCGCTGGCCGCCTTGGAGGACAGTGAGCATCTGGCCAATACCCGCGCCAACAACCGCTTGGGCCTCGACTATTTTCACACGGCGCTGGCGCAGATGGGCCTCGAGTTCGTGCCTTCGCACGCCAACTTCGTGCTGCTAAACGTAGGCGATGGTGCGCGGGTATTCACGGAGTTGCAGAAGCGCGGCGTCATCACGCGCCCCATGGCCAGCTATAGCCTGCCGGAATGGCTACGCATCTCCATCGGCACGCCGGCGGAGAACGCGCGGTGTATGGCGGCGCTGCGCGAGGTGCTGGGGCGGTGATGGCGCCGGCTGACCCCAAGATCGGTAAGCACCCAGCTTGTGGAAGACGCTCACCAACAGTGATGCCCATGGATACGTTTCAAAATTTCCTCATATCGGGGTGTTTGGGCGAGGTGCGAATAGGGCAGCCGATCGCCGAGGCCTTTGCAATTTTAGGGGAATCCGAAGCGGACGGCCGAGGGCTGCGACCATGGAAGCTGGAAGGCTACTCCGGGTTATGCCTGCAAATTGCACATGCCCACGGGATCGTCGGTCTGATTGGCATCTATTTGCACCATGCCAAGCATGGGCCTCCCGTTCTGCCGGCAGCGTTAAAATGTACAGTCCCCTTTTCCGCGCGGACAACCCCTGAGGAATTGGAAATCTATCTGAATTGCAATGCGATCAGGTATGAGCCCGATACCAGGCTGCCGGATGTGGTGGCCTTTAAAATCGGTGCCGGAGTGATTGCCACGTTTGACGATGGCCGGCAGTTGGACAGCCTGCTCTTCTCCGGTCCCAAACTTTGATCTTTGGACCTCGGACGCAGGACCCGGGACCCGGGACCCGGGACTTAATCCTCAGTTTTCGGTCAGGAATTTCAGGAGCTCGATCCGTTCGCGGTCCTTGAGCGATTCGAGGAGGCCCTCGGGCATGAGCGAGCGGTCGCTGGTCTCGCGTTTGGCGATGTCGGCCTTGGCCACCATGACCTGCTCGGCCGTGGTGCGGAGGGTCAGGGCGCTGGCCGTCTCGCTCAGGATCAGGCCGGACACGGTGTCACCCTTCTTGGTTTCCACCGTGGTGAGCTGGAAATCCGCGCCGATGACCGCGTTGGGATCGATGACATTCTCTAGGAAGTAGCGGATGCCATGCTTGCCTGCGCCGGTCAGCTCGGGGCCGATGCGCGCGCCGTCCTCGCCAAGGCGGTGGCATTGCGCGCAGAGCCGCTGGAAGTGCTTGCGGCCCTCGTTCGCCGAGTAGGCCCAGAGCGGCGCCTCGTTGAAGGTCTCCTCCATCGTCGTCATCAGTGCCTGCTTCTCCGCGGGGCTTTGGAGGATGCGGCCCCACGTCGCAGTGACGCGCCTGTCCACCTCGGCGTTTTTCAGCCCGGTCAGCGCGCGAACCTGGAAGGCGGAGAGCTGGTCGCGCTGGAGCTTTCCGGCGGAAACGGCGTCCAGCAGCGCCAGGGCGTAACTGGCACGGCTGGTCAGCGTGCCAAGCGCGGCGGCGCGGTCGGCGGGGGAGAACTTCTCGAAACTGCCGAGCAGAGCAGGGGCAATGTCCGGCGAATCAAAGCGCGCCAGGAGGTTGATGACCGGCGAGCGGAAGGTGTCATCGCCAATCAGGCCGAGGAAGGCGGGCAGGGCAGCGCGGTCCTGCGCGCGGCTGAGCACGGCGAAAGCGTGTTTGCGCGCTTCGGGATCGGCCTTGCGGTCGGCCAGCGTGGTGCGGAGACGCGGGAACATCGAGTCGTCACCGAACACGGCGGCGATCCGTTCGGCCTGCCGTTGCACGCGCAGGTCGGTGCTGGCGTAGAGTTTCGGCGCGACGGTTTTCCACGCGGCGGGCGCCGGCACGTTGGCGCGGGACTCCATGGCCAACCACAGGCCGGCCAGCCGGCGACGCTGAGTTTCGCCCTCGGCCTTGCCCACCTCGGCGACACTGCGATCCAAGGCCATGCCATCCATCGTCGCGGCATACCACCAGATGGAGTCGGCGAGCTGCGGCATAAGCGTGTGTTCGGCGATGGCAAAGGCGCGGTTGAAGTTCCCGGGCGTCCGCTGGGCGAGCCCATCCCAGAGGAGCAGGGGAATGTTCCGGTCCTCACGGTCCTCACCGTGTTGCGCGAGCGCTTCGGCAATGGTCCAGGCGGTCTCTTCTGGCACGCGCTGAATGGCAGAGGCGAGATAGCGCCGCACGACGGGTGATGGATCGGTCTTCGCGAGCCGGGCAAACGTGGTGAGCAAATCGGCAGGCACTTGCCGCCGGTCGGTGGCGAGCTGGATCGCCCAGCCACGCACAAACTCATCGGGGTCACGCAGCGCGACCTGGGCGAGAGGGGAGGTGAAGGCCCCAATGGCGTTCAGGCTCCACAGCGCACGGAGCTGCGAGGTGGCATCGCCAGTCTTCGCGAACTGGGCGGCCAGCGTGTCATGCGCTTCGTGCGAGACGCCCCTGGTCTGCGCCCGCTCGTGCAGCAACCGGCGTGCGGTCCGGACGAACCATTCGTTCTTGTGGCCGTGCAGCTTCGCCAATTCCTCGTCGCTCTTCGCCGCGAGGTCCACCTTTACGGGCCTGTAAGTGGCATCCCATTGCATCCGGTAGATGCGGCCATTGCTGCGGTCCCAGCGCTCCGTGTTGGGGTTGTGGCAATGCTGCTGGTCGTACCAGTCGATGAAATAGACCGCGCCATCCGGACCGTATTGCAGGTCCACGGCGACGTATTTGGGATCGGTGCAGAAGAGCTGGTCTTTGCCGGCATGCACCGTGTCGTAGCCGGAGCCGAGGCGATTGTTCACCTGCTGGTTCATCTGGTGGCCGCCGAGATTGTGCGTGAACAGGTGGCCGCGATATTCATCCGGCCAGTTGTCGCCGAGATAGATCATCGTGCCCACGTGCGAGTGGCCGCCGTAGATGGCGTCGCTGCCGCGCACACCGGCGCCACCCGCACCGTGATCGTAGCGCGCCGAGGCGAGCAGGAAGTTGCGGAAATCGGGGAAGTCGGTGGGCGGATTCGCGACGATGAAGGGCGCGTAATTCGCGTTGGCCTGGTTCCAGAAATGCCCGCCCTGAATCACATGCGTGGTGAGCCCGCGACCCCAGTAGCTGCGGCAATGCGTCATGAAAAGCTGCCCGTGCTCGTCGTAATCGAGACCCCAGGGATTGCTGCCGCCATTGGCAAACACCTCGAACTCATGCCGCACGGGATGATACCGCCACACGCCCGCGCGCAGTTCGGTCCGCTCGCTGTCCTTTGCGCCCGGCGTGCCGATGTGCGCGAGGTTGAAGACGCCCTGATTGCCGTAGAGCCAGCCGTCCGGGCCCCAGAGAAAACTGTTCAGGCACTCGTGCGTGTCCTGGAAGCCGAAGCCGTCCAGCAGCACTTCGGGCGGGCCGTCGGGCACGTCATCGTGATTGCGGTCCGGGATGAAGAGCAGCTGTGGCGCAGCCCCCACCCACACACCGCCGTAACCGACCTCAAAGCCGCTCACGAGGTTCAAGCCCTCGGCGAAAACCTTGCGCGTCTCGAATTTTCCGTCGCCATCGCGGTCCTCGAAGATCACTAGTTTGTCGAGCCCCTGACCGTTGGGCCGCTTGGTCGGATAGCTGTAGGCCTCGGCCACCCAGATGCGCCCGCGCTCATCCCAGGCAAAGGCGACAGGCTGCTGCAAGTCCGGTTCGCCCGCCACCAGTTCCACCCGAAAGCCCTCGGGCACATGCATTTGCGCGACCGTCTCTTCCGGGCCGGTTTTCGCAGGAGCGGGCATCGGATTCGGTTTGAGATGCCGCAGCACGGGGCTGGATTGGAGGCGGTCCGCACTGGGCAGCGGGTCTTCGGCCCGCAGCAACGGGGCTACGCCGAGCCACACTGTGCAGAGCAGGAGGCCCAAGGGACGGAACGGGTGTGGAAATCCGGACATGCGCATGACGGGCAGATAAATCGAATTGGGTGTTTGGTGGAAGCCTGCGGATCGGTGATTCGGCAGAAATTCGGCCTGAACCAGCGGAAAACTGAACCTGAAATGGCCGAAACGGTGAGCGGTGCGAGAAAATTCGCAGTTTCGCCATGCATCCGCTGAATGCGTCAGGCAGGAACAGTCGTGGAATGTTTGCGAAAAATCGCCGCAACAGGGGAGCAAGCTGAAATAAGTGAAAACGCTCAGGAAATCAGAGCTTTTCCACGAATGAACCGACGGCGGAAGGTGGCGTGTCCGAAAAAACTTCCAAAAAAGTATTGCACGGACCCCGCCGATTTCTAAGCTCTGCGCTCCGTTTCATCCCTAATCGGAGGAAACAATTGTCGGTTCGGCCGACAACCAAGCCGCACCTTGCGGCACGGGAATTATGGCCGGGCCCCACGAGAGCTCCGCTCCGTGATTGTGTATTTTTTGCTGTGAAAACGTTTAGACCGTTAACGCCGTCTCAGCGGTATATTACCGTTCAGGACTTTTCGGACGTCACCAAGACGACGCCGGAACGTTCCCTCGTATATACCAAGAAGAAGACTGGTGGGCGCAACAATTACGGCCGGATTACGGCGCGTGCGATTGGTGGCGGCCACAAGCAGAAGATCCGTATCCTGGACTTCAAGCGGAAGAAATTCGGCATTGAGGCCAAGGTGGTCGCGATCGAATACGATCCGGGTCGCAGTGCCCGTATCGCCCTGCTCGAGTACGCCGACCAGGTGAAGACCTACATCGTGGCCCCCGATGGCCTGAAGGTGGGCGATTCCCTGATGAGCGGCCCGACCGCTCCTCCGACCGTGGGCAACGCCCTGCCGCTGGGCAACATCCCGGTTGGCGTGAGCATTCACAGCGTGGAGCTGCTGCCCGGTCGTGGCGCCCAGATCGTCCGTTCGGCGGGCACGTTTGCCACCCTGATGTCACGTGACGAGGGCTATGCGCAGGTCCGCCTGCCTTCTGGCGAAATCCGGCGGATCAACGAAAAGTGCCTCGCGACCATCGGCCAGGTCGGCAACGCCCAGTGGGAGAACGTGGTCCTCGGCAAGGCCGGCCGGAATATCAATCTCGGCAAGCGCCCGATGAGCCGCGGTATGGTGCGCAACCCGGTCGATCACCCCAACGGTGGTGGCCAGGGCAAATCCAAGGGTGGTGGCGGTCGCCAGCATCTCATGTCGCCGTGGGGCAAGCTCGCCAAGGGCAAGCGCACGCGCAACAAGCACAAACTTTCCAACCGGTTCATCCTCGTTCGTCGCGATGGTCGGCCGATGAAGCACAAGTAATCGTATGGGACGCTCGCTTAAAAAGGGTCCGTTTGTGGACCAGCATCTGCTGACCAAGGTCGAAAAGGCCAAGGCGGTAAAGTCGAAGCTGCCGATCAAGACCTGGTCGCGGCGTTCGATGATCACCCCTGATTTCGTGGGGCTCACGTTCAACGTTCACAACGGCAAGGTGTTTAACGCGGTGTTCGTCACCGAAAACATGGTGGGCCACAAGCTGGGTGAGTTTTCATTCACCCGCACGTTCAAGAAACACGGCGCCCACACCGCCAAGGCGGAAGCCAAGTAGTTCAAGGGAGACACCATGGAAGTCAGCGCCATTTATCGCAATTTTCGGATGTCCGCCCAGAAGGCGCGCGAGGTCGTGCGCCAGGTGCGCGGGATGAACGCCATGGAGGCGCTCGCCACGCTCCACTTCGTGCCCCGCAAGGCGGCCGTGGTCGTCGCCAAGACCCTGAAGTCGGCGATCGCCAACGCGGAAAACAACCACGGTCTCAAGCCGGAACTGCTCGTGATCAGCGAGGCGCACGCCCTGACCGCACGCAGCATCAAGCGCTTCACCCCGAAGGCCCGCGGTTCCGCCGGCCCGGTCATCAAGCGGAGCTGCCACATCAAAATCGTTCTCACCGACAAGTCGGACAAGTAAGCGTATGGGCCAGAAAACCAATCCAATCGGCTTCCGCATCCCCGTCAACCGGGACTGGCGGTCCAAGTGGTTCTCGCCGAACAAGGACTTCGGCGCACTGCTGCAGGAGGATCGCCTCATCCGCGAAACCCTGAAGAAGAAGCTCGAGTCCGCCTCCGTGCCGCGGATCAACATCGAACGCGCCGCGTCCCGCTGCCGCGTCACCATTTTCACCGCCCGCCCCGGTGTCGTCATCGGGCGCAAGGGCTCGGAAATCGACAAGCTCAAGGAAGAGCTTTCCAAGCTCACGGGCAAGGAAGTGTACGTTGACATCCAGGAGATCAAGCAGCCGGAAACGGATGCCCAGCTCGTGGCCGAAAACGTCGCCATCCAGCTCGAGCGCCGCATTTCCTTCCGCCGCGCGATGAAGAAGGCGCTGCAGACCGCCAAGGATTTCGGTGCCGAGGGCATCAAGATCCGCTGCTCGGGCCGCCTCGGTGGCGCCGAACTTTCCCGGACGGAGACCTATCACGAGGGCAGCGTGCCGCTGCACACCCTGCGGGCCAACATCGACTACGGTTTCGCCGAGGCGAAGACGATGTACGGCAAGCTCGGCATCAAGTGCTGGATCTGCAAGGGCGAGATCAAGAAGTCAGCCGTTCCGGCCGCCAAGCCGGCCGAAGCCAGTGCTCCGGCCCCCGTCAAGTAACCAACCAATTTTTAGAGTAGGAGATCGAGATTATGGCATTGATGCCCGCCAGAGTTAAGTATCGCAAAATGCATCGCGGCCACCGCACGGGGCTCGCGTCCCGCGGAAACGCGGTCGCATTCGGCGAATACGGCTTGCAGGCGCTGGAGCGCTGCTGGCTCGACACCAAGCAGATTGAGGCGGCCCGCGTGGCGGTCACCCGCTACATGAAGCGCCGCGGCAAGGTGTGGATCCGCATCTTCCCCGACAAGAGCTTTACCAAGAAGCCGCTGGAAGTCCGAATGGGCACCGGCAAGGGCGCGGTGGAGTCGTGGGTGGCGGTGATCCGCCCGGCGAACATCCTGTTCGAGGTGGACGGTGTGCCCGAGGTGGTTGCCCGCGAAGCGATGCGCCTCGCCTCCACCAAGCTGCCGATCTCAACCAAGTTTATTGTCCGGCGGAAGCTGGCTTGAGGAACCGACCATGGCCACCACTGCATTGACCGATCTGACGTATCCGGAGCTGCGCGCGAAGGATTCCGAGCTCCGGCAGGAGCTCTTCAACCTGCGCCTCCAGAAGGCGACCGCACGGTTGGAAAAACCGCATCGCATCCGCGAAATCCGCAAAGAAATCGCCCGTTGCCAGACGCGCCTGACTGAGCTGCGCAAGAAGCACCAGTCGGCCACTACCGCCGCCCCGAAAGCTTGACGAAGTATGGCTGAGCAAACACTAGTCCGTGGCCACCGCAAAGAGCGTGTGGGAGAGGTTGTTTCCGACAAGATGGCGAAAACCATCGTTGTCCGTGTCGAACGCCGCTTCCAGCACCCGCGCTACAAGAAAGTCGTGACCAGCTTTAAAAAGCTGTACGCCCACGACGAGCAGGAGCTGGCGTCGGTCGGCGACCTCGTCCGCATCCAGGAGACCCGCCCGCTTTCCAAGACCAAGTGCTGGCGCCTGGTCGAGGTCCTCAACAACGACGGCACCGCCAAGGCCCAGGCCTGAACTGAGAAGATTTTATGCTGCAGATTCGTTCCAGCGCTGACGTGGCGGACAACACCGGTGCCAAACTGGCATGGGTGATTGGCGTCATCGGCCGCAATCAACGCTACGCCGCCATCGGCGACGTCATCAAGGTGCACATCAAGGAGGCCGCTCCGGACGGCACCGTGAAGAAGGGTGAAGTGCAGAACGCCGTGGTGGTCCGCACCCGGAACATCACCCGCCGCGCCGACGGCTCCTACGTCCGGTTCGACCGCAACGCGGTGGTGATCATCGACAAGGAAAACAACCCGAAGGGTACCCGCATTTTCGGCCCGGTGGCGCGTGAGCTGCGGGACAAGAAGTTCATGAAAATCATTTCCCTCGCCCCCGAGGTGATCTGAAGACCAAACCAGCCATGAAGGTGGAGAAGCCAATCAAATTTCACGTTCGCAGTGGTGACGAAGTGGTCGTTATCGCCGGTTCGGCCAAAGGCCGTCGCGGCAAGATCGCCCGCGTCATCACCAAGAAACTCGCCGTTGTCCTTGAGGGCACCGACGAGCGCAGCAAGGACAACGACGACAAGCGTCGCCTGGTGAAGCCCATGCTGCACCATCTGCCCAAGAGCCAGCAGAATCCGCAGGGCGGACTGCTCTGGCTGGAAGGGCCGATTCACGTGTCCAACGTGATGAAGGCCGACGAATACGAGCGCCGCAGCAACAAGCAGGCGACGAAAACCGCCAAGACCGCCTGAGTAAATGAAGCCCCGTCTTTACACGAAATACGTTTCGGAAGTGGTGCCAGCGCTGAAGGAAAAGCGCGGCTACACGAACGTGCACCAAATTCCCCGCATCGAGAAGATCGTCGTCAACATGGGGGTGAACAGTTCGGCGGAAAAGGGTTCCCTTGAGGAAGCCGTCAAGGATCTTTCCGCAATCACCGGCCGCAAGCCCGTGATCAGCAAGTCCAAGAAGAGCGTGGCGAGCTTCAAGCTCCGCGAAGGCCAGCCGATCGGCTGCCGCGTCACGCTTCGCCGCGAGGCGATGTACGAGTTCTTCGACCGGCTTGTGACCGCCTCGCTCCCGCGCATCCGCGACTTCCGTGGCATCTCGCCCCGGCAGTTCGACGGCCGCGGCAGCTTCTCGATGGGCCTGCCCGACCAGACCATCTTCCCCGAGATCGAGCTCGACAAGATCAAGCGGCAGCAGGGCATGGACATCACCATCGTCACCAGCGCGAAAAACAACGAGGAAGCCTACGATCTCCTGAAGCTCATGGGCATGCCGTTCGCGAAGTAACTTTTTTCCAACAGACACACCTATGGCCAAAAAATCCTGGCTGGAACGCAACAAGAAGAAGTCGGAGACGGTGAAGAAGTTCGCCACCCTGCGCGCCGAGCTGAAGGCCAAGGGCGACTACGCCGCCCTGTCGAAGCTGCCCAAGAACGCGAGTCCGGTCCGCGTCGTCAACCGCTGCAAGTTCAGCGGCCGGCGTCGTGGCTACCTCCGCAAGTACGGCTGCTCGCGTCTCACCTTCCGTGAGGCCGCGCTGAACGGCCTCATCCCGGGTGTCATCAAGGCCAGCTGGTAACATTTACGCCCCATGCAAGATCCCATTTCCGATTTCCTGACCCGCATCCGCAACGCGGGGCTGGCCCAGCACGCCGAAGTGCTGATGCCGCACTCCAAGATGAAGGAGTCCATCGCCCAGATTCTCAAGGACGAGGGCTACATCTCGAGCGTTTCCGTGGAAGGTGCGGCCGGCACTCCGGTCAAGCAGCTCAAGCTTTCCCTCAAGTATCAGGGCCGCCGCAATGTGATCGTCGGCCTCAAGCAGGTCAGCACGCCCGGTCTGCGCCGCTATGTGTGCAGCACTGAAATCCCGCGCGTTCTCGGCGGACTAGGCGTGGCCATCCTTTCGACCCCGAAGGGCATCCTGTCCGACTCGCAGGCCCGCAGGGAGAAAGTCGGTGGCGAACTCGTTTGCTACGTTTGGTAAAAGGAATTTTCGTATGTCCCGTATTGGTAAATCTCCGGTTGCTATCCCCGCCAAGGTCAAGGTGACCGTCACTGGGAACCGTGTGTCCGCCGAAGGCCCGAAGGGCAAGCTGGAACTCGGCCTTCCGGCCCTGACCTCCGCGAAGGTGGACGGCACCAACGTCAAGGTGGAGCGCACCGGTGAAACTTCGCAGGCCCGGGCCATGCACGGCCTGGCACGCGCCCTGATCAACAACATGGTCAAGGGTGTGAGCGACGGCTTCCAGAAGAAGCTGGAGATCCAGGGCGTCGGCTTCAAGGCCGCCGTGCAGGGGGCGGTGGTCAACCTCTCCCTCGGCTTCAGCCATCCGATCCTCTATCCTATCCCCGCCGGCATCAAGGTGACCGTCGAGGAGAACACCAAGCTGACCATTGACGGCGCGGACAAGGAAACCGTCGGCCGTGTGGCCGCGGAAATCCGCAGCTACTATCCCCCCGAGCCTTACAAGGGCAAGGGTGTCCGTTACGCGGGCGAGAAGGTCGTCCGCAAGGAAGGCAAGACCGTTCAGTAAGCCGACGGACACAGAACCTGAAATTTCGTTCGCAGAATGAGAACCGAGCACAAACAACGCCTGTCCCAGCTTCGTCACTGGCGGGTCCGCAAGAAGGTGGCTGGCAGCGCCGAACGCCCCCGCATGAGCGTCAAGTTCACGGGCCGTCACATCCACGTCCAGTTCATCGACGACAGCGTCGGTCGCACGGTGGCGGCGGTCAGCACGACCGCCAAAACCGCTCCGGCCGGGGTCAAGGGCGCCAATGTCGCCTCCGCGGCGATCGTGGGCAAGGCGGCCGCCGAGGCCGCCAAGGCCAAGGGTGTCGAGACGGTCGTTTTCGACCGCGGCTCGGCCAAGTATCATGGCAAGGTCAAGGCGCTGGCGGATGCCGCGCGTGAAGCCGGCCTCAAGTTTTAACCTGCACGGAGGATTTCAAAGTGGCTGACGAAAAAGACAATCTGACTCCATCCGAGGCGCCTGTGGCTGCGGCCGCACCTGCTGAGGCCGTTGCACCTGCCGCACCTGCGGCCCCCCAGGCCAGACAGCATTCTGGCGGCGGTGGTGGGTATGGTGGTGGTGGCGGTTATGGTGGCGGCGGCGGTGGTCGCGGTGGTCCGCGTCGCGGTCCGCGCCGTGACAACCAGGGCGACAACAAGAGTGACGACTTTGCCGAGAAGACGATTTTCATCAATCGTTCCTCGAAGGTCGTCAAGGGTGGCCGCCGTTTCAGCTTCAGCGCGCTCGTCGTCATCGGCGACCGCCGTGGCAATGTCGGGCTCGGCCTGGGCAAGGGCGGTGAAGTGAGCGACGCCATCCGCAAGGGCGGCGAAAACGCCCGCTCCCGCATGCTCAGCGTCTCGCTCAAGGACAGCACAATCCCCCACGAGGCATATTCCGAGTTCGGTGGCGCCAAGGTGCTCCTGCGCCCGGCGAGTCCCGGTACCGGTCTTATCTGCGGCAAAACCGTCCGCGCCGTGGTCGAATCCGTCGGCGTGAAGGACATCCTGTCCAAGTCGCTCGGTTCCAAGAACGCCGCCAACGTGGCCAAGGCCACGCTCAAGGCCCTGCTCAAGCTCCGCCGCCGGGAGGACATCCTGAAGGCCCGTGGCCTGGAACACCGTATTACCAAGAAGGCAGTCTGAGTATGATGCGTCTCCACAATCTCAAGCCCACCGAGGGCGCGAAACACCGCAAGAAGCTCCTGGGCCGCGGTGAATCCAGCGGCCATGGCAAAACTTCCGGCCGCGGTGGCAAGGGCCAAACCGCCCGTTCCGGCAGCTCGATCCGTATCGGCTTCGAAGGCGGCCAGATGCCGCTGATCCGCCGCATCCCCAAGCGTGGTTTCAACAACGCCCAGTTCCGCACCGACTATCTGCCGGTGAACCTGGACGCTTTGAACACCTTTGACGAGGGTGCGACCGTCGACGAGGCGGTGCTTCGTGACTCCGGCAACGCCCGGGGCCAGAAGAAGCTCCGCATCAAGATCCTCGGTGATGGCGAGCTGACCAAGAAGCTGCACGTCAAGGCGGCCAAGTTCAGCGCCTCCGCCAAAGCCGCCATTGAGAAGCTCGGTGGCACCGCCGAAGTGGTTGCCTGATCGGCAACACCTCCTGTCTCACGATGTTCAGCCAGCTTTTCCAGACCTTCGCCAACTGCTTCAAGATTCCCGAACTCCGTTCGCGGATCATCTTCACGGCATTGGTGCTCGGCGTATGCCGGCTGATTGCCATGACGCCGATTCCCGGCCTCGATGGCGTGGCGCTTTCCGCTTTCTTTGAAAGCCAGAGCAAGAATGCCGGCACCAACTCGGTCGTGGGGCTTTACAGCCTCTTTACCGGTGGCGCCTTGGAAAAGTGCGCGGTGGGTTCGCTGGGCATCATGCCCTACATCAGCGCCACGATCATCATCCAGCTCCTCAGTGCGGTCATTCCGGTGCTCAGCAAGCTGTCCCGTGAAGAGGGTGGCCGGGCGAAGATCATCGCCTACGGACGCTATCTGACGGTTCTGCTCTGTCTCGGCCAGGGCCTGTTCATGACCCTCGGCTGGGAACATCCGGAGAAGGCGTTCTCGGGTTTCTCCGGCAGTCTGATTCCGCCCGATACGAACCTCTGGGTCTATCGGATTCAGACGGTCGCGATTTTGACCACGGCCACCGTCCTGCTGATGTGGCTGGGTGAACAGATCACCGAACGTGGCGTTGGTAACGGCGTCTCCCTGATCATCACGATCGGCATCTTGGCGCGCCTCCCGTTGGCGGCCAAGTCGCTTCAGGTCATGTTTTTTCCGACGGACCCGGAGATGAAGGCCCACGCCGCCCGGTGGCCGACCGCCATTCTGCTGATAGGATCGCTCGTCGTGGTCGTGGCGACCGTGATTGCGATAACCCAGGCTCAGCGTAAGATTCCCGTTCAACACGCCCAGCGTGCCGTGGGTCGCAAGGTTTTCTCGGGTGGGACGTCGTTCATGCCGTTGCGCGTCAACTACGCCGGTGTGATGCCCGTGATTTTCGCCCAGGCGATCCTGATGTTTCCGAGCCTGATTTTCACGAAGATCGGCGACATGTACAACGTCAAGTTCCTGACGAGCCTGGGCATCATGCTCTCCGAACACGGCTGGCTGTACCTCATCCTGTTCGGGCTGATGATCCTGTTCTTCTCGTATTTCTGGGTCGCAACCCAGTTTAACGAGTTGCAGGTGGCCGATGATCTGAAGAAGCACGGTGGCTACATCCCGGGTGTGCGCCCTGGCAACCAGACCAGTGACTTTCTGCACCGCACGATGACCCGGATCACGCTCGCCGGCGCAATCTTCCTGGTGATCATCGCGACCATTCCGACCATGCTGTCCAAGTATGTCGGCATCGACTACTCAGTGGCCCAATTTTTCGGTGGAACTTCCATGCTCATCACGGTGGGCGTGCTGCTCGACACGATGCGGCAGATGGAGTCCTACCTGCTCATGCGCCACTATGACGGCTTCCTCAAGAAGGGCCGGGTACGGGGTCGCGTGGGATGACGTCGGGTTTTTGGTCAGGTTCTTTCACAATCACTACGCTTGGTTCCACCGACAATGAAAGCACTGTCGGAATGTCAGGCAGCTTGAAACAGGATTGATATGGGTAACGGAAGTCCCAAATCAGCCTTGGAAATCGATGCCATGCGGCAGGCCGGTCGGATTGCGGCACGCGTTCAGCGTGAGGCAATGGGACTGGTCACTCCGGGTCTTACCACGGCGGATCTCGACCGGCAGGTCGGTGAGATCATCCGTCGTCATGACGCGGTCAGCGCCTTTTACGGGTATCGCAATTTTCCGGCGCAATGCTGCATTTCGGTCAATGAGGCCGTCGTGCACGGCATTGGCAATGACCGGCGGCTGCAGTTCGGGGATCTGGTGAAGCTGGACATCGGAGTCCGCTACAAGGGTTTCATTGGCGACGTCGCCATGTCAGTTGCGGTCGGTGGATGCTCTCCGCTCGCCCAAAAACTGATGGACGTCACGGTGAAGGCCCTGTATGAGGGAATTTCCTTCGCGCGTGGCGGAAACCGGGTGACGGACATTTCGCGCGCCGTCCAACGGTGCGTGGAGGGTGCCGGATTCAGCGTGGTGCGGGAATTTGTGGGTCATGGGGTCGGACGTTCGGTTCACGAGGAGCCGCAGGTGCCGAACTATGTGGATGCCCGCAGCAACGCCAAGTTGCGCCCGGGAATGACCATAGCGATTGAGCCGATGGTGAATGTGGGTGGTCCGGCGGTGGAGATCATGTCGGACCAGTGGACGGTGTTGACGAAGGACCGGCAGTTGTCGGCCCATTTTGAGCACACGGTGCTGATCACCGGCGGCGAGCCGGAGATTTTGACGAGAGACGGGTTGGCGCCGCTATATTAGGCGGCGGGAAAAATGATTTTGAGATGAAAGTTAGAGCGTCAGTTAAAAAACTTTGTGAGAACTGCAAGATCGTGAAGCGCAAGGGCGTCATTCGCGTGATCTGCTCGAACGCGCGCCACAAGCAGCGCCAAGGTTAAACGTATACAGTTATGCCACGTATTTTGGGTGTCGATATTCCGGGCGAGAAGCGGGTGGATATTTCCCTCCGCTACATCTACGGCATTGGCCCGGTCAACGCGAAGGTCATCCTGGCGAAGGCCGGGATTGATCCCGCCGTCCGCGCCAAGAATCTGAACGAGGGCCAGCTTTCCCAGATCGTGAACGCGATCCAGGAGGGCAAGTATGTTGTCGAGGGCGATCTGCGTCGCGAACTCGGCATCAACCTGAAGCGCCTTCAGGCCATCAAGTCGTACCGCGGCCAGCGCCATCTGCGCAGCCTGCCGGTCCGCGGCCAGCGTACCCAGACCAACTCGCGCACCCGCAAGGGCCCGCGCAAGACGGTCGGCGTGCAGCGTGCCGCAGCCAAGACCTGAACCCAGTAAACCACTTTTATCGAAAATAATATGGCTGAAGAGACGAAGCCCAAAAAGGCACCTGCCAAGAAGGAAGCCGCCGAAGGCGCCGTGGCACCTGCTGAAAAGGCCGCACCCGCCCCCAAGAAGGCACCCGCCGTGGAGGCCGCACCTGCCGCCGCCGCTGGCGCTCCTGCTGTTGCCGGCGCACCCGCCGCTCCGGTGGTCGCCACCCCGACCGCGGCCGAGCTGCTCGGTGACGATCCGAACGCGAAGAAGATCATCCGCGTCAAGGGCGCCAAGAACATCGCGGTCGGCATCGCGAACATTCTGGCCACCTTCAACAACACCCAGGTGTCCATCACGGACATGCAGGGCAACGTGATCGGCTGGAGCACAGCCGGCCGCGTCGGCTTCAAGGGCTCCCGCAAGAGCACGGCGTTCGCCGCGCAGCAGGCCGCCCAGGATGCCGCCCGTCAGGCCATGTCGCACGGCATGCGCGAACTCGAGGTCCGTGTGAACGGCCCGGGATCCGGCCGTGAGTCCGCCATCCGCGCTTTGCAGGCCATCGGCCTGGAAATCTCGGCCATCAAGGATGTCACCCCGGTGCCCCATAACGGCTGCCGTCCCCGCAAGAAGCGCCGCGTCTAGTCCTCTTTCCGTACTTTTTAATCCGCTCGTCCTATGGCACGTTATACCGGCCCCCGTACCCGCATCAGCCGCCGCTTTGGTGTTCCGATCTTCGGCAACTCGAAGTATCTCGACCGCCGTCCCTATGGACCCGGCGTCCATGGCCCCAAGTCCCGCCGCAAGCACAGCGACTACGCCCTCGGCCTGATCGAGAAGCAGAAGCTCCGCTATTTCTACGGCCTGCAGGAACGCCAGTTCCGCAATGTCTACGAGAAGGCGCTGCGCATGCGCGGTGTCACCGGCGAGAAGATGCTGCAGATTCTCGAGACCCGTCTCGACAATCTCGTCTATCACTGCGGCTTCGCCCTGACCCGCCCCGCCGCCCGCCAGCTGGTCGGCCACGGCCACGTGAAAGTCAACGGCCGCAAGGTCAGCATCTCCAGCTTCGCCGTGAAGGTGAACGACGTGATCGAGGTCCGCGACCACAACGTCAGCAAGCAGCTGGCGAACAAGAATGTCGAGGGCTCCACCAGCCGCGTGGTGCCCGACTGGCTCGTGGTGGACAAGACCGCGCTCAAGGCCACGCTGATGCGTGTGCCCTCGCGTGACGAGATCAACCCGATCGCCAACGAGCAGGCCGTCGTCGAATTTTACTCCCGCTAAACCAAACCGTTCCGCCGCCGTTCGGCGGGACACCGCAATTATATGGGGCACCCGGCCGGGAGTGATTTGCCGGAACCTGCCCAGTTTAAAATTGCAACCATAAGCATATGCCAGTCCGTCTAGGTCGTTTTGAAATGCCGAAGAGGCTGTCCAAGGATGAGTCATCCTCCACGGACACCTACGCCAAGTTTATTGCCGAGCCGTTTGAAACCGGTTTCGGGCACACCATTGGCAACTCGATCCGCCGCGTGCTCCTGAGCTCGCTGGAGGGTGCCGCCATCACGTCCGTCAAGATCGACGGCGCGATGCACGAGTTCACCACGGTGGATGGCGTCGTCGAGGATGTCACCGACATCGTCCTCAACCTCAAGAAGGTCAAATTTAAGGTCCACACTCGCGAGACGCAGACCCTGCTGCTCTCGGTGAACAAGGAAGGTGCCGTGACCGCCGGCGACATCGAGCTCAACCAGAACGTTGAGATCGTGAACCCCGACCAGCACATCTGCACGCTCGACAAGAAGAAGAAGTTCGAGATGGAGCTGGAGATCAAGGTCGGCCGCGGGTTCTGTCCGTGGGACGAGAACAAGAAGGTTGACCAGGCCATCGGCGTCATCGCCATTGACTCGCTTTTTTCGCCCGTCACGCGCGTCCGTTACGCCGTGGAGGCCGCCCGTGTCGGTCAGCGTACCGATTACGACAAGCTCCTCGTGGAAGTCTGGACCGACGGCCGCATCTCCCCGGATGACGCCCTGACCCAGGCCTCGGCCATCCTGCAGCACCATCTCGACGTGTTCGTCGGCTACGACAAGAACGCCATCGAATTCGAGGAGGAGCAGAAACCACAGGACGACGAGAAGGCCAAGCTCCGCAAGCTGCTCAACATGTCCGTGAACGAGATCGAGCTGTCGGTCCGTGCCGCGAACTGCCTCAACAACGCCAATATCACCTCCGTCGGCCAGCTCGCGCTGAAAACCGAAGCCGAGATGCTCAAGTACCGCAACTTCGGCAAGAAGTCGCTGAACGAGATCAAGGAGAAGCTCACCGCCCTGGGTCTCGCCCTTGGCATGAACATCGACCCGGCGCTGCTCGAGCCAGCTCCGGAAGCCAAGAAAGTTTAACGTCCCATGCGCCACCTTCGTCGTACCGCCAAACTCGGCCGCACCGGCTCACATCGCAATGCGATGCTCGCCAACCTGGTGTGCAGCCTCATCAAGCACAAGCGCATCACCACGACGCTCGCCAAAGCCAAGGCGACCCGTCCCGTGGCTGAGAAGCTTCTCACGCTCGGCAAGCATGCCCAGGTCGCCATTGCGACCGCCGGCACCGCTACCGACGACAAGGAGAAGAAGAAGGCCGTCGCGGCCAATGTGCATTACCGCCGCCTGGCCGCCGCCCGGTTGCGCCAGCACGGCCGCACCCAGTTCGCCGGCTCCAAGCAGAACCCCGGCAAGGCCAAGCGCGAACTCTTCCGCGAGCAGGAAGACGTCGTGCACATCCTCTTCGACAAGATCGCCCCGCTGTTCAAGGACCGTGCAGGTGGGTACACCCGCATCCTGAGGGTCGGAACGCGTCGTGGTGACGTCGCCCAGATGGCGATCCTGGAGTGGGTCGAACTGCCGGTGGATGAAACCGCCGTGACCACCGAGGCCAAGCCGGCCGAGGCGGCCAAGTAAGTCCGTCGCAGTCTTCGCGACGCACAGATTCAAAAACGGGGCTGGCAGAGAAATCTGCCAGCCCCGTTTTGCTTTTCCCGAGGAGAGATAATTTGGAAAGCAGGAAAAGATTGGTTGCTTCCGCCGGTTGTCCAAGAGCCTCCACTTCCTCTGGCTCTGTCCGTTCCTGTTTTCCGGCTTTCCAAATTCAAACTCCGGTCACTGCCCGGCTTGCATGTGGCCCGCTGCGACTTCACGCACTCAAGGCCGCATCCCAGTCTTTCCAGACCGGCTCGTAGCCGAGACGGCGGATGACGGCGGCCACTTCCTCGGGGGAACGGTCATCCGAGATCTCGAACTGCCCGGTCGCATTCGTGGCGCGGCCTGCCGGAGCTGACCATTCGCTCGCACCTTCGGCGAGTTCGATGATTTTTCCGCGCACGGTCTTGTGGATGTTATCCCGGCCTGCGCCGGTATAACCGCCGGGTTCCGTGTGGCTGCCGGCGCTGGCGTGCGTGATGCCGAGGGGCAGCAGGCCGTTCCGGAGTTCCGCCGATTCGCGGGTGGAAAGCACGATGCCGGCATCCGGCAGGAGCAGGCGAAAGGCGGCGACCAATTGGACCAGCTCGCGGTCGCGCAGCGTGGTGAGTGGCTGAAAATCGCCCGCGCACGGACGCAGGCGCGGCAGGGCGATGGTCACCTGCGACTTCCAGCAATGGCGGAGCAGATGCAGGGCGTGGGCGGCGGTGGCAATGGCCTCGTAGCGCCAGTCCGCCAGACCGTGCAGGGCCGCGATGCCTAACCGGCGGAAGCCCGCCGCATAGGCACGCTCGGGACATTCGAGCCGCCAATCGAAATCGCGTTTCGGCCCGGCGGTGTGCATCCGCGCATAGACCTCACGGTCGTAGGTTTCCTGATAGACCACGAGCCCCTCCGCGCCCGCCTGCACGATGGGCACGTAATCGGCCGTCTCCATCGGCCCGACTTCGAGCGACACGGAGGGACAGGATTCCCGCAGCACCGCGACGCAGTCGGCCAGGTAGCCGTTGGAGACAAACTTCGGATGCTCACCCGCGACCAGCAGGATATTGCGGAAGCCCTGCGCCGCCAGCGCCTGCGCTTCGCGCCGAACCTCGTCGAGACTCAGCGTCACGCGCAGAATGGGGTTGTCGCGGGAAAAGCCGCAGTAGGAGCAGTTGTTGATGCACTCATTGCTCACATACAGCGGAGCAAAGAGGCGGATGACCTTGCCAAAGCGCTGCCGGGTGAGCGCCTGCGAACTGGTGCAAAGCGCCTCCAGCTGTTCACCGGCGGCAGGCGAGAGCAGGGCTGCAAAATCCGCCAAGGAACTGGCACCCGTGGCCAGGATCTGCTCGATGTCATCGCGACGCGCCTCCTGGGCCCGGCGAAGCAGGGCGGGGAAGGGCAGCGTGGTGAACTCGGCGGCAAAACTCATGTCGTGCGCAGGGTAGCGGTGGCTGCGTTGCGGGCAAGGATGGTGGCGGCGCGGTTTGATCGGAGAGGCTTATCCAGCGAACGGTGTGATTAAGTATCTCGAATTTAAGCCGATTCATTGGGGTGGCGGCTCAAGGAATGAGGGCAGGGTCAGCGAATGTCTGACCGGCCTGGCTAGGGTCACCGCCGATGATGTTAAACCTGCTGTTTTGCCATGTCCTGCCGTCTGACGGCGAGGAAATCACCCGTTTCGGCGACGCCTGTCTATTGCGCTTCGCCAATGGCCGCTATGAGCTGCGCGGCGGCTCCTGGCGCGAGCGTCAGGCGGTCAAGGAATGGGCCAGCCTCTTCTGCCAGGAAGCAACCTGGGAAACGTCGGCAAGTGCCTTTGGCACGCAGAAGCGCCGACTGCTGAGTGACGAGGCGCAATAGGCATCCCTCGTTGGCGGCCTACCATTCGCGCAAAACCAGGTTGCGGAACTGCACCTTCATCGGGTCGCCAGGGATGATGGGCATGGCGAGCACGCCGTGGGTGAGGGCCTTGCCGGCCTCGTGGTCTTCCAGTTCGGCGACCAGTTCACCGTTGATGCGGAGAGTGACCTTCGGGCCGATGGCCTTGATGTGATATTCGTTCCACTGGCCCTGACGGAAACTCTTCGTGAGGTTGGCCGCCGGAGCGAAACGGGTGACCGTCCGTTTGCCGGTCTCGTCGATGACCACTCGTTCACCGCGTCCGGCCAGCGACTGACGCGGGCCGTATTCGTCCCAGATGCCGCCGAGGTATTTCCCCGCGCCATCCATGTCGGCCTGGTAGCCATGCACCAACCCGAACTCATGCAGCGAGCTGCGGAACTGCATGCCGGAGTTCGAACGGTCGCCGAAGATGCGGAACTCAAACTTCAGCTCGAAGTCGCGCACTTCGCCGCCCTGCCAGGTGATGAACTGGTTGCGCGGCGGATTGTGCTCCCTGGTCGTCTCGCCCGTGATCGCACCATCCTCGATGCGCCAGTAGCTCATATCCGGCGCGGACCAGCCGGCGAAACTGCTCCCATCGTGGATCGAATGCCACGGGTGACGGAGAATCGTGGAGCAGCCGCAGAGCCCACCCAGACCCAAGGCCAAACCTAGGCTGATCGCAAACTGGGAGCGCATACGTTTCACTCCTCCCCGCTCGCCAGCTTCGCCAGCACGCTGAGGTCTTCGAGGGTCGTGGTGTCGCCCTTGATCTCCAGGCCGGCGGCCACCTGTTTCAGTAGGCGGCGCATGATCTTGCCGGAGCGGGTCTTCGGCAGCGCCTCAGCGAAGCGCACCTCGTCGGGCTTGGCCACTGGGCCGATCTCTTTGCCGATGTGGTTGCGCAGTTCGATCTTCAGCTCGGCTGAGGCCTTCTGACCGGTCTTCAGCGTGACGAAGCAGACCAGTGCCTGGCCTTTCAGCTCATCCGGCCGTCCGACCACTGCGGCCTCGGCCACGCTGGGATGGCTCACGAGTGCGCTCTCGACCTCGGCGGTGCCGATGCGATGGCCGGCCACGTTCAGCACGTCGTCGATGCGGCCCACGATCCAGAAATAGCCGTCCTTGTCCTGCCGGCAGCCGTCGCCGGTGAAATAGGAGTGCTTCACCTCCGACCAGTACGTCTCGACGAAGCGCTTCGGATCGCCCCACAGCCCGCGCAGCATGGACGGCCAGGGCTTGCGGATGACGAGCTTGCCACCGGTGCCCTTGGGCACGGCCTTGCCCTGGTCGTCCACGACCTCGGGGAGGACGCCGAAGAACGGCAGCGTGGCCGTGCCGGGCTTGGTGGGCGTGGCGCCGGGCAGCGGCGTGATCATGATGCTGCCGGTCTCGGTCTGCCACCAGGTGTCCACGATCGGGCAACGGCCGCCACCGATGACCTTGTGATACCACATCCAGGCCTCGGGATTGATCGGTTCGCCCACGCTGCCGAGCAGGCGGAGCGAGGAGAGGTCGTGCTTCTTCGGCCATTCGTCGCCCCACTTCATGAAGGCGCGGATGGCGGTCGGCGCGGTGTAGAGGATCGAGACGCGGTACTTGGCGATGATGCGCCAGAAGCGGTCGGGCTCGGGCCAGTTCGGCGCGCCCTCGTACATCAGCGCCGTCGCGCCGTTCGCCAGCGGGCCATAGACGATGTAGCTGTGGCCGGTGACCCAGCCCACATCGGCGGTGCACCAGTAAACATCGTTCGGCTTCAGGTCGAAGACGTACTTCGTGGTGAGCTTCGCGCCGAGCAGGTAGCCGGCGGTGGTGTGCAGGATGCCCTTGGGCTTTCCGGTCGAACCGCTGGTGTAGAGGATGAAGAGCGGCGTCTCGGAATCGAGCTTCGCGGCCGGGCACTTGGCGGTGACGTATTCCAGTTCCCGGTGCCACCACACGTCGCGGCTCTCGGTCATATGGACCTCGTTGCCGCAACGGCGGACCACCACGACCTTGGTCACGCTCTTCGCGAGAAGCGTTCCGTCCGCCGCCTTCAGCTCCAGTGCCTCGTCCACGTTCTTCTTGAGCGGCACGACCGCGCCGCGCCGGTAGCCGCCGTCTGCCGTGACGATGAGCTTGGCCCCGCAATCGGCGACGCGGTCCGCGACCGACTGCGCGCTGAAGCCGCCAAAGATCACGCTGTGGATGGCACCGATGCGCGTGCAGGCCAGCATGGCGATGGCAGCCTCGGGGATCATCGGCAGATAAAGCATCACGCGGTCGCCCTTCACCACGCCGTTGCGCAGGAGCACATTGGCAAAGCGGCATACTTCACGGTGGAGCTGGCGGTAGGTCAGCACGCGTTCCTCGCCCGGCTTGCCGTCGGCGGCGGGCTCGCCTTCCCAGATGAGGGCGGCCTGGTTGGCCGTCGGCGTGTCGAGCCAGCGATCCAGGCAGTTGGCGCTCACGTTGAGCTTTCCGCCCGTGAACCACTTCGCGTAGGGCTCCTTCCACTGGAGCACCTTCGTGAAGGGCTTCTGCCACACCAGTTCCGCCTTGGCCTGCTTGGACCAGAAGCGGTCGGGCGATTTTACGGACTCCGTCCACAGCTTCTTGTAGGCGGCAAGGCTTCCGATGTGGGCCTGGGAGGAGAACTCCGGGGCGGGCTTGAAGACACGGTTTTCCGTGGAGAAGGACGTGATGTTCTGGCTCATGACTCGAGGTGAAGGACGCCCAAGCTTGGGAAGTGCGCGGGAGCGAGTCAATGCGCGGCCGTGTGCGGAAGGGAGCAGGTTTTGAATTTGGAACGCAGGAAAGCAGGAAAGAAACAAAAGGGAGGCAATGAAATCCCGGAAAGAATGATCGGAACCTCCACTCCGTGAGAGGGCCAGGCGGGATTTTCTTTGGCAGGGCTGAAAGCCCGTCTGAGTAATGCCTGGGGTGGAGCGAGCCTCGCGAGCGCAGCCCCAGGTTGACGGGGCCAAAGCGATCGAGCGCTGCAAGCGCGTGCGAAAGTGGGGGTGCCTTGAGTCGGGCCTTCAGCCCTCAGCCCAATCCAGAGCTTTCCCTGGGGCTTCGCTCACCATGTTCGCTCCACCCCAGGCATTACTCGGTGGCGCTTTCAGCGCTGCGGGTTGGTAGAGGCAGACGAGGCTCATGGAAAGGGGAACGCGTCCCCACAGGCTCTGGGCCTTCGAATTCAGGAAAGCCCACGGCTGCGTCCGGGTACGTCGGCGTTGCAGTCACGTGACAGAGGGGCTATTTCAGCCGCCGTGAAACCCTTCACACGACTGGCAGGTTCCGTCGCGGCCGTCCAACTGGCCTTGGTCGCCAATCTGGCCGCCGCCGATGTGCCGGCGACCGATCCCTTCCTGAGCGCACCTTCACTTCTCGCGCGCACCACGAAACTTGCCTCCGATGAATTTGAGGGCCGCGGTCCCGGAACGCATGGCGAGGAACTCACCACCGCGTGGCTGGTCGAGCAGTTCAAGTCCTTTGGCCTGCAGCCGGGCAATCCTAACGGCTCCTGGTTCCAGGATGTGCCGATGGCGGGCATGAAGTCCGTGACGCAGTTCCTGCTGCATCACGCCGGCACGAATGAAAGCCTCACCTTCCCGCAGGATTTCGTGGCCTGGGCACCGCCCCAGCGCGACCGCGTGACGCTCACCAATTCCGAACTCGTGTTCGTCGGCTACGGCATTGTCGCGCCGGAATATGGCTGGGATGATTTCAAGGACGTGGATGTGCGCGGCAAGACCGTGGTGTTCCTGATCAATGACCCGCCCATTCCCGACCCGCACGATCCCACCAAACTCGACGACTCCATGTTCAAGGGGAAGGCGATGACGTACTACGGCCGATGGACCTACAAGTTCGAGATCGCCGCGAAGAAGGGAGCCGCCGCCGCACTTATCGTCCATGAGACCAAGCCGGCGGCCTATCCATGGTTCGTCGTGGTGAATTCCTGGGGCCGGGAGCGCTTTGACCTCGATGCGAATCCCGAGTCGCAGGTGCAGATCGCCGCGTGGATCAGCCTGGAGCGGGCGCAAAAACTCTTTGCCGACGCCGGGACCAGCTATGAGGCGGCGAAGGCATCCGCGCTGCGCCGCGATTTCCGCCCGCAGCCGTTGGGGTTCACCGCCGACTTCGACGTGACGAACACGATCCGGCACGTCCGCTCCAAAAATGTCGTCGCCAAGCTGACGGGCAGCGATGCCAAGTTGCGTGACGAATGGCTCATCTACACCGCGCACTGGGACCACTTGGGACGTGATGAGAAACTGACCGGCGACCAGATTTTCAACGGGGCCGCCGACAACGCCATCGGCACCGCCGGCCTGCTCGGCCTCGCTGAGTCCTTCGCCCATGCGCCCACGCCGCCGAAGCGTTCCGTGCTCTTCCTGGCCGTCACGGCGGAGGAGCAGGGACTGCTGGGGGCGAAGTTCTACGCCAGCCAGCCACTCTATCCGCTCACGCGCACGCTGGCGAACATCAACATGGACGGCCTCAACACCTGGGGCCGGACGCGGGACTTTTCGGTCGTCGGCCTCGGCAACTCCACGTTGGATGACCTGGTGCGCGAAGTGGCCGCCGCGCAGGGCCGCACGATCAAACCCGAGCCGATGCCTGAGAAAGGCACCTTCTATCGCAGCGACCATTTTGAGTTCGCCAAGGTCGGCGTGCCCGCGCTCTACGGGCACAGCGGGTTGGATTACCGCGACAAGCCCGCCGGTTTTGGCCAAGCCAAGGTCGACGAATACACCGACCGCGACTACCACAAGGTGAGCGACGAGGTGAAGCCGGACTGGGACCTCTCCGGGGCGGTCGAAGATCTCGAGCTGCTCCGACAAGTGGGGCTGCGCGTGGCCAATGGCTCCAACTGGCCCGAATGGAAGCCCGGCACCGAGTTCAAGGCCCGTCGCGATGAGATGCTGAAACTGACGCGCTGATTCGCGGCTCCAATCCCGTTTTCCATGACCACCTACGATCCTGCCGTAATCCAGCGTTCCGCCGACCGGCTTTATGCGCGCGCCGCGTTTGTCCCCGTTGTGTCGGTAGTGCTGGGTGCGCTCATCGGACTGGTGGGAGCGCCCTACATTCTGCAAGCGCTGCCGCCGGCGCTTTCGCTGCACTGCCCGGACTGGGTGCCCGCCTTGGTGCTGGGAATCATTGGTCTGGGGCAGGGGCTGGAGCGGGGTGCCCAGCTCAGGCTCCAGGCCCAAAGCGCCCTCTGCCAGTTGGAGATCGAACGCAATACGCGGGGCGAATCGGTCCCGGTGAAGACGTGAGGACTACGGGTTTCCCCTACCTTGCGACCCCCTCCGGTTTCCCCTCAGCGTAGGGATGCCATGCAATTCATCACCTTCACGGAATTCGACACCGACAATCTCATCCATCTCAACGCGGACAAGGTCGTGGCGGTGAAGTATGCCGATCACGCCACGCAGGTGCTGTGCTCGGAGAATCTGAACTTCTTCGTCAAAGACCCGCCGGAACAGGTGCTCAAAGACCTGCGCGCGGCGAAACGGGAGACGTGAGGAGCAGATGTTGCCGGATGGGCGCTGATTTCCCGAAACTTTGCGGGGGATCGGCGGGTTCGGTATCTGACGCAGGCAGGTTGAAGAAAGGTTTTTTATGAAACGGCTGACCCTCGGATGGCGGAAAAGCCTCGGCCTGAAGCTGGCCCTGGCCCTGGGCTTGGCGGTGTCCCTCATTGATCCGGTGCGGGCCTGTACGATCTTCGTGCTGACCGACGCGAGCCGGGCCCTGTTCTTCAACAACGAGGACTGGTCGAATCCGGCGAGCCGCCTCTGGTTCGTGCCGGCGGGAGAGGGTTTCATGGGGTGCGCCTATGTGGGCTTCGACAATGGCTGGGCGCAGGGCGGGGTGAACACGGCGGGTCTGGCCTTCGACTGGGTCACCGGTTTTCCGGCGGATTGGCCGGCCAATCCCGGCCTGAAACCGGTGCGGGGCAACCCCAGCCAGCGGATGCTCGAAACCTGCTCGACGGTCAACGAGGCCATCGCGTTTTACTGGAAGTATTGGGAGCCGGATTTCGCCCGCTCCCGGATACTCGTCGCCGACCGCACGGGCGCCTCGGCCATCATCAGCGCGCAGGCGGGCCGGCTTCAGGTGGAGCGTTCCACCGGGTGCCGGGGCTTCGGCTATGGGCAAGCGGCGCTGGACAGGCTGCTGGCCCGTCCGCCGGAACCGACCGTGGCCAACGGCCTGGGCATCCTGCGCGAGACCCTGCAGACGGGCGAATTCGCCACCAAGTACTCCAGCGTGTATGACCTGAAGACCGGCGACCTGTTCATCGCCCCGGTGCCGACCCGGGCGGACGCGGTGAAGCTCAACCTGGCCGCCGAACTGGCGCGCGGCCCCCACTACTATGAGATGCCGCGCCTGCAGGAGCAGTTGGCGGAGGCTCTGCGGCCATTGCCGCCCAACATGCAGCGCTTCTATCTCGACAACCTGAAGCCGTTGCCGGACGCGGAGCCACTGGTCACGGCGCATCTCCGGGCGCTCGGGGTGGACATTCTGGGTGGTACGATGCGCGAGTCCGACTACACCCCGGAACTGTGGCAGAAGCTGGGGCCCGCCCAGAAGCAGGTTCAGGAGGAGATGAAGGCGCTGGGCCACTTCCAGTCGCTGACCCTGGTGGGTCGTACGACGGAAGGACCGCTGCGCAGCTATCTCTACCTCCAGGATTTCAGCGACGCCCGGGTGCTCCAGCGCTACGTCCTCGACCCGGACAACAAGGTGGCGCAAATCGGCACGGATTACTTCGAGGCGAAGGTCAAGTAAGGCAATCCAGACGAACGGACCGGTGGACAATTGGTAGTGTCGCCGACAAGCCAAACCATCGGCGCAGAGATCCGCGTTTCAAACGCTGCACCTTGCCAGCCTGGCAAGCATTACCTGCTTGGCACTTTTCATAGTGAAGGATGGATTTCAGACGGAAGCTTTCGGCAGACTCGGACAAACGTGCGTCACACCAGAGTCTCAGAAAGCAAGCGATGAACCCTTCAAAACGTGCAAAATGGATGCTCAGCATCGTGGCTTTCGGCCTGTTCGTCTCGGGAGTGACTGTCTGGCCGGTAATCTGGGAGCTGAAGACGTTCGTTCGACTTGTTTGGGGCGATGGAGTGCCAACGAATGATCTTCACGGGTTTATCGTCCGGGCCATAGCTGGGATTGAATCGGTAAAGGCCAATCAACCGTTCCTGCTCTATGCGCACGATTGGCTGGCTTTTGCGCATATCATGCTGGCGGTTCTATTCGCGGGCGCGATTCGGGATCCGGTTCGCAACGTCTGGATCGTGCAATGCGGCCTGATCATGTGCGCCTCGGTTCCGGTTCTGACCGGGGTGTGCATCCCGCTGCGGGGAATCCCGATGTTCTGGTTTTGGATCGATTTTGTCTTCGCTCCGGCAGCGGCACTACCGCTGTGGATTGCGCTGCGGGATATCCGCCAACTTGAACGGCAGGCAAAGATAACCACCGGCTAGCTATTGTAGCCTGCGGATGGTGCCCGCTAAGTCAGAGACATCCTTGAGGCCACTTAAGGAAACAATCCCCGCACCCGCTTGGCCTCCTGGACGCGGCCCACGCCGAGGCTGAGTGCGGCGAGGCGCATCGGGAGGTTGCGCTTGCGGGACAGCGCGAGGGTTTGCGTGAACGCGCCTTCGAGGATGCGGAAGAGCTTGTCCACGACCTCGCTTTCGCTCCAGAAGAACGACTGCAGGTCCTGCACCCACTCGAAGTAGCTCACCACCACCCCGCCCGCGTTGCAGAGGATGTCGGGAATCACGAAGACGTCGCCGCGCTGCTGGAGGATCACGTCGGCGTCGGGCGTGGTCGGGCCGTTCGCGCCTTCGGCGAGGATGCGGCACTGGATCTGGCCGGCGTTGGCGGCGGTGATCTGGCGTTCGAGCGCGGCGGGCACCAGCACGTCACACTTCAGCCGGAGGAGTTCGTCGTTGGCGATGGGATCGGCGTCGGGGAAGCCCAGCGTGGTGCGCTTTTCCTGCGCCCATTGCTCCAGCTTGAAGAGGTCCAGGCCGTGCGCGTTATACAGGCCGCCGTCCACATCACTGATGGCGATGACCTTCACGCCCTGCTTGGTGAGCGACTGCGCGGCGACGGCGCCGACATTGCCAAAGCCCTGGACCACGGCGGTGGAGCTGCCGGCATTCATGCCCAGCGTGTCCATCGCGCGCCCGATGAGGTAGGCGACGCCGCGACCGGTGGCCTCGCGCCGGCCTACGCTGCCGCCGATGCTCAGCGGCTTGCCCGTCACCACGGCGGGAACCGAGTGGCCCGCATGGGTGCTGTAGGTGTCCATCATCCAAGCCATGGTCTGCTCGTTGGTGCCCATGTCGGGCGCGGGAATGTCGATCTGCGGGCCGATGAAGGGGATGAGCTCCTGCGTGAAGCGACGGGTGAGCCGTTCGAGTTCGCCGAGGGAAAGTCGGCGTGGGTTCACGGCCACACCCCCTTTGGCCCCGCCGTAGGGCAGGCCGGTCAGGGCGCATTTCCAGCTCATCCACATGGCCAGCGCGGCGACTTCGCCGAGCGTCACGTCGGGATGGTAGCGGATGCCGCCCTTGGTCGGCCCGAGGGAGAGATGGTGTTGGACGCGATGCCCCGTGAACACCTTTGTGGAGCCGTCATCCAGGTGGACGGGCACGGCGACGGTGAGAGCCCGTTTGGGATACTTGAGCCGTTCGCGGTCGTTGATGGGTATATCCAGATGGTCGGCCACGAGATCGAACTGGCGGCAGGCCATGTCGAAGGTCGGCGAGGCGTAGATGTCCATAGGTGATCTGCCCGGAATGTCGCGCAAGCGGAGGAAGGCGCAAGCGGTGTGACACCCTGCTGACTCTCCTTGCTCCTTGCGCCCGCGCGGTCGGAGGGCATAACAATTCGCCACCACATGAAGCCACGCACGTTCCTCCGCTCTCTGCTCGCACTCACGGCCTTGCTGGTCGTGCTCGGCAGCACCGGTTGCTCGACCACCTCCTCGTCGTCGTCGGTCGCGCCCCAATATTACGAGCTGCGCACCTACACCACCAAGACCGAGGCGCAGCAGAAACTTATCAGCGACTACTGGGAAAAGGCTGCTGTGCCCGCCTACAATCGCCTGGGCGTCGCGTCCGTCGGCGTGTTCACCGAGCTGGCGGATTCCCCGAGCAACAAGGTTTACGTGCTCATCCCCTTCGCCACGCCCGGCGCGTATGCCGAGGTGCCGGCCAAGCTCGCTGCCGATGCCGCTTACCAGGCCGCCGGTGCCGCCTATCTGAACACTCCGAAGAGCGACCCCGCCTACGTGCGCTTTGAAAGCTCGCTGCTCGTGGCCTTCGACGGCATGAAGCGGCTCGCCGTGCCGCCTTCGGCCGCCGAGAAGAAGCCGTGGGTTTTTGAGCTGCGCATCTACCAGAGCCACAGCGAGAGCAAGGGCATCAACAAGGTCGGCATGTTCAACGCCGGCGAGATCCCGCTGATGCACCAGGTCGGGCTGACGCCTGTTTTCTTCGCGCAGACGGTGGTGGGCGCGCAGATGCCCAACCTCATCTACATGGTATCCGGCGAAAACCAGGACGCGCACAAGGTCCACTGGAAGGCGTTCTTCGACGCGCCGGTGTGGAAGAAGCTGAGCGGCGACCCGCAGTACAAGGACAACGTCTCCAAGGTCATCAGCATCTTCCTGAAGCGCACGCCGGCGTCGCAGATCTGAGATGAAAGACGGTTGGCTCCAAAA
Source organism: uncultured Verrucomicrobiota bacterium (assembly GCA_903907995.1). Classification (GTDB taxonomy): domain Bacteria; phylum Verrucomicrobiota; class Verrucomicrobiia; order Limisphaerales; family UBA9464; genus CAIVQB01. Next base: position 1,151 of record CAIVQH010000047.1, on the reverse strand, counting down.
AACATGGTGAGGTCACTTCACGACAACTTTTTGGTTGGGTACGAAGTCAAATCCGAGGCTCGGGAGATTCGGTTGCATACCGAGTGGCGCGATCAGGGCGAGCCCTTTGAGCGAACAACTGTCCTCTTCTCCGGAGTGGAAGCTTATGATTTTCGTGACGATTGCCTCGGCAATATCATCTTTGCTCTGACGGAAGTGACCCCCGAAAGCATCGTTACGCCGCGGTTGGCTGAAATTCAGGAACGCAACCGGATTTCGGGTTGGCCTCGTTTTTGGCGTGATTCACAGGATGAGGCGCTGAACTATTTAAAAGCACGGGCAACTCGCGGTTTTGAGTTTTCATCATCCTACGGCATGACAGGTTGGGTTCTTGCCCGCGAGATACAAATGTTCGACGAGCATGGTGCCATTGTATGAGCCCCATGAATGAGAAAAATCAGGGAAAGGATTCGAGTCAGGAAATGGGAAAGGAATCCCATCGGCACCTGCTATTCGTTCTGTTCTGGCTTTTTCAGACGCTGCTATTTGCATCGTTTGTGGTGCCGTTTGCTGTCGATAGACTTCCCGGCCCATCCGTCATTGAGGCGGCAGCGGCAGTTACATGTTTGTTTAGCGTCGTCGGGCTGTTGATCGTCTGCTTCCTCCTGAGGCGGATGGCGCGACCTCTGGCAACGATTGGCTGGTTGAGCCTGCTGATCAGCATCCTTGCTGGGTTGTGTTTGCCCGCAATTGCCTGAATGGGGGGCTGTCCTGCGGATAGTGCCACCGTTACTTCCTTGGTTTCCGCCTCGGGTTTCACAGTGCCATTGTATCACGCACCGCCGGCAATCCTCCCGGTTGCGGAATTATTTCCGTCCAATTCCGTTGGGGCCCGGCTGCGCCCAAAACCTCGGCCCATGGCTGGCGAAACCACGATTTACGCATCCGAGAATCATGCGGATCCATGGAGTCGGGAGCGTTTTACGTTGCCATCAATTCGGCATTCCTGAAAGATTTTCACCTTGCTGGAAGTGACCGGACCACACAAACTGCTCCATGGGATATGAGAGTCTCAGGAGTTGGTTGATGGTTGTGGTTCTGTGTTGGTTTGTCCATCCCCGGTGGAGGGAGGGCGGAGCCCGACCGGAACCGGGGATGGACAAAGGGTCTGT
>CAIVQH010000046.1 GCA_903907995.1 uncultured Verrucomicrobiota bacterium | reverse complement strand
GGGATAGCACCGGCCGAGGCGGCCGTCACCATCGCCCAGCCCGCCGGATAAACGAGCCCGGCGGCGGGCTGCGAGCCCCAGCTCGCGCCGCCGGGCGGTCGAAGTCCCTCCAACTCACCCACACAAAGTCATCAGGAGCCCAATTGAGACGTATTGTGCATTATTCCAGGAATGCCGCCGCTTCGAGATGACTTGACCGATATCGCACTGCAGCGGCAATCGCCTGGGCGCCCTAGGAGACTGAAGAATTTATGCGTTGAAGCGCGGGTGTGCCTTCGGGAGGTGGTGGTTGGATCGGATAAATGCCTTGGGGGCATTCCCGGTCAAAGTAAGAGGTCTTTAATCATCCATACTTAAAGCTTTTCAAAGGCTTCAGGAAGTGCATTCTAATCATATAAATCGGCGGACACACGACTCTGCCGGGTCTTCAAGATTGACGGTTGCCTCTGGTTTTCTGTAACCAACGTCGCAGTTATTCTTCTGAAGGATGTCGTTTGTTTTCGACACACATTACCAACACATATCATATGGCACGCATCTCTAATGACCCCCTCAAGGCCTTTGTCGCCCTGCGCAACTCCCTCGAGGCCCGGCGCGCAAAGCTGATCACCGACATCGCCGAAATTGAGGCCGCCCTCGGCTCGCTTGGTGCAGGTTCGCCCGCCAAGGCCAAACCGGCCGCCACGGCCAAGAAGGCCGGCCGCGCCGTGAACAAGCTTTCGCTCAAGGAGGCGGTGATCGAGTCCATCAGCAAGGCTCCGTTGAGCAAGGAGGACATCCTGGCCGCCGTGAAGAAGCTGGGCTACCGGTTCAGCTCCAAAAATCCGGTGAACTCCCTCAACGCGCTGCTCTACGGCAAGAAGCCCAAGTTCAAGAACGCCGACGGCATGTTCTCGCTGGCCTGAGGTCCATATCCCCCGACGTGACGTTCGGGAAACCGCCGCAGGCTTCGCTGCTGTCTGCGCCATCGGTAACGGGGCGGCGCCTTGGACTTAGCCCGAGGCGCCGCTTCGCGGCTTTTGCCCGTGGGGTTTGCCCCCTCTGGGTGCCGGTTCCTCGAACTCCATTTCTTCTGCCGCTTTTCACCCAGAAATCACACCGGGTTGCCGCGGGATGGCACATGCAGTGCTAAGTATTTGACCAGCTTGTAGTTCGAATGATTTCGGTGAGCCGTGAAAAGCCTTGGCTGTCGGCGCTCAAACGTTTGAGGGAGAACTGGTCGGGATGGAGACTGCGGGACAAATTCGCCGGCATGCCACGCTGGCATTGCTATTGACGTGTCTGCTGCTGGTCGCAGCCGGCTCGGTGCTTTCCCGCGTACTGGAGCGCCAGACCGCTTCCATGGCCGATGGCCAGGTGGCTGATGGCTTGCATGCGAGACAGGTCGCCCAGGTTGCCAAACTGAACGCCTCCGGCCTCAATGTCATCGTGCAACAGGGCCACCAGGTCGGTGAAGCCGGCGGGGCGGTCTGGGACCCTTTGAACCGGAGCGTCCGGTTTCGCGAAATCCGGCTGACGCCGACGTTTAATTGGAGCAACTCCTTTGAATTCCACTCCCGTCCGCTGGAACTCGACACCTTCGACATCGTGCCCGAATCCGGGAACGGCGGGGCGCAAAAGATCATTCGCCTGTCGCATGTGGTCTGCCATTGGGCGGGGCCGAAATGAGCGAGAGCGCCCGTCCCGCTGAAGCGAGGGTTGTTACCTAGGAAGAGGGTAATCCTCCTCAGGGTCGCTTTGAAACTCGGACGCTACAAAAGCGATTGATTCTGTAGCAATTACGTCGAAATCGCTGGTTTCGTGAGGCTACGAATCAACCTAAAACGCACTAAGGTTGCCGGCCGGGCTGTCCATTATATTCTCAAAGCGTTCAAGGCATTGGCTTTGCCAATGCCGGTGAACCCCAGACCCTGAATATGCGATTTTCACTGCCTGCCAGCTTGCGGATGGTCAGCCTCATGGCGCTCGGCCTCGTCGCATCGCGCGCGACCGCCATTACCATTGGCGGCCAGGTGAGTGTGGGAGCGACGGCGGAAAACAGCGCCATCAAGATCAATTACGGCAGCTACAGCGCTTCCCCGGCATCCGCACCGGTGGCCACCTATGCGGTCGCCTACGTGGTGCCCGATGCCAACTGGGCCACCACGGGAGCGGTGGACGTTGTCTTCCAGATTTTCAATCCGGGCGGGCTCAATTCGGGTTCTGCCCCGTTCACCAAGCAGGGGATTGGTTTCAATCTGGCCTCCACCGCTGCAGCCGGCCTGAAGTTCACCTCGACGACTTCGACCGCGCTGACCAGCGTCACGGTTCCCAATCTCGGTACCCTCACCACCTCGGGCGCGGCCTTCAGCAGCGCCGGCGAGTTTCCGACGGGCGGATCGATCCCCAGTTCCGGCACGTGGAACTATCTGGTCAATTCCAGTCAGATTAACGCGCCCACCTCGCCGACCACCGGTGGCGGTGACATCATCGCTTGGATGCTGACGCCGAACGCCGGCAAGAAGATCTACGTCAGTGACTTCTACAACACCGCGAACGCAGACGGACTCTACACCGGGTTCCACCTGCAAGGCGTGAACAGCTCTTCCTCCTATATCGGCGTGCAGGCGAAAGACATCACTTACATGGTGCCGGAGCCCAGCACCTGGGCGGGGATCGTTGGCGTGGGCTCGTTGGTTCTCTGGCAGGCCGGGTCCGAGATCCGCCGCCGCCGGACGCCGGTTTCCAAGTAAGCCAGCTCACCGATGGCGGGCCGTGGCGACTAGGGTCCGGCTTGGATCGCCCGATAGAAACGGGCTGCAGGCCGGTTGGTGTCGGCGTCCGTGACGCGGGTCGGAAAGGCTGCCTGATCCAGTTGGGTGAGCGCCGACCAATTCCTCAGGTCGGATGACCATTGAACGGTGACCTGACCTGTGCCCACGCCGGCGACGGTGAACCGGACCAGGCCATCGCCGGATTCTTCCGGGGCTCCCAGTTGCAGTCCCGGCCCCGGATTCGCTGGTGATGAAAGAATGACGCCCGAATCCCCGACGGCGAGGAAACGCCCCCGGCCAAAACACGTCGCGGAAAGACGGTTGCTGACGGTGGAATCGCGGGAACTCCAGCTCAACCCGTCCGGGGACACCACGATTGTTCCCTCCGTTCCCACGCCCACGAACATGTCATTCGCCCAGGTCAATGCAGCCAGGTCCGCAACCGCCGCCGTCCGCTGAATCTCCCACACGGCACCGTCGACCGACGACAAGACCGATCCATCCGCTCCCGAGACGATAAAGCGGTTGGCACCGTGGGCGATGGCCGTCAGATCGGCCAGGGTCCCGGAGACGACCGGCATCCAGGCGATTCCATCAGTTGAGGAGAGGATCGCCCCTCCCTTGCCTACGGCAACGAAGCGGCCACTTCCGAAGGCAACATCGGCCAGTTCGGTGGTTTCCGGGTGGCTCGATTGCACGTTCCATGAACTGCCGTCGGACGACTGGCAGGAAAAACCGGTCATCACCCCGGAGATGGGATTCTGCATGAGCCCAACGGCGACCCAGGAACCCTTTCCGGAAACCACCCGGTTCAGCCCAAAGGCGCCCGCCATCCGAAGGGTCCAGACCCTGCCATCCGTCGAACTCACGATGTGGCCGCCACCCGCCGTGCCCGCCTGCCGCCCGACCGCGACCCAGCCCGTATCCGCCGCCGCCACGCCTTGGAGCACATTCCGGGTGTTTGAATCCGTCCGATCCCGAACCCATTGGGAACCGTCCGCAGAGGACAGGATGATGCCCGATTGACCCACCGCCACAAATCGTCCGTTCCAATAGGTGATCCCCTTCAGCCATTCCTGGGTCCCGAAGTTTCGTACCGTCCAGGTCACGCCGTCCGGTGAATCCGCCACCGCGCCCGCATCGCCAACAGCGGTGAACCGGTCATGGGCATACACGATGTCGTTCAAAGCCGTGCTGCCGCGCACCGAGTGTTGGGTCCACGAATGCCCGTCGCCCGAGGTGTAAACGGTATGCCCGTCCGGGGTCGACTCTGAGCCCAGCGCCACGAAGGTGTCGCCCCCGAAGACAACCTTCCGCAGGTCCATCGCCGTCCCACTGGACTGGGCGTCCCAATTGATCCCGTTTTCCGAAGCTTCGATCACCCCATTGGAGCCCACGACCACGTAGGTCCGGTTGCCGTAAGCAATGCCCTTCAGCTGCGGTAGCCCAGCGGCACCGGTGTTGGTCCAGCTGATGCCATCGCCGGACCGGGTGATCGTGAAGGAATCGCCCACCGCGAAAAAGGAGCCGTTGAGGTAGGCGACGCTGGAGAGGAAGTTTCCGGTGTCCGACTTCCGTAAAGTCCAGTGGATGCCGTCGCCGGAGGTTCGGATCCGGCCGATCTCCCCGGCGACGACGAAGACGTCCCCGCCGAAGGCGACGCCTTGGAGGTTCACATCCGTGCCGGAATCGTGGGGTGTCCAGGACTGCGCATCAGGCGAGGTCAGGATCGTCCCGGTATCGCCCGCCGCCACATACAATCCCTGCCCGAACGTGACCGACCGCAGCGGCTGATCGTTTCCGGTGGACGTCCGCGTCCAGGTCGAGCCATCCGCCGAGGGTTGAATCCCACCCGACCGATCGACCGCAACGTAGCGGGGGCCGCCGGAGGTGATCCCGAGCAGGTCAGGGTTGCTCAGGCTCCAAAGATCCTGCGCCAACACTGGGCAGCTTCCTGGCAGGATCAAGGTGAGTGCGGCGGCGATCGGGGGCAGCCGTGGAACCCTGTGCGGTTCGGGGGCGTTTCCGGCCGGGCATGGCAGGGTGGCACCGGGCGCTTGCGGCGGCGTTTCAGTTTTCAACCGTAGGTCGGACGACAGGGTGGTCGGCATGGCTGTGGTGCGGTTGTGCTGGCCTTCGGTCAGGCGGAGAGGGGCCCGGATTGACCTCGCCTGTCGGCACCGGCCGGATTCACCGGGTGAGGGAGTTGTTCCCGAGTCCCACAACATTCTACTATGAACACACTGCCGCGGGGTTCGGAAAGATGCTCCCCGACGCTTGGCCAACATCGGCCGTTTCTTGAGCGCGGAGTCGGTCGCGCGGCCGTGCCTGATTCCGTCCCCCGTGATGCTGCGGTTGGGCCGAGGCACGGCGGACATTTCTGAAGGGCATCGAACCCCACTTTCTGTCTGTGCTCATCAGCAGGGATTGCTGGTTCAACTTTGCTTCCTCTGGGTTCTTCCCGCTTCATTCCCCGGAATGCGCGTCCTCCACGTCCACGCCCACTTTGATGATTTTGAGTTTGTGGCCGCCGGCACCTTTGAGCTGTGGCGGCGGCGGCTCGGTGCGGAGTTCCACGGCAAGATCGTAGTCTGTACGGACGGACGGTCAGGTCATCAATTCCGCACGCGTGAGGAGACCGCCCGCATGCGACTCGCCGAACAGGAAGCCAGCGCCCGGCTGGGCGGCTACGGATTTGAGCTGCTGCGCAAACCCGACGGCCAGCCCTTTGAGGAAGCCTGCCGGGTGCTCACCACCGATCTTCTGGCCGCCCTGTGGAAGACAATCCGCGAGTTTGAGCCGGACTATCTGCTGTGCCCGCCACTGCCGCTCGACAACCTCGCGGGAGTCCATCCCGACCACATCACGGTGGCGGAAGCCGTCCGGCGCGTGGCGTACATGATCAATGTGCCGCACGCGTTTCTGGGCGAGTATACGGTTGCCGACGAGACGAAATCCCGCTGGGTGGGCACGCCGGTGATCCTGAACACCTACGACGGCTACATGACCGGCGCGAACGGCTGCGACCTGGTCGTGAATGTCGAGGAGGCCTTTGACGTGATCGCCGCCGAATCGTGGTGCCACCAGAGCCAGATCAACGAATGGCTCCCGTGGGTGGCGCGCCATCACATTGAGCCGACGGCGGACCTGGCCGCCTGGAAGGCAAAGCTGCGCGGCCGTTTTGACCGGCAGGCGCGGGAACTGGGGCTGCCGATCGGCCGCGCCCACGAGGCCTTCACCGTCACCGCCTGGGGTTCGGTTCCCACCTTCGCCGACCTCTCGAGGGATTTTCCCCACCTGGTCAGTGATCCCGCCCGTGATGCCCGGCTCTGGGACCGGCTGCGCCGCTGGAGCGGAACCTGATTTCCCCGGCCGCGCCGGCTACAACCGGCCGTTGTCGATCAGCCGGGTTTTTCCGAAGAACACGGCGAGCGCCATGTGGCTGCCACGCTTGACAGTGGTCACCGGTTCCAACGTGTCGCTGTCGAAGAATTCCACGTAGTCGAGCCGGCCCGCCGGCCGGGTCTTCACCAGCCGGGCGACGGCCTTTTTCAGTTCGGCGGCGGGCACTGATGATTGCTTCACCGCCTGACGGCAGGCGGCGATGGCTTGAGACAGGATGGTGGCCTGCGAGCGGTCTACGGCCGAGAGATAGGCGTTGCGCGAGCTCATCGCGAGCCCGTCGCTTTCCCGGCGGGTGGGCGCGACCACGATCTTCAGCGGGAAGTTCAGATCGGTCGTCATGCGGCGGATCGCGGCGGCCTGCTGCCAGTCCTTGGCGCCGAACACGGCGACGTCGGGCAGCACGCAATTGAAGAGCTTGGCGACGATGGTCGTGACGCCGCGGAAGTGCGTCGGGCGTGACGCTCCTTCCATTCCCAGCGTCAGCCGCTCCTCCTGCACGTAGGTCGAGTAGCGGCCTTCGGCGCGGCCCGGATACATCACGGCGTCGGAGGGCAGGAAAACGGCATCCACACCCTCACCTCGGCAGAGCGCATAGTCCCGTTTGAGATCGCGGGGATACTTGGAGAGATCCTCGGTCGGTGCGAATTGCGTCGGGTTCACGTAGATGCTCACGACGACGATGCCGTCCGGGCCGACGCGGCGTCGTGCGTCGCGCACGAGGCTCATGTGGCCGTCGTGGAGATAGCCCATCGTGGGCACAAAACCGATGCGTTTGCCGGCGCGACGCCACGCCAGAGCGGCGCGCTGCATGGCGGCGACCGTCCGAAAAGTTTGCACGGCGCGGAGGATGCGGACGGGGCGCGATTATGCAACGGCGGCAGATGGGAGATGGGAGAGGCGGAATGGGGTCTGGGATCTGGGGTTTGGGGTCTAGGCTCTGCGATCCGGTGTCCTCATCGCTCATCGCTCATCACTCGTAACTCGTAACTCGTAACTCGTAACTCGTAACTCGCCCCGACTTTGCCGTTGCCGGAATGGCCGGCTGAGCCTCCCATGCCGGTGATAGCTTCACGCCCAAACTTCCTTTTTCACCATGAAGCAATTTCTCACGGTCCTGCTGAGTGTCACTTGGCTTGGCCTCCCTTTGCGATCCACGGCGCAACCGGCGCCGACCGCCTCCACGGCGTATGCGAGCTACCTCGGGGGCGGGGGCAGCGGGTACAACGGAGATACGGGCTTTGCCGTGACGGTGGGTGGCGACGGCTCCGTGTATGTGCTCGGCCAAACCACCTCCGAGCCCTTTCCACACACCGCCGTCATCGGCGGATTCGACAGCGGCTACGGCACGTTCGTGACCAAGCTTTCGGCGGACGGGAAGACGCTGGTGTATTCCACCTTCATTTCGGGCGTGGGCGGTCGCGCCCTCGCGGTGGACGGTGCCGGCAGCGTCTATGTGACGGGCGAAACCGGCGGTTCGCTGCCCGGCACCAGTTCCGCGCAGGCCGATTTTGGCGGCAGCTACGACGCCTTCGTGCTGAAGCTGAATCCGGATGGCAAGTCGGCCGCCTACGCGACGTATCTGGGCGGCGGTGATCTTGAACTGGGCCGGGGCATCGCGGTGGATCCGGACGGCAACGCCTACATTGTGGGCTGGACCACATCGACGAATTTCCCGGTCACCGCCGGGGCCGCCCAAACCGTGATCGGCGGCGGGTTCGACGCGTTTGTGGCGAAACTCAATCCGGATGGGACCCAGTTCATCTATGCGACCTACCTCGGGGGAACCGGCTTTGAATCCGGGGCGGCGCTCGCGCTGGATTCCCAGCGCCGGGCGGTCGTGGTGGGGCGGACGATTTCGACCAATTTCCTCAGCGCTCCCAATCCGACGCGGTTTGGTTCCAACGTGCGGTCTTTCGATGCCTACGTGGCCCGGTTGAGTGCCAATGGCCAGAGCGTGGATTACCTGTCGGTGATCGCGGGCGAAGGGGACGACGCGGCCGCGCGGGTCGTCCTGGCCACCGACGGTTCGCCCGTGATCCTCGGGCAGACCGAGTCGGCGCAGTTCCCGACCACGCCCGGAGTGCTGCAGCCCGCGTATCGCGGTTCGCGCGACCTGTTCGTGGCCCGGCTCACGCCGGAGGGCGGGGCGCTTACGTTTTGCACGTATCTGGGCACCGCCGGCGAGGATACCTTGGGTGACTCGCAATATGCCGGCGGGTTCACCGTGGGCGGCGAGTACGTGAGCGACACCAGCCTGCTCACCGAGACCGGCGGTCTCGCGCTGGATCCCAGCGGCAACGTGCTCGTCAGCGGCATCACCGGAGCCAACAACTGGCCGGACGCCCAAGCGGTCGGATCGGGCGGCATTGAAGCCTTTGCCGCGAAGCTGAGCGCCGCTGGCGACCGGCTGATCTGGCTGAGCTTCTTTGGCAGCCTGGGCGACGATTACAATTTCGGTCTCGCGTCCGACGGTCAGGGTGGGGCGTGGATCACGGGCCAGGCCAACCGGCCATTTCTGCCGCCGTACCTGCCCACGACCAGCGGGTCCGCGCAGCCGGTGTTCGGGGGCGGAATTTTCGACGCGTTTGTGGCGCGCCTCACCGACATGCCCGGATTGCCGGCAAACGACGACTTCGCCCGACGCCTGCCGCTTGTGGGCGGCCGGATCACCACGACGGGCCACAGCGTCGGCGCCACGAAGCAGCCGGGCGAGCCGGATCACGCCGGCAACCCCGGCGGCGCCTCGCTCTGGTGGAGCTGGACCGCGCCCACAAACGGCCGGCTCACGCTCAGCACCGAGGGCAGCGATTTTGACACGCTGCTCGCGGCCTACACCGGTGATGCTCCCGGCGCCCTGACCGCCATCGCCGCCAATGACGATGTCGGGCCTGGCGTCACGACCGGACTGGTGAAATTCCCGGTGACGGGCGGTGTCACCTACCTGATCGCCGTGGATGGCAAGGATGGCGCGACCGGCGAGGTGAAGCTGACCCTGACCTTTTCACAGCCGCCCAATGACGACTTTGCCGACCGCATCGTGCTGACCGGTTTTCCGGTCACCACCACCGGTGCCAATGTGAACGCCACCGCCGAGAGCCGCGACGATGCCGGTCGTGCCGGCGTCCCCGGTGGCCAGTCGGTCTGGTGGGAATGGACCTCGCCCACCAACGGGGTGGTGGCCATCAGCACCTCCGGCAGCTCCTACAACACCACGCTCGGCGTTTACACCGGCACCGCACTGGATGCGCTGCAGGAGGTGAGGAGCAATGACAACTACCTGAACCAGGCCGGGGCCGACCAGACCAGCCAGGTCACCTTCACGGCCACGCTCGGTACACGCTACCTGATCGTGGTGGATGGCTACTATTCCGACACGGGCGCGATCCAGCTGAGCATTTTCCCGGGTGATCCCCCGCTGAACGACAACTTCGCCGACCGGTTCCCGCTCACGGGTTTCTTTGCGACGGTGAAGGCCTCCAGCATCAACGCCACCACCGAGACCGCCGCGGGCGAAAAGCTCCTCACGTTCACCAACAGCACCACCGGGAACGTGGATATCAACAGCGCCGGCTATTCGGTGTGGTGGACCTGGACCGCCCCGACCAATGGGCGGGTGAAGATCTTCACCTCGGACATCACGTTCGACACGCGCCTGGGGGTCTTCACCGGGGACGCGCTGGATCAGCTCCAATTCGTCGCGTCCAATGACAACCAGGGCGGCACGCCGTTCGACTATTCGAGCCACGTCACTTTTCCCGTGATTGCGGGCACCGCCTACCAGATCGAGGTGGATGGCAACATCTACGGCGGCCACTCGGGCGGCTTCACGCTGAATCTGCTGCTGGAACGGCCGCCGGTCATTGTGTCTGGCACGACGGTCGTGAGCGCGGCTGGCGGGGTGCAGTTCCAGGTGCAGGGCCTGCCCGGTGTCACATATCAGGTGGAGCATTCCACCGACCTGAAAACGTGGACCCCGGGCCCGACCGTCACACCGGACACGGAGTTTTTCACGGTGACGGACCCGGTGGCGCCGGGAGAGCTCTGGAAATTCTACCGGCTGGTGGCGACCGAATAGCCGGTGCGCCACGGTGCTTGCCAACGCCGCCGGCCTGCCTACGCTCCGTCCCGACATGGATTCGCAGTTGTCGCAATACCTTCCGGTCCTTCTGTTCGTTTTCGTGACGATCGGCTTCGCCGGCGGCACGCTCGCCTTCTCCGCCGTCGCGGGCAAGCTGGGCCGCCGCACCAAGACGAAGGACATGCCCTACGAGTGCGGCATGCCGCCCGAAGGGCCCGGCAATTCGCGACTGTCGGTGAAGTTCTACCTCGTGGCGCTCCTGTTCGTGCTCTTCGATATCGAGGTCGTGTTCATGTATCCGTGGGCGGTCGTGTACAAGGAGCTGCTGCACCAGAACGCGGCGCTGATCCTCGGGGGCATGGTGAGCTTCCTGGGCATCCTCTTTGCCGGCTACCTCTACGCGCTCAAGAAAGGCGCGTTTGACTGGACGCGTTAAAAGGGGAGTCCCGGGTCCAAGGTCCAAGGTGCGAAGTCCGAAGTCCGAAGTCCGAAGTCCAAAACACGGGCTTTCGAATAAGTGGGATACGTGCGGGCCGGTTTTGTTTGTCCTGGCCGCCCAATGGTCAGCCGTCCGGAACGGATGCTCCTCATTTTGCCTTTTACCTTTTTCCTTTTGCCTTCGCTCCCTCGCTTTGAGCTTTGCGCCGGCCGCTGAAAGCGTGCTTTCTTCCGCCACTCAATGGCCTCCGAGACGCGTCCGTTTGATTTTCTGGTACTGGGCAGCGGCATCGCCGGGCTGACCTTTGCCCTGCGGGTCGCGCTGCACGGGCGCGTGGCAATCATCACCAAGAAGAACCGGGCGGATTCCAACACGAACTGGGCGCAGGGCGGCATTGCCAGCGTCACCAGCAAGGAGGATTCGTTTGAGCTGCACGTCCGCGACACGCTGGAAGCCGGGGCCGGGCTGTGCAAAGAGGCGGTCGTCCGCACCATCATTGAGGAGGGACCGGCCCGCATCGCGGAGCTGATCCAGCTCGGCACGCACTTCTCCGAGCGCGAGACGCCCGAGACCCCCGGCGCGCATGAGCTCGACCTGACCCGCGAAGGCGGCCATTCCAAGCGGCGCATCCTGCACGCCAAGGACGCCACGGGTGCGGAGATCGAGCGTGCGCTCCTCGCCGCCATCGCCGCCCAGCCGAACATCAGCGTCTTTGAGAATCATCACGCCATTGACCTCATCACGACCGAAAAACTCGGCGCGGCCGGGCCGAACCGGATCGCGGGAGTGTACGTGCTGGACGGGCCAAAGAACCGCGTCGAAGTGTTCGCCGCGCCGGTCGTCGTGCTGGCCACCGGGGGCAGCGGCAAGGTGTATCTTTATACGACCAACCCCGACATCGCGACCGGTGACGGCGTCGCCATGGCCTATCGCTCGGGCGCAGCGGTGGCCAACATGGAGTTCGTGCAATTCCATCCGACGTGCCTGTTCCATCCGAAGGCCAAGACGTACCTGATCACTGAGGCAGTGCGCGGCGAAGGCGGGGTCCTGCGCGGCAAGGACGGGGCGCGCTTCATGCCGGACTACGATCCGCGGGCCGAACTTGCGCCGCGCGACATCGTGGCCCGGGCCATCGACTCGGAGATGAAGCGCACGGGTGCGGACTGCGTGTTTCTCGACATCTCGCACCGGCCGGCCAGCTTTATCCTGAGCCATTTCCCCAACATCCACGCGAAGTGCCTGGAGTACGGCATCGACATGACCCGCGAGCCGATCCCGGTCGTGCCCGCCGCTCACTACCAGTGCGGTGGCGTGGTCACCGACGTAAACGGTGCGACCGGGATCGCCGGTCTCCACGCCGTCGGCGAGGTGGCCTGCACCGGCCTGCATGGCGCGAACCGGCTCGCGAGCAATTCACTGCTGGAGGCGCTCGTCTGTGCGCATCGCGCGGCGGAACGCATCCTCGCGGAACGGCCCTCGCCCATTGAGGTTGCCATCCCACCCTGGCAGACCGGTGGTGCCACCGATCCGGATGAGCTGGTGGTGGTATCGCACAACTGGGATGAGATCCGGCGGCTGATGTGGGACTACGTCGGCATCGTCCGCACGCAGAAGCGGCTGCTGCGCGCGGAAAAGCGGCTGAGCCACCTGCAGGAGGAAATCCGCGAGTTCTACTGGGACTTCACCGTGACGGCCGACCTGCTGGAGCTCCGCAACCTGGCGACCGTGGCCGAACTGATCGTGGCGTGCGCCCTGCAGCGGCCGGAGAGCCGGGGCCTGCACTACAACTTGGATTTCCCGGACTTGGATCCCGCCTGGGCCCAGCGCGATTCCGTGGTGCGGCGTGCGCGTCACTGAGCGGGTTTTGAATTTGGAAATCAGGAAAGCGGAACCGGATCTGCCTTTTCCTGTTTTCCTGATTTCCAAATTCAATTACCGGTGCTCTTTCCGCTCTATTCGTCCGCTTTGCCGAAGGGGTTTTGCTTTGTCGGTTTCTTGGATGAAGACAGCTTCGTCGACGACTTCGTGGCCTCCGGGTTAAACGGATTCTTCGGCGACTTCTTCCGCGTCCGGTCGGGGAGCATGAAGATCCCCCATACGAGCCAGAGCGGCATTACCACCAGGTGCGCGGCGGTGGTGAAGGCGAGGCCGGTCAGCCGCAACCAGTCGAGGGCGTACAGGAGAATCCCTGCCACGAGCACCACGCCTGCCGGCAGCCAGGCAGTCACGATCATTCGCCCGGCCCCACCCAGCGTGACTTCGCGGCGCAGGATGAACGCCGCCAGCCAGACGAACGGAGCCAGGACGATCCCCGTCAGCCACCAGACGGCGAGCAGGCTAAGGAGCACGGCGGCGCCGATGAACACGAGACCGACCCAGTTCCATGCGCCCCAGGCCGCCGGTCCGCCCGTGTGATCGAGCGAGACTTGGAGTTGGGGCGGGTAGGGCAGGAACTGTTCGCCGAACAGGCCGTTGAACCGGATCTCCTTGGCGCGCAGTTCGAGCTGAAGGTCCGCACTACGGCCGAGTTCCCCCGTGCCAGTGGGATCCACGGCGAGGGCGAGCTGGGGATTTTCGCCGAGCGTCACCGCATTGGTGTCCGGCCAGAAAAGCCGGCCGGCGCGGATTTCGGCGGCGCGCTCCGGCAGCTGCGTCAGCGCGGTCTGGAAGGGCGGATACCAGGCCCGTCGGGCGCTCCAGGTGACCACCACCGCAGCCAGCAAGGCGAACAGAAGCTGGAAAGCGACCGTACGTGTCGCTGTGGCGGCACCGAAGGCCGCCACACCACCGCCAGTCAACGGCTGCCACGCTCCCCACTGCAGCCAGGAACGCGCCGGGCGGACGGCGGGAGCGGGCGGTTGGTCGGCATCGGCCACGGGGACAGTTCAGGGAAAAGACAACGGCCAGCGAAGGAAAAAATCCCGCGCTGGCCGGAGACGATGAAAATCGGCGGATGCCGGCGGTTCAGGCGACCGGCGGTTGGCCGGGCTGCGCCACGACGACCAAGGGTACGGGATAGCGCAGTTTCATGACGTCATCCACCAGCACCTCGACGTAATAAACGCCGGCGGTGGGGAACTCGATGTTTCCGAACACGCTCACGTTGGTGACGTTCTGCGAAGGGTCGGGCAGGGCAAGCTTGGCGGAGCTCTTGCGCAGCACCGTGGTGCCGTCGGGCGAGATGAGGCGGACCTGTTCGGTGAACTGGCCCACGCCGGCGGTCCAGCGGTTGATCACGCAGAGCTTAGGGGCCGCGATCGGCACACCGGGCACGCGGATGAGCCCGATCACACCGAGAATGATGAGGTTGCCGCTGACCTCCTGCCGCACGTCGTCGCACAGCAGGGAGCACTGAAGGTCGGGTAAGATACGATTCGGAGTCATGTAAGCCGTTAACTTTCCAGCCGGGCAGGGGCAGGTCAAACTTTCCCCGCGACATTTGGGTGAAGTTTGAAAACCGCTCCGGCGACGACGACGGAAGCATGGTTGGCCGACATGGATTCGAACCATGGCTAGGCGAGTCAAAGTCGCCTGTGCTGCCATTACACCATCGGCCAATGGCGCGCGGAAGCTAGACAGGTGACGCCGGGCGGCAAACTGTTTTTTGGGAGTGATCCAATTTGGAAATCAGGAAAACCGGAACAGGGATGCCTTTAGGCAGGCAGGCATCTTTGCAGGAACGCGGCTGACTGCGCCTCGGCAACGTCCAACGTCCAACGTTGAACGCTCAACGTTCAAAGAGCGGAAAGTCCATCGGCACGCGCCTTCGGAATTAGAACAGAATAGGACCCCTTCGCACGAATGTTACTGAACCGGGATACCGGGCCCTGAACGTTCAACGTTGGACGTTGGACGTTCAAAAATTGGCATAGGTGCATTCAGTAATCGTAAAGGCCGCTGTCCTTGGAATAGCCACCTCCGCCTCCGGCCCCCGGACCGCCTTCCCCACCCATCATGTCGCCCAGTACATCGCCCATGTCGGCCTCGATCTTGTCCGGGTCCTCGCCGGCTTCGAGGCGTTTGATGGCGACCTCCATCTCCTTGGGCATGGTGCCTTCGGGCATGATGTCCTTCATCTTGCGGAGCATGTGGGCCATGTGCTTCGGGTTGTTTTCGTCGAGGTGATCCATGTCCCGCTCCATCTCCGACATGACCCGCTCGACGCGCGGGTCGTCGAGGTCGGGCATGGGTGGCTGGCCACCATCGTCACCGGAGGGAGCGGCGGGTTCGGCCGCACCCCGGATCATCGCAAAGCCGCTGATCTCCTTGGTCAGCTTCTTTTCGCCGCACTTCGGGCACGTGGGCGTGTGGCCGGGATTCACTCGCTTCGAGAGGAAGCTGTAGATGCGCCGGCAGCGCGGACAGGCGAATTCATAGATCGGCATGTCGCCAAGTTTCGGGGTGGGGCTGGCAGCGTCAAGGACCGGTGACTGTCTCTTCTCGGGTGAATGGCAGATACGACCGAGCGGATACTTTCTAGCCCACCAAAGTTTTCGTCGCTTCTGCGTCATCGTCAAAGTCAGCTGCCGGGGTGCTGCGTTCCGGGCTTGAAGGCGGGGCCTTTCGCTCCGACGCTGCGCGCATGTCCTCGCTTCGTCTCGCCGTGAGCGTCACGGCTGCCGCCTGCCTGGTGCTGTCCGCCAGTGCCGCCGGCAAAGTCACCGTAAAAACCGCCCGGAATCATCGGGGCTGGACCGATGCCGTCGTGCTCAACAACGGCCACGTCGAGGCGGTGGTCGTGCCTTCCGTCGGACGTCTGATGCAGTTCCGTTTCGCCACCGCCGTTGACGGCCCCATCTGGGAAAATCCGCAACTGATCGGAAAGCCGATGCCTGAGAAACCCTGGGAAGCGGCGCACGGCAGCTTTGGCGGCGACAAGACCTGGCCGGCCCCGCAAAGCCAGTGGAACTGGCCGCCGCCCGATGTTTTCGACGCCGCGCCGCTAGCCTTCCAGGTCGAGGCGGACCAGACCGTAGTGCTGACCTCGCCCGTGAGCGCCCGCTTCGGCATTCGCACCGAGCGCCGGCTCACACTTTCGCCGGACGCTCCCAAATTGCAGATCGTCACCACCTACGAGAAGGTCAGTGGCCCGCCCACGGAAACCGGCGTGTGGATCATCACGCAGGCGAAAGACCCGGTGGGGGTGTATCTGCCGGTGCCGAAAGACACGAAGTTCCCCGAAGGTTCGTCCAAGGAATGGGGCGGCCTGCCGAAAGATCAGTCCGAATTGAAGGACGGCATCGTGCGGTTGGGGCGGGATCTGAAGGACTCGCACAAGATCGGCAACGACGCGTCGAGCATTGTCTGGGTCGGCGCGCACGAGGTGCTGCGCATCGACATCGCGCGCGAGGCGGAGGGGAAATATCCGGATGGCGGTTGCAGCACGGAGATCTACACCAATGGCGACCCGGTACCCTACGTGGAACTGGAAACGCTCGGGCCGCTCCACACGCTCAATGTCGGTGATCGCATCAGTGCGACCAACACCTACACGCTCTACCACCGCGAAGGCGCGAACCCGCTCGAGCAGGTGAAACAGATCCTCGCGCACTGAGCGGATGCAACGGAACTGGCGCACCGATTCGCTGGCCGGTCTGGGCGACGAAATCTGGGCCGGCCTGACCTGGGCCAGCCAGCACCCGGGTGAGCCGTGGCGCCTGCCCGCCTTGGCAACCATTGGCGAGGCAGGACCGCAAGCCCGTACTATAGTGCTGCGGGAGGTGACGCCTTCCGCCCGCCGGTTGGTGGCTTGGACGGATTCGCGTTCACCCAAGGTGGATGAACTGCGGCGCGATTCCCGGGCACAATGGCTGTTCCACGATCCATCCAATGGGTTGCAGCTGCGGGCGGTCTCGGAGGTACAGATTCATCAGGACGACGAGGTGGCACGCGCGGCCTGGACGGCCGTACCGCCGCCGAACCGGACCAATTACCTGGGAACAGAACCTCCCGGTACGGTTCTAAGCCGGCCGGATTCGGACCGGCATCCGGATAATTCTGACGTGCCTTCCCACTTCGCCGTGGTCGTCGCCACCGTCCATGAGCTGGACTGGCTCTGGTTGGACCCGGCTGGGCACCGGCGCGCCCGGCTTCGTTGGGCTGGCGAAAGGTGGGCAGGGGATTGGCTGGTGCCCTAATTCGCTGATTGTCATGCGCTACGGCGAAAAATAGCGGTGCTTTCGAGACCGGGGCGCATCTTTTTACCATGGTTGGCTCTTCCGACAAACCTGTTCTGTCCCGGTGAGATCTGGTGCTGGCGGCCGAGAGAAAACCCTTTGGGGCGAGCGTCCTCGCGAGCCACGGCTGCCTCGGTCTGGGGCAGCCCGGCTCGCGGGGACGCTCGCCCCACCACGCACCCGGAGCCCAACGCAGACCACGATGAAAAAATGCGTTCTGAAGGCCACCACTGCCCGGTTTGGAATTGACTTTTAGCGTCCAAAAAGAGCAGGCTCTGCGTCGTCGCTCCACTGCCTTTCCAGGCCGAATCCAATGGCGCTCTCCCGGCCGCGCGGAGCCAGCGTTTCGCCGCGCGCCACGGCAGCGGGTCGCGCGCGGGCGGCAACCTCATGTTCATGGATGGCCACGCCCGCTTCTACACACGCGCCTACGTCACGAACAGCAATGCGACCCTGGAGGAAAAGTTCAACCAGGACGTCATCTGGAACCCCAACCGTGACCGGTAAAAAGTTCCGCCTTAGGGCAGGAAATGCCCTCACGGGGAGTGCGGAGAAGACAGCATCGTCAAGTTCTCCGGCGGTGGACCAGTTTGAAGCAGAGAAAGGCTGGGCTGGCGCGTCGCCAGGCGGAGTGCTTTACCTAAGGCGGGCTGCCAGCCCGTCCTACATGTCAGGCTGGTAGCCTGACCTACTGCGGTAAGAACGTCATGGCCCAGCGGTAATGCCGGGCCTGAACCGGGGTGGGCGACGGGCTTTGGTGGCCTGCTCGAAGGCGTAGGCCAGGCGCAGCAGCGTCGGCTCGCTCCAGGCGCGGCCCAAAAAGAAGACGCTCACCGGCAGGCCCAGAATAAAGCCCGCCGGCACTGCGATGCTCGGATAACCGGCCACCGCCGCGAGGCTGATGCCCCCGCCCCCCGTATCGCGATCCCCATGGACGTAGTCCAGCGCGCCCGCTGGCCCACCTCCCGAGGCGAAGACCGCGTCGAGCTGGTGCCGGTCCATCAGGGCGTCGAGGCCCTCGTCGCGGGTGAGCCGCCGGCACTTGGCGAGGGCGTCGAGATACGCCTGATCCGTAAGCGGCCCCTTGGTCTCGGCAAGCCGCAGATTGGTCTGGTTCATCCAGGGCGTCTCCGGCGGCTGGTGGCGCGCGTTGAAGGCGATGACCTCCCGGAGCGTGTGGACCGGCGCCGCAGGACCGAGGGCGGCGAGGTATTCGTTGAGGCCGGCCTTGAACTCATACATCAACACGTCCCACTCGGCAGTTTCGTAGGCGGAGTCGGGCGGCAGTTCGAGGGGATCGATGAGCACGGCACCCCGGGCCTTCAACTCGGCCACGAGCCGGTCCATCAGCGGCGCCACTCCCGGGTGGCCATTGAAGGTGGCGCGGGCCACCCCGATGCGCGCGCCGCGCAGTCCGTCGGCGTCGAGGAATTTCGTGTAGTCGCGCGGCGCCCGCCCGGTGCTGGCCGCGGTCGCCGGGTCACGCGGGTCTTCACCCGCCAGCGCGCCGAGCAGGATGGCCGCATCGGTCACTGTTCGCGCCATGGGACCGGCGGTATCCTGCGTGCGCGAGATCGGGACGACGCCGGAACGGCTGACGAGGCCGACCGTCGGCTTCAGGCCCACGATGCCATTGAAGCGCGAGGGCGAAAGGATCGAGCCGTTCGTTTCCGTGCCGACGGCGACGGCGCAGAGATTGGCGGCCACGGCCACCGCCGAACCGGCGCTGGAGCCGGAGGTGTTGCGGTCGAGCACGTAAGGATTGCGGGCCTGCCCGCCACGTCCGCTGAAGCCGGTCGTGTGCGGATCGCCCATGAGGCCGGCCCATTCGCTGAGGTTGGCCTTGCCGAGGATGACCGCCCCGGCCGCGCGCAACCGCTCCACCAGAAAGGCGTCGCGCGGGGCGAGGCAGCCGACCATGGCCAACGACCCGGCGGTCGTGGTCATGCGGTCATGGGTCGCGATGTTGTCCTTGATGAGAATGGGAATGCCGTGCAGCGGCCCGCGCGGCCCCTTGGCTTGGCGCTCCTGATCCAGGGCCGCAGCGATGGCGAGCGCATCCGGGTTCAGCTCGATCACGCTCCGGAGCGTCGACCCCCGTTGGTCGAGTTCCGCGATGCGGGCCAGATACTGCTTCGTGAGCGACACGGCCGTGAGCTCGCCGGAGGCCAGGCGCTGCTGCAGCCCGGAAATGGTGGCCTCCTCCAGCGCAAAGGGATGAAGGCCTTCGGCCGAAGCGGCCACCGAGTGGTCAGGAGTGGCGGTGGAGCAGCCCGGCGTGGCCAGGGCGGCCGCACCGAGGGTGGTGAGCTGACAAAAATCGCGGCGAGTGATTTTCATGGCGGCTTGGTTGCGGGGATCATGTCGGACAGATATTTTCCGGTCAGCCTTTAAACTGCTCGAATACCAGCCGGTCAAAATACCCACCTAGCTCATGGCACCAGGGCTCGGTTCATGTCAGGGTGCGTTTAGGGCAAACCATATGACAGCTGCCAACCATGGCCTGCGCATCACTCTGGACCTGTAGGCATGGGTAGTCCGCCGCACATGAACCTGCTGATCGTCATCGTCTCTGCCGTGGCCGACCTCGTGACGGGGGCGGTCCAGGTGGCCCGCCCGAAGCGACCGGAGAAACCTAAGACCCGGAGGCAGCGCCAGCAGGATCTCTGGCTGGTTGGCGCCCTGATCATTGGGGTGGCCCTTGCGCTGACCATTTTCTGGCTCATACGCCAAGGCTGGGGCTCGCGCTGAGTCGGGTGGCAGGTATCAGGTTTCAATCCGCGTTAGAACGAATGGCATTTCTTTATGGGTATCCAAGACCGAGACTACATGAAGCGTCCGCCGGACGATAATGATGATGAGCCGGGTTCATCCTCGCACTCTGCCTCCTCCGATTCGGATGCCGCGGAGCGGGTGGGTCAGTTTCTCCAGCGCCACTCCCGATTGTTCCGTTTCGCCGGGATCGCGCTCGGCGTGCTGACCGTCGTGGCGGTAATTGTCGCCCTGGTATCAGGAAGAAAATCCTGAAGCGTTCCCTGCCGGTCATGAATCGAACTCCACACCTGGCCATCCTCGGGCTTGCCTTCGTGGAGGCTGCAGGATTGGCGATGCTGGCCTGCTCGAATGGGTTTTTATTCAGCGACATCGCCACACGCTTTGTCGTCCCATCGGTAGGGCTGAAAGCCTGTTCGAGTAATGCCTAGGGTGGAGCGAGCCGCGCGAGCGCAGCCCCAGATTAACTGAGCCAAAAGGGTCGAGCGCTGTAAGCGCGTCCGAGAGCGGTGGGGCACTTGAGTCAGGCCTTCAGCCCTCAGACCAGTCCAAAGGAGCTTCTCCCTGGGGCTCCGCTCACGGTGTTCGCTCTACCCCAGGCATTACTCACACGCGCTTTCAGCGCTGCGGCCCCTGAGATGTATGGAAGGTTCATGGGCAGGGAGCACGGCCCGCGTTCCACGTACCGCTGCCGCAGTCGCGGCAACAGTTCCTCGGCTACCTTTCGGCTCATCGACATGCCTTTCCGTAGCCGGTGCCATCCTTTTTGAGTCAACGTCCTTATCCTGCCTCCCCCTGCCGCCTCCCCCCGGTGTCATTACTTTTGAGGCAACAGGCGCCCCCAAATTCCCGAAAACTTCCCCTCGACAGTCGGCCGGCGATTCCTAGTCTCCGCCTCCCTTATGAATCGCACTCCGCACGTGGCCGTTGTCGGCGCCACAGGCGCCGTCGGCGTGGAAATGATTGAAACGCTCGAGAAGCGGAACTTCCCGGTCGGGAAGCTCACGCTGCTCGCCTCCGCCCGTTCCGTGGGCAAAAAACTCAAGTTCAAGGGCGTCGAGCACACCGTCACCGAGCTGACCAAAGACTCGTTCAAGGGCATCGACATCGCCCTGTTCAGCGCGGGGGGGAGCATTTCCAAGGAGTTCGGCCCCATCGCCGCCGCCGCCGGCTGCGTGGTCGTGGACAATTCCTCCGCCTTCCGCATGGACCCGGATGTGCCGCTCGTGGTGCCCGAAATCAATCCGGGCGACGTGAAGCTCCACAAGGGCATCATCGCCAACCCGAACTGCACCACGATCATCACGCTCATGGCGCTGTATCCGCTGCACCAGGCTTTCGGCGTGAAGCGCGTCATCGCCTCCAGCTACCAGGCCGTATCCGGCACCGGGGCCAAGGCCGTGGAGGAACTCGACCAGCAGGTGCGGCAGTTCTCTGCCGGCCAGCCGATCACCAAGGAGGTCTATCCGCACCAGATCGCCTTCAACGTGATCCCGCAGGTGGATTCGTTCCTGCCAACGGGCTACACCAAGGAGGAGATGAAGATGGAGAACGAGGGCCGCAAGATCATGCATCACCCGGGCCTGCGCGCCTCGGTGACGTGCGTGCGCGTCTCCGTGTTCCGGGCCCATTCCGTGGCGGTAAGCGCCGAATTTGAAAAGCCCGTCACGGTCGAGGCCGCCCGCGCCGTGCTGGCCAAGGCCCCCGGGCTTGACGTGGTGGATGATCCCGCCAACAAGGCCTACCCGATGCCGCTCGACCTTTCCGGCCGCTACAACTGCGCCGTGGGTCGCCTACGGCTCGACTGCGCTTTGGACAACGGCCTGTGCTTCTGGGTCTCCGGCGACCAGCTCCTCAAGGGCGCCGCGCTCAACGCCGTGCAGATTGCCGAGGAATTGCTGAAGTAACTGCGTAACTGCCCTCGACACAGCGTCCTATTTCACGCAAAGCCCGTCCGGTCATCGCGCCGGGCGGGCTTTTGCGTTTGCACCCTTCAGGAGGCGCAAGGTATGGGCAAAAGTGGCGCATGTTACCCTCCCTGTTCGGAATTCGCCAACCTGCGGATGGCTATAAGCCCAAACTCCTATCGCATCGTGTCGGCTTTTAGGCGTAACGACCGATCCGTGCGCCACCGGACACCGCGAGGCGGTGGCAAACTCGGTGTCGATGGGCTGGCTTCCGGCCTATTTTTCGACGCTCCCGGGAAATCGTCATAGACTGACCGTGCCGAGTGTGCTTGGTTCCGGTCAGATTCAGCAAAAGACCATGCCGCATGCCCTTTCCATTTTAGCCGGGTTTCTCGGCGGAGCCATCCTGCTGGTGCTGCTGGGGATCTTCTGCCACCGGATCGGCAAGACGAGCAGCTCGGAGGACATGATGTCCCTGCCGGGCAAGGGGCTGTTTTCCCTCGGTGCGCTGGGGCTCATCGGCTTCGTGTTCATCTGGGCACGGCGCCACGCCGAAGAGGGCGGCGGTTGGCTTGCCGTCGTGGTCACCCTGGTCGTCGGCGTGCCCCTGGGCATTCTTTGGCTGCCTCACTTCGGCTCCTTCCTGCTGACGCCGTTTCTCAGTTCTTTGACTGGCGGCAATGAGCAGGTGGAGCGGCGGCCCTTTTACTCGCGGGCAATCGCCCTGCGGAAGCGGGGCGACTACGCCGGTGCCGTCGCCGAAGTGCAACGTCAGCTGGTGATCTTCCCCGGAAATATCGAAGGGCTGATGCTGCTGGCCGAGATTCACACCGATGACCTGAAGGATTACTCCACCGCCGTCGCCGTGCTCACCGAACTGATCAACACGCCCGGCCGGCCGGGCGGTGAAGTCTCCCTCGCCCTGAGCCGGCTGGCTTCGTTGCAGCTCAACCGGCTCAGCGACCTTGCCGCCGCCCGCGCCACCTATGAGCGGCTCGCGACGGAATTCCCCAACACCGAGGCGGCGCTGACCGCCCGGCAGCAGCTCGCGCATCTGCCGGGAGCGGAACAGCTCGCCCAAAGGACGGAGCGGGCCAAACTCGTGGTCACGCACCATGAGGAAAAGCTCGGCCTGAGCGGAGATCTGGGCGCCGACCAGCCGCCGGCGGACGACGCGGTACAGGGAGCGGAGTCAAACCGGCTGCTGGCCCACCTCGAACAGTTCCCCGACGACTGGGAAGCCCGGGAAAAACTGGCGCGCCTGTATCTGGACCATTGGAAGCGTCCGGACCTGGCGGCGGACCAGTTTGAGCGGCTCATCAGCCAGCCCAGCGCCCCCACGCGTCAGATCGTGAACTGGCTGAACGACCTCGCGGACGTGCAGCTCAATTCACCGGCGGGCGCGGCGGCGGCGCGGCTCACCCTGGAGCGCATCCTCCAGAAATATCCCGGCAGCCACTGGGCGGACCAGGCGCGGTCGCGCATGGGCCTGCTGGGGCTCGATGCCAAGGCCAAATCCCAGCCGCGGACGATCAAGCTGGGCAGCTACGAGCAGAACATCGGCCTCAAGCGCGGCGATCCTTCGATCCCCGATCCGGCGGGGCCGGCGGAGTGACAGTGTTGCTAAACAAAGAAACCTTTAGGTGTCGGCGACCTCCGGCCTCCCGGGGATACTTGTCACGCTTTCCCTCAGTTTTTGTGCATGCTGAAGATGAATGCCAGCGTAAGGGCCGTCATTAAAATCTGGATGAGGGGAGCGGTAAGCAGAACCGCCGTGGATTCGGTGTAGAAATTTTGGGTTTTACGCCGTCGGAAGAATCGGATTACCGCCCAGATAAATCCCCATGGGTAAGTGGTCATTAGCAAAGCGAGCGCAGTACGCCTCAACCCATCGAACGTGCTATGCAAGGGCGCATCAAAAATGAACACGCTCATGAAGACTGAGACTGGCCAAGTCAACGTGATCAGGGCGGAGAGTGCAAATAACCAACGTACAAGTGGCTTCATGGTGTCTGGTGCGTGAAGCAGGGGGTTGGCCCTCATTCGCTTACCTATGACCGCTTCCCCGCCCGGTACTCGCTGGCCGTCACGCCCACGTTCCGCTTGAAGGCCACGCTCAGGTATTCGACGTGGGCGAAGCCCGTCCGGTCGGCGATGGCGGAGAGCGACAGGTCGGTCTCGCCCAGCAGCCGTTTTACGCGCTCCAGCTTCACGCCGAGGATCTGCGCATGCGGGGAGCGACCCAGCAGCTTCTGGAAGCGGGTTTCCAGCACGCGCCGTGACAGCGGGGCCACCTTGAGCACGTCGGCCACGCTGATGCCCTCGCAGGCGTGTTCGCGGATGTAGCGGACGGCCACCGAGATGTTCTTGTCCTCGACCGCGACCACGTCGGTGGATTGCCGCGTGGCGACACCCAGGGGGGCGAAGAGCCGGCCTTCGCCCCGGATCTTGTCCCCGCGCATCAGCCGGGCGAGAAGTGCTGCCGCCTCATAGCCTGTGCGGCGCACGTCGGGAATCACGCTCGAAAGCGGCGGGTCGGCCAGGTCGCAAAGCAGTTCATCATTGTCCACGCCCACCACGGCGACCTCATCGGGCACGGCGAGGCCCAGGCGCCGGCAGACTTCCAGCACCTGCACCCCCCGGATGTCGTAGCCGGCGAAGATGCCCACCGGCTTCGGCAGCGAGCGGATCCACTTGGCCAGGGCGGCCGCCTCGGCCTCGCCATCCGGCGGGCTGGTGCCACGGCGATGGACCGGTTCGACAAACACCGAACAGAGCAGCGCCTGGCCGTGCTCGGCCACCTGGGCGGCAAAGGCCTCGCCCCGCCAGCGGGACCAGTTAAAGCGCGCGTCGCCGTAATAGCCGAAGCTCTGGAACCCGCGCTCCCGGAGGTGATCCGCCGCCGCCCGCGCGATGGCGCGGTCGTCGGTCTCCAGCCAGGGTACGTCGGGAAGCTGCCGGGCCGCGCTCACATCCACGGTGGGCAGCTTCGCCGCCGCCACCGCGCGGGCGATCGCGGGCGTTTCGATGCGTGCGATGATGCCGTCGCCCTTCCAGTCGCGCAGCCACGCGGGCGGTGCCGCGCCGCGTCCCGCCTCCGCGAGCCAGATGCTCCACGGCCCGTGCTCCCGCAGCCACGCCCGCACGCCATGCAGCAGCTCGCGCGCGTAGGCGTTCGACGTTTCAACCAGCAGGGTGACCTTCGGGGGGCGATGCACGGAGGCTCTATAGCCGAGGATGGGGTGACGTTGAAGACGGCAGTTCGCGCGTGAAAAATTTCAGCAGAATTACGCGCAAGCTCATGGACGCTCAAGGTAGCCGGTGCTTCCTTGTGAGCGTAGCCCGCAAAACCGACACGTCTTGGCGTGCCCACACGGGTTTGTGGTCAGATCGTTTATGAATGCTCATTTTTTCCGTCCGGTCCGCCGGGGCTTCACGCTCATTGAGCTGCTCGTCGTGATCGCGATCATCGCCATCCTGGCGGGGATGCTGTTGCCGGCTCTGGCCAAGGCGAAGGCCAAGGCGCTTCAGGTCAAGTGCAACAGCAACATACGGCAGCTGGGCATCGCCATCCGCATGTATGCGGACGACAACAAGGAGCAGTTCCCCGACTGCACTGGCGCGGTCTGGCCCTGGGACCTTCCGGCATCCGCCGCCAACGCGTTCGTGAAGAACGGCGGCCAGCGGAACATTCTGTATTGTCCTTCATTCGCCAAGCAAAACGACAATTCGCTGTGGTCCTTCACGGTGGGTACGACCAACGAGATCGCCAAGGACAATGCAGTCGGCTACCGCGTGATCGGCTATGCCGTGGCGTTCAAGGGTGCCGGGCGGGTACACGACACAAACATCACGGAGTCGCTCAATCCCAAGGCTTGGAAAATGACGGGCGGGGCGGAATTCGACCCGGGACCGTCGGCGCGCGTCGTCGCCGCCGACGGAACGTTGTCGAACTACAATGTCCGGGATCCCAAGGGCAACAACTTCACCCAGATCATCGGCGGCTGGCAGGATGCCAAAGGAAAAAAAATTCCGCATTCCTCGCCTCATGTTGACCACGGGCTGCCGATCGGCGGTAACGAACTGATGCTGGATGGCCATGCCGAGTTCGTGAAATTCCCGAAAATGGTGGTCCGCACGAAAATCGAAACCGGCACGCCATACTTCTGGTGGTAGACGCGGTCCTGTCCGACACCGCCACCACAATCTTTTCCCAGCCCCGGCGAGTCGTGAATTGACCGCCGGGGCTTCTTCGTCAGTGTGTGGGAAGTTCTCCGCATGAAGCTGCCCCTGCCCCTGTCATCCGCCGTGCTGTTGTTCACCGTGGCTTCCGCCGCGCTCGCGCAGACGGTCCATCCCAAGTTCGGCTTTCCCATCTACACCAACGCGCCCTCGGGCAAGCAGCTGGTGGGTCAGCACAAGCCGGCGGACAATCCCGCACTTTCGCCCGCGGACGAGCAGAAGTCGTTCGTCGTGCCGCCGGGTTTCCAGGTGCGCCTGTTTGCCAGCGAGCCGGAAGTGGTGAATCCCGTCGCGATGTCGTTCGACGAGCGCGGGCGGCTGTGGGTGCTGGAGCTTTATGAGTATCCGCTCGGCGCCAAGCCCGGCGAGAAGGGCCGCGACCGCATCAAGATTCTGGAGGACACCGACGGGGATGGCGTCGCGGACAAGGTGACCGTCTTCGCTGATGGCATGTCGCTGGCCACGGGGCTGCTCGTCGGCGACGGCGGCGTGTATGTCGGCGAGGCACCACACCTGTGGTTCATGCGCGACACGAACGGCGACGATGTCGCGGATGAAAAGACCGAGGTGCTGACCGGCTTTGGTCTCGAAGATCGGCATGAACTGCTGAACGGCTTCACCTGGGGGCCGGATGGCGGACTTTACATGACGCATGGCGTCTTCACCGCCACCAAGGCCAAGGACCCGGGCAATCCGAACGCGGTGCCGGTGATCGTTAGCGCCGGAGTGGCGCGGCTGGATACGAAGACGCGCAACTTCCAGGTCTGGGCCGAGGGCACGAGCAATCCGTGGGGTGTGGATTTTGACTCCAAGGGCAATGCCTTCGTGAGCGCGTGCGTGATCGACCACCTCTTTCACCTCACACCCGGCGGCCTCTATTCCCGCCAGGCCGGTCAGCCGCCGTTCCCCTATGCCTACGGCGAGCTCCCAAGCATCGTGGATCACAAGCACCACATGGCCGCCTACGCCGGCATCGACATCTATCAGGGCGACCAGTGGCCGGCGGAATGGCAGGGCGCGGCGTTGCATGGCAACATCCATCAAAATGCGATCAACATCGACCGGCTCACACCGAAGGGATCGAGCTTTGTCGCCAGCAAATGGACCGAGAGCGGTGATTTCATGACGACGAAGGACGGCTGGTTCATGCCCGTGAGCACGCAGACCGGGCCGGATGGCGCGGTGTGGGTGATGGACTGGTATGACAAGTATCCGTGCTACCAGAACGCCAACGCCGATCCCGCCGGCGTGGACCGCGAACGCGGCCGCATCTGGCGCGTGGTGTGGACTGGCGACCAGGCGAACAAGCCCGTGCCCTCGCGTCCGTCGAAGGACATGGACCTCACGAAGCTTTCCAGCGGCGAACTGGCCAAGCTCCTCGCGCATCCCAACGTGTGGCAGCGTCGCATGGCCCAGCGGGTCCTCACCGGACGCGGTCTCAGCGCCTTTGGGCCGTCCCAACTTCACGCTGAGACGCCGATCCATGAAATGGCGAAAACTGGGGCCACGATGGAAGCCCGCCTGGCCGCCTTGTGGACGTTGCACGGCATGGGTCTGTTAGAGGACAGCTTTCTGGACGAGGTGGCGAAGGACAAGGACCCGGCCGTCCGCTCGTGGGCCGCACGGCTCACCGGCGAACGCGGCTATCCGTTGGGCACTGCCTTGGAACGCCTCACGACTCTCGCTCGTGATGCTGATCCCACGGTGCGCCTTGCCGTGGCCGTGGCGGCCCGGCAGTTTGTTTCCGGGGCGCTCACCGTGGACCTTCCGCCCCGGATCCCCATCACTGAAGTCATCACCGGTCCGTTGCTCAGCACGCTGTTCGTCGGCTATCGCGATCGCACCAAGGGCGAAAACGATCCTACGCTGGAATTCCTCTACTGGATGGCACTGGAACCGATTGTCGCGTTCGATCCGGTTCACGCCATCGGCGCTTACGAAGGCGACGGGGCACAACGCGAGCTGCCCTTCTCGGCCATGATTCTCACCAAAATCATGCGCCGCACCTGCGACCTGCGGGACGAGGACATGCTGAGCCGTGCCGTGCTACAGTTTGGCAAGATTCCCGCCGACGCCACGCCGGCGATCGTGGCGGGTTTGCAGGGGCTGCTGGAGGGCCAGCGCGGCAAGGCGCTTACGCCCAACCCTGCGGCGGTTGCGGTCGTGTCCAAGCTCGCGCAATCACCCAACGGCGACATCGCCAAGACCGCGCAGCAGATCGGCTCGCTCTGGGGCGACGCCACGGCCATCAAGGCCAGCTTGGCGCGGGTCACGGACACTTCGGCCAGCGAGGCCGACCGCATCGCGGCCATCCGCATCGCCCGCCGGCTTAAGACCGATGACACCCGCGAGGCGCTGCTGACGGTGTTCCGCAGCAATGCCTCGGACAAACTCAGGGTCGAGGCCGTGCGCGGCCTGGCGGATGTGGGAGCGGACGATACCGTGAAAGGATTGCTGGAGGCATGGGGCGGCCTGACGCCTTCCGTGCGTTCCGCCGTCGCGGAACTGTGCACCACGCGCAGCAGCTGGAAGTGGCCCTTCTACCGCGCAATTGAGGCGGGTGCGGTGAAGCGCGGTGACGTTCCACCCACCGTCGTCCGGGCGCTGGCCACCTCGCAGAATGTGAACGAGCGCGAACGCGCCGTGCAGATCTTCGGCAAGGTCCAGGCGTCGAGCGCGGAGAAGCTCAAGGTCATCGCCGCGAAGCGGAAGGTCGTGGTGAGCGGCCCTGTTGATATTGCTGCCGGGCATGAGGTCGCGAAAAAGACCTGCTTCGTCTGCCACAAGCTTTACGGCGAGGGCGCGGAGATCGGGCCCGACCTCACGGGCGTGGGCCGCAGCTCGCTCGACGCGCTGCTGCACAACGTGATCAATCCGAACGAGATCATCGGCCAGGGCTACGAGCAGGTGGAGGTCGAGACCAAGGACGACCAGACCTTCAGCGGGCGCATGACCGAGAACGTCGCGACCCACGTGAAGCTGGTGATGGCCGGCCCCAGTGAAATGATCATCGACAAGGCCAGGGTGAAGTCGCTGCGCGTGACGGAAAATTCCGTGATGCCCGAAGGCCTGGAGCAGATGCCCGATGGCGACTTCCGCAACCTCATCTGGTTCATCCTCGCGCCGCCCGGCGACAACCAGCCGCTCACCGAGCAGCGGAAGCTGGAGCTGATCGGCACGAATCCCGACCAGGCGCTCGCCGATCCCGCCGGTTCTTCCGATGGCGAATCGGTCGCGTTGTGGAATCCGGATTGGCGCGTGGAAAGTCCGGCCTTCGAGGGCGCACCGCGCAAGTACCCGGAGTTCGCCGGCCAGGCGAACGTGCTGATGACCCATCCGGTGGACGAACGCACGCCCGCCGCCCTGGTGAAGAAGCTGATGCTGCCCGCCGGTCGCAAGGCGACGCTGCGTTTCCGCGTGGCCGCGCATGAACAGGGCGATTGGGAACTGCGGATCAAGGCCGATGGCGAACTGCTGCATCATCAGCTCGTCACCCACGACGGGGCGCGCTGGAAGGATGTGTCGCTCGATCTCAGCCAGTTCGGGGGACGGGTGGTCGTGCTGCGGCTCGAAAATGCCGCCAACAACTGGCATTACGAGTTCGGTTACTGGGCCGACCTGCGGATCGAGACCGGCGAGGTGGCCGCCCGCTGAGAGCTTCGGCGGATTCGGCGGCCCGGATTCTTCTCGCGGGGCTTGTTGTCGGAAACGGGTGACGCATAATGTCTCCGGCCCTCTACATTCATGGATGCCTACGACGAAACACTGCCCCCGGTGGCCGAGTTCAAGGACACCTCCAAGCGTTTCATCTGGCTGCTGGTGGTGCTGCTGGTGCTCGGCCTGATCGGTTTCTTTTCGGCCCGGCCCATCTATAAGTTCGTCAAGACCAAGCGCGCCCTCGGGATGGCCGACGAGGTGGAGGCCAATCTCCAGGCCGGCAAATGGGACGAGGTGGTGCGCGGCCTGAAGGTCGTGCTGGAACTGGCCCCCACCGAGCCACGGATCATCCGGCTGGCCGCCGAATATTGCACCCAGCGCTCCATGGTGGAGGGCATCAACTACTGGCAGATGCTGCTCCACAAGCCCGGATCGACCCGGCAGGACCTGCTGAAATATCTGGAGCTCTGCCTGAATTTCAACCGGACCGACATCGTGGTGCCGCAGCTGGAGAGCCTGCTGGCGACAAACCACAATGATCCCGACCTGCTGCGGCTTTACGTCCGGGCGCTGCAGGCGGGCGCACCGCCGGCAGCGGCCCTTCAGGCAGGCCGCATCTGGCTGAACAACCGCCCGGGCGACGAGGAAGCACAACTCGCGCTCGGCACCATGCTGATCGGATCCCCGCAGACCGAGGAGCGGGGTGAGGGCCGGCGGTTGCTCTGGGGGCTGGCGGTAGGGCAGGGGCTACAGCATGCCGCCGCCGTGGATGCCCTGGTATCCTTGGCGGACCTGACCCCGGCGGAGTGCCAGCTATTGCTCAAGTCCTTGGCCGACCGGCCGGACCGGCGGGCTGCCATCCTCAATCTCCGCCTTAAGCTGGAGCCTGAGCGAAAGGCCGAGCTGACGGATGAGCTGGCCCGCTCCGCCAAGGCCACAGGAACTCCCGCGGCGCTCGCCGAGGCGGCGTCCTGGTTTGCCGATCACGGCGACGTGGACCGGGTGCTGGATCTGCTGCCGGCGGAAAAAGTCGCCAAGGAACCGGTACTCCTGACCGCGCGGCTGCAGGCGTTGCTCGAGAAAAATCGGCTCGACGAGGTGCAGCCCTACCTTGACATGGAAAATCCGCCGGTCGAGCCCTACATGCTGCACTGCCTGCAGGCGCTGGTGGCGCAGAAATCCGGCCACCCGCAGGTGGTGATCGGGCACCTCCAGAGCGCGCTGGCCGCCTGTACCAACAATCCCGCCAAGCTGCAGTTCGTCGCCGGCTACGCCGAGCGCACGGGACAGCCCCGCGCGGCGATCGCGGCCTACGAGCGGCTGATGGTCTGGCCGCCGCTCACCTACAGCTCAGGGCGCGAGATTTTACGGCTGCTCAGCCCTCTGGACGACGCCAAGGAGAGCCGCGAGGTGCTGCGCCGGCTGGAGCAGTTCATGCCCGGCGATGAACCGATCTTCCTGGCCAGCACCTATTTCGGCTTTCTGCTGGGCGAAAAAATGCCGGAAGCGCGGGCCCTGCTGGAAAAACGGGTGAAGGAGCAGCCCGCCGACCGCCTCTACCGTTCCGTGCTCGCGCTCGGTGAACTGCGGGCGGGCAACCCCGCTCGTGCCCTGAGCCTGATCGAATCCGCCGAGGTGGATTGGAACCGGGCCGAACCGCGCCTGAAAGTGGTGTACGCCGCCGCCTTGGGCGCCAACGAGCAGCGTGAGGCCGCCCGCCAGATTGCCCGGAAGCTGGATCTCAAACAGCTCCGCACCGAGGAACGCGAGCTGATCAAGGAATGGCTCTGATCGGGACGGAGGATTTCAACGTCCCATGAACCCCATGATTGCCGCGATTTCTGAAGGTTTCCTGTGGGCTTCGCTGGTCTGGGGCGCGGTGGGTTCGGGTTACCTGGTGTACGGCTGGCGGCAGAAGTCCCCGCCGGCCTTTTTCGCCGGCCTCGCGCTGATCGTGGTGTCCTACGTGGTGGGGAGCTGGTGGGTGATGTCCCTGATCGCCCTGGCGATCATCGGCCTGACGTGGTGGCTCTACCGGCGCGGGATTTTCTGAGCGGGGATTCCGTCCCGGCCTGCATCACGCCGAGAGGGCGGCCTGTCTTTTGACTGGCCCTGGGCTGGAGAGTCGGCGTATTCCGGTTTCGTTCGCCCTGACGCCATGCCCGCTGACGCCTCCTCCTCCCCCGGCCAGGTTTTTGTCCGTGCCGACACCCTGAACAGTGGGCTCGTCACCCGGACGATGTTCGACAATCCCACGCCCGGCCTGCGGGTGACGTGGCTCCACTGGCACAGCGGATTTCGCGGCACGGGACTCTGTGTGGGCGATTTCATCACGGCGGTGAATGGCGAACCGATCCGGCGGCCGGAGAACCTTCAGGAACTGCAACGCGCCACCCCTATCGCGGTGGGGCAGTACGCCGAGAACCAGCAATGGCAGAAGCTCGGTCTGGCCGAAGGCGCGATGCTGAGGCTGACGGTGGTGCGGCGCTCGCCGCCCGTCGGCTGGGAGACCCTGGAGTTCAGCGGCCCGCTGCGGCTGCTCCGCAATCATCTCAACGCCAACAACCGGGCGACGCTCGGGCCGGGCGGGCCGGAAGAGATGGGGTACGACGGATTTTCGCCCTGCTGGAGTTCCTGGCTGGAAAACTTCCAGCGGCTGGCTGAACGCGTGCTCGACCGGTGGGGGCAGAGCAGCGGGACGTTTACCAGCGAATCCCTGCTGCGCGAACTGCTGGAGAGCGAGCCGCGCCTGCCCGTGTTGCAGGAGAAGTATCCCAGGCCCTTTACCGACGCGATCGTGGCCGATTTTGCCGCCGCCCGTTCCCTGTTGGAGGGGACGAAATATGAGCTGACTCCCGAGGCCCTGGCCTTCCGCCGGCTGGATGAGGAACGCGTGAGCGAGGTGCGCGGGTTTCTGGAGGCGGCGCGGACGGAATTCCTGGGCCGGTTCGTCGCCGATATCCTGGAAACGGTGCCTTCCATCGATCCCCTGTCGCCCCAGCGGACGGAACTGACCGGCAAGGTTCTCGTGCTGCCGCCCATCACTCCACGCGAATGGGTGACGGAGTCGATGCACAACTACTTCGCCACACAGGTCGGTAACATCTGGTGCTTTGTGGACACCGAAGCCGACGCGGCGCAGCGGATGCAGCTCGCCACCCGGCGCTACCAGCAGTTTGTGACGCCGAACCTGCGCGAGGACTACGCGATCATCGGTCGCATCGGGGCGCAGCCCAAACTGGTCGTCGTGAACGGACGGGGCGTGATCGGGCTCGAACTCGAGGCCATCGGCGCCACCGTGGGCGACCGCTTCTTCGTGGATCTGACGGTGGTGACTGACGGCCAGTCGCCGTTTGCAGGGGAAGACAAGGTCACCCGCTCCCGTTCGGAACCACCCGCGCCTGACGCGTCGCCGCAGGCGGTGCTCGAAGCGCTGTTCGCGGCCCTCAAGGTGGCGGACAAGGAGGCCTGGCTGGACCTGTTCGCGACCTGGCGCGCGGTCCGAAACGATGGCGGCCCGCCGATCTGCTACCCGCATTATTCCCCTTCGCTGGATTCCACCTGGGAGGATGCCCGCCGCAAGCTCCAGGAACGCGTCTGCGACATCCCTGTGCTCTGGGCCGACGTGCCGCGCGCGGTGGTGCGCGGCGATGAATATCCGGGGCTACCGCGCATCGAGGAGGTGCTCCTCGAAGTGGAGCACGTCGGCGAACGGAATGGCGGCTATTACGGCTTTTGCAACGTCGGCCTCACCCGCGTGTGGACCCTCCAGCGGGTGGATGGCGGCCCCTGGCGGGTCGTCACCGAGAGCGGCATCTGAATTTTTCCCCGCCATGCCCGACTACCTCAAACGCACCGGCGAACTGATCACGCGCCTCCAGGAGCTCGAACCCAAGCTGCCGGAGAACGAGCGGCCCAAGGTCCGGCAGGCGCTGTTCAGCTACTTCGACGCCCGCAAGGCGGCGCTCGACGATCTGCAGAAGCTCCTCGACGACGTCGGTGCCGCCACCGACAAGGAAAACCAATGGCGCGACCGCGTGGGCCGGATGCGGGATGACCTGAACCGCTACATTGGCGATCTGCTGAGCGGCCTGAGCGACCCCAGCCCGGGGCTCTTTGCCTTCCGGGCGCTGGTGCTCAACGATGAAAACCGTTTCTGGGAGGGCCTGAAGGAAATCAAGGTGGCGGAGAAGCGCGACCAGATCACCGCCATCCGGCTCAAGCTCGAGGCGCTGGCCACCGAGCTGGAGGAGAAATGGCGCACCGTCGAGTCCAACGACAGTTCCATCGACGAGCGGGAAAAGGCGATCTACCAGCAGATGCAGGAGAACTTTCGCGTCGGCCTCAACGCCGTGTCCGCCGCGCATGGCACCATGAAGGAGCAGGTCGCCGCCGCCGTGCTCGATGTGCTCGACTGGAAGAAGAAGATTTCGCCCGGCGGCATCACCGGTTCCTTCAGCGTCTCGGCCGCCATCTCGGCCATCAAATATCTGCTCGAGCTCAAGACTGGCTTCGCGGTGAGCACGGCGCAGAAGGTGGCGAAGGAGGCGTTGCGGGCCTACCTCCAGATGAACGAGGACTTCAAGCGGCGCGTGGCGGAATACCGGAGCCTCGTGGCCAACGAGGGCGGCGTGCTGATCCTCTATGGCCGCACCTACAAGGACACGCAGGAATTCATCCGCACCAACGGCTTCGACCAGGCCAAGGAGCTTTACCCGAAGGCGAACGACAGCCTGAACAGCTGGAGTTCCGCGCAGGCCTCGGGCGGCTGCCGCGACGACGCGGAGCAGTTCGCACATGACGCACTGGAGCGGCTTTCGTGGGTGCTCGCCCGCACCGAGGCGAGCTTCAATGACTTCGTCAGCCGCCATCGGGGGAAGTTCTACGGTCCGGTGGACCCCGGCACCAAGGAGATGCTCTGCGAGTTTAAGGAATGGGAGGACCGCCTCAACAACCTCAAGGGCATGAGCGTGGAAACCCAGCTGCGGCAATACCGCGACGACGCCAAGAACGTCTTTCTCATCGACATCGACACCATGGTCGCAAAGTCGGTGGACGACCTGCGCAGCGAGGCCAACACCTTGGTGCTGCCCATGTTCAACCGGCCCAACAAGGAGATCATCCTCACGATCACCGGCTCCGACGCGGATGACCTGGCTGAAGCCTACAAGTTCCAGTGCTCGAACTTCGTTGGCCAGATCCGGGCCGAGATCGAGGCGCTGGTCCGTTCGGCGGAAGAAGCGGGCCGGGAGCTTACCCCCGAGGAACTGCAAAAGGCGCTGGACCGCCAGCTTCTCCCCGGCCTCGCCAGCATCCCGAGCGAGTACTGGGACCTGGTGAAGAACTGAGTTGGCGCCCTTTTGCCCTTCAGCGGTGGGTCGCTACGCAGAGATTCGCACGAATCCGATCCTGCTCAGGCCCTACCAGACCCAGTCGCCCTGTTCGTCAAACTGCGTTTTGCCGGATACGCCGCCGTCGTCCTTCTCGTCCCACCCGACGGAATAGAGCAGGAACTGGGCGTCGGTGACACGGCGATACCGGTAGGGTTCGCCGGTGAGCGCGTCCTTGGGCAAATCGGCCATGAAGCGCGGCACGAGCGCCTCCAGCTTCTCGGGGAACCGACCCTCGGCCAGCCGGCACCGTTCCAGCGCGCAGGCGAGGGCGGCCTGATCCACCAAGGCCTGAGCCGCCGCCGCCTTGAACGGGAATTTGGCGAAAACGGGCTGGAACAACCTGGCGAGGATCTGGCTGGAAAGCTGTTGTTCCATCTCTTTGGCGTCGGCGGCAAGCAGGCGTGGCGAGATCCGTTTTTGGACCGGATCGAAGGCCCCGGGCGATTGGTTCTGATAGAAACGGCAGGCATTGACCTGCTCCAGATAATACCAGCCGTGCGGCGCGATCCGCCCGAGCAGGTTGGCAAAATCCCCTCCCCACAATGAAGGGGATAAGCCGGACTGGGGCTCGGCCAGTTCGCTCAGCCGGTATTTTTGCCGGTAAAGGAGTTCGGCGGTCAGAATGATGCATGCGCGCTCGGCCGCCCGGGGCCGGCTCAGGTCGTTCAGGAGATCGAAGCGTTGAAGCCGGCCCTGAAGTTCCTCGAGCTGGCCCGCCGTCCAGTGATGTTCGGACAGGCCCTCCCAAACCGGCTGGGTGGCGAGTTCCAGGCAGGAAATACGCACCAGATAGGAGATCAGGAACGGCTCATTCTTCAGCGAGTCGGCCATGTAGAGCAGCAGCTTCAGATCTTCCAGTGCCCGGTCGGATTGGCCGACGGCCAACTCGGCACAGGCCCTGAGGCGCAGGCGGTAGCAGGTGGCTTTGATCTTGGCCAGGTGCGGTAAGAGGATGCCCCACGGATTGTCCAAGTTGTAAATCACAGGATAGCGGGCATGGGGCCGCAGGCTGGCGGCCCGGAGTTCCTGGAAGATCGCCTCGTCGGCCTGCAGTCCTGCCAGCACGGCCGGGGCCGCCTGGGTGCGGGACTCGGCATCCGGTTTTCCCGTATCGATATGACGGTACGATTTCAGTGTGCCGGCTTCGACGGCTTTCAGAGCCGTTCCCCAGGCTGCCAAGTCCAGGAACTGCTGTCGGCTGGTGTCCTGACTCGGAAGTTTTTCAGCCGCTTTCGAATAATTGTCATCCCAGCCGCCACCGCTTCTGGGGAACCACGACATGACAAACGGTGTTGCGGCAAAATTCTGTTCGTCCGGGACTGGCGGGGGAATGAACGCCTGCAGGTCCAGCTGCGCACCCTGTGCCTCCAGTTCCTGCCGGTACTTGTTCCAGGCGCGGCGTCCACGCCAGTTCTCCTCGCCGTAGAGCAGGGCGATGAGTGTCACCACCCAGGCTAGGGCGATCAGCGAGCTTCGCACGGTCTGCCAGCGGAAAACCCAGCGGAGCAGGCGGCGGGTGGTGGTGCGCTCCCAGGCGGTCGGCGGAGTGGGTGTGTCCATAAGTCAGGCAATGAAGAGTGAAACGGCGGGATCATTTCGGCGCCGTGGTACCGATGCATGCGGCACGGTCGGGACGGCCGCGACGGGGGGCTGGAGCAGTTCCCACAGTTGGCGCCGGTGTTCCCGAAAGGCCATCAGGAGCTGGCGGGGTGGTGGAGTGTCCTGGCTGGCGAATGCGGGCGTCGTGGCCCTGCTCGGCTCGGAGTTCAAGATCGCCACAAGCAACCAGGCCGCGCTCAACCCGGCCAGATGCCAGCGGAACGGCCGGAGAAATTCCCGGAGCGACCAGCGCACCCCGGGCCGGACTCCGGCGTCGGCCGGCATCGCTGCGGGCTTTCCAGGCAAATCCGCCAGCACTTCCTGCCGGAGGGCATCCAGCCCGGCTTGGGCGGTGTGATGACGGGCGAACAGAACTTCACGCGGGGTTTTCATGGGGTTTCCTCCACCAATTTGCGCAGGGCCTTCCGGGCGTAATGCAGCCGTGACTTCACCGTGCCAGGCTGCGTGGCGGTGACGGCGGCGATCTCTCCGAGCGAAAAATCCTCCACGTAATGCAGCAGCAGCACGGAACGCTGCGGCGGCGGGAGCTGTTGGAGCAGTTTCATGAATTCGGCCTCCTGTTCCTGCCGGATGAGCAGATCGTCCGGGCCCTCCTCAAACTCCGGCGGAGCCCCGGTGAACTCTTCGCGCAGGAGGTCCTCACGGCCCTGTTTGCGCCATCGCTGGATGCACTTCTGATGGGCGATGCCGAAGAGCCAGCTGCCGAACTTGGCGTCCTCCCGCAGGCTGCCGAGGTGGCGCACGGCGTTGATGAAGGTCTCCTGAACGATATCCAAGCTGACCTGCTCGTGGTGGACCAGTTCGAAGACATAGACGTAGAGCGGCAGCTGGTAGCGACGGAACAGCGCGTCCCAGGCTTCCGGTGATCCGGACCTGGCTTGCCGCACGGGCAGTTGTTCGCACTCGGCCACTTCCAGCATTTGTATCCAGTGGAATGCGGCGGGCGAGCAAAGGTTCAATCGGAAGAAGACAGGAGACAGGATTCAGGAGACGGGAGTTCCAGCGTAGAAGCCGACAGTGGATGCGCAGGCTTGATGCCTTGTCCCGATTGCCATTGACAGGCGGGCCGGCCGGTGACACTCGTCGGCCGTCTGTAGCAGCCTAAGCCGGTTTGCCTTCCTGCAAGCCGGCGCGGGGGAACCAAATTCCCCGACGCAAGTCGGGGAGGGGGCGCACGGCACCGGGTAACCGGGGGCCAAGGTCACTTCCAAGACCAAGCCCGTCAGCTAACTCCGTCGGCACCTGGAAGGGCGATCCTCTGGGATCCTGCGTGTGCAGGAACCCCACGTTCACCCCGTATGAAACCGCGTGACGGCCCCGTGCCGTCGCGCACCAACGTACCGTGCCGTCAAGGCACGGCGCGTGGCTGACCTATGAGTGAACTGCAACCGCCTGTCCTGAGCACCTGCCCCGAGTGCGGCGGGCATTCCCTGTACCAAACCACCGGCCGGGCCGGCACCCCGCATGCGAACCTCCTGCTTCCCGGGCTCGGCAGCTTCCTGACCTATGCCGAGGTCCAAATCCGGGTCTGTGCCGACTGCGGCCTGATCCGCTACTACGCCGCACCGGCCGCCTTGGCGAAGCTCCGCACCTCGCCCCGCTGGCAACCGCTGTGAACCCAACCTGAACCTCCGTTTGAAAGGAACCCTGTCATGAATGCTGCCATCACTCTCGTCGGCGCCGGTATCACCGCCGCCTCGGTCCTCTTCGGCCTGATACTCCTGCACTTGCTGGTCGGAGCGGTGCTCATCGATGAGCGCCAGGTCGGCGTGGTCATCAAGCGCTTCGGCTCACGTTCGCTGCCGCCCGGGCGGCTGCTCGCGCTCAACGGAGAGGCCGGCTACCAGGCCGACACGCTCGCGCCCGGCCTTCACTTCGGCTACTGGCGCTGGCAGTATCAGGTGCTCAAGATGCCCGTTACCGAGGTCGCACCCGGCGAGATTGCCCTCGTCGTCGCGGCGGATGGCGCGCCTATCCCAGCCGAGCGGATCCTCGGCCGCGTCGTGGATTGCGACAGCTTCCAAGACGCGCGGAAATTCCTCGTGGGCGGCGGCGAACGCGGCCGGCAGCTCGGTATCATCACCGCCGGCACCTACCGCATCAACACGGCGCTCTTCAACGTCATCACCGCGGCGCAGGCGCCCGCCTTTGGCATGGAGACGGCGGCGCTGTTCGTGCAGCGCGTCGATCCGGACAAGGTCGGCATTGTCACCACGCTGGATGGCTGCCCCATCGAGGCGGGCGAGATCGCCGGCCCGACCATCGCGCATCACGACAACTTCCAGGATGCCCAGGCGTTCCTCACGGGCGGCGGCCGGCGCGGCCTGCAGGAGCAGGTGCTGCTCAGCGGCAGCTGGAACCTCAACCCGTGGTTTGCCCAGGTCGAGCAGGTGCCGATGGTCGAAGTACCCATCGGTTCCGTGGGCGTCGTGATCTCGTTCGTCGGTGCCGCGCACGAGGACGTGAGCGGCACGGACTTCAAGCACGGCGATCTTGTCAACGTCGGCCACAAGGGCGTGTGGGTCACGCCGCTCTATCCCGGCAAGCATCCGCTCAACACCCGCGTGATGCGGGTGGAGCGCGTGCCCACCACCAACATCGTCCTCAACTGGGCCTCGCGCACCGAGTCACACAACTTCGACGCGAAGCTCAGCTCGATCACCGTGCGTTCACGCGACGGCTTTGCCTTCAACCTGGATGTTTCCCAGATCATCCACGTCGGCGCGCTCGATGCGCCGAAGGTTATCTCTCGCATCGGCTCCATGCAGAACCTGGTGGACCACGCGCTCCAGCCGATCGTCGGCAACTACTTCCGCAACTCCGCGCAGTCCTGCACGGTGCTGGACTTCCTCAGCGCTCGCAGCCAGCGGCAGACGGAGGCTACCGAGCACATCCGGGCCGCCATCGGCGCGTATGACGTGCAGGCCATCGACACGCTCATCGGCGACATCCACCCGCCGGCCGAGCTGATGCAGACCCAGACCGACCGCAAGATCGCGGAGGAACAGCGCAAGACCTACGAGGTGCAGGAGGCAGCGCAGAAGCAGCGCCAGCAGCTTGTCCGCGAGACGGCGGTGGCGGACATCCAGTCCCAGGTCGTCGGGGCCGAGCAGGGTGTGAACATCGCCGAGCTGAAGTCCGACGCCCACATCAAGCAGGCCACCGGCGAGGCCGAAGGCGTGCGCCTCCGCGCGTTGGGCGAGGCCGAAGCCATCCGCGCCACCGGCAGCGCCAAGGCACAGGCCTACCGCGCCGGCGTCGAGGCGCTCGGAGCGCAGGGCTACACGCTCATGCAGCTGATGCAGATCGTGGGCGAACAGCACGTCCGCATCGTGCCCGATGTGGCCGTGAACGGCACCGGCGCCAACGCCGGCCTGGTCGAGGGGCTGCTCGGCACCATGCTGAAGAAGGAAACCGCATTAGCGGCCTGAAACGCACGGGAGGAAAAGCAAAACGCCCCGGAAGTCACCTTCCGGGGCGTTCTTTTTGAAACGGATGGCATGGCGTCCTCTACGCCTGGATTTCCGTTTGGCTCAGCGCCCGGTCAAACAGCTGCGGCTCGTCCAGCGCCCCGCTGAAGCGTCCGTTGTAGGACTCCTCGGAAGATCCGAAAAACATCGGCTGGCTGCCGCACTGGACCGGGAAGGCCGCCGGTGATGTGCCTTCCAACATTCCGTCCACGTAGAGGCGCACGTGGCTGCCATCGGCCGTGGCCGCCACGAAGTAGAACCGGTTGGTTTCCACGATTGTCATCCCCGGGGTCACCACCTGGTTCGCCGTGCCGGGACCATTCGCGAGGACGATCTTGAACCGGTCCGCGCCGGTCAGCCGGTCCTTGACGAGGGCAAAACCCTCAAAGCCGCTGTTCGCCGGCCTCCTTTTGAACATCAGGTACTGCAGGCCCGGAGTCGCCGCGCCGGGCGTGAGCAGCTCGTTGAACTTAACCCAGCACGCGACCGTGATCCGGGGCGAATGCTGGCTCGGATCGTCCGGCACCGACACGACATTGCTTCGACCGTCAAAACTGAATCCTTTGCCAAAGACCGCGCCGGCATAGCCGCCCCCGCCGAGAACCGCCGAGTTGGTCCCCGCCAGATTTATGGTGCTGGTATCGCCCGGCCACCAGCCAACGGGTACGGGCAGATCACCGGCCTGCGCCACGCCTGAAAGAAGCAAAAACCCGAGGAACCAAAGGTTCGCAAATCGTTGTGGAATCCAAGTCCTCTGGCGCTGGCGCAGCATGGCAATGCTCTCGCTGGCCGAGCTGCCAGTGTCAACCTCAACCCCCTTCACAGCCAGGGTCCAAACTCCGTTCGGGTGAGGGTGGCATTCCCAAAGAACGCATTTCTGGTTCACCGCTGCGCGGAAGAACAGGCAGCCGGCCTGCTGGTTCTCCGTCACCACGTTTCGGGGTGCGGCAGCCCGTCGAGGTTCCAGCGCCGGCGAGCCGTCTCCGTGGGCCGCGTCCAATTCCTCTGGCGATCCGACTCAAAATGGCCGTCGCAGAATACCATGTTCGCCCCGCCGTTGTGACGATCGGGCACGATCGAGTCCAGGCCACCCATCCGCCGGGGCAGGTTGGGAGTGATGGTGTTCAACCAGACTCCCGGCGGCGTCTGGATATCCCCGATGGCCACCATATCGGCGGGAGCGCGCACGTCATCGGACCGGACCCGAGGCGAGCCGGGCAAGGCGCCGCCGTAGCCCAGGCCGAGCACCCGTCTGAAGTCATAGGTGGGTGAGCTGCCGCCGGCATTGTAACCGTAGGCGGGTGCGGTGGCGCCGGCGAAATCCGGCGGCTGATATGCGGGGCAGGAAAAGACGTTGGTGCTGCCCTTGAGATCGGGGCGGACCCGCATGTCCCATGAGTCGGGCGATATCACCACCCTCTGGCTGGTGACTTGCGCTGACCAACCCGCACCGGGATAGGACCCGGTGTCGTGCTCATAGAGGGTGAGCGCCTTGCCAACCTGTCCGAGATTGCTCCCGCAGACCAATGACTGGCTTTTGGCTCGGGCCCGGCTGAGCGCAGGCAAAAGAAGGCCGGCCAGCACTCCGATGATCGCGATGACGGTCATCATCTCGATCAGCGTGAACGCGCGTCGGTCAGGTTTTTTGCCCTCAGCCAAACCGGCTGGTGGTTCCAGGCGCGCACGTAGCCGGTCCAGCTCGGCACCAAGCTCGCCGATCTGGCGCGGCAGGTCTTCCAGGCTGGCGCGGAACGCCTCGTCACGGGCGGCGTGCAACTCGCGCCGGTGCCGGAAGAAATAGAGCGCGACGAGGAGCAGCGACAGGAACGGCAGGAGGATCATCGAGACGCCGCCGAGATACTTGGCCCAGTCCGGCCACAAGGCCGCTTCACCGAACCGGCCCATGGCGGCGGCATAGAGCAGGGAAACTCCGACGGCGGCAATGGTGGTCGCCGCGAACGCGATCAGCCGGGCGCGGCGTTCGTGCCGTTCGGCGCTCACGATTCGGGCGAGGAGCAGGACCCGTCGCTCGGCGAAGACCGGAGCGTCCAGACCCGGCTCCTGAGCGAGGAGTTTCCTGACGAAATCGGCGTGGTGCTGGGGGTCATTCATGGCGGTTTCTTTCAAGCAGGCGTTGCAGGGAGAGGCGCGCGTGGTGGAGCCGGGATTTGACGGTGCCCACCGGGCAGCCGATCACCGCGGCCATCTCCTCTAGGGACAGGTCGCGAAGGTAGTGCAGGGTCAGGACCTCGCACCAAAGCGGAGGCAACCGGCTCAGTGCCTGATGGACCGCTTCGGCGTCGTGCGGTTCCTCGGCGGCTTCAGCCACCGCCTCGTGGGCCTCAACCAGCGGTTCGGTCTGGCGCTCATGCCGGATTTCCCGCCGGAGGCTTCGCATGGCCTTGTCATGGGCGATCCGGTAGAGCCACGCACGAAACGCTTCCGGGGCGCGCAACTGGCGCA
The DNA here is from genome assembly GCA_903907995.1 of uncultured Verrucomicrobiota bacterium. Lineage (GTDB taxonomy): Bacteria > Verrucomicrobiota > Verrucomicrobiia > Limisphaerales > UBA9464 > CAIVQB01. Next base: position 241,004 of record CAIVQH010000046.1, on the reverse strand, counting down.
GCCCGCGGAAGGCGTCCAGCCAGACATCCTGATACGCGTCGAGCGCGGCTTCGGGCTGCGGAATGAAACGCCGCAGGTAATAGTACAGCGGCCGTTCGTGCCGCGCCACGAGGCAGGCGAAAGCATTGGCGTCGCCCTCGCGGGCCTGGGCGACCCAGAGGGTCTCCTGCAAGCGGTCCAGGTCGCGCAGCTCGGGCTCCGTGACTGGCGGTGATGGTGGGGGGCGGGTATCCATCGGATGGCCAAGACAAGAGTGTTTGGAAACCCGCACCAGGTTCAAAGAATCTGCGACTGCCCCTATAGCCCCGCCCGAAGGTCGCTGATGTACCTGCACACCACCTAAGTGGGATGAATTGAGGCCGAGGGACCCCGGCCCGGCGAGCGGGCAAAAACAAAAAACCGGAAGCCAGTTTGCTGGCTTCCGGTTTCTTGATGGCTGGCGAGGCGCTCCTAGCGCCGAACCGCGGTTCCTCAGCGGCCCTTCGGCAGGGCACCCAGGCCGGCGTACACGGCATTCTTGCCGAGCTGCTGCTCAATGCGCAGGAGCTGGTTGTACTTCGCGGTGCGGTCGGTGCGGCTCAGCGATCCGGTCTTGATTTGGCCGCAGTTCGTTGCCACCGCGATATCGGCGATGGTGGAGTCCTCGGTCTCGCCGGAGCGGTGCGAGAGCACGGCGGTGTACTTGTTCGTCTGCGCGAGGCGGACGGCGTCCAGGGTCTCGGTGAGCGAGCCGATCTGGTTCACCTTCACGAGGATCGAGTTGGCGGTGCCGGTATCGATGCCCTTCTGGAGGAACTTGGTGTTCGTGACGAAGAGATCGTCGCCGACGAGCTGGGTCGTGGCCCCGAGCTTGTCGGTGAGCTTCTTCCAGGTCACCCAGTCGCCCTCGGCGCAGCCGTCCTCGATCGAGACGATCGGGTACTTGGCGCAAAGCTTGGCGTAGAACTCGACCATCTCGTCGCCCGAAAGCTTCTGGCCGCTGCTCTTCTTGAACACATAGGTCTCGTTGCCCGTGTAGAACTCGGACGCGGCGACATCGAGCGCGAGGAAGATGTTCTTGCCGAGCTTGTAGCCGGCGTCCTTGGTGGCCTGCGCGATCACGTCGAGCGCGGCCTCGGCGCTCTCGAGCTTCGGGGCGAAGCCGCCTTCGTCACCGACGGCGGTGCTCAGGCCCTTCTTCTTCAGCACGCTCTTGAGGGCGTGGAAGATCTCGGTGATCGCCTGCAGACCCTGGCTGAAGGTCTCAAAGCCGTGGGGCTGGATCATGAACTCCTGGAAATCGATCGGGGCGTCCGAGTGGGCGCCGCCGTTGATGACGTTGGCCATCGGGACGGGCAGCACCTTGGCGTTGGGTCCACCGAGGTACTTGTAGAGGGGCTGGCCGAGGGTGCCGGCGGCGGCCTTCGCGTTGGCGAGGGAGACGGCGAGGATCGCGTTCGCGCCGAGCTTGGACTTGGTTTCGGTACCGTCGAGCGCCAGCATGATCGAGTCCACGGTGAGCTGGTCGAGCGAGTCCACGCCCTCGATCGCCGGGGCGATCTTGTCGGTGACGTTCTTGACGGCCTTGCTCACGCCCTTGCCGAGGTAACGGGTCTTGACGCCGTCGCGCAGCTCGATGGCCTCGTGCTCGCCGGTGGAGGCCCCGGAGGGCACCGCCGCGCGGCCGAGGACGCCGGAGTTGAGGATGACATCGACCTCGACGGTGGGATTGCCACGGGAGTCGAGGATTTCACGGGCCTGGATTTCAGCGATCTTGGTCATGTTCTTGGTACGTTCAGTTGAAAAAGACGGGGCATGGAACGGGACGGGCGCAGGCGCGTCAAGAACCGCGGCAAAACGACTGAAGCCTGATTTCCTTTGAACGCCCCCGTCTTTCCTGCGTCCGAAGCTCGACTACCCGGCCCTGCGCCTGCTTGGCTGTGCGCCCGCCGGACCGTCGGCAACACGTATGTCCAACTCGTCCCCGGAACTGAACACGCAGCTCAAGGCTGCCGCGGAACACCTCGCCCTTGTCCGTGCGGAGGTCGGCAAGGTCATTGTCGGCCAGCGCGAACTGATCCACCGCCTCCTGGTTTCGCTGGTCGCGCGCGGCCACGTGCTGCTGGAGGGGCTGCCCGGTCTGGCCAAGACCGCCAGCGTCAGTGCGCTCGCGCAGGCCACGCACTGCCAGTTCTCGCGCATCCAGTTCACGCCCGACCTGCTGCCCGGCGACATCACCGGCTCGCTCATTTACGACCCGCTGAAGGGCACATATTCGACGCGCCAGGGCCCCATCTTTGCCAACCTCGTCCTGGCCGACGAAATCAACCGCGCCCCCAGCAAGGTTCAGTCGGCTCTGCTCGAGGCGATGCAGGAACGACAGGTGACGATCGGTGACCAGACGTGGGCGCTGCCCAAGCCCTTCCTCGTGCTGGCGACGCAGAATCCCATCGAGCAGGAAGGCACGTATCCGCTGCCGGAGGCGCAGATGGACCGCTTCATGTTGAAGGTCATCGTCGGCTACCCGAGCGCGTCGGAGGAACTGGTCATCCTCGACCGCATGGCCTCGACGGCCCCGAACCTTTCCCTCAATGCCGTCGTATCACCGGAAGAGATTCTGGGTTACCAGTCGCTGGTGAACCAGATCCACGTGGATGCGCTGGTGAAGGATTACGTCGTGCGCCTGGTTATCGCCACCCGCGAGGCTGCCACCGGTCAGGGCGTCGCCCCGGAGCTGAAGCGCCTCGTGCGCATCGGCGCCAGCCCGCGCGCCACGATCAATCTCACCCTGGCCGCGCGCGCCTGTGCGCTGCTGGAAGGGCGTGACCACGTCACCCCCGATGACATCAAGCTTATCGCCCCCGACGTGCTCCGCCACCGCATCCTGCTCACCTACGAGGCGGAGGCCGAGGAAGTGACGACCGCCAGCATCGTCCAGACGCTGCTGGGCAAGGTGAAGGTGCCGTGATGGGGCTGGGTTGCCCGATCACCCTAACACGAAGCGCGCCATGAGCCTCCGCAACAAGATCCGCGTCATCGTGGTCGTGCTCGCCCTCCTCGTGGCGGGGCTCACTTACTACACCCTGCGGGAGCCGTGCCGGTACGATCCCGCCAAGGTCTCCGCGGATTTGCAGGGATTGCAGGAACCTTACCGCAAGGTCTCAATCGACTACTACGGGGCCGAGGGCGGCGCGATCGGTATTGCCCTGACGGATGCGAAGGGGACCGAGAAGAAGTTCCTGCTGCCGAAATCCGCCGCGGGTCGTTACGACCAGATCCTCGCCGGTGTTCAGTATGTGAAGGAGGCGGGAGGCGTGCCGGTGCCCGATCCGGAACAGAGCCGTCGGATGCTCACCGACATCGTCGCCCGCTACGGGGATGGTGGACCGGATGCCGACAGGGCGCTGCTGGCCCTGCGAGGCCATCCGGTGGACCGCCTGCGCTTATGGATTCGCCGGAAGATGGAGTGATCAATGCTCCCCCCCGACTATCTCAAACGCCTCCGGCAGGTCGAAGTCCGTGCGCGGATCGTGAGCGAGCAGCTCATGGGCGGGCGGCTCACCAGCGTTTTCAAGGGGCGCGGGATGGATTTTGCCGACGTCCGAGAATATGTGCCCGGCGACGACGTGCGGCGCATTGACTGGAACGTCACCGCGCGGCTGCGGAAGCCGTACATCAAGCGCCACATCGAGGAGCGCGAGCTGGTGGTCATGCTGCTGGTGGATGTTTCGGCCAGCGGCCACTTCGGTACCGCACCCGGCGGCGATGCCCAGGCGGACACGAAGCGCGAGCTCGCCGCTGTGCTCGCCGGCGCGCTCGCCTTCAGCGCCATCCGCGACGGCGACCGCGTGGGCATGATCCTGTTCAGCGACCGCATCGAGCGCTTCGTGCCACCCAAGAAATCGCGCGCCCACGTCACGCGCCTGCTGCACGAACTCCTCTTCACCGAGCCGAAATCTTCCGGCACCTCATTGAATGCCGCGCTGAATTTCCTGAACAACCTGCTGCACCGCTCCGCGCTCGTGTTCGTGCTGTCCGACTTCCACGACCATGACGAGGCCGCGTGGCGGCGGGCGTTGCGGGCCAGCAACCAGCGGCACGAGATGATCGCCCTCCGCACCGTGGACCAGCGCGAGCTGGAGCTGCCCGATGTCGGACTCGCGCTCGTGCAGGACTCCGAGACGGGCGAGGTGATCGAGCTGGAGACCAGCGATCCCGAGGTGCGGGCCGCCTACGCCGCGGCCGGGGAAGAGCGGCTGGCGGAGCTGAAGGTGTTCTGCCGCCTGAGCGGCGTGCCGGAACTTGATCTCCGCACCGACACCCGGGAATCCGCGTGGCCCCAGCGGCTGCAGAAATTTCTCGATCAGGCGGCGAAGCGTCGCGTGGCATGAACCGCACGAACCTCATCGACGACCTGACGCTCGTGCCGCTGCCGCCCTGGTGGCAGTCACCCGGGGCCATCACCGGCTTCGTGCTGGCGCTGGTGGCGCTGGTTTTTCTGGTCTGGATGCTGCGCCGCGTTTTCCGCCGTGAGATCGTGGCGCTGAGCCCGCCGCCGCTGCAGCCTGATTTGCATCCCGAGTTTTTGCGGCGTCTGGCCGAACTTCGCAGCCGGCGGGCGCAGCTTTCCGCCTACGATCTGGCGGTGGGTTGCTCCGACATCCTGCGCGATTATCTGGAATGGCGTTTCCAGCTGGCGATCCGCTTTCAGACCACACGGGAATTTTTGGAATCGGCGCGACAGAACACCGCCCTGGCGGAGACACAACGCAAGGCGCTCGGCGCGTTTCTCAGTTTCTGTGACCTCGTGAAATTTGCGCGGCGCGGGGCCGATCTCGCCGAGCAGGATCATCTTCTCGACACGGCCGAGGCATTCATCCGGCAGGGATCCACGCCGAAAGGAGCCGCTGTATGACGCTGTCATTGGCCCTCCTCGGTGGATTGGAATTCCTGAATCCGTGGGTCCTGCTCGGGTTGCTCCTCCTGCCCGTGCTTGCGTGGCGATTGGGCCGGCGCGGTCCGCTGCCCTCGGTACCGGTGCCGACGCTGCGCGGCATCGCGCAGTTGGGGACGCCGGCGAGCCGGCATTCCGGAGCGTGGCGGTGGTTCGGGCTGCTGCTGCCGCTGGCGCTCATCATCGTGGCGCTGGCGCGGCCACGACTGCCCCGGGGTGACATTCCCGACCCGAGCAAGGGCATCGACATCATGCTGGCCCTGGACTACTCGCGCTCCATGGCGGAGACGGATTTCCGGCTGAACGGCCACCGCGTCAGCCGCAAGGACGCGCTGGTCCACGTCACCACCGATTTTGTGAAGGGCCGCGTGAATGACCGCATCGGCATCGTTTGCTTCGCCCGCACGCCATGGCTGGTCAGCCCGCTCACGCTGGATCACGAGTGGGCGATGAACGCGATGCGGGAGGCCGAGCTGGCGACCGGCACCGGCATCGGCTGGGCGATCAATGCCAGCACCACTTTCCTAAAGAAGAGCAGCAACCGCAGCAAGGTCATCATCCTCATCACCGACGGCGAAAATTCGTCCGGGCCGCGTCCGCTGGAGATGGCCCCGCTGCCGGTGCGGGAGCACATCAAGGTTTACACAATCCTGATCGGACCGGAGATGGTGACGCCGACCATGGCGGCGAACCACGAGCTGAACAAGGTCGCCCGCATGACTGGCGGTCAGTTCTTCCAGGCCAACGACGCGCGGGCGCTCACCGGCATCTACCAGCTCATCGACCAGCTGGAGAAACGCGAGCTGGTGCAGAAGCGCTACGTGTCGTGGCGCGAGCTGTTCCCGTGGTTCGTGGTGGCAGCGGCGGCCATTTGGCTGGTCGGATTGCTGGGCACGCAACTGCTGCGAAGGAGGCTGCCGTGAGATTCGCCCATCCCATCCTGCTCTATCTGACCCCGCTGTTCGTGGGGGCGCTGTGGCTTGGGCTGGCGTTGGCGCGGCGGCGGCAGGCACGGCTGGTGGCCACCTTTGCCGGCGGCACGGGCCGGGCCTGGGCGAAGCCGAATTTTTCCACCTCGCGTCGCCGGCTGGATCTGCTGCTCACCCTCCTGGGCCTGATCATGCTCGGACTGACGCTCGCGCGGCCGCTGGTTTACCGTCGCACCGAGGCCAACGAGCTGGAAGGCGTGCCCTATCTCGTGGCGCTGGACGCCTCGCGCTCGATGATGGCGACGGATGTCCGCCCCAGCCGTTGGGCGGTGGCGACCAATGCGCTCGACCGTTTTCTGGAAAACACCAAGGCCGACCGGATCGGCCTGATCAGCTTCAGCGGCGTGGCCTATCTGAACGCGCCGCTCACCTTCGACACCACGGCGCTGCGGACGACGCTGCGCTACCTCGATCCCAACGTGCTCGAAGATCCCGGCAGTTCGCTCGCCTCCGCTCTGGAGCGCGCCAGCCGATATTTCGTGAGCAACCAGGTTGCTCCCCGGCTCGTCATCATCGTTTCGGACGGCGAGGACCTCGTTGGCAATCCGGTGGATGTCGCGCGACGCATCCACCGGCAGCAGCAGGTCCGCATCTGCACCGTGGGTGTGGGCACGCCGGGCGGCGCGCGGGTGCCGGTGAACCGTTACTATGGCGGCGTCGCCAAGAACACGTTCGGCCAGGAAGTCACCTCGCGGCTGAACGAGAGCAATCTGCAACGGCTCGCCGCCGCCGCCGGGGGCAGCTACTACCGGCTCGACGAGGCGGGCGAGGCGCTCGAGAAACTTCGGTCCGAGATCCTGACGCCGATGGCCGAGGCGGCGGCGCACGAGGACCTGAAGAACTACGCCGAGCTGTATCAGGCGCCGCTCGCCCTGGCGCTCCTGTGCCTGCTGGCGAAGGTGCTGCTGGGGGCGGACCGTTTTGCGACGACGCGGAAACTGCCGGCCATTGCGGTGCGGGCGGCTACGGAGTAATCGTGGGTAGAAGCTCCAAGTTCCAATGAACAAGCGCCAAAGAAATCCCAAACTCCAAGCTCCCAGTACAAATGGAGAGCTTCGGGGGATTTCGTGCCGGTTGTTGCTTGGAGTTTCACTGGTGCTTGGAGCTTGGCCCTTGGAGCTTTCCCAGGCCGCACCGCTCGACATCGTGCCGCTGCAAAACCTGGTCAGCTCAGGGAAGGCCGAAGAGGCGGCGGACCAGCTTTCGGCGGCGCTTGAAAAGGATCCCGACAACGCGCGGCTGCTCTACGATCACGGCGTGGCGGCCTACGTGGCAGGCCGGTACGACGATGCGCTGCTCTCGTTGGACCGCGCGGAGTCGCTCGGCAAACCGGCGCTGGCCCGGCGGGCGAAATTCCAGAAGGGCAACGCGGAGTTCCGGGTCGGTCTGGCGGCCAAGTCGGCCAATCTCGACGACACGATCTCGCACTGGAAGGAATCCGTCCGCCTCTACGCCGAGGCGCTGAAGGCCGAGCAGGACCCCAAAGCCGAGGCAAATTTTGACTTCGTGCGAAAGCAGCTCCTCACGCTGCTCCTCGACGACGCGAAGAAAAACCTGCAGGCCGGCCTTCAGACCAACCAGCCGCCTGCCGCCGCCATCGAGAAGCTGCGCAACGCCTTCGACAAATACACCGACGCCAAGGAGGTTGCGCCCGAAAACCAGGATGCGTCCGGCGGCGAGGCGCAGTCCCGCGACGCCCTGGCGCAGGCCCTGGCCAAGGAAGGCACCCGCAAGTCCCAGACGCAGCAGCTGGTCGGCCCCAAGCCGTACGAGGCGCCGATCCCGCATCCCGACTTCAAGCAGATTGAGGAGGGCGTCGCCATGCTCGAAGACGCGCACACGCTGGAGCCGCAGGACCAGCCCATTGAGAAGGCCCTCGAAGAGGCGCGCCGCCGCATGGCCGACGCCTTTGAACGGCACGCGCGCGAGCTGATGGCGCAGGAGGAGCGGCTGCCCTGGCCCAGTGAAAAGCTGGCCGTGCTGCGCATGGCCAAGGAGCAGGTAGAAAAGGCGCTCGACAAGATACCAGACCACCAGCAGGCGAAGGAAACTCTGGCGGAGGTGAACCGCCGGCTCGCCGCGGTCATGGAGGACCGGGCGGATGAGCTGGTGCAGCAGAGCCAGCAGGCCAATCTGGAGCAGCAGGCCCAGAATCTGAGCCAATCACTGGATTTCTATCAACAGGCGACCGAGCTGCAACCGAAGGAGGCGCGGCTGCCGCAGAAGGCTGCCAAGACGCAGGAAGCGCTCGAGAAGGTCCTCGACAAGCTGGCGGACAAGCTGATGCAGGACCCGAAAGGTCAGGAGTCGCTCGAAGCCCAGGCCGCCCGGCTCGAAGGGGCGGAGCAGGCGCTCGACGAACTGCAGTCCCTGAGTCCCTCCGAAAAGACCTCCGAAAAGGCGGAACAGGTGGGCAAGAAGCTCGACGGCGTGCGCCAGAAGCTGGCCGACCAGGCGCAGAAATCCGGGCAGCAGCCTGGCGGCCAGCAGCCGGGCCAGATGCAGCCGCAGTTTCAGGGGCCGCCGATCGACGCCCCGCCGCGGATCAACACGCCGGGACAGAAGGGCCAGTACAGCTCGCCTCTCATGAACAAAAAGCAGGATTACTGAGCGCTGGCTGTTCCTGTTAGGAGCGCCGATCTCCGATCCGGCGCGTGGTTGCGTTTTCGATCTTATCCGCGCCGGGTCGGAGACCGGCGCTCCGGCCAGGTTTTTGGGCTCATCAGAACCCGAGCAGGCGCCCACCCAGATGGCAGACCAAAGCCAGCACCCAGGCGAGTCCCGTCATGTAGGCAAACTGGAAGGCCGGCCACTTCCAGGAGTTCGTCTCCCGCCGCACGATGGCCACGGTGCTGACGCATTGCATGGCGAAGACGTAAAAGACCATCAGCGTGATGCCGGTCAGCGCGGTGTAAACCGGAGTGCCGTCAGCCCGCCGCTCCTTCTGCATGACGCCGGCCAGTCCGGCGGTGGCGGTGGAATCCTTTGCGTCCACCTCGCCGACATTATAAACCACCGACATCGTGCTCACGAACACCTCCCGCGCCGCAAACGAGGCGACGATGCCGATGCCGATCTTCCAGTCGAAGCCGAGCGGCCGGATCACCGGTTCAATCGCGTGGCCGAGCCGGCCGGCAAAGCTGTGACGGAGCAGTTCGCCTGACTCTTCTTTCGCGAGCTGGTCGGCAGCCTCGTCATGGGCTTTCCGTTGTTCGTCGTTCACGAACGCGGAACTCTCGAACATCGCGCGCTGCTGGGCGTAGCGTTGCGCAACCTCCGGGGACTTCGGATACGTCACCAGGAACCAGAGCAGGATGTTGATGCCCAGAATCACCGTGCCGGCGCGCCGGAGGAAGAGTTTCGAGCGGTCCCACATGTGGCGCAGCACGACCTTCAGCACGGGACGCTTGTAGGGGGGCAGTTCCAGGATGAGTGGCGGCGGCTCGCCCTTCAGCAGGGTGCGCTTGAAGAGCCACGCCATGCCCAGCGCGCCCACGATGCCGAGCAGATACATCGCGGTCATTGTCAGCCCGCGTCGCAGGGCGCCGCCACCGATGGTCGCCGCGATGAGCACCGTGTAAACCGGCAGGCGCGCGGAGCAGCTCATCAGCGGGGCGATGAGGATGGTCACCAGGCGGTCCTTGGGTGACTCGATAGTCCGCGTCGCCATGATGCCGGGGATCGCGCACGCAAACGACGAGAGCATCGGGATGAAGCTCTTGCCATGCAGGCCCACGCGCGACATCAGGCGGTCCATCAGGAACGCGGCGCGGGCCATGTAGCCGGTATCCTCCAGCAGCGAGATGAACATGAACAGCAGGCAGATCTGCGGCAGGAACACCACGACCGCTCCGACGCCCTTGATGATGCCGTTGGCCACCAGATCCTGCAGATCGCCCTGGCCGAGGGCGGCGCTGACATGGCTGGCGAGCCAGCCCACGCCGGCATCGAGCGCGTCCATCGGCAGCTGCGCGAAGAAGAAGATGGAGACGAACATCGTCACCATGATGCCGATGAAAATGAGCAGACCCCACACGCGGTGGGTCAGGATGCGGTCGAGCCGGTCCGAAAAATTTTCGCCCTCGACGACCGTCTCCGTGGTGACGTGCTGGGCGATGGCGAACACGCGCGCATAACGCGCCTCAATGGCCGCGCTGCGCCAATCCACGCCCGCGGCCTCCAACCGCGCACGCGCCGCCGTGACCGCCTCGCGAATCGCGGCGGGATAGAGATCCGGCTGCGCGTTCAGCACCTTGTCGTCGCTCAGGATGAGCAGCGCCTCGGCAGAGGCCAGCCGTTCTCGGTGCGGGAAAAACTTCTCCAGCATCTCCTCGATGACCTGCGCCTCGTGGCCGAAATTTTCCGGAAGCTCCTGAAAAGAACGCGGCTCGCTGAGCGAGTCAGCCAGTAAGCCAGCAGGGGAGTGAGCCAGTAAGCCAGACTCGGCACCGGACGTCGCTGGCCCGCTGGCTTTCTGGCCGGCTGGCTTACTGGCCGCCCGGTTTACTGCTTCCTTCAGCTCCGTGATCCCCTCGTTCTCGCTGGCGACTAGGGGGAACACGGGCACACCCAGGGCGGTGGACAGGCTTTCAAGGTCGATCTCGTGGCCGTTGGCGCGGGCTACATCGACCATGTTCAACGCCAGGAAGGTCGGATGGCCGAGCTCGATGACCTGCGTGGCGTAGTAGAGGTTGCGCTGCAGGTTCGAGGCGTCCACGACCACGATGACGAGGCTGGGCTCGGGGACGTCGGCCAAGCGCTGGAACAACACATCGCGCGCGATCTGCTCATCGAGCGATTGGGGGCTGAGCGAGTAGGTGCCCGGCAGATCGAGCAGCGTGACCGGATGCGCCGCGTTCGCACCGAGCATCGCCCCCTCCTTACGCTCGACCGTGACGCCTGCGTAGTTGCCGACCCGGGCGCGCAACCCGGTGAGCGCGTTGAAGAGCGTGGTCTTCCCGCAATTTGGGTTGCCGGTCAGGACAGCGGTGAAGGTGGAAGAGGCCGTGCTCATCGATTTTTGAACAAGGTCACAACCAGGACGTGATTCACAGCGGCTCCGAACAAGCTAAGCTCGGGCTGTAAGCCCACCCGAGTAATGCCTGGGCTGGAGCGAGCATCGCGAGCGAAGGCCCAGGTACCCGGCCCCAGTAAGTTGGCAAGGGCTGAAGGCCCGTCCGAGAATATCGGCGCCGTAAATTCACTCCCACGCATAGCGCTCATCGAGTTCGATTCCGTTCTTCTGGCTCAGGCGACGCACCTCATCCTGGAAGCTAATTTTCTCATGATGTTTCTGCTGGCCGCGAATGTAGCGGCGCAGAGGTCCGACATGGGTTTGGCTCACGCTGAAAGCCCAGTAGCCGGTCTGCCAGTGGAAGTCCGAATACCAAGCGCCCTGGTCCTTGAGCCAGGCTGAGGAAAGCCCTTTGACCAGTTCGATTGCCTTCGCCAAGGCGAGGTTTTTGCTCAGCACAAAAAGGGCATGGGCGTGGTCGGTTACCGAGTTGATTTCCAACGAGTGGCAATCGTGATTCTTGAGCACACCACCCATGTAGGCGTGGAGTCCGTCGCGCTCGTCATCGCGCAACAGGGGCCGGCGCACCTTGGTCGAGAAGACCAGGTGAATCAGATTGTTGGCGAGGGATTGCGACATGGTTCGGACGGGCCTTCAGCCCTTGGTCTGTTTTCGGGGCCGCAAACCTGGGGCTTCACCCCAGGCAATACTTGGACGCGCTTTCAGCGCTTGGTGATTGAAATCTGGAGGCATCGGGGCGCGGTCAGTCTTCCAGAGTAAAGTGCTGCCAAGTAAGGGCCTTGAAAAGCATGGTCCTTCCGCGTAATCGGAGTGCCGGTGGGGATGGCGGCGAAGGTGGAACTGCCTCAGATCGCTTAGATGCTTGAAGAGAGAATGAAACCATATTGCGTCAACGCCGTTGGCTCCAGGCGTGAAGAGAATTCGCGAGCATTAGCGCCAGCAAATCCATCAGGCCGAGACACGAAATCCCCACGACCACAGCAGCTGGTATTTTCGCCTTCAAAATCGGAACGCTAATCAATCCCACAAGCAAGGGTACGGCTCCGAGAAGAGGCAATGGAGACACAAAGCCTGCATCCATTCGCTGAAGCTTTAGGCTAATTGGCCGGCCAAATGCCAACCAGCTATTGAGCGCGGCACATAGGAATCCCGGCACCACAAAAATCAGCCAAATTGCAACGCGCCAAGTCATGCAACCCTCCGGATTATTGTGGTTTCACGATGACCTGCTCCGCCTCGTGTTTCCGCAGCGAGAGGTTGTATCCCCGAATCTTGATCTCGACCGGGTCACCCATCGGGGCGAACCGTACCAGCTCCACCGTGGTGCCGACGAGCAGGCCCATCTCGAGCAGCCGGCCGCGGTGCTCCACCGGCACGCGGATTTCGGTCACGACGGCTTTCGTGCCGGGGGTGAGGGAGGACAGCGGGAGGGGGTTCATGCCAGACGCAAAATTTGGAATTTAAAATTCAAAATGAGACGTACCCGGGCGTGCTTGGAAATTTTGAATTCCGAATTTCAAATTTTGAATTCAGCTCCGCTCACGCCGCCAGCCGCATCGGTGCGACCGGTTGCACGAGGATGTTTTCCGCCAGCTTCGCGCTGAGGCCGAGGCGGGCGTTGCAGACCTGGCACAGGACATTGTTCTGGAGCGTGATGACCTTGATGCGCTGCTCCTCGCCGAAACCCATCTCGCGAAGGCGCTGGTTTACCTCATGATCCGCCGTGAGCTGCTTCACGATGACCACGCATCCGGCGCGGACACGGCTGAGCGGCGACAACCCCGATGCGGGGGGCGTCGTGGCAGGCGGAACCGGCACTGGAACAGGCTTGCTCAAGTGCGGGGAACCTAGGTCATACCACCCCGGTCAGGCAAGAAAGCCGGTTGTCGGTGGATTGCGCTCGGCTGTCGATTGGTTGTCGCCAGCGGAGGAACCGGTTCCGCAGAACCCCGTACTTGCCGCTTGGCTGGTATCAGGTATCGTTATGGCCGTTCGTCACACGCACCATTTACCTCCTACGATTATGGCCTTTGAACTCGCACCCCTCCCTTACGCCCAGGACGCCCTCGAACCGCACATCGACACGGCCACCATGGGCATCCACTACGGCAAGCATCACGCCGCCTACGTCACCAACCTGAACAAGGCCATCGCCGGCACGCCGCTCGAGGCGAAGTCGCTCGAAGCCCTCATCAGCGACCTGGCCGGCGTGCCTGATGCGATCCGTGGACCCGTCCGCAACAACGGCGGCGGTCACTGGAACCACACCTTCTTCTGGAACATCCTTTCGCCCAAGGGCGGCGGTGCGCCAACGGGCGACCTCGCGGCGGCGATCACCGCGAGCTTCGGCAGCTTCGACGCCTTCAAGGAGAAGTTCGAGGCCGCCGGTGTGGGCCGCTTCGGCTCCGGCTGGGCGTGGCTCGTCGTCAACGGCGGCAAGCTCGAGGTCGTCTCGACCGCCAACCAGGACAACCCGCTCATGGGCAAGGCCGTCGCCGGTGTCGAAGGCAAGGCCATCCTCGGCATCGATGTCTGGGAGCACGCTTATTACCTGAAGTACCAGAACCTCCGCGCCGCCTACCTGAAGGCCGTCTGGAACGTCGTTGACTGGACCAAGGTTGCCGCGCTCTACGCCGCCGCCAAGTAAGCGCCACCGCCGCCAAAGTTTTTCTTACAACCCGCGTCCGTTTCCCCGGACGCGGGTTTGTTTTTGCCGTCGCCGTCACCGCCATCTTCCCGCAATCTCCTGCCGTGCCTGATTCTTCCGCCACCCTCTGGCGTGCGCTCAATGATCGCCGCCATCTGTTTCTCCTCGCCGGCCCGTGCGTGATCGAGAGTGAGGCGCTCTGCCTCCAGATCGCCCGCAAGCTGAAGGCCACCTGCGCCAAGCTCGGCATCACGTACGTGTTCAAGGCCAGCTTCGACAAGGCGAACCGCTCTTCCGGCAAATCGTTTCGCGGACCGGGCATCGCGGAAGGATTGGCGACGCTCGCGCGCATCCGGGAAAAGGTCGGTGTGCCGGTCCTCACCGACATCCACGACGAGGCGCAGGCCATCGCGGCGGCCAAGTCCGTGGACATCTTACAAATTCCCGCGTTTCTCTGCCGGCAGACCGATCTCATCCACACCGCCGTGGCGACGGGTGCGATCGTGAACATCAAGAAGGGCCAGTTCCTCGCTCCGCAGGACATGGGCAACGTGGTCAAGAAGGCCGCCGAAGCCGCGCCCGACGGCAAGCCGAAGCTGCTCCTCACGGAGCGCGGCACCACCTTCGGCTACCACAACCTCGTGGCCGACATGCGCTCGCTGCCGATCATGGGCGCGCTCGGGTATCCAGTGGTGTTCGACGCGACGCACTCCGTACAGCTGCCCGGCGGGGCAGGGGACAAATCGGGCGGCCAGCGGGAATTCGCGCCCGTGCTGGCGCGCTGCGCGATCGTCGCCGGGGCCAACGGTCTGTTCATCGAAACGCATCCGAATCCGGACGAGGCCATGAGCGATGGCCCCAACATGATCCCGCTGGCCGACATGCCGAAGCTGCTTGCGCAGTTCGTAAGACTGCAGGCGGCGTTGAAGGGCTGAATGATCCAGGGTGCGGCTGCGTCTTGCTCTTTCACCCGACGCTCGTCACAAAGCAATATCCATGAACCGGTCGTTTGCCCTTCTCTTTGCGGTGCTGGCCTTCCTAACGCCGGCCCGTGCCGCCGATGCCACCAACGAGGCTTCCATCTTCGCCGACAAGCGGCTGGAGGACGCGGTGCGCCAACAGGTTTTTTCCAAGCGTCAGACCAATTCGCCGCTGACCGCCGCCGATGTGGTCAATGTCTCGACCTTCAACGCCAATGGGCGCGGCATCACGAACCTCGCCGGCCTGGAACATTGCAAGGCGCTGGCCTCGGCCGATCTCGCGGGCAATCAGATCACCGACCTCGCCCCGCTCAAGGGCTTGCGCCAGCTCCAGTTCCTGAACCTGGCCACGAACCGCATCCGTGACCTGGCACCGCTCGCCTCCGTGCCGGCCCTGCAGTACCTGGAACTCTCGCGCAACCAGGTCACCGACCTGGGTCCGCTGGGCGGGCTGACCAACCTCACGAGCCTTTACATCGGCAACAACCAGATCGCCTCGATCCTGTCGCTTGGCTGTCTGCCGCGACTGGTCACGTTGCACGCCGAGTACAACCAGATCGATTCCCTCGCCGCGATCGGTGGCTGCCGTGGTCTCGGCATCCTGTCCGTGTCCCACAACCGCATCACCGATCTTACGCCCGTCACCGGGCTGCGGGCGCCGACCTTCCTCTTTTTCGATGACAACCGGATCAAGGACCTGGCTCCGCTCAACACGGCGCTGACCAATGATCTGGCCGGACCGAACAACTTCGCGCCGTTCGTGAATCTCTATCTCCACGGCAACCCGTACTCCTCAGCCAGCAAGAAGCTGATTTCCGGCTGGAAGAAGCTCGGTCTGCACGTGAATGACTGACGGTTTCAGCCGATTTGACAGCCCCGTCCGCTTGGTCATATTCCCACCCGCATGAAGCCCCTCAAACCGCTCCTGACCTCATTGGTTCTGGCCATGACTGCCCTTGCTGCCACCGCCCCGACCATCCGGGACATCCCCCTGAAAGACATTGATGGCAAGGCGACCTCGCTGAAGGCCTACAACGGCAAGGTCGTGCTCGTCGTCAACGTCGCCTCCAAGTGCGGCCTCACCCCGCAGTACGAGGCGCTCGAAGCCACCTACACGAAGTACGCGAAGCAGGGCTTCGTCATCGTCGGCTTCCCCTGCAATGACTTTGCCGGTCAGGAACCCGGCACCGCCGCCGAGATCA
Organism: uncultured Verrucomicrobiota bacterium; assembly: GCA_903907995.1. Taxonomy (GTDB): domain Bacteria; phylum Verrucomicrobiota; class Verrucomicrobiia; order Limisphaerales; family UBA9464; genus CAIVQB01. Next base: position 225,218 of record CAIVQH010000046.1, on the reverse strand, counting down.
AGACCTTCTGCTCGACCAAATACAACGTGACCTTCCCGCTCATGGAGAAGCTCCACGTGAAGGGCGCGGAACAGCATCCCCTCTACGCGGCGCTGACCGGACCGGAGGCGAAGTTCCCCGGCGACATCGAATGGAACTTCGGCAAGTTCCTCGTCGGCAAGGACGGCACGGTGCTCCAACGCTTCAGCCCCAAGACCAAGCCCGACGCGCCCGAGGTCATCGCGGCCATCGAGGCGGCGCTGAAGGCGAAGTAATAATCTTCCTCCTCCATTTTTCGACCCGGTGCGCTATCCAGCCGCCGGGTCTTTTTATGCACTCGAGCCATTTCAGAAAATGAGAGGGGCAACAAACTGTCTGTTTTTGTAATGGCTTGGGAATGGGGCGGGGAATGACACTTGGTCGCGGAGCGACCGGATGAAAGTGGGCGGCAGCCCACGGTGTGGATTGCCGTTACCGCGCGTCGCGTAGCGACGTTTGAAATCTTGGAAGCCGAAGCTGACCGTTCAACCGTCGCTACGCGACGAAACTCTTCGGCATGCGGACTTCTTCCGTGGGCGATGCCCACGGCTATTTTCATGGCCTCGCTCTGCGAGGCCCGCTGCTTTGCCGTCTGAAAAGTAAAGATAGAGGACGGGCGAGCCGCACCGTCCTACTTGTGGAAGGACGAAGAGCTCCGGTCATTACGATCTTGCCACGAGCAGTTCCGGCTGTCGGACGGGGGCTAGCGGCTCCCCAATCGGGTCCACAAGCTGCCGCACCCGGGCCGCCCCATCATCACGATAAAACGTGATCGCGACGTGCCGGTTCTCGCGGATGCAGTCCTTGATCGCCTCGGCATCCTTCTCGCAGTGCAGCAGCGTCTTCCACGACTCGATGTGCTTGGGCTTGTGGAAGTCGCTGTTCGCCAGGAACGGCAGGCGCTTGTGCCCGACCGGGGTGAAGATGTCGTTGCGGTTCGCGATTTCCCAGGCGTCGATGAGCGGGGCAAACTGCGTCTGGTTTCCCCAGAGATAGAGCGTGTTCTTGCCCCACTCGCTCTTCATGACGTGGGGATGCGACGCCACGGCGAGGCCGCCCTGCGTGTGGATCTGCGCGATGGTCTCTGGCAGGTCGAGCGCGGGATTGATCGGTGAGCGCAGGTCGATGCCCAGCAGATGCGCGGAGGATTTCGAGGTGAGCCCGTCCTTGTTGAACTCGATGCCGGCCATCAGGAGCATGGAATACTTGCGCCACGCGCGCCGGCGCTCGCGTTCTAGCACGTCGAAGTACTCCGGTAGCTGATCGGGCGCGAGCGTGAGGTTTGTCAGCCGCGCCAGTTTGCCCAGCAGGCGGCGCGGGTCGGCAAGATGGTCGGTCACGCACAGGCAGTCGAAACCGCGGCGCCCATAAAAATCCACGAGATCGGGCACGGACAGCTTGCCGTCGGAGTAGTTGGTGTGCGTGTGGAAGTCGCACAGCAGCATTTTCGACTCGCCTGAAACGACGGCGGCCGAGGTGTTTACCGGGCTGCGGTCGTGGCCGTCGCCAAAGAGCGGGATGGTCTTGCGCGGGCGTTCGCCCGAGTCGCAGAAATCGAGCACGAGCTTCGCGAGCTGCAGGGCGGCGTCCGGCTTGGAAAGTTTCGCGATGTTGTGCCGCCATTCGCGCCAGCGCCGTCCCTGGTACTTGAAGGCGTCCTCCACCAGTTCCGCGATCTCGCGCCGCCGTTCGGCGATCGCGCCGAGGCCGTACTCGGTGACGAGCCGGGCGTTGCCCTCCTCCTGGCCGGGCAGGATGTGGTTGAGGATCATGGGGCAGCGGGCGGCCACGGCCTCCTGTACGGTGGCACCGCCGGCCTTGGTCACGACCAGGTGCGAATCCACCAGCAGGCGCGGCATCACGTTCGTCCAGCCGAGCAAGGTCACGCGGTCCGAGACCTTGCGGGTGCGTTCGGCGAGCTTCGCCTTCAGCTCGGCATCGCGACCGACCGTGATGGTCAGGTGCGTGTCGGGGATTTCGAGCAGCTCATCCACCGTCCGCGCCGCCTTCTTTTTGTTGTGGTTGACGATGACAAGAATCCGCCGCGTCGTGCCCACATCCGGCGGCAGCACCTCGATATCCGTGAGCTCGGCGAAGCGCGGGCTTACCGGGAAACCCAGCGCCTTCACTTTGTCCGCCGGCACGCCACCGGCCCGCAGCGCCTCGGCGGTGGCCTCGTTGCTCACGATCCAGGCGTCGCTCGGGGCGCGCCACCAGATCGAGTTGGCGGTGATCGAGTCGGTCACCACCGAGATGAGCCGGAAAGGCCGTTCGGAATGGTCACGGTAAAGCTGCTGGATGAGCGGGGCGTAAATCGGGTAGGTCGTCACCACGACGTCCGGCTCGGTGGCGCGCAGGACGTCGGCGAGATGCTGCCGCAGGCGGGCCAAGCCGACCTGGCCCTCGGGATTGGGCCACGACGAGGAATTGAGCCAGCCGTAGATGCCGTTCCACACGAACGGCGCGTAATCAATGACCTTGAGATAGGTGCTTTTGACGAGCGTGTTGATGCGCCCATACGCGCTCTCGATCAGGTCAAGAATCTCGACCTTTACCTCGTCCGACTCGAGTTCGAGCGCGTCGCGCAGGTTGCGGGCGGCGGCATTGTGGCCTTCGCCGAAACCGGCCGTCAGGATGAGCACTTTTTTCATCGCTTCGCTCCCAAAGTTGCGACGGGTCAGTGACGTCCTAATGGCGATGCGGTAAAGAGTTGTTCACAAAGTGCCCCGTTTGGGTGGTGAATAACCTTCTGCAGGCGCTCGGCGGCTGCGAACCGCAGGAATCAGCCCGCCTTCGTTTGCCAATCCGCTTCCTGCTTTTCGCGAAACCGGATTTCCGGTTCGTGGCGTTTCAGGAAGCCTTTTTCGCTGCGCCCTTGGCCTGCTCGATCAGTTCCCAGAACTTTGGGTTGTCCTGCAGCTTGGCGTCTTCCCCGTTGCCGTCGAGGTTCGAGCGGAAGAGGAAATCTTTCAGCGTGTGCTTGCTGAGGATGCGGTGGACGACCACGCCGAGCGGATGCCGCTCGAAATAGACCCGGTAGTCGCCCAGCCGGTAGCGCGTAAGCGTGCGCTGGGCGCGGGTGAGATGCCCGAAATCCGCGCCGTCGCCCTGGAGCTCACGGGGCAATCCCCGGAACTCACCGAGCACATGGAGCTGGAGATCCTTGGGCAGCTTTGCCAGCTCGGCGGCGCTGGTGGGATTGAAGATGATCTGGAACGGCGACATCGGGGCGGAAAGCTAGAAGGGGCCGCCAAGTTTCACAAGCACCAGCCCATCGACAGTCCCACGAACCCTCCAGGCGCCCCCGTTACTTCGTGTCCTGGTTCAGCTTCAGCTGTTCCGGCGTGACGGTCGATTCGACGCCGCCGCCCGGGATCTCGCCCTTGGCGATCCAGACGAGGGCGTTCAGCACGACCTTACGGAAGTTGTTGTTGCCCCAGTTCGAGTGGTAGTGGCCGCCGGTGAAGCCGAAGCCGCGCCCGCCACCCGGCCGTTCAAAGGCCCACATCAGGGTCTGCTCCTCGCCGCGCTCGACCTCGGAGCGCACGAAGGGGTTACCGCTGTGCGGGCCGTTCGGGCCGACCGTATTCTTTGGTGGGACCGCGCTGAGGATGGGTGTGACTCCCTTCATCTCCGGGGCGAAGCGCATGTGGTAATACCACTCGTCGTTGATCGCGAAGGGCCGCACGCCGCGGGTGATCGGGTGCGACGGCAGGCCGGTGAAATCCGCCTTCCACGTCGGATTGATGCTCCAGAACGTCTCAAAATAGCCGCCGGTCCAGTGCAACATCGCGAAGCCCGGATCGCCCGCCGGGACTTCCACGCCGTAATGCGCGGCGCCGATGCCCACGCCCTTGGAGGCCAGCTCGTCGAGCAGCTTGAGGCGGTCGGGCTTGATCGCGGGATGGCCGTCGCCGCCGTCGGCGTAGAGCAGGATGGCGTTCGCCGAGCGGAGGATGGAGACATCTTCCGGCCAGCCGTTGCTGACCACGCTGGCGTGGATGCCGGGAACCTTGTTCAGGCACTCGGCCAGCAGCAGGCAGCCCGCGCGGAACTCGTGCTCACCCTTGCCATGGCTCGGGGTGCCGGCGATCAGCACGATGGATTTGTCGGCCCGGACGGGGAAAACAGCCAGGGCGGCCAGCAGCAGGGCGAGAATGTGTTTCATGGATGCGTTCAGTCTGAACCACACCGACTCACGGTGAAACTGGTTTCTTCAAACCGCCTTCAGTTTGGCAGGTGTTGCGCCGGGGTGTTCGTGGCCACCAAAGACGTTCCGGTCCGGCGCAACGGCAGCGGCGGCGGCGGCAGCGGCGGGCGCAGGGCGTTCTGCACGAGGTTGCGCCAGGCCTTGCGCTCGTCGGCGGACATGGCCTGCCATTTGGCGGCGTTGCCGAGAAACTCCGCCCGTTCCTCCGCCGACAGGGTGGCCAGGCGGTGGAAGGCGCGCAGGTAGCGGTCGCGCTGCTCGGCCGGCAGGCCGGCAAAACGGGCGAGCGCGACCTCCATCTGCCGGCGCTCGGTGTCAGGCAGCCGGTTCAGGGTGCGGTTGCGCTCGCTTTCACTCAGATCGAAGAAGCGCTGGAAATTGGCCGTCTTCCGGGCGCGTTCCTCGGCGGGCAGGGCGCTCCAGCGGGCGAACTGGGCCTCGATTTCCGGGCGGGCGGGAGCGGGCACCTTGGTCAGCGCGGTGGAAAGCTGCTGGGGATCGGCGCTTTCCTGGCGGACGAAATGGGAGAGCGACTTCTCGCTGTCGAGAATGTCCTGACGTGCTTCCGGGCTAAGCGCATCCCAGGCCTTCAACCGCTCCTCGAGCAGGGGGCGATCCTCGGCGGGGACGCGGCTCAGGAGATTGGTGCGGGCCTCCGGTTCCGCCCGGAGCAAAGACGACAGGTAAAACTGGAGCTGGGCAACCTGCAGGCGCACCTCGCGCTCGGCCGATGAGAGAGTCTCAAATTCCTTGAGCTTGGCCGTGATCACCACGCGGGCCTCGGGAGTACGGCCGGCGAGCAGCCGCTGGCGTTCCGCCGGGTTGGCGGCGAGCAGCTCGCGAAACTGTTCCGCGAGCGACTTGGCCAGGGGCGGCAGTGGTGGCTGCGACATCGGCGAGGCCGGTTCCGCCAGGGCCATCTGGCCAGCGGCCAGCAAGAGCGGAAACAGGGTTCGCCAACGGAGGTTCATGGTCGCCAGTGGGGTTTCGCCGCTTACTGCTGGGCCAGGGCACTCATCAGGTCCACATCGCTGGCCTTGGGCGCGGTTCTCAGGGCCTGAATCGCCTCGAAATCACGCAAAAGATCCACATCGGGGACGGTCTGAGCCAGTTCGGCGGCGTTGGCGGCGAGCACTGAATGCTCGTGGAGCTGGATCTGCCACCAGCCACCTGCGACTGCGACCATGAGAGTGGCAAAACCGACCAGCCGGGCCGGACGCAGGCGGCCGAGCCAGCCCAGCCAGCCAGTCGGGCGACGGCGGGCGGCGCGTTCGTCGCGCTCGATGTCGGCCCAGACCCGGGCGGCAAAATTAGTGGGGGCGGGGGGTGCCGGCAGCGCTTCCAACGCGGCGTTGAGGGCCAGTTCCTCGGCCAACCGGGCGCGTTCGCGCGGATGGTTTTCCAAGCGGCGACGCAGCGCCTCGGCCTCGGCCGGCGTCAGCCGGCGGCTTTCGATGGCGTCGAGCCAGTCGGCATTGGGATCGGGCGTGTTCATGCGAGCCTCCTGTCAAAAACCGGGGTGGGGGAAAAGTTGCTGCAATGTGTCATGACCACTCTCCGGTGCGCAGGTACGGCTTCAGCCGCGCCTTGAGGGTTTCCCGGCCGCGGTGGATGAGGGACTTGGTGGCCTGGAGCGAGGTGCCGAGCAGGTCGGCGATCTCCTCGTAGCTCAATTCGCCCTCGCGGCAGAGCAGGATGGCGGTGCGCTGCTTTTCGGGGAGCGCGTCGAGGGCTTCCTGCACCTTGGTGACGAGTTCGGCGCTCTGGGTCGCGTCGCTGGCGGAGGCTTCCCGGCGGTCCTCGATCTGGCGGTAGGGATGCGCCTCGTCGTCCGGGGGCGCCTCGTCGAGCGAATCGGCCGGATGCCGGGCGCGGCGGCGGAGCTCGTTGAGGCACAGGTTGCGCGCGATGGTGAAGAGAAAAGTGCTGAACCGGGCCGAAACCTCGTAGCGGCCGGCGCTTTTCCACAGCTGAACAAACACCGCCTGCGAAAGGTCCTCCGCCTCGTCCGCATCGGGCAGGGTGCGGTAAACGAAGCTGATCACCGGCTGCTGCCACCGCTGCATGAGGGCGTCAAATGCCTCCCGGTCGCCGCGTTTGACACGCAGCATCAGGTCGGCATCGGCATCCGGCGGGGCGGGCATCTCCAGGTAGGGTCGTGAAAAACCGCGACGGCAACAAGGTTGCAGGGCGGGCGAAGTATTTCCGCCGGCCGCGGGGCAATCATGCTCTTGCTCTTACTCTTGATCCTGATCGCAATCACCGTCGCTCGTCTTTCCACGATTAAGATCAAGAGCAAGACCATGATTGGGAAGGGAGACCACCCGCGCACTTGAACCCGACCGGCGAAACCCCCACCTTCCGCCGCGCGTGAAGGCACTGCTCGCCAAGATTGAGGCCAACGCCGACAAGCGCCTGCCGGTTCCTCCCGGCCGCAAGCCGGCGGAGGAACTCGCGCGCTACAAGGGATTCCTCAAGGAGGAATCCCACCGCCTGAAGATCCTCCATCGCGGCGGGGAGAGCGGCCTGGCAGTCTGTCGCGCCCGGGCGGCGGTCATGGATGTGATGATCCGGCACATCTTCGAGACCGTGCAGCGGGCCTTTCCCGCCCAGGGCAAGCCCCCGCGCATCGCCCTGGTCGCCTTTGGCGGCTACGGCCGGGGGGAGCTGAACCCGTGCAGCGACATCGACCTGATGTTCCTGCACGCCGGCGGGATCGATCCGGGCAAGAAAACCCAGACGACCCTGGGCGAGTGGACCAGCGGCCTGCTTTACACCCTCTGGGACATGGGCCTGAAGGTCGGCCACGCGGTCCGCACCGTCGAGGACTGCATCGCCGTGGCGAACACCGACATGCAGTCAAAGACCTCGCTGCTGGAAGCCCGGCTGATCACTGGCGACGAGAAGCTGTTCCAGGAGATGCAGACGAAGTTCGTGGCCAAGTGCGTGCATGGCCATGAGGACGAATACATCCGGCTGCGCCTCGCCGACCAGAAGACCCGCCGGGCCAAGCACGGCGATTCGGCAGCCATGCAGGAGCCGAACATCAAGAACGGCTGCGGCGGCCTGCGCGACTACCAGAACCTGCTCTGGATGACCTTTTTCAAGCTGGGGCTGCGCACGACCGCCGAACTGCAGGCCGCCGAGCAGATCGGTGCGGCGGAGCGCAAGCAGCTGGAGGCCGCCTACGACTACCTGCTCCGCACGCGCAACGAGCTCCACTATGTCACCGAGCGTCCGGTGGACGTGCTGGCCGCCAATGTGAAGCCCGCCGTGGCGTCGGGGCTGGGTTACTCCGCGCGTTCGCCCCGGCTCCGGGTTGAGGAGTTCATGCGCGACTATTACACGCACGCGCGCAATCTCTATCTCATCACCCGCACCCTGGAGCAGCGCCTGGCGCTGGTGCCGTCGCCGGTCTGGGGGCTGCGCCGGTTTGTCGGCCGCCGGGCCGCGCCAGCCGTGGCCGCCACCGAGCTGGATGGCTTCCGGGTCGTTGGCAGCGAGCTGCTCGCCGGTTCCCGTGGTGTGTTCCGGGAGGATCCGCACCGGCTGATGCGGGCCTTCCTCTACCTGCAGCAGCGCGGGCTGACCCTGCATCCGGACCTGGCGCAGCTGATGCGGCAGTCGGTGGCGTCCGGCCTGGTGGACCGCAGCTTCATGATGACCCGCCACGTGCGGGACACCTTCATCGAGATCCTGAACGCGCGCGGGAATGTCGCCCCGGCGCTGCGGGCGATGCACGAGGTGGGCTTTCTCGGCAAGTACATGCCCGAGTTCGGCAAGCTCACGAATCTCGTCCAGCACGAGTTCTACCACCAGTACGCGGTGGATGAGCATACCCTGGTCTGCCTGACCAAGCTTGATCAGGTCTGGGAGGCCGCCACGACTCCGGCCAGCGGCTACACGGAAATCTTCCAGCGGCTGGAGCGGCCCTACGTGCTGTACCTGGCGCTGCTCCTGCACGATTCGGGCAAGGCCATCCCGGGCGAGCGGCACGAGATTGTCGGTGGCCGCCTGGCCATCCGCGCCTCCAACCGCCTGCATCTCGACGCCGCCACCACCGCGACCCTGCGCCTGCTCATTGAGCAGCATCTCGCGATGGTGCAGGTCAGCCAGCGGCGTGATCTGGAAGATCCGGAGGTCATCCAACAGTTCGCCCGCCAGATCAAAAACCAGGAGACGCTCGACCTGCTGACGCTGCACACCTTCGCCGATTCGATGGGCACCAGCGACACGCTCTGGAACGGCTTCAAGGACTCGCTGCTTTGGCAGCTCTGGCGCAAGACCCGCGACCTGCTGGGCGGCAGCACCGAATTCATCCGCGCTGAACGCCGCCAGCTCGAGCTGCTGCGCGAGGAGGTCCGCGACGTGCTGCCGAAGACCTTTTCCGACGAGGAGATCGACGCCCATTTCACCGGGCTGCCGCCGCGTTATTTCCAGATTCACAACGCCCGGGCCGTGGCCCGCGACCTCACGCTGGCGCACCGGTTCATGCACCTGCAGTTCACCGAGGACGACCGGGCGCTGGAACCGGTCTTCGTCTGGCACGACGAACCGGACCGGGGCTACACGGGCCTGCACATCTGCACCTGGGATCGCAGCGGCCTCTTTGCCAAGCTGACCGGTGCCCTCGCCGCCGCCGGCCTGAACATCATGGCCGCGCAGATTTACACACGGGCCGACGGCGTCGTGCTCGACGACTTTTTCGTGGTGGACGCGCGCTCCGGCAAGCTGCCCGTCGCCGCCGTGCGCGAGCGCTTCGAGAAGATCGCGCTGGATGTGCTGGTGCGGGATGCCGACCCCGCGCGGCTGCTGGGCAAGGGCACCGGCTACCAGCCGCTGTATCGCGCGGTGGGCGGCGAATCGCTGGGCACCATCATCCGCTTCGACAATTCCACCTCGCTCAACCGCACCATCATCGACATCGAGACGGAAGACCGGGTTGGCCTTCTCTTCGCGGTCTCGACGGAGTTCAGCGAGCTTGGCCTCGACCTGGCCCTGGCCAAGATCGTCACGGAAAAGGGGGCGGCCATCGACAGCTTTTACGTCACCGAAGTCGGTGGGTCACGCATCACCGATCCCGTGCGGCAGAAGGAGATTGAGCTGCGCCTGATGGCGGCGATCTCGCGGCTGGCGCCGGCCTGAGCGCACTTTTTGCTTCCGCCGCTGGCGTTCCGGCCGCCGCGCCGTTATATCCTGAGCCGTGCTCCGTTTTGCCACCCTGATGGGTCTTGTCATCGCGCTGGCCACCCGCGCCTTTGCGGGGGCCGATGACGACTTCATCGTCGTTTACAACCTGATCCAGCAGGCGGACGCCTCGCGTGACGGGGGGCAGATCAGCGTGGCGCGCCGGGCCTATGCCGAAGCGCAGCAGAAGCTGGCCGAGCTGCGCCGCAGCTACCCGACCTGGAACGAGCGGGTCATCGCCTACCGTCTGCGGTACGTGGCTGAAAAGCTGGCCTCGCTGCCGCCCGATCCTAACGCCGCTGAACCGGCGAAGGATCCGGTGGTGCCGGCCTCCCCCGGGGTTCCGGCCAGTGAGCTGGCCCCCAGCGGCGAGGTCATCAGCCAGTTCAACGCGCTGAACGCCCAGATCGCCCAGCTGGCCGGCGACAAGAAGCTGCTGGAGGCCAGGCTGCGCGAGGCGCTTTCCGCCCAGCCGGCCCCGGTGGACCCGAAGGAACTTCAGCAGGCGGTCGAGCGCATCGGCACCCTTCAGGAAACGAACAAGGTGCTGCTGGCCACGCTGGAGCAGCAGCAGGCCGAACGGAAAAACCTCGTGGACAAGGTCGTCGCCGAGGAGGCGCAGTCCGCGCTCAACGAGGCGAACCGCCAGTTGCTCGACCAGAAGCTCGGAGCGAACGCGCTGGCCAAGGAGAAGGCCGCGCTGGAAGCCGAGCTAAAGCGGCTGCAGGACGGGGAACTCAAGCAGCTCAAGGGCGAGAACCGCACGCTCAAGTCACAGGTGGGCGAACTGAAGTCTGACACGGAACGGGGCAAACAGATTGCCGACCTTTCCGCCCGGCTCGCGAAGCTCCAGGCCAAGCTGGATGAAACCTCCCAGCAAAATGAGCAGCTCATCCTCGACAAGGGCAAGCTGGAGAAGCAGGTGAACGACCTGCGCGCGCGCCAGAGCGAGGAAAGCATCGTGCGCCTGAACAAGCTGGAGACCGACCTGGCCGTGGCCCGGGCCGACGCCAGCCGCATCAACGCGCATGCCGAGGAGGTCGCCGTCCAGTTGCTGAAGGAGAAGGGCGTCCGCACCCGGCTGGAGGAGGACAACAAGTCACTGACCGCCCGGGTCACCGCGCTCACGGACCAGTTGGCCGCCGCCAAACAGGTCGAGACCGCGCTGGCCGCCGAGAAGGCCGAGCGGACCGAACTGCAGGCCCAACTGAAGGCGGCCGAGGAACGTCTGGCCGCGACCAAACTTGCCGGGCCACCGCCCACGGACAAAAACGGCGCCACGGCGGCGGCTTCCGATCCGGCGTTGGTGGTGCAATTGAAACTGCTTGAGAACGAGGCGTCGCGCCTGCGGGATTCGGTGCGCGAAAGCTTTGCGCGCGAGAGCGAGCTGAAGACCCTGCTGACCGAGTCGGATGGCCAGCGTGTCCGTCTCGAACAGGAAAAGACGGACCTGCTGCAGCGGCTGAAGTCCGCCGAACTGGCCGCCGCCGCGTCTCCGCGCGCCGCCGACACCCGTACCATCCGCTCGCTGGAGGCCAAGGTGCGAGATCTGGAAAAACAGCGTGACCAGCTCGCAAAAAAGCTGATCGCCGCCAGCCAGCAGGCCACGGATGCCCAGGATGCCGTCCGCAAAAACCGCCTCGGCTCCCCGCGCGACCGTGCCGTCGAGTTCCGGTTGGGCCGGTAGTTGACGGCGTTTCTTTCCCTTCCCCAACAGGGGCGGGTTTTGTCAGGTTTGGCGCGCCGATATGACGAACCTTTCCGCCTCCACCGCTCCCGCCGGTCGCCGTGAGTTCAAGAAGCTCATGGCGGCGAACCGTTCCGAGATCGCCGTCCGCATTTTCCGGGCGGGCACCGAACTGGGACTCCGCACCGTCGCGATCTATGCGCAGGAGGACCGCTTCTGCCTCCACCGCTTCAAGGCGGACGAATCCTACCTCATCGGCCAGGGCAAGGGCCCGGTCGCGGCCTACCTCGACATCGATTCCATCGTCGCCACGGCGAAGGAGAAGGGCGTCGATGCCATCCATCCCGGCTACGGCTTCCTGAGCGAGAACCCCGCGTTCGCCCGCGCCTGCGCCAAGGCCGGCATCACCTTCGTGGGACCACGCCCCGAACTGCTGGAGATGATGGGCGACAAGACGGCCGCGCGGGCGCTTGCCCAGCGCATCAACGTGCCGGTGTTGCCCGGCACGGAGGAACCCATTTCCGACCGCAAGGAAGCCCTCAAGACGGCCAAGCAGATCGGCTTCCCGCTCATCATCAAGGCGGCCTTCGGTGGCGGCGGACGCGGCATGCGCGTGGTCAAGCAGGAGGCGGATCTCGCCGGGCTGCTCGACGAGGCGCAGGGCGAGGCGGCCCGGGCCTTCGGCAACGGCGCGGTGTTCCTCGAGAAATACATCCCGCGTGCGAAGCACATCGAGGTGCAGATCCTCGGCGACAAGCACGGCAACGTCATCCACCTCTACGAGCGCGACTGCTCGGTGCAGCGCCGCCACCAGAAGGTCATCGAGGTCGCGCCGTCCTTCGGCCTGCCGGAACATGTCATTCGGGAGCTGTGTGACGCCGCCGCGCGCATGGCCCGCGAGGTGAAGTACGACAACGCCGGCACGATCGAGTTCCTCTACGACCTCGAAAAGCACGAGTGGTTCTTCATCGAGATGAACCCGCGCATCCAGGTGGAGCACACGGTCACGGAAGTGATCACGGGTCTTGATCTCGTGCGCGCCCAGATCCTGATCGCACAGGGACATGCCTTGCACTCGAAGGAGGTCGGGATGCCGGTGCAGAACCAGGTCCAGCGGAATGGCTACGCCATCCAGTCACGCGTCACCACCGAGGACCCGGAGAACAAGTTCATGCCGGACTACGGCAAGATCCTGGCCTACCGCTCGCCCGGCGGCTTTGGCATCCGGCTGGACGGCGCGATGGGCTACACCGGCGCGGTCATCACACCCTTCTACGACTCGATGCTCGTGAAAGTCATCGCCTCGGGCCAGACCTACCAGATCGCCATGGACCGCATGTCGCGTGCGCTCTCGGAGTTCCGCATCCGCGGGCTGAAGACGAACATTCCCTTCGTCGAGAACGTCATCCGCCACGAGCAGTTCCGCAGCGGCCAGGCCACGACCACGCTGATCGACACCTCGCCGGAACTCTTCACCTTCAAGACCCGCCGCGACCGCGCGACCAAGCTGCTGAACTTCCTCGGCAACGTGATCGTGAACGGCAACCCGCACGCCAAGGGCTACAAGCCGGCGAAGGTGGTCGATGCGCCGGTGCCGCCGAAAGCTTCCGCCATCCGGCCGGGAGGCCACCCGGAGCCGCTGCCAAAGGGCACGCGTGACCTGCTGCTGGAACTGGGGCCGAAGAAGTTCGCCGACTGGACGCTCCGACAGAAGCGCCTGCTAGTCACCGACACGACCTTCCGTGATGCCCATCAGTCGCTCATGGCCACGCGGGTCCGCAGTTACGACATGCTGGCCTGTGCCGATGCCGTGGCGCACCGGCTTGGAGATGCAAAGACCGGCCTCTACTCGCTGGAGATGTGGGGCGGCGCGACGTTTGACACCACGATGCGCTTCCTCAACGAAGACCCGTGGGAACGTCTCCGCCAGTTGCGCGCCAAGATCCCGAACATCTGCTTTCAGATGCTTTTCCGCGGCAGCAACGCGGTCGGTTACTCGAACTATCCCGACAACGTCGTCGCCGGCTTCGTGAAGCATGCGGCCGAATCGGGCATGGACATTTTCCGCATCTTCGACTCGCTGAACTACCTGCCGAACCTCCGCGTGGCCATGAACGCCGTGCAGGACACGCACGCGATCTGCGAAGCGGCGATCTGTTACACCGGCGACATCCTGGACGAGAAGCGCGACAAGTTCTCGCTGAAGTACTACGTGAAGCTCGCGAAGGAGTTGGAAAAAATGGGTGCGCACACCCTCGCGATCAAGGACATGGCCGGCCTGTGCCGCCCGCTGGCCGCGAAGAAGCTCGTGAAGACGCTGCGCGAGGAGGTCGGCCTGCCGATCCACTTCCACACGCACGACACCTCGGGTGTCCAGGCCGCGTCGATCCTCCAGGCCAGCGAGGCGGGCGTGAACATCGTCGATCTCGCGATGGCCAGCATGTCCGGCAGCACCTCGCAGCCGAACCTGAACTCGGTGGCCGAGGCGCTCCGCCATTCATCCCGCGACACGAAACTGGACACGGAGACGCTCCAGGAATTCTCCGACTACTGGGAGAAGGTCCGCGAAGTCTATGCCCCGTTCGACACCGCGCCCAAGACCGGCAGTGCCGAGGTTTACCTGCACGAGATGCCCGGCGGCCAGTACACGAACCTGAAGGAGCAGGCCGCCAGCATGGGCGTCTCGCACCGCTGGCCCGAGATCGCGCGCACCTACGCCGAGGTCAACCAGCTCTTCGGCGACATCGTGAAGGTGACGCCCTCGAGCAAGGTCGTCGGCGACATGGCGCTCTTCCTCTTCAGCAAGGGCATCAAGACGGCCGACGTCGGCAATCTGGAGCCCGGTGCGACGCCGTTCCCCGACAGCGTGAAGGACATGCTCAGCGGCGGCCTGGGCTGGCCCGAAGGCGGCTGGCCCATCGACGTGCAGAAGGTCGTGCTCGGCGAGAAACGCGCGGCCGAGGCGCGGAAGAATTTCGAGAAGGGCGTCGTCCCCGGCGCGGTCGCCACACCGGCGAACTTCGACAGGCTGCGGAAGGAACTTTCCGAGAAGCTCAAGCGCGACGCCACCGACGACGAGCTCTGGAGCTACCTGATGTACCCGGAGGTGTTCCTCGGCTACGCGAAGCACGAGCGCGAATTCAGCGACGTGAGCGTGCTGCCCACGCACGCCTTTTTCTACGGCCTGCGCCGGGGCGAGGAAATCAGCGTCGAGATCGAGCCGGGCAAGACCCTGGTCATCCGCCTCATCACGGTGGGCGAGCCCGACAAGGACGGGCGCCGTACCGTGGCCTATGAGCTGAACGGCATGACGCGCGAGGCCTACATCACCGACAAGAAAGTGTCGCCGCAGACCAAGACCCGGCCCAAGGCCGACCTCGCCGACGCCCTTCAGATTGGCGCGCCAATCCCGGGTCTCGTGAGCAGCATCGCCGTGACCGTCGGCCAGAAGATCGCCAAGGGTGACAAACTCCTGATGATGGAGGCGATGAAGATGCAGACCACGGTTACGGCCCCGGTGGATGGGGTCGTCGCCGAAATCTTCGCCCAGGTCGGTGAAACGGTGGAGAGCAAGGACCTCCTGATGAAATTGCGGGCGTGAGCGCTGGCAGTTGACTGACGCCAGTCGGTGCTCCGCGAGCGTGGCGATGTCGTCTGAAACATCCTGAAAGGATTCCAGCATTCAGCCCAGCGTTGCGTGACGTAGTCAGGCTACGCTGGGTGGGAAGGGGGAAGGAAATCTACCCTGAAGGGGTAGCATCAAATCCTGACGGAAGGCGATGCAACCACGCTGCGGTAGAAGATCACTTTGTCGAGGACCCGGGGTAGGCCCGCGACGCGGTCCAACCCCGGGCTGAGAGATGGAATCCCTTTGGGATTCTCAGAGGCCGATCGCGTCGAGCACGGCCTGCTTCTCCGCGACCACCGTCTGCGGCGTCACGCCAGAAACCTTGATTGCGGTGTCGGGGTCTTTCAGGCCGTGGCCGGTGATGGTGACGGTGATCAGGCTGCCGGCGGGAATCCGGCCGGCAGCAATGCATTTCATCAGTCCGGCGAGCGGGGCGACGCTGGCAGGTTCCGCCATCACGCCCTCAGTCTGCGCCAGCAGCTTATAGGCGTGGAGGATTTCATCGTCCGTCACGCTTTCAATCGCGCCCTCCGATTCGGCGACGGCTTCGGTGGCACCCTGCCAGCTGGCGGGGTTGCCGATGCGGATCGCCGTGGCCACGGTTTCGGGATGTTCGACCGGATGGCCGAGCACGATCGGGGCGGCGCCAGCGGCCTGCCAGCCCATCATCTTGGGCAGTGTGTCCGAGAGCCCGGCAGCATGGTATTCTTTGAAGCCGCGCCAGTAGGCGGTGATGTTGCCGGCGTTGCCGACCGGCAGAAAATGGAAGTCCGGCGCGTCCCCCAGCGTGTCGCAAATCTCGAAGGCCGCTGTCTTCTGGCCCTCGATGCGCACGGGGTTGATGCTGTTCACCACCTCGACCAGACCGGTCTCGCCCAGCTCGCGGATGATGCGCAGCGCCTCGTCAAAGTTGCCCTCGATGGAAATCGTCGTCGCCCCGTGCATCAGCGCCTGGGCGAGCTTCCCGAAGGCGATTTTGCCCTTGGGCAGCAGCACGGCGCAGCGCAGGCCTGCGCGGGCGGCGTAAGCGGCGGCACTGGCGCTGGTGTTGCCCGTGCTCGCACACACGACCACCTTGGCCCCGCGCTCCTTGGCCTTCGTGACGGCGAGCGTCATGCCGCGGTCCTTGAAGGAGCAGGTCGGATTTAGGGCCTCGTACTTCAGGAAAAGGTCAAACTTCCCGCCGATCGCATCGACGAAGCGGGGCACCGGAATCAGCGGCGTGTTTCCCTCCAGCAGGGTCACGACCGGAGTCGTTTCGGTGACGGGCAAAAACTGTGCGTAACGTCGGATGACGCCAGGCCATGGCTGTGCGGACGAACTCATGCGTTAATACCCTCGTTGCCGGAATCCCGGCGAATCGGGGGTGAGGTAGAATGAAAAACGGCGGCCCCGCACACAAGCGGCAAGTCAGTTCGATCTAGGGAGGGGGCGCATCTTCTCATCGGGGCGAACCGCTGACTTCGGGGGGAAGTCGCCCCTGATGAACGCAGGCCGCTCTCCCTCGCCTTAATCCTCTCCCGCTGGGAGAGGAAACAGCGGGGAATGCCGCTGGCTGGCTGGAAGACTCACCAGTCAATCCCGCGCCTGCCTTCGCCGACCGGCGGGCGACCATTCCCCCTCTCCCAGCGGGAGAGGACCGGGGTGAGGGAGAACAGCCACCCAACTCCGCCCGCGCTCCCATTGCCCGAGGCCAAACACGGCGAAAAGATGCGCCCCGTGACGGATGCCTTCGGAAAGCTCGCTTGCGAACTTTCCCGCGCTTCCTCATTAATCCCCGCTCAGCAGCACCTCATCATGAACACACTCCTCCGTCGTTTTACGGGCCTGGCTTCGGCACTGGCCCTCTTCACCGCCGTGCAGGCGGGCGATCTCAGCGACCAGCTGGCGATCCAGACCTGGACCCTGCGCAACCTGAGCTTCGACCAGGTCATCGACTTCGCCAAGAAGCACGGGATCAAGGAACTCCAGCTCATCCCCAACCACATCGATTACAAGAAGGAGTCGGCCTCGGAAATCGCCGCGAAAAAGGCTAAGCTCGAGGCGAACGGGCTCCATGCCTACACCTACGGCGTCGCCGGCACCTCGCTCGACAAGGAAGAGAACCGCAAGCTGTTCGTCTTCGCCAAGTCGATGGGCATGAAGCTGGTTGTCGTGGAACCGGGTGATTTCAAGATCTGGGACAACCTCGAGGAGCTGGCCAAGGAGTACGACATCAAGGTCGCCGTGCATAACCATGGCATCAAGTCCACCTACGGCAATCCGGCCACCGTGCGGAACATCCTGCTCCATCGCGACGCCCATCTCGGCGTGTGCCTGGATATCGGCTGGGTTACCTCCGCGAACTTCGACGCCGCGAAGGTGTACAAGGAATACAACGGCCGCGTCTTCGACCTGCACCTCAAGGACAAGCGCATCGAGAAGGTGAAGGAGGGTGACGACGTCTCCATGGACACGCACATCGGCGAGGGCCAGGCCAACCTCAAGGGCCTGTTCAAAGTGCTCAAGGAGACCGGCTACACCGGCATGCTCGCCATCGAGACCGACAGCCCCGACTTCGCCAAGGCGCCGGATGCGTTCGTTGACAAGGCCAAGCAGTTCGTGAGCGAGAACGGGAAGTGATCGCTGACCGGGCTGAACCCGGCAGGCATACGGAAACGGCGCGACCATTGGTCGCGCCGTTCTCATTTCTGGGCTGAAGACCTCGTCGCCGTCACTCAAACGGCTCGACCCGGATCATCACCGGCGTGTCCTTCACCGCGCTGAGCTTGGCGATCTGCCCCAGCGCGCGCTTCATCGCGGCATTCGGCGCATCGTGGATCATCAGGATCACCGGAACTGTCTCGCCGGCGTGCCCTTCCGGCTGGATGATCGAGGAGATGCCTATCTTGGCCTTGGCGAGCACGTTCGCGATGCGGGCGAAGACGCCAGGCTGGTCCGCCACGGTCAGGCGCACGTAATAGCGCGAGACCACCTCGTCCATCGGCACCACGCAGCCGTCGCCCGAGTGGGCTACAAAGCAGGGCACGCGGTTGTGGGAGCCGTGCTTCAGGTCGAGCGCGGCGTCGGCCAGGTCGCTCAATACCGAGCTGGCCGTCGGCTCCGCGCCCGCACCCCGGCCATAGAAAAGCGTGTCGCCCACGACATCCCCGCGTACCGAGATGGCGTTGAAGGCGTAATTCACCGAGGCCAGCACATGGGTGTCGGGCACCAGGGCCGGATAGACCGCCACCTGGATGGGCGGGCAGCCGTCCGAACGTTTCGGTTTCTTGCCCGTGAGCTGTTTTACCACGCCGAGCAGCTTGATCGTGTAACCGAGTCGCGCGGCGAACTGGATGTCCAGCTTGCTGATGCTGCGAATGCCCTCGGTGTGAATCTGCCCTGGCTTCACCCAGAAACCATGCGCGAGAGAAGCAAGAATGCCCGTCTTGTGCGCCGCGTCGTGACCGTCCACGTCGAGCGACGGCTCGGCCTCGGCGTAGCCCAACCGCTGGGCATCAGCGAGCACGTGGGCAAATTCGGCACCCTCCAGCTTCATGCGCGTGAGGATGTAGTTGCAGGTGCCGTTCACGATGCCATGCAGCGACGTGACCCGGTTTCCGACGAGCGACTCGCGGAGCACTTTGATGACCGGGATGCCGCCGGCGACGGAGGCCTCGTAATAGAGGTTCGCGCCGTGTTTCGCCGCGGTGGCGAACAGCTCCGGGCCGTGCGCCGAAAGCAGCGCCTTGTTCGCGGTGACGACCGGCTTGCCGAGCTTCAGCGCGGTCAGCACGACCTCCTTCGCCGTGGTCGTCCCGCCCATCAGCTCGACTACGACCTGCACGGCCGGGTCATTGACCAGGGTGCGCCAGTCGGTGGTGAGCAGGGCGGTGGGAAGGGTGGCGGCGCGGGCCTTCTTGAGATCGCGCACGGCAATGCCGGCCACGCGCAGGCCAAGGCCGAGCCGCGAAGCCATGAGGGCGCCGTTGCGCTGCAGCGCCTGATAAACGCCGCCGCCCACGGTGCCGCCGCCGATGAGGCCGAAAGTGACCTGGTGCATACGAAGTCGCGGAGGGTGGCGGGCGCACACCCTGCGGACAACGCCATTCTGCGATTGCTGATCAGTACGGTAGTGGTTGGAGCTGGAAAAACCGGGTTGTCTCCTCCGGTGAAATCCGGATCACCTTCTCATCATCCTCCAGAACGACTGCGGCTGTTAGGTCGAACCAAGGACCCTCCGGGCGGGGAGCAGATTGCACCGGCCGATCGGCCCACGCGCTGGGCCATCGCAGCTCCAGTTCGCCGCCGGCCAGGACGCAATACAGGGCCTGAAGTTTGGGCCGGACCACCCGGAACGACGCGAAGCCGGTGGTGATGCCGGGAAGAATTCCGGGTGCATCCGGCACTCCGATCTTGCAGTAGAACGTTTCGGAAATGCCGACCTCGGCCCGGGCATTGAACGCGGTATTATACGCCGACCCCGCAGCCTTGGGCCAGCACAGGATCTGCATGCCGATGACTTGGCCCTCCACCTCGGCCGGCAAGGTCACCAAACCGCCATCGATCCAGCCGGCGGCTGGTCCGTCTCCAAAAGGAATAGGGGCGGTGACGGGGGTCAGATAACCGCTGTCAACCGCCGCCCAAAGCTGGGCTACGAACTGCGAATCGAGCGGTGTGACGCCATCGGAGGCGTAGATGCGGGAGCCGGGGCCGTAGGTGAAGAAGTCCACGAGACCGCCCGTCCCGGCGATGGCGGCCGGGGAAACTTCTTCGACGACCGGTGCATCGGGTGGAACCGGCAGCCCCTCAAAGCTAAACGTCAGGCGCCAGTCGGCGGCCTGCTCCTGGTGCAGCCAGAAGGCATCGGACGGTATCAGCTTCGGTTCTTCCGGATGCCAGGTGCCGTCGAAGCTGAATGAGTCGAAAACGGAGCTGCCCGCCCGCAGGCGGGTGACCCGGTCACCGGTTTTCGCTGGAAATCTCAGCACCGTCCCGGTCAGCGGGCCGGAGCCGGGGAGCTGGGACCCCACCAGGCAATCGCCGACCGGAAGGTGCGAAACGAAAATGCCGCTGGGAAGCTGGCCCGCAAAAGTCAGGGTGGTATTGCTTGGGCTGAGGATGAAGAACCCTTCGCCGGGAGCCAGTGCCAGATCGGGGCGGCTCCAACCGTTGATATAGTTATTGGCCACCCATCCCTGGGCGGTGGGCTTGATCACAACGGTACCTGGGGAAACCGTTTTCAACACGCCCCCGATGAGATTGCCCGACTCGTCGTCCAACGGGTTTTCCAAAAGGTTCCAGCCGGAGACGACCACCGTATTGACATAGCCCACGGAAGTTCCGGGAGGAAACCCCTCTTTGACGATGGGATGCCCCGGAGGCGGGCCCAGGTGAAACTCCCCATTGTCCGCCAAGGCGTTGCCGGAGAACAGAATGGCGAGGATTACCGGAATTAGACCGGTCTGGAAATGGGCGGCACGAAACATGTCAGGGTCAGGGAATTGCGCGCGTGCGAACAGCAGGGGGCGTTCCAGTTTCAATTCTGTGGCACCCTCCGGCATTGCGCAGTCCCCTCGCGCGCAGCTAGCTTCGCCCCCCTGTGACCGTGAAGAAAAACTCCGCCACCGCCCCGCGCCCCCGCCGGGTGGGCCTGATCTCGCTGGGCTGCGCCAAGAACCTGGTGGATGCCGAGATCATGCTGGGCTCCCTGCTGAAGGGCGGGGTCGAGATCGTCAACGATCCCGCGCAGGCCGATGCCGTGATCGTCAACACCTGCTCCTTCATCGACTCCGCGCAGGAGGAGAGCGTGGATACCATCTTCGAATCCACGGAGTTCCGTTCGCAGACCCGCCCCGGCCAGGCCGTGATCGTGTCCGGCTGCATGCCGCAGCGCTTCCGCGAGGAACTGCCCAAGCTGATGCCCGAGGTGGATGTCTTCATGGGCATCGACCAGGTCGAGCAGGTCGGGCAGCTCGTCGAGCAGGCGATCGCCAGCCGGCAGACAAAGCTGCAAGCAGCGCCTGCGGAGCGCGCCCCCTCGAAAAAGGCACTCCAGGCCAAGCTCGACGAACTCGAAAAGGCCAAGGGCCAACACTCGCACGATCACGAGGAGTCCCTCCGGGGTTCGGCCAAGTTCGGAAAGACCAAACAGGTCATCGCGCTGACGGCTACCCCTTCGGCCCCATTGGTGGATGTCACATCCCGCCCGCTCTACATCCCGCAGTTTGAGACGCCACGGTTCCGGCTCACCCCGAAGCATTTTGCCTACCTGAAGATCGCCGAGGGCTGCAACCACCCGTGCAGTTTCTGCATCATCCCGCGGATGCGCGGCTCGCACCGCAGCCGCACCCAGGCCGATGTGGTCGCCGAGGCCAGGGCGCTCATCAAGGACGGGGTGAAGGAGATCAACCTCATCTCGCAGGACTCGACCTACTACGGCCTCGATCTGCGTCCAAACCATTCCCGGGCCATTGCCTCGCCGGAGAAGTTCGCTGCCGCCACGAAGGCGCTGGCCGCCGACGCCACCACGCTCAGCTCGCTGCTGCGTGAGCTGAACGCGCTCAAGGGTGACTTCTGGATCCGCCTGCTTTACACGCACCCGGCGCACTGGACCGACGAGCTCATCGCCACCATCGCCGCCTGCAAGAAGGTGGCGCGCTACGTGGACATGCCGCTCCAGCACATCCACGACGACCTGCTCATCCGCATGCGCCGCGAGACCAGCGGCCAGTACATCCGCGACCTGATCGCGAAGATCCGCGCCGGTATTCCCGGCATCGCGCTGCGGACGACCTTCATCGTGGGCTTCCCGGGCGAGACCGACGCGCATTTCCGCACGCTGCTCGACTTCATCGCGGAGACGAAGTTCGAGCGCCTCGGCGTGTTCGCCTACTCACAGGAGGATGGGACCGTGGCCGGCAAAATGGCCGACCAGCTCACGTCCAAGCAGCGCCAGAAGCGCCGCGAAAAGGCGATGGCGGCGCAGCACAAGGTCGCCGTGGCCGTGGCGGAATCCTTCATGGGTCGCACGCTCAAGGTGCTCGTCGAAGGCGAGGCCAAGGCCAAGGACCTGGAAAAGGCCAACGTCAGCTCCTGGGAACACGGCCTCATCCGTGGCGATGAAACTCACACTTCGAAACTCGGCACCCGCACCTATCTGGTGGCCCGGGGCGAGGCCGATGCGCCCGACATCGATGGCCGCGTTTACATCCGGGGCAAGCTGCCCGTGGGCCAATTCGCCCAGGTGAAGATCGTTGGTCACACCGACTACGACCTGATCGCCGAACCTGCCTGACCGGCCATGAAAGTGCGGATGCTGGTCAACGTTCTTCTGGTGATGGGTGGCATCTTCATCGCCGGCATTTTGTTACTGCGTTTGCTGCTGACCGAACCACAGCTTCCGCCCACGGCAAAGCAGATGGGCCTTACCAACGGAACCGTCGGCCGCATCACTGCGGCGTTCAGCAAGTCAGCGCCCAAGAATGCCGCTTTCGTCCAGGAATGGCTGCGCACGGGAACGAATGCCGTCTTGTTCGAGGTCGTGAATCGTCACAAATTCTCCATCTGGGTTTTCCCCTATGCCAAGATGGATATCAAAGGAGACGCCCCGACCAACTACCTGACGTTTTTGGCGGACGCCCGATC
Source organism: uncultured Verrucomicrobiota bacterium (assembly GCA_903907995.1). Lineage (GTDB taxonomy): Bacteria > Verrucomicrobiota > Verrucomicrobiia > Limisphaerales > UBA9464 > CAIVQB01. The sequence continues at coordinate 202,862 of CAIVQH010000046.1, read as the reverse complement.
GACCTTCGGTATTTATCTGAATCCGGGAGAGGCCGCCCTGTTGCAGATTCCTGAGCTGCCCGCCCATGGCCTGTCCCAGGCGACCTTCAGCTATTCGCGGTCCACGGACGGACATGCACTGCCGGACAAGCTCAGGCGATGGTGGGGCGAGTGTTACCGGTTCCTCACCAAGAAGCCCCCGGAGAATTACCACACGTTTTACAGCGATTGGTTCACGCAGTAGGCGGGCAGATTGGCGATCGGCGGTCGGAGGGGAGGGATATGTCAGCCAACCGACCGCCCCGGATCGCAGGGCCGGTTTGACCGGGAAGATTTCTCCCGGACGGAAAACAGCTTTCATACCAACGCTGGCCTGACCAATGCTACATACGACCGAAGGCTGAATGGTATGAAACTGACTCCGAGGAGGAAACTGCTGCTGTGGGTTGGAGGTCCCATGGTCGTCCTGGTGCTTCTGGTGCTCCGGTTTCCGATCAGTGGAAAGCCGGTTCCCTTTACGGCCTCACCGGAGGTCAGATCGCTGGTGGAAGGGAACTCCGCCTTCGCCGTTGATCTCTACCGGCGGCTGGGTAGCGAACCAGGGAACCTGTTCTTCTCGCCCCACGGCATCTCCACCTGTCTGGCGATGACCTATGCGGGAGCGCGCGGCCAGACGGAGAAGGAGTTGGCTACGGCCTTGCACTTCCAACTGCCCCCGGCGGCCGTGGACGGTGCCTTTGGCGAACTGGCCCGGCGGATGGACCGGATTCAGCGCTGGAACCGGCTTTCGCTCTCGAGTGCCAATTCGCTTTGGCTCCAGCAGGACTACCGCTTCGCGGATGATTTTCTTGCCCAAATTCGGACGGCCTATCGGGTGGAAGCACAACGGGTCGATTTCAAACAGAATCCGCAGGAGGCGGAGGCACGAGTCAACCGGTGGGCGGCCGAGGCCACCCATGGGAAAATCCAAGACGCCTTGCGGGCGGTCCATCTTTCACCTTCCAGCCGTCTGGTGCTGGGCAACGCCATTCATTTCAAGGGTACTTGGAAGGACCGTTTTGAGCCCGGTGAGACTTCAACCAGGCTGTTCCATGTCACCACGGAGACGAGCGTTCCCGTTCCCATGATGCATCGGCGGGCGCACTTCAAAACGGCTTCCGAGGAGCACGGCGACCTGCTGCTGCTGGAGCTGCCCTATTCCGGCGACGACCTTTCCATGGTCATTCTGCTCCCTCAGGTGCATGAATTTCTTCCGGCTGCGGAGCGCTTTTCATTGGGAGCACTGGAGGGCCTGCTTTCCTTGGAAAAGCTCAACCGATGGCTTCAAAAGCTCAACCAGTCGCCAGGCAACGAAACGGACGTGAATCTTCCCAGATTCAGGCTCCGTCAACGCTACAATCTGGTCCCGACTTTGAAGACCGCCGGCCTGACCTCCCTGTTTGATTGGCGCGCCGACCTTTCAGGGATGGATGGAACCACGAATCTCTTTGTCACCGAAGTCACCCACGAGGCGTTTGTCGAGGTGAATGAGGCCGGGACGGAGGCCGCCGGAATCACGCTGATGCACGTCGCGACCAAAAGCATGACGACGCGGGTGACGATCGATCATCCATTCATGTTCCTGATCCGGGACCGTGCCAGCGGAAGCATTCTGTTCCTCGGCCGGATTGTTGATCCCACGAAGTAGTCGTTCGGCAAGGCCATGGGCCACCATACCCCACCGTGAAAACACATCAGGCAGCGTATGCTGGTCAAAGTGCATGTCCCACGCTTCCATGCGGCAAATGGCGCCAATGACCATCGCCCTTCGCTCCTTCTGTCTTTGGACGTTGGCCATTCTGTCCGCCGGCCCGGCGTTGGGCGACGTGCAGTTCAATGTGTCCTTCAATGATCCGGATGGTTCGCACGCGGCCTTTCAGTCCTCCATCCGCAGCGCCGTCCAGGCCGCCGGCGCCCAATGGGCGCGCTATCTCAAGCCTCCGGCGGGGATGACGCCTTCCATCGAGGTGCAGATCAATTTCGGCAACCAGCCCACCGCCAACGGTACCAGCGTCACGAGCGGCTACGTGGCCACGCGGGGCGGCTACGACGTGTTCGAGCAGGGCATGGCGGCCGAGATCCGTACGGGTGTCGATCCCAATGGCACTTCACCCGACGTCACCATCGAGATCGGCGACACGTACCTGCGCAACGAGATGTGGTTTGATCCCGATCCTGCCACCCGTCTCGCGCCGGTTCCGGTGACGCGCACGGATGCCGTTTCGGTGTTCATCCACGCGCTGGGCCACGCGCTGGGTTTCAACGGCTGGCGGGCCTATGACACAGGGCAGCTGCCGCTGGAGGCCGGCGAGGATGGAGCCTACTGCTCCACCTTCGATGAGCACATCGAGGTCGATCCGGGGCCGGAGTTTTTGTTCACCGGTGCGGTGGCCGAGGCGCGCTACGGCGGACCGCTGCCGCTGACTGCGGGCAACATTGATCATCTGGCCAATGCCGCTCCCGGTCTGGGTGCCGACCTGGTGCCGGACCTGATGAACGGCGTCGTGTATTACCGGGGCTCCCGTTACTTCATCTCCAACATTGACCTGGCGGTGATGCAGGACATCGGCGTACCGCTGACGCGCAGCGAGATTTTTCCGCCGCAAATTCTGTCCCTGAAACCGGAGTCCAACGGCCTGACCACCGTGCAGTGGACCGGGGCGAACTACCGGCTGCGCCTGGAACAAACCGCATCGCTCGCCGATCCCGTTTGGGTAACGGTGGCCAGACAGGTCGAAGGCACCAAGCTGTCGTTCACCACCCCGGATGGAGGCACGCAGTTCTATCGGCTGGTGGCGGAGTGAGTTTGTCGGAGCCGAGGCCGACTACATTCAGATCAAGCATGGGACCACACCGTGCTTGTCAGCAGGCAGATCGGCGCGAGGCTTTCGCCATGAACCTCCGCCGCCATTTCCTGCCGCTCGCCGCCGTGGTCGGCGCGGTGTGGCTGACGCTTTGGTGGCGCACCCGGCCGCACGGTCCGACCTATCAGGGGCGTGATGTGCGTGGCTGGTTGTCACTGGAAACGGCGGTGAGTGGTCCGGGCCACCTTGGGGAAATCACCGTCAAACCCCCGATGCTGGAGGCCTTTCGGGCGATGGGCACCAATGCGATTCCGGTGTTGGTGGAGGCGGCGTTTGACCTGGAGTCCGCGTATCCCCGGCTCTCCTTGGCTCCAGGCCTGATGAAAGAACCTCCTCCAAGCTGGGTGAAGGCGGTGCCAGATCCGGTGCTGGAATGGTTTGGCCAACGGACTTCCTACCTGCCCGAGATCGCCTTGGCGGCCCTGGACGAACTGCGTCCTCCGGCGGCGCTGCTGTTTCCGGCCTGCACCAACCGGCTGGCGAGTTCCAATCCCTGGGAACGGATGGTCGCCATGCAATTGCTGGGTTGCGTTTCGGATGACCGGGAACGGGCGGCCAGCCTGGTGGTCCCTTGTCTGGCTTCGCAGGACCCGCGAGATTCTGGGCAGGCATTGGGCGTCCTGTGCAAACTGGGTCCGGCAGCGGTCGTGGCTGTCCCCCAACTGACCGTCTGGCTGACCGATTCGGACCGGAGGCGGGCACTTATGGCTGCCGGCTGTCTTGGAAGAATAGGCCCGGGTGCTTCCAATGCGTTGCCGGCACTCCGGCTCTGTTTCGAAACCGAGAAGTCACCGTCCGTCCGCTTCCTGATCGCGACGGAAGCGAATGACATCGAGCCCAAAGAATTTTGGTCGGAGGAGCCAATACGCGCCGTGTTGACCGGGGTGACCAATCAGCAAACACGCGACGAAGCTGAATCTGTGCTGGGGTTGCTGAGTTCCAGCACCAATATAGCCCCCCGGTTTCAGCAGGAACTCAGCGCGTTGGCACGAACGGGAGAAAGGCAAAACCGGCTGGCCTTGGGGGCCTTGGACGCGCTTTGTCAGGCGAATCTGGACCCCCTGCGGAAAATCCCGGTGCTGACGGATTGCCTGGGTTCGACCAACGCGCCAGTTCGTATCACCGCCGCGGGGTGGTTGCTGGATTTCCAGCCGACCAATGAGCTGGCGTTCGCAAGTGTCACCAACGGGCTGACAAGGTCTTATCCTGAAGTGGATCGCGAATGGTTGATGGCGCGGTTGGCGAAACTCGGAGCGGCGGCGGCACCGGCACTGCCACTCCTTCGCCAGTTGCACGCGCGGGCCTCTCCCGATCAGCAAGAGTCCATCGCCGACGCGATTCACATCATCGAGGGTGCGCATTGACCCGGCTCAGATTCCCAAGGTCGCATAGCTGAATTCATTGGGCTGTTCGCGGGTGAGCCAGCCGTTGGCCTCCTTGTCACCGGTGCCGCCGCAGCTTTGGACCACGCGCGCTTCCAAGCCAAGAAACAGCGCGCATTCACCAAGCGTCGCGCAGCGTGATCCGGAAGGCCAGCCATGCTGCATTGGATGAAAAACAGGACGATGCTACTGGCGTGGATTTTGATTGCCCTCATCGAGGCAAACTTCGTGGACACGTCCGCAGTGGCGCAAAGCGTCCTCTTTGATTTCGATGCCGCCCCCATCCACACACCGCTGCCGATAGACCTGACGGCAGGCGGGATCACGGCACACTTCTCGGCGACCGGACAGGGATACTCGATCCAGGCGGCCAATACGCTGGGTTTCACTCCGGCGGGCTTCTCCGGGAACTGCCTTTATCCCAGCAGCGTTTTCGCGTCCGATCTCGTCATCAGCTTCTCCAAGGCACTGACCAATTTCTCCATCCTTTACTCGCCGCAGGAGCTGGGTTGCGACGACTCCGCGCGGCTGAAGGTGACGGTGTTTATGGACGGCACTCCGGTAGGAACAAACACCGTCACCGCGAGTTCTCCCGGCACCTGGCCTTCGGAAACGTTGGGCATTGCCACCACGCAGGGCTTCAACAATGTGATCGTCCACTACGACGCACGACCTCCCACCTGCCAGGACTACGGGGTGATTTTCCTGGCCGACAACATGAGCGTGACCCCGGCACCCGAGCCGCCGAAACTGCGAATCTTGCGCTCGGCCAATCAAATCCAGCTCTCGTGGCCGACAGACGCCACGACGTTTTCGCTCCAGTCGAATACCAATATGCAAGACTCCAACTCCTGGCGCGTAATCACCAATGCGCCAACAGTAACGGGTGGGAATAATGCCGTCGGCTTGCCACTGGAAATCGGAGGTCACTTTTTCCGCCTGAGGTCTCAATAACCTCCCGAAACGGCAATTCACGTATCCTTCTTCGTGCGGTTGGGGCTCATCGCCTTCGCTTCTGGCCTAGGCAAGCCCGTCGGACGGGAAAGCAGGAGGAGAAGATTTACTGCCCCGCCTCAGATGCCCAGCGCCGCATAGCTGAATTCCTTGCGCTGTTCACGGGTGAGCCAGCCGTTGGCTTCCTTGTCGCCGGGGAACTGCTGCTTCACCGGGTCCCAATGGAGCGGGCGGCCCAGGCGGATCGCGATGGCACCGAGATGGCACACGCTCACGCTGCGGTGGCCGATCTCGGCCTCGGCGGCGGGCGCCTTCCGCGAGCGGAGGCAGTCGAAGAAGTTGCCCATGTGGTCGTTGCTATCGTAGGCCGACCACGTTTTGTTCGTGAGTGGTTCCTGCAGGATGGCCGGATCGCTCGCCACGATCGTGCCGCGGCTGACGAACACCCAGCCGTCGTTGCCCTCGAAGAGCACGCCGTTCGGCATCTGCCCCGGCGGTGTCTTGGGGTCGATCACGTTGCCGCCCGGGCCTTCCGTCTGGACGGTGCGGCAGGTGTGGGTGACGCCGTTGGCGTAGCGGTAGCTCACGAAGAACGTGCTCGGGAAGCTGTAGCCGCCCGGCACCGGATCGCGCAGCCCATGCCCCCCGATGGCGACCGGCCCGGCCTCGGCCAGCGGCAAGCCGGTGCCCCAGATCGCGATGTCGTTATGATGCGCGCCCCAATCGGTCAGCGTGCCGGCGGAGTAATCCCACCAGTACCGGAAGCTGCCGTGCCCGCGTTCCTTCACGTAGGGTACGCTCACGGTCTGGCCCTGCCAGGTGTTCCAGTCGAAGCCCGCCGGCACCGGTGAACTCGCGAAAGGCCCGCCGTGCTGACCCATGGGAATGGACGAGGTGATATGCTTCAACGCCCCCAGCCGGCCGTTGCGGACGAGTTCGATGGCGAGCCGGAAGCGCTTGTCGCTGCGCTGCTGGCTGCCGGTCTGGAGCACGGTGCCGGCGGCGCGTACGGCCTTCACGAGCCGCTTGCCTTCGTCGATGCAGAGGGTGAGCGGCTTCTCGGAATAGATGTCCTTGCCGGCCTTGATGGCGGTCAGATTGATGAACGTGTGCCAGTGATCGGGCGTGCCGTTGATGACCACATGCAGGCCGGGATGCTGCACGCACTCGCGGAAATCCGAGTAGCGCTTCGCATTCGGGTAGTCCTTCCCGGCCGCCTCCAGGCGGGTCGCGTCCACATCGCAGAGTGCGACGATGTCGCCGAAGCGGCTGGCGTTTTTCGCGTCGCCCCGGCCCATGCCGCCGCAGCCAATCAGCGCGATGGCGGGGCGGTCATTGGGCGAGAGCGGCACCCGTGGACGGGGGGCATCGGCGGCCTGGGCCTCGAACCAGGCGGGCAGCGCGGCACCGGCAGAAATGACCGCAGAAGCGCGGAGAAACCCACGGCGGGAAATGTGGAACGGGGACATGGAAGAACAGCTAGACGAAACGCGGCGAAATTCCAACCCCCAAACAGCCGTGAATCCGAAGCCTCAGTCAGGGAATTGAAATTTGGAAAACAGGAAAGCAGGAAAGGAAAAGCGGACCGGTCTGTTTCCCGTTTTCCTGCTTTCCAAATTGAACTCCTCCCTCTCCGGCGTTCGTTGACGCTGCTGCGCGTCGCCCCTAGGTTGGCGGCGACATGATCGCCGGAAAAATCGGAGCCGCCAAACCCGCCGCCGCCACGCCCAGTTTTCGCGTGGGCGACGAGCGGCTCATCAAGCTCAGCGAAAACGCGGGCAAGAAGGTCTCGACGCTGCTCGGGCGGCAGGGGCGTCCCCAGGGCGTGCTGCGCGTGGCGGTCGTGGGCGGCGGCTGCTCGGGCCTGCAATACAAGATGGACCTGCAAGACCAGCCGCAGAACCGGGACATCCTGGTCGAAAGCGCCGGCGTGCGCGTGGTCGTGGACCCCAAGAGCGCGCTCTACGTGACCGGCTCCGAGCTGGACTATTCCGATGCGCTGACCGAGGGCGGCTTCAAGGTGAAGAACCCGAACGCCGCGACGAGCTGCTCGTGTGGCGAGAGTTTCAGTGCATAAGTCATGAAAAAGCAGGACTGCCGAGCGTGGTGGCTTTATGACGTACTGTCTCGTCTACGTACTCGTCAGGGCGGGAATATCAGACAAGCATACGCGCACGCGTTTCAATTGCCTTCGGACGACCTTCAATCAGTGTCGAAAGCGCTAATTGAGGTCAGAGATCTCCTTGAGATCTTGGAAAGTGATTTGAAGCAGATAGACGGAATCAATCACCAATTCTTTTTGCGCCCTTTCCCAAAGGCACGTGACATCCTTTCTTTGGAAAATCTTGGAGAGGGATGGGGGCATGCAGGAAGGTTTCCAGAAGAGTCATTAGCGGAATTTCGCTTCGTTGCCGATGAGCTTTCGAAGCACAAACCCGAAGTCCGAATACCTGAAGAAGACATCAGGGCATTTAGCGCAGAGATTGCGTCTTTGTTTGAGAAAGTCACAGCAAGCGGGCTTCCGAAATCGCTTAAATCTACGATTCTAGACCTCTTGACGGTGGCCCGTAATGCGATTGATAGCTACCGGATCAGAGGCTCGCGCGCGATGCGGGAAGCGGTTTCACTAGCTGTAGGTGAAATGCTTCGGCATCAAGAGGAAATCAAAGCCAACAGCGGCGAACCTGCGCTTCAGCAATTCCTTAAGCTCATTAGTAAAATTGATTCTCTTGCTACTAAGGTTGAACCCTATGCAAAAGCAATCGAGACAGCATTGCCCTATTTGTTGAACATGAGCGGTTCAGCATAAGCATGGATGCCTTCGCCCTTCTCGCCGAGCCCCGCCGCCCGTGGCTCGATGCCGATGCGCTCAAGGGGCGGTTTATGCCGCTTTCGACGGCGGTGCATCCCGACCGTGTGCATGGCGCATCCGAGGCGGAGAAGCTGGCGGCCAACGAGCGGTATGCCGAATTGAACGCCGCTTTCAACACGTTGCGCGAACCGCGGGAGCGTCTGTTGCACCTGCTGGAACTGGAGGCCGGCGCGAAGCCGGGTGATATCCAGCGCATCCCGCCCGGCACGATGGATCTCTTTGTGGAGATCGGCCAAACCTGCCGCGATGCCGACGCCTTCCTCACGAAGAAAACCACGGCGACCTCGCCCATGCTCAAGCTACGGATCATGCAGGAGGGGCTGGACTGGGCGGACAAGCTTCAGGCGCTAAAAGGTCGCGTGAATACCCGCCGCGACGAGCTGATCACCGAGCTGCAGGCGATGAACGCGACGTGGGACGCCGCCCCGCCGATCGGCTCCCCGGAGCGCCGCGCCGCGCTGCCCCTGGAACGGCTGGAGCAGATCTACCGCACGATGAGTTACGTCGCGCGCTGGACGGAGCAGTTGACCGAGCGCGTGGTGCAGCTCGCGATGTAAGGCGTGCCGCTTTTCATCCTCGCCGTTCACCCTCACCCCGGCCCTCTCCCCCTGGGAGAGGGAGAATTGTCGCCCGCCGGTCGGCGAAGGCAGGCACGGGATTGGCCGGTGAATCTCCCCATCTGCCTGCGGCCTTCCCGGCGGTTCCCTCTCCCAGCGGGAGAGGGTAAGGGTGAGGGAGAACGGCCATCTGAAGCCGCACGCGCTCCTGATGCCCGAGGCCAACCACGATGGAAAGTGTACCCGATGTGACGGGCGGGATTGCGCGGGCCGTGGCTCTGCGACACGCTGCGCGCATGGGTCAGCTTTCCCACATCTCCGCCACCGGCGAGGCCAGCATGGTGGACGTTTCCCACAAGCCCGCCGTACTGCGCGAGGCGGTGGCCGCAGGAGAAATCCACCTGGCTCCGGAGACGCTGGCGCTCATCGAGTCCGACCAGATCGCCAAGGGCAACGTGCTCGCGACCGCCCGGATCGCGGCTATCCTCGCCGCCAAGAAGACGGGCGAACTGATCCCGCTCTGCCATCCCTTGCCCATCACGCATTGCGGGGTGAATTTTGAGATTCCGGCATCGCGCGACCGCATCGTCATCACGGCCTCGGCCAAAATCACCGCCCCCACCGGCGTCGAGATGGAGGCATTGATGGCGGTGAGCGTCGCCGCACTCACAATCTACGACATGTGCAAGGCGGTGGACAAGGCGATGGTGATTGGGGAGGTGCGGCTGGTGTCGAAGCGAAAGGGTTAGTGAGCCAGTAATCAGTGAATCAGTATTCAGTAGGCCAGATTGCGGAGATGGCGCAGCGGTAGCCTCTGATTACTGGCCTACTGATTACTGACTCACCGATCACTCGCCCGTTACCAGGCAGCCTTTTTCACGGTTGTAGCGGGTGGAAACATGAACCACAGAAACCAAAGGGACACAATGAACCTAGCCTTCATGGTAATCGTCGGATTGGCGGTGGGTGGAATCGGACTGATTTGGTTGCTGGCGATCCTCGCCCGGCGATGGGGCAGGGGAGGATGGGGTGGCTCAGGCTACGACTACCGCAGCGGGGGAGACTGGTCGGATGGGGATTCCGGGTCCGGTTTCTGGCCGGCGTGGTTCTGGTGGAATTCCCCCTCAAACGACAGTCCCTCGGGATGCGAGTCACAGCCGCCTTCAATGTCAGCCGCTGATGCCGGCTCCGTGGACAGTCCCGGTTCCGCGGGCGATTGCGGCAGTTCGTTTTCCAGCGATGGCGGTGGCTTCTCCGGTGATTCCGGCGGGGGCGGCTGCGATTGCGGCTCCGGCGGTGGCGATTGTGGAGGTGGCGGTGGGGGCGAGTGAGTCAGTAGGTCAGTAATCAGTAATCAGTTAGTCAGAATGCGAACAGGTTTGCCCCATCGCTTCTATTTACTGTCTTACTGATCACTGAGCTACTGACCCACTCGCTTCGCCGCTTCCCCGTACGGACGGCGGGTGCTTCACTCCGGGCGCGTGATCACGTTTCTCCACGGCAAATTGGTTGAGGCCCTGCCCACCACCGTCACGGTCGAGGTGCATGGCGTCGGGTACGAGGTGCTGATTCCGCTGTCGTCGTTCGACCGCCTGCCTGCCGTCGGCGCGGAGGTGCATCTGCTCACCCATCTGGCCGTGCGGGAGGATGCCCATGTGCTCTACGGTTTCATGAGCGCGGCCGAGCGGGACCTGTTCCGGTTGCTCATCCACACGGTATCGGGCATCGGGCCGAAGCTCGCCCTGAATGTCCTCAGTGGCACCAGCGTGACCGGCTTCCGCGCCGCCGTGGCGGCGGCCGACGTGAAGGCGCTCTCCAGCATCTCCGGAGTGGGTAAGAAAACGGCGGAACGCATCGTGGTCGAGCTGAAGGACAAACTGGGCGCCTTTGGCTCTGGCGTCGCCTTGGCCGGTCCGGGTGCCAAGGGCGCATCCCCGAGCGATACCAAACTGAATGACGCGTCGCTGGCCCTGACGGCGCTGGGCTTCAAGCCGGTGGACGCCCACGAGGCGGTCCGGGCCGCGCTGGCAGTGCTGGGCGAGGCGGCCAGCGTGGAACAACTGGTCCGCGCCTGCCTGAAGAAGGGCGCGTGATGGAGCGGGACCAGCCAAAAGCGAGCCGCCCGGCCACAGGCCGGTCCGGCGTGGTCGTGCCAGAGCAGCCCAAGTGGCACGGTCGCTTGGCGGCGCGGCTGATCTGGGCCGTGATCAGCGCGTTGGCGATGACCTTGCGCTGGCATCGGGAGGATAAGTCGGACCTCTTCCCCCTGGGCATCAAGCAACGGATGATTTTTGCCGTCTGGCACAACCGTCTGGCCCTGTGCCTCCCGATTTACCGCCATTACGTAGGCCGATACCAGGCGAACCGGCAGTTGGCGGCCATCACCAGCGCCAGCCGCGACGGCGGTCTGCTGGCGCGGGTGCTGGAGCTGTTCGGGGTGAAACCGGTACGCGGTTCCTCCAGCCGGCGAGGGGCGGCGGCCTTGCGCGAGCTGACGGCGGCAGCCGAGCAGGGCTACGACCTCGCCGTAACGCCGGATGGCCCGCGCGGCCCCTGCTACGTGGTGCAACCAGGGGTCATCGCCGCTGCCCAATTGACCGGGTTGCCGGTAATGCCGGTCTGCTATTCGCTCAGTTGGAAGAAAACCCTCCGCAGCTGGGACCGGTTCCAGATTCCCCTGCCTTTCACCCGCGTGGTGGTGAACTTCGGCGAGCCCCTGTACGTCCCTCCCGAGGCCGACGAGGCCGAGCGGGAACGGTTGCGGGCGGAGTTGGAGCGGCGGCTGCTGGCCCTGACGCACGATTGAAAAAAGCGCCCAAAAACGGCAGTTGGTCGCCTTGACGGTCGCACTTCGCACCCTACTGTGGCCCCCACAACGATGCATTCCGAGCCTTCTGAATCGGACGGCGGCGAGCCCCCTTCGCCCGCGTTTCTCGCCCTGAAAGAGTTTCACCCCGCTGGCCGTGGCCCTTGGGCCAATGTCCCCGAGACCGAATGGAACGACTGGCGCTGGCAGCTCAAACACCGGGTTACCACCCTGGAGCAGCTCGAAAAGCTGATGCCCACCCTAACCCCTTCGGAGCGCGCCGGAGCCAAACTTGCCCGCTCCAAGCTGGCGATGGCCATTCCCCCCTATTTTTTCAGCCTGATTGATCCAGCGGACGAAAACTGCCCCATCCGGCGGCAGGTGATCCCCCGGATGGAGGAAACGCACTCCGCCCCTTGGGAAGTCAGCGATCCGTGCGGGGAAGATGCCCATTCGCCCGTGCCTGGACTCGTTCACCGCTACCCTGACAGGGTGCTGTTCCTCGTGACCGACCGTTGTGCCGCCTATTGCCGGTACTGCACGCGTTCCCGGCTGGTCAGCAACGCCAGCGGCTACGATTTCCATCCTGAGTTTGACCGCCAGATTGCCTACATTGCCGAGCATCCGGAGATTCGCGACGTGCTGCTGAGCGGGGGCGACCCTCTTTTGCTGAGCGATGAGAAGCTGGAGTACCTGCTCACGAAGCTGCGGGCGATCAAGCACATCGAGTTCCTGCGGATCGGCACCCGTATCCCTATCTTTCTCCCGCAACGGGTTACGCCGGAACTGTGCGCCATGCTCCGGCAGTTTCATCCGCTGTTTATCAGCATCCACAGCAATCATCCCCGAGAACTCACGACCGAAGTGCGGGCGGCTTTGGGGCGGCTGGCCGACGCGGGCATCCCGCTGGGAAACCAGTCGGTGCTCCTCCGCCATGTGAATGATGATGCCGAGGTGATGAAGGCGCACCTACACAAGCTCCTGATGTGCCGGGTGCGCCCCTACTACCTCTACCAGTGCGACCTGATCGAGGGTTCCGACCACCTACGGGCAGGGGTGCGGCAGGGGTTGGAAATCATGGAGTCTCTCCGTGGTCACACCACGGGATATGCTGTGCCGCAATACGTTATCGATGCGCCGGGTGGTGGCGGCAAAGTGCCGATCAACCCGGGTTACGTGCTCAGCCACAACGCCGACCGGGTGGTGATCCGCAATTACGAGGGCCGGGTCTTCGAGTATCCTGAGCCCGTGTTGCTGGAAAATATCAAGAAACTCAGGAACTTCCCTAGCTCGCATGAGCCAGTGACAACCGTGATATCCGTTGGCGGTGTCCTAATTTGAAATCCGATTCCTGAACGAAGGCATTCATTGGCTTGGTTCAGGTCTTGCCCCGGCGAATCTGGTAGGCGACACCAACCTTGACCGCTGTCTGCGCGGAAGTCACGGGCGGAAGCTCAAGTATCGTGATGAACTGTTCAGGGTCGCCATAGCTCCAGCCGTAACAGCGCGTCGCCTTGGCGTGCCCGGTGAGGCTGAAAACCTCCACGTCACACGTTCAACCTTCGGAGGAACCAACTCTGTGGGCAATGTCCTGTGACAGGAATCACAGGTCAGTGAAGTGGGTACTGTACCCATTAGGAAAAGCTCGTTTTGGTGTCCGCAGTTTGGGCAGGTCCAGTTCATGGGAGTGGGTAATGGTTACGCCTCCACATGGGACGCCGACTGGCCGGAAACGGAAGAAATTTATTTCCGACCCCAAATTAGGACACCGCCTATCCGTTGACCCTTTGGACGCCATCGCCTAAATCTGGCACCGCAGTTCGGAACACTTACAACTAATCGACCATGAAAAACTTTAAAACCATCGCCGTCATTGCACTGGGTGCATTGACCGCATCCTCGGCCTTCGCGCTTACCGACGGCCCTTACGCCGCCAACTACGGCACAAGCGGTTCCCAACAAGCCGTCGACTTCAGCACGTCGCTGGTGTTTCCCGCCTTCAATAACCTGACCGGACCTTTGGCCGGTGCCATTTTGGATGATGTGTCCGTCACCTTGCATGGCGGTTCTGCCGCCACGCAGAGCGTTCAGAACACCGGCGCGAGCGCGGCCGTTTTCCAGTTGACGACCACGATTTCGATCACCTTGCTTGATCCGCTGGGCAACAGCATTGTCACGGCCATCCCGTCGGTGGTCAACACCACGGTGCCTCCTCTCGGGGCCGGGCAGACGAAAAACTTCGGAACGACTGCGGGCACGGACACGAAGACCGTCACCTACACTTCGAACCTGGGTACCTTTGCTGGCGCGGGTAACCTCAGCTTGGCTCTTTTCTCGTTGACCTCAACGGGGGCAGCGGGTGGCGGTGGGAACAACATCCCTAACTTTGCCACCACCGGGTTCGCGGATGGGACCATCACTTACGACTATCATTTCAACTCGCAGGTGCCTGAGCCCAAGGTTTATGGCGCGATTGGTGCCGTGGCCTGCCTCGGCATGCTCGGCTACCGCCGCTTCCGCAACCGCCAGGCTGCCCAGGCCTGAGTTCCGGGCGATTAACAAGTGTTTCGAAGGCCGCGTGAGTTTCACGCGGCCTTTTTCTTTTTCCCGGCGATCTTGTTGGCCCACCCGGTAGGCGTTGGGCAAAGTCTGGCCGGCTTATTTCGCGATGCGAACGCTCCACCTGTATCTGTTGCGCCAGGTTCTGGCCACCCTGCTGATGACCGTCGGCGTTTTCACGCTGGTGCTGCTCATGGGCAATGTGCTGCGTGAGATCCTCGACCTGCTGGCCAGCGGTCAGGCCACAGTGGGGCTGGTGTTCCGGGCCGTCGGCCTGCTGATCCCCTTCGTGCTCGCCTTCTCCCTGCCGATGGGGCTGCTCACGGCGGCCCTGCTGGTTTTTGGGCGTTTCAGCGCGGACCAGGAACTCACGGCGGTCCGGGCCGGCGGCATCAGCCTGCTGGCGCTCGTGCGCCCCCTGTTTGGGCTGGCCGTGCTGCTGAGCGGAGTGAGCGCGCTCGTCAACATGTGGGTTGCCCCGGCCGCGCGCGTGGCTTTCAAGGAGCTGCGTGACTCCGTGCTGCGTGAGCCGAACCGCCAGACCATCCCCGAGGGCCGCTATGTGGAACTGGGAGGCAACCTGACGCTCTACGCGGGCGAAGTCCGGGGCCGGCAGATGCGCAACGTGCTCATCTACGGGACAACCAACGTGCTGGAAAATGGCAGCCGGTCCCTCGTGCGGAACCTCGACGCGCTCGCTTCCGACGCGGAACTGGTTCTGAGCAACGGGCTTCCGTCGCTGCTCAAGCTCCATAATGTCCAGGCGCTGCGCTACAGCAGTGGCGAGGGCTGGCAGTCACAGTTTCTCTCCGAATGGGACCAGCCCATCGCCAACTCCCGGCCTGCCCCGCCGGAACTCAAGCTCAATGAGATGACCTTCAGCCAGCTGCGGGCCGAACGTCGCAAACAGGCGGCCAAAGGGGTCGATCTCACGCTGATCGACGTCCAGATCCACCGGCAGATCGCGTTTTCCTTCGCCTGCCTCGGCTTCACCCTGGTGGGCATTCCGCTGGGCATCCGGGCCCACCGGCGGGAGACCAATGCCGGGGTGGGCATCGCCCTGCTGCTGGTGCTGGCCTATTACAGCTTCATCATTCTCGGCCAGGCGCTGGAAACCAAACCGCACCTGCATCCCGTGCTGATCCTCTGGCTGCCGAATTTCCTTTTCGTTGGGGCGGGCATCCTTCTGCTGCGCCGGGCGGACCGGGCGGCCTGAGGACCGTGTGCGGAGCTATTTCGCCGAATCGGCGGGCTTCAGATGCCGATCGGCGAAGTTCATGTACTGGTCCCAGTCGTAAGCGGTGAGCGCGTGTTTGCCGGTGCGGATGTGGTAGCCGATCGTGCCACCCGCCGGCGTGTTCACCGCCGGCATGTCCGCGACGCCGAGGCCGGGTTTGCCGAAGAGCGCATAGACCGGTTCGGCGTGCTTCGCGCCCAGGAATTCACCGCGCGGATCGGCCCACTTGTCGTCCTCGGCGCTCGCCACGTAAACGGGGCGGGGAGCCATGAGGGCGATGAGTTCGTGCTGATCGACCGGCAGGGCGGGCACGTTCTCGTTGTAATCCTTGAACCGGCCGCAGAACCAGTGCGGGAAGCTGGCGTTGATGCGCCACACGGTCTCTCCGAACCACCGCCGGGCGAGCGCCGCGCCGCCTTCCCCGGATTCGTTGGCAATGACGAGTGCGAAGCGTTCGTCCTGCGCGCCGGCCCAAAGCGACGTCTTGCCGAGCCGCGAATGGCCGATGACCGCGACCCGTTTGCCGTCCACGGAGGAGTCGGTTTCCAAGTAATCCATCGCGCGGCTCAGCCCCCAGGACCACGCGGCGATGGCGCCCCATTCGTCCGGTGCAAAAACATGGTTGGTGCCGCCTTTGGCCGCCGCGCCCCGGAGACTTTGCTTCCAGCCCTCGGCGAAATCCGCCTCCACGTCTCCATAATAGATCGTCGCCACCGCATATCCGCGCGCGAGGATGTGCTCGATGGGCCACGCGGACGCCTCGCAGCCGCGCGACTGTTCGTTGGCGACGTTGTTGGTGATGAAGTTCTCGCGGCGGTTCTCGATCCAGCTGCGGGCGAGCGGAACGCCGGGGTCCATGGTGACCGCTTGGTTGCCGTTAAAATTGTAGCCGACGAAGGCCGGCACCGGCTGCTTCGCCGCGTTCGGCAGATAGAGCAGAATGTCGAGTGCCGGACCCTTGTCACTCCAGAGGAGCGGCACGTGGATCAGTTTGCGGGTGGCGAGGCCGCCGAGTGCGTTGTGATTTTCCGAGGTGACGGTGGCCTTCTTCCGGGGAAGCCCCTTGGGCGTGCGCCCGTAGACATGCGCGCGGTACAGCTCCAGGATTTCGGCGCGGCGCTGTGACCAGGCGGCGGCATCCTTGACCGGGCGGCCATCCGTAAACACGAGCGGATCGGGCAGGGTGTAGGGCGACACCTTGCTTTCGTCCTCGTTGATGGGAATTTTGTCCACAGCCAGAGCCTTCCAACCCAGCACGAGCAGAAGCGCCGTGCCTGTCCGCAGGAACCGGGAAATCATCCGCCGAGCGTGCCGGGGAAGGTGATGCCGGTCAAACGGGATGCGGCATGGACGTTGTTCCCCATCTTGATCGTAATCATAATCTTAATCCTAATCTCTGGGTTTCTCTTCCGCTTCGCGCGAAGAGGATTAAGATAAAGATTATGAGTATGATTAATACGGCACTGCGGAGTGATGGGCAACGCCCGTCGGCTCAGAGCAGATGCCCCATCCGCTTGCGCTTGGTGGCGAGGTAGCGCGCATTGTGCGGGTTCGGCTGGATGCGGATCGGCAGCTGTTCGACGATCTTCAGGCCGTAGCCCTGCAAGCCGACCACCTTCTTGGGATTGTTGGTGAGCAGGCGGATTTTCTTCAGCCCCAGATCACACAGCATCTGCGCGCCGAGCCCGTAGTCGCGCAGGTCCATCGGGAAGCCGAGCTTCAGGTTCGCGTCCACCGTATCCAGGCCGTTCTCCTGCAGTTTGTAGGACTTGATCTTGGCCGCGAGACCGATGCCGCGGCCTTCCTGGCGCATGTAGAGGATCACTCCCTGGCCGGCCTTCTGGATATGCTCCATGGCGGCGTGAAGCTGCGGGCCGCAATCGCAGCGGCGTGAGCCAAAGACATCCCCGGTGAGGCACTCGCTGTGCACGCGCACGAGCACGCCGGATTTGCCGGTCACGTCGCCTTTCACCAGCGCCAAGTGATGCGCGCCGTCGATCTTGGAGGCGTAGAGATGCAGGGCGAAGTCGCCGTAATCCGTCGGCATGTTGATCGTCTCGACGCGCTCGACGAGTTTTTCGGATGCGCGGCGATACTGGATGAGGTCCGCGATGGAACAAATCTTCAGCCGGTGCTTTGTGGCGAATTTCCGCAGGGCGGGCAGGCGGGCCATCGTGCCATCGTCATTGACGATTTCCGCCAGTACGCCGGCCGGGCGCAAACCGGCGAGCCGGGCCAGATCGATGGAGGCTTCCGTATGGCCCGCGCGACGCAGCACGCCACCCTGACGATAACGGAGCGGAAAAATGTGGCCCGGACGCACCAGGTCATCCGCCACTGTCTTGGTGCCGGCCAGCAGCTGGATCGTGTGGGCGCGGTCGGCGGCGGAAATGCCGGTGGTCACGTTCTTGGCGGCATCCACCGAGATGGTGTAGGCGGTGCGCATCCGCTCCATGTTCTGCTGCGTCATCAGCGGCAGTTCCAGGCGGTCGAGATCGGCGCCCTCCATGGGCACGCAGATGACGCCGGAGGTATGGCGCACCATGAAACCGATGTTCTGGGGCGTAGCCTTCTCGGCCGCGAGGATGAGGTCACCCTCGTTCTCCCGGTCCTCGTCATCCACCACGATGACCAGTTTGCCTCGCCGGAGATCGGCGAGCACGGAGGGGATGTCGTCAAAAGGGGCGGTCTTCAAGCGGGCGAAACGCTAGCGTGCAACCGGCCCAGCGACAAAACAAACCCTGCGCGGGCGGACGTGTAGGGATGTCTTTTCATCGTAGTAGCCGACGTGAGGAGGCTCTGATTTGGAACGGAAAATGGAGCCTCCTCACGTCGGCCGCTACGCAATCAAGGGGCGTTCGCTTGTCGCCGGATCGGGAAACCCCGTCGCACTGGCTGACCAAATCAGGCCGTCTTGGTCGCAGGACCGGCGCTGGCGATGGCGCGTTTGGCCAGGTCCTCAATGGTGAGGTCGGTTGCCCGGGCATCTTCCGCCGCGAGGATGCTGTCGAATTCGGCCCGCACGTACGGGCGGGCGTGGTCCTGATTGGTAGGCAGGTCATGTCCCTGGCCGGAGCGCAGCGCCCGCAGCACGTCGCGTGGGGTGATGCGGTCCAGCGGACGGGCGGGGGCGTAGGCCGTTTCCGGCCCGGTCACCTCGACGACCAGCTTCGCCGCCACCAGGCTATGCAGGATTTCCACCACCAGCTTGGGCGGAATGGCAAAATGGCTGGCGAGCTGGGATGAGGTGGCAGGCTTCTCATGGTTGAGGAAGCGCTCCCCGAGATTGGTCATGAGGCGCAACGCGGCAAACTCCCGGCCCTGCTGATGCACGCGGCCGGCGCGGCGTTCCTGCAGATAGGCCCGCCGGTGCTGGTACACATAACTCGTCTGCGCGCCGAGCAGGAGGATGTTCCAGGAGAAGTACATGCCGACCAGAAACAGCGGCACGATGCCGAGCGAACCGTAGATCGCGCTGTAGGTGACCACGCGGGAGTTGTAGAGCGCGGCGAGGTGGCCGTTGGCGGTCCAGAGCGCTGAAGCGGTGAGGCCGCCGACCAGCGCCGCCTGCCATTGCACGCGCGTATTGGGCATCCAGAGGTAGAGCGCGGCAAACGCGATGCCCATCAGGACGAGCGGAAAGACCCAAGAAAACGACAGGAGCATCTGCCCGACGAAGGTCTTGTCCCAACCGCCGCCGGTCAGGCTGAGCGAGGGCAGGTAGTGCAGATAGTTGGCACCCTTGGCCAGCAGCATGAAAACCGGGCCGAGCGTGATCACCGCCCAGTAAAGCACGATGCTCATGAACCACGACCGTCCCTTGGCGACGCCCCAGATGTCATTGAACGCCGCCTCCACCGTGCGCAGCAGCGAGATCGCCACAAACAGCAGGCCTGCCATGGCCGTAGCGCCGATCGTGCCGAAACGGATGTTGCCGACGAACTCCACGATCTTCGCCGCCACCTCGCTCCGTTTCTGTTTCGGTTCCCGGGTCAGTTCCGTCACATAGGCATTTTCCAGCAGCAGCCGGTTCACGCGGGCCAGCTCCTGGCCGGAAGGATTCTTGGCCAGCAGTTCGCCCAGACCCGGCGGCAGGGTCGGCAACGGGAACCGTTCTCCTTCCCAAATGGATGGCCCCTGGATCAGCGCATTGAGATCCACGATGATGGCGGATCGCAGCGGTTTGGGAACCGGTTTCGTCCCGTCCCATGCCGACAGGGCATCCCGGGTGGCCGGACTGAGCCGGGAGGCAAGGTAGATTGAGGCGGTGTCTTTGGGCTGCTGCAGCTTGGCGGCAAACGAGGGGAAATCCCGGATGTCCGTCGCCGTGAGCAGGGGGGAATCGGTTCTGGCGGTGGTCGCGGCGGCGTCCGATGGGGCATTGCCGGCGCTGCTTTCCGAGAGGCCTAGAGTCGGGGCCACATGCGTGATCGTGGAGTCGATGAGTTCCAGCAGCTTTTCTTTCTGCTTGGCCTCGTCGCGCGGCAGGAAGAGCGAGGCGACGCTGATGGACACGGCGAGCAGCGGCACGAGGGCGAGCAGCGTGGTGTAGGCCAGGGCCGACGCGCGCACGAGGCAGCGGTTCCGCAGGAAATTCCGGACCACCAGAATCCAGAAATGCACGAAGCGCTGCGCCCAGTTGAGCTGCGGCTCCTGCTCGGCGACGGCGTCTTCATTGATCAGCGTCTGCATTTCCGCCTGCAGCCGCTGCAGCTTGCCGGGAGCGTCGGGCGATGTGTCGGCCATGGGGTGAAGCTACCGAATGGTCTGGGGGCAGCAATCGCGGAAGTGGGCGCAAACGCTGGTGGCCGCCTGATGTGGGATGGGTCAGTCCAACCGCTTTCGCCCGTAATTGATGCCCATGATGCCGCCGAGCAGGTTCACGACCTGGGTTTCAGCGTAGCCGAGTTCGTGCAGCTTCAATTCCACGCCGCGCTGGGCGGGGAATTTGCGAAGGGAATCCAGAATGTAGCCGTGTGTGTCGGCATCGCCGCAGAAAAGCCGGCCAAACAGCGGCACCAGCCAGCGGAGGTATTGGAAGTAGAGCCAGCGCCAGGCGGCGAGGTCGGGCTTGCCGAAATCGAGCACCAGCAGGCGTCCTCCGGGTCGCAGCACCCGGGTCAGTTCCCGCAGTCCCCGGTCGAAATCCGCGAGGTTCCTCAGCCCATAACTGATCGTGACTACCTCAAAACTGCCGTCAGCGAAGGGGAGTTGCAGGGCATCGCCCTGTTCAAAGCGCGGAGCGGTGAGCGGGGCGCGCCAGGCGGCCGCCCGGCGGCGGGCGACAGCCAGCATCGGCTCACTGAAGTCGAAGCCGGTGGCTTCAGCACCGGCCCGCGCGAGGGCGAAAGTCACATCGCCGGTGCCACAACAGACATCGAGCGCGTGTTCGCCGGGCTGCACGGCAGCCAGCCGGAGCAGGCGGCGCTTCCACCACCGGTGCAGCCCGAAGCTCTGCAGGTCGTTGATCAGGTCGTAGCGCGGCGCGATGGTCGCGAAGAGGTCTTCCACCTTCGCGGCCCGCGCGTCGCTTTCGACGTAGAACTTGCTCGGCACGGGGTAAGGGAAAAGGAAAAAGGCAAAAGGTAAAAGGACGGCGGAAGGCAAAAGGCGGTGGGTAGGCAAAAGGAAAAGATTTGAGCTGCCGACCGGAACGCGCCTCAAGCCCTTAGTGTTACGACGTCTGGCCTTTGCTTTCTTTTGCCTTTTGCCTTTTTCCTTTTTCCTTACTCCCTCTTACCGTCCGCCCGCGTTGATGAACCGGGAACGACCGCGCATTCTGTTTGTGGACCACGTCAGCAAGGTGCTGGGCGGGGCCGAGGTCAATCTGCTCGAGCTGCTCGGGCTCCCGGAGGCGCGCACGCGCTGGGACGTGAGCGTGGCCTGCGCGCCCGGAAGCCCGCTGGCGGCGGCCCTGGCGAAGCTGGAGGTGCCGTGCCACACCTATGGCTTTGCGCCGGCGCTGAACGAGCTGCGCATCGTGGGCCGCGGCCTTAACCCCATCGGCAAGCTGCGCGGCTGGCAGGAACTCCAGCGGGCCACAGGACGGCTGGGTGAAATCGTGGCCGGGGTGCGGCCGGATGTGCTGCTGTCCTGCGCCAACAAGGATCACTTCACCGCCGGAGCGGTGGCCGCCGACACCGGCCGGCCGAGCGTGTGGTGGGTGAACGACATCCTCTCCGCCGACTTTTTTTCCTGGCCGGTGCGCCGCGTGTTTGTGGCCAAGGCGCGGAAGCTGGCCACGCGGCTCACCCCGGTTTCCGATTTCGGCCGCGCGGCCCTGATCGCGGAGGGGCTGCCCGCCGAGCGCATCGTGACCATTCACAACGGCATCCCGCTGGAGCGGTACCGGCGCAGCGAATCCACGCTGCTGCGCGACCGGCTGAAAATTTCACCGGGCGAACCGCTGTTCGGCCTGGTGGGTCGGATCACCCCCTGGAAGGGGCAGGATCTGTTCCTGCGGCTCGCGGCCGAATGGTCGGCGGCCGGCCGGCCCGGACGTTTCGTGATCATCGGGCGGGCCTTTAACGAGGATGAGCCGTTCGAGACCTCGCTGAAGGAATTCGTCCGCTACCACCGGCTCGAAAACCGCGTTCACTTTGTCGCCTTCCAGGCCGACATCGCGGTCACGCTCTCGCAACTGGACGTGCTGCTGCATTGCTCGACCAAGCCGGAACCGTTTGGCCGCGTGCTGATTGAGGCCATGGCCGTGGGCGTGCCGGTGATCGGCGCGCGGGCGGGCGGGGTGCCGGAAATCCTGACCGATGGCGTGGATGGGCTGCTGGCCGCGCCGGGATCGGTCGCGGAGTATTTGCGCCATATGGTGGCCCTCGTGGAAGATCGCGCCCGGGCGGCCACCTTTGCTACCGCCGGCCGGCGAACGGTCGAACGGCGATTCACGCTGGAACGGGTGTTTGCCGACTTTGACCGCGTCATCGGCGAGGTGCTGTCGTCGCCCGTTGCGACCGGTTAACATATCGCCGACGCCATGCGCTTCCTCTTTCTCACGCTGGGCTACCATCCCGATCAGATCGGCGGGGCCTTCCGCTATGTGGCGGAGACGGCGGAGCGGCTGGCGGCGCGCGGACACGAAGTGCACTCGGTGTACCCCGCCGCGCCGAACGGTGAGACCGGCGATTCGCCCCTGAACGGCGTGCAGCGCCACCGGTTCGCGAATGCGAGTGGCAATTTTGCCGCGAACTGGCGGGCGGAAAACCGCGCCGCCCAGGCCGAGCTGGCGAAGCTCTCCGCGTCTTCAGCGCCCACCTTGCTCGTGAACTGCCATGCGTTCTTCGGGCCGGCGCAGCGGTCCTGGCATGGTCCACAGGCGTATCTGTTCACGGGACCGTGGGCCGAAGAATTCCTGTTCTCCCGGCAGACCCAACCACGTGGGTTTGCCAAGCGGATTTTCGACCGGTTTGTGGCGGGCATCATGCGCCAGGTGGAGCGGTCGTCCCTGCGCCGGGCGGGCAGCTTATTGACGATCAGCGACTATTACATTGCGGCACTGCGCGACTGGCATCCCGGACATCTGCCGCCGGTGAAGATGGTTTCGGGAGGCACCGATTCCTCGCGCTTCCAACCGGACATTGGCCGGCGGGACTTTCGTTCTGCGCGCGGCGTCGCGGAGGATGATTTCCTGCTCCTGACCGTCCGCCGTCTCGATGCGCGCATGGGCCTGCTGATGCTGCTGGAATCGTTTGCGGCGTTGGTGAAGGAGTTTCCCCGGCTGCGGCTCTGGATGGCCGGGCGAGGTCCGCAGGAAGGGGCGTTGCGGGAGGCCATCACCCGGCTCGGGCTGGCCGGGCGGGTGGAACTGCTCGGCTTTGTGCCGGAAGCGGATCTGCCGCGTGTCTATTCTGCCGCCGATTGCACCGTGATGCCGTCGCTCGACTTGGAAGGCTTCGGCCTCGCCACCGTGGAATCGCTCGCGTGCGGCACCCCGGTGCTCGGGTCGCGGGCGGGAGCCACGCCGGAACTGCTCGCGCCGCTGGACCCTCAGCTGCTGTTCGCGCCGGGCTCCGGTGAAGCCCTGACTCAACGCCTGCGCGAGGTGCTGGCCGGCCGGCTGGCGTTGCCGGCGCGGGAACGCTGCGCGGCGTATGCGCGGGCGCAGTTTTCCTGGGACCGCCCGGCAGATGGCCTGGAGGCCGCCTTTTGCGAACTCGTCGGAGGTGGGACGTGAAGATTCTCGAGCTGGGGAAATTCTATCCGCCGGAGCGCGGCGGCATCGAGACGCTGCTCAAGCTCTGGAGCGACGGCTTTGTGGCGGCGGGGGATGAGGTGGACTGCGTCGTCGCGAACACGGAGGCGAAGACGGTGCGGGAAACGCAGAACGGCGTGCGGGTTCACCGGTTGGCGAGCTACGGCATGATGTTCAGCACCTCGCTGTGCCCCGCCTACCCGTTCGCGCCGGGAAGATACCCGGCAGATGTGGTTCACGCGCACTTTCCCAATCCGCTGGCCGATCTCGCCTGCCTGCGTGTGCCGCGGAAAACCCCGGTCGTGCTCAGCTGGCATAGTGACATCATCCGGCAGCGCCTGGTGATGGGCGTTTACAAGATCCTGCAGACGGCCCTGTTGCGTCGGGCGGATCGCATCGTGGTGGCGACGCCGAACCACCTGGAATTTCCCCCCCTGGCTGCCGGCCTTTCGCCACAAGGTCGAAGTGATCCCCTTCGGCCTCGATCTCTCGCGCTTCGAGCCCGGGGCGTTTGATGCGGCCAGGGTTGCCGCCCTGCGGGCGCAGGCGCAGGGCCGGGCCATCCTGCTGAACGTGGGCCGGCTGGTCGGGTACAAGGGCCAACGCCATGCCATCGAGGCGCTGCGGGAACTGCCCGGGGCCGTGCTGTGGTTTGTGGGCACCGGGCCGCTGGAGGCCGAGCTGCGGGCGCTCGCGGCGGCGGTCGGGGTGGCCGACCGGGTCACCTTTTGTGGTGATATCAGCGACGCCGAACTGCCCTGTTACTTCCACGCGTGTGACATCTTCGTGTTTCCCTCCGTGACCCCGAACGAGGCATTTGGGCTGGTGCAGGTTGAGGCAATGGCCTGCGGCAAGCCCGTGGTCGCCTGCACATTGCGGTCCGGCGTGCCCTGGGTCTGCGCAAACGAGGTGACCGGGCTGACGGTTCCACCCGGAGAAAATCACGCCCTGATGCTTGCACTCCGACGGCTTCTCGGCGACGAATCGTTGCGGCAACGGCTGGGCGCGGAAGGCCGGCGGCGGGCAAACTCAGAATTCGCCGCCCAAGTCATGGTCCAACGCTACCAAACCCTTTTTCAGCGACTAATCAGAGAACAGAGGTCCGCATGAGTTACAAGACCTACCTCGTCATGCTGTTTGTTTCAGCACTCGGGGCGTTCTGGTTCATACCGTTCGCCTCATGGCTGGCGCAGCGATGGGGGGCTGTGGACCTTCCCAACGAGCGGAAGGTGCACAAGCGCCCGATGCCCCGCCTCGGTGGGGTGGCCGTCTATCTGGGGTTCCTGCTGCCCTGGGCCGGGCTGTATCTCCTCCACAACCCCGTCTCCCTCCAGTTCCAGAACTACGAAAAACTGTTCCTGACGCTGGTGATCGGTGCCACCGGCATGCTGGCCCTCGGCATTTACGATGACGTGAAGGGAGCCGATCCCCTTAAGAAGCTGATCGTGCAGTTCGCCGTGGCCGTGCTCATGTGGATTGGCGGCTACCGGATCGAGGCGCTCCAAAATCCGTTTGGCCCGCAGATTGAGCTCGGGTGGTTCGGCCTGCCCGTCACGCTGCTGTGGATCGTGGGCGTGACCAACGCGATCAACCTGCTGGATGGCATCGACGGGCTGGTGGCCGGCGTGACCGCCTGCATGGCCGTCACGCTGGCGATCATCAACGCCATCACCGGCCACGTTGTGGTGGCGCTGCTCACCGTGGCGCTGGCCGGGGCCTGCCTCGGCTTTCTGCCCCACAACCATTCGCCGGCCCGCATCTTTCTGGGCGACTCGGGCAGCCTGACGGTCGGGCTGGTACTGGCCTGTGTGGGCATCATCTCGCTCTTTCAGGAGAGCACCCGCGCCGCCAGCCCGCTGCTTTCCGTGCCGCTGATCCTCTTCGGGCTGCCGATTTTTGACACCGCCCGGGTCATGTTTGAGCGCTGGCGCCGGGGCGTCTCCATTTTCCGCGCCGACAAGATCCATGTGCATCACCGGCTGCTGTCCCTCGGCCTCAACCATCGCCAGGCGTCGTGGGTGCTGTATGGGGTGGTGCTGGTGACGGGGTCGGTGGCCGTGCTCCTGTCCCTGATGGAGACCAACGACCAGCTCAAGCTGAGCATCCTGTTCGCCGTGCTGTCGCTGGGGGTCACGCTGCTCTGGAAATTCCGCCTCAAGGCGAAATTTGAAAAGGGCGAGTGAGCCCTCCCGTCATGCAGTCCTTGGAAGCCACCCGCGAACGTCTGCTTTCCGCGCTCGCGCCGCTTTCTGCGGAAAGAGTTTCTCTCGCGGCGGCCGACGGCCGTTTTCTCGCGCTGGAGATCCGTTCGCCCCGGGAACTGCCGCCCTTCGACAACTCCTCGATGGACGGCTACGCGGTGCGGGCTGCCGATACGGCGAAGGTGCCGGCCCCGCTCCGGCTCGTGGGCCGCACTGCTGCCGGGGAAGCTTCGGGGCACACGTTGGCCGCAGGCGAATGCGTGCGCGTGTTCACCGGCGCACCCTTGCCGGCTGGCGCGGATGCCGTGGTGATGCAGGAGGATGTGGAGGCCGATCCGGCAACTCCCGATCGCATCCGGGTGCGCGAGGGCGTGAAGCCGTGGGAAAATGTGCGATTCCGGGGCGAAGATGTGGCCCGCGATTCGGTGCTCGCCAGCGCCGGAACGCGACTGGGGCCACAGCATCTGGCACTGCTCGGTGCGATGGGACTCGCTGAGGTGGCCGTGCACCGGAGGCCGCGCGTGGCGCTGCTGGCGAACGGGAGCGAATTGTGTCCGTCCGGCACCGAACTGGCCGATGGGCAGATTTTCGAGAGCAACACGGCCATGCTGGCCGCGATGGTGCGTCGGTTCGGCGGTGAACCGGTCTTCAGCCGGTGCGTCGCCGATGATGAGGACTTGCTGCGGGAGGCATTAGTGGAGGCGTTCGCGGTGGCCGATCTGGTCATCACCGTGGGCGGCGCTTCGGTGGGCGACCATGACCTCGTCAAACCCGTGTTCACCGCCCTGGGCGGCCAGCTCGACCTGTGGCGGGTCGCCTTGAAACCCGGCAAACCCTTTTGCTTCGGCCGGCTCGATGGGAAATGCCTGCTCGGCCTGCCGGGTAATCCGGTCTCCGCCTTCGTCACCGCCGTGCTGCTGGTCCAATCCGCCCTGCTGCGGCTTCAGGGCGCGGCGGACTGCGAACCGCCGGCCAAGCTGGGAATTCTGGCCGTGCCGTTCGCGAATCCCGACCGCCGCCGCCACTTCGTGCGCGTGGTCACCGATGCCGAAGGCAAGGTGCGGCCCGCCGGTCCCCAGGCCTCGCACCGGCTCGGCTCGCTCGCTGCGGCGGATGGGCTGGTGGATGTTCCGCCTGAATCAGTTCTCGCGGAGGGATGCTGGGTGCGCGTGCTGCGCTGGTGACAGTGCCTTCGAGGTTAGTTTTGCGCGGGCGTTAGTGCGTTGATCGATTCCGAAGTGGGTGAGGTGGACCGAGGCAGTGGTGGGCGCGGTAGCGTCTTGGACTGCGGCAGTCCTCTGCCGCTTTCGGCCGTCGGATGAGTGGACGACGGGCTGAAGCATGACTGCCTCTGAACGGTTGCCCCAACCAAAGCGGTAGAGGACTGCCGCAGTCCAAGACCTCGCGGACTTCGCGTCGAGCTTGGGTCATCGCCGCCGACCACATTGGAAAAAGATGCGCCCATTCTGGCAATCCCATCAAAATGTAGCCTGACAACGGAAGCCAAGTTCGTAGCGTGGTCACCTGTCGAAAGGCTCAGTTAAACGGGGATTAACTCTTATGAAACTCAGACGCCACGTTGCGGCCACCTTTTGGAGCGTGTTTCTGGCCTCCGCATTATGCGCACTGGCGCAGACCAACCGGCCAATACTGATAGGTGAGGGTCGGAACCAGATCACGGCGGAGATCATCGAAGTGGTTTCCCAATTGACTCGGTCAGCCCGGGGTGAGGGCACTAACGTCTGGATGCTTGAAGGCATTGCTTACGGAGACGGAAAAAAAGAACTGTTTGCCATACAGGTTCTTTTTGCCCCGACGAATTCATCGGAGCGCATCCTGCGGTGTCGTGGCATTTACTGCCACCAAGCGGTCCTTAATCCGCCCCATGAAGATATTATACCGTACATACGGTTCGGCAATTGGTGGGCAGATGAGCATAGAACCCATGAGTACTGCTGGATCGTTCCTAACGGGCAGAAAATCATTACCAATCAGCCGGTGGGGGAACGATTTAGCATCGCTGAAAAGCTGACGGACGCCGATTTGCTGGCACTTTATGACGCGACTAAAATTTCGACGAAAAATGCCACGATTCTCAATTTCCAAACGGAGCGCGATTCCTCACATGTGCGAGTCATGACGGTTGGCGGAGGTTTGTCGGACGGCTCGCACAATTGGATGCTTTTGTTTGAAAAATCTGGGGGAGCCTGGAAAGAAACCAGCAAAGGCAGATGGATTGAGTGAATGGCGCTTCGCCGGCCTCGGTTTGCGCCACGGTCGCAGCCCGAATCGATGCTGCGACGATTTCAGATGAACTCCCACATCATCTTCTGCGGCACTGCCGACTGTGAGCCGTCGGGCGCGATGACGAACCCATCTGCTGTCATCGTACCGATGAAGAGAACGCGGTGATAATAGGCCTGAACTACGACACGGAAGGATCCATTGACCATACGGTCAGAATAGATACCAATCTTGATTTCACCGTTGCGGAGAATCACCACTTCTTCCGTACACGCAGGCAGGACCGAGATCTCGTCGAAAGTCAGAAGACGAAGCTGATCCAGGCGACGCGTCGCCACACCTTTGATCTCGTCGGGTGTGACAGCCGATTTCATGAAGTCTGTAGTTCCACCTATTCCCGCGTGATCGTGATCGTGTGATCAACCGGCACCATTGCCGCCTGGATCGCGGCGGCGAGGGGTGCGCGCTCGGCCTCGGTGCGTTGCACGGTGGCTTCCATGTCGGTGCGGCCGGCTTCGCCGTGGAACAGTTCTTTGACCTGCTTGGTCTCGTAGGCCTGCTTGGCGGCAACGGCCGTGTCCACCGCGTGGAAGGCCGCGTCGAACGGGGTCACGGTGAAGTCCTGCGCGAGGTTCACACCGTGACGGAGTTCGGCGCCGGTGTAGCGGCGCGTGATGTCGCCCCATTTTACTTCGTAGCGGGCAGAACTGCGGGCGTCCTTCACGACCAGCAGGAAGAGGTTCAGTTCCTCCTCGAACGGGACCCACTGGAACGCCGAGCGGATGCTGTTGTCGTCCGCCGGATCGGCGGAGGGGGCCACGAAGGGATAACGCGTGCTGTGCAGCGTCACGGTGCCCGGTCCGCTCGCGGTGACCGTGTGCCCGGTGGTGGCCGTGGCCTTCCCGGAATCGAGCGAGACCGTGATGGTGCCGATCTGGCCATCCACGCCGAGCGCGTGAAGGAAGGCCCAGGCCATCATCGTCTGCCCCGCGAGGCCGGGGTGGACGCCGTCCTTGCCGGGCACGGCGTAGTTGGTGCCGTAGTACGAACGGGCGCGGAATTCCTGCATCAACATCGGCCGGAAGACGTCGGCAAAGCCGGCGGTCTTTTCGGAGGCGGCGAGCTGGAGGTCGATGTTGCGGAGTTCGGCGAGATTCAGATTGAGGTCCAGTACGCTGCCTTTGGCCGACTTCACCCACGAGGGCATCTTGCCCACCGGTCCGGCGGTGCCGAGCACCACGCGCACGCCGTGCGCTTGGAAGGAGCGGACCACGTCGCCCATATTGGCGCGGTAGGCGTCGCCGATTTCCTGCGTGTAGGGCACGTAGCGATGGTCGTTCATGCCGTAGCAGGTCGTCGCGATGGTCGGGTTGAAGCGCAGCACGTCATTGGTCATGCGGTGGAGGAACCCGCCGGCCTGCTCGCCGCTCCAGCCGTACTGGCGCACGGTCACATGCAGCTCGGGGACGCATACGGTGAGGTACGTTTCCATGATCCGCGAATACAGCTTCTGCTCGGTGATCGAGTCGCCGCAGATTGCGAGGCGGTCGCCGGTATGCAGCAGGGGCTGCTTCGGCCGGGCCGGCGCGGGCGGCAGTTTGAACTGCGCCAGATACCGGTCGGCGGAGGATTCGGCCTGGGCGGTGTGGACCACGACGGCGGTCGTGGCGGCGAGGAGCAGGGCGGTGAAGCGCATGGTGAGCCCCGGAATGGGAAATCACGCCCGGACAAAACCCAAGCGCCAACTTGGTGAGGAGAATCAATTTGGAAAGCAGGAAGGATCTGTCCTCTTATGTCCGGGGGCGCTTCGCGACTAAACCGGCAAACCCGACACGACTCTTCCGTCTGCGCCTGCAGCCGATTAGACTCGCGCCGTGCCTGAGTTCAATTCACCGCCCCGGGTCAATGTGCTCGGCGTGGGCATATCGGTGCTGAACCTCGATTCTGCCGTTGTTGCACTACGCGATGCGCTGGCTGCCGGCCGGCGTGGCTATGTCACCGTGACCGGTGTCCACGGCGTGATGGAATCGCAGGAGGACGAGGCGCTGCGGCAGATCCATAACGCCTCGCTGCTCACCACGCCCGACGGCATGCCCATGGTCTGGCTGAGCCGCCTCGCCGGCCACAAATCGGCAGGCCGCGTGTACGGCCCCGACCTCATGGAGTCCGTCTTTGCCTGGACGCAGCACAGCGGGCACACCCATTTCTTTTACGGCGGCAACCCCGGCGTGGCCGAAGAGCTGAAGGCCAAGCTGGAGCAGCGGTACCCCGGTATCCGCATCGTCGGCACCTTCACCCCGCCATTTCGTCCGCTGAATCCGGACGAGCTAGCCGGCCTGGCCAGGCAGGTGGGGGACTTGCAGCCGGATTTCTTCTGGGTCGGCCTGAGCACGCCGAAGCAGGAGCGCTTCATGGCCGAGCACATGGCCAAGCTCGATGCCAAGATCATGATCGGCGTCGGCGCGGCCTTCGACTTTCACGCTGGCCGGGTTCGGCAGGCGCCGCGCTGGATTCAGCGGAGCGGCTTTGAATGGTTGTACCGGCTGTGTTCTGAACCGCGCCGGCTGTGGCGGCGCTATTTCCGGAACAACCCCCGCTTCGTCTGGCGGGTCTTCGGGCAGCACACCGGTCTCCGCCGGGTGCCCGACTGCCAAAATTAGGGCAAAGGAGCGCCTTTTCGTAGCAGTCGACGTGAGGAGGCTCTGGCTTGGGGCGAAAAATGGAGCCTCCTCACGTCGGCTGCTACGCGCGGAAGGGCAGTTCGTTCACCTTCAGACTGATTTCCACAGAACAAGTGTGAGTCTGCATCATGAGCAAACCGGGCCGCCATTTCATGCGTAAGTGCGAAAGGCACATCCGATTGCTTATCGGCAGGTTGAGTGACTCCGAGCCAGCCAATGAGGCTGAAATCAGGAAAACATGCTGATGATTCGCATTTTAAAACCTGATTCAAAGGCTGGAGCCCATCTTCTTCGCCCGCTTGTTTCCGGCACGACTCTGGCTAGCTTTCGGGTGTGTTCCGTTTCTTTCGCATGGTCCTTTTGGGGCTTTGTTGCCTGGTCGGGGTTTCCGCCCAGGAAGCCAAGTCCATCCGGCTGCGCAATGGGATCATCACCACCCCGGAGCCGTCGCGGGTGGCGAAGGCGGCAGTCCTAAATCCAAACGAGCCAGGCACTTCGGGGCTTTTTCTGCTGCAATTTACGAACCACATCCGACCGGAATGGCGGGATGAATTGGCTCGTAAGGGGGTGGAACTGCTCCATTTTGTGCCCGACGACGCCTTTGTGGTCCATTTGGAGGGCACGAAGCTCTCGTCAGTGAGGGCGTTGGGCTACGTGCGCTGGAGTGGGCCGCTGGACCCCCAGATGAAGTTGCACCCGCGCTTGACGGCGGCGCTGGCGACCAATTTATCGACCAATTTGCCGGTCAAGCTGCTGCTGCGCCCGAACGCGACCCCGGCGGAGCTGATCTCGGTGCTGCGCACCCTGCGGGGGCCGGTCAGCCAGCACACGCTGAGCAGCGGCACCTTTGTCACCGGCCGGGCGGATGCGCGCCGGCTGTCCGCCCTGGCGAAATCCGAGGCGGTGATCTGGATTGAACGCGCCGCCCGCATGAAACTGGTGGACGAAGTCGCCGCCAAGATTGTCGGCGGTGACGATGGCCAGGTGGGGACTTTCAACGCGGTGCAGCAGCTTGGCTTTGACGGGCGCGGCGTCGTGGTGGCGGTGGCCGATTCCGGTCTCGATTCCGGCGACATCAAAAACCTGCATCCGGACATCGCGGGGCGGGTGGATGCCATGACGGCCTATGGCGGCCTGGCCGATGCGCGGGACGAGCACAGCCACGGCACGCATGTCGCCGGCATCGTGGCCGGCAATGCCGCCTCGGGCGAGGTGGATGACAATGGCCAGTTCTGGGGCCTGGGCGTCGCTCCCGGGGCGCATCTCGTCATTGAACGCATTTTCGACGGGGCCGGAGATTATTACGCGCCGCCGAGCTATGCCGCCCTGACCCAGTATGCCGTGCGCAACGGCGCCTATGTCGGCTCCAACTCCTGGGGCGACGATGTGGCGGGCGAATACAACCTGGACGCGGCCGAGTTTGACGCGCTGGTGCGTGACGCCGATCCCGATGTGCCGGGCGAGCAGCCCTATGTGCTGGAGTTCAGCGCGGGCAACGCCGGTCCCGGCCCGCAGACGATGGACAGCCCGGCGGTGGCCAAGAATGTCATTTCCACGGGTGCCACCGACAACAACCGCTTCGGCTTCGGCATCTACGACGAGGGCCAGGAAGTGATGGCCGATTTCTCCAGCCGCGGTCCCGCCGAGGATGGCCGCATCAAGCCCGACATCACCGCGCCGGGCACGTGGATCTCGTCGCTCCGTTCGGTCTATGCCAACGACAACAACGCCTGGTCGCCAATTGACGACCTCTACCTGTATCAGGGTGGCACTTCCCAGGCCGGGCCGCACGCGAGCGGCGCCTGCGCGGTGGTAGTGCAGTGGTACCGCGCGACCCACGCCGGCGCGACGCCCTCGCCCGCGCTGGTTAAGGCGATGCTGATCAATTCGGCGGATGACATGGGCACCGCCCTCATTCCCGATCCGACCAATGACGGTTCCGGCGACCCGGGCAGCGGCACCGTGGTGGGTGACACCGGGCCGGTGCCCAACAACGACGAGGGCTGGGGACGGATCGATTTGGAAAACCTGATCTCCGGGCCACGCCGGTATCAGTTTGTCGAGCAGGGGACGGGACTCTCCACGGATCAGATGTTCGAGCAGCATGTGGTGGTCGGGCCAGACGCCCAGTTGAAAGTGACCCTCGTCTATACGGATGTGCCGGGCCTGCCGGCGGCGATTCCCGCCTTGGTGAACGACCTGGATCTGGAAGTCGTTGCTCCTGACGGACGGGTCTTCCTGGGCAATGCCTTTGCCGACGGCGAATCCACCGCCGGCACGCCGGAAGGCGACCGCATCAACAACGTGGAGGCGGTTCACCTGGGTGTGCCGGCGGCCGGTGACTACGTCGTGCGCGTGCGGGCCAAGAATGTCGTGCAGGATGTGCATCACCAGACCCAGGGCGCGCCGCAGCAGGACTTTGCGCTGGTGATCTCAGGCGAACTGCCGCTTCCCGGCGAAGGCGTGGTCTCGTGGGATCGCGGGGCCTTCCGTTCGCCCTCCATGGCGGTGATCCGCCTGGTGGATGCCCAGCTCGCTGCGCAACCGACGGCGACCGTCACGGTCAGCAGCACCTCGGAACCGGCCGGATTTGACGTCGCGCTGGACCGGGTGGGAGTCAACGGCACCTTCACCGGCTCCGTTCCGCTCATCACCGGCACGGCAGTGGCGGGTGACGGCAAACTGAGCGCCAATGATGGCGACACACTTACCGTGGTCTATCATGATGCCGCGCCGGCGGGTGACCGGGTGGCCACCGCCGGGGTGGACAATCTGCCGCCGGTGATTTCCACCGTCACGACCGACACTGGCTTTGGTCATGGCACCGTGAGCTGGGTGACGAGCGAGCCGGCCACCTCGCTGGTGGTCTATGGCACGACCAACGCGGTGACCAATGTGGTCAGCGCCGTGGGCCTGCTGACCGATCACTCCCTGAGCTTGGGATCGCTGACGCCGAACGAGACGTATTTCTATTTTGTCGTGGGCGCGGATGCCGCCGGCAACACGGCGACCAACAACAATGGCGGCTTCTACTTCCGTTTTGTCGCCCCCCAACCGGCGGAGGCGTTGCTCGTGTATTCCGAAGAGAGCAACTTGGATGGCTATCCGGGAATCGACACCTGGACCGGTACGATGGATGCCCTCTCGCTGAACTACGAGATCTGGAATGTCAGCGAGATGGGGACCGTGCCCAGTGCGAACGACTTGAAACGCTACCGCCTCGTCCTCTGGCGTCCGGAAGAGCTGGGGCCGCCACCGGCCGGTTTGACCGACGCACTGGGCACCTACGTCCAGTTGGGGGGCTCGCTCTTCGTCAGCTCCTTCGACCTGCTCAGCCGGCTTACGGAAGGTGGCACCACCAATTTTATCAGCGATGTGCTCCATCTGGCTTCGTTCCAGGCGGACACCGGGGCCAGTTCGCTGACCGCCGTGCCGGGCGAACCGGTGGGCGGCGGCATCGCGCTGGACCTGGACTACAGCAATTTCCCCGACGAGCTGGGCCTCATCAACTGGCCCGACGTTCCGGACTCGCTCGTGGCCGGCACCAATGCCGCTCCCATCTTTTTTCAGGAAAGCGGTCTGGTTGTGGGGGTGCGCTATCCGAAGACCGGCCAGGACGCGGTGGGCCGCGTGGTCTTCAATTCCTATGCCTTCGAGGCGGTGCCCGATGCGGGAGATGCCCCCAACAACCGCGCCACGCTGCTGGCGGATGCCATCCGTTTTCTGGCGCCGGAGCTGGTCGATGGTTCCAGCCTGGCCTTTGACCGTTCGGCCTACACGGTGCCTGCCTCGGTGATTGTGGAGGTGACGGATGCGAAGCGCGCCGGCCTGGGCCAGGTCACGGTGAAGCTGGGATCCACCGCGACGGCGGCGACCCAGCCGCTCACGCTGTTTGAAACCACGCAGAAAGGCCGGTTCCGCGGCCAGTTCGTCGTGGTACCCAATGCTCCGGCGACGCCGGGAGCGCCCCCTTCCCAGGGCGCACCCGGACTCCCCGGGCCGCCACGCCTGCCCGCCAGCAACGGCGATACCCTGTCTGCGGCCTATGTTGATTCGGGCGGCACCGAGACCACCACGAGCGCGTCGGTGGATACGATGGCGGCGACCATCGCCGGCGTGGCGACGGAGCCCTCCTACAATGAGGCGGTGGTCACCTGGACCACCGACAAGTTCACCGACGCGCTCGTGCGTTATGGTGAATCCGGCGGCGATGATTCCTTCCTCACCCGCAGCGCCTACGTCGCCGGGTCGGCCACCGACCATTCCGTGCAGCTCGACGGGCTCCTGCCGGACAAGCAGTACTATTTCCAGGTGGTGAGCCGCGATGCCGCCGGCAACGTGACGACGGACAACAACCAGGGCCACCTCTACACTTTCCGGACACTCAAGCCGCTCTCCCCGCCCTGGACCGACCAGCTGGAAGGCGGCGTCGCGGGCTGGGTCGTGTACGACAACAGCTCGACCGACGGATTTTCCAATGTCGGCGATGGCGGGGATTCGGGGGGCGATGTCAGCGGCAGCGTCTGGCAGTTCGGCGTGCCGGCGGCGGCCCTGGGCATCAATGCCCACAGCCCGACCAATTGCTGGGCCACCAACCTCAACGGCGATTCGCTGGATTTTTCCGACACCGACCTGATTTCACCCGCGATCACCCTCATCGGCGGCAACCAGGCCACCCTGCGTTTCTGGCAGAACTATGATTTTTCAGGGAACACGACCGGGGGTACGGATGACGGTTTTGGCGACATGCTTGTCGAGGCCGGTCAGGTCGCCCTCACGACCGACAACGGGGGCACCTGGAATGACCTTTACACCGTGCCGGCGGACGTTTCCGACGGCTGGGAGGAGGCCGAGGTGGATCTTTCCCGCTATGTCGGGCACGTCGTGCGCCTGCGCTTCAATTACCAGCTCTTCAGTTTCAATTCAGTGATGCGTCCGGGCTGGCTGTTGGATGACTTCAGCGTGACCCTGCACACCGTGGCCAGCACGGTGCTGGTGGTTTCCAACAACCTTGCGGAAGCCTCCTTCACGCTTGCCGGCCCGACCAACTCCGTCATTGCCGGCGGCGGCCTGGTCTTCCGCACCAACGCGCCCGCCGGACGGTACGTCATCACCTGGCAGCCGGTGCCCTACTACGTGACGCCGCCCGCCCAGACGAACACCCTCGGCGACACCACCAACGATCTGGTTTTCATCGGCGTTTACACGTTCCCCGATGCGAATCACAACGGCATCAGCGACCTGTGGGAGCAGCAGTTTTTTGGAGGCGTCAAGGTGGGTTACACGGGCCTGGGTGACACGGATGGCGACGGGGCGAGCGACTTTGCCGAATGGCAGGCGGGGACCGATCCCGGCAATGCCACGAGTGTGCTGAAGCTGTCCCTGCCAGCCGTGCTGCCCAATGGCACGGTGCATTTTACCTGGCCCACTGTCGCGGGGCGCACTTACCGGCTCGAAGTGAGCACCAACCTGACTTCCTGGCAGCCGCTCACCGACCCGACCCGGAGTGATGGCACGCCGCTGGAAGCCACGCTGCCGGCGCTTGATCCGCTGCTGCCCTATTTCTTCCGCGTGACGGTCAGTCCCTGATTGGTCAGGGGTTTTCCGCCAGCCAGACCCGGATCGCGCCGGCCTGGGAATTCTGCGGGTCGAGCGCCAGCACGCGTTCGTAATGCGGGCGCGCCTTTTCGGGCTCGCCCAGTGAGCGCGCGTAGAGGCCGCCCAGCGCGAGGTGTGCGCTCGCGTCCGCCGGTTCCGCCGCCACCACCCGCTCCAGCTGCTCGGCCGCATCCGCCGGATAATTTCCCCGTTGCAGGGCCGAAGCGAACAGGCGCAGGGCCGTGGTGGAGCGCGGGTTCAGGCGCGTGGCACATTCGCCGGCGAACAGGGCCCGGGACACGTCGCCCGCATCCAGCGCGGCCAGGCCCATGTTGTAGTAGGCGGAGAAATAGCCCGGATCCAGCTCCACCGCGCGCTGGTACAGGGCGATGGCGTTGGGCAGATCACGACGGTCGTGGGCGGCCACGGCGGCGGCGAACTGGACGTCCGCTTCGGTGCGGTTGCCGGGGGACAGATCAGCCGGCGACCGGCTCGCATAGCGGGCCGCGGCGGGTTTCACGGGCTTCGGCTTGGGCGCCGGGGCGGGCACCGCCGGCTGGGGGGCCGGGGAACTGTCCGGCAAAGGCAGCGTGGCCAGGGCGGCTCCGGCGCGCGGGGGCGGAGGGGAACCGTCGCGGAACCAGTTCACCGGGTTCGCCCGTTGCCAGATGGTCTTGTGCTTCGCCGGTTCCGGGCGGGCGGCGCGGGCGGGTTGGTTCGCGACCACTGGCTCCCCGGCGGCAGGCGTGACGGCGGCTGCGGCTGCATCGGCGGGCGTGGTCGTCGGTGGAGGGGTCGTGGCGGGCGACGGGGCCGCAACCGCCGTGGGCGCCGTGACATCCCGGGCGGCGCGCAGGGTTGGGCCGTCATTTACCCGCACGACTTCCGTGGCTGCCGACGGGGTGGTTTCCGCCCCTGCCGACTTGGATGCCTCCGGTTTGACGGGAGCCGTGGGTTTGGGAGCGGCAGGATTGGCCGGTGCCAGATCGTTGTGCTTTTGCGGGGCTGGGTGCGTATCAGCGACTCCCTTCGTCGCAGGCGGCACCACCCTGGCGGTGGCGGTGTTGTTGGTGGCCGGGGCCTTGGCCACGGTGGCCGGTGGCGGATTCGTGACCGGCCGGGCGGCAGCCACGGTGTTGGTCAGCGCCGCGGCGGCGGCGGCGCCGTTCACCTGGGCATCCAGCTGCCGGATCAGGTTGCGAATCTCCTCGGCGTTGGCGGCGTCCGGCACCAAGGCCAGATAGTCGCGGTACAGCGGCAGCGCCGCGCGCCGGTCGCCGGCCTGCTGGGTGGCGACCGCCAGATTCAGGCGGGCGGCCGGGTTGCGCTGGTCCAGCCGGATGGCGTAGGCGAAATCCTGCCGGGCGGCGGGCCAGCGCCGTTTACCGGCGTAAACCAGCCCGAGGCTGATCCATACGTCGGCGTTGTTCGGGGCCAGCTTGGCGGCGAAGGAGAGGCTGTGTTCCGCGTCGTCCAGCTTGCGGAGCCTGAGCTGGGCATCCCCGAGCAGCGCCCAGGCCGCGGCGTGGTTGCGGTTGGCGTCGGGGGCCAGAAAGGTGCGCAGCGAGCGCTCGGCCTCGGTCCAGTTGCCCTGCTCGGAATGGAGCGCGCCGAGATTGTAGTGGACGTCGAAGTAGTTGCGGTCCGCGCGCAGGGCGCGCAGGTAGGCCTTCAGCGCCTCGCCCGGGCGGTTGGCGTCGTGGTAGGCGAGGCCGAGGAAATTCCACGCCCGCGGATCGTCGGGCAGATCCGTGGCGGCACGCTCGAGCAGGGGCACGGCCTCGGCGACCTTGCCGGCGCGCAGCAGCTCGTCGCCGCGGCGCAGGGCATCCGGTCCGTGCGGCTGGCAGCCGGCCGCCAGCACAAGGACCGCCAGCGCAACGGCGCGCAGGGAAACGAATCGCAACATGGGCGGGTGTTAAACGCGGGGCGGTGACACGTCAAGGAACGCGGGCCGTTTCCGCCGGGGAACAGGGCAGGGTGAACCAGAAGGTCGAACCCTTTCCCGGTTCGCTGGTGAAACCGATCCGGCCGCCCATCAGCTCGACGAGCTGCCGGCTGATGGCCAGCCCCAGTCCCGCCCCGCCAAAGCGCCGGGTGGTCGAGGATTCCCCCTGGACGAATTTCTGGAACAGCAGCGGCTGCTTGTCCGGGGCGATGCCGATGCCGGTGTCGGTGACCGACACGCGGGCAAATCCCGGTTCATCCGGTGCCGCCTCGACCGTCACCGTGCCCTGGGTGCTGAACTTGATGGCGTTGCTCACGAGGTTGGTGATGACCTGTCGCACCCGCTCGGGGTCGTTGACGATATGGACGGGCAACCCCGCATGCCAGCGGGTGGAGATCTTCAATGATTTCTCGGTGGCCCGCTGGCCCAGCCGCCGCACGGCATCCTCCGTCACCTCCCGCAGGGAAAACGCCCGGGGGCTGAGCGAGAGCCGGCCAGCCTCGATGCGCGAGATGTCGAGCAGGTCGTTGATCATCGCCAGCAGGATCTCGCTGGAGTGGCTGATGTAGCCGACGAACTCGTTCTGCTCCGGCTGCAGGGGCGTGTCGGCCAGCAGCGACGCAAATCCAAGGATGCCGTTCAGCGGGGTGCGCAGTTCGTGGCTGATCGCCGCGAGAAAGGAGCTTTTGGCCAGGCTGGCGGCTTCGGCCGCCTCCCGGGCCTGACGCATCTCGGCCTCCCGCAGCCGGTCGGCGGTCACATCACGGTTGATGCCGATGAGCCGGATGGCATTGCCGGCGGCGTCCCGCTGGATCAGCGCATCATCCTTGATGAAACGGATGGTGCCATCCGGCCAGGCGATGCGAAAATGGGTGTCCAAGCGGTAGCCTTGGGCCAGGGCCGCCTGCACCTCCGCCTGCACGCGTGAAAGGTCTTCCGGATGCACCCGGTTCCGCCACAGGTCGGGGTAGAGCGCCGGATCGCCCTTGGTGATCTGGTACAGGGCGCACATGCGGTCATCCCAGATCAGCCGGGAAGCCCGGATGTCCCAGTCCCACACGCCAAAATCGGCGGCCTGCGCCGCCAGCAGCAACCGGTCGGACAGCACACGGAAGCGTTCGGCCCGCTCCTTTTCCTCCGTGACATCGGAGTCAACGCCCACCGCACCGAGGGCGTGCCCGTGGGGGTCCCGCTGAAAGGCCACCTGCGAGCGCAGCCAGCGGACACTGCCATCCGGCCGCACGATCCGGTACTGGTGCATGTAGCCGGGGCAGATCGGGTCGGCGGTGGCCACTTCCGCCCGGCGAAGGGTCTCTTCCCGGTCCTCGGGGTGGATGAGCGAGGCCCAGGCCTGCTGGTCCGGCCCCATGATGGTGACGCCGTAGATCTCGAGCAGGCGTGCATCCCGCCAATGCCGTCCGGTGGTGGCCGACCATTCCCAGGAGCCGAGGCCGGCCGCCTCGGAAATCACGCGGAGCCGGTCCGAAATCACCCGCATTTCCTCGTGCGTGTCATATTCGCGCGTGACGTCCCGCAGGAGGGCAAGCACCTGGCCGCTGGCTCCCTGGCTGAGTTCGGCCACGAATTCGCGACGGCCATCCACCACCGGCAGCTCGTATTGGGTGGCCTGCGGCAGGCCGGTTGCTTTCAGCTTTTCCCAGGCCACCGAGAGCTTTTCGGCCACCAAGGGTGGCAGCACCTCGCGATAATGCCGCCCCAGCAGGCCTTCCGGGGGTTGCACCAGCAGGCCGGGTTTCGCGGCATGGTAATCGGCATAACGTCCTTCGGGCGTGAAGATGATCCACAGGCCCGCACCAGGATCGGGCGGTTTTGAGCCAGAATCCGCAGCGGCGGCAGGCTGGCTGGTGGTGGTGGCTGGCACGGTCATGCCGAAGTCATTGGTGAATCAGATTTGTACCCCATTATGGGCCGGAAGCCCGTCAATTGACCCGGACCGGCGCCAGTGAGTGCCGAGCTTTCTATCCATGGCGGGGAGGACAAGACAATTTATTCCCCCGAATTTGCCGATCCGGCGGCGCAGTCGGCTTGAACGTTGCGGCAACCCTTTGCGTCCTTTCCCCGGCTCCGGTATTCTCGGGGCATCGATGAACCGGGTCCGATCCATCATAGCCTGTGCGGCCGCCCTGCGGCTGTTCGCAACGGTGGCGACGGCTGCCGCCGAACCGTCGGCAGTGCCGGCTGGCGTCACCAACGCCCCGCACGCGCGAGTTGTGGTCGTGCATGACGCCGCAGCCACGACGGCGTTTGTGCCCGACACCCAGGTCGTGCGGCGCATGGTGGACAAGGGGCTGATCGCCTTCGCAAGCAAGCCGGACACCACCGCGGCCTGGCATAGCCTGATCACCGCCAAGGATACGGTGGGCTTCAAGGTGACCGCCGCCCCCGGAGCGGTCAGCGGCACGCGTCCGGCGACCGTGCAGGCGCTGATCGAGAGCCTGATTGCCGCCGGCCATCCCGCGAACCAGATCGTGATCTGGGACAAGCGGTCGCTGGATCTCCGTGCCGGCGGCTGGACCCAGCTGGCCAAGCGGCTCGGGGTGCGCTGCGTGGCCAGTGAGGATGCCGGCTGGGACGAATCGAAGTTCTACGATTCGCCGCTGATCGGCCGGCTGGTGGCGGGCGATCTGGAGTTCGGTCGCAAGGAAGAGGACCATTCGGGGCGCAAA
Organism: uncultured Verrucomicrobiota bacterium; assembly: GCA_903907995.1. Classification (GTDB taxonomy): domain Bacteria; phylum Verrucomicrobiota; class Verrucomicrobiia; order Limisphaerales; family UBA9464; genus CAIVQB01. The sequence continues at coordinate 162,051 of CAIVQH010000046.1, read as the reverse complement.
TCCTACGTCACCCGGCTGCTCACGCATGATCTCACCAAGATCATCACGGTGGCGCCGGTGCTCAGCCACAACGTTACCGCCGTGAACGGCCATCTGGCCGGCCTGGCCTGGGCGAGTGTGGACAACACGATCCGCTTCGCCAATGACCCCGCGCGGATGGCCGAGTCGGTGCCCGACATCTGCGCGCTGGATGACGTCATACCACGTCTGGTGCTCGCCGTCAGCGATGCGCTTGTCTGCCAGTATCGCGGCGAGGAGCTGACGCTGCTGCACTACACCATCCCGCTCAACGAGCTGCGCTTCAGCAAGGATCCGGTTGCGCTCGACGTGCTCGCGTTGGCGGACGTGGAGCGGGCGCGTGAGGCTGCGAAGGTCGAGGGGGAGAAGAAGATGAAGACCGATCTCTACAGCAACGCGGAGCTGATCGAGCTGGGTGTGGCGGATTTGCAGCGGATCGATGTCACGCGGGTGCCGTAGAGGCGGGGAGTATCCGGTTCTTCATCTTCATCTTACTCATAATCTTAATCGCGAGGGCAAAGTGATTAAGATTAGGATTATGAGTAAGATTAAGAAGGGGATCCGGACACTGTCGTCGGGGTCCCCGGCTTAAAAAACCGGATCACGGTGTCGCCATGTTTGAGCTGCCGGTGCTCCTTCCAGAAGGCCGGAACTTCCAGGGTGTCGCGCTTGGTATGGCCGAGGATGAACAGGCCACCGGGGGCGAGCACGCGCGGCAGATTCGGTTCGTCCAGCAGCCGCTGGGCCAGCGAAGTGGAACGGCGGCCGACGTTTTTCTCGCCGTAGGGCGGATCGGCGATCACGAGGTCAAACTGCCGGCCCGCCGTCGCCAGTGCCGGCACCGCGCTAAAAACATCGTTCACCCGCAGTTCCACCGCGTGCTCCGGCAAACCGGCCGCCACCAGGTTGCGGCGGTAGAACCGCGCGTGCTTCTCCGATTTCTCGACACTGTGGAGCAGCACCCCCCCTCGGCTGAGGCATTCATGCCCCAGCGCACCGGTGCCGGAAAACAGGTCCAGCACCCTCGCGCCGGCGACGAAATCGCCCAGCGAGTTGAAGACCGCGAGCTTGACCTTGTCGGGCATGGGCCGGACGCCCAGCCCTTCGGGGACCTTCACAAGCCGGCCTGCCGCCTGTCCGCCAATGATTCGCATAATTCGCAATTCCTGGTCTTGCTCATGCTCTTACTCCCTTCAGTCAGTTTTCTTGTCCTGGGAGCAAGAGCAAGAGCATGAGCAGGATAAGACCTGTCCCGCCTCAGAACTGGTCTTCCTTCTCCTTGAAGAGCAGGTTGAAGGTGGTGAGCGAGCCGTAGCTGCGGGTGAGGTATTGCTGCCAGTCGAATTTCTCCGCGCTGGTGAGGGCCTCGCTGGCGTTGATCTTCTGCTCCAGCACCCGGAGGTTGTTCCGGACCATCACGATCTTGTGGAAGAAGATCTCCAGCTCGATCTCCTTGGTCGCGAGCGCCGGGTCATGGGGGTGGATCACCAGTTTGCCGCCCCGCCATTTCGGGGCGAGCTCCTTCACGTGGACGTCCGGTTTTTCCAGACCGAGGCGGTCGGCAAGGGCTTCGACGGTCTGCGTGATGAACTGTGCGAGCGGTACGCTGAGGGCGGTGACGGTGGCCTGCGGTTCGGCCGGCATGAGGCCGCCGGATTCCGGTTCCACCGGCTTGCGGCCGTCGATGAAAAGCACTTCGGCGGCATGTTCGGTGATGGACTTGACCACGCCGGACCCGTAGGCGGGGTGGATGACCGCCATGCCGACATGAAGTTCGGAGAGTTTCATGGCTGAGAGCCAAGCACGCCCCCGTCGGGGCGCAAAACAAAAACCCGCCGCGTTCCGCTCCCGATGCCAGGCGGATAATTTGGGTTTTCGTTCCGCCGCCTGAGGCTCCGCTCGGCGATGGGGACGCCGCAGAGCGTCATCCCTGCCCGGATTGGGCATGCACCCCTGAACTGGGCCATCACCCGCGGTTCACTTTGCGGGGCCGGAATCGTCCCGCTGGTTCACGGTGACCTTCTTCGCAAACTCCTCGTCGCTCAAGTGGTCGGCGGCAAAGGCGTCCACGACGGACTTTTTGGCCCGCAGCGTGAGGGTCGAGAGGATGGGCTCACTCGGCGAGGTGGTGGCGATGGTGTGGACCCCGTAGCGTTTGCTCATGGTGGGATTGGTGACGTAAACCGGCAGCTGGGCCATGTGGGGTGGGCGTACGCTGCGGCCCGAAACACGCAGGACGATGTCCTCGTTGGGCTTCACCGACTTCAGGTTCGTGGCGTGCCGGAAAACCTCGAGGAGGCGCTTGCGTAGGGTGGCCACTTTTTCGGCATCATAAGGGACTCCGGCGGGTTCGGATTGCGCGTCGTCGCCACCGTCGTCCAGATCGCTGTCGTGGTCGGTGCCATTGATTTCGCGACGGGCCTTTTCCCAGGCGGAGTCCTTGTCGGGCTTCGTATCCGCTTTCTTCTCAGTGACTTTCGCCGGTTCGACCAGCGGATAATCCACCTCCAGCAGAAACACGGCCCCGTAGCCGTCCAGGTACATGGCATCCAGATCCGTCGTCTGGCCGAAGTCGATGTCGCCCAAGTTGATCCGGAAGCCGCCGCGCTTGCCGCTGTCGGGATCGGCGGCCTTGGCCAGCAGGCGGAACATGATCGCCAGTTCCTCGCGAACCTGCCCCAGCTGCTCCGCCGAAATGTCGGCGGCCGGCAGGACCAGGGTGCGGGTGGTGCTGGCCCCGTTGAAGCCGACCCGCAGGCTGCCCCATCGGGCATGGGCCTCGTGGGCCGCCCGGACGGCTTCGGCCTTGACCTGTTCCAAACTGGTACGGATGCCGGACTCCACTTCCGAGGCGCTGATCGCGGCCGGGTCTGCCTTGAGCGTTTCCGGCGGTGCGGGAGCGTCCGCCGGTGGGGCCAGTTTGTCCGCGCAAAGCGGGGCGGCGATGACGGCGAGAGCCAGCAGGATGGCGGCGCGGCGGATGAAGGGCGCGTTCATGGGTTCCTTTCGTTGAAGGCCGGGCGGTCAGTATTGACTTTGCTGCCGGGATATTCCGGGGGCAGGGAACCGGCCAGCTGGTTCAGCTGGGATTCCGTCTGGCGAAACCCGTTCCCGGTGCGCTGGGCCAGCTGGCCGAGCGCCAGGCGCAGCTCGGCGTAATCCATCACGTGGCGATCCTCGTAGGTCTGCATGGTCTTGAGGAAGTCGCGGCGCTCGTCATTGCGCACGGTGTTGATCTGGTGGGTGTATTCCTCGATGAAGCGCTTCGTTTCGGCCGTGCTGCTGGCCAGCGTGGTGTCCGCCAGCGTCTTCAGGTCGGCCTGATAGCGGGCACGCAGCTCGTTGGAAAGCTGCTGCCGGGCGGCGGCGACCTCCTTGCGGATTTCGTCGCGGTTCGGACCGGAAAGCCGGCCGGCGAGAAAACCTGCGCTCAGCGCCACCGAGGCGGCGAGCGCCCAGCGCAGTGCCGGTTGCCAGCGGGCACCCGTACGGGAGGTCCGCGGGGGCAGCACGAGCGTCGCCTGGTCGGTGTCGAGGTCGGCCATGGTGGCCCGCCAGGAAGCCACCATTTGCTGACACTCGGCGCAGGTCGCCAGATGGGCCGTGCATTCGGCATGCTCGGCCGAGGGCAATTCGCCGTAGAGGTGGCTCATCCAGGCTTCAGCGGAGGGATGTTTCATAAGCGGAAAAAGGTGGGGGATGGGGGAGCGCCCTGTGGAGTCGGGTTCATGGTCATCGGTCATTGCGCGTCCGGCATTCCCGCAACAGGCAGGCGAGGCGGGCCAGTCCCTCGCTCATGCGGGACTTTACCGTCCCGTCCGGAATGCCGAGCACTTCGGCGATTTCATTGAACTTCAGCCCCTCGTAGTGCCGCAGGACGACGACGGTACGGTAGTGCTCCGGCAGCCGGAGCAGGGCCCGCCGGACAATTTCCGCCTGTTCCAGCGCTTCCACGGCTTCGGCGGGCGAGGGGGTGGAGTCGGAGATTTCATGCGGGTGCGACGTCTCGTCGGTATCGCCGCCGGTTTCCAGCGACAGCTCCGGATGTCGCTGCCGGCGGCGGAGTTCGTCGCGGCAGAGATTCAGGGCGATGCGCCAGAGCCAGGTGGAGAACTTGCCGCCCGGCTCGTAGGCGTGGCGTTTGGCAAAAACCCGCGCAAAGGCCTCCTGGGCAAGATCCTCCGCCCGGTGCAGGTCACCGGTCATGCGGGCGCACAGTCGCTGGATGGGTGCTTCCCACCGCTCGACCAGGCGCGCAAAGGCGGCATGGTCGTCGGTTTGCTGCACCCGCCACATCGCCTGCTCGTCGGTGAGCGTAAGAGGCCAGATCATGAATCTTCCGAGAGTATAACGTTCCCCCGCCCGAAATGGTTCGCCCTAAAGTAAGGCCAAAACATCACAGCGGACGATTTTTGGCACTAGGAAACCTCCTGATCCACCATGAGGGCAGGTCAGGCCTAAATTCATTGACGCATCTGTCCGACAGGATGAGAGTCCGACCAAATTAGAAGTACCGTGATGACCATGAAAAATTTCAGCGCTCGTATCGCCTTCGCCGGAGTCGCCCTGCTGCCGCTGGCGGCATTTGGCCAATCTCAGGTTTTTACGGACTCCTCCGCCTTTTTGGGCGTGATTGGCGATGGTTATTACGCGGAAAATTTCAGCGGCATCGCGGGCACCTCTGCGCCCTCGTTCGATTTCCACGATATTTCATCGACCTTCGCGTACACGGTCAACGCGCCTACCATCCCCACCGCAAATCCTCCTAACTCGGATGTGGTCGGCATTCAAGATGCTGGCTCTGTCAACACCCTTTCCACGGCCGTAGACGGTTTTGCACTCAACTACACAATCACCTCGGGCAACGTCCGGGCGATTGGTGGTTACTTCGAGATTACCGATGCAGATGGCAAATTGGTGCCGGGACAGATACAGTTCGATCTGAGCGATGGGACCTCCTTGGTTGCCGATGTGGCGGCGGCCCCCACTTTTTTCGGTTTCCTCAAGGCCGACGGAGACACGCTTTCGATAGCGACCGCTTTTCCGATCGAAGGGGCTGACCCACTGTACATCGCCAATACCCAGCTCTTCGTGGGTGTGCCGGAAACCTCGACCTACGCCGCCGCCGGTTTCATGGGGTTGGCCGTGGGCGGCCTCTGGTACCGCCGGTCCCGCAAGGCGGCCTGAGCTGCCGGACACTCTTTTGAACAAGCCGCTGCTCGCAGCGGCTTTTTTGTTTCCATCGCCGGAGAAATTCGTGCGCGGAGGCCCGTTGCGAGGTTCAGGAGGGCAAAATCTAAAGGTTTTCCGCTCCGAGCCCAAAAACCCGTTGCCTTGCCGGAAACGCGGCCTTTACGCTTCCCTGTCTTGCGCGCGGCGGCGGGCTGCGCGGTCAGATCGCCTAGAACAATGAATTCGTATCCGTCCGTCCCGAACTCGCTTTATCGCCCGGATTTTGAGCATGACGCCTGCGGCGTTGGTTTTGTGGCCAACATCAAGGGGCTCAAATCCCATGCGCTCGTCGAGCAGGGGCTACAGATACTGAACAATCTGGATCATCGTGGCGCCTGCGGCTCCGAGGTGAACACCGGCGATGGCGCCGGCATCCTCATCCAGATGCCGCACGAGTTTTTCGTGGAGGTGACCAACGGCTCCGTGATCAAGCTGCCGGAGGCCGGCCAGTACGGGATCGGCATGATCTATCTGCCCCCGGACGCGCGGCAACGCCGCAAGATCCAGCAGGCTTTCGAGAAGATCATCAACTCGGAAGGCCAGGAATTCCTCGGCTGGCGTTCGGTGCCCACGGATAACAGCTCGCTGGGCGAGACCGCGAAGGCCTCGGAGCCCGATGTTTGCCAGGTCTTCATTGGACGCGGTGCCGATGTGACCAGCTATCTCGCGTTTGAACGCAAGCTCTACGTCATCCGCAAGCGCTCGTTCACCGAGATCCGCTGCTCCACCATGGATGGCGCGGCGTACTGGTACGTGTGCAGCCTTTCCTGCCGCACGCTGATCTACAAGGGCATGCTGCTCACCGAGCAGGTGGGCAAGTACTTCCCCGACCTCCGCGACCCGCGCATGAAGACGGCGCTGGCGCTGGTGCATTCGCGTTTCAGCACGAACACCTTCCCGAGCTGGGGTCGCTCGCACCCCTACCGCTACATCGCTCACAACGGCGAGATCAATACGCTCCGCGGCAACATCAACTGGATGCACGCCCGCGAGTCGCTGTTCGAATCCGACGCGTTCGGCGACGACATCCAGAAGATCCTGCCCATCGTGGACCCGAACGGCAGCGACTCGGCGATGTTCGACAACGTGCTCGAACTCCTCGTCCTCGCCGGCCGTTCGCTGCCGCACGCGATGATGATGATGATTCCCGAGCCGTGGACCAACCATGAGTCCATGAGCGACGAGAAGAAGGCGTTTTACGAGTACCACTCGTGCCTGATGGAGCCGTGGGACGGCCCGGCCTGCATCGCCTTCACCGACGGCGTCCGAATTGGCGCTTCGCTGGACCGCAACGGCCTCCGCCCCTCGCGTTATTACGTCACCAAGGATGACCACGTCATCATGGCGTCCGAGGTCGGCGTGCTCGACATCGCCCCGGAAAACATCCTGGAAAAGGGCCGCCTCCAGCCGGGTCGCATGTTCTACATCGACACCGGGCTCGGCCGGATCGTGGCCGACGAGGAGATCAAGGACCAGATTGCCAGCGAGCAGCCGTATCGCCAATGGCTCAATCAGCACATGATCGAGCTGGCCTCGCTGCCCGACCCCGGCAAGCTCCCGGAGCCGAGCCACGGCACGGTGCTGCAGCGCCAGAAGGCGTTCGGCTATTCCTTTGAAGACCTGCGCCTCCTGATGGTGCCGATGGCGCGTGATGGCATCGAGGCCGTCGGCTCGATGGGCACGGACACGCCGCTGGCCGTCCTCTCCGACCAGCCGCAGTCGCTCTACAATTATTTCCAGCAGCTCTTCGCGCAGGTCACCAACCCGCCGATCGACTGCATCCGCGAGGAAATTGTGACCAGCGCGGAAACGACGATCGGTTCCGAGAAGAATCTGCTGAATCCGGTTCCCGAGAGCTGCCACCTCATCGAGCTGAAGTCGCCGATCCTGACGAACGAGGAGTTTGCCAAGCTCAAGCACCTCGATCAGCCCGGCTACAAGTCGGTCACGCTGTCCATCCTCTACAAGGTGGAAAAGGGCGCCAAGGGGCTCGAAAAGGCGCTGAACGATGTCTTCAAGAAGGCCAGCAAGGCCATCACCGAAGGCATCAACATCATCATCCTCTCCGACCGCGGCGTGGATGCGAAGAATGCCGCCATTCCCGCGCTGCTGGCGGTCTCGGGCCTGCATCACCACCTCATCCGAGAGGGCACACGCACGCGCGTCGGGCTCGTGCTCGAGTCGGGAGAGCCGCGCGAAGTGCATCACTTCTCGCTGCTCATCGGCTATGGCTGCGGCGCGATCAACCCGTATCTCGCCTTCGAGACGCTGGACGACATGATCCGCCAGGGCCTGCTGGTCGGCGTGGACCACAAGACCGCCTGCAAGAATTTCGCGAAGGCCGCCGTCAAGGGCGTCATCAAGGTCGCCTCCAAGATGGGCATCTCGACGATCCAGTCGTATCGCGGCGCGCAGATTTTTGAGGCCATCGGCCTCAACGAGCAGGTGGTGGACAAGTATTTCACCTGGACCGCGACGCGCGTCGAGGGCATCGGTCTTGAGGAGATCGCGAAGGAAGTTGAGATCCGTCACCGCCACGCCTTCCCCGACCGCCAGGTCAATGGTCACACGCTCGACGTGGGTGGCCAGTACCAGTGGCGGAAGGAGGGCGAGTATCACCTCTTCAATCCGGAGACCGTTCACAAGCTCCAGAAGGCCGTTCGCAACGCCGACTACAAGACCTTCCAGGAGTACTCGAAGCTCGTGAACGAGCAGTTCAAGCAGTGGGCGACCCTGCGCGGCCTGCTGGATTTCAAGGCGGCCACCCCGATCCCGATCGAGGAGGTCGAGTCCATCGACGACATCGTCAAGCGCTTCAAGACCGGCGCGATGAGCTACGGCTCCATCTCGAAGGAGGCGCACGAGGCGCTCGCCATCGCGATGAACCGCATCGGCGGCAAGTCGAACACCGGCGAGGGCGGCGAAGATTCCGCGCGCTACATTCTGGAGGCGAACGGCGATTCCAAGAACTCGGCCATCAAGCAGGTCGCGAGCGGCCGCTTCGGTGTGACGAGCCTCTACCTCGTCAACGCGAAGGAGTTGCAGATCAAGATGGCGCAGGGGGCGAAGCCCGGTGAGGGCGGCCAGCTGCCCGGCTCGAAGGTCTATCCCTGGGTGGCGAAGGTCCGGCATTCGACGCCGGGCGTCGGCCTCATCTCGCCGCCGCCGCACCACGACATCTACTCGATCGAGGATCTCGCGGAGCTGATCCACGACCTCAAGAACGCGAACGTCCATGCACGCATCAGCGTCAAGCTCGTGTCCGAGGTCGGCGTGGGCACCATCGCGGCCGGCGTTGCCAAGGCGCATGCGGATGTCGTGCTGATCTCCGGCTTCGACGGCGGCACCGGCGCTTCGCCGCAGACCTCCATCAAGCACGCGGGCATCCCGTGGGAACTCGGCCTCGCCGAGACCCACCAGACGCTCGTGCTGAACAATCTTCGCTCCCGGATCGTGGTGGAGACGGACGGCCAGCTGAAGACCGGCCGCGACGTCATCATCGCCGCGATGCTCGGCGCCGAGGAGTTCGGCTTTGCGACCGCGCCGCTCGTCGCGCTCGGCTGCATCATGATGCGCGTCTGCCATCTGAACACCTGCCCGGTGGGTGTCGCCACCCAGGATCCCGAGCTGCGCAAGCGGTTCACCGGCGATCCCGCGCATGCGGTGAACTTCATGAAGTTCGTCGCCCAGGAAGTCCGCGAACTCATGGCCCAGCTCGGTTTCCGCACCATCAATGAGATGGTAGGCCGCACCGACCGCCTGGAGCCGCGCAAGGCCGTCGACCACTGGAAGGCCAAGGGCGTGGATTTCAGCAAGATCCTCTACCAGCCCGAGGCCGGGCCGGAAGTCGGTCGCTACTGCCAGATGACACAGGACCACGGCATCGACCGGTCACTCGACGTGACCCGTTTGCTCGAGCTCTGCAAGCCGGCGCTGGAACGGAAGGAAAAGGTCCGTGCCAATGTGAAGGTGCGGAACGTGAACCGCGTCGTCGGCACCATCACCGGCAGCGAACTCACGCGGCGCCACGGCGTCGAGGGTCTGCCCGAGGACACCATCCAGCTCACCTTCACCGGCAGCGCCGGCCAGAGCTTCGGCGCGTTCATGCCCCCGGGCATGACGTTCCTGCTCGAGGGCGATGCGAACGACTATCTTGGCAAGGGCCTTTCGGGCGGAAAGATCATCCTCTATCCGTCGCCGGCGGCCACCTTCGCCCCGGAGAAGAACATGATCACCGGCAACGTGGCGCTCTATGGCGCGACGGCCGGCGAGGTTTACATCCGTGGCATGGCCGGCGAACGCTTCGCGGTCCGCAATTCCGGTGTCACCGCCGTCGTGGAGGCCATCGGCGACCACGGCTGCGAATACATGACGGGCGGCAAGGTCGTGGTGCTCGGGCCCACCGGGCGCAACTTCGCGGCCGGCATGTCCGGCGGCGTGGCCTACATCCTCGACGAGAAGGGCGATTTTGCGACGCGCTGCAACCTGCAGATGGTCGCGGTCGAGAAGCTCGACGCCGAGGACGCCGCCGACCTGAAGGCGACCATCGAGGAGCACGCCATCAACACGAAGAGCACGCACGCGTCGAAGATCCTCGCCGCGTGGGACAGGTTCCTGCCGAAGTTCGTGAAGGTGATGCCCAAGGATTACAAGCGCGTGCTGCAGGCCATCAAGAAGGCGACCGCCGACGGCCTCACCGGCGACGACGCGCTCAACGCCGCGTTCCAGGCGAACTCCAAGGACGCCGCGCGCGTCGGCGGCGGCTGAACGCCGGGCGCTGAACAGACAATCCCGACCCCGAACGAGACTGATAAATGGGCAAACCCACTGGCTTCCTAGAATTCGTCCGCGAACTGCCGCTCGACCGCAGCGCACAAAACCGCATCCGCGACTGGAACGAGTTCCATGAGCACATGGACGAGGCCAAGCTCCGCCAGCAGGGTGCGCGGTGCATGGATTGCGGCATCCCGTTCTGCCATAGCGGCACGCTGGTCAGCGGCATGGCGAGCGGCTGCCCGATCAACAACCTGATCCCCGAGTGGAACGACCTCCTCTATCGCGGCCTCTGGCGCGAAGCGCTGGACCGGCTCCACAAGACGAACAACTTCCCCGAGTTCACCGGTCGGGTCTGCCCCGCGCCGTGCGAGGGCTCGTGCGTGCTCGGCATCAACGCCCCGCCCGTCACGATCAAGAACATCGAGTGCACGATCATTGACCACGGCTGGGAGCAGGGCTGGGTCAAGCCGGAGCCGCCGAAGAAGCGTACCGGCAAGAAGGTCGCGGTCATCGGTTCCGGTCCGGCCGGTCTGAGCGCGGCCGCGCAGCTTAACAAGGCGGGCCATTGGGTCACTGTCTTCGAGCGCGCCGACCGTCCCGGCGGGTTGCTCATGTACGGCATCCCCAACATGAAGCTCGACAAGGAGAAGGTCGTGCAGCGCCGCCTCAAGCAGATGGAGCGCGAAGGCGTTGCCTTCCGCTGCAACTGTGAGGTCGGCAAGGATGTCACCTCGGCGGAGCTGATGGCGGAATTCGACGCCGTCGTGCTTTGCACCGGCGCGACCAAGCCGCGCGATCTGCCCATTGAGGGCCGCAATTTCAAGGGCATCCATTTCGCCATGGAGTTCCTCCACTCAAACACCAAGGCGCTGCTCGACCAGACCACGCCGCCGATCACGGCCGAGGGCAAGGATGTCATCATCATCGGCGGTGGCGACACGGGCACCGACTGCGTCGGCACCTCGCTGCGCCACGGCTGCAAGAGCCTCATCCAGGTCGAGATCCTGCCGCGTCCGCCCGAAGCGCGCGCCAAGGACAATCCGTGGCCCGAGTGGCCGAAGACCTACAAGATGGACTATGGCCAGGAAGAGGCCGCCGCCAAATACGGCGCGGACCCGCGCGTCTATCTCACCACGGCGAAGAAGTTTTTCAGCGACGACCAGGGCAATGTCTCCGGCGTTCACCTGGTGGAGATCAAGTGGGAGAAGAACGAGAAGGGGCAGTTCATCCCCGTGGATGTCCCCGGCACCGACCGGCTCGTGCCGGCACAGCTCGTTCTGCTCGCCATGGGCTTCCTCGGGCCCGAACAGCCGCTGCTCGAATCCCTCGGCGTGGAGCGCGACCCGCGTTCCAACGCGAAGGCCGACCACGGCAAGTACCTGACCAGCATCCCGAAGGTCTTCGCCGCCGGTGACTGCCGCCGTGGCCAGAGCCTCGTGGTGTGGGCCTTCAACGAGGGCCGTGGGGCGGCACGTGAGTGCGACCGTTTCCTGATGGGTACGACAGAGCTGCCGTAAGGCCGTGCTGAAGCGCAAAGTTTTCCACGAGAGCCCCGGCAGTCTGCCGGGGCTTTCTTTTTGCCGGCGGCCCTCCGTTTGGCCGGCATCGCAAACCGATCCGTTCCCGAGATTCCCTTGCGTTGCCGGAAACGTGGCCCCTACGTTTTGGTCCGTGGCTGGCGGTGAACCCAATCCCCAGCCATTGTAATACCGAACATGAGCTCGTACCCATCTGTTCCCGGTTCGCTCTATCGTCCCGAGTTTGAGCACGACGCCTGCGGCGTCGGCTTCATCGCGAACACGACGGGCAGACGTGAGCACCGCATTGTCGAGTACGCCCTCGAGGCCCTCGGCTCGCTGGCGCACCGGGGCGCCCTCGACGCCGACGCCAAGACCGGCGACGGCGCGGGCGTGCTCACCCAGCTGCCCAAGGAATTTTTCCAGCGCGAGGCGGACAAGCTCGGCGTGAAGGCCGTGGAGAAAGAAGACATCGCCGTCGGCTTCGTCTTCGCGCCGGCGGGCAAGCCGTACCTCATTGCCAAGTGCCGCCAATTCGTCGAGGAGGCCTGTGCGCGGTATGGCATCCACTTTCTGGCGTGGCGGCCCGTGCCGACCAACCCGCGCTGTCTCGGTGACAAGGCGCGCAACACGATGCCGGAAATCATGCAGTGCCTGCTCGGCAAGGACCCCGCGTGGAGTTCCGACGAGTATGAGCGCAAGCTGTTCCTCGCGCGCAACCACGCCGAACGCGCCGCCTCGGCCGACAAGGTGGAGGGCTTCTACTGCCCGTCCTTCAGCGCGCGCACCATCGTTTACAAGGGCCTCTTCAACGCGCCCCAGCTGCCGAAGTTCTATCCGGACCTGAAGGACCCGCTGTTCATCTCCGCGCTGGCGATCTTCCACCAGCGCTACTCGACGAACACGTTCCCGACGTGGCATCTCGCGCACCCGTTCCGGATGCTCGCGCACAACGGCGAGATCAACACGCTGCTCGGCAACAAGAACTGGACCCGCGCCCGCGAGAAGGAACTCACCTCGCCCGTCTGGGGTGACGACATCGAGACGCTCACGCCGATCATCCAGCCCGGCGGCTCCGATTCCGCCGCGCTCGACAATGCACTTGAAGCGCTCGACCTCTCCGGCCGCCATCTTCTGCACAGCGTGACCATGCTCGCGCCCGAGGCCTGGGAGAACACGACCGAGATCGACGCCAAGCTGCGCGGCTACTACCAGTTCCACGCCTGCCTGAACGAGCCGTGGGACGGCCCCGCTGCTGTGGTCTTTTCCGATGGCCGCATCATCGGCGCGACGCTGGACCGGAACGGCTTGCGGCCCGCGCGCTACAAGCTGTACGAGGACGGCCTCATGGTCATGGGTTCCGAGGTGGGCATTGTGGCGCTCGACGAGCGGAAGGTCGTGAGCAAGGGCCGGCTCGGACCCGGCAAGATCCTCGCGATCGACACCGAGAAGGGCACCCTGCTCGACAACGACGCGGTGAAGAGCTTTGTTGCCGGGCAGCAGCCCTACGGCGAATGGGTGGCGCAGAATCTCTTTCCGCTCGCGGCCCACGCGAAGCAGTTCGCGGCCACGCATCAGCCGGTCAACCTGCTCGACCTCACGCTCCAGCAAATCACGTTCGGTTGGGATCTGGAACAGGTCGAGGACCTGCTCAAGCCCATGGCGACGCAAGCCGCCGAGCCTGTCGGCTCGATGGGCGACGACACGCCGATTGCCGTGCTCTCGAAGCGCCCGCGGCTGCTCTACGACTATTTCAAGCAGCTCTTCGCACAGGTCACGAACCCGCCGATCGACTCAATTCGCGAGAAGGTCGTCATGTCGCTCGGCACGTCGCTGGGCGCCCGCAAATCGTGGTTCGAGGAAACGCCCGAGCACGCCAAGCAGGTGAAGCTCGACTCGCCGTTCCTCTTCGACCACGAGGTGACGGCGCTCAAAAGCATTCCCGATCCGGCCTTCCAGTCGACCACGATCATCACGCACTTCAGCGCGGCCGTGGGCGTATCCGATTTGGATGCGGCCCTCGCTTCCGTCTGCCAGCAGGCGGAGTCGGCGGTGCGCAACGGCAAGTCCATCCTCATCCTTACCGACCGGGGCGTGGACGCGCAGAAGGTTCCCATCCCCATGCTGCTCGCAATCGGCGCGGTGCATCACCACCTGATCCGCGCGGGCAAGCGGCTGCGCTGCTCCATCGTGTGCGAGTCCGGCGAGGCCCGGGACGTGCATCACTTCGCGGCGCTCGTCGGTTTCGGGGCGAGCGCGGTGAATCCCTACATTGCGATCGGAACGATCCGTGACGCCGTGGAGGGTGGGAAGTACGGCGACATCAGTGTCGATGCGGCCGTCGGCAATTTCCGCAAGGCCATCGAGAGCGGCATGCTCAAGGTCATGGCCAAGATGGGCATCTCGACCATCGCGAGCTATCGCGGCGCGCAGACCTTCGAGGCCATCGGCATCGGCCCGGAGGTGATGGACCGCAGCTTCTTCGGCACGACCAGCCAGGTCGGTGGCATCGGCTTTGCCGAGATCGCACTGGATGCGATCCGCCGCCACGCCGGCGCCTTCGCCGCGCCCGAGGCGGCCCTGTTGGACGTGGGTGGCAACTACCGCGTCGCCAAGGGTGGCCGGGGCGAATACCACGCGTACAACGCCCAGGTCGTGGGCAATCTCCACCGCTTCATCAAGAGCGGGAAGCGCGAGGAGTTCATCAAGTACATGGAGTCAGTGAACAAGCGCGAGCCGATCAGCCCGCGTGACCTGCTCACCTTCAAGACCGGGAATGAGCCCGTGCCCCTCGACGAGGTCGAGTCGGTCGAGGACATCCGCCGCCGTTTCACCACGGCGGGCATGTCGCTCGGTGCCCTGTCGCCCGAGGCGCACGAGTGCCTCGCCATCGCGATGAACAGCATCGGCGGCAAGTCCAACTCAGGCGAGGGCGGCGAAGATCCCGCGCGCTACCTGACGGACAAGAACTCGGCGATCAAGCAGGTCGCCTCCGGCCGCTTTGGCGTGACGCCCGCGTATCTCGCGAGCGCGCAGGAAATCGAGATCAAGATGGCGCAGGGGGCCAAGCCCGGTGAGGGCGGACAACTGCCCGGCCACAAGGTCACACCGCTCATCGCGCACCTACGGCACAGTGTGCCCGGTGTGCCGCTCATCTCGCCGCCGCCGCACCACGACATCTACTCCATCGAGGATTTGTCGCAGCTCATCTATGACCTCAAGCAGGTCAATCCGCGCGCCAAGGTCTGCGTGAAGCTCGTCGGTTGTGCCGGCGTCGGCACGGTCGCGGCGGGCGTCGCGAAGGCTTACGCGGACGTCATCCTGATCTCCGGGCACGACGGCGGCACGGGCGCCTCGCCGCTCAGCTCGATCAAGAACACGGGCGGCCCCTTCGAGTTCGGCCTCGCCGAGGCGCAGCAGACGCTCATGTTGAACGACCTCCGGTCGCGTGTCGTGCTCCGCACCGACGGCGGCCTCAAGACCGGCCGCGACATCGTGCTGGCCGCGCTGCTCGGCGCGGAGGAGTTCAACTTCGGCACCGGCGCGCTCGTCGCGGCCGGCTGTGCGATGTTCCGCGTGTGCCACCTCAACACCTGCCCGGTCGGCGTGGCCACCCAGAAGGAGGAGCTGCGGCTCAAGTTCCGCGGCAAGCCTGAGAACCTCGTCGCCTTCTTCAACGGCGTCGCGCAGGAGGTCCGCGAGATCATGGCCTCGCTCGGCTTTCGCAAGCTCGACGATCTCATCGGCCACACCGACCTGCTCGTGCGCAAGGAACTCACCGAGTTCGCCGAGGACCAGCGCGCGAAGATCGGCAGCCTCCAACTCGACAAGCTGCTGTATCAGGTGGACCCGAGCGGCGCGTCCACACGCATCCACACGCGCGAGCGCAACGAGCGTTTCGGCGACAGCTCGCTCGACGATAAGATTCTTACCGACGCGCGCGTCGCGCTGCAGGGCAAGGGCGTCGCGCGCCTCGCCTACAAGATCACCAACGTCGCCCGAAACATTGGCACGAAGGTCTCCGGCCACATCGGCTACACCTACGGCGACAAGGGACTGCCCGAAGGCGCGGCCCTCGACATCACACTGCGCGGCTCGGCCGGCCAGAGCTTCGGCGCCTTCCTGGCAACGAGCGTCCGGCTCAAGCTGGTCGGCGAGGCCAACGATTACGTCGGCAAGGGCATGAACGGCGGCGAGATCGTCGTGCGCCCGCCGGATGACGTGAAGTTTGTCTGGGCCGACCAGAGCATCGCCGGCAACACCTGCCTCTACGGGGCGACCGGCGGACGCTTCTTCGCCGCCGGCCGAGCGGGTGAGCGCTTCGCGGTGCGTAACTCGGGCGGTACTGCCGTCGTCGAGGGCGTGGGCGATCACGGCTGCGAATACATGACCGGCGGCACGGTCGTCGTGCTGGGCGAAACCGGCCGGAACTTCGGCGCGGGCATGAGCGGCGGCCGGGCGTACGTCTTCGACCCCGAGGGCAAGTTTGCCGTGCGCTGCAATCCACAGATGGTCGAGCTGGAACGCCTCACCGATGACGCCGAAGCCAAGCGGGTTGAGACCCTGATTTTTGCCCACCTCGAGGCGACTGAGTCGCCGCGGGCGAGCGAGATCCTCAAGGGCTGGAGCAAGACCCGCGGCCAGTTCTGGGCCGTGGTGCCGCGTCCCGCCGAGGCCAAACCGGGCGCGCAGCCGGTGAACGAGCCGGAGAAACCCGCAGTGGAGAAGCCGGTGGCGAGCCAACCGTAAGAGCGGCCGGCCATGGCCATCCAGGCGAGCCCGGAAATTCCGGGCTCGCTTTTTTCTGGGAAGGGCGCAAAGCGGGGCCATGCAGCTTGGTACCCAGCTCGCCCTGTTCCTCGACAACAAGCCCGGATCGCTCGCGCGCGTCTGCGACGCCCTGGCCGAGGCGAAGATCAACATCCATGCCTTTTCCACCAACGACACGATTGATCACATCGTGGTGCGCATGGTGCTGAGCGATCCCATCAAGGCCCTCGTCATGTTCGAGGAGCGCAATGCCCTCGTGGTCGAGAGCGAAGTGCTGCTCATTCCGGGTGACAACAAGCCGGGCTCGCTCGCGACCATCGCGCGCAAGCTCGCCGACGCGGGCATCAACATCGAGTACGCCTACTGCGCCACCAGCCCGAACGCGAAGAACGGCCTGCTGATCCTGCGCGCCAGCAACTGCAAGAAGGCGCTGAAGGTGCTGAATACCTGAGTGCTGCAGGTGGCGGGGAAATCCTTCTGCGCGCAGCGCGCCTCCCGAATCGGAGCGCTGAGCATTGCTCGGCACGAACGGACCATCGGCGCCATCAGGCCGGGCAATGCTCGGCGCTCCAGCCGCTCAGGCAACCAAGCCGTCCACCAGGTTGACCACCCGTTCGGCGCGTGCGGCCACCGCCGGGTCATGGGTGGCAATAATGAGCGTGGTGCCGCGTTCGGCACGCAGGGACAGGAGCAGTTCCAGGACTTCCGCGCCGGTCTTGGTGTCGAGGTTGCCCGTGGGCTCGTCCGCGAAGATCACCTCGGGATCGTTGATGAGGCAGCGGGCGATGGCGACCCGCTGCTGTTCGCCGCCGGAAAGCTCGTAGGGCCGATGCTCGAACCGTTCGCCCAGTCCGACGCGTTTCAGCAAATCTTCCGCCTTGGCCTGCGCCTGGGTTGCCGGCACCCGGGCCATGCGGGCGGGCAGGGCGGCGTTTTCCACGGCGTCCAGCTCGGGCAGCAGGTGGTACGCCTGAAAGATGAAGCCCAGGCGACGGTTGCGGAATTCCGTCAGGGACGTGGTCGAAAGCTTGCTGAGGTCAAAACCGCAGACCCGGATGTCGCCGCAATCGGGGCGGTCCAATCCTCCCAGCAGGTGCAGCAGGGTGCTTTTGCCCGCGCCGCTGGAGCCCCGCAGCGCGACGAACTCGCCGCGCCGCGCTGTGAGGTCCACTCCGCGCAGCACGTCAAGGGAGCGGCGGCCCAGCGAATAGGATTTCCGGATGCCGGTGGCGGTGAGGATGGGTTCACTCATGGCGCAGCGCCTCCACGGGTTGCAGCCAGGCGGCCCGGATGGCCGGCAAGACCCCGGCCAGCACACAGATCACGAGCGAGACCCCGCAGATGAGCAGCAGGTCGGAAGTCACGATCTGGGCGGGCAGCTCCCGGAACTGGTAGATGTTGGAGGGAAACAGATTGAACCCGACAACATCGTTCATGAACCGGAGAAACTGATTCCGGAAATGCAGCATGAACATGCCGAAACCGAGTCCGCTCAGCACCCCGAGCACGCCCACGACGAGGCTCTGCCCCAGGAACAGAAAGGACACCGACAGCGGCGTCGCTCCCAGAGCCTTGAGCATCCCGATCTCGCGGGTCTTCTGGACGACGAAGGTGATCAGAGCGCTCATGATCCCGAAGGCCGCGACGATCACGATGAAGAAGAGGATGATGAACATCATGCTGCGCTCGGTGGCGAGGGCATTGAGGAAGTCGCGGTTCTCCTGCAGCCAGGTGCTCACACCGTACTCCGGCCCGAGCTGCGCCTGCAGTTCAGCCTGCAGGCGGAGGGTGTTTTTTTCGGAGGCGTCGTGAAGCATGACGGTCAGGCCCTGCACGCCGTCTTCCATGCCGCTGAGATCCTGGGCATCGGCCAACGAGGTGATGATCACATTGGCGTTGAGGTCATGCAGCCCGAGATCGGCCAGGCCCCGCACCTTGAACTCCGTGGCCATCGGAAGCTCATCGAGGTCCTTGCGGCCTTCTTTCCGCGCCCGGTCAACGGCCGCCTCTAATCGCTCGAACGCGGCGGGGGCATACACCGCCAGGTGGTCGCCGGGATGGATGCCGAAAGTATCCGCCAGTTCCACTCCCACGAGGAGGCTGTGGGGTGGGAGCCGGGCATCGCCCAGGATGACCGAATTGGTCAATCGGCTGACATGGTTTTCCAGTTCCGGATGAACCCCGCGCACTATCGCGCCGAAAGTACGGATTGGCCCGCCATTGGCCGGCTCGGACTTGATGAGCACTTGGGCGTTCACATAGGGCGCGACGCCGCGGACGGCGGGATTCTTGTCCAGACGGTCCATCACGGCGTTCCAGTTGGTCAACGTGGCCGTGGCGCGTGATTCGACTTTCAGGTGGGCCTGAAAGCCGATGAGGCTTTCGCGGAACTTGTTGTCGAAGCCGGTCATCACCGCGATCACGATGATGAGCACCGACACGCCGAGCATCACGCCGAGGATGCAGATGAGCGTGATCACCGAGACGAACGTGCGCTTCGGCCGCAGGTAGCGCAGCGCCAGGGCGAGTTCGAAAGGCAACGAGGACATGACGTGGGGCGGACGCTACCGGCGGCGGGCGTGATTACAAGAGCGCGGCGATCCGGGCGGAAGCGCCGTCCAGGATCGGCTCCCCGTGAGCAAACACCGCATGGGCGAATTCCGGCAGGCCGCGCAGGGATTGACGCAATTCCGCCGGGTCCCGGCAATACTTGGCCGGCAGCAGTTCCAGGCCGCGACCAGAGAGGTTTACCACCGCGTCGCCAAAGACGACGAGCGACTTCGCCGGGCAGAACCAAGCGCTTTCTCCGACCGCGCCGCCGGGCAGAGGAATGATCCACCAGCCAGGGAAGGGGGGCTGGGTGACATCCCAGCGCCTCACGCCTTCGAGTATCGGCTGGGTCTCCGGCGCTGCCCAGATGGGGAGTGGGAAGAGTTCGCGCCAACGGGCGGCGTCACGTTCGTGGTTGCCGTTGGTAAGCACCACGGCATCGGGCGCCTGGGGCGTGGGAAACCAGTCAAAGACCTCGGCCGCCAGCGGGATGGGGTCGAAAATGAGCAGGGTGCGCCCATCCCAGACCGAATGCGCCGCCAGCTCGACCCTATGCTCCGGCGAAAAGGCAGCCCAGCGGTGGACACCGGGCAGGATTTCGACCGCGCTGGTGGCAACGACCATGCGAGGGAGTGTAGCGACAAGTTGCGAATTTCGAATTTCGAATTTCGAATGGGCCGGTGGGCGAGTCCTCGCGAGCCGGGTGGCCTGTGACCGGCTCATGCTCTTGCTCCATGGGCCGTTCTGAAAGGACTGAAGAGGATAAAGAGCATGAGCATGAGCAGGAGCAAGAGCATGAGCCCCGTCTGGTGACCCAACCCGTTCACGAAACTTTTCTTTGCCCGGCCCGGTCACCTCGTTAGTCTGGCGTCACGTTCCCTGTCACAGTACTGAACCCGGCTTGAATCGGGGTGCCTTCGTCGGCGTCCGAAATGGCCGCAGCATCACAATTATGAACCAGTCTCCCATCATCACGCCGGTCACGCGGCGGAACTTCATCAGCACCGCCGGTGTGGCCACGGTCGGTGCGCTCGCGGCCAGCCGCTTCGCCTTCGCCGCCGGCGGCGACGAACTCAAAATCGCCCTCATCGGCTGCGGTGGTCGCGGTTCCGGTGCGGCCGGCCAGGCGCTGAGCGTGCCCGGCAACAAGCTCGTGGCCATGGCCGACGCCTTCAAGGACCGCCTAGACGGCTCCTACAAGAATCTCAAGGAAGCCCACGGCGAGAAGGTGGACGTGCCGGATGACCGCAAGTTTGTCGGCCTCGACGCCTACAAGCAGGCCATCGCGCTGGCCGATGTCGTCATCCTCGCGACGCCTCCGGGCTACCGCCCGTTCCACTTCGAGGAGGCGGTGAAGCAGAACAAGCACATCTTCGCCGAGAAGCCGGTCGCCACGGATGCTCCCGGCATTCGCCGCTTCCTTGCCGCCGCCCAGGAGGCCAAGAACAAGAACCTCAAGGTCGGCATCGGCCTGCAACGCCATCACCAGGCCGGCTATCTCGAAACCATCCAGCGCCTCCATGACGGGGCCATCGGTGACATCCACACGATGCGCACCTACTGGAACGATGCCGGTGTCTGGGTCAACCCGCGCAAGCCCGGTCAGGGCGAATTGGATTACCAGATGCGCAACTGGTACTACTTTGTCTGGCTGGGCGGCGACCACATCGTCGAGCAGCACATCCACAACCTCGATGTCGCGAACTGGGTGATGAACGGCTACCCGGTCAAGGCGCGCGGCATGGGTGGCCGCCAGGTGCGGGTGGACAAGCAGTTCGGCGAAATCTACGACCACCATGCCGTCGAGTTCTTCTACGCCAACGGTGCGACCAACTTCAGCCAGTGCCGCCACCAGCGCGGCTGCTGGAGCAGCGTGAGCGAGCACGCCGTCGGCTCGAACGGCACCTGCGACGTGAGCGGCTACCGCATCAAGGCCAAGGGCGCCGATGGCTGGCACTTCCAGGGCAAGGACAAGGATCCGTATCAGGTCGAGCACGACGACCTCTTTGCGGCCATCCGTGGTAACAAGGAGTACAACGAGGCCTTCAACGGTGCGAAATCCACGATGACCGCGATCCTCGGCCGTATGGCCACCTACTCCGGCGTCGAAATCTCTTGGGATGATGCGCTGAACTCCAACATCAACCTCCATCCCGACACCGACAACTACACCTGGGACACCACGCCCAAGACGCTTCCGGATGCGGACGGCGTCTATAAGGTGGCCGTGCCGGGCGTGACCAAGACGGTCTGAACCGGCGACCTATTTCGTTCACAAACCCGCGCCTTCATGGCGCGGGTTTTTTCATTGGTAGCCGAAGACGAGCTGCCCGCCCGATCGCGTCGGCAGGCTCAGATTCGTGGCCCCTTGGAGCTGGAAGAACCGGTTGCCCGCCGGCGTCGGGAGCGCGATCTGCTGCTTGGTGGCATCCACGGAATAGGCCGGATGCTCACCATAGGGCCCCTCTACCGCCGGGGCCGAAAACAACACGGGCCGGCTGGTCATCGGCTGGCTCATCACTGTTTGCGCCCAGGCCGCATAGCTGGAAACCCGGGTGACGATGAGGACGGTTTCGGGGTGTTCCGCCTGCTGGTCGTCAATGACCCACACGTTGTTGGTGTCCTGTTCGTAGAAGCCGGTGCGGTTGAACAGGGCGGCGCTGAAACCGGCTCCGTTCGTCGTGGTGTTGAACGTCGCTTCCACGGCGTAATTCACCCCCGCCAGCCGCCATTGCCCATCGTCATCCAGCACAAACGTGCCACCGCCGGAATCGCCGGTCGAAAGCGTGCCGGTGTCGCCGCCAGCATCGGGGCCGAAGGTTCCGATCAGGACATCGCCGGAAAAACCGTTGTCCGGCGTGCCGGTGTCGGTATCGGCCACCACGTTGGTGCCCCAGCGCAGGCGCCCGTCACCGCCCCCCCAATACCAACCGCGGACATCCCCGCTGCCATCCGGCGCGAGCACGGGACTACCCCGGAGTGTTCCCCGGCCAAAAATAATCAGCGGGTGGCCAATCTCATTGGTGTCCGAATTGAGCGGCGCAAAACTGGGCAGGCTGCCGGCCAGTTCCACGAGGGTGAAATCGCTGTCCGGGGCGGTGCTGGCCGCGATCACCGGGTACACCAAGCCGCCGAAGCTCAGCAGGGAACCCGGATGTTGCCCAAGGTGATGGGCCGTCACCGCATGGTGTGGGCCCACCGCCGTCGCGCAGGTGCCGACGTCCGTCTGCCAGTGCCAGCCGCTGCTGGCCAGGGCGCCGGTGGGAGGCGTAGTGTTGCGCGCTGGATCACCCGAACCGAACAGGATGACTGCATGGGCCGGAATGCCGACAGCCAGGACCAACAGGCCGGTCAGCGCAAAGGTCCAGAAGCGGATCCGTTTGAACACCCGGCAACGCTGCCTGAAGCCCGTTCTTTCGCAAGTCGTCGCCGCGTGCGGATGGCATCCTAATCGTAATCTTGATCGTGATCCTGATCCCCACGTTTCTCGCGATTACGATTATGATGAAGATTACGATTAGGATTGAGACACCGTTTGGCGGACGTGTGCTTGCGTGTTGCCTCTCGGGCCCGGCCAGCCGCATCGTCCCGCTGCATTTAAACCATGTCCGAATCTTCCGCCCCATTGGGTCTGATCGCCGGTTCCAAGTCGCTGCCGCTCCTGTTTGCGCAGGAGGCCCGGCGCGAGGGCCGCCGCCTGGTCGCCGTCGCCTTTGAGGGTGAGACCAGTCCCGAGCTCGCGCCGTTGGTGGATGAGATCGTGTGGCTCCGCGTCGGCCAGCTTGGAAAGATGATCGCCGCCTTCACCGAACGGGGCGTGCACGAATGCGTCATGCTCGGCCAGATCGCGCCCAGCAACCTGTTCAACCTCCGCCCCGATCTCCGGGCGATGGGCATGTTGTTCCGCCTCAAGGAGAAGAACGCGCACACGCTCTTTGGGGCGATCGCCGACGAGCTGCAGAAGGATGGCGTCACCCTGATCGAGCCGTTGCGCTGGCTTAAGCCGTGGATGCCGTCCGCCGGCTATGCCGTCGGCCCGAAACTGACGGAGGAACAACGCGAAGACGTTTGTTTCGGACTGCGCATTGCCAAGGAAGTCTCCCGCCTCGACATTGGTCAGAGCGTGGTCGTGAAGCGCGGGACAGTCTTGGCCGTCGAAGGCTTTGAGGGGACCGATGCCTGCCTCGAACGTGGCGGCAAGCTGGCCGGCAAGGATGGCGGGGCCGTGGCCGTGAAGGTGGCCAAGGCCGGTCACGACCTGCGGTTTGACCTCCCCTGTGTCGGACCGAAAACGGTCGAAGTGTGTGCCGCGCATGGAGTGGCGGTGCTGGCGGTGGAGGCCGACCGTACCCTTCTGCTGGATCAGCCCGAACTGGAGGCTTTGGCCGGCCGCCGCAAACTGTCGGTGACCACAACCGCGCTTTCTGCGGATTGAGCGTAACCGGTTGGGCCGTATTCGCCTCTTCTCGGGGGAACAAAACCTTGCTTCATCCGGCATGAATATGGCTAAGTCGCCGGCCTGTTGGGGACAGTTGGCGGGGAGCCAGCGTTCGTGACAGGTCATTCTGGATGAACCGTCGCCGAATGCAGGTGTTCTATTCCGGCCGGGTGCAGGGAGTGGGTTTCCGCTACCAGACCAGGCAGGTGGTCGCCGGCTTTGAAGTGACTGGCTTTGTGCGCAATCTGACCGATGGTCGCGTGGAACTCGTGGCCGAAGGTGCGGAGTCCGAGCTGAAAGAGTTTCAGCAGGCCATCCGCGACAGCGGGCTCGGGCCGTTGATCCGGGATGAGGCAGTTTTTTGGTCGGAGCCAGGCGGTGAATTCCGCGGGTTCGATATCGCGCGGTAATTGCAATGAGATACGCCGTCATAGCCGACATTCACGCCAATCTGGACGCCCTCCAGGTGGTGCTGGAAGACATCAAGCAGCAGAAGTGTACCCATGTCGTATGTCTGGGTGACGTGGTGGGCTACGGTGCCGACCCCAAGGCCTGCCTCGACATCATCCGGGGAATGAACATCCCGGTCGTGAAGGGCAATCACGACGAATACATCGGGTTGGATGACAATCCCGATGGCTTTAACGATGCAGCCGCCGAGGCCGTGACCTGGAGCCGCAACCAGCTCACTGCGGAGGATCGGCAGTGGCTGCGGGAGCTGAAGTATTTCCGCCTGGTCGCCAATTTTTCCATCGTCCACGCCACCCTGGATGCCCCGCAGCGCTGGGGCTACGTCTTCGAGAAGCTCGAGGCGGCGGCCAGCTTCACCTACCAGAACACCCAGGTGTGCTTTTTCGGCCACACGCATGTGCCGGTGGCCTTTATCCGCGACACCGGCGTGCGCGGTGGCACCTACTCCAAGTTCCGGGTCGAGCCAGGCAAGAAGTACTTTGTGAACGTCGGCAGCGTCGGCCAGCCGCGTGACCGTAACCCGAAGGCCGCCTATGTCGTCTACGACCTGCCCACGCAGACCATTGAACTGCGCCGGCTGGATTATGACATCGCTGCGCAACAGCGCAAAATTCGCGCCGCCGGCCTGCCGGAGCGCCTCGCGGAACGGCTGGCCACCGGGCAGTGATGAAGGCGTGAGCGGGATGAGGAAATGCGGTTTGCCGCTGGCTCCGGTTCTTTCCTCATAATCACCCTCTTATCCTTTGAAAATCCTCGTCCTCAAACCCAGCTCTCTGGGTGACGTGGTGCAGGCGCTGCCCGTGGCCCGTCTGCTACGGCGGCATTTTCCGGAGGCGGAGATTCACTGGTGGCTGAACCGCGATCTGGCTCCGCTGCTGGAGCACGATCCCGACATCCGGCGGGTCATTCCCTTCGACCGCAAGCGCTGGGGCGCGCCCACGGGCTGGCCCTCGGCGCTGAGAATCATCCGGGGAATGCGGCGCGAACGCTACGACTGGGTCATCGACCTCCAGAGCCTCGCCCGCAGCGGGTTCGTGGCGTGGCTGGCCCAGGGTGGCCTGACCGTCGGTCTGGATGACCGGCGGGAAGGTGCATCCGGTTTCCACGATGTCTCCGTGCCGCGCGCGTCGTATCAGACCCACGCGGTGGACTGGTATCTCGACGTGCTGCGTCGGCAGGGCGTGCCCGTCCATTGGAACTTTGACTGGCTGCCCCGCAACGAGGATGCCGCCACGGTCGTGGAATCCGTGTGGCCCGCCAATGGTCATCGCTGGATCGCCCTGCAACCCGGGGCGCGCTGGCTGAACAAGCGCTGGCCGGCGGAGCATTTCGCCGCGCTCGCCCGGCGTCTGCTGGCGCACGATGAGTCGCTCCGGATCGTCGTGCTTGGCGGGGATGCCGACCGTCCGCTTGGCGCACAGATTGCCGGGTTGGCGGGCGAGCGCTGCCTCGATCTTACCGGCCAGCTTTCGCTTCCCGGCATGGTCGAGTGGCTGCGTCGCTGCGCCCTCATGATCACCAACGACACGGGTCCGATGCACGTCGCCGTCGCGTTGGGCCGCCCGGTCATCGGCCTGTTCGGACCCACCGAGCCGACCCGCACCGGTCCCTATGGACAGTTGGCGCACACGCTTCGCGTGGATCTCCCCTGTGCGCCCTGCATGAAGGCCACCTGTGCCAATGCCGAGCCGCTCGCCTGCCTGAAGGGGCTGACCGTGGAGCGGGTCTTCCAGGCGGCAATTGCCCACCTGCTGTAAAAAGGGCCGCAGGCTCGGCAAAATTCGCCCGCACGGAGCACACTGCTGATTGCCCCGTTTTGGCCAAAGCGCCGCTTCTCGGTCGGTCTGGCAACGTTTTCGCTGCCATTTCGCCATTCCACGCCGCCGATATCAGGGTTGGCGTGACCGATGCTTGCTCCAGTTGTGAACGTGATCCGTGCCAACTGCCGGCTGCAATTCACTGCCGCCGATCTGGATTTCCTCCTCGCCACCCTCGGCAAATCGCCCCAGGACACCGCCGCCCTTCGCAACCTCCTGGCCGATGAAGAGACCCGCGACCAGATTCTGGACGACGAGACGATCTACCGGGCCGTGCTGGAGCGCACCGGCTGTCTCACGATTTCCGGCCATCTCTACTTCTACGTGCTCGTCCGGCGCAGCCTGCGAACCTTCGGCGTCAGCAGCCGTGCCGTGGCCGACTACGTGGCGGAACTGCTCACCGAATTCACGCGCACCGAACGCACCCGGGCCCGGCTGCCGGGCACGGGCACTCCGCTCGACTATTTCTACGAGATGCTGGCCGCGCTCACCCAGCTGGACGAACGCTCGGTGTTTGAACTCCGCTCGCACATGGGCAACCAGGCGCTCTACTACACGGGGCTCTTCTCCGGGCGCATCGAAGCGCGGGTGCGGCGCAAGGGGTTTCCGGATGTGGGCTATTACGAGCGGATGGGCAGTAGCAGTTTCGCCAGTGCCAGCCGGCATCGGCTCGCCGAACGTTTCGGGCTGGAAGAGGTGTTCGCCCTGCTCGCCGACTGTTTTCACGAAGCCCGGCTGGCGCTCAACGAACTGACCGACCGCCTCGTGTCATTGGGCGATCAGGATCTGGCCGTGGAACGGCTGCTGATCAGGGCGAACTGACGAGAGGAAGCAAGTGTCTCATTGACACCCGGTTTCAACCGGGTGCCTCCAGCCTATCGTGACCACAACCGTTTCTAACGGTTTGCCAGAGCCACTTCGACGGGCTCCGTGGCCAAAACCGTTGGAAACGGTTATATTGCTGGAAGGTTCGGTGGCACCGGGTTGAAACCCCGGTGTTAATGAGAAGCGAGCGCGCTTGGTCGCGGACGTCCTACGCCTCAGTCGGAGCTTGGAGCTTGGAGCTTTGAACTTTGAGCTTTTTCCAGGGTTCCGCCCTTCACTTCCCACCGCGTCAGCTCGCTCCCCAGCTCCTGGGGCCAGTTTTCCTCGGTGCACGTCATGAAGACCTGTCCGCCCGTGCGGCGGGCCTGATTGAGCAAGGGCAACAGTCCCGCGCGACGACGGGCGTCCAGCTCGCCCATTACGTCGTCGATGAGCAGCACCGGCGGACGTCCGTGGATGCCGGTCAAGTATTCCGCCTGCGCCATTTTCAGGGCGATGGCGAGAGTCCGCTTCTGTCCCTCGCTCGTGTAGGCCTCTGCGTCGTGGTCATTCACCACCAGCGACAGGTCGTCGCGGTGCGGTCCGACCAGCGTCGTCCGATAGGTCCGCTCTCGCGGGCGGCTATTGGCCAGCGCCACGGCGAAATCGCCCTTCACACTCGGCGCATAGTCGAGCTTCAGCTCGTCCTGGTCGTGGGCGATGCGGCGGAAGGCCAGCCGTGCAAGTGGCGAGATCTTCGGAACCAACACCCGGCGTGCCTCCATCAGTTGCGTGCCGAGCATGACCAGTTCCTGCGTGAAGCTGGCCAGCTGAGCCTCGTCCACCGACGGCTGCTTGAGCAGCGCGTTGCGCGAGCGCAGCGCCTGCGTGTAGCGGAGCAGCAGGGGCAGGTAGGCTGGCTGGGTCTGGGCCAGCAGCAGGTCGAGGAAGCGCCGCCGCCCGCGCGCCGCGCCCTTCACGAGCTGCAGGTCCTCCGTGCAGAACACCACCGCGCGCAGCGTCCCGAAGTAATCCGCCAGCCGCCGCACCGGCGTGCCGTTCAGCGACAGCTTGCGCTCCTTGGCCGACCAGTAGGCCTTGATCTCCGCAGCGGCCTGGCCCACGACGGTGCCGCCGACGAAGTAGCCCTTCGCCCCATGCCGGATCATCTGCGCGCCGCCCACGCCACGAAACGAGCGCAGGGTCGCGAGCAGGTAGATGGCCTCGAGGATGTTTGTCTTGCCCTGGGCGTTGCCGCCGAGCAGCAGGTGGAAGCCGGGCGTGAACTCCGCGTCCAACCGCACATAATTGCGGAAGTCACGGAGACGCAGGTGGGCCAGATGCACCGGATGGGGGCAGTGAGACAGAAATCAGTGAATCAGTAATCAGTGGGTCAGTGAGCGGGTGGACGGGCGGGTGAGACTGCTGGGCCACTGATCACTGACCTGCTGATTACTGAATACTGTCTCACTCGCGCCACCCGTGGTTCTCACGGACCTGCAGCATCGAGGCGAGGATGTTGTTCCACGTCTCCTGCTTCATGAGCATCTCGTTGGGGAACATGCAGCCGTCCCAGCAGATGTGGCGGGTCTTCTTGGTCACCTTGCCTGCGGAATCGCGCAGCCAGTAGGCGGAGTCGCGGGCCACGTTGAGCTTGCCGTACACGTCGTTGACCGGGCAGTGCTTGCCGGTCTTCTCGTGGTCGCCGGAGCCCTTGACCGTGGCGTCGTTCTGCGCGACGTGGAAGTCGAACGTCCAGGGCCGCAGCGCGTCGGTCATCTTCTTCATCGCCGCGTGGAACACGGCGGGTTCCCAGTGGAACTTCTCCGGCACGATGCGGTGCTCAGGCGCGTTGTAGCCGAGCGTGTAGAGAAGCGTGTGCGCCATGTCAGCCTGGAAGCCGACCACCTTGGGCATGCCCACGGCCTCAAGGGTCTGGATCATGTACTTCCAGGAGTGCATGCCGCCCCAGCAGATTTCGCCCTCGGCGGCGAGGCGCTCGCCGTGGTCCTTGGCGACTTTGCCACCTTCCTTGAAGGTCTTGGCGATAAGCTTGGTGTTGTTCTTCGGGTCCTTGTCCCAGTCCGTGACGCTGGCGGCCGAGTCAATGC
Source organism: uncultured Verrucomicrobiota bacterium (assembly GCA_903907995.1). Lineage (GTDB taxonomy): Bacteria > Verrucomicrobiota > Verrucomicrobiia > Limisphaerales > UBA9464 > CAIVQB01. Next base: position 133,547 of record CAIVQH010000046.1, on the reverse strand, counting down.
GCACGACGCCATAGGGGCGCACGCCGAGCTCGCGCAGCTTCTTGGCGATGCGGCAGGCCTTCTTCACGGCGGTGACCCAGTTGGCGCGCTTGGTCTCGTCACCCATCGCCGAACCGTCAAACCACACGGGCGCGACGACGGAGCCGACCACGAAGCCCTTGGCCTTGATCTTGTCGGCGAGCCGCTTGAGGTTGTCGTCGGAGATGTCGATGTTGACATGCGGGTCGTAGAGGAAGAGGTCCACGCCGTCGAACTTCACGCCGTTGACCTCGGCCTTGGCCGTGAGGTCGAGCATGGTGTCGAGGTCGATGAACGGCTCCGCGCCGGGGCTGCCCTTGCCGACGAGGCCGGGCCACATGGCGTTGTGAAGCTTGGGGAAATTGTTCGCGGCCGGAGCGGCGGAAGTCTTCTTGCTCATAGTCAACTTGGGACGTGTCGCGTCTAACTGCCGCAAAGGGGCAACCGGGGCAAGCCGTTTCGCCGAAAACGACCCGATGAACCCCTCAACTTCCCGTCTTGGCGGCGCGGGCATTTTGACGGAGGGTTCCCGCAGTGATTCAATCCGCCGCTGAACTGAGCGAACTTGCGGCCCGCATTCACGACGCCCCCTGGGTCGGAATTGATACCGAGGCAGACAGCCTGCACGCGTATCCGGAGAAACTGTGCCTGTTGCAAATCGCGATTCCGGACGGTGCCTATCTGGTCGATCCGCTGGCCGACCTGCACCTGGAACCCGTCTGGGAGGCCTTCGACAAGCATGAGCTGATCCTGCACGCCTCGGACTACGACCTGCACCTTCTCTACAACGGGCACCATTTCAAGCCGACGACCCTGTTTGACACGATGTGGGCGGCCCGGCTCGTCGGCGAACCCAAGTTCGGGCTCAACGACTGCCTCACCAAGTACCTCGGCCTGACCCTGGAAAAGGGCGCCCAGAAGGCCGACTGGGGCCGCCGCCCGCTGACGCCGCGCATGACCGAGTACGCGCTCAACGACGTGCGCCACCTGCGCGAGCTGGAACAGAAGCTCCGCGCCCGCCTGGTTGAGCTGGGCCGGCTGGAATGGCACCGGGAGCTGTGCGTCCGCCTGATCGAGGACAACGCGCGTCCCAGCGAGGTGGATGCGAACACTGTCTGGCGCATCCGCGGCCACGACCAGCTCGATGAGACCGGGCTCGCCGTCCTGCGCGAGCTCTGGTACTGGCGCGAAAAGGATGCGCTGCGCACCGGCCGTCCGCCGTTCTTCATTCTCAAGCACGAGGCGCTTAGTGAGATCGCCGCCCAGGCCAGCAAGGGCGGCACCAAGGCCGTGAAGCTGCCCCACTTCCTGACCCCGAAGCGCCGCGGCGGCATTTTGGACGCGATCGATCGCGGTCTGGCCGTGCCGGAGGCCGAACGCCCCCAGCATATCCGGGTGCGCTCGCGCCGCATGACCGGGACCGAGTTGGATTACGCCGACGTCCTGAAGGAGCGCCGGGACAAGCGCGGGGCCGAACTGGGGATCGATCCGACGATCATCGCCTCCCGCAGCACGCTCTTTGCCCTGGGCCGCCAGGAGCCGGGCGAATGGGAGCGGTTGCTGACCTGGCAGAGGGACCTCCTGAAGGACTGAGGGAAATTTCGAGTTTCGAGTTCCGAGTTTCGAATTGGGAATTCGGTCACGGTGGCGCGGTGGTCATTCGTGTATCATGGCTCACGATACAGGTTCCAGGATTCGCTCCGGTTGATTCCGGATGTCGCGCCAATATTCTGCGCGCACATCTTCATCAATGGGGACTGGCAACGCGGAACCATACATCCGATCGCCACCCCGGCGCTTGCAACCGGAAAGCCAGTAATCCTCCTTGGTTCCTAACTCGATATAGTTGGACTTGAAGCCGCCACCAAAGATGCGCCGGAATATTTGGTCGCGATAAGTGATGGTGCGGCCTGTCCGATTGAGGGTAACCCGGCCAATGCGAGCAGAACCGGTAAGGGCACCAGCTTTGCGCTCCATATACATGATGCGAGTGCTCATGGGACGGCACTGTTACCAGCGGTTCACTTCGCCGGCCATTTCAAACCAGTGATGATCCGGGCACCCCGCCGGTAGGTCACATAGCTGTAGAACCACTGCCACAGCACCGCCACCTTGTTGCGGAAGCCGACCAGGAAAATCAGGTGGATAAGCAGCCAGGCGATCCACGCCAGGAAGCCCGTCATCTCGAACGCGCCCACCTTCGCCACCGCCGCCGAACGGCCGATGGTCGCCATGCTGCCCTTGTCCCAATAGTCGAATGGGGGGCGTTCGGGATTGCCATCCAGTTCACTCGTGATGATCTGGGCCACGTGTTTGGCCTCCTGCATGGCGGCGGGGGAAACACCCGGAACGATCTGCCCATCCTTGTCCAGGAGAAAGGCGGCATCGCCGATGACGAAAACCTCGGGACGCCCCGGAATGCTCAGGTCCGGATTCACCAGCACGCGGCCCGCCCGGTCGATGGGCACCCCGAGCTTGGCGGTGAGCGGCGACGCGGCGACGCCTGCAGCCCACAGGATGTTTTCCGCCTCTATCACGGAGCCATCGGGGAGTTCCACCCGGCCTTGCGTGATGTTCTTCACATGGGTACCGGTGCGAACCTCGACGCCCATGCCTTCGAGCGTTTCCCGCGCGTTCTGGCTGAGCGGCTCGGTGAACTGCCCCAGCAGCCGTGGGCTCCCCTCGATCAGGATGACCCTCGCCTGGGCGGGGTCGATGCGCTTGAAGTCGCGCTTGAGCACCTGCCGGGTGAGCTCGCTGCAGGCGCCCGCCAGTTCCACGCCGGTCGGCCCGCCACCGACGATCACGATGGTCATCAGCCGCCGCCGCTCGTCCTTGTCGCGCGTGTTCTCCGCGTGCTCGAACGCGAACAGCAGCCCGCGCCGGATGCGCTGGGCGTCATCCAGCGATTTGAGCCCGGGGGCGAACTGCTCCCATTCGGGATGGCCGAAATAGCTCGTGCGGCCGCCGAGGGCGAAGACGAGGTAGTCGTAGCTGTGCGTCTCACCGTCCACCACCAGTTCCTTCGTCGCGGGGCGGATGTCCTCCACATTGGCGAGGTGCACATGCACATCCGGCCGGTCGTGAAAGACGGCGCGGACGGGCTGCGCGATTTCGGGCGCGGAGAGACCGGCAGTCGCCACCTGGTAGAGCAGGGGCTGGAAGAGGTGATGGTTCTGGCGGTCCACCAGATAGATCACCGCGTTGGAGTGACGGAAATGCTGGCAGAAAGTCAGGCCGCCAAAACCGGCCCCCAGCACGACCACCCGCAAAATACGCTGCTCCATACGGACGCTAAGCTGGGCTGGGGGCGGCCAGACCGCAATCGTGGAACGAAGCCGGACAAGGAGAAGACCAATTTGGAAAAAAAGGACCACAGGAAAAGGACCTGCCTCCTCACTCCCTCGGTTCCTGCTTTCCTGTTTTCCAAATTCGTCTTCTCCCCGTCTCCGCCAATTGGCTGCTACTTCTGCGTGATGTTCAGGTAGCCGATGAGCATCTCGTTGATGGTCTGTTCGCCAAAAACGACCGTCTGCGACGGATCGGGATTCCACGGATTCCACAGGGAGTTGTCGAAGCCGGCGGTGACCCGGATGACCGTTCCTGCCGGCAAGGATTTAGGCGCGGCCAGGCGGTAGAGCGACTGCCAGGCGAACTGGTAGCCGGGCACATTCAGCAGGGTCTCCGAGGAATTGTCGGCGTACACGGCCTCGATGCGCATCCGGTGTCCACGGTAGTGCATGTGCGGGCTCATCTCATAAAGCACGCTGTCACGCGTGAGCGTCGTCGCGGTGGTGAATTCCTGGTCCTTCCCATAGGGTTGGATGGCGAAGTTGGTCCGGTAGGGAAGACAGGAAACCGAAAAAGGCCGGAGCTCGGCTTCCGTGAACGGATCAAGAGCTGGGCTGCAATCAAAACCTAAGGAGTTTTCCTCGGTTCCTGTTTTCCTGTTTTCCAAATGATCTATCCGTCTCTCTGTTCCGGATTTTTTCGTGGTGCCGCTGGACCGTGACTCCGCGCTGTGCTACCGACCCGCCCGACATGGGGCCGGTTGAAAAATGTCTGCTGCTGCTGGCGCTGACCGTTGCGTTTACGCCGGTGGCGCAACGGCTGCGCCTGGCCGAGCCCATCGCCTTCGTGCTGGGCGGGCTGCTGGTCAGCCTCATTCCGGGGTTCCCGCTCGTGCAGCTCGATCCGGACCTCATTTTCTTGCTCATCCTGCCGCCGTTGCTGTTCGCGCAGGCGTTCTTCACACCCTGGCGGGCTTTCTGCGCGAATCTCCGTCCGATCGTGCTGCTTGCCGTCGGGCTGGTTCTCTTTACGGCGGTAGGGGTGGCACTGTTCGTTCACTGGCTGGTGCCCGCAATTCCCTTGGCGGCCACTTTCGCCCTCGGGGCCATCGTGTCGCCGCCGGATGCGGTGGCGGTGGCGGCGGTGGCGCGACAGCTTCAACTGCCCCGACGCCTCGTGACCGTCTTGGAGGGCGAAAGTCTCGTAAACGACGCCACCGGGCTGGTCATTCTGCGCTTCGCGCTGGCCGCGCTGGCGGCCGGATCGTTCTCCTTGCCTCTGGCGACGGTGTCGTTTGTGCAGGTCGTCGTGGGCGGGGTCGCGGTGGGGCTGGCCGTGGGCTGGCTCATGTTGCAGGTGCGCCGCCTGCTCATCGAGGATGCCTGGCAGGTCACGCTGTCGTTGCTCACGCCCTTCGCCGCCTACCTCCCGGCCGAGCGCCTGCACCTCTCCGGGGTGCTCGCGGTCGTGGCCTGCGGCATCTATCTGGGCACGACCCTGCCAGCGAGGCTCACGTTCTCCGCGCGGCTGCTGGGTTCGGCGACGTGGCGGATGGTCGATTCACTGCTGACGGGCGTGGTGTTTGTCCTGATCGGACTGCAACTGCGCGTCGTGGTGTCCGGCTTGGAGGCCGATTACTCATGGAAGCAGCTGCTGGGCTGGGCCGTCGGCTTGAGCGTGCTGGTCATCGGGCTGCGGCCGCTCTGGATATTTCCCGTCACCCATGTCCAGCGCTGGGTCATTCCGGGACTCCGGAAGCGCGATCCGGCCCCGCGCTGGCAGGAGATCGCCGTGATGTCGTGGGCGGGGGTGCGGGGTGTGGTATCGCTCGCCGCCGCCCTGGCGCTCCCCCGGACACTGCCGGACGGGACGGCCTTTCCCGGTCGTGAACTGCTCATCTTCCTGACCTTCGCCGTGATCCTGGCCACGCTCGTCGTGCAGGGGCTGTCGTTCCCGTGGATCGTGCGGCGGCTGGGGGTGCGGGAACGGATCAACCGCGGCGAGCATGAGCGTGAGGTGCGGCTGGCCCTGGCACGGGCCGGACTTACCGCGGTGGACCAGCTCGTGGAATCCGGCAGGTTCAACGAGCGGGCCGTGCGGGCGGTCCGTGACATTTACGACGAGCGCATCCTGGAAGCCACGGACGAGATGGCCCTGGCCCTGGGCTGGAGCCCGCAGATGGAACACAGCCTGGCCTGGCATCGCCTGCGCCATGCGGCGCTGGATGCTGAACGCGAGGAACTGCAACGCCTGCGCAACCTGGACCGGCTGGCCGCCGAGCTGGGCCCGGTGCTGATCCGCGAGCTGGATCTGGAAGAGGCCCGGCTGCGGCATTGAGCGCCGGGTGATAGGCGTGAGCGCGTCAGACCTTCGCGACCCACTTGCGGTCCTCCCACACGGCCTTGAGGGACGTGAGGTTGCGACCGTCGAAGACATGCTTCGCGGCGGTGAGCAGCTTGCCCTTTTTGGCCGCCTGCCACGCGTCGCTGGCGCTGATGGCCACGAATTGGAGCACGCTCGGATCGCGGTAGCAGTCGATCATGCAGCGGGTGCAGCCGTCGCGGATGAGCTTGGAATCGTCCCACTCGTACACGTTGCACATGGGCGTCTCCCAGAAGTGGCAGCGGTAGAGGTTCAGGTTCCAGTCGAGGTAGAAGTACTTGTGCCCGCCGAGGCAGCCGAACTTTTCCTTCTCCCCCCGCAGGTGGCGCTGCATCTCGTCCAGCGACTCGGTCGGGTTCACCACCGGATAGCCGCTGTTGTGCTTCATCGTCTTGATCTTGCCGAACAGCGCGATCAGCTCGTCCTTGGTGAAGCTGACGAGGCCGCCTTCGCTGAAGCTGAGGTAGCTCGAGGCGAGATTGGTGAGCGGATAGCTGAAGGTGCAGCTCTCGAAACCGAGGGATTCGAGGAAGGCCGGCAGCTTCTCAAAATCCTCGATCAGGCGGCTGGCCGTGATGCTCGCGGTGGTCTGGATGCCGAGGGTCTTGAAGACCTCGTTGGCGCGCTTGATCTTGCGGCAGACGTCGGGCAGGCCGCGGTTCTTCTCGTGCACCGCGATATCGTGCGCATCGATGGACATGATGACGCTGCTCAGGCCATCGCTGGCCAGGTCCTTCATGTTCTGCTCGGTCCACAGGCCGCCGTTGGTGCAGATCATCGGCTTGATGCCGCGCGCCGCCGCATAGCGCGTCATGGCGCGCAGTTCCTTGTGGACGAGCGGTTCGCCGCCGACGAAGAGCAGGTAGCCGATGTGGTTCTTCACCGCGAGGTCGATGACATCCTGGGCCTCGCGCAGCGTCACGCTGCGGCGCTTTTTCGGGTCGAACTGCGAGCGCGCGAAGCCGCAGAAGCCGCAGTCGGCGTTGCAGAGGTTCGTGATCGCGAACTGCAGGTAGCCCGGTCCGCCGTTGTCGAGCACCTCGCCGATCAGCTTGAAGACGGATTTCTTCGGGGGCTGGACCGGCTTGGAAAAATCCACCGGATGGGCGGCGGGCGATGCCGGGGCGGCGGCAGTTTGAGTTGGAGCAACAGCGGTCATTTGTAAATCGTCAGCGGAGAATCCGTTAAAAGCGGCGCGTCGCAACCCTTTCTTCTGCGCCAGCCGGGAAGAATGGCCTTATTGGGGCTGGATTGGCAGCCCCAAACAAAAAAAACCGCGCCTCGAGAGGAGGCGCGGTTGTGATTTTCAATTTCAATTTCAACCGGCGGATCAGCGCGTTGCCAAGGCACACACTAAAGCCACCAGAATGCAGATGAACATTACTATCAGCAGCCGGATCAGTCGCAGTGGACTGAACCATCCCTCTTTGCGAAGGAGCATGGTGGTATTCCCGGACAGCTGTTTGGTGCTGTCATTCATTACCGCTTCATTAGCAGGGTTTTCCCTTCGAAGTCAATCCCAGCCCACATTTGTCTTCTGTTTGTTTCCTTTTTCCGTGGTGGCTGTCCGCTTTTGGCCAGAGCCATCAAAAAAGGTCGCGCATTTTGCATCATTCGCAGTTCAACGGCCCATGGCCCATCCGTTGCTAACGCTTTACCCGCAACCGAATCGTCGCACACTGCCCGCATGAGCGATGCCGCCGCCCGCCTCACCCGACTCGGCCTGACCCTGCCCAATCCGCCCCCACCGGGCGGAAACTATCTTCCGTTCCGACGCGTCGGCTCCCTGCTTTATCTGCCGGGCACCATTTCCAGCCGCAACGGCGAGCTGGTTTATCAGGGCAAGGTCGGGGCCGAACTCACGATTGAGCAGGGCTATGAGGCGGCCAAGCTGTGCACATTGAACCTGCTCGCGTGTGTCCATGCGGCCACTGGTTCGCTGGACTCGGTGAAGCAGGTGGTGAGCGTGAATGGCTACGTGAACTGCGTCGCCGGCTTTGCCGACTCCCCCAAGGTGATCAACGGCGCGAGCGATCTTCTCGTCGCCCTCTATGGCGAGGCTGGCCGGCATGTGCGCGCCGCCATCGGGGTGGCTGGCCTGCCGCTCAACGCCGCGGTGGAAGTGCAGATGCTGGTCGAACTGAACTGAATCCCATGCCCACTCATCACCTTGCCCCGCCGCACACGCACGATCGCTGGAACAAGGCGCTCAAGCCCGCCCTCGAAGTCGCGAGCGGCGACGTGGTGGTCATGGACTGCCTGGATTCAAGCGGTGCGCAGGTCACGCCGACCTCCACGCTCACCGACTACCTCAAGATTGACCGGACGAAGGTCCACACGATCACCGGCCCTGTCTTCGTCAAGGATGCGAAGCCCGGTGATGTGCTGGAGATTGAAATCCGGCGCATCGAGCACCGTGGCTGGGGCTGGACCAGCCTGGTGAACGGGCTCGGCTCGCTGCCAGACCGCTTTACGAATCCGCACCTCTTCATCTGGAAGCTCGACGGCGATTTCTCAACCTCGCTCGCGCCGGTGACGCTGCCGCTGGCGCCGTTCCTCGGTATCGTCGGCGTGTGCCCGCCGGAGCCGGGCGAGCACCGCACGCGGCCGCCCGGATCGTTCGGCGGCAATCTCGACGTGCGCGACCTGGTGCCGGGCACCACGCTTTATCTGCCCGTCTTCAACGAGGGCGCGCTGTTCTCGGCCGGCGATGGCCATGCCGCGCAGGGCAACGGCGAGGTCTGCATCAACGGCATCGAGTGCCCGATGCAGGCGGAGTTCCGGCTGACGGTGCGCAAGGACCTGAAGCTCGACGAGCCGTTCGCCGAACTGCCGCCCGCGCGTCCCGCGCTGCTGCCCGACCGAGGAAGCTGGGCCTTCATCGCGAGCGCTCCGCAGACCATGGACGCCGTCCGCAACGTCGTGAACCACGCAATTGATTTTCTCGTCGCGAAGTTCGGCCTGACGCCCGAGCTCGCCTACTCGCTCTGCTCCGTCGCGCTGGACCTGCGGCTCAGCCAGGTCGTGAACACCCCACAGGTCACGGTGACGGGCACGCTGGCGAAAAACCTGTTCCCGTCGTGAGCCGCAAGTTCAAGCCCTGACTTTGTTCCTATTTTTTTTGGTGGTTTTGTTTTTGAACAACCAAGAAACGAAGGAACAAAGAGGGATTTAAAAAGCCGCGCCCCGTTCGGGCGCGGCCCCGGTTTCATCCGGTTATGCACTGGCTGCGGATTGGCGCGCCTTCAGCTTCCGCCAAGCTCCGAAGCCCACCAGCCCCAGCGCGGCGACGGCCGCGTATTCCGACGGTTCCGGCACCGGCTGGAACTCGCTGCCGAAATCGTAGGCGGGCGCTTCGCTCGCCGGGATGTCGGCGAAATCGGCATCCGCGTCGGGATCGACAATCGCGGTGAAGTACGCCTTGAAGTCCACACGGTTGCCGACATTGACGGCCGGGTTGCCCGCCTGGCCGATCACCTTGGTGCTCAGGCCCCAGGTGGTGTACCCGGCGGTCACATCATTTCCCGCCACGCCGTCCTTCAACCATGCCTGGCCCGGTTTGCTGAAATCAGCCGAGAGGAAATCCGGCTGACCGCCCGCCCCGTCCGCCGCGAAGACGATCGGGTTGAAGAAGCTCCACGCGCCGCCGTTCACGCGGTAGGCGCCGGTGATGGAGAGCGCGACGTAGTTGCCCGCCGCCTTGAGATTGACGGCGAACCCGGCTCCGAGTCCGAAGGTCAGGCCGTTCAGGCCCTGGTTGGCTGTCCAGCTGCCGGTGGTCTCCATCTCGATCACCGAGCCGTCGGTACCGCGCGCCTGGCCCACGGTGTTCTTGGGATCGGAGAGCGACCAGTTGTTGCCCAGCCAGATGCCGTTGTTGTTGGCGAACACGCTCATGCGGCCCGCGCCGAAGTTGTTCAGCGTGCCGTCCGGTGAGGCCTGCCGCGGTTCGAAGTGGGTGAGCACGCCGGGGTTCAGCGCGCCGACCGTGTTGTTCACGGGCACACCGCCGACCCAGCCGGCCGTCTGCTTGAAGTTCGCGCCGTTCGCGATGGGATTGCCCGGATCAACCAGGCGGCCGTACTGGCCGTTGACGCCGGCATTGTTGACGCCGTTGTCGTTGAACACCGTGGCCGCACCGCCGCCGGCGGCGAGGAAGCGCGTGCCGAAGTCGATGTCGGCGGTGCCCTTGTTGGCGGGATTGTTGAAGTCATTGATCAGCGTCATGAACTGCGCGTGAACGGAACTTCCGAGCGCGAGCGATGCCGCCGCAATGAGGATGTGCTTGTGACTGGTGAGAGCCTTCATGGGAATGAGAGGTTAGGTAAACACTGCAACGCGCCACTCAACACAACCGGACGGGAATGAGAAAAAGCATGGGGCTGGCCACTGTCAGACGTGAGAAACCCGTTGTGGCAAAACTGGCCGCCGGGCCGGCATAACCAAGATTGCCTTGCGCGCCAGATGCGTTAACCAAAGGCCATACAATATGCCTGCTCCCGCCTCCGAAACCGCCCGCCAGTTCGCCGCCGGCTATGCAACCTACCGCAATCTCCCCGCGCTCGCCGGGCTCGGTTCCTTCACGGAGGCGGTGAATCCGGGGCTGTCCGTCGAGGAGAGCGTCCGTTGCCTCAAGGTCCACCACTATGCCCTAAGGCGGCTGCACCAGATTTTCATCGCCCGACTTACGGCGGAGCCGATTTACGAGCTGAAGATGGCGTTCAGCTATCACGCCCACCTGTGTGCCGAGCATGTCACGGCGCTCCGCGCCCGCGTGGGCGAAATGCGCGAACCGCCCCTGGGGCTCGAGAAGGTTCCCCATCCGGGGCTGGAGTTGCTGTTCGATGAAATCCTCGGCGCACCCACCACGGCGGAGCTGCTGCTCGGCCTCTACGAGCTCGCGCTGCCGGAGTTGCGGGATGGGTTGCAGCGGCACCAAGATATCACGCACGTGCTGGCCGACCAGCCGACGCGGCGTCTGCTGCGCTTCGCGCTGACCGAAGTCGAAGAGATGCTCGCCTACGGACGCCAGGCGATCAGCGCGCTGGTTTCGCCCGACGACCGGGCCCAGGCGCTGGACGGGCTGGCGGTTCTCTGTGCCGCCCTGGCCAGCGTTCCCGAACCGGGCGCGGAACCCGCCGCCAGCGCGCTCCCGACGCGGCGGAATTCGGCAAAACCGTTCCGCTTCGACGGCAAGCCGCGACGCGACGAACGTTTTCCCGACCCGTACAACATGGGGGTCAACGCGGAAGTATTTCTTTACGACGAAAAGCAGCCCCTCGATGGCAAGGTGCTGCTGATGTTCTACAAGCGGCTGCGCGAGATCGACGTGCCGGAGATGATGGCCAGCATCCTCGCCGAAACGCCCGACAAGCCGTGGGGCTACTACCGCGACCTGACGCGCCAGCTCTGGGACGAGGCCCGCCACGCCATGATGGGCGAGGTCGGCTTCGCCAGCGTGGGTGTGGACTGGCCGCGCAACGTCATGGTCAATTTCACCTGGTCGCTCGGGCTCAACACGCAGCTCACTCCGAAGGAACGCCACGCCGTGCTGTACTTCATCGAGCAGGGTCTCATGCCGAAAACCGGCAAACGCCACGAGTGGGAAGTTGGTGTGATGTCAAAGAATCCGCTGGCGGCCACGTTCCAGGATTTCGACTGGGCCGACGAGGTGCTGCACGCCCGGGTGGGCCGTGACTGGTACGTGAGCGACATGCCCAGCGCGCACGAGGCCGTGGCCTATGGCGACCGCTGCTGGAGCAAGGTGCTGATGGGCTGGGAGGAGTGGCGGCAGCAGGGACTGACCCAGCACCGCAACTGGTGGCCCGACACCTACGCGCAGTATTGCTCGCAGAACGGTGTCACCCCGCAGCCCGACGCCATGGCCTTCAGCACGAGTTACCAGAGCGTGCGCGCCGATCTGAAGGACATTTCGGCGTCGGCGTGAGCAATTGAAGCACCAATCAACAAGCTCCAAGCGCCAGAGAAACTTCAACCTGCGAGCCCCAATGGCGCCGAAGCATTGAAGCTTGGCGCTGAAGTTTCATTGGGGCTTGGAGCTTGGTCCTTGGTGCTTCTCTCCGCGCCTACTTCTTCGGCGGGAAGCTGGTCCAGACCTTGGCCAGTTCCTCCGGCGTGGCCGGGACCTTCAGCGGGCGCACCACGCGCCAGCCGAGGAATTGGGCGTCGGTGAGGTACCACTTGGACTTCGGGAGCTGCGGATCGCGCATCTTCCAGTCCTTGTCGCTCGGCTTGCGCGCGGCGATGCGGAGCCCGTCGATGTCGTCGTCCCAGGAGCCGCCGCGGGCGACGTGCGGGTATTCCGCGAAGCCGGGCAGCCATGGATTATCCGAAGGCAGGGTGGTGTAGGCGTCGGCCTTGTAGCCGTCCATGGTCCACTCGGACACGTTGCCGATCATGTCGTAGAGACCCCAGGGGTTCGGCTTCTTCTTGCCGACCTTCTGGTACTTGCCGTCGGAATTGTCGGAGAACCAGGCGTAGTCGCCGGCCTGCTTCGGATCATCGCCCCAGAAGTACTTCGTCGTGGTGCCGGCGCGGGCGGCGTACTCCCACTCGGCCTCGGTGGCCAGGCGGTAGAAATGGCCGGTCTTGGCCGAGAGCCAGCGGCAGTAATACAGCGCCGCCATGTGCGTCATGCTGATGGCCGGGAATCCATCCTTGCCCATGCCGAAGCTCATCTCGACGTAGGGCGTCGTGGGCCGGCTGACGGCGTCGGCTTCCTTGCCGACGTAGGGATTGCCGCCATCCGCCGGGGGCGGGAAGTTGAGGAAGATCATCAGCTCGCGGTCCACGCGCTCGGTGCTGACGTTCGTGCCCTTCTCGAAGGCGGGGAACTGGAACAGCTCGTACTCGTTCCAGGTCACCTCGGTCTTGCCCATCCAGAAGGGATCGATCTTCACCTTGTGCTGTTTCTCGTCGGGCTTGCGACCGGCCTCGCTGTCGGGGCTGCCCATCAGGAACTCGCCGCCCGGGATCGCAACCATGTCGAAGGTGCCCGGCGTGCCGGGAATGGTCTCGGAGAAGTTCTCGAGCTTCGTGCCGGGGGCGACCGTGCTGTTCTTCACCAGCAGCGCGTGGATTGCCGCATAGACGGCGGCCATGTCACGCGTCGTGGTGGCGGCGGCCTCCTTCTGGGAAAGCGCCACGCCATCGGGCCACTCGGCACCCTGGTTGATCCAGTTGCGGATGAGCTCAATCTGAGGCGGTTGCAGCGGACCGCCCTTTTTCTTCGGCGGCATCAGGTCGTCGTGATCGGCGGGAAGGGCGGTGGAGGTGAAAACCTTCGACGCGGCCGCATCGCCGGGGACGATGTCCTTGGACTTGAAGAACTCGGCCTTCGAATCCATTCGCAGATCACCCTTCGCGTGGCCCTCGTGATGGCAGCCGACGCAGTTGACCTCGAAGATCGGCTGGATCTGCTTCACGAAATCCACCTTCTCGGCCTGCGCCAGCTTGACGTCGCCGGGCCAGGGCGCGCCCTGTTCGATCCAGGTTTTCAGCGTGGCCTGCTGCGCGGCGCTGAGGCGGTCACCCTTCGGGGGCATGGCCTTGTCGTCGTCTTTGGGCAGGGTGGTGCTCGTGTAGAGCGGCGACTTGGCGGGATCTTTCGGCACAAGGGCCGCGCCATTCTCGCCGCCCTTGAGCGCATCGGCGAGGCTCACGAGCGAGAGCTTGCCCTTGGGCTTCTCCGGGCCGTGGCACTTGAGACAGTTGACCTCCAGGATGGGTTTGACCTGCTTCTTGAAGTCCACCGGGTCGGCGGCAAAGGCGGTGCTGCCGGCGACGGCCAGCGCGGTGAGGGTGACGGCAAAGATACGGTTCATGTGAACTTGTTGGCGGAGAGTAGCGGCGCAACCGGTGGCGCTGTCAAACGCGGGCCGTTGACGCGTTCGCGGGAAAAGGCATTCGAAGAAGAGTGTGGGCGAGTGACAAGTGACGAATGAGGAGTGACGAATGAGGAGTGACGAGCACGGCGCGCAGGTTGCATTCAGAAGCGAATGAGGCCCATGGCTGGGGAACGAAGTTTGAGCCTCCTTACATTGTCGCGAGAATCGACGAGGCAGGAGACGACGTCAGGAGGCCCTGTCATTTCTCTGCTTCCGATCGGTGGCCTGCTGCCGAAGTACTCTCGGCCCGGTCAGCGCCGACGCGGAACCATCGGCCCGAAGCCGGGCCGGCCGGGTGCTATTTGAGTCTCTGAAATGAGATGCCGCGATGCCTAGGGCTGCGCTTCGCCAAACAGGGGTCGCGGGCGCACTGTAGGGAATTTGCAAGATGGCTGTGACTTTTTTTGTCCGATTGCAGAAGCGGCATTGGAGTTAACAACCAAAAAACAAAGAAGAAGCCCAGCCCTTCCTGCGCCTGGCATGCACCGGTCGGCGGCCAACGATTCGTCCGCTCCCGAGAGTGGAGAGGAGGACTGCCCTCATGGTCAGGGCTGAAAGCCTGTCCCAATAATGCCTGCGGTGGAGCGAGCCGCGCGAGCGCAGCCCCAGGGCAAGCGCTCGTGATCCGTTCGAGGGCTGAAGGCCTGACCCAAAGGGAGGCCGACCTTTCGCACTTACAGCGCTCGACCTTGTTTGGCTGGGCAACCTGGGGCTCCGCTCGCCTAGCTTGCTTCACCCCAGGCATCCTTCGGACTGGCTTTCAGCCCTGCCTCTGAATCTCAAATTCCTCCTTTTTTCCCTTCGCCCGGTGACGCAAGGCGGATGCGTTCGTGGCGTTCGATCTGCACGACGCGCGAATTGTGGACGGTGATTTCGACCGACCCAAATTCAAGTCCGGCAATGGCGGCGGCGACCAGGCTGGAGATCTCTTTCGGGAGCACCTCTTCAGGGCGCAGGGAGGTGGAATGGGACGGCAGGACCGTTGCCCGGCCTTCGTTGGCTAAAGATGTACTCAAGGGTGATGCAGGGTTGGGTTTGCTGACTTACCTGATGGCAGTTCCACACTCAACGCGAGCGGCGTGTGTACAGAGTTTTCAATTTTAAACTCTATCAAGTCAATAGATTTTAAATAAAAAATCAGTCTAAGCATTCGAGCGTAACGGATTGAAGGCTGCGATCGGGTTGCCAGCCGGTGGGATGCAACGTGCCGCGAAGTCAGCTTCCTGCCTGCAAACGGCCGGTCCCCATTGGCATTGCGAAAGCGCTTTTTCCTGCCAATTTCTGCACCGGATCGCTAGACTGCTCTCAGAATGCTTTCGCAAAAGGCCAAGTACGGAATCCGGGCGCTGCTGTACCTTGCCCAGCACGGCCAGGGTTCGCCGGTGCTGATTCGCGATATCGCGGAGAAGGAAAGGCTGCCCAAGAAGTTCCTGGAAGCCATTTTGCTCGAGCTGAAGAGTGCGGGAATTCTCCACAGCCGACCGGGCAAAGGCGGCGGCTACACGCTGAACCGGCCGGCCAAATCCATTACTCTGGGCCGCGTCATCCGTCTGATTGACGGCCCTTTGGCTCCCATTCCCTGTGTCAGCCAGACTGCCTACGCGCCCTGCCGGGAATGCCTGGACGAAAAGACCTGCACCATCCGCGCGATCATGAAGCAGGTCCGCGACGCCACCGCCGCGATCCTCGACGAAACCACCTTTGCCGATCTGCTGGACCAGCAGAACAAACTCGCCCAAGGCGTTGCCGGCATCGATTTCAGCATCTGAGCGGTTCAGCTCACCCAGGCTGAACAATTCCACACTCGATTGCTAGGGAACCATCGCAGGCCGACCCCTGAGCCTGGGTGACGCGCCCGGACCAGCAACCAGTCGCTGGGCCAACCATGCTCCAACCCGTTTGGCGGAGCTTTCTTTCCTGCTCCCAGCGGCAATTGCTCCGGGATTGTTGGCGTTTAAAACTAAATCTCTATTGACTATATAGAGTTAATTCTAAATCTTGCCTGAGCTGAACGCGCCAAAGCGCGTGGGCTCTCCGGCTGCCGGCAACCGCCGACCTTGAAGGAGATGTCCTGCCGTTCCGTAAATCATTCAAAACTCAGATACCGAGTTTACGCTGCATGAACAATTCGCCGATCCGTCTCCCCCGATTGATTGCCCTGCTGGCTTTGGGTGCGGCCCTGCCCACCGGTCTTGCGGCCGAGGAGAGCCAGGGGGAAATCAATCAGCGACTGTTGAAGCGCCTGGAGCAGCTGGAGCAGGAGGTGAAGGAGCTGCGGAAGACGGCGTTGCCCCAGGTGAAGATCGACCCGGACTACAACGCGGTGCGCCTGGAGGACGTGGAGCAGAAAATCCGCGTCATCGAGCGGAAGAGCGAGCTGGCCTCGGAAGCCGCCGTGGAGAAAGCAAAGACCGCCCCGGTGCTTTCCGCCGGACCCGGCGGGTTCCAGTTCCGGTCGGCCGACACCAATTTCGTGATCCGGTTCCGGGGTTACGTCCAGGCCGACGCCCGGTTCTTTCCCGACAACAACTCGGCGGGAACGGCCAACGACACCTTCCTGATGCGCCGGGTACGCCCAATCATCGAAGGGACGGTGTACGGGAAGTATGACTTCCGTGTGATGCTGGATTTTGCCTCGGGCATCACCTCGAGCGCGGCCAACAACAGTTTCGTGCAGGATGCCTACCTCAATGCCCGGCTCTACCCGGAATTCCAGATCCAGGCGGGCAAGTTCAAGGAGCCGGTCGGGCTGGAACGCCTGCAATCCGGGAACAATCTGCTCTTCATCGAGCGCGGCTACCCGACCCAGCTGGTGCCCAACCGGGATGTCGGCCTGCAACTACACGGCAGCATCCGGGAAGGGCTCCTCAACTATCAGGTCGGCGTCTTCAACGGCGTGGCGGACGGAGCCAGCGGAGACGTGGATACCGCGGACAACGACAAAGACATCGCCGCCCGGGTGTTTTCCCATCCCTTCAAGAACAGCTCCATCGAGGGACTGCGCGGACTGGGGGTCGGCGTGGCCGGCACCACGGGCAACCAGGAAGGTGCCCTCCGGGTGTTCTCCTCCCCGGGCCAGCAGCAGATCTTCAACTACCGCTCCGGGAAATCGGATACTCTCTCCACCCTCTACGGCCTGCCGCTCGTCAATGTCGTCGCCGATGGCGGGCATTGGCGTCTCGCGCCCCAGGCCTGCTACTACTGGGGGCCTTTCGGGCTCTTCGGCGAATACGTGTTTTCCCAGCAGGCCAACCGGCGCGACCTGATTGACAACAACGGCCTCATCACCGCCTCCAGCGCGGCCACATTTCGCAATACGGCCTGGCAGGTGGCCGGCTCCTACATCCTGAGCGGCGAGGACAACTCCTTCAATCCGCTCGTTCCGCGCCAGCCATTCACCCTGGGCGACACTGGCTGGGGTGCCTGGGAATTCGCCGCCCGCGCCGGCGGACTCGATGTGGACAAGGATGTCTTCAGCCTCGGCTACGCGCATCCCAGTGTCTCGGCGGCCGGCGCGTTTTCGTGGGGTGTGGGCGTCAACTGGTACCTGAACCGCAACATCAAGATCAGTCTGAATTACGAGCAGACCCGCTTTGACCTCTCCGATGCGTCCCCGGGAGCCGGCATCAGCGT
Organism: uncultured Verrucomicrobiota bacterium; assembly: GCA_903907995.1. Taxonomy (GTDB): domain Bacteria; phylum Verrucomicrobiota; class Verrucomicrobiia; order Limisphaerales; family UBA9464; genus CAIVQB01. The sequence goes on along the minus strand of CAIVQH010000046.1, from coordinate 116,316 downwards.
GCCCGTCAGTCCGCTCTTGCTGAAAGGCGAGAAGGCCGTGCTCACGCGGGCGCAGGTATCCTTCTAGGCGCGATTCCTTCGCCTCAATTTTGTTCGCATGACCATGAGCAAGAGCATGAGTACGAAAATCCCCGTCCGCTTCGTCCTGTTGCTGCTGGTTTTTGCCGGCCTGCTGCTGCCCGGCAGCCTCTCCGCGGAAGTCACGATCCTGAACGTTTCGTACGACGTCACGCGGGAGTTTTACCAGGAGTACAACGGGCTCTTCGCGCGGCACTGGCTTGAGACCGCGAAGGAGAAGGTCACCATCCGCCAATCCCATGGCGGCTCGAGCAAACAGGCCCGCTCGGTGATCGATGGGCTCGACGCCGACGTGGTGACGATGAACCAGTCGCTCGACATCGACATGCTGTTCGAGAAGGGGCGGCTCATCCCCAAAGACTGGGCACAGCGCCTGCCGCACAACAGCGCCCCCTCGACCTCCACGATCCTGTTCATCGTGCGCAAAGGGAACCCGAAGGGCATCCGCGACTGGCCGGACCTCGTGCGACCACGGGTCTCGGGGGTCATCCCCAACCCGAAGACCTCCGGCAACGGCCGTTACAGCTATTTGGCCGCCTGGGGCTACGCGCTCAAACAGCCCGGAGGAGACGAAACCAAAGCGAAGGAGTTTGTCACCGCGCTGTTCAAGAACGTGCCCGTGCTGGACACCGGCGGACGCGGCGCGACGACGACCTTCCTTCAGCGCGGCATTGGCGACGTCCTGCTGACTTTCGAGAGTGAAGTGGCCGCCATCCGCAAGGAATTCGGCAGCGACGCGTTTGAAGTCGTCGTGCCCTCCGTCAGCATTCTCGCGGAGAATCCGGTGGTCTGGGTGGACAAGGTGGTCACCAGGCACAACACGGCGAGGGTGGCCCGGGCCTATCTCGAATTTCTTTACAGCGAGCCAGGCCAGGAGCTGGCGGCGAAATTTTATTTCCGCCCCAGCAACCGCGACGTGCTCGCGCGCCATAAGGAGCAGTTCCCTGAGCTGCAGCTGCTCACCGTGGACGAAACCTTCGGCGGCTGGGCGGCCGCGCAGAAGATCCACTTCAATGACGGCGGCGTGTTCGACCAGATTTACAAACCGTAACACCGCCCTAGGTCCGCGCTATCTCCCCGACATCGGATAGACAGCATGGTTGTTGGTCGTGCCTGCGGTACTCGCTTCTGAGGCTGGACGCCCTCGTTCGTCCTGCCGCTTTCCTGTGCCGATGGCGGGAGGAATTGAAGACATATCACCGCGTCTCGCACGGGGCGGATACTCAACCCGCCTTTGCCGCCAGTTCCGCCACCTGCTTTTCGAGTTCCCGCAGGCGACGCAGCATGTCGGGCAGCTGCATGGCGGCGACCCATTGGCGTTTGGTCTGCTTGTCGGGCATGGCGGGGCTGCCGAGCACCGTCTCACCGGGGCCCACGTCGCGCATCACGCCGGATTGCGCACCAACGGTTGCCTGGGGGCCGAGTTTGAGGTGGCCGGCGATGCCCGACTGGGAGGCGATCACGCAGTAGTCACCCAGCCGGGTGCTGCCCGCAATGCCGCTCTGCCCCATGGCCAGGCAGTGCCTGCCGATTGCAACGTTGTGGGCGACGTGGACCAGGTTGTCGATCTTGGTACCCTGGCCGATGACGGTGGAGCCGAGCGCCGCGCGATCCACGGCGGCGTTGGCCCCGATTTCGACGTCGTCATGGATGACCACATTGCCAACCTGGAGCACCTTGCGGTGCCGGCCCTCGTCGAAGACATACCCGTAGCCATCCGATCCGATCACCGTGCCGGCGTGGATGCTCACGCGATTGCCGATCTGAGTGCGGGAATACAGGACGACGTTGGGGAACAGCGTCGTGTCCTCACCTACCACCGCGTTCCGACCGAGGTGGTTACCGCCCATCAGCACAGAACGCGCCCCGACGCGGACGCCTTCGGCCAGCACGCAGCCCGGCCCGACGTGGGCGGTCGGGTCCACCTGGGCCGAGGCCGCCACGACCGCGCTGGGGTGGATGCCGGCGACTGCCGGTTCCGCCGGATGAAACAGCGGCAGCAGCCGGGCGACGGCGATGCGGGCATTCGCCACGCGGATGACGACCTTGGTCGCCGAGGTGAATGGGCCCGAGACAAGAATGGCGGCGGCGGCGCTCTGCTCGGCGGCAGCAAAGTAAGTCTCCTTTTCGGCAAAGGTCAGGTCGCCGGCTTGCGCCTGATCGGCGGCGGCCAGTCCGGTGATGAGAACGGCGGCGTCACCGAGGACTTCGCCCCGGACGTGTTCGGCAATCTGAGCGGCGGTGAAAGGCATGGCTGTAGGAAAGGATTCGTGGGAGGGGTTGCAAAAGACAACAAGCGTCGGTCTAGGAGCCAGGAAGCATTGGCGGACACAGTGACTCCCTGAGGGCGGTACGGCAATGGTGTGTGGGAACCTGAGTAGAGCGTGGATGTAACCATACTGAGGCTCGGGCGAAGTGCGCGAAGATTCGGACTTGTTGCCATTCACCGGCGAGGCCGGCTTTCGCATTGGTTGTGATCCGGGCCGCGAATATCCTTTCGCCGATGCCGGAAAGCGCCATCGAACAGGTGCGGGAAAGTCTGGATGCCCTCTATCGCGCGGAGTCCGGCCGCATTCTGGCCACGCTCATCCGCCTGTTGAGTGATTTCGATCTGGCCGAGGACGCCATGCAGGATGCCTTCGCAGCGGCGCTTGATCGCTGGCCGCAGGACGGCGTGCCGGCCAACCCCCGCGCCTGGCTGGTGTCCACCGGACGATTCAAGGCCATCGACACGCTGCGCCGCCGCGCCCGCTTCGATGCCTCGCAGGAAAAGATCGCCGAACAGCTCGAAACCGAACCGCCCGATGGGGTGGTGGGGGAGGACGGGAGTGTCGAAGACGATCGGTTGCGGCTGATTTTCACCTGCTGTCATCCGGCACTCGCAGCCGAGGCCCGCGTGGCGTTGACCTTGCGCGAAGTCTGCGGGCTGACGACGGAGGAAATCGCCCGCGCCTTCCTCACGGGCGCACCCACGCTGGCCCAGCGGATCGTGCGGGCCAAAACCAAGATCCGCGAGGCACGCATTCCTTACCAGGTGCCGTCGCCGGAGGAACTGCCCGAAAGGATAGGGGCGGTGTTGCAAGTGGTCTATCTGGTGTTCAACGAGGGGTATTCCGCGTCTTCGGGTGCGTCGTTGACTCGGGCCGACCTTTCGGCGGAAGCCATCCGGCTGGGACGCCTGCTGGTGGAACTCCTGCCGGAACCGGAGGTGATGGGCTTGCTCGCACTGATGCTCCTGCAGGAATCGCGGCGCGCAGCCCGAACTTCCCCCACCGGTGAACTGGTTCTCCTGGAGCAGCAGAACCGCTCGCTCTGGAACCGGCTGCAAATCGCGGAAGGCGTCCAGCTGGTCGAGCGGGCCCTGTCGTCGCGGCGGTTCGGGCCCTACACGTTGCAGGCGGCGATGGCGGCGGTGCATTCCGAAGCCGTTGATTCCGGGGCCACCGACTGGCCGCAAATTGTCGCGCTCTATGGCGCCCTGATGCAGGCCGCGCCGTCGCCAATCGTGGAGTTGAACCGTGCCGTGGCCGTGGCGATGCGCGACGGTCCGGAGGCAGGGCTGACGCTGATCGACGCCTTGCTCGCGCGCGGCGACCTGGAGAATTATCACCTCGCCCACTCGGCCCGGGCCGATTTGTGCCGGCGGCTGGGCCGGACCGCCGAGGCCCGTTCCGCGTACGAACGGGCCCTGACGCTCACGCGCCTGGAACCGGAACGGCGGTTCCTCGAGAAGCGGCTCCGGGAGCTGGGGGTAGGATCGGGCGTGAAATAGTTTTCGAAAAAAGTGAGGACAGGTGTCGAATTCGCGAAAGCCCAACCGACCAGTTCGTGAAGATTCGACCAACACGGTCAATCAAGCATCAGGAACATAAAACATGAAATACTTGGCAATGGTGATCATCGACAGGGACTCCGAGGAGGCTCGGAACTACGAGAAGGGGACACCCCCGGACCCGAAGTTTATGGAGGCGATGGGCCGGCACGTTGAAGAAATCACCCGACGCGGCGCTTTGGTCGCGACTGCAGGATTGCACCCGCTTGCCAACGGTGCGCGGGTGCGGGTGGCGGGAGGCAAGATGACCGTGACCGATGGCCCTTTCATTGAATCGAAGGAAATCGTCGGCGGCTACGCGATTCTGGAGGCGAAGTCGAAGGAGGAGGCGGTCGAACTGGGAAGGGCGTTTATGGGGCTTCACCTGGAAGTGCTGGGGGCCTCGTACCAAGGCACCCTCGAGGTCCGGCAGATGTTCGACCCGTCGGATGCCCCTTGCGGAGTCTCGAAAAGCTGAGCACCGCCAACAATGGCAAAAGGAACCGATCATGAAATACATCTGTTTGGGATACATTGAGCCGGGCAAGTTTGAGAACCTGGCTGAAACCGAGCGCAACGCGCTGATGGACGAGTGTTGCACCTACGACGACGAGTTGCGGAAGAACGGCCACTTTGCGGGGGGCGAAGCGCTACAGGGCCCGCAATCAGCCGCGACCCTGCGGTGGCAGGAGGGCAAGGCCTCCGTCACGGACGGGCCTTATGCTGAGACCAAGGAACAGCTGGGCGGAATCCTGATCCTGGAAGCCCGGGATCTGAATCATGCGATCCAGCTCATGTCGAAACATCCCGGGGTGAAAGTCGGGCCCTTCGAGATCCGCCCGGCGGCCGACCTTGGCGAAATGGTCCGCGGGAGCGAACTGCGGCGGGCCGCGGCGAAAACAAAATGATTAATTGACCGGGCTGGTCGTCGGAGAGTGGCTCGACGGGATCGCGGGGACGGAATAGGAACTTCGCCGTCCTCCCACAGATCACGTCGAGCCGCTGAACCTCATGACATACGCCCTTCCTCGCGCCCTGCGAACCCTGCTGCTGTCGGTGCCCTGGTGGCTCCCGGCGACGCTTGGGGCGGAGTCCGAGGCGGGCGGTTCGGCGGTGTTTGAGCGGGAGGTGAAGCCCCTGCTCACCGAGTACTGTCTCAAGTGCCACTCGACCGAGAAGCACAAGGGCGACCTCGATCTGGAGTCGTTCACGTCGCTGGAGGCGGTGCGAAAGCATCCCAAGATCTGGCAGGGCGTGGTGGAGCAGGTTTCGACCGGCGAAATGCCGCCGAAGGAAAAGCCCCAGCCGACGGCGCAACAGCGGGAGCAGCTTCTGGCCTGGGTCAATGCTGCGCTCGACGACATTGCTCGTGAGCGTGCCGGCGATCCCGGCCCGGTCGTGCTGCGCCGGCTGTCGAACGCCGAATACACCTACACCATTCGTGACCTGACAGGCGTGGACTCGCTCGATCCCGTCCGCGAGTTTCCCGTGGATGGAGCCTCGGGCGAGGGGTTCATGAACGTAGGCAACTCGCTCGTGATGTCGCCGTCGTTGATCACGAAGTACCTCGACGCAGGCAAGAGTGTCGCCAGCCACGCAGTGCTTCTGCCCGATGGCATCCGCTTCTCACCGAAAGCCTCCCGGCGTGATTGGACCGAAGATCTGCTCACCGAGATTCGCGGCTTTTACCGTCAGTACACCGACCCACGTGGTGGTGATAAGGTGAACCTTCAAGGCATCGTCTTCGAGACGAACGAAGGCGGTCGCGTGCCGCTGGAGAAGTACCTGACGGCGACGCTGGAACTGCGCGACGCGCTGCGACATGCCCCCAAGACCGGTGGCGAAGCAGCTCGTCGACAGGCTCGCGAAGCGGCGATTGCCTCGGTGTCCGCCGCGCACGGCTTGTCGCCCAAATATCTCGGCACCTTGTGGGCCGCCCTGACCAGCCCCGAGCCGTCGCTTGTACTCGATCCCGTTCGCACCCGCTGGAAGGTGGCGACCACGAACGACGTTGCCGCCCTCGCCGCCGGCATCGCCGACTGGCAGAAGGCGCTCTGGAAATTCAGCACCGTCGGCCACATCGGCAAGGCTGGCGGACCCAAGACGTGGATGGAGCCGGTCAGCCCCATCGCCGCGAAGCAGGAAGTGCGGCTCAAGCTGCCGGTGCCGCCTGAGGGCAAAGACGTCTCGCTCTACCTCGTCGCCTCCGATGCGGGTGACGGCAGCGACCATGACTTCGTGGTCTGGGACCAGCCGCGCTTCGTGGCATCCGGACGTCCCGACCTGCTGCTGCGGGATGTCCGGGCCGTCGCTCATGAACTGACCGAGCGTCGCGCCCAGATGTTTTCTACCACCGCACACGCATTGGATGCGGCGGCCGAACTGGAAGCCTCCGCCACTGGCGGCGATGTCGCGGCCTTGGCCCGCCAACATGGTGTCGCCGCTGACGACCTCACGGCGTGGCTGACCTATCTCGGAATCGGCGCGACCGAGCCGGTGGCGATCAAGGGGTACTTCACCACCAAGCTGACGAAGGTAACCGACAGGGACTACGTGAATGGCTGGGGCAGCTCTGACACGCCGCTGCTGCTGGCGAATGCCTCTGATCAGAATCTCCGCATCCCCCAGAATGTGAAAGCGCACGGGATCGTGGTGCATCCGTCACCCACGCTGGATGCCGTGGTCGGCTGGCGGAGTCCGGTGACCGCCACGATGCGGGTGGTGGCCAAGGTGCAACACGCGCATCCGGAATGCGGCAACGGCGTGACCTGGTCGCTCGAGCTTCGTCGGGGCTCGAACCGCCAGCGGTTGGCCGCCGGGATCTCGGAGGGCGGTCGGCTGGTCAATGTGGGGCCGTTTGAAAACGTGACCGTGCGCCCCGGCGATCTGATTTCGGTGGTCATCGGGCCGCGCGACGGCAATCACTCGTGCGACACGACCGCCGTGGACCTCACGCTCACCACGATCGGCGGTGACGGTCGCGAATGGGATCTTTCGCAGGATGTTTCGCCCGACGTGCTGGCGGGCAATCCGCACGCCGACCGCTTCGGCACCGCGAACATCTGGCATTTCTACACCGAGCCCGACAAGGGCGGCCCCGAGTTTGGACCGGTCGTCCCGATCGGTTCGCTGCTAGCGCAATGGCGTACCGCCGCGAGCGGGGAAGCGAAGCACAAGCTCGCCGCCGCCGTGCAACAGTTGCTGCTCAGTGGCGGAGCCGGACTGGCGAAGGATTCGCCGGATGCCGCGCTCTACCGGCAACTCGCTTCGCTCGGTGGACCGCTTCTGAGCGCGGTGCCGCGTACGACCGCCGTGATCTCCGCGAAACCGGACAAGGCTGTCGAACCGACCAAAGCCTCCAAGCGCAAGAAAACTGGCAGCAACGGAGGCCTGCCTGCAGCGCCAGCCATGCCCGGACTTGATCCTGCACTCTTTGGCAAGAACCCCGGTGGCCAGCCGATTGATGCCGCCAGCCTCGCCATGCGGGCTCCGGCAGCCCTTGAAATCGAGCTGCCCGCTGACCTCGTGGCTGGCTACGAGTTTGTCACGACGGGCCGGCTGGACGCACAGGCGGGAGCCGAAGGCAGTGTCCAGCTCCAGGTGCTTACGGCCAAACCCGTAGGAACCAATTCCCTGGTGGCGAGCGTCGCGACCAAGCAGGTCGGCAAGGGCGTTTGGACTGATCCCGATAAGCCGGTCAGCTACGCCGCACCCATCGTGGTGAACGACGGCAGTGCCGCGCGTAAACGCATCGAGGCCGCCTTGGATGGCTATCGTCAGTTGTTCCCCGCCGCGCTGTGCTACACCAAGATCGTGCCGGTCGATGAGGCGGTCACGCTCACCCTGTATTACCGCGAAGACGACCAACTCGCGCGCTTGATGCTGAACGACGCCGAGCAGGCCAAGCTCAATCGTCTCTGGGACGAACTGCACTTCGTCAGCCAGGATGCCTTCGCCCTCGTGGATGCCTTCGAGCAGCTCTGGCAGTTCGCCACGCAGGATGCCGACCCCAAGGTTTTCGAACCCTTGCGCGAACCGATCAAGCAGCGCGCGGCCGCATTCCGGCAGACGCTGACGAATGCCCAGCCGCGCCACCTCGACGCGGTGCTGGAGTTTGCCGATCGCGCCTACCGGCATCCGCTAAGCGACGCCGAAAAAGGCGAGCTGAAGGGGCTTTATGGCACTTTGCGCCAGGAGGGGATGCCGCATGACGAGGCGATCCGGCTGCTGCTCGCCCGGGTGTTGGTGGCCCCGGCATTTCTATATCACGCCGAGAAGCCAGGACCGGGCGTGGAACAGGTACCCATCAGCGATCACGAACTGGCCAGCCGCCTGAGCTACTTCCTGTGGTCCACGGCACCCGATGCGGAATTGCGCGCGCTGGCCGCCCAGGGCCGGCTGCACGATCCCGAAGTCCTCGCGACTCAGACCCGCCGGCTGCTCCGGTCGCCGCAGGTGCGCCGCCTCGCAACGGAATTCGCCTGCGCCTGGCTGCACATCTATGACTTCGACCAGCTCAGCGAGAAGAGCGAGCGGCACTTTCCCACCTTCACGGCGTTGCGCGGCGACATGTACGAGGAGTCGATCCGTTTCTTCACGGACTTCTTCCAGTCCGATCGCCCGGTGCCGAACATCCTGAATGCCGACTACGCCTTCGTGAATGAACCCCTGGCCAAACACTACGGCATGACCGGCGTGAAATTTGCGGGCAGCAACGACTGGCAGCGGGTGGATGGTGTGAAGCAGTTCTCCCGTGGCGGCATCCTCGCGCAGGCCACCACGCTCTCGAAGCAGTCCGGGGCATCGCGTACGAGCCCGATCCTGCGCGGCAACTGGCTGAGCGAAGTCATCCTCGGCGAGAAGCTGCCGCGTCCGCCCAAGGATGTGCCGCGCCTGCCCGAGGATGAGGCGACCGAGACGCTGACTGTCCGCCAGCTCACCGAGAAGCATAGCAGCGATCCGCGTTGCGCGACCTGCCACATCCGCATCGATGGCTTCGGTTTTTCGCTGGAGGGCTTCGACGCGATCGGTCGCCACCGCGACCGCGATCTGGGCGACCGCCCCATCGACACTCATGGCAAAACAATGGACGGCTCGCAGTTCGAAGGCCTCGATGGCCTGCGCGACTACCTCCTCACCAAGCGGCGCGATGCCTTCGAGAAGCAGTTCTGCCGCAAGCTCCTCGGCTACTCGCTCGGCCGCTCCGTGCAGCTCTCCGACGGTCCGCTGATCACCGAGATGCGCGCGCAACTCAAGGCGAACGGCTACCGCGTCGGCGCCGCCGTGGAGACCATCGTGAAGAGCCGTCAGTTCCGCGAGATCCGCGGGAAGGAGATGGCCATGGACGAGTGACGAATGGCTTGGAGCGAGTTTTCAGTAATGAGTCGTCAGTGATCAGTGATCGGAATCCGAAAACGAATGAGTTTTACGACATCCAAGACCCCTCGCAGCCATCTCGGCGATTTTGGCGTCGTTGGTGACGTGGGCGTTTTGGCGTCGCAGAGCGACGCTATGACAGTAGCCATGGGCAAGGCCCATGGTTTATCGCCCCGAAACGCCGTGCGTCGCGTAGCGACGCTTGAATGCTCGAATTGTCTTACGTTGTTCACCAATTCCATGCTCTCGGCCGCCCCTCGCGTTTCCCTTCGCGCCTAACGCCATGGCCAATACCTTCACCTCGCTCCAATACCACATCGTGTTCAGTACGAAAAATCGTGAGCCGTGGATTCACGAGGACATTGAACAACGCGTCTGGACCTACGTCGGCGGCATCGCCCGCGAGAACGAGATGAAGGCCTTGCTGGTCGGAGGCATAGAAAATCACGTGCACTTGCTACTGGGCATTCCTCCGAAACTGTCACTCAGCCAGGTAATCCAACTCCTCAAAAGCGGTTCTTCGACCTGGATCAAACAGAACTTCCTGGGCCTGGGCGGGTTCGCATGGCAGGACGGCTATGCCGCCTTCACCGTCAGCAAATCCCAAGTCCCAGATGTCGAGGAATACATCCGCGGCCAACGTGAACACCATCGGGTGAAAAGCTTTGAGGAGGAGTACCGCGCGTTTCTCGACCGACACGAAGTCGATTACAAGGAGGAGTATGTCTTTGGTTGAAATCAATTCTCACAAACGCCGTAAGCCGCGTGATGTCAAAGGTGTCGTTTCGTCGCGGAGCGACGGGGTGACAGTAGCCATGGGCATTTGCCCATGGTTTGCTGGTAAAGAGGGCGTGCGTCGCGTAGCGACGCTTGAAATTTCACGTCCTCTACAAGGCGACCATTCAATCGTCGCTACGCGACGAATTCCCTTACCACCGCAAAACGTGGGTCGAGACCCACGTGTCTACTGTCACATCGTCGCTCCGCGACGAGAACGCATTCGCTCCGGTCATGGTTCGTGTTCCCGCCTTGGTTCTTGGGCACCACGGCCATGCCCTGAAACCCTTCTTTCCGATTCACCGCCGCCCTGCTAACTCCTTCCTGAAATAAGCCTGCCATGAACCCGTACCAATTTTCCCGTCGCACTTTTCTCCGGGGCGTCGGCGTCACGATGGCGCTGCCGTGGATGGAATCGCTCACCGTCTGGGGTGACACGCCGCCCGCCGGGGTGAAGCCTGCGAGCGAGGCGCCGGTGCGGCTGGCGGTGCTCTTCTCGGGCAACGGCTTTCACAGCAAGGAATGGTGGGCCAAGGGCGAGGGCAAAGGCATGGAGCTGGGCCAGGTGCTGGCCCCGCTCAATGACTTCCGGGAGAAGACGCTCTTCATCCGCGGCCTCTACAACGACGAGGCGACGAAGGGCAACATCCACAGCTCGCAGACGGGCAACCTGCTTTCCGGCGCGCCGCTGGCCTCGGGCGGGGAGATCCGGTCGGGCACGAGCATCGACCAGTTGCTGGCGCAGCGGTACGGCAGTTCGACCAAAGTGCCGAGCCTCGTGCTGGGCTGCGAGAAGTCGAACCCGTCCGTCCATAAGAACTACTCGATGCTCTACAGCTCCCACATCTCGTGGAGCTCGCCGACCACGCCGACGCCGCTGGAGATCTATCCCGCGCTCGCCTTCGACCGGCTGTTCAAGGACGAGGTGAGCAAAGGCGACAAGAGTGTGCTCGACGCCGTGCTGTCCGACGCGACCGACCTCCGTCGCCACATCAGCTCGAACGACCAGCACAAGCTCGACGAGTATCTTGATTCCGTGCGTGACGTGGAGTTGCGCATCGAGAACGCCGGCAAGAAGGGTGAGCTACAGGGCTGGCGGCCGACGCTGAGCGCGCCGAACATCCCGCGTCCAGCCGATGGCATCCCGCAGGACATCGCGGAGCACATGAAGCTGATGTGCGACATCCTCGTGCTTGGCTTCCAGACCGACACCACCCGCGTCACGACGCTCAAGCTGAACAACGACCACAGCTCGCTGCGTTTCCCGAATCTCGGCGTGGACTACATGATCCACCATCTGCTCTCGCACAGCGACACGGCGGACTGGCTCAAGGTGAACCAGTTCTTCCTCCAGCAGGTGGCCTACATCGCGCGCAAGCTCGACGGCATCCAGGAAGGCCCGCGCACCCTCCTCGAGAACACGATGCTGATGTATTGCTCCAGCATGATGACGGGCAATCACAACAACGATCAGCTCCCGGTCATCGTGATCGGTGGCGGTGGCGGTCGTATCCAGGGCGGCCGCGTGCTCGACTACAAAGAGAAGCCGGAGCGCCAGATGTGCCGCCTCTATCTGTCGATGATGGACAAAATGAACGTCCGCCTGCCGAAGTTCGGCGACGCGACGAAGGCGCTCGAAGAGGTCTGAATTTACGCCGGTGGTTGCCGGGTGACCCAATCCAGCGCGCCGCGTGCAGCCCGCGTGGCGGTGGCAAAACAGCCCTGCATGAGGTAGCCGCCCGTTGGTGCCTCCCAATCAATCATCTCGCCTGCGACGAAGACGCCCGGCAACTTGCGTAACATCAACGTCGGCTCGAGTCCGCTCCAAGCGACGCCGCCCGCCGAGGAGATCGCCTCGGCGATCGGCTGCGGCCCCGTGAGTCGCACGTGGCACTCCTTCGTCGCGGCGGCAAGCGCCGCCGCTGAGGCGAAGCCTTCCGGTGGCGAAAGATGGCTGAGCAGCGCAAAGGCGGCATCGCTCAGGCGCCAGCGTGAACGGGACTCGGCGAGGAAGTTCCGCCGCAACGTTCCCAGCTTCGCGACGAGTTGCTCGACGGTGAAGGTGGGTTTGAGATCGAGGACGAGTTCCGGTTCCCCCATCGCGCGCAATGCCGCGCCGAGCTGGTAGATCGCGCCGCCTTCGAGTCCGTAGCGGGTGATGAGCAGTTCGCCCGAGATCGTCTTCGTGCCGGCGTGCGCGGTGATGTTCTTCAATGCGAGACCTTCGGCCGCCGCCAGCAGCGTGGGCGGCCAGGCAACCTTCCAGCCGCAATTCGCCGGTGCCAGCGGCGTGACCGCGACGCCGAGCTGCTGAAAGCGTTCGACCCAGGTGCCGTCGGATCCGGTGTCCGGCCAAGAACCGCCACCAAGGGCGAGGATGACGGCGTCGGCCACGTAGAGGCGGGACTCGCCCTCTGTTAGGAAATCCAATTGCACCGGAGTGCAGGGGCGCAGGCCGGTCCAGCGATGACGCAGCGCGAAGTGAACTCCCTGCCGCCGCAAGCGCTCCACCCAGCGACGCAGCAGCGGGGCGGCCTTCATCTCGCGCGGGAAGACACGGCCGCTGGTGCCGACGAAGGTCTCGACGCCTAGTTCGGCCGACCAGCCCCGCAGGGCATCGGCATCGAAATCAGCCAACAGGGCCGGCCAGAATCCCTCGGGCGTTCCGGGGCCGCCGTAGCGCGTGACGAAGCGGTCGCGCGGTTCCGAGTGGGTGAGGTTCAGTCCGCCCCGGCCGGCCACGAGGAACTTGCGTCCGACCGATGGTTTGGCGTCGAAGAGCGTGACCTCGGCCCGGCCCGTGGCGGCTACTTCCGCCGCGCGCAGCCCGGCCGGACCGCCCCCAATGACCGCGATTTTGATGCCGAATCGAAACAGGCGTGCCCGTGCGGTGCAATGCTGTTTGGTCAGGTGCTCCCCCGGCACCGCCGCACCCTTTCCCCCCTGCACCCCTGCAAGCAGGGCTCGACTCCCTCCTTCGTCCTACTAAGTTTCCCGCACGTCCGCCGAACACGGCGACACCCACAAAGGCATGAGTCGTAGCAATCAGCGCATCCCGACCGATGGCGGAGCGGGTCTCGGACAAAATCCCTTCGCGGCCCTCAGCAGCGACGGATTGCCCCCAGGTCCCGTCGTGGACCCGAACGCGGCTCCCATCGCCGAGCCGCCCAAAAAGTATCGCGGACGCGTGGACATCATCCGGTCGAAGGCTGGGCGCGGCGGAAAGACCGTCACGGTTGTGACCGGCTTTGTCGGCATTGGACTGCCGGAGAAGGAAAAGCTGGCGAAGGCGATGCAGCAGTCGTGCGGCACCGGCGGCACCGTGAAAGAGGGCCGCATCGAAATTCAGGGTGACCAGCGGCCCGAGGTGGCCCGTATCCTTGCGGAAGCGGGCTTCCGTCCCGTGATGGCCGGCGGCTAAGCCGCTTCGGCCTCGCTCCAAAACCGCATGGAACTGGCGCTCACCTTACGCCCGATTGGCTTCATCCGTTCGGGCAAGCACGTAAAGTTTCAGGCGCGTCATCAGCCACTGGAAACGGAAGCTGAGCGCAACGTGCTCGAACTCCTTCCGGGCGCGAACTACGAGATGGCCGTGCGTGATCTCGCCGGCTTCTCCCGCGTGTGGCTCGTCTGGTGGTTTCACCGCAACGCCACCTGGCGTCCGCTCGTGCTGCCGCCGCGCGGCCCGGCCCGGCGGCGGGGTGTCTTCGCGACGCGTTCGCCGCACCGGCCCAATCCCCTGGGCCTGACGCCCGTGCAACTGCTTGGGGTCGAGGGACGCCGCCTCATTCTGGGTGCGTGCGACCTGGTGGAGGGTACCCCGGTCTTCGACATTAAGCCCTACATCCCCACTTACGATTCCTTTCCCGACGCGGCGGCGGGCTGGCACGACGAGGTGGACGCCGCGCTCAGTACGCCGCCGCAGTTCAAGGTGCAATTCTCCTCGCTTGCCGAAGAGCAGGGCGAATGGCTGCTGACCACCTGGGGCATAGATTATCGGGCGCGCCTGGTCGAGCTGCTGTCGCGCGACCCCTCACCACACCGCACCCGGCGCATCCGGCAACGACAGGGTGAACATCTGGAAATCGGCTGTGGCGCGTGGCGGGCCTTCTTCACGGTCGAGGGCTCGACCGTGACTGTCATCGCGCTGGACGCCGCCTATCCCCCGCGCTTCCTGAACGACCCTAAGCTGGACGACATCCCCGACCGTGCCGCGCAACTCGCCTTCCTCGCCCGCTGGCCCTGCAGCGAACCGCCACCGCCAACGAAAGTGTGAATGAAGCCTGAGTGAAGCGTGAATTCGTACGGGAGCGCCCGATCGTTCACGCAACCGGCTGAACTGCCTTGGGAAACACCTTCCGGGCGCCGCTCTGTTCCATCTGGCCGCGCGTGACACCGAGCTGGCTGTGCAGCTTCAGCTCTTTCCAGAGCTGGTTGCCGGTGAGTTCGCCGCGCAGCAGCGCCCGGTAGCGGGTGATGGTCGTGGTCACTTCCTCGGACGACTCGTTGACGAACTCGATGCGGAACTTCCGCACGCCCAGTGCGAGCAGGCGGTCCACGGATTCGGCGCCGGTCTGCGCCCGCGCGTTGAAGACGGTGTTGCGGCAGCCGGCATCGGCCTTGAGGGGATGCTCCATGCCCACGCGGTCGCGCAACCGTACGTCGTGCTTGTCGCAGGGCCGGCCGCAGTTGGTGAAGTCTGTGCCGGTTGAGAGGAAGGCGCAGAACACGCAGTGCTCCATGTGAAACATCGGCATGTGCTGGTGGATGGTCACCTCGAACCACTCCGGCGGCGCGGACGTGAGCAGCGCCTCGAGCTGAGCCGCGTTCAGATCGTAGCTCGCGGTGAGCCGCTCCAGGCCGTGCTGCCGCATGAAGTATTCGGCGGTCAGCCCGTTGGCCACGTTCAGCGAGAAGTCGCCGATGCGCCGGGAGTCCGCGAAGAACTTCAGGTGGTCGTAATTGCGGACGAGGTAGCCGTCGGCATTGGCGGAGCGGACCTGCTTGAGAATCCATTCCTCGCCCGGCTTGGTGATGCGCGGCGGCGCGACCCAGATGGAAGGCGGCTCCGCATTCGCCGGATTCGACGCCCGGCAACTGCGCGCGGTATGGAAGGTCGTGACCGCCTCGCGGTATTTCTTCGGATCCTCGAATTCGCAGTAAATGGTCTCGATCCCGCACGCCAACGCCGCGTCGAGCTGCGCCAGATTCCGCACGAGCACCAAAAGGGCGGGGTCTTGGGTCTTGGTTTTGGGATCTGGGGTTTCAGTCAGGATGCCCTCGCTAGAAGTGGTACTGCCAGAGCCGAGACCCAAAACCCCAGATCCTAGACCCAGCGCCGCTGACCCCAGACCCGACACTTGCCACCGCTTTGGCTGCGTCCGTAGCGCGTCGAGCTGGGCGGCGGCTTCGCGGCGGAGACGGTTGAGTTCGCTGATGGGCAGGATTACTTCACCCTCGAGCCGGTTGCGCAGTTCGCCCAGGTGAAAGGGCGTGCCGCCGAGGCGGCCGAGCTGGTCGCGCAACGAATCGCCCGTGAGCGGACGCTTCTCCGCCTTCGCCAGCGGCACCGTCGAGGTGAGCTGAACCATATTCCCGGCCTCGTCGCGAAGAATGAGCGTCAGGGGCGCGCCCGCGTGGCCGTGAACCTCGACGACGACCGGCCGCGTGAACTTGGGCGCGTCGCCTTCGAAGGTCTTCCGCACATCGCGGTCGAGTGCGGGGTCATTGGTTTTCCACAGCAGCTGGCCGGGCAGGATGCGGCTGAAATCGACCGCCCCGGTGCCGAAGCCAAGCGCGGTAAATCCGTTCCGATCATCAAGGGTGTAAATGCGGCCGCCCTCTTCCTTCTCATCGGGCCGGCCCGCGTCGAAGACGATGCCGTCACCCGGCTTGAGCCGCCCTTCGAGCCGTGCCCACACGCGGTCACGGTCGATGCGCTCGACCTTGCCGAGGTACACGCCGCGCTTCTTGCCGAAGCGGGCATGGGCGAGCTCCTGATTGTTGATGCCGCGAAACCAACCGGTGTAGAGGCCGCGCGAGAAGGCCATCTCCAGGGCATACTGGTCACTGCCGAGGTTCGCGTTGCCCGGAGTCGAAGCCGCAGCAGAAGCCACCGCCGGCTGCTTCCCTCCGATACGATCGAGGGCCTGCCGGTAAATCCGCGTGATGCTTGCGACGTATTCGGGCGCTTTCAACCGTCCCTCGATCTTGAGCGACGCCACGCCGGACTTCACCAGTTCGGGCAGCACGTCCAGCCCGGCGAGATCCTGCGGCGACAGCAGGTAACGCTTGTCACCGAGCGGCACCTGCTGGCCGTCGGAAATGAGGTCGTAAGGCATCCGGCACGCCTGCGCGCACTCGCCGCGATTGGCGCTGCGCCCTCCGAGCGACTCGCTCGTGAGGCACTGCCCGGAGTAGGCAACGCAGAGCGCGCCGTGGACGAACACTTCGAGCGGGAGGGGAGAGTGATCAGTAATCAGTGGGTCAGTATTCAGTAAAGCAGTCTGCGCCACGCTCTCGGCCGACTGTTCACTGCTCACAGTCTCACTGTTTACTGTTTTACTGATTACTCCCTGCTCCTGCTGGATCGCGTTGATTTCCTTGATCGAATTCTCGCGCGCGAGCACGACGAGGTTGGCGCCGAGGCCGCGGACAAATTCCACGCCGGCGGCGCTGGTTACCGTCATCTGGGTCGAGCCGTGGATCGGGAAATCGGGCGACAGTTTCCGGATGAGCCGGCAGATGCCAATGTCCTGCACGATCGCGGCATCGACCCCGGCGGCGATGATCGCGCGCAGGTATTCCTCGGCCGCCGGCAGTTCGTCGGCAAAGACCAGCGTGTTGAAGGTCACGTAGCCCTTCACGCCACGACGGTGGAGAAAGGCCATCAGGCCGGGCAGGTCGGCCTCGGTGAAATTGTGGGCGCGCATCCGCGCGTTGAAGCGGTCGAGCCCGAAGTAGATGGCGTCCGCGCCGTTCTCGACGGCCGCGCGGGCGCACTCCCAGTCCCCGGCGGGGGCGAGGAGTTCGGGCAGCTTCACGGCGACGTTGGACGCTTCGGTGCTCAAGCAGAGGGGAATAGACAACAAAAACGCGCCACCACCAAGTGGAACGCGTTGCGGTTATTCACGAGGCAGCGGCGGGCGGCTTAGTAAGTGTAAGCCAGTGATTGAGCAGGTGGGAGAAACACCGAGCTTCACCCTCCCTCCCACTTTCCCACTCATTGGCTCACTGGCTCATCGCGCCCCATTGTTCTTCTTCGCGTCTTCGCGCCTTTGCTGTTCAATTCCCGCCACATGTCTGCACGACCGCTTGTCATCGCCGGCCGCGAGTTCACATCCCGCCTGTTTCTGGGCACGGGGAAATTTCCCTCGCCCGAGGCCATGCGGGATGCCCTCGCCGCCAGCGGCACGCAGATGGTCACCGTGGCCCTGCGCCGTGCCGACCTGAGCGGCAAGAAGGATCCCTTCGCCAACATCCTGGAGTTCGTCGATCCTGCGAAATACCTGCTGTTGCCGAACACCAGCGGCGCGATGAATGCCGAGGAAGCCGTCCGCCTCGCCCGCCTCGCCGTGGCCGCCGGCCTGCCCAAGTGGATGAAGCTGGAGATCCACCCCGACCCGCGTTACCTGCTGCCCGATCCCATCGAGACGCTCAAGGCGGCCGAAATTCTCGTGAAGGAGGGCTTTGTGGTGCTGCCCTACATCAATGCCGATCCTGTGCTGGCCAAGCGGCTCCAGGAAGCCGGCTGCGCCACGGTGATGCCGCTGGGCTCCCCCATCGGTTCGCACCGGGGCATCCAGACACGCGACCAGATCCGCATCATCCTGGAGCAGGCCACGGTGCCGGTGGTGGTGGATGCCGGCATCGGTGCGCCCAGCCACGCCGCCGAGGCCATGGAACTCGGCGCGGACGCCGTGCTCGTAAATACCGCCATCGCCGTCGCGAGCGATGCCAACCGCATGGCCGTGGCCTTCAAGCAGGCTGTGGAAGCAGGGCGTACGGCATGGGAGCTGGGTCTGGGGGCACCACTTGACCACGCCAGTCCGACCAGCCCGTTGACGGCTTTCCTTGGCTGAGCCACCAGCACGGCAACCTCACTGCTGTACCGCATCAAACAACCAGCCCACACCCGATGAGCCAATACGTTGATGGATTCGTCCTCTCCGTTACAAAGGACAAACTCGCCGCCTACAAGAAGCTCGCCACCAAGGCCGGCAAAATCTGGCGCGAACACGGCGCGCTCGAATACTGCGAATGTGTGGGCGAGGACATGGAGGTGAAGGGCATGGTCGCTTTCCCCAAGCTGGCAAAGTCGAAACCGGGCGAGGTCGTCATCTTCGCCTACGTCGTCTTCGAGTCGCGCAAGCACCGGGACGCCGTGAACAAAAAGATCATGGCCGACCCGCGACTCGCCGCGATGTGCGGCGCATCCGGTGCCCTCTTCGACTGCAAGCGCATGGCTTATGGTGGCTTCAAGGCGCTGGTTCACGTTTGAGCCGCAGGGAATACGAATGACCGCAGCGTCCGACCCTGCGCTGCAGCTAACCCGGCGGGAGCGCCGCAGTTGCAATAAACACCTCCCGTGCGCAGGCTCGTTGAGCTTGGGGCGTTGGCGACATCAAGAATTATGAAAACTACAATCCCATCTCGAGCAGCTTTCCGGTTATTTGGTTTAGCCATGGTTGGCGGATTCTTTCATCACGTATTCTGAGCCACGCTGCCTAACCATCGGTTCGAGCCAATTGCCATGAGCTTGCAGTTTCCAGACCACCTTCAGTTGCTGGCGGTGGCTCACCCGCGACGATAGGCGCATAGACCCATGGCTAGACAGCAGCTCACCGGCTTTTTCGCGTCAGATCGCACAATCGAAATCGAACGATTACGCCGGCAGTTGGATCCGGTACAGTCCAGCATTATCGCAGCTCACGTGACGATCTGCCGAGAAGATGAGATCACGGGTGTTAGCTGGAGCGACATCACTGCGCGGGCGACGGCGTGCGAGCCGCTCAAGCTCACCTTCGATCGTATCGAGAGGGTGGGTGAGTACGGCCTGTTGTTGTGTTGTTCTCGAAATCTAAGCGGTTACGAGTTGTTGCGCGCCACTCTGCTTGCAACGTCGTCATCGAGAAGATCGGAAGCGCACCTCACTTTGGCTCATCCTCGAAATCAGAATCCGTGCGTTTCCTCATTTCTACTGCCGGAGTCGTTGTTGCCGCTCGAGCTTGTCGTTGATGAGCTAAGCTTGATTGAGCAGTCTTCATCTGGAGATCGCTGGTCAGTTTTGCGAAAGGTCCGATTGCATGGAGGCTGAGCACTGAGTGTTGATTGTCGCTCCGAGCATACCGCTTGCGTATGCCGCGCCAAATATTGCCTAACCAGGCGCTGGAGCCAAAGGCGCCGTGCGCTGATCTTGGACGTTGGCCGGTGGAATCGGAGAGGGCCACGGTGATCGTTTCGAAGTGGAGATCCAGACCGATGGGACTTGTGGGTGATGGCTTCATGAGGCCCTACCGGTTGACTGGTTGACGGAGTGATCCGTCCCGCCACAACCTTATGGCCCGGGAGGCCGCCAACGCGGCTTCTTACCTACGTTCGCCGAACCCGTCATCCTCGCTCTTTTCGACATTAGAAATAGGCTCTAGGCGCCAACGTCCCGATGAAATCTACGCGCCTTCTTGTCGGCGGATTCTTGATGATTCCGGTTTGCCTGCTGGGGTTGTTGTATCAGCAGTCATTTACCTGGGTCGTTTGTCCGCAGGCTCTCGTGGTCATGTTCATGCGCCAGTGGCAGCACCCTTACGATTCTTTGGGCGCTGCTGGTTATCCGGACCTCGCCGTCGGGTTGGTTTATTTCCCGCTTATCGGATGGATTCTGTCCCGCGCCGTCCGAGACGGCAGGCTTCGACGGGTCGCCTGTCACGTTCTTGTTTGGCACATCGCAGCTATCGCGCTCGCCTTCGGTGCAGCCGAGATGCGGAATTGGATTTGGAGAGCCGGTTGATGAGATTATTGCCGCCTGACACATGGCTCGTCCGCAGATCGAAAATACCCTGCCTGACGAGGGGTGAATCGCTTTTCCGATTCGGCAAGTGCCACCCGTCAGCGCGACGAACCCGCTCACGGCTTTACTGAGCTGAGCCGTCGGTGTAACCCCTGCTGTCATGAAGCCTTCGCTTGCCAATCTCCTTGCGGCAATCGTTGACGACAACCGCGCGAAGGTCAAAGCGCTCCTCGCGACGGATGCCGGGCTCGCGACCAGCACCGTCACTGAGCCCAAGCTTTACCGGAGCTCCATCTTTCACTGGCTCTACGCGGGGGACAAGGCGCTGCACCTTGCGGCGGCCGGTTACCGCGTTGAAATCATCGACCTCTTGCTGGCCGCCGGAGCCGACCCCAATGCCATGATGAACCATCGCCGAAGTGGCCCGCTGCACTACGCCTCGGATGGCATCATCACCGGCCCCGAGTGGAATGCGAAACGGCAGGTGAGCACGATTCGCCACCTGCTCCGCGCAGGGGCCGACCTCTGCACGCCGGACAAGAATGGAGCCACGCCCCTGCATCGCGCGGTTCGAACGCGATGCGCTGATGCGGTGGCGTTTCTCCTGGAGTCGGGCAGCGATCCGGCGCGACCCAACCAGAGCGGGTCCACCCCGTTTCACCTCGCCGTGCAGGACACCGGTCGGGGCGGCTCGGGGGCTAAAGAAGCCCGCGATGCCCAACGGCGGATCATCCAGGAGTTCCTCACGCGGGGCGTGAGCCAGGCGCTCAAGGACGGCAAAGGTAAGTCCGTGTCGGATTGCGCGAGGAGCGCCTGGATCATTAGCTTACTAGCCGGCAATGCGGCCTAAGCCTGACCTTATCTTGAAGGGACGTGGCCGGGGTATTCGCTTTAGGGATCCGCGAACCCTGACGCCCGGGAGGGCGCGGTTCCGCCCGCGCCCATATCCTTCTTCGCCGGGCACGGGTGAAACCGGAGACGTTGGTCGCGCCACCGGGATAATCAGTGCCTGCCTGGCGCGAAGGCATATACGGCGCGGGTGGAACCGCGCCCTCCCGGCTTGAGTGGGACCACGGCGCGTCTGGGCTGAACTCTCGGTTGGTGACGTTTCTGAACTGGCCCGCAAGTGCCTTCGCCCGGTAGCGTCCGCGGCGCATGAGTTCGCTCAGTTTGAAACGGGTGCGGGAATTGCTCCAGGCCGCGCCCAAGACACGCACCCTCGTCGTGGGTGACGTGATGCTGGACCAGTTCATCTGGGGCCGGGTCACCCGCATCTCGCCCGAGGCGCCGGTGCCCGTGGTCGAGTTCGAGCGCGAGAGTTTCATGCCCGGGGGCGCGGCCAATGTCGCCCGTAACCTTACTTCGCTTGGCGGCCAGGCGGAACTGTTCGGCGCGGTGGGCAAGGACGCCAATGCGGGGCATCTCAGCAAGCTGCTCGAGGCGCAGCAGGTGGGCTGCTGTGGCCTGCTGGCCGTGCCCGCCTACTTCACCGCCACGAAGACCCGTATTGTCGCCCATCAGCAGCAGGTGGTGCGCGTGGACCGTGAGACCCGGGGTGAGCTCGATGCGAGGGCCACTGCCGCGCTGCTTCGCCGCATCGATGCATTGCTGCCTCAGGTCGATGCCGTGAGCGTTGGCGACTACGGCAAGGGCGTCGTCACCCAGGCGCTGATCGATGCGCTCAAGGAACGCTGCCGGACGCAGGGCAAGTGGCTCAGTCTGGACCCCAAGCCGGTTCACAAGCTGGACCTGCGGGGTCTCTCGCTGATCACGCCGAACCGCAAGGAAGCCTTCGAGCTGGCCGGGCTCTCCGACTCAACCCGCAATCCCGATCCCTTCGCCGACGCCCAACTGATGAAGGTCGCCGACAAACTGCTCGCCGAGCTGGCGCCGGCGCTGCTCCTCATCACGCTGGGTGAACTGGGCCTGCTGCTGTGCCAGCGCGGGGCCAAGCCCTTCCACATCCCGACGGTCGCGCAGGAGGTTTTCGATGTGTCCGGCGCCGGAGACACGGTGATCGCGACCTTCACGCTGGCCATCGCGGCGGGCGCGTCGCCGATCGAGGCGGCCATTTTTTCGAACCACGCCGCCGGGGTCGTCGTCGGCAAGGTCGGAACGGCCACCGTGTCGCCGGACGAACTGCTCGCGAGCTTCGGAGGCCATCGGTGAAGCGCGCCGTTTTCCTCGACCGCGACGGTACCATCAATGTGGACCGTCACTATCTCAGCGATCCGGCCAAGCTGGAGCTGTTCCCCGGGATCGGCCCGGCGCTGCGGCGGCTGTCCGACGCAGGCTTCCTGCTCTTTATCGTCACCAATCAGTCCGGGATCGGCCGGGGTTATTACACCGAGGCGGACATGCATGCAGTCAATGCCCGGATGAATGCCGAGCTGGCCGCTCACGGAATCCAGTTTGTCCGGATCTACTTTTCGCCCGAGGCACCGGAGCAGCCGAGCCGCAACCGCAAGCCCTCACCGCAGTCGCTCTTCGAGGCGCGCGATGAGTTCGGCGTGGACCTGTCCCGCAGCTACATGATCGGCGACAAGCTCATCGACGTGGAGACCGGCAGGAATGCCAGCTGTGCCGCCAGCCTGCTCGTCCGTACCGGCTATGGCGCGGAGACCGAGCGCAAGGAGGCTGCGAAGCTGGCGGGCGCAGTCATCGTGGACGACCTGGTGGCGGCAGCGGACTGGATTCTGGCTCAGGGGTGATGAAGGCACGCCTCGCGACTCTGGCTGACGGAAGCGTGTTCGCCGCGCTGACAGCAGTTTTGGGCTATCCCGCCGACTCGGCCGTGATCTGTGCCCGGCTCGAACGCATTCTGAACACGCCCGAAAACGCCGTCTTTGTGGCCGAAGACGAGGGCGTGGTCGTCGGCTGGCTCCACGTTTTTCTGCGGCCGTTGCTGGAGTCGGACCTCTCGGCAGAGATTGGCGGATTGGTCGTCGCGCCGTCAGCGCGGCGGCACGGGGCGGGACGCCGGCTCATCTCAGCTGCCGAAAGCTGGGCGCAAGGGCAGGGGGCAAAGCTGCTCACCGTGCGCTGCCGAACGGAGCGGTTGGAAGGCAACCGTTTCTACGATGCCCTCGGCTTCCGCATGACGAAGGTTCAGAACGTGTGGCGGCGGTCGTTGGTGGGATAGGCTCATCGCGGATGGAGAAACCAAGGGGGTTGGGATTGGCAAAGGGGCTGCCCTCCTGTTACCAACCGGTGATGGAGAGCCTCCCATGACGTTTACCCGATTCTTTTTTCGCCTCTGGCGACTCTGCGTCATGGCCTGGATCTGGTCTTTGCCCGCCAATGCCGTGGGGACCTGGAAGCCGGTGACGCGTTCCGCGCCCGGCCCGGTATCGCTGATGCTCCTGCTCTCCGACGGGACCGTCATGGCCGCCGATTCGGACACCAATTCCGGCTGGTACCGGCTTACTCCGGACATCCACGGAAACTATGTGAACGGTACGTGGAGCAGGTTGGCCTCCATGCATGACACCCGGCATTACTATTCGTCCTGTGTGCTGAAGGACGGGCGGGTTCTCGTTGCCGGTGGGGAATTTGGCAGCGGTGTGGCCAAGTCGGAGATTTACAACCCCTTGAGCAACACGTGGACGCAAATCGTCGTGCCCAAGTCCCTGCTCGATCCGGCCAAAGACTCACCGGAGGTTGGCGAGAAACAGGGCTTTTACGATTCCCCCTGCAAGATCCTCCCCAATGGCAATGTCATCGTGGCCCCGGTCGGGGCCAGCATCACGGGCGGATCGATGATCTATAACATTCTTTCCGGCAGCTGGACGAGCGGGCCGAAATTCTTCCGGGTCGGCTATCCGGACCAGGGCGAGGCGAGCTGGGTCAAACTGCCCGACGACAGCATCCTGACGATCGATCCCGCCAGCATCCATTCCGAGCGCTACATCCCGGCGCAAAACCGATGGGTCAATGATGCCACCGTGCCGGTCCCGATCTACGACACGGTCGGCGTGGAGATCGGAGCGGCGGTGCTCCTGCCCGATGGGCGGGCGATGTTTTTCGGTGCCACCGGCCTACCGTCTTCTACACGCCCTCGGGCACCACCGCCGCTGGTGCCTGGACGGCTGGCCCGGACATTCCCGATGGATTGGTGGCGGCCGATGCGCCCGCTGCGATGCTGCCCAACGGCAAGATCCTTTGCGCCTTCAGTCCGCCACTCTTCAAGGATGAGATGGATGTGGTGCAGTATCCGGGGCCGACGACGTTCTACGAGTTCGATCCCGTGACGAACGAGTTTAACGGGACGCGCGCGCCCACCGGTCTGACCGCGGATTACGCCTCTTACGAAGCCTGCATGCTCGATCTCCCCAATGGCATGGTGCTCTATTCGAGCTACGACAAAATCGTCCGGGTCTATCAGCCGGATGGTGTGCCCATGGCGGCCGCCCGGCCCACGATCACCGGCGTGTCCGGAAATGCCGACGGCTCGTATCATCTGACCGGCACGCTGCTGAACGGCATCTCCGAAGGCGCGGCCTATGGCGATGATGCCCAGATGGACAGCAACTATCCGCTGGTCCGCCTGTCGAATGCCGCCGGCAATGTCTATTATGCCCGAACCTTCAACTGGAGCAGCACCAGCGTGAGGACGGGCGACAAACCCGCCACGACGGAATTTACGCTGCCGAAGGCGTTGCCCCCAGCTGGAACGTATTCGCTGGTCGTGGTGGTGAATGGAATCAGCTCCGAGGCCGTCACCCTGACCCTGCCGCTGGCCCTGCAGATCACGGCGACCCCGGAGCGAGACGCGACCGTGCTTTCCTGGCCCGCATTGCCGGACAACGCGGGGCTGGAGACCATCACCGACCCCGCCCTGGAAACCTGGGCGGCGGTGACCAATGGCGTGAGTCTGGTCGGGAACAGCCGGGTGCTGACCAACGCCGCCAGTTCCGACCGCGCGTTCTTCCGGCTGAAGTTGCAGTGAGGCTGCCTGCGGTAGAGAGCCCTGATACCGCTCGCAAGCCCGGATCGGCCGCCATGGGCTCACCCGATCTTTTGGCGGAAGCGGAAGACGCAGAGCGCGAAGAGTCCCGCGCCCATGCCGACGAGCGTGACGAGGTGCGTCCAGAAATCGGCAAGAGTTGCCCCGCGAAGGATGATCGCGCGGGCCAATTCGATGAAATAGGTCGTGGGCAGGCAGGCGCCGACGCCCCAGAAAACCGCCGGCATGGTCTCGCGTGGGAAGATGAACCCGCTGAAGAACACCGAGGGCATGATGAAGATCATGCTCATCTGCAAGGCCTGCATCTGGTTTTGCGCGCGGGTGGAGATCAGCAGGCCGAGGCTGAGCAGGCAAAAAACATAGACCACCGTGGCCACCATCAGCGCGGGAAAGCTGCCGGCGATGGGCACATCGAAGAGCCAGTGCATGATTGCGTAGAGTCCCGTGGCCATGAACAGCGCGATGCACAGGTACGGGATGAGCTTGCCCAGCATGAGCCCCCAGCGGGAGAGCGGGCTGACGAGGAGCTGCTCCAGCGTGCCGCGCTCGCGTTCGCGCACGAGCGACATCGCCGTGGCGAAGGTGGTCGCGATCTGGAGCACCACGCCGATGACGCCGGGCACGAAGAAATTCGGGCTGCGCATCGCGGGGTTATAGAGGATCTGGGGGCGGATCTCGAAGGGCAGGTCTCGCCGGCCCGTCTCGCCGAGCAGAGTGACGACGGACTCGCGGAAAGCGACGCCGACGGCTGTGTTCAGCGCGGAGCCGGCGATGGTCGAGCTGGAGCCATCGATCAGCATCTGTACCCGGGCGTTGCGGCCGGCGCGGAGGTCGCGTGTGAAGTTCGGCGGGATCTGCAAGCCCACATAGGCGTGCCCCCGGCGGATTTCGGCGGCGAGCTCCCCGACGCTCCGGACCTCGCCCACGACGCGGAAGGTGTCGGTGTTCACGAAGCGCTCGATGATCTGCCGGCTCTCCACCGTGCGGTCCTCGTCGAGCACGACCGTTGCCATGTGCTTCACGTCGTTGTCGAGCGCATAGCCAAACGCGATCATCTCGATCAGTGGGGGAAACAGCATGAAGAACAGCGTCAGCGGGTCGCGCAGCACGACGAGGAACTCCTTGTAAAGGATGGCGCTGAAGCCGCGAAAGGGGTTCTTCATGGCGTTTGAGCGGATTTGTGTGCCTCGCGGGGTGGCACCCCGGATGGACGCAAGCTCCCTTCCCCCTCACCCCGACCCTCTCCCTTGGGGAGAAGGGGAAGCTGGGCGGCCCGTAGGCAAGTCCGGCAACGCGTCGGGCAATTCCAGCGAGAGGATTTCGCCAAGTTCGCGTTGCGCTGGCGTATCGCGCTTCTTTTTTTGGAATTCATTTGCCGTTCCCATTTTCCCGTTCGTTGGTCAGCGCCACAAACACGTCCTCCAGCGAGGGCGCGATGGGACGCACATCGGCCTGGGCGATGCCGACGCGGGCGAGTTCGTCGCGGAGCGCCTGCTCGGGCAGGGCGTCGCTGACGAGCAGGTGCATGGACTGGCCGAAGACCGTCGCGCCCTGCACGCCATCGAGCTTGCGGACGGCCTTCAGGCCGGTGGTGACATGTTCACAGGTCACGTCGAGCCGGCGGGTTCCGCGCGGGTTCACCGAGGGCAGGCGCTTCAGCTCGTCCGGCTCGCCGCAGACGACGAGCTTCGACAGGTAGATGTAACCGACGTGGGAGCAGCGCTCCGCCTCGTCCATGTAGTGCGTGGTGACGAAGAGCGTGATGCCGTTGCTGGAGAACTCGAAGAGCAGGTCCCACAGCTCGCGGCGGGCGACGGGATCGATGCCGGCGGTCGGCTCATCCAGGAACAGCACCTGCGGCTGGTGGACCAGCGAGCACGCCATCGCGAGGCGCTGACGCCAACCCCCCGAGAGCAGCGACGCACGGCGGGTCAGGTACGGTTCAAGGTGCGTGAGCGCGATCAGCTCGTCGTAACGCTTTTTGAGGGCCGCACCACTGAGGCCGTAGAGGCGACCGTAAAACTGAAGATTCTCGTGCACCGTCAGTTCGTCGTAGAGCGAGAACTTCTGCGACATGTAGCCGATGAGCGACTTGATGTGGTCGGTCTCCTTGGCGACGTCGAAGCCACCGATGGTCGCGCGGCCGTCGGACGGTTCGAGCAGGCCGCACAGCATGCGGATGACCGTGGATTTCCCAGAGCCGTTCGGCCCGAGAAAGCCAAAAATGTCGCCCTTCGCCACGGAGAACGACACGTGATCCACGGCAGTAAAGTGCCCGAACCGCTTGGTCAGGTTCTCGCACTGGATCATGGGGTCGGGCATAGCTAGTAGTGAAGCCGGTCGGCTATGTCCGATTGGGAGGGGATGGATGGCAGCCTCGGTGGGGCTTTTCTTCCCACAGGCAAATTGTGGGCTGCGGGCCTAAAGTTGCATTGCGGATTTCCCACAAAATCCCAGCGGTACACGCCAGTGTCCTCGCTGGCGCAACTCGGACAGGGACACCACCAGCCGTTTTCAATCCTGACGTTGATGCCACTCTGCTCCACCCAAGTGAGCACCATTTTATGGTTTATCGAAGAGTTCGAGGGAGGCTTTCGCACAACACGGCCTACGAGTCCGCGAAGCCCGCAACATGACACGGACTTTAAAATCTCTTCGCGAATAATGCGGTAAGCAACAAAGCCATCAATATCACGATTTGATACCACGCCGTATCCGCAGCCGAAGCACATCCACCCCGACAACTGGCAGCCGATGGTTCCCATCGACTCTTGCAGTGCAGTCTGGTCCACGCAGACAGCAGGGAACTGTTTTGCTAAGAAATAACAGACTGACTGGATCCCATCAAAAAGATTTCCAAGCCAGGGATCGTTGAAATTGATGTCATTGAAGGAACCTATGCCGCCGTAAGCAGAAAGATGATGAGTCACTGATCGAGCGGTCCTCCACTGGTAGATATCTTCGCCGATCCACTTTTGCCAATGGCTTTCGTTCAAAGCGCCGAGCAAATCATGCATCGCATAGAGTGCATCGAGATATGGTTCCATGATTTGATCGGGTTTAGTTGCCTTTCGGCTTTATAGCCACGTCAGGAAACTCTACTTCTACCGACATGCCGGAGTGCAGCTGGCTGCTTAATCGTTGGGAGAGCTCGCCCATCCTTCACCCTTTGACCCGTTTCGCTTTTTTGGCCGACTGGGTGAGGATGAGGTAGTTCTCGTGGGTGACGACCTGGCGGCCGCTCTGCTGTTCCAGTTCGCGCCGCGCGTTGCCGGCGACGGTGCCGCCGGCACGGGCGGCCCGTTTGTTCTCCGGGAAGCCCTGTGTGTCCTTGTTCCGCGCAATCTCCGTGGTCGCCGCCTCGCCGAGCATCGAGAAGATGAGTTCGAGGTCGGTCATGTGGTCGCGGAGGTTCTCGCGCTTGAGCCGCTTGAATTCAGCGTATTCGGTAGGTGTGAGGCCGAACGTGGCCTGTGAAATCTCGGCGGTGAGGATGGCGTATTCGCGCTGCTCCTTCACGCCGCGTTTCTTCCACTCGTCGGTCAGCTCGTCCCGGATGGCGATGGAGCGCATCCGCTTTTCGATCCAGTCATCGGAATAGCCCTTGGCCCGATACAGGGCGCGGGTGCGTTTGGTGGCAAGTTCCGGGTCTTCGATTTCCTGCACCCGCGCGTAACCCACTTTCGCCAGCCATCGTTTGAATGGCTCGGCCTTCGGGCTGGGAATCGATTGGATGAGACGGAACAGTCCTTCGGTGTTCCAGCACTGCAGCAACTGCCGTCCACCTGCCGTGTCGAATTCTAGACCAAGGGGGGGTGGCAATTTGCCACCCCCCTTTATGGCTTCCGCCAGTTGGGGATCCCGTCGTCGCATGTCGGTGAAATAGCCCTTGGGATTTACGGAATCCGTAAGAGCCGCAATCACATCGTGGATTACAAACCACCACTCGTTATGGTGGATGACGCGGCGGACTTCTTTCCGCTGAAACAGGGCAATATGACGTTCAGGGTCTTTCGCGGGTTCACTCATTGGCTGTTCTCCCAGTTATCAGCGAATATCAGCGGTTGGTGGGTTTTCGGCGAATTTCACCTCCACTGACATGCCGGCGTGGAGCTGGCCTCCAGTGTTGTCCAGGCGCACCTTGATGCCGAAGACCTGCTGGATGCGGTCGGCCGGGGTCTGGACGTTGCGCGGGGTGAACTCGGCTTCGCGGCCGATCTGTTCGACCGTGCCGGGGAACTCACGGCCCGGCAGCGCGTCGGGCAATACCGTTGCCGTCTGGTTCAGCCGGATCTGCCCGAGCGCGGTTTGTGGCACAAAGACACGGACCCAGAGGTGGTTCGTGAGCAGCAGCGTCGCGGCCTCGCGGTTTGGGATAAGCACGTCACCCGGTTTTACACTGAGGACTTCGAGCACCGCATTGGTCGGCGAGGTGATTGCCATCTCGCGGAGCTGGGTGTCGAGTTCGGCGACCTGGGCCCGGGCGAGCGCGAGCCGTTCGGGGCGGGTGCCGGCGAGGAGGAGGTCATAGCGGGCCTTGGCGCCGGCCACTCCCTGCTCCAGCGTCTTGGCCCGGCTCACGGCGCGGTCGTGCTCGGTGTCGGAGATGGTCTTCTGCGCGAAGAGATCGTCGGAGCGTTTCTGTTCACTGCGGGCGAGTTCGAGGTCGGCGGATTGGGCTTCCCATTCGGCCTTGGCGGCGGCGATTTCCTCGCGGCGCGGGCCGGCTTCCAGTTCCGCGAGCGTGGCGGCCAGCTGATCGTGACGGGCGCGAAGTTCGGCGGCGTCGAGCTGAACGATGACCTGGCCGGGGGTGAGGGAGTCGCCTTCTTGGACGAAAATCATTTCGACGCGTCCGCCATAGCGCGAGGCCACGCGGGCTTCATCCACCTCGATGGTGCCGCTGGGACGGACAGTCTTTTCCCGAGGACCGCAGCCGGCGAGAATGAGGAGGGCAAGGCCCGCGCCAAGCTGACGAACGGCGAACCGGTTCATTGGCCGGAGGCTAGCAGTGCGAAGGCGGCCTGCCAATGCCGGCGGTCATTTACAACAGACCGCGTTCTTCCAGCTCCTCCTCATCGAGGCCGAGATAGTGGCCAAACTCGTGGATGTAGGTGACATGGACCTCGGCACGGAAGACCTCCTCATCCTCCTCCGCGAAGTCCCACAGGTTTTCCAGAAAGAGGAAGATCTGGCAGGGCAGGGGACTGCGCTCGCTCTCGGGCACATCAATGCCATCACCGACAAAAAGGCCCAGCAAATCCTCATCCAGGCCATCGTTCACCAATTCATCGGAGGGGACGGTCTCGTAACTCACCGGGAGCGATTCGGCGTGCGGTCGCAACTCCGCGGGGAGGTCGCGAATGGTGGTGGCCACTTCCTCGCGGGCGATCTCCAGCAACTGGTTCCAGGCGTTGGACATGGCCGTGTTTCGCAGGGCCGGCCGTGCCGGGCGAGCGCAAAGATGACGTCGTAACGGTCATAACGGAACCTTAAGCAGGGTCGTGATAATTTTCGAAAAACCACTTGTGAAAAATTTCACGAGTTGCCAGCCTCGCGACCTCATTTTCGGGAAATGAACGCTCGACGACGGGGTCTTCCTGTCTCCGTGTCGGGCCATCTACCGGGTAAAACATGCGTCTGTTCAGAACAATTTTGGCCTCCGTGCTATGGGTCTGGCTCTCCGTGGCCGGCCTGGCGGCGGAGTCGGGCGAGGTTGCGGCGGCGGCCCACGAGGGCGGCGAGCATCATGGCCTGCCTCCTGGCGCGCCCGTGTTCGAGGTCGGTCCCTTGCAGTTCACCAGCTCGATGGTGATCACGTGGACGGTGGCGCTGGGGCTGATCCTGGTGTCGCAAATTGCGACACGGAACATCAAAATGGTGCCGACGGGCCTGCAAAACTTCGTGGAATGGCTGGTGGAGTCACTCTACGATTTCTTTGGCGAAATTCTCGGAAAAGACCTGGTCAAAAAGTCGTTCTGGTTCTTTTGCACGCTGTTCCTGTTCATCCTCTTTACGAACTGGTTTGGGCTGATTCCCGGGGTGGGAACCATCACCTACAATGGCAAGGCCCTGCTGCGCGGCGGCAATGCCGACCTGAACATGACCCTGGCCATGTCGCTGGTCTTCTTTGTTCTGTGGCTCACGTGGTCGTTCCAGACTCTGGGCGTCGGCGGTTTCCTCAAGCACATCTTCAGCGGCGGTGGTGAAAACAAGGGCCTCATGGGCCTCATCATGATCGCCATCTTTTTCTTCGTCGGCCTCATTGAGGTGGTTTCCATCAGCTTCCGGCCGGTGTCCCTGAGCTTCCGTCTTTACGGCAACGTCTTTGCCGGTGAGAACATCCTGGAATCCATGATGCATCTCGGCGGGACCTGGTTTGGCTGGCTGCTGCCGCTGCCATTCTACTTTCTGGAATTACTCGTCGGGATCGTGCAGGCGCTGGTTTTCGCGCTTCTCACCGCCGTGTTTACCGCGCTGATGTGCGGCGGCCATGACGAGAGTCATGGCGAGGCCCATGGCAAAGGTGAGCCCGGGCACGCGCACTAAACAATTTCGGCCGTCAGACCGTGGGCAAACCGCGGGGGCGGCTGATGAAACACAAAAAATCGAAAGGCATAACCTATGTTGCCCATGTTAGCAGAAGGAATGGGAGGAAGCATCCATATCGGTCTCGCGGCCCTTGGCTCAGCGATCGGTGTGGGGCTCATCGGCATGAAGGCCGCCGAAGCGACTGGACGCAATCCGGGCGCCGCTGGCGCCATCCGTAACCAGGCGATCATCTTCGCCGCGTTGGCGGAAGGCATCATCTTCTTCGCCATCTTCTTGGCTCCGAAATGACCCTAGTGGGTGCGGGGCCGCAAGGCTCCGCACTCCATCCCTTTTCAATTGATCCGATCCGCTATGAACCCGTTGTTCCTCCTCGCCGCCGGCGACAATCAGGTGGCTGAAATCGCCCACGGCTTTGGTGTGACGTGGCAGCTGCTGATCTCGCAGATCATCCTGTTTGTCATCGTCGCGCTCGCGCTGAAGAAATTCGCCTACGCCCCGGTCCTTGACATGCTGGAGCAGCGCCGGGACCGCATCGCCAAAGGGCTGGCGGATGCCGAGAAGAGCGGCGTTGAACTCGCCAAGGCCCAGGCCAAGGCGCAGGAGCTCCTGACCCAGGCCGGCACGACGGCGAACAAGATCATGGAGGATGCCCGGGCGGCCGCCGCCAAGATTTCCGAGGTTGAACGCCAGAAGTCCATCGCCGAGGCTTCGGATATCCTCGCCAAAGCCCGCCAGGCCGGGGACGCGGAACTCGTCCGCCTGAAGGCCGAGTTGCGCAAGGAATTCGGCAAACTCGTGGTGGCCGCGAGCGCCAAGGTTACGGGCAAGATCCTGACCTTCGAGGACCAGCAGCGCCTCGCCGACGAGACGAACCGCCAGATTGCCGCCTGAGGCCGAACTGATTTCCGAGCGCGATGAAAATCAGCAAACAATCCCGCCGCGATGCCAAATCCCTGTTTGGCACCTGCCGCGTGAACGGCGCACTGGATGAGGCGAAGGTCCGCCAGGTCG
This sequence comes from uncultured Verrucomicrobiota bacterium, assembly GCA_903907995.1. GTDB lineage: Bacteria > Verrucomicrobiota > Verrucomicrobiia > Limisphaerales > UBA9464 > CAIVQB01. The sequence goes on along the minus strand of CAIVQH010000046.1, from coordinate 83,739 downwards.
TGACGGCGGTCATCGCGCAGAAGCCGCGTGGCTACGCGGCGACGCTCAGCCACTTTCACCGGCTGGTGAAGCTCGACCTCGAGCGCCGCACCGCCCGGGTCGAAAACGCGGTCGAGACTTCCCCCGCGCTGATGGAATCCATCAGGAGAAACCTTTCCCTTCGCTACGGCGCCGGCCTGAACGTCAGCTTCTGGGTCAACCCTGAGCTGATCGGCGGCCTTCGCGTGAAGGTCGGCAGCGATGTTTTTGACGGCAGCGTGGCGGCCCGTCTGGCCGCCTTGGACACCACCTTTTGAACGGCTGAACGCAGCCCCCATTCCCTCAATTTTCCAATCCCACTGAACCGATGAGCAGCATCCTCCAGGAAATCGAAGCCCAGATCGCCGGCGTCAAGACGTCCGTCGCCAAGCAGAACGTCGGCACCGTCCGCGAAGTCTCCGACGGCGTGGCCCGTGTCGAGGGCCTGACCGACGCCATGCTGAACGAGATGCTCGATTTCGGCAACGGCGTGATCGGCCTCGCCCTTAACCTTGAGGAGACCGAGGTCGGCGCCGTCATCCTCGGCGACTATCTCGGCGTGCGTGAAGGCACCGAGGTGCGCACCACCGGCAAGCTGCTCTCCGTGCCCGTCGGCAAGGGACTGCTCGGCCGCGTGGTCAACACCCTCGGCCAGCCGATCGACGGCAAGGGTCCGATCGTCGCCACCGCGCAGTATCCGGTGGAGAAGATCGCTCCGGGCATCGTGAAGCGGCAATCCGTCAGCCAGCCGCTGCAGACCGGCATCATGGCCATCGACGCGATGATCCCGGTCGGCCGTGGTCAGCGCGAGCTCATCATCGGTGACCGTTCCACCGGCAAGACCACGATCGGCGTGGACACGATGATCAGCCAGGCCATCAACAACAAGGTGGGCCGCGCCTCGGGCGACCCCAAGTTCCGCCCGGTTTATAACATCTACGTCGCGGTCGGCCAGAAGCAGTCGAACATCGCCCGCGTGATCGCCGAGCTCGAGAAGGCCGGCGCGATGGAAGACACCATCGTGGTCGCCGCGGCTGCCGCCGATTCCGCCGCGAACCAGTACCTCGCCCCCTTCGCCGGTGCGGCGATGGGCGAGTGGTTCATGGACAACGGCATGGATGCGCTGATCATCTTCGACGATCTGTCCAAGCAGGCCGTCGCCTACCGCCAGGTCTCCCTCGTGCTGAAGCGCCCCTCGGGTCGTGAGGCGTATCCCGGCGACGTGTTCTATCTTCACAGCCGTCTGCTCGAACGCAGCGCCCGCGTCAGCGAGCGCTACGGCAACGGCTCGCTTACCGCGCTCCCGATCATCGAGACGCAGGCCGGCGACGTTTCCGCGTACATCCCGACGAACGTGATCTCGATCACGGACGGCCAGATCTACCTCGAAACCGACCTCTTCTACCAGGGTGTCCGTCCCGCGATCTCCGTCGGTCTGTCGGTCAGCCGCGTCGGTTCCGCCGCGCAGATCAAGGCCATGAAGCAGGTGGCCGGCAAGATCAAGCTGGATCTCGCCCAGTACCGTGAACTGGCGGCCTTCGCGCAGTTCGGCTCCGATCTCGATGCCAAGACGCAGGCCACGCTCGAAAAGGGCAAGCGCATCGTCGAGCTGTTCAAGCAGGGCCAGTACAATCCGATCCTCGTCGAGATGCAGTGCGCCATCCTGTGGGCGATGCAGAACGGCCTCCTCGACGACGTGGCGGTGGAGAAGGTGAAGGATTTCCAGGCCAAGCTGACCCAGTTCCTGCAGGATCGTAAGGCCCCGCTGGTCGAGAAGATCCGCACCGAGAAGGCGTTCAGCGACGTCCTCGCGGCCGAACTCCGCGCGGCCGTGACCGAGTTCAAGCTGACCTACCGCTGATAACGTCCTCGCCCGCAATGAAGACCTAACCGCTCATGCCCAGCACACGCGACATTCGGCGCCGGATCAAGTCGGTCAAAAACACCGCCCAGATCACCAAGGCGATGCAGATGGTGGCGTCGGCCAAGATGCGCAAGGCCCAGCAGGCCGCGCTCGCCGGGCGTGCCTACGCGTCGCTGATGAACGAGGTGCTGGCCGCGACGACCGCCGGGGCGGGTGACTTCAGCCATCCGTTGATGGAGCAGCGCGAGGTCAAAAAGCGCGGCGTCATCCTCATCAGCACGGACAAGGGTCTTTGCGGCGCGCTCAACACGAACCTGCTGCGCGAGGCGGCCAAGTTCGACAAGAACACCACGGTGTATGTCTGCGCCGGCCGCAAGGGTGCGCAGTTCATTGCCCGCCTGAAGCGTGAGCTCGCCGCCGAGTTCACCTACAAGGACGTGCCCGCCTTTGCCGAGGCCCGCGCCATCTCCAAGTTCGCCCAGGAGCTGTTCCTCTCCGGCAAGGTGGACCGGGTGGACGTGATGGTCACCCACTTCGTCTCCACCCTCGTGCAGAAGCCCGAGGCGTCGCAGCTCCTGCCCATCGGCAAGCTGCACGCACTGGAGGCCGGGGTCAGCGGCCAGCACGCGCCGCAGGAACTCGGGGCCGCCAGCCGCGAATACCTGTTCGAGCCAGATCCGACGAACGTCCTCGGCAACCTGCTGCCGCATTACCTGAACTATCAGGTGTTCCAGTTCCTGCAGGAGGCCAAGGCGTCCGAACAGTCGGCGCGCATGGTTGCCATGAAGAACGCGACCGACAACGCCAAGCAGCTCATCAAGGACCTGACCCTCGAGTACAACAAGCTCCGCCAGGCGAACATCACCAAGGAACTCCTCGAAATCACCAGCGCCGCTATGGCGATGGGCTGACGCAACTTTCAACGACGTAACTTTCACTTTCCGCCCATGAACACAGGCAAAATCGTCCAGATCATCGGTCCCGTTGTGGACGTGGAATTTCCGGGGGCACTCCCGGCCATCTACAACGCGCTGACCATCAACTTCACCCCGCCCGGCGGCTCGCCGACCAAGCTGACGCTCGAGGTGCAGCAGCACCTGGGCGGCAACTGGGTGCGGGCCGTCGCCATGAGCTCGACCGAAGGCCTCCGCCGCGGTCAGGAAGTCACCGATGCCGGCGCCCCCATCTCCATGCCTGTCGGTCAGGGCGTGATGGGACGCGTCTTCAACGTCACCGGTGACGCCGTGGATGAGCAGGGTCCGGTCGTCGCGGACAAGTATTACCCGATCCACCGCCAGGCCCCGCCGCTCGTGGATCAGTCCACGAACCCGCAGATTCTGACCACGGGCATCAAGGTCATCGACCTGATCTGCCCCTTCCTCAAGGGCGGCAAGGTTGGCGCCTTCGGTGGCGCCGGCGTCGGCAAGACCGTCGTCATCATGGAGCTGATCAACAACATCGCTAAGCTGCACGGCGGCGTCTCGATGTTCGCGGGCGTCGGTGAGCGTACCCGTGAGGGCAACGACCTCTACAACGAGATGGTCGAGGCCAACGTCATCAAGACCAAGAAGGATGCCAAGGGCCACCCGCAGATCGGCGACAACGGCCTGCCGGTGCTCGACGAGGGCTCCAAGATCGGTCTGGTGTACGGTCAGATGAACGAGCCGCCCGGCGCCCGTCTGCGCGTCGCGCTCTCGGCCCTCGCGGTCACCGAGTACTTCCGCGACGAGAAGAACCAGGACGTGCTCCTGTTCGTCGACAACATCTTCCGCTTCTCGCAGGCCGGTTCCGAGGTGTCCGCGCTGCTGGGCCGCACGCCCAGCGCCGTCGGTTACCAGCCGACCCTCGCGGCGGAAATGGGCAACCTCCAGGAACGCATCACCTCGACGACCAAGGGCTCGATCACGTCCTTCCAGGCCGTGTACGTTCCGGCGGACGATCTTACCGATCCCGCCCCGGCCACGACGTTCGCGCACTTGGATGCGACCATTGTGCTCGAACGTTCGATCGCCGAGCTGGGCATCTTCCCTGCCGTCGATCCGCTGGCTTCCAACTCCCGCGCCCTGGCGCCCGAGTTCGTCGGCCAGGAGCACTACGACGTCGCCCGCGGCGTCCAGAAGGTGCTCCAGCGCTATAAGGATCTGCAGGACATCATCGCGATCCTGGGCATGGACGAGCTTTCCCCCGAGGACAAGACGGCCGTGTTCCGCGCCCGCAAGATCCAGAAGTTCCTCAGCCAGCCGTTCACGGTGGCGCAGCAGTTCACCGGCCGTGAAGGCAAGCAGGTCCCGGTCGCCGAGACCGTGCGCGCCTTCAAGGAAATCATCGAGGGCAAGCACGATGATGTGCCTGAAGCCAACTTCTACATGAAGGGCGGCATCGACGAGATCAAGGAGTAACTTCCCTTCATAATCTTAATCATAATCATAATCTTAATCCCGCTGTCGTCTTTTCAGGACCACGGGAAAGATTAAGAGAAAGATTAAGATTATGATTAAGAATCACCCGAACATGGCCACATTGAAACTCGAAATCGTCACCCCCGAGGCCAAGATCTACTCGGAGGATGTGGACATGGTCACCATCCCCGGCACCGAGGGCGAGCTGGGCATCTACCCGATGCACATCCCGCTCATGACCCAGGTGTCCGCCGGCGAGATTTGTGCCCGCAAGAATGGTCAGGACCACTTCCTCGCCGTCGGCGAGGGCTTCGTCCAGATCACGGGCGACCGGGTGGCCATCCTCACGGACATGGCAATCCGAGCGGAAAACATCGACGAGGTGAAGGCCGAGGAGGCCCGCAAGCGCGCCGAGGCACGCCTGGCCGAGAAGCTCGGCGAGGAAGAGTTGGCCTCCGTTCAGGCCGCCCTCCTCAACTCCCTGACACAGCTCAAGGTGAAGCGCCGGCAGCACCACTGATCCGGAGCACCAACAACTTTGCAAAGGACGCCCTCACTGGCGTCCTTTTTTGTTTTTTGCAGAACATACGGGCGGGGCGAAACGCGTTGCGCCGCGTGGCGGTGTCGTTCGCTCCTTCCAACTTGGAAACGTTCGGCGTTCTGATGCGGGCGGGGCGCGGCTCTGCAAGCCGCAGCAACATCCGGCTACCGGGAGGTAACAGGAACATCGGGAGCGTCTTGTAGTTCGCAAGTTGCTGCGGGTCATAGACCCGCGCCCCGGCCGCTCCGGCCGCCAACCATTACGCGCGCGGCAGCTTTAGGATGAAAGCCGTCCCCGTCGTGACGCTGCTGTCGTGAACCAGTCCTCCGCCCAGAGTCCGGGCCAGCCGGCGACAGAGCGCGAGCCCGAGCCCAACCCCGGGCGCACTGTGGGCCGCTTCCTGGGCGGATTTGCTGAAAGGCTGGAACAGGCGCGCAGCGACTCCGGCCTCGATTCCCGGGCCGTGGTCGCGGACGCGGAGGCGGACGAATTTCCGTTCGGGCGGCAGCACTTCGAGATGCAGCGTGGGTTCGGAAGCCGTGGGCGCGGCGTATTTGGCGGCGTTGTCCACGAGGTTGAACAGGATCTGCTCCACCGCGCTGACGTCGGTGCACACCGCAAGATCGGCCGCCGTTCCGGCCTCCACGAGCAGCGTCAGGCCGGCCTGTTCGGCCCGGGGTGCCAGCCGCTCGCGCGTGTGTTCGAGGAGGGCGGTGACGGTGAGGGTTTCCGTCCGGCCCCGGGCGCGGCCGCGCTCCAGCCGCGCGTAGGCAAGCACGTTTTCGACGAGATGGCCGAGCCGGCACGCTTCCGAGCGCAACGTTTCCAGATAGCTTCGCTGCTGGCCGGGGTCGGCGACCATGCCTTCGGCGAGCATCTCGGAATACATATGGAAGGTCGTCAATGGCGTGCGCAGCTCATGGGTGACCGCGGAGACGAACGCGGCGCGGCGCTCGCTCAGGGCGAGCGTGCCGTGGAGCAGGAGGGCGACCGCCAGCGCCGCCAGAAACGCCCCCACCCACGCCAGCACCAAGGTGAACCGCAACGGCGACCAGGAGGCGGGAATGGCCGGGGTGAGCGGCCCGGTTTCCAGGCGCAAGGGTAGCGCGACCAGATGTCGGCCGTCCGGAGGATTGGTCGGATCAGTCGCGGGTTGGAGGCTGGCCCCGGGCAGGAGGTCGTGCACGTTGGCGAGCAGCGAAGCCCGGAGGGAAGGCCAGTCGAGCCAGCAGCCCTGGATGCGCCAGGTATCGGCAAACTCGACCCGGCGCGTCAGCACCAGTTCTTCTCCCAGCCAGTTCGCCGCAAAGGAGCCGATGGCGCGCGGTTGGGCGGGGAGTGTCCGGGTTGCATTCGTGCGGGAAGCGGACTGGGCACGGTTGGTTGCAACTTGGCCATCGAAACCGTAGCGCGCGCCATTTTGACCGCCCTGTCCCTGGCCGTTTTGCACCACGTAGGCGCGGGCCCGCCATTCGCTGTTGTTGAGATAGCTCTGGCTGGCGAGATCTTGGGGCCGCGGCGGGGCCACGGAGGTGTTTTCCGCCGGTGGTGATGCGTCCTGGGCCAACTGGGTGGTGGCCGTCTCGGCCACACGATCACGGTTTGAAAGCAGCGGGCCGGGACTTGGCACCAGCCCATAGCGGCGGGCCAATACCGGGTCCATGGCCAGCGCCGGACGTTTCGGCACCTGACCGCTCTGAGCCATCAATCCTTCCAGCTTGAGCAGCCGTGCGGCCCAGAGCTCGGACGAGCCGGCCGCCAACGTCACGTTCCCTGCGAGACGGCCTTCCGTGGGGGCGGGAATTTCGGGTGAGGAAAAACTTCCGTCCGGCCCAAATTGGAAATGGAGCAGCACATTGCTGACGGCATTGCCCAGCAGCGGTGAAGGCACGAGGACTTCGCCGGGCGGAAAGACCGTCTGCCTTTTTGTGAAGGCACGTTCGGCCGGATGAAACGCGTCGTAGTCCGACCACGGGCGGGCATTTTCCTGTGCCAACAGGAGGGCAAGGGCGGAGTCCATCCGCCACAGGGCGAGGCGCACGCGACCCTCGATTTCCGCTTCCTCCGTGGCCCGGCGTTGCGCCTGGTCGAGACGCAGCGTGTTGACGGTCAGCCAGCCGAGCGTCGCCAGCATCAGCGCGGCGCAGAGCGAGAAGAGCAGCCAGACGTGGAGTGGTCGGTTCACGCGGTGCCGAGCATGTAGCCTTTGCCGCGAACCGTCAGCACCACGCGTGGTTCGCCGGCGTGATCGCGCAGTTTGGCGCGGAGGTTTGCGATGTGCATGTCGATGGTCCGGGTCTCGACGTGCTTCGGGTCGAGCCGCCAGAGACGCTGAAGAATCTCGTCGCGGGAGACCGCGCGACCGGAATTGGTGGCGAGATAGCGGAGGAGGTCGGCTTCGCGTTCGGACAGCTCGGCGCGGGTGCCATCCGTGAAGCGCACCTCGCGCCGCGCGAGATCCGCGCTGCCGCCGGGGAAGTCGAAGTGTTCGACCACTCCGGGGCGTTCGGGCGAGCGGCGCAGCACCGCCTCCACCCGGGCGAGCAGCTCGCGCACGCTGAAGGGTTTCACCACGTAGTCGTCCGCCCCGAGCCGCAGGCCATTTACGCGGTCGGCCTCCTCGCCGCGGGCGGTGAGCAGGATGACCGGGAGGGTCGGGCGCGCCGTCCGCACGGCCTTCAGGATCTCAAAGCCGCCGGTGCCGGGCAGCACCACATCCAGCAGCAGCAGGTCGAACGTCGAGGCCAGCGCGAGCCGCTGGCCCTCGGTGCCGTTGCCCGCCTGCAAGGTTTCGTAACCGGCGAAGGTGAGCGCGTCCACGATGCCCCGGCGGATGGCCGAGTCGTCTTCCACGACGAGGATGCGGCGGACGTTCATGGCGTGAGTTTGCGACGCCCCGCCTCACTTCACGAGCACGGTTTCGTCGCCGACCTTGAGCAGCAGTTCGCCGCGCATGGCGAAGCAGCTCTGACGGCCCTCCTTCACGAGCCGCTCGACGAGGCGGTTAAATTCCTCCGAGCCCACTTCCACCGTGCGATTGGGTGCGGCCTTGGACTGTTCGGACGCGGCGGCATCTACCCAGCGGTTGTCCCGGCGGTAGTAAGAGCCGTTCGCGACCTGCTGCACGGTCGTCACCGACACCCGGTTCATCTGGGCGTCGTAGTGTGTGTTCTGCGAATTGAGCCAGGCCTGTCCGCCCTGGTCGCGACGGTTAACCTCCTGGCTGACGGACGCCAGACCGTAGCGCCGGGCAAGCACGGGGTCCCGGTACCTTTGCTCCGCCTGGGAGGTGAGGGCGGGTGCGCTGAGTTCGCTGCCCTCGTTGGCGAGGAAGGAGGTGTAGGGCGTAAGGATGCCAAACTCCTTGGACAGCCGCACGATCTCATCAATCAGCTCCTTCGCACGCGGGTCGCTGGTGGCATTCTGGCCATCCACACCAAGGTCGCGGATCGCGTCGTCGAGATGGGCGATTTCGCGGCTGGCCCAAAGGCGCGGAATGAAGGCATTTCGGATCGTGGCCTTCTCGAGCGGGAAGGTGAACTTGAACGTGCGCAACTGGCCGAAGTATCGGCCTTCCAGTTCGAAATTCAGCGGAGCGTCGCCCGTGTATCGGCCGAGCACGACGAGTTGGTCGCCTTCGAAGAGGTCGGGCAGGAGAGCCGGCAGCAGGTCGTGAACCCGGTGGCTGGGGAGGTATTGACTGATCCCGATTTGGGCGCCGGCGTCGGCGGGGTCGGGCCGTGGCAGTACAATGGCGCAAGAGAGGACGGCAGCTCGGGCGCGCTCGGCCTCTGTCATTCCACGTCCGTCAACCTCCCGCAAAACCGGCGAAGCGAGCACCGGGCCACGCAGCCGAGCGAAGACCTCGCCGACTTTCGACTCCACATTCTCGCCGGGCAGGACGAACGAGGCGGACCCACGGGTCGAGTGCGCGAGCTTGTCGAGCAGTGCCGTGTTGACGTCGGTGCCGACGCCGAAGGTGAACAGCCGGCGCTCGTATGGGTTCCCCTTCAGCGCCAAGTCGCGGATGACGCGTTCACTGGTCTGGCCGACGGTAGGCAGACCGTCCGTGAGGAACAGCACCAGCGGCAGCATGCCGGGCGTCGGCTTCGTGCGCAGCGCCTCGGCTAGCGCGTCGTGGAGGTTGGTGCCGCCCCGGGTGCCGAGAGTCTTGATGAACTGCCGGGCGGCGTTCATCACCTGGGCGTCCTTGATGACCGGGGCCGGGGCGAAGGATTCGACGGTGTCGGCGAAGATGATGAGATTGAAGGCCTCGCCTTCCTCCAGGCTTTCGATGAGCTGCAACGCGGCGGCCTTGGCCTGGTCCAGCTTCTCACCGGCCATGCTGCCAGAGCGGTCGAGGACGAGGATGACCTCGCGCTTCTGTTTGGCCTGTTCGACCGGGGGTTTCACGGGCGTGCCGGCGAGCAGCAGGAAGTAACCGCCACCGATCTTGGCATCCGGATACGCGAGCAGCGATGCGGTGACTTCCTTGGTTTCGCGCAGCCAGGAGAGCCGGAACGGGCCCGGCTCGGCGCAGGCATCATGGGCGAGCCGGATTTTCAAAGCGCGTTCGCCCAGACGCTCGGTCTCCACCTTGTGGCTGGGCGAGTACGCGGTGGCGATGGCCTGGGAATCGTGGACCGTCACTTGGATTTTCCACGGCACCTGATAGTCCAGCGATTCGCTGCGGGGCAGGGCGTAGTCCACCCGGGCCCCGTCGGCGGGCAGCAGCTGTTCATACACCACGCGCACCCGCTGGCCGGCCCGCGGTTCGACCGGAAAGACGCTGCTGCGAATGAGGTTGCAGCCGATGAACTCCAGTAGCGCCGGATCACGCATCTGGGCGACGACGGTGTCGTAGGTATGCCGGGCCTCCTCCTTGGTCAGCAGCTTGGCGGTCGGCTCTTTGGCCAGCCCCTGAAACTCAAAGCCGCGCAGCACCGCGCCTTCGGGTATGGGGATGACCAGTTCGGATTCCAAGCGGGTGGCGAAGGCATTGGTCAGCGCGAAGTCGAGCGTGGTGGTGGCAACCTGCCCGGTGACCTCCACGTGGGCCTCGGCGGCCGTGAGCGTGACAGAGCCCATGGCCGGCGCGTGATTCCATGGACGCGCCTCGGGCACAATGAACGAGGAACGATTGGCATCACGTATCTGGGCTCGGGCCGGCAGCAGGGCGCTCAGGAGTGAGACAAGGGCAAGGAGGCGGAGGAGAATTTGCATACGATGGTTCCGATCGAGTTCGGAACCAGCGTAGGCCATCTTTTTGCCCCGTGTGTAAGCCGTGTGTAAATGTCCACGAGAGCCGGCTGCGGCCCGCCCTTGTGAGATGGCGGTTTCGCCCTTAGCTTCGCCCCTGTGCCGAAGATTCTCGAGCCGATCGTGAAGCCGGGCGAAGTCACGACACCGAAGGACGAGGCGAAACGCGCCCGTGCGCCGGGGTATCTGGTCATCTGCTGGAATGCCCGGTGAACCTGATGCAGTACGTCACGCATGCCTTCCAGGCGGTGTTTGGCTGGGACCGGGCGAAAGCGCAGAAGCACATGATGGAGGTTCATGAGCTGGGCAAGAGCGTGCTGACGAAGGAAAGCTTCGAGAAGGCGGAGTTCTACGTCCACCAGCTCCAGAAGTATTCCCTGCAAGCCACCATGGAGCCGGAAGAATGAGCAGAAGCTCCAAATACCAAGCTCCAACCTCCAGAGAACAGCCAATGACCAAGCACCAACAGCAGTTGGCGAACCACCTTCCGGCCTTTGGAACTTTGGAGTTTGAAGTTTCATCGGTGCTTGGAACTTGGTGCTTGGACCATTTCCAACCGTGAAACTTCTTTCGCGCGAACCCGGCCGCCTTGTTTTCCGCCTCTCCAAGCAGGATCACGAGGCATTGCTGACCACGCTGCGGCTAAGGCCGCTCTTCCCGCGCCGCCCCCGGTCCATCGCCAGTGATGCCGATGCGGACCAGAACCTGCGGGCGGCCCAGAAGGATCTGGATGCCGCGCTGGAGCAGCACCGTACCGAGCAGGTTTCCGACATGGAGGCGCTGATGAACGACGAGGCGCGCTGTGCCGCGCAGCCCGGCAGCGGCTGGCGGCTGATCCTGAACGATGCGGATGCGGAAATGCTCCTGCAGGCGCTGAACGAAATTCGCGTCGGTTCGTGGGAAAAACTGGGCGCGCCCGATTTTGAGGCCGGCCAGCACCTCGAACTGGACCAGGAAAACTTCCTCGCACTCTGGGCGTTTCAACTCAGTGAAATGTTCCAGGGCACCCTGCTGGCCGCGATGACCGGCGAAAACGAAGAATGATCAGGCGGCTCGACGAGCGGCTGTGGTTTCCCGATCCCCGTGGTGCCCGACGGGATGGATTGGTGGCAATCGGCGGTGACTTTTCCGTCGAGCGGCTGCTGCTCGGCTACCGTTCCGGTATTTTTCCTTGGACCGCCTCCCCAATCACCTGGTGGTCACCCGATCCGCGAGCGGTGTTCGAGTACGAGCGCTTTCATGTGTCGCGCAGCCTGGAGCGGTCCCTGCGTCGGGGCGGCTTCGAGGTCACGTTTGACCGTGATTTCCCGGCGGTCATCCAAGCGTGTTCCGCCGTGCCCCGGGCGGATCAGGCGACCTGGATCACGCCGGAATTCATCGCCGCCTACACCGCATTGCACCGGGCAGGCCACGCGCACAGTGTCGAAGTCTGGCAGGTGGGTGAACTGGTCGGCGGCGTGTATGGGGTGACGGTGGGAGGGCTGTTTGCTGGTGAATCCATGTTTCACCGAGTTTCCGACGCCTCCAAGGTGGCCCTCGTCCATCTCATGCGCCGGTTGCAGGCGGCGGGCTTTGCACTGTTCGACACGCAGATGGTCACGCCGGTCACGCGTTCTTTGGGAGCGGTGGAGATCAGCCGTGAGGAATATCTGGGCCGACTGGCCAAGGCGGTGGAATTGCCGGTCCGCTTCGCTTGAAAGCAGTTTGACTGTGGCGGGGCACGAATGGGGCTAATGACGGGCCATCAGGCCTTGTGAAAAAAATCACGAATCCGGCTTGCAGCCCCGAAACCCCGATTCCAATGTTCCGCGTCGGCCGGCAAATTGCCGGCCTCAAGCCTATGTCCGCGACCGTCTCCGCACCGACCACCACTGAGTTCGGTTACAACTCGAAGATCGAGGGCGAGGTCGTCCACACCACCGTGGACGCCGCGCTGAACTGGTTTCGCAAGAACTCGCTCTGGCCCATGCCCATGGGTCTGGCCTGCTGCGGCATCGAGCTGATGGCCGTCGGCGCGAGCCGGTTTGACATTTCGCGCTTTGGCTCCGAGGTGATGCGCTTTTCCCCGCGCCAGTCCGATGTGATGATCGTGGCCGGCACCGTGACTTACAAGATGGCCCTCGCCGTCCGGCGCATTTACGAGCAGATGACCGAGCCCAAGTGGGTCATCGCCATGGGCGCGTGCGCCTCGACCGGCGGCATGTACCGCAGCTACGCCGTGCTGCAGGGAGTGGACCAGATTTTGCCCGTGGATGTGTATGTCGCCGGCTGTCCGCCGCGCCCGGAGGCGCTGTTGGACGCTCTGATCAAGCTGCAGGGCAAGGTCGGCCGGGAACCGTTCACCAAGGAATGGAAGAAGGACGCCGCCCCCAAGAAATACGGCAGCCTGGGCATGGAACTGGGCGAACGCGGCGAAGTGCTGCCCTCCTGAACTGACCCATTTAAACTCATTTTCGATCCCGACGTGCCCACAACCCTCGAACTCGCCAGCCAGCTTCGCGACCAGTTCCCGGACCTGATTTCCGCTCCCACCGAATTCCGGGGCGAAGTCACGCTCGTGGTGGCCGATGCCGAACGCATCGCCGAAGTCTGCGGCTTCGCGAAGGCGAAGCTCGGCTTCGACATGCTCTTGGACCTCAGTAGCGTGGACAACTATGGGAATGACCCGCGTTGGACGGTGGTTTACGAGCTTTACGGTCTGGGCAGCAACGTCCATCTGCGCCTGAAAACCGACGTCAGCGAGGAGAAATCCGAGCTGCCGACCGTCTGTGGCGTGTGGCGCACGGCCGACTGGCACGAGCGCGAGGTGTTCGACATGATGGGCATCCGTTTCTCCGGCCATCCCGACCTGCGGCGCATCCTGATGTGGGATGGCTATCCGTACTTCCCGCTGCGGAAGGATTTCCCGCTGGCCGGCAAGCCGAGTGTCATGCCTGAGTCGGCCTTCACCCGTTCCGCCCCGCTGGAAGGCGGCCCGTTTATCACCTCGACGAGCACTGAGGGTGCAACCCTCCGCGAACCGCGCTCCCGCAACCCGGAAAACTGAGCTTTCATGGCAGTCCAGGAAATCACCTTCAAAGATCCCGCCCTGCGCGTGGCCGAAGCCCGGCCGGCGGCCTCCGACGAACTGCAGGACCTGCAGGGCGACAGGCTCGTGCTCAACATGGGCCCTTCGCATCCCGCCACGCACGGCGTGCTGCGGTTGGCGGTCGAGCTCGACGGCGAGACGATCACCAAGGCGATCCCCGACGTCGGCTATCTTCACCGCGGCGACGAGAAGATCGCGGAGAACATGACGTGGACCCAGTTCATCCCGTACACGGACCGGCTGGATTACCTCGCCACCATCGCCAACAACGTCCATTACGCGCTGGCGGTGGAGAAGCTGCTGGGCATCCATGACAAGCTGCCCCCGCGCTGCCAGTATCTCCGCGTCATCTGCTGCGAGTTGGCCCGTATTTCGGCGCATCTGCTTGGGCTGGGTGCGTTTGCGATGGATGTCGGGGCGCTCACCGTGTTCATGCACACGTTCACGGAACGTGAGAAGATCTACAATTTTTACGAATCCCTGACCGGCGCGCGCTTCACCACGAGCTACACCCGCATCGGGGGCGTGTCGCGCGATACCCCGCCGGGCTGGTGCGCGGCCGTGAAGCAGTTCTGCGGCGAAGTGCTCGCCACGCTGGAGGACACGGACAAGCTGCTGACGCGCAACCGCATCTTCGTGGATCGCACGCGCGACATCGGCATCATTTCCCGTGCGCAGGCGATTGATTACGGTCTCACCGGCCCGAACCTCCGGGGTTCTGGCGTGGATTACGACGTGCGCAAGGCGACGCCGTACCTCTGCTATTCCGATCTCGAATTCGACATCCCCATCGGCGCCACGGGCGACAGCTACGACCGCTATCTGGTCCGCATGGAGGAGATGCGCCAGAGCGTCCGCATCCTGCGGCAATGCCTCGACCGCATTCCCGGTGGCTTTGACAACGCCAGCAAGGAGCCGGTCAATGTCGCCGACGGCAAGATCATCCTGCCCAAGAAGGACCGGGTTCTGACGAGCATGGAAGAGCTGATCCATCAGTTCATGCTCGTGACCGAGGGCGTGAACTGCCCGCCGGGCGAAGTCTATTTCGGAGCCGAGAATCCCAAGGGTGAGCTGGGCTTCTACATCAACAGCCGCGGGGGCGGCACGCCCTACCGCCTGAAGATCCGCGCCCCATCGTTCGTGAACCTGAGCATCCTGCCCGAGATCCTGCCGGGCCACATGATGAGCGACATCGTCTCCATCCTGGGGTCGCTGGACTTCGTGATGGGTGAGTGCGACCGCTAACTGATTTGTTCAAGATGAGCTTTGCCGTTTCCGCCCAACTTGAAGCCCGGCTCGATGAGCTGACGACGCACTATCCCGTCAAACGGAGCGCGTCGCTGATGTTCCTGCACGCGTTGCAGGAGGAGTTCGGCCACATCTCTCCGGAGGCCGTGGAATGGACCGCGAAGAAGCTGGGCCTGCAGCCGATCAACGTTTACGAGCTGGTCACGTTCTACCCGATGTTCCGGCAGGAGCCGCTCGGCAAGACGCACGTGAAGGTCTGCCGGACGCTGAGCTGCGCGCTCGCGGGCAGCGCGAGCATCCGCGACCACTTCTGCAAGAAGCTGGGGCTGGATCCGCACGCCCACACGCCGCAGACGACGCCGGACGGGAAGTTTACCGTGGAATTTGTGGAATGCCTCGCCGCCTGTGGGACCGCCCCGGTGGTGCTGGTAAATGAGAACCTGCACGAGCAGGTGACGACCGCCAAAGCGGACGCCATTTTGGCGGGGGGAAAATGAAGTGGTTGCCCGACATAGATTTGAACTATGACAAGCAGATTCAGAATCTGCTGTGCTACCGTTACACCATCGGGCAAACCGAAGAGCGCAGACGCTAGACATTGGAAACGTTGAGTCAAGCATTGCCATGCCGGAACAGTACAAATTGATTTTGAAGCACGCCGACGAGCCGGGATACACCCCGGATCTCGGCTGCTACCTCCGTCACGGCGGCTACGAGGCGCTGAAGAAGGCCTTCGCCACCTCGCCGCGTGCCTTGGCCGACGGCAAGAGCCTGTCGCCGCAGGAAGTCGTCCGCGACGACGTGAAGGCTTCGGGCCTGCGCGGCCGTGGCGGTGCCGGTTTCAGCGCGGGGCTCAAATGGAGCTTCGTGGACCGCCGCAGCGGCAAGCCCATCTACCTCATCTGCAACGCCGACGAGTCCGAGCCGGGCACGTTCAAGGACCGGCAGATCATGCACAAGGATCCGCACCAGCTGATCGAGGGCATGATCATCTCGTGCTGGGCGAACGACGTGAAGCTCGCCTACATCTACATCCGCGGCGAGATGCCCCACGGCGCGAAGCTGCTGGAGCAGGCCCTGGCCGAGGCGCGGAATGCGGGCTTCCTCGGGAAGAACATTCTCGGTACTGGCTACAACCTCGAAATTTACGTCCATCGCGGTGCTGGAGCCTACATCTGCGGTGAGGAGACCGGTCTGATCGAGTCGCTCGAGGGCAAGCGCGCCTATCCGCGCATCAAGCCGCCGTATTTCCCGGCCGTGCTCGGCCTCTACATGTGCCCGACGATCGTGAACAATGTGGAGACGCTCTGCCACGTGAAGCACATTGTCACGATGGGCGCGGGCGAATACGCGAAGCTCGGCACCCCGAACAACACCGGCACGCGCATCGTCAGCCTCAGCGGTGACGTCAAGCAGCCCGGCTACTACGAGATCGAAGTTGGCAAGGTCACCCTCGGCCAGCTCATCCACGACGCGAATTTCGGTGGTGGCCTTAAACCGGGGCGCTCGCTGAAGGCCGTGATTCCCGGCGGCTCCTCCTCGAAAGTGCTGAAGGCCGGTGAGGTCTTCAAGCTGAACCGCAAGGGTGCGGATGGCCAGATGACCAAGGTGGACGTGCCGATGCTCGACCTGCCTTACGATTTTGATTCGCTCCAGGCCGCCGGCACGATGTCCGGCTCCAGCGCCATCATCGTGCTCGATGACTCGCGCAGCATGGTCGAGACCCTGGCGAACCTGTCCGAGTTCTACGCCCACGAAAGCTGCGGCCAATGCACACCTTGCCGCGAAGGCGCGCTCTGGCTGGCCAAGGGCCTGCACCGCCTCAGTCACGGCGAGGGCCGCAAGGCGGATGCCGAGTACCTGTCGCACATCGCGCAAAACATCCAGGGCCGCACCATCTGCGCTTTTGGTGAGGCTGCTGCGTGGCCGGTGCTGAGCTTCATCAAGAAATTTAAGGACGAGTTTGAGGCCAAGGGTGCCGCTGACGAGGCCGCCCACGCCAAGGGTGCCGGTCCCAGCCACGAGTTGAAACTGGCCGCGAGCCCCAACCAACACTGATTCTGCCAATGTCCGCCACCGCGACTCCAGCTCCCGCGCCCGCCGCCCCGCCGCCGGTCGAGACCATGACCGTGAAGGTCAATGGCAAGACCCTGCAGGTGCCCAAGACGATGCCCGACTGGCAGGGCAAGCCGCAGCCCACGACGATGCTGCAGGCCGCCCGTTTTGCCGGCGTGGACATCCCGCACTATTGCTACCACGACAAGCTGCCGGTCGCCGGCAACTGCCGCATGTGCCTCGTCGAGTTCGGCACGCCCATGATGGGGCCGGACCGCAAGCCGGTGCTGAACGAGGACGGCTCGCCGAAGATCGCGAAGTCCGTGCTGCCCTACGAGCCGGGCACGCCGCGCGGTGCGATTGCGTGTGCTTCCCCCATTTCGCCGGGCATGGAGATTTACGCCGATTCGCCGGCGACCAAGCAGATGCGCGAGGCGGTTCTGGAATCGCTGCTCATCAACCACCCGCTCGACTGCCCGATCTGTGACCAGGCCGGCGAGTGCAAGCTGCAGGAATACTCGGTGCAGCACGGCCAGGCCGGCAGCAAGTTTGTTGAGGCGAAGGTCCACAAGCCCAAGGAAGTTGACCTCGGGCCGCGCATCGTCCTCGACGACGAGCGCTGCGTGCTCTGCACCCGCTGCATCCGCTTCACCAAGGACATCGCCGGCGATGACGCGCTCGGCATCGTGAATCGCGGTTCCTACAACACCATCGCCGCCTGGCAGGAGGGTAAGTTCGACAACAACTACACCCTCAACACCGTGGACCTGTGCCCGGTGGGTGCGCTCACGTCGAAGGATTTCCGGTTCAAGATGCGCGTCTGGTTCCTCAAGGAAACCAAGAGCGTCTGCACCAGCTGCGGCACCGGCTGCAGCATCACGATCGGTTCACGCGAGGGCGTCATCCACCGCTACGAACCGCGCGAGAACGACGCCGTGAACGGCCCGTGGATGTGCGACGAAGGCCGCTTGAATTACAAGTGGGTCGGCCGTGCCGACCGCCTGAAGGACGTGCTTGTCCGTGGCCAGAAGTCCGATTGGACGACGGCCACACGGGAGATTTCGGCGAAGCTCGCCGCTGCTCCGGCAGGGAGTGTGGCGATCATCGCCTCGGCCCGGCAGACGACCGAGGAGCTGTTCCTGCTCAAGAAGCTCGCCACCAAGCTCGGCGCGCTGACCGATTCCATCGCCCGCGAAGGGGAAGGGGACAAATTGCTGGTCAACGCCGACAAGAACCCGAACAGCAACGGCGCCCGCCTAACCGGCATCGCCTTCACCGAGTTCGGTTTCAGCCTGCCCAAGATCGCCGATGGAATCGCCAAGGGCACGATCAGGACCCTCATCGTCTTCGGCGAGGACGTCACCAAGCACGGTTTGGGCGCGGATCTGCTGGCCAAGCTGGACACGCTGATCGTCAGCGAAATCCTGCCGAACGCCACGACCGCCGCGGCGACCTACGTGCTGCCCGGTGCGGCGCACGCCGAGAAGCGCGGCACCTTTGTGAATGTGAAGGGCCGCCTCCAGAAGTTCATGAAAGCGGTCGAAGCGCCCGGCGACGCCCGGGCCGAATGGGAATTCCTGCACGAGCTGGTGTTCAATGTGACCGGCCAGAACGGCTTCGTGAGCATTGAGGGCCTGTTCAACCAGATGGCGAAAGAAGTGCCCGCGTTCGCCGGCCTCGAATGGGCCAAAGTGGGCGACACCGGCGTGAACGTTCCGATCTGACGCGACATGGACGCCATCAAATATCTCGACCCTTCGGTCCAGTTCATCCTCTTCAGCGTGCTGAAGATTGTTTTCGTGTTCGGTGTGACGATGACCGCCGTCGCCTACGCCGTGCTTGTGGAGCGCAAGATCTCCGCGTGGATTCAGGACCGTCCCGGCCCGAATCGCACCGCGCCGTTTTTCGTGCAGTTCATCCCGGTGCTTGGCCCTTGGCTCACCCGGTTGGGCATCTTCCAGCCGATGGCCGACGGCCTGAAGTTCATCCTCAAGGAAGACTTCACGCCGAGTTATGTCCGCACGATCTACTTCTGGGTTGCGCCCGCCATCGCATGCGTGCCGGCGCTGCTGACGATGGCGGTGATCCCCTTCGGCTCGCAGATTGGCGGCGAGAAGATGGTCATCGCCGATCTCAATGTCGGCATCCTCTACACGTTCGGGATCGTGTCGCTCGGCGTATACGGCATCGTACTCGCGGGTTACGCGAGCAACTCAAAATATCCCTTCCTCGGAAGCATCCGCTCCAGCGCGCAGATGATCTCCTACGAGCTGGCGATGGGCTTGAGCGTCGTGCCGATCTTCATGCTGGTCGGTGATCTGAACCTCTCGTCGGTCATCACCTATCAGGCTGACCACGGCTGGAACATCCTCAAGCAGCCGGTGTCCTTCATCATCTTCCTCATCGCCGCGTTCGCCGAGACGAACCGCCTGCCGTTCGACCTTCCGGAATCGGAAACCGAACTCGTCGGCGGCTACCACACCGAATACAGCTCGATGAAGTTCGCGCTGTTCTTCCTTGGCGAATACGCCGCCATGATCGCGGCCTCGGCCATGATGGTGACGCTGTTCCTGGGCGGCTGGACGCTGCCAGGCCTGAGTGACCCGGCCAGTTCACTGTTGGGCGGGCTGCTGCACATCGTGATTTTCGGCGCCAAGATGGGCGTGTTCATGGTCATTTTCATCTGGGTGCGCTGGATGCTGCCGCGCTTCCGTTACGACCAGCTCATGGACCTGGGCTGGCGGCGGTTCATCCCGCTGGCGCTGGCGAACATCCTCGTCACCGCCCTGGTCGTCGCGTTCACGAACAAATAGGCACCAAATGAGCACCAAGGTTGTCGATCGTTCCCCGCTGACATTTTACGAGAGCACGTACCTGCCCGCCCTGCTCGGCGGTCTCAAGGTCACGACCCGGCACGCTTGGAACACCCTCGTGAAGGGCAAGACTGTCACGATGGAGTATCCCGAGCAGAAGTGGGTCGTGCCCGAGGGCTATCGCGGCGCGCCTTATCTGGTGAAAGACCAGGAAGGCGCGACGAAGTGCGTGAGCTGCCAGCTCTGCGAGTTCGTCTGCCCGCCCAAGGCCATCCGCATCACGCCGCCCGGACCCAATGGCCAGAAGGCCGACCGGACCAATGCTGAAAAGATGCCGCAGGAGTTCGAGATCAACATGCTCCGGTGCATCTTCTGCGGCCTCTGCCAGGAAGTCTGCCCGGAGGAGGCGATCTTCCTTCAAAAGGACTATTCGCTCACCGGCGAAAGCCGTGCGGAGATGATTTTCAACAAGGAAAAGCTCCTGAAGCTCGGCGGCACCCACGCCGGCATCCAGAAATGGAAGCACAAGCTGGATGAGGCGAAGGAACAGGAAGTGTTTCCCGTCGCCACGGAATAGACCACGACCATGCCCCAGTTAACCGACCTGCTGTTTTACGGATTTGCCGCGCTGACGCTGCTGTTCGGCTTCCTGTGCGTTGCGAATCCGCTCAGCCGCAACCCCGTCACCAGCGCGATGTTCCTCGTGCTGACCATCATCTCGATGGCCGGCCTGTTCATCCTGCTCCACGCCTTCTTCCTCGCGGCCGTCCAGGTGCTCGTTTACGCGGGTGCCGTGATGGTGCTGTTCCTGTTCGTCATCATGCTCCTCGACCTGAAGGAGGAGGAGCGCCGCAAGCTGCGCAAGTTCACGGTCGGCCTCGGGGCCGTCGCCGTGGCCGCGATCGCGGGCATTCTCATCAAGGCGACCCTTAGCGCGGTGCCGCTGGCCGCGGGCAAGGCGGTTGAGGGCAACACCAAGCCGCTCGGCGTGGCCCTGTTCACCCAATACCTGCTGCCGTTCGAGATCCTGTCCATCCTCCTGCTCGTGGCGATGGTCGGCGTGATCCTGCTGAGCAAGAAGGAGCTGAAATGAGCGACATGATCCAGGCCGGTCTCCAACACTATCTCATCGTCAGCGTGCTGCTGTTCAGCCTCGGGCTGTTTGGCGTGCTGGCGCGGCGCAATCTGATCGTCATCTACATGGGCCTGGAGCTCATGCTGAACGCCGCGAACCTCGCCCTCGTCGCCTTTTCCCATTTCAACGCCAATCTCAACGGGCAGGTGATGGTGTTCTTCATCATCACCGTCGCCGCCGCCGAGGTCGCGGTCGGCCTGGCGCTTATCGTGGCGCTCTACCGCAAGCGCTCCACGGCCCACGTCGAGGATCTCACCAGCCTGAAATACTGATTTCTGATGGAACACGCCCATAACGCCCACAACGCCATCAGCGCCGCCGCGCCGGCCTTCAGCTCCCGGCCGGAGGATCTGGCCTGGTTCATTCTGCTGCTGCCGCTGATCGCCGCGGCGGGCATCGCCTTTTTCGTTCGGAAGAGCAACGTGCTCTCGGCCGTGTTCTCCATCGGGGCGGTCCTGGCCGCTTTCTTCCTGAGCGTCGGGCTGTTCATCACCTTCGGCATTGGTGGCGAGGCTACGGTCACAACGCCATTCTCCTGGATCCACGTCGGCGACCTGAACGTGAACCTGGGGGTGACGGTGGACCGGCTTTCGGTGCTCATGCTGCTCGTGGTCACCGGCGTGTCGGCCCTGGTCCAGATCTACAGCACCGGCTACATGCACGGCGACCGCAGTTTCAGCCGCTTCTTTTCGAGCCTGAGCCTCTTCACCTTCTCGATGCTCGGCATCGTGCTCGCGGACAATTTCGTGATGATGTTCGTGTTCTGGGAGCTGGTCGGTCTCTCCAGCTACCTGCTCATCGGCTTTTGGTACGAGAAACCCTCGGCCGGCGACGCCGCGAAGAAGGCCTTTCTCACGAACCGCATCGGCGACTTCGGCTTCCTGATCGGCATCCTCATGGTCTGGGCGGCGACCGGCTCGGTGAGCTTCGCCGGGATCGCGCACAAGCTTGGGGCGGACCCGACCGCGCTCGGTTCGATGGCTTCGATCGCCGGTCTGCTGGTCTTCTGCGGCGCCATGGGCAAGAGCGCGCAGTTCCCGCTGCACGTCTGGTTGCCGGACGCGATGGAAGGCCCCACGCCCGTATCCGCGCTTATCCATGCCGCGACGATGGTGGCCGCCGGCGTTTACATGCTCTGCCGGACGTTCTTCCTCTATCAGGTGCCGGCTGCCTGGCCTGCGCCACTTTCCTTCCTGGGCAGCATTTCCGCCTTGGACATCATCGCCGTGATTGGCGGCTTCACGGCGTTGCTCGCCGCGCTGATTGCGATCCAGCAGAACGACATCAAGCGCATCCTCGCCTATTCGACGCTTTCCCAGCTCGGCTACATGGTGATGGCCGTGGGCTGCGGCGGACCGGACGCGGCGATGTATCACCTGACGACCCACGCGGGTTTCAAGGCGCTGCTGTTCCTCGGGGCCGGCTCGGTCATCCACGCCTGCCACCATGAGCAGGACATTTGGAAGATGGGCGGCCTCTGGAACAAACTGCCGGTGACCTTCCGCACCTTTGCCATTGGCACCGCCGCGCTGGCCGGTCTCCCAATTCTCACGAGCGGCTTCTATTCCAAGGATGCAATCCTCGACGCCGCAATCACGGGCGGGCATCCGGTGCTTTTCGGCTTGGGTGTGATCGTGGCCGCGATGACCACGTTCTACATGCTGCGTCTCGTCATCGTCGCCTTCTTCGGTGCGCCCCGCACCGGGGCCGCCAGTCACGCGCATGAATCGCCGAACTCGATGATCTGGCCGTTGATCGTCCTGGCCGTGCCCAGCATTGCCATCGCCTGGCTGCCGCTCGGCGATTTCCTTTCCGCCCATTTCAACCCGCACTTCCACCCGCATGAGGGCGGCGGGATCTTCGGTCCCTTCAACCATGCCCCGCTGGCCGCGACCTTCGGCACCGGCGCGCTGCTCTTCGGCGCTGCCGCCGCCTTTGGGGTTTACTGGAATGTCCCCAAAGACCCGCTGCCCGGCCAGCTGGGCCTGATCGGTCGGGCCATGAAGAACCGCTTCTATTTTGATGAGATTTACGACGGTGTGCTCGTGCCGTTGCACGACATGCTGGCCCGCCTGGCCGACTGGTTTGACCGCTGGATCGTGAGCGGCCTGATCATTCGCGGCGTCCACGGTTCCACCGAACTGGTCGGTCGCGCCCTGCGGCTGGCCCAGACCGGCAACCTCCAGACCTACACCTTCATGTTCGCCGCCGGCGTGGCGGTGGTGGTGATGATCGCCCTGAAGCTGAAGTAAGCGCCGAACCCGACCATGTCACTCACTTCACTTCTGCTAACGCCCTTCGTCGGCGCGCTCCTCGTGCTGCTCGTGCCCGGCAACTACCGGGTCATCATCCGGCTCATCGCGCTGCTCACCACGGCGGTCATCGCCATCGGGTCGATTTGCCTGTTCACCGCGTTCCATCCGGGCGTGGCCGATTTCCAGTTCGAACAGCACACTGCCTGGATTCCCGCCGCCGGCCTCAGCTATCACGTCGGATTGGATGGTCTGAACGTCGGTCTCGTGCTCATGGCCTCGCTGGTGGCTTTCGCCGCGACCTGCGTCTCGTGGGACATCGAGCGGCAGCCCAAGCTCTTCTATATCCTCCTGCTGCTGATGACCGGCGGGGCCATCGGCGCGTTTGTCTCGCTGGACCTGTTCTTCCTCTACTTCTTCAATGAACTGGCCCTCGTGCCGACGTTCCTGATGATGGGCCTCTGGGGCCGGGGTGAGCAGAAGAACTACGCGACCTTCCAGATCACACTGTACCTCACGCTGGGTGCGCTCGTCGCGCTGACCGGCCTGATCGCGCTCTACGGCCTGTCCGGCGCGAACACCCTCGACATCGTCGTGCTCAAGGCGTGGCTGGCCCAAAAGCCGATGAGCCATCAGGTGCAGGCACTGATCTTCCCGCTGCTGCTCTTCGGCTTCGGCACTCTGGTCGGACTCTGGCCGTTCCATTCGTGGGCGGCTCCCGGCTATGCCGCCGCGCCCACCGCGACGGCGATGATGCACTCGGGGGTGCTCAAGAAGGTTGGCCTCTATGCGCTCATCCGCGTCGCCCTGCCGCTGCTGCCCGATGGCCTCGCCCAATGGGCGCCGGTGATCGCGTGGCTCTGCCTCGGCAACATCATCTATTGCGGCTGGGTGGCGATGCGCCAACGCGACCTCGCGCTGCTGCTCGGTAACTCCAGCCTCGCGCACATGGGCTTCTGCTTCCTGGGCCTGGCCAGCGTGAGCGTCATTGGCGTGACCGGTGTGGTGCTCATCATGGTCGCGCACGGCCTGCTGGCGGCGCTGAGCTTCGGCCTCCTCGGCCACCTGGTGAAGGTCACTGGCACGAGCGACATGGACAGGCTCGGCGGTCTGTTGCGTCCGCTTCCGTTCATCGGGGCCGCACTGGTGGCCGCGCTGATGGCGGGCTGCGGCCTGCCCGGCTTCGCGAATTTCCCCGGTGAGATCACCGTGATGTTCGGCGTGTGGAAGACGCTGCCCGGCTTTGTGGTGGTGGCCGCCTGGGGCGGTTTGCTCATCGGCGGCGTGTACATGCTGCGCGCCATCCGTACCGTGCTGCACGGCCCGGTGAAGGCCGAGTTCACCCGGGTGGAGGATGCCGGCTGCTGGCGCAAGCTGCCGTTCCTCGTGCTGCTCGGCGCGCTGATTTATTTTGGGGTCAACCCCGGCTCGCTGGTTGAGCGCATCAAGCCCGCGGTCGCGGAGGTGGTGAAGGCCGCCGCCGCCAAATCCCCGGCCACCGAAGCCGCCCACACGCCGACCGCCACGGCGATGAACACCGCCCATTGAACCTGCCGAACCCCGTTTTCGCCCCGCGATGAACTACTCGCTGCTGACCGTTGAAATTCTGGCCACGCTGCTCGGCGTCGGCGTGCTGCTGGCCGACCTCTGGCTGCCGGCGTCCGCCCGCAAGCTGCTCGGCTACGTCGCAGCGACCGGGGTGGCCATCCTGCTCACCTACGCGCTCGGTTCCGGCGCCCCGGCGGATGGCACCGCCTTCGGCGGCATGTTCGTCGTGGATGCCATGTCGAACTACTTCAAGGGGTTCTTCCTGCTCGCCACGCTTGTGGTGCTGCTGATGTCGATCGAGTCCTCGGAGACCCTGGTCGGCTATGCCGAGTATTGCGCGCTCACGATCTTCGCGGCGGTGGGCATGCTGTTTGCCGCCTCGGCCAACGATTTCATCCTGATGTTCGTCGCGCTCGAACTGATCACGGTCACGTTCTACATCCTGGTCAGCTTCTCACGCGGCCGCCTTGGCTCGTTGGAAGCTGGTGTGAAGTACCTCATTCTCGGGGCACTGGCGTCGGGCTTCATGGTGTTCGGCATCGCCTTCATCTTCGGCGCGGCCAACACGACCAACTTCTACGAGATCGCGGCTAAGCAGACGGAACTGGCAAAATCGCCCATTTTCCTCGTTGGCCTGCTGCTGACGGTGGTCGGCCTCGGCTTCAAGATCGCTGCGTTCCCGTTCCAGATGTGGGCCCCTGATGTCTATCAGGGCGCGCCGGCCACCACGACCGCCTTTCTGGCAACCGGCTCCAAGGCCGCCGGCTTTGCGCTGCTGCTGCGCGTTGCCTTCGGCGCGGTGCCCGACATCACCGCCCACTGGAGCCGGCTGATCCTCGGCCTGGGCATCGTGACCATTCTCTACGGCAGCCTTTGCGCTATCCCGCAACGAAGCGTGAAGCGCCTGATGGGTTACAGCTCCATTGCCAATGCCGGCTATCTGCTTCTCGGTGTGGCCGCAGCGAGCCTGAGCGGCGGTACGGCGGTGCTCTCCTATCTTGGCGGCTACATCTTCACCGTGCTGGCCGGCTTTGCGGTCATCAACGTGGTGGTCAACCGCACCGAAAGCGATGATGTCAGCGCCTTCGCCGCCCTCGGGCAGCGTTCGCCGCTGCTGGCGACCGGCCTGACGGTGGCCATGGTCAGTCTGGCCGGCATCCCGCCTCTGGCGGGCTTTTTTGGCAAATTTCTGCTGCTCAAGGCCGTGGCCGCGCACATCGGCACTGACAAGATGTTCCTCCTCGCGCTGCTGGTTGCGTGCGTGGGCGTGGTCCTCTCGATCTACTACTACTTCGGGGTTGTGCGGGCGATGTTCTGGCCCCGCAACGCGACCGACCTGACGCCGATCGCGGTCGGTGGGGCGACCCGGCTGGCTGTGGTCCTCTGTGTCGTCGGTGTATTCTATCTGGGCATCTGCCCCAACGCCCTCGTTCGGACGGCGAAGCAGGCGGTGGCCGGACTGAATGTGCCGCCCTCCGCCGCCGAGGTTCACACGGCGGCGAAGTAGGGCGGCGACCAGGAGCCCTTCCGAATCCTGAAAGGATTCAATCCCTCAGCCCAGGGTTGGCGCGGAGCGACTACCCTGGGTCATCCGACAAAACAGTCTTCGACCCCAACGTGGGTTGGAGCGGTTGCCATTCGAATTTGATTCTACCCCTACAGGGCAGGTCACAATTTCTCTCGATTACCCAGCGTAGCCTGACTTCGTTACGCAACGCTGGGCTGAATGATGAAATCCCTTCGGGATTTTGCCGAGGCGCTGCGTGGCTCACTTCCAGGTCAAAGTCCCTATTCCTGATCGTCGCCGCTGGTCACCCTTCCCGCATCCGCGCAGACCCCGCGTTTGCTGGCGGCGACGAAATCAACCAGCTCCATCACCCCGGCGATTCCGGCGAATTCGGTCCGGGCCAGTTCGAGGGCCGCCTTCAGCCGTTTGCCGGAGCGGAAGAGCAGCAGGTAGGCGCGCTTGAGGGCGAGGCGTTCCTCGGTGGTGAAGCCGGCCCGGCGCAGGCCGACCGTATTCAGGCCGCAGATGCCGTTGTCGCCGCGTGAGACACAGAAGGGCGGGAGATCCTTCGAGATGGCCGAGCCCCCCTGCATCATCGCCAGACGGCCCACGCGGCAGAACTGGTGTACAAGGCAGTTGCCCGACACGAACGCCCGGTCCGCCAGCGTGACGTGGCCCGCGAGCAGGGCTCCGTTCGCGAGGATGTTATGGTTACCGACGAGGCAGTTGTGCCCGGCGTGGCTGCCGGCCATGAAGAAGTTGCCGTTGCCGATGACCGTGTCCTCGGACTCCTTGTTCGAGCGATGCACCGTGACGTGCTCGCGGAAGACGTTGCCATTCCCGATGCGCAGCCGGGTCGGCGCGCCGGCATATTTGAAATCCTGCGGGGCGTCGCCGATGACGCAGCCTGTGTGGAAGCGGTTGCCTTCGCCAATGGTGGTGTGCCCCGTGAGATGGACGTGCGGCCCGACCACGCAATTTGCTCCGAGGGCGACATGCTCATCGATTACCGCATACGGGCCGACGGTGGTGCCGGCGTCGAGCTGGGCGTGCGGGTGGATGACCGCAGTTGGGTGAAAAAATGGGGATGAGGACATCTTGCTATCAGTGCTTATGGAAATACCAGTGATTAAAGGCTGCCGATAAGAAGAAAACCAACGGATGCCCAGCGAATAGGGCGAAGAGGTCCAGCTTTGTGGGTGTCTGCGGTCGGCGCCATGCCACGACCACCATCGGGAGCCAGCCGGCGGCCATTGAGACTCCAAAAACCCGATAATTCATGCCCAACGCGTCCTCGATCCAAAAGCTGCTGACAATCCAGAGTAGTGTAGCCGGGAGAGCGAGCTTGAAGTGCTTCGAGAGCGGCTTTTGATCGCTTTCCATTTCTGTTTCTCAGCTATGGAAATGCCCCAGCTCCCGGAGCGAGCAGTAATCCCTCTCCCGCGTTTCGCTGCGGCGGCCGAGGATGAGGTGGTCCAACACCTCGATCTTCAGCAGGTGGCCGGCGCGGATCAGGTCGCGGGTCATCTTGATGTCCGACTCGCTCGGGAGCGGATCGCCGCCGGGATGGTTATGTGCGAGCACGATGGAGTGGGCGTTGGCGGCGATAGCCGGCCGGAAGACCTCGCGGGCATGGACCAGCACCTGGTTCAGCAGGCCGCGGCCGACTTCTTCTACACGGATGAGCCGGCGGCGCGTGTTGAGCAGCACGACGACGAAGTGCTCGATGTCCTTGGTGGAAAACTCGTCGCGGAGCAAGGCGGCGAGGGTTTCGGGCGTATCGAGCACCGGTGATTCACGGCGCTTTTCCTCCGAGAGGCGGATGGCCAGTTCGAAGGCGGCCTTGAGCGTCACCGCCTTGTCGCGGCCGATGCCTTTGACTTTGACCAGCTCCTCCAGCGGGGCCCGGGCCAGGGCTTCGAGCGAATCGAAGCGCCGCACGAGCTGGTTTCCGATCTCCACCGCCGAAGCGCCCTGCAGGCCGGTGCGCAGCAGGATGGCGAGGAGTTCACCGGTGCCGAGCGACTTGGCGCCGCGTTCCACGAGCCGTTCACGCGGCCGGTCGGCGGCGGCCATGTCGTGGATGCGCAGGGGCTGGCTCACGACGGCGAGCGTCGAAGGACGGGGCGGAAAGTTCAAAGCTCAAAGTGAGCCCGACTTGCACTCGACAGGGTCTTGGGAGGCGACTTTGCTCCAGGATAGGCGCCGCCAGCTGTGAAACCGAAGATGACTTCGGGTTTCACAAAACCGTGCCATCCAACATGCGAAAGAAGACCATCCAACCTCGGCGGGAACCATCGGGCGACATTGAGCGCGCAAAAATTTCGAACTGTCTGCTGCGCCTCAATGGGATTACCGGAAAGCCGCCGGCACCCTTTGAGCGACCGAATGCCAAGATGGACTTCTTTGTACTGGAGTTGGGGTTTCATGATGAGGCAAGCGACTTTTGCACTTACACGATGAAGGCACTCAAAAAGCATGCTGCGTTTATCCGAAAGATGCAGGCGGCAGGTGCGTCGGTGACCCTGTTTGTGGAGTACGCCGCCTCCGAATACGGACTCAGATTTGAGTCACCCTTTTTGAGATGTCTGGCCGAGGCCGGCATCTCGTTGGAGTGTTGCGCTGAGGCCACCTGATCGTACTTGGCGATAAATGGCGATAAATGGCGACGGGCCAGCGGCTGATTCATTGCGCACTTGCGTGTCGTCCGTCCGGGCCGAACCTCTTTCCAGCTATGGCAACCATTGGCGTCCCGAAGGAGATCAAGGAGCAGGAGCATCGTGTCGCGCTGCTGCCGTCGGCGGCGTACCAACTCGCCAAGCGCGGGCACCAGGTGTTCGTCGAGCGCGGCGCGGGAGTAGGCGCGGGCTATCCAGATGCCGACTACGCGGCGGCGGGGGCAATGTTGCTCGATTCACACGCGGACGTGTTCGCGGTGGCGGACCTGATTGTGAAGGTGAAGGAGCCGTTGCCCGCCGAACTGCCGCTGCTGCGTCCAGGTCAACTGCTCTTCACCTATCTGCACCTGGCCGCAAGCAAGCCGCTGACGGAGGCGCTGATGAAATCCGGCGCGACCTGCCTCGCCTACGAGACGGTGGAGGTGAACCGCCGCCTGCCGTTGCTGGAGCCGATGAGCGAGATCGCCGGCCGGATGAGCGTGCTGGTGGGCGGCTACTTCCTCGCGAAGCATCATGGTGGCAGCGGCACGCTGCTCGGCGGCGTGCCCGGTGTGTTGCCGGGCAAGGTCGTGGTGCTCGGTGGCGGCGTGGCCGGCGTGAACGCGGCCCGCATGGCGCAAGGATTGGGTGCCGATGTAACCATCCTCGAGGTAGACATCGAGCGGATGCGCTTTCTCGACATCACACTGCACACGGCGCACACGCTCTATTCGAGCGAGGCGCACCTGATTGACCTGTTACCCGACGTGGACCTGCTCATCGGCGCGGTGCTCGTGCCGGGCGCGAAGGCCCCGAAGCTGATCCACCGCGAGATGCTGCGGAAGATGCGGCCGGGCAGCGTGCTGGTGGACATCGCCATTGACCAGGGCGGCTGCGCGGAAACGTCGCGGCCGACGACGCATCACGATCCGGTGTACGTCGAGGAGGGCGTGACGCACTACTGCGTGGCGAACATGCCCGGCGCCTACTCGCGTACCGCGACGCAGGCGCTGACCAACGCGACCTTCCGTTTCATCGAGACACTGGCCGATCTTGGCCTCGCCGAAGCGTGCCGCAAACAGCCGGCGTTGCTGGGCGGCATCAACGTGATGGCCGGCAAGGTGACCAGCCGGCCGGTGGCCGAGGCGCACGGGCTGCCTTACATAGACCCGAAGGATTTGGTGGCGGGGTGAGGGGACGATAGCGGGTCGAAGCTCAAAGGAAGGCGGGGGAGTCGCGGAGGCCGCACCGGGTCGGAGACCGGCGCTCCGGACTTATCCCACATCCTCGTCGCTGATCTTGGCGGCGGATTCGAAGCGGGTGAAACCTTTGAGAAAGGACAGGC
Source organism: uncultured Verrucomicrobiota bacterium (assembly GCA_903907995.1). GTDB lineage: Bacteria > Verrucomicrobiota > Verrucomicrobiia > Limisphaerales > UBA9464 > CAIVQB01. The sequence continues at coordinate 54,010 of CAIVQH010000046.1, read as the reverse complement.
GCACGTCGCCGGTCGGGCCGTTGCGCTGTTTGGCGATCAGCAGGTTCACGGGAACCACGTCCTGCGGCTGACGTTCGGTGCCGGCGTCCTCATCGTCGTCGGTGCTCGGCTTGTAGAGCAGAGCGACCACGTCGGCGTCCTGTTCGATGGCGCCGGATTCACGGAGATCGGAGAGGCGCGGCTTCCGGTTCTTGTCCTTCTCCAGTTCGCGGTTCAACTGGCTCAGCACGATCACCGGGCACTTCAGCTCCTTCGCGAGCGCCTTTACGCCGTTCGAGATGTCGGCGATTTCCTGCTGGCGGTTGTCCTGCGCCTTCTTGGCGGAGGAGTGGAGCAGCTGCAGGTAGTCGATGACAATGACCTTGATCCCGTGCTGCTGCCACATGCGGCGGGCGCGGGCGCGGAGCTGGAGGATGGAGAGGCCGGGGGTGTCATCGATGATCAGCGGAGCCTTGGCCATCTTGCTGGCCGCACCGGTGAGCTTGCGCATGTCGGCCTCGGCGAGGAAACCGTCGCGGATGGCGCGGCCGTTCACCCGGGCAAGGGAGCACAGCATGCGCATGACCAGCGATTCGGAGGTCATTTCCAGGCTGAACACGCCGACCGGCAGCCCCTCGTTCACGACGATGTGCTCGGCGATGTTCATTGCGAGCGAGGTCTTGCCCATCGAGGGACGCGCGGCGATGACGATCATTTCGCCCTCGTGCATGCCGCTGGTCATCTTGTCGAGATCGACGAAGCCCGTGCTGATGCCAGTGAGGCCGCCGGCGCGCTGGTGGTAGTCCTCGATCATCGCGATCGCGCCGCGGACGAGGTCCTTCATGCCGCGATTCGTGATGGTCTCACGATCCTGGCTGATCTTGAGGATGTCGCGTTCCACCTCGTCGAGCAGCTGGTCAACGTCGCCCTCGTGCTCATGCACCCGGCCGAGCACGCCGGTGCAGGTCTGGAGCATCTTCCGCAGGACGTGCTTTTCGCGGACGATGTCGAGGTAGTAGGCGAGGTTGGCCGCGCTGGGCACGGCGTCCATGAGGCCCGAGAGGTAGGCGAGGCCGCCGACGCCATCGAGCTGGTTCAGATCCCGCAGGCGCTGCTGGACGGTGATGAGGTCGATGGGCAGACGCGCATCGTACATCGCGATGAACTCGCCAAAGAGCGTTTGATGGCGCAGGTCGTAGAAGACTTCCCCGCCGGCCTTCAGCTTCTCGAGGCAGATGCCGAGGCTTTCACCGGGGGACAAAAGAATGCAGCCGAGCACGCCCTGTTCGGCCTCGATGGAATGCGGCGGCAGGCGGTCGAGCTTCGACAGATCCACCGCCGTGCTCTTCTGGCGGCGGAGCTTTTTGAAGTCGGGCGAGTTTAAAGGGACGATGTTGGATTCGGCAGGTTCAGACATGGCGGCGGATGGCGGCGTGCATTACCGGACAAGTGGAAGGAGCGTTCAAAATCGAACTGCTGGAATCAGTGCACCAGCTCTTCGACTGCTGTTGCACTAGCTACCGACAGCTTGTTCACACAGGCGCTCAAAAAGAAAAAAGGCAGGTCCGCAAAGACCTGCCTTCCTGAGGGAAATGGGGAACGCTTACTTGTTCTTCGCACCCTTGCCGCCCTTGGCGGGCTTGACTTCGGCTTCGGGAGCGGGGGCGGGAGCAGCCTCGGCTTCGGGGGCGGAGCGACGGCCACGCTTCTCGGTGTGGGGCGCCTCGGCCTTCTCGTCCACCACCGGCGCGGGCAGCGGGTTGCTGCTCTTGACGATGATCTTGAGGACGCACTTGACCTCGGGGTGCAGGCGCAGCTCGATCTCGAACTCGCCGAGCGTGTGGATGGCCTTTTCCAGGTGGATCTTGCGCTTGTCGAGCACGACATCCAGCTGGGTCTTGATCGCGTCGGCGATGGTGCCGCTGGTGACGGAGCCGAACATCTTGCCGTCGTCGCCAGTCTTCACCGTGAGGGTCAGGGTGACCTTGTTCAGGCTCTTGCCCAGCTCGGCCATGCTGTTCAGCTCGTGCGCCTCGCGCTCGGCGCGCACCTTCTGGAGCTTCTCCAGACGGCGCTTGTTGCCAGAGCTCACGGGGATCGCGATGCCATGGGGGACGAGGTAGTTGCGGGCGTAGCCGGTAGCGACGGTGACCTGGTCGGATTCACCACCCAGACCGATGACGGGCTTGATCAGGATAACTTCAGTTTTGGCCATACGAGCGAAAAGAAAGGGATTGGTTTGCGTTTAAGAGAATGGGGTGAGCGGGATCACTCAGAAAGGGACATCGTCATCATCCGGCGGGGGGCCGTCCATGCCGTCCGAAGCCGGGGGAGGGGCGCTGGGAGCCGGGCGAGCCGGGCGTGGTGCGGCAGACTGGCCGGCCGGAGCCGAGGGTGCACCGCCTTCGGTGCGGTTGCCGCTGTCGAGAAAGGAAAAGGACTCGAGCACGACACCCAGCTTGCTCTTCTTCTGACCGGTCTGCTTGTCATCCCAGGTATCGAGCTTGAGCCGGCCTTCCACGAGGAGGGAGCGGCCCTTGCGCAGGTATTGGGCGATGACCTCGGCCTGCTTGCCAAAGGCATCCACGTCCACAAACGTGACCTCCTCGCGACGTTCACCGGTTTCGGTGGTCCAGTTGCGATTCAGCGCGAGCCCAAGCTTGGCCACCGCCGTACCCTTGGGGGTATAGCGCAGCTCGGGGTCGCGGGTCAGGTTCCCGGCGAGGATGACTTTGTTGAAATTGGCCATGTCGGCCTCCGGTAGGAGTTATTTCGCGGGGACCGGGGCGGGAGCCTCGCTGAAGAGGACGCGATAGACGTCCTCCGTCAGCTTGAACCTGCTGCCCAGGGCGGTGATGACCGCCGGCGTGGCCGCAAAGATGATGTTGACGTAGTGACCGGCGGTCACCTTCTTGTCGGTGACACGGGCAAACGGCTTCTTGTCCATCTTTTGGATGGTTTCAATCTTGCCGCCCGCGGCGCTGATGTCGGCCTTCAGCTTGTCCACGGCCTCGTTCAGACCCTCTTCCTTGCCGGCGAGGTTCAAAATGAACAAACCTTCGTAACGTTTCACTGCGATTTTCCTTTCAGCTTCTGCAATTATTTCCGGAACGGTCACACAACCGTCCCGTTATACAAACTCATTGCCTTGGCGAGGCTTTCGGACGCCCAGCATTCCACCTGCTCCACGGCCCGGGCCAGCACCTTTTCAACCAGCGGAGACTCGTCCGCCTGGAACCGGCCCAGCACATGCCCCGCGATGTCGCGGACCGCCGCCTGGGGCCGGGCAATGCCCACCCGCAGCCGCGGATACTCGCGGGTGCCCAGATGCTGCTCGACCGATTCGAGCCCGTGATGCCCGCCGGGACTGCCTTCGCCCCGGAGGCGGAGGGCCCCCAACGGCAGATCGGCATCATCCACGAGCACCAGCGTCGCGGCTGGTATCACCCGGTGGAAAGTGGCCGCTTTCGCGACCGCCTCACCGCTGGCGTTCATGAAGGTTTGCGGCTTGCACAGGATGAACCTGCGCCCCGCAAACTCGCAATCGGCCAGCTCTGCAAAGAACTTCTTTTCCACCCGCCACGAGCCCCCCCATTTCTGGGCGAGCCGGTCTGCCAGCATGAATCCGGCATTGTGGCGGGTGTCCCGATATTCCCGACCGGGGTTCCCGAGTCCGACGATCAAACTCACAGTCTTCACGCCGGACAGGGAAGGTAAGTCGCGCCATGGCGGAACTCACCCCGTAAAACTTACTTCTTCTTCTCGGCGGCGGGCTTCTTGTCGCCGGCCTTGGCATCGGCCTTGGCGTCGGCAGCCGGAGCGGCACCGTCTTCCTTCTTTTCCTTGATCATCTCGGGCTGCTTGGCGGCATCGCCCTCGGCCGGAGTGGCGGCAGCCGCCTCTTCGGTGACCGGGGCGGCCACGGCAAACACCGGGATCATCTTGTCGCCGAGGAGCTCGACACCTGTGGGGGCGGCGACCTCGCCGATGTGCAGCGTCTGGTTCACCTTGAGGTGGGAGACGTCCACGTTGATCTGCTCGGGCAGATCCTGGGGCAGGCAGCGGACGCGGAGGCGGAAGCGGACGTGTTCCAACGTGCCGCCGCTGCTCTTCACGCCTTCAGGAATGCCCACGGCCTCGACCGGCACCTCGATGGTGACCTTCTCGTCGGCCCGGACCTCATGGAAATCAATGTGGAGCACGTCGCCGGAGAGCGGGTGATGCTGCACGTCCTGCACGATGGCCATGCGCTTGGCATTGGCGTCGCCCGGCACGGCGAGATCGACCAGGATGATCTCGGAGTGGGCGCGATGCACCACCAGATCAAACTCCTTGGCGTCCACCTCGAGGTTTTGCGCGGGATTGTGCTTGCCGTAGATGACCGCGGGAATGCGGCCGTGGGCACGGACTTGTTTGGACCCCTTGCGGCGGGCCAGCGAGCGCGGATGCGCGTTCAGAGCTACAGATTTCATGTCAGTCGTATCAGCCGACGCCAGTCTTTCAACTGGTCCGTCCGCCCTTAAACTCAAACAGCGACGTGACCGACGAATTGCTGTGGATGCGCTTGATTGCTTCACCCAACAGGCCGGCCACCGACAGGGTCGTGATGTTGACCCCGTCTATCGCGGAGCGGCGGACGGTATCGGTCGTAATCAGTTCGTCAATGCTTGATTTTCGGAGCCGATCGATGCCCAGGTCGTTCAGGAGGGTGTGGGAAACGCAGGCGAAGATGCGTTCGGCCCCGCGGGCCTTGAGCAGCGCGGCCGCGTTGACCAGCGTGCCGGCGGTCTCGGTCAGGTCGTCCACCAGCAGCACATTTTTGCCGGCGATGTCGCCGATGACGGCGGTGGCCTCGGTCTCGGTCGGGCTCTTGCGGCGCTTCGCCACGATGGCCAGCTCGGCATCGAGCTGCTGGGCGTAGGCGTAGGCCATCTTGATGCCGCCCACGTCGGGGCTGACCACGACGAGGTTCTGCACGCTCTTCTTGTGCAGGTACTCGTAAATGACCGGGGCGGCGTACAGATGATCCACCGGGATGTCGAAAAAGCCCTGAATCTGCTGGGCGTGCAGGTCCATCGTGAGGATGCGGTTGGCCCCGGCCGCGACCAGCAGGTTGGCGACGAGCTTGGCGGTGATCGGCACGCGGGGCTGGTCCTTGCGGTCCTGACGGGCGTAGCCGTAGAAGGGCAGCACCGCCGTGATGCGGCTGGCACTGGCGCGGCGCAGCGCATCCATCATGATGAACATCTCCATCAGATGGTGGTTGGTGGGATTGCTGGTGGACTGCACCACGAAGCAGTCCTCGCCGCGGACGTTTTCGTCGATCTTCACGAACGTCTCACCGTCGGGAAAGGATGCGACAGTGCATTTGCCCAGGGGCGCGCCAATGCTGTCGCAGATGGCGCTGGCGAGCTCGGGGTTGGAATTGCCGGAAAATATTTTCACGAATGCAGGTCGGTTGGACAGCTCAGCGGAGAAACAGAAACGCCACCGTCACCGGTGGCGGCTCACGAAGTCACGGGACGGTAACAACGGACCCCGGCGCGGCAAGGGGCATTTTAGCGAGTTGCCCACAGGGGGACGGGCAAGACGCTCCATCCTACTGCCTACTTGAGATTGGCCTCAACGGTCGTCACCGGCGTGAGCGTGCCGAAGTCGCGCCGCCCGGCCCAGGCGATCCCGCGCAGGGCCAGCAGGCGCCAGCAGGGGTCATCCAAGGTCCACGTGAAATGGCCAAGGATGCTCGTGAACACCCGCCCCTGGCCATGCTCGAACGTCCAGACCAACGGGCGGGTTGCTCCATCCACGTCCGCCGAGGCGAGCACGTTGACGCGGGATGGGTCCCCGATCATTGGCCAGTAAGGTTCGTCGAGAAAGGGCAGCCATTCCGGCAGGCCATGCGTGAGCGGATGGTTGCGGACGATATGGAGGTCGAAGGCAGTATGACGGTATTTCACCTTGTCCGGCTGGGCCGACAGGCCAATACGGCTGACCAATTGCTCCGCATCCTTGTCGGCGATCACCGCCGCATGGATAAGCGCCAGGCCGCCGCCACGCTCTTGAAAGGCATCCAACTGGGCGAGCCGTTCGGCGGACCAGTTGTGGTTCCAGAAATAACAGACCAGCACATCGGCACCCGCGAACTGTTCCGCTGTCGGCCATTCCCAGGCGGTGGTGACGGTCACATTGGGCAGGGTGCCGAGCAGCCGCTGCCATTTGGTCTGCCAGGCGGGGTAATCATGCTGGCCGGGGCCGTGGTCCTGCTTGGAGGCGAGGAGGACGATCTTCAAAGGTGGGCTGCCTGCACCGGTCGTGGCGGGATCAATCGCCCGCTCCACCTCCGCGCGGGTTCGCACGGGCGGTTCGCGCAGGAGGAAGGTGAGCAGATCCTTCACTTCGCCTTCTTTCAGGCTGTCGAGCAGACCGAGGGGCATGAGGCTCTGACCGGTGGGATGCAGGTTTGCGAGATCGGCGCGGGGGATGAGCGTCTCCTTGCCGGCGACATCCACCAACCGGACGGCCTGGTCGGTGCCGGAACGCAGAAACCCGGTGATCGTCTCCCCGTTTTTGAGCTCCGCCTGATAGGTCACGTAGTCCGGGTGCAGCGTGGCATTCGGATCACGAATGTCGCGGAGGACGCTCGCGGTGTCGCGATGGACGAGGTTGCTCAGGTCCGGGCCGACGCTGGCCCCCTCGCCCCGGATGCGGTGGCATTTGGCGCAGCCGAGCTTGTCGCCAAAGAAGAGGCCGCGCCCATTTTCCCAATCACCCGCGACGAACGCGGGCGCACGGCTGTCGGTGCCGGAAGAGGCGACATTGGCGGGAGCCCATGGGACACGGAACCAGCTCAGAGGTGGCGCGGTGAGGTTGGTGGAACCGTTCGCAAACACGGCCAGATAGCTTGGCGGCAGCGCGTCGTGTCCCATTTTTGAGGTCGCCGTCAGGCCCAAACCGGTGTCCTTGCCATCAGTTGAGCTGCCTGGCGCAGCCACTTCCCATGTAAAATCAGCAGCCTTGCCGGCCGCTTGCTCGTCGGGTGATTGCCACTGGAAGCGGTAGGCGCCTTCGGGCAGGTAGGCTTTGGTGGCGAGGCGCTGGGCGCCTTCCGTGGCCGCATAAAATTCACGGTGGCTCGCGGATTCCTCGACCAGCTTGCGCGACACCCGTGCATCGGGATGTGGCAGCCAGAAGTGTTTTTTTTGCTGCTGGCCACGGCTGAGCTCCACGATGACCCCGGTGAGGTCGTAGTCGAGGTCGATGGGTTCGCCCGGCCCGTCAGCCTTTTCCGCTTTCACCGCCGGGATGGTGACGGCGTACGTCACTGGAAGGGGATGCGGATCGGTGTTCAGCACGAGCGTCCGGCCCTGATCGGCCAATTGCGCTCCCTGAATGCCGAGGTGGCCACGCGGTGTGGCGTCCTGCTGGCTTACGACCTGATAGGGCGGTTTCAGCTTTTCGAAGCGGTCGGCGGCGCGGACGTATTCGCCGAACTCAATCTGCTGTCCCTTCACGGCAAAGGCATTGGTCACGGCGGGATCGATGGGCCGGTCAAAGGCGACCCTCACTTCGGTCGGGCTCGCGGGCCACACGGCGACAGGCTGCGGAGCCTTCGGATCGGAGTAGGTGATCTTGAAAATTTTGCCTTCGCCCTGAGGTCCGGTGCCCCAGTCCGGCGGCCCGCTGTGGCAGCAGACGTAAAGGTCGCCCTTGGGGGAGATGGCGAGATCGAGTGTGAGCATGGACAGCCGGGCGATCAGGTAGCTTTTACCGACGTAGCCGTTGGCCGTCTTGACCAGTCGAACGCGCCAGATCTTGCCGCGCGATTCGCCGGCCACGAAGGCATCGCCTTCCCACCACTTGGGACCGAAAAGTCCCTGGGCAGGAGCGGCGCGGAGGGGTGCTGGCGCGATGGCCTGGCCCAAATCCAAAGGAACGGGAGGGGGCGTCGAGTTGGTGCGCTCCCCTTTTGCTGAAGCGGTCGTGGTGGCGGCTGGCGGTGTTGGCGGCGCTGCCGGAGCATTGGCCGGCGCACGATTTACATTGGTCGAGGCACTGCTGCCGAGCGCTCCGTGCGGTTCATTGAATACCAGGCCACACGTGCTCTGGTGCTGCGGGCCAAACGCCACCACCGGCGGTTCGCTGACGAGATCCGGCAGCCAGGTATCGTGGCGCGGTGGAAATCCGTAGTTCCGACCGGGCACGATGCGGTTGAGCTCATCCAGCGGATTGCCGTTGGGCATCCAAGTTTCGCCCTCCTGATCGGTGTTGAAGAGGTCGCCCACGCGGTTGAAAGCCAGTGTGTACGGTACGCGGATGCCGGTGGCGATGGTGGTGAGCTGCTTCAGGCGCGGGTTGAACCGCTGGATCGTCCCGCGTTTGGACTTCAGGTCATAGAGGGGGAATTCGTCGTTGGCAGAATCGTTTCCGGCGGGCTCGCGCCAACGGTTGTTTTCTTTGAGCCACGCGATTTCCTCGGATTTCAGGTCCTTCCGCTTCCGCAGACGGTAGGCGTTCGAGTAATCCGAACCCAGCAGTCCGAAATAGACATTCCCTGCGGCATCGAGTGTTACCGCCGTGGCATCCACGCCGCCGCTGGCGACGTCGGTGGCGGGCCAGCCGGAGGTGATGATTTCCTCCTCATCGGCCCGACCGTCGCCATCCGTGTCCTTGAGGAGGGAAACCTTGCCATGAGAGGAGACGTAGAGGCCGGCGGTGCTCCAGACCATGCCGACGGGCACGCTGAGCGTCTGTTTATCCCAGAACGGCTCCGCCTTGTCCTCCAGTCCGTCCCCATCCGTGTCCCGCAACCGCCAGATGCGCCCATCGTAGCCGAGCGCGGTAAGCGAGCCGTCGGGGGCGAACCGCAGGTTGTTCAGGTTGTTCAGCTTCACCGGCAGTTCCTGCACGGTAAAACCGGGCACCAGAATGTGGACGACCGGCTCGTTGGTCGCGCCTTTGGCCGGCAGCAGCGGCGCCAGAAGCGCGGCCGGGAACAGGCAAAGCTTTGCAATCCAACGGCGGCAGGCAGGAAACATGGGCGGATGCTAGCCCGCCGGGCCGGCCACGGAAGCGGAAAGCACCGCCCGCCACCGGCACAAACCACTTTACACAGGGCGTTCCATTCGCATTCTCGACACATGTCCGTGACGACTGTCCCGGCCGCCCGCGCGGCCACGACGGCGGGTTCGACCGCACTTCATCGAACCAATCCACTGCTAGACGAGGCCATCACCCGCTCGCAGTCGTATCTGCTTTCCGAACAGAAGCCCGAGGGCTACTGGGTCGGCGAGCTGATCGTGGATTCGACCCTCGTTTCCGACATGGTGGTCTTCTACCACTGGTGGGGAAAGGTGGACCGGGAATACGAGCGCAAGGCGGTCAACCATCTCTTCGAGCGGCAGCTTTCGGATGGTGGCTGGAACATCTATCCGCACGGCCCCGCCGAGGTGAATGCCACCATCAAGGCCTATCTCGCGCTCAAGTTGGCGGGCGTCCCTGCGACCGATCCGCGCATGCTCAAGGCCCGGGCGATGGCCAATGCCCTCGGCGGCGTGCCCCGCATGAACACCTTTTCCAAGCTCTACCTGGCACTCATCGGGCTGGTTGGCTGGAATCACGTTCCCACGATCCCCTGCGAGGTGCTGCTCATCGGCAAATGGTTCCACGTGAACTTCTGGGACATGAGCAACTGGTCTCGGGCGATGCTCGTGCCGCTGGCGATCATCAACCACTTCCGGCCGACGCGACCGCTGAAGAACGGCGTGAACCTCGACGAGCTATACCCGAACGGGAAGTGGGAGCTGGAGGAGCCGCTGCGTCCGCGCTATTTCGACTACAGCCTCCGCAACGCCTTTCTCTGGCTCGACAAGCTGCACAAGCTGGCCGAATGGGTCGCCCGGCGGGGCTTCCATCCGTTCCGGCAGCAGGCTCTCAAACGTGCCGAGGCGTGGATGCTGGAGCGGTTCGAAGGCAGTGACGGCTTGGCGGCGATTTTCCCCGCCATGCTGAACGCGCTCATCGCGCTCAAGGCGCTGGGCTATCCCGATGACCATCCGGAAGTCATCCGGGCGCACCGCGAGCTGACCAAGCTGGAGCATCACACCAAGGACTCGATGCGCATCGAGCCGTGTTTTTCACCGGTCTGGGACTCGGCGATCGTCCATATCTGCCTGCGCGAGTCCGGGGTGCCGGCGGAGCATCCGAAGATGAAGCTCTCCGCGACCTGGATCATGGACAAGGAGATCCGGTTCAAGGGCGACTGGGTTTACAAGAATCCGGCCGACGTGGAGCCGAGCGGCTGGGTGTTCGAGTACGCCAACAAGTGGAACCCTGACGTGGACGACACTGCGATGGTGCTGCTCGCGCTGCGTTGCACGCCCACCGACGACCGCGCCCGGCGTGACGAGTGCCTTGCCCGCGCGATCAAGTGGATGATGACCTTCCAGTGCCGCGACGGTGGCTGGGCGGCCTTCGACAAGGACTGCACCAAGAGCATCCTGGAGAAGGTCCCCTTCGCCGACCACAACGCGATGCTCGACCCCGAGTGCGCCGACATCACCGCGCGCATCCTCGAACTGCTCGGCTACGAGGGCTGTTCGCTGGAGGACCCCCAGGTGAAGGCGGCCCTCCGCTATGTGCAGAACGAGCAGGAGCTCGACGGCTCATGGTATGGGCGGTGGGGCGTGAACTACATTTACGGCACTTGGCAGGTGCTCCGGGGCCTGCGCGCGCTGAAGCTCGACATGAGCCAGCCCTGGATCGTGAAAGGCCGCGACTGGTTGCGCTCCGTGCAGCTGCCCGACGGCGGCTGGGGCGAGCGCTGCAACACCTACGACGACCCGGTCTTCAAGGGCCAGGGCCCGGCGACCGCTTCACAGACGGCCTGGGCAATCATGGGGCTTTGTGCGATGGGCGATCCGTCGGACCCCGCTTTGCAGCGCGGCGTCGAGTGGCTCATCCGCCAACAGAACGAAGATGGCTCGTGGACGGAGGACGAGATCACCGGCACCGGCTTCCCGAAGGTGTTCTACCTGAAGTACGACATGTACCGGAATGCCTGGCCGCTGCTCGCGCTCGCGACCTACCGCAAGCTGCTCAACGGCCGTGAGGCCGGCGATGACCGGGTGTGAAGCCGGCCGGTCAGTAGGCGATCAGTGATCGGACGGGGTGCGCCCCGAGCCGGGCGCGGCCTTCGAGGAATTTCAGCTCGATCACGAAATTCACGCCGACCACCTTGGCCCCGAGCCGCTCCAGCAGTTGCATGGCGGCCGCCGCCGTGCCGCCGGTGGCTAGCAGATCGTCGAGGAGCAGCACGCGCTCGCCGGCCTGCACCGCGTCCACATGGATGGCGACCGTGTTGGAGCCATATTCGAGATCGTAGCTCTGCTCGTGGGTGGCCCAGGGCAACTTGCCCTTCTTGCGCACCGGCACGAAGCCCACGCCGAGCCGCACCGCCGCCGCCGCGCCAAAGATGAAGCCGCGCGCATCGATGCCCACGATCTTGTCCACGCTGCCGGGCTTCACGCCGTCGAGCAGGTGGTCGATCACGCCGGAAAAGAGCCGGCCGTCGGCCAGCACCGGCGTGATGTCCTTGAACTGGATGCCCGGCTTGGGGAAGTCGGGCACGTTCCGGATGGCGGCTTCGATCTCGGCGAGCGTTGCGGAAGTCATGCGGCGGAGCGTTGTGCGAGACCCCCGACGCGACGTCAAGCCCGCGCCGCACCCGGTATTGCGAAGGACTGGACGGTGCGTGGCCCGCCGCTATGCTCCCGGCGACATGGAAACGAACAATCCGGTGCTTTCCGGCAAGGCTTTTTCAAACTTTGGCTCCTACGGGCGGGCGATGACGCTCGACGGCGCGGTCTTCAAGAGCGGCCTGCTGCTCCTGATCGCGTGCGTCGTCGCGGGTGTAACCTGGGTGGGTTGCCAGAACAATCCCGCGCTGCTGATGCCGGCGATGCTGGGCGGCAGCATCGGCGGTTTTGTGGTGGCCATGGTGCTTACCTTCAAGCGCGAGTGGTCGCCGGCCCTCGCTCCGGCGTACGCGGTGCTGGAAGGATGCGTGCTCGGTTCCATCTCGCTGCTCTTTGAACGCCGCTTTCCGGGCATCGCCTTCAACGCGGCGGTGCTCACGCTCGGCACGCTGGGCGGCATGCTCCTGCTCTACCGGCTCCGGATTGTCCGGGCCACCGAGAAGCTCCGCCTGGGCGTGATGGCCGCGCTGGTGGCGATCGTGGTGCTCTATCTGGTGAGCGCCGTGATGGGCATGTTTGGCAAGCCCATGGCTTTCCTTCATGACTCCAGCCCGCTGAGCATCGGCATCAGCCTGGTCATCGTCGGGGTGGCCGCTCTGTGCCTCGTGCTCGACTTTGGCCTGATCGAGGCGTCGGCGGAGCAGGGCGCTCCGGCCTACATGGAGTGGTACTGCGCCTTCAGTCTGTTGGTCACGATTGTCTGGCTCTACTTGGAAATGCTCCGCCTGCTGTCGAAGCTCAACAGCCGCCGCTGACCGGTACCGGTCAGGCCGCTTTCCATTTCGCCCGCAGCGCTACCGGAGTTTCGCCGCGTTTCCGCAGGGCACGCAGGCTCAGGGCGTCATGCCGCTTGGCGAGGCGCACTCCTCGTTCGTCCGTCATCAGCGGGCAGTGGTAAAATTGCGGTGCCGGCAGCCCGAGGGCGCGGTAGAGCAGCAGCTGTCGTGCGGTGGAGAGCAGCAGGTCTGCGCCTCGCACCACTTCGATGATTTGCATGGCCGCATCGTCCACCACGCAGGCCAGCTGGTAGCCTGGCAGCCCGTCGTGCCGCCAGATGACGAAGTCGCCGAAATCGCGCCCGGGTACGAACGACTGCGGACCGAAATGCCCATCATGAAACGTGACGGGCTCGCCGTCCGTCACCCGAAAGCGCCAGGAAATCTTCGGGTTTGAAGATGCGGGAAGCGCTGGCGGCATCATTTTCCCCAGTGGCTCGCAATTCGTAAATCCTCCTTCGCAAATCATCTTCCGGCAGGTTCCCGGATACACCGGCTCCTCCTCGCCGACATGCGGGGCGTTGAGCGAGGCGAGGATATCTTTCCGGGAGCACATGCAGGGGAACAGAAAACCGCCGGCCCGCAGTTTCTCAAAGGCGGCCCGGTAGAGCGGCATCCGCTCGCTTTGCGAGTACGGCCCGAACGGTCCGCCGACATCGGGGCCTTCTGACCATTCGCAGCCGAACCAGCGCAGGTCTTCCAGGAACGCCGTGACGAACTCCGGCCGCGCCCGGTCGCGGTCGAGGTCTTCATTGCGCAGCACCAGCGTTCCGCCCGCCGCTCGTGCGCGTTCGTGCGCGGTCCAGAAGGTGCGGGCGTGGCCAAGGTGCATCAGCCCGGTGGGCGAGGGGGCTAGGCGACCGCGATAGCGTGAAGTGCCGGGGTTCATCCCTCAGGCGGTGGTCGGTTGGGCTGCCGCGCTTTCCTGCGCCAGCCATTCGGTGAACCTGGGCAGGGCGTACCCGAGCGCGCGTTCTGCCTGGGAGGAGTCGAGCGTCACGTCGGCGGGGCGGGGCGGGCCTTGGAAGTTTTTGAGCGAGCTGGCGGTAATCAGCGCCTTCACTTCTGGGCGGTGCGCCGCGACCAGGTGGCCAATCTGCCAGCGGGAAAGCCGTTCCCGACCGGCGACGTGGAAGGTGCCGGCCGCGTTGAGGGTCAGCAGTCCCCAGATGGCGCGCGCCGTTTCCCGGGCGGCGATCGGGCAGCGGTATTCGTCGTCGAAGAGTGGCGTGGTGCGCCCCGCGCGCCAGGCGTTGACCAGCTCCTCGGCGAAGCTGCGGTCGCCGGTGGGCGAGGTCCCGTAATTCAGCGAGGTGCGGACGATGAGATGGTGCGGATGCGCTCGTGCCACCGCTTCCGCCGCCACTTTGGTTTCGGCATAGACGCCAAGCGGGTTGGTCATGTCTTCCTCCCCATAGCTTCCCTTGCGGCCATCGAAGACCAGGTCGGTCGAGAGCAGCACAAACGGAATGTCGGCCGCCAGTTCGGCGAGCTGGCGGGTGACTTCCACGTTGAGCAACCGGGCCAGGGCCGGATCGGCCTGGCAGGCGGGCGACCGGCTCAGGGCCGCACTGTGGATGATGGCGGATGGCGCATCAGCGTGGAAGCGGGCCGCGACCGCCGCCCGGTCAGTCAGGTCCAGGTCGGTTCGCACCAGCGGGATTGCCGACCAGCCGGACGCCGCCGTCGGGGCCGTTCGGACGAGCGCATGGCCGATGAGTCCGCCCGCACCCGTGACCCAGACCCGTGATGCTCCCGATTGCTGCACGTGCCGATGGTAGCGATCTGGGTCCATGGAGAAAAGCCGGGTGTGCCCTTCGAAACCATTTCCCAGCGGCGACGAAGTCGGCATCATGCCCGCGATTCCCAGTCATGAAACCGACCCGCCTTCTCCTCCTTCTCGTCGCAACCGGCTGGTTTGCTGGCTACGTCGCCGGCGAGGTCCCCGTCATCGCCGTCAAGGAACTCCAACCCTTCGCCGCGCAGGTGCGTCGTGTTGCGGAGGCGCTCGAGTATCTCGGGGCGCCCTTTTCCGCCGGGGAAAAGCAGTCGCTTGACAGCGCCATCGCCGAGACGAATGCCGAACTAGCGGGCGCGAAGATTCAATCGGTGTTGGATGCGCATGTGCTCTTTGCCGTCCACATCAACCCGGAGATGCGCGTGAAAGTCGCCCCCGGCGACGTGAAGCCGGAGCTGGTGGAGGCTGGCTGGAGAACCTTTCTCGTAAAGGTCCACAACCAGTCGGGCACGACCGCCGAGCTGCGGGCCCAGAGCCCGCAGGCGGATCGGCTCTTCAATTCACCTGCTGACCAGGTCGCCGACCGGTGGTTGCAGCTCGAGATGTTCAATGGCCAGCCCCTGAACAAGGCGCTGGGCGGGCTGGAAGTCGAATACCGCGTCCTGCAGCTCTATTCGCGCGATGCGGGGCGGCGTGAGGCGAAAGTCGCGTTCAATGTGGGGCCGGGAACCCAGGACCTGGGCTTTCGGGGCGAAGCTGATGTCCTGTTCACCGCCGCGCCGGCGCATGAGGTGAAGCTTCATGTGCTCGATGAGGACGGTGCTCCCACGACCGCCGCTCTGATCATCACCGATGCGCAGGGACATGTCTTCCCCGCGCCGGCCAAGCGGCTGGCTCCCGACTTTTTCTTCCATCAGCAGATCTATCGTGCGGATGGTGAGGTGTTGAAACTGCCGGAGGGGCATTACGGGGTCACGTTTGAGCGTGGTCCCGAGTCCATCCGCCAGCATCGCGAACTCACCGTGAGCGGGGGGGCGAACGACTGGACCTTCCAGGTGGTGCGCTGGATTGACCCGTCGAAGTTCGGGTGGATATCCGGCGACCACCACATCCACGCCGCCGGTTGCGCGCATTACACGAAGCCGACCGAAGGCGTCCACGCGGCGGACATGATGCGGCATGTCCTGGGTGAAGATCTGAAGGTCGGCGCGAACCTCACCTGGGGACCGTGCTTCGACTATCAGAAGCAGTTCTTCACCGGGAAGGACGACCTGGTCTCACGCTGGCCGTGGATTCTCCGTTACGACGTCGAGGTGAGCGGCTTCGGCTCGCACGATTCCGGGCACCTGTGCCTGCTGCGGCTGAAGGAGGAAATTTATCCGGGCGGCGACTCCGATACCCATTGGCCCAAGCTCGGCCTGAACACGCTCCGGTGGGCCAAACGCCAGGGCGCGCTCGTGGGTCCGGCGCACAGCGGCTGGGGGTTGGAACTGAATTCAACCAACCTGCCGAATTTCACCGTGCCGCCCTTCAATGGCATCGGCGCGAACGAGTACATCGTGGATGTCACCCACGAGCTGCCCGGTGCGGATGGGCGCCTCGGACCGGCCGTGGACTTCATGTCCATGGTGGACACCCCGTATCCGTGGGAGCTGAACATCTGGTACCAGACCCTCAACGCCGGCTTCCGCACGCGTGTCAGCGGCGAGACCGATTTCCCCTGCATCTACAGCGAACGGGTTGGACTGGGCCGCAGCTACGTGAAACTGCCGACGAAGTGGACTTACGAGGACTGGTGCGAGGGCATCCGGGCCGGGCACAACTACGTCAGCGACGGCCACAGCCACCTATTGGACTTCCGGGCGGACGAGGTGGCGATGGGTGAGCAGGGCAGCGAACTGAAGCTGGCGGCGGCGAAATCCGTAAAGTTCCACGTGCGAGTGGCTGCCCGGCTTGATGAGAAGTCCGATGGCAAGATCGCCAAGCGGAAGTTTTCCGAGCAGCCCTACTGGCACATCGAGCGTGCCCGTATCGAGGGCACCCGCGAAGTGCCGGTCGAACTGATCCAGAATGGGATCCCCATCGCCCAGACCCGGCTGGTCGCGGACGGCACGTTCCATGATGTGGACTTCACGCAGCAGGTGACGCGCTCGGGCTGGTACGCCTTCCGCATCCTGCCGAGCTCTCACACCAACCCCATTTTCATCGAGGTGGGCGGCAAGCCGATCCGCGCTTCCCGCCGGAGCCTCGATTGGTGCCTGAAGAGCGTGGACCAATGTTGGTCACAGAAGGAGCGCTTCATGCAGGGCGAGGAGCTGACGCAGGCGAAGGAAGCCTACGAGCACGCGAGGCAGGTTTACCGCCAGCGGCTGGCGGAGTGCGAGGTGGACTGAGGGGCGGAAGAGGCGGTAACGGGATCGCGGAGCGTCTTGGAGTGCGCGAGTCCTCTGGCGCTTTCGGCCGCCGAATGGATACAGCGATGGGCTGAAGTATGACTCCCTCTTGTCGGTCGCCTCGACCAAAGCGGCAGAGGACTGCCGCAGTCCAAGACGCTGTCGCGACCTCGTTGCGCGCCTGAACAGCTTCACGCCGTTACGACCACTTTGGTGTATCGATCACGGTCGGCTGCGTAGGCATAACAGGCTTGGATGGCTTCCCGGGTGAGCTGCGGAAAATCTGCGATAATTTCATCCGTCGTCATGCCGGATGACAGATGGTCGAAGACATCGGCCACCGTGATCCGTGTTCCTTTGATGCATGGCTGACCGCTGCGCTTGCCTGGCTCGATGGTGATGATGCTTCGCCAGTCCACGGCATACAGTCTGGTTTTGAATCCGTAGCGTCAAGGCAAGGTAACCTGACGTGGGTTAGCGGGCGCAGGTTTTTCATCGCGGATGAAGCTTGCTCAGGCCCCGCCGCGAAGGCCGTGAGGTTTTGGACTGCGGTGCTGCTGCACCGCTTTGCAAGGTGAGCAAATGGAGCAAGAGAGCTATCAGCTATACATGAATGCGCCCTTGCAAAGCGCCAGAGCACCGGCGCACTCCAAAACGCTACCGCGACTTTCGTGTCCCGTAAGGCTCACCCCATCGCGCCCGGTACACTGACCATCCAGCCCATGCCGAAACGGTCGGTGAGCATGCCGAAGCAGGGCGACCAGAAGGTTTTGGTCAGCGGCATTTTCACCTGGCCGCCGTCCGCAAGCGCGGCAAAGGCCTTCTCAGCCTCGGCGGCCGTGGGGAAGGAGAGGGCGAGCGAGAAGCCGTCGAACTTCGCGCCCGGCTCGCAGCCGTCGGAGGCCATGAGGGGGCTGCCGCCAATGTGGAAGCTCACGTGCATGATTTTGTCGGCCCAGTCCGCCGCGAGCATGCCGGGCGGCGGCGCTTCGGGGCTGTCCTTGTGGCGCATGACGAAGTCCACTTTCGCGCCGACCGCAGCGGCATAGAAATCGAGGGCTTCCTGGCAGCGGCCGCCGAAGAAGAGGTAGGGCTGAATTTGGGCTGTGTTCATAAAATCTATTATTTCAATTATGCAGAAGCTTTAATTTCACGTTTGAGTTCTTCACGTTTAAGTTTAATGCACGCCTGTTTTCCTAATTTTTCGAAACCACTCCATTTATCGGGCCAATGGGTTTTTAACCGTTCTTCTTGCACTATAGGTTCAAGAATTTTCCACGCTTTTGCAACGGGATGATGCCAAGTGTCCAAGATTGTGTCCCGACTAACAAATCGATCTAAACGCGAAAAAATGTCCATTTGCTGACAAACAGATTTAGCGACAAGCATTTCATCCTCTGTCCATTCTGTTTTATTGTTATCGATTCGTTCGAAGATTTGTTTTCTATTTTCGGTAAATCTCTTTTCCGTCCATACCTCTTGGAGTTTTGACCAGGATTCAAAATCTCTCTCATGCGCACTATTTCGAAGCTCGAAGAACGCCAAAATTTCACCGACTCCGATAAGTAGCGCCACCAAAAGCTCTCCTGCTGGTTCGCTGGGGTTGGCACCGGATTCGGTAAATTCCACTCTGTAGACTTTGTAAGCACAAAACAGCACGGAACCCGCGGTAAGCTTAAAAAATATAACATATAGCAATGTCTTAGATACTATTGATAGTATCTATTTTATGTTCCATGAGTTTAGTGTCATTCTCGGTGAGTGGTTAATCTTATTAATCCAGGCGATCCACCTGATAGAAACGCATTGCAATAGTCGCCGAGTCGGTTGATTCGGCTGTAGCTCCGATCGCTTTCAGATCCGTGCCCAGTGGCTGCCACGGCGCGGAGAGGGAGTCACGAACGAGCACGCGGTAGGTGCGTCCGGCAATGCTTTCCCAGCGGATGACGGTGGGCGAATTGGCCGTCCGTTTGGCCGACAGCGTGAAGGGGGTGATGACTTCGCGGATGAGCTCGTTGTAGGTGTCGCTTACGATTAATGAGCCGGTGGGCGTGGCGACGAGGCCGTAGGGATTGAAGAACCGGGCGCCGCCGTAGCTGCCGTCGGCACTGCCCTCGTTACCCACCAGACCGGCGACGGTCGAGACCGTGCCATCCGGCGTGATCTTGCGCAGCGTATCGTACCAGCCATCGGTGATGAAGAGGTTGCCGTTGGGGTCGAAGGCCAGTTCGGCCGGCGCCCCAAAGCGGGCGTCAGCGGCGCGACCATCCGCGAAGCCGTCTTCGCCTAATCGCCCTGCGAGCGTGGTCACGGTGCCGTCGGGAGCGATCTTGCGAATGGCGTGATTGAAGGAGTCCGCGACGAGGAGGTTGCCCACCTTGTCGAACACGAGTCCGACGGGGCCGTTGAAGCGGGCCTGTTCGCCCTTGCCGTCCGCGGCGCCCCATTGTTCGAGGCCGCCGGCAAACGTCGTGACGTTGCCGTCGCTGGTGATGCGCCGGATGGCGTGGTTGCCGGAATCGGCCACGAACAGGTCGCTATTTCCTGCCAACGCCAGGCCGAGCGGGGCATTGAAGCGGGCAACGGACCCGACGCCATTGGTTGAGCCGGGAGTGCCCGCGAAACCGGCGAAGGTGGTGACCGTGCCATTCGGATCGCGACGGCGGATGGTGTTATTGCCGGTGTCGCTGATGAACAGCGTGCCATCCCGCGCCACGGCCAGCGCCGAAGGCGTGTCAAAGCGGGCGAAGCCGGTGCCGCCGTCATCCGAGCCGAAGTCACCCGGGCGTCCGGCGAAGGTGGTGACATTGCCGGCGGGCGTCAGTTGCCGCAGGCAGTGGTTGGCCGAATCGGCGATGAAGACGTTGCCCGCTGAATCCAGCGCGAGCCCGACGGGGTCGGCGAAACGCGCATTCGCTCCGGGGCCGTCCAGGTAGGCGCTCATCTGCGCCGAGCCGGCCAGCGTGCGCACGGAGTCGCTCGCGAAGGCGGAAGGGAGGAAAAGGAGTAACAGGATGGTGAGGAGCGAACTCGTCGGGGTAAAGGTGCGTTGATTTGGAAAGTCGACGTGAATCCCAAAACGGCTGGACGAAACATTCTTCGCGCCGGAGGTGCGGCGGAACTTAGCCGGGGGCAACGCCCCCGGAAACCGGTAGATAATAACCCCGCCCCCCGGAGGGGTGCGGGAAATGGGCTCTCGTGAATCGCAATTTCGATTCATAGCAGATATTTCTCGCTGTATTCGATTTCCGCCTTGGCCAAGAAATCCCGGAGTTCCTCGATGAGCGTAAGCTTGCGGTGATGCGCTTCCTGTCGGGCGATGTATCGCTTTGCCTTCGCTCGCAATCCCGGACTCACCGTAATCGGCGCATAACCTTCCTGCCAAGCGAACTCACGCAGACCAAGCTCGCGATGGATCCATTTCGAGGATTCACGTTTGATTTCCTCCAGCACGTCACACAAGCGGTGGGTGGCGCGAAGGCCAACGAGGAAGTGGACATGATCGGCTACACCGCCTACGGCGTCAGGAAGGCCGCCTGAGGTTTTTATGCAACCGCCCAGATATGCATGCAGTCGCTCCCGCCACGCCGCGTCAATCCATGGGCGACGATCCTTAGTGGAAAACACCAGATGATAGTTAAGAGAGAGGTACGTGGAAGGCATGGCCGGGTTGGGTCACAGGTTCCGGCACCCCTCCGGGGTGCAAAACAAAAAGGGTACGCTGGAACCCCGGGCGATGCCCGGGGCTAAGTTCCGCAGGCCCTCCGGGCCGGAAATGGCAGCGACGAGCGGTCGATGGATCATTCGTGTCCCCTCCTGACCAGTCGTTCCAGGGGAACGTGCTGCGCCACCTTGGTTTCGGGCTCGCCCTTGAATTCGAGTGTCGGTTTGAGTTCGACGCCCGACTTGGTCTTGGCCGCCGGTTCCTTGTTGGTGAGGTCTTCCACGGCGTAGGTCGCGCCGGTGTGCTTGCCGCTGGTCGGATCGAGATGGCGGAGCAGGAGGCCGAACTCCTCCTCGTTGAAGGGGCGGCTGCCGCGCCGGCCGAAGACGACCGTCTGGCCGCCGCTTTCGTCCACCACGCGGTCGCGGTCCAAACCGCGGCTGACGGCCACGGCGGGTTTCCCGGTCGGGAAGGTCGCAATGAGCTTCGGATTCGGGCGCGGGCTGAAGCCGTAGTGGCCGGGCACGTTTTCCGGCGAGATCATCTGCACCACCCGGAGGCCGTTCTTGCCATCCGCGACCAGTGCATACATCGAGGCGCTGATGCTGCCGATCTGGACGGCCCGGGCGTCATTGATCGCGCCGTCGGCAGTGAAGTGCTCGACCAGCGCCGGCTTCTCCGGGTTCTGGATGTCCACGATCGCGAGGCCTTCGGAACCATCCGGCACATAGAGATAGGTGCGGGCCGCATAGAGGCGGCCCGCGTGGGCGAGCGGCACGGTGGCGAGCAGCTTCGGCTGGGTAGGCGCGGAGATGTCCACCACCTTGACGCCCTCGTCGTCGCTGATGAAGGCGTAGCGGAACTGCACGGCGATGGCGTGCGGGTTTTTCAGGCCGGCGGCGAGCTCCCCCACAATCTCCGGCGCGGGCTTGCCGTCCTTGAGCAGGCGCACGGTGAACAGGCCGTTCTTGCCGACCACGAACAGGTGGTTGCCGGCCATATAGCTGTGCATCGCTCCGGTCAGCTTGCCGTCGGGATTGAAGCGGATGACCGGGTTCTTGCCGTCGAAGAAGTTGTTGTCCGGATTGCCGTCCACGAGCGTGCCGACGACCGGCATGACCAGGCCTTCCTCGAGGTCGGTGACATACACGAAGGCGTAGTTCAGGCCGATGGGCTGCTCCTCGTTGCCAGAGTAAATGTCGCCAAACTCGGGATGCTTCTCGCTGGCCGGGTACGGCTGGCGCAGCGGATCCACACCGAGGGTCGTGGGCAGGGTGACACTCGTCGCGAACTTCGTGCGTACCCAGAGCCGCTGGCCCAGCGGGCTGACCGGAGCGGTGGTGATGCGTTCACTGAAGCCCTTGTTGTCGATGTTCGCGATGTCGAAGACCTGGAAGCCGTCAGGCCCGTTGGCGGTGTAGAGGTATTCACCGCGCTGCGTGAGATCGAGGATGTCGGCCGCCTCGTGATGATATGACTCCTTGAGGATGCCGCCGTTCTTCTCCATGTGCTCGCGGAAGTTATCGGGGTAGGCGAGGTGGTGCAGGTGGCTGCCGTAGGCGGCTTGCGGCTCCTCGCGCTCGGTCCAGACGACGCCATAGAGCCCGCCGGGGCCGGCTCCGACGTAGCTGTAGCGCCCGAAGAAATTGACGGTGCCGGTACCGAAGCCGAGCAACTGCGTCATCCAGGCATTGTTGCTGTTGTCTTGCGCGAGGTGGCATTCGGTGCAGTTCTTGGTCGTGCCCACCGAGCCGGTGGTGTGCGGGAAGTGCGGATTGAAGGCCTGCCCGCTGTAACCTTCCGCGCTGACCGTCTGCTGCTGGGAATAGACCCATTCGCGGTTGGCATTCTGAGAGCCGACGATGACGGCGCTGGAGGAGCGCAACACTCCAAGGCGATGGCCCTTGTAGGTGGCGTCAATGCCGAGCTGGAAGACGTCGTCGCGCACGACCTGCGGATTATAAGTCGTGTAGTTGCGGGTCATCGTGCCCTCGTCCTTGTTGGCGGCGACGCGCTGATTGGCGCGCATGGGCAGGTGACAGCCAAAGCAGCTTGTGGCCCAGGAGGTGTGGCAGATCTGACAGCTCACGTTCGAGTTGTCGTGTGCGAGTTCGCGGGCGCACTCGGTGGTGCGGTCCTCCTTTAACGGGTTCCGGTTCGCGACGTCCATGTCCTTCACGCCACCGGGGACGTCGCCCCAGTTCTTGCCGTCACGACGGAGGGTCTTCGCGTACGCGCTCTTCGCGTTGTAGCGCGGCGACTTCGGATCGATCGTGTCCACGACCTGCGGCACCTCCCATTCGCGGTCGGGTGCGAGCGCGCTGCGCTGGATGAGCTTCTTGCCTTCCCAGCGGAAGCGGGCACCCCACGGCGTGTTGCTGGTCTTGAGCAGGTCGATGCTCTCCTGCTTCTGCGTCTGCGGGTTGAAGGGGCCGCCGCTACCGCTGGTGACCAGCGAGGGGCGGGAATTCACCGTGCCGTGGCAATCCACACATTCGATGGCGGTGACCGCGCGCGGTTCGCCGTAAAGCAGGCCATTGCCGTGCATGTCGTGGAGGAAGTGGCAGTCCACGCAGTGCATGCCCCGGGCGAGATGGACGTCCTTGAGGTGGATCGCCTTCTCCCACTTGTGGTCGTCATCGTGCGGAATGACGTTGTCCTGGAGGTCCAGCAGTTCGCCCTGTTTGTCGCGCTTGAAGATGGCGCGGAAGATCCAGCCGTGGCCATGGTAGTCGGCGAACTGCGTATGCTTCAGCTGCGGGTTCAGCTCGGCGACCTTGTCGAGGAAGTCCTTGTCGCTCCACAGGCCGCGGGCGGCGGCGGACTCGGGGTTCTCCCGGTTCGAGGCGAACATTTCCGTCTCGGTCGGGTTCTTCTGCTTCGCCGGATACATGAACTCCCCGTCGGTTTCCTGGTCCCACCACGTATAACCGAGGAAGGGATTCACGAAGAGGTTTCCCTGGTGCATGTGGCAGTTCATGCACTGCGCCGTCGGGATCGAGCGCGTGAAGACGTGCTTGATCGGGTGGCCGCGCTCGTTCTTCGGGATCGTGGGATCGGCGCTGAAGGAGAGGCCCTGGTGACCGTACTTGGCGTAGTAGTCGGAGTGCGTGGGCGAGCGGTCGTTCGCATAGACGACATGGCAGGCCGAACAGCCGCTGGAGCGGTAGTCGCCCGGATGGTCATTGCCGCCCATGAAGTCGAGCAGCGGATCGTGCAGGCGGGTCTTCTGGAGATTGAGGAACACCGGGTCGGTACGGAGCAGGGTGCCGAGGCCGCGTTCGCTCAGGCGGCGGCCCGGTTTGCCGGGCGGTTCGAGAATGTTCGGGTCCCCGAGCTGGAGCTGCTCTTCACCGCCCTTTTCAAAGATGCGGAGGATGTTGCTCGGCTGGCCGTTCACGAAGCGCGGCAGCGGCTCGATGTACGGCAGGATGCCCCAGAGCCTCGTCATGTTGGTCGTGACGGGAACGGGGCTTTCCAGGCGGAGCCCCACGCCATCGAGGCCGTAGGCCTGGCCGTAGCGGTAGTTCTTCTGCGAATAGGCACCGTTGTTGTAGAGCGCCGCCCCCCAAAGCATCGCCCCGTGGCGCATGATGCTGCTGCGGACATGGGCAACGCTGTCGCCGTGGCAGAGCCCGCAGGTCTGGTCGGCCACCCGGAGGTCACCGGGATTGACGAACTGGATGAACTCCGCCGATTCGTGGTTGAGCAGCACGGAGGACTCATTCGGATTCGCCGAGGATTCCCAGAAGACCGGGTTGCGGGGCGGGACGTGCGCCTTGCGTTCCGTCAGGCCGGGGGCGGGATTGCCACCGTGGCAGTCCGTGCAACCGAGCGCTACGAAGGGGGAGGTGTGCATCGAATGCGCGTCGGTGGTCTTGTGGCATTCGAGGCAGCCTCGGGACTTGGCGAAAGCCTCCTCCTTGGTCTGGTCCACGCGGTTGCGGGCTTTTGTCGGGGCCGGCTTCGGCAGCTCCGTCGGGACGGAAATCTCCGGGCCATTGGCGGCGAGATAGGCGAGCAGGGGCGACTCGGCGCGCGCGCTGAGCAACAGCATCAGGGAAGCGATGCAGCCGAGGAATCGGGCGGCCGAAGTGGCTGAGGTGATTCTCATGGGGCGGCGGGGAAAGGGAGTGGAGAAAATCATGGATCGGAGGTGTCCGTCCAAGCGGCTGGCACTGTCGGTGCCAGTTGCAGACTGAGATTTGACGCCGTCTCGGGTGCCTCCAACGCCAGCGTCCGATGGGCGGAATGGACCGGATTGTCGAACAGGGTGGTTGGGAGCCGGGGACTTTCGGGTGAGGTGTCACGGAGGGGCGGGGCGGCGGCCGATCCCAAGTTTTCTAGATCACGCGGGAGCCTGTCCAGGGCCCGGCGCGCCGCTTCACGGCCATCGATACCGATGGGGGCGGTGGTGAGTTTCCACAGGTCGGCAACCAAGCCGGACAGAACCTCCCGGTGGTTGCGCCAGCCTTCAAGGCCGTGCTGATTGCAGATGGTCCCGCAAACCAGAAAGCGTCGGTTGGGGGAAGCGGCAGCAAGCTGCTGCCGTAACAGGGCCATGGCGTCGGGAACGGTTTGGGTCGATGGCGACAGGCCCACCCGTAGGGCGGAGGAGATCAGCCAGCTATTGTCGGGCGAAGTATCGCCGAGCAGTTTTTCAATGGCGGCGCGCTGCCGCGGCGACGGTTCCGGCATGATCCCATCCAGCAAAAGGACGGTCTGGGGATTGATATGGCCGAAACGGGGTTGGGGAAGACGGGCGCTCACTTTGGCTGGAAGCGAAGCATAGGCCTGCTGCCACAATTTGGCCGAGGGCGAATACGCGGCTTCGATCCGATCCAGAATCTGGGCCTGCAAGGCGGCCCGGTGATTGGTGGTTTCGAACAGGACATCATACGCCTTGTTGTAGTCGGCCACACTGGCCGCCTGTCCCTTCTCCAGAACACCGAGCCATTGGCTGATAGGCCGGCCCGCGAGGATGGGGTCGGCATCCCTGCGTGTTTGCGCGAGGAAGACGACCGCGACCATCAAGAGCGCGGAGAGCGTGGCCCACAGCATTGTCGTTTTCAGTCGCATGGCTCAGTACCTGAAATTGATCGCGATCACGCCGCTATAGAGCACGGGGTCCACTTTGCCCGCGCGGACCGGATCCGTGTAGTAGCCGGGCACGGGTTCCGTGCTTCGGCGGTAGATGTCGCGGTAGCCGGCGCCGGGCAGGAGCACGCCGATGCCGGCGGTGATGATGATGTTGTCGGTGAGCAAGGGGCGGTACTGGAAGCCCAGGCTGAGATCGTAGCCCAGCTCGGGGCGGATGTTGTCCGCCAGCAGCACGGTCTGGAGCGCGTCGGTCTCGGCAAAGCGGATGTAGTTGAAATTAAGGAACGTCTTCAGCTTGGGCGTGGTGTCGATGTCGAGGCCGACGCTGTAGATGAAGATGCCCGGATTCACGAAGTTTGCCTGCCCCTGCGTCTTGCTGGTGCGGAGGTTGGGCAGGAGCGAGTTCGGCTGCTTCAGCGCGACGCCGGTGCCGCCAAAGTTCAGGCCCTGATGCACATAGTAGCTGAAGGCTCCGCCGGTGAAGTTCGGGTTGTCGATGATGCCGTCGAAGCCGGTGCCCACGCCGTCGTCCACGTTGTGATCGCCGCTGGCGTAGAAGAAGGACGCCTTGTAGCGCAGCCAGTCGCGGTCGTAGCTGACCTCCAGCGCGGCCATCTGGGCGTTGATGTCCACCGCGTGGCCGGCGATCTGATTGAAATCGTCCTTGCCGAAGGCCTGGTAGAACTGATGGCTGACGTTCCAGCGCCCGATGTGCCCATCACCGCCCCAGCCGACGTAGATCGCCTCGATGCCATGGTCGCGCACCGTGCCAATCGGGGCCGGTCGCACCAGCGTGCCGGTGCGGTCGTAAAAGGTGCCGGGATCATCGAGATTGGCCGCGAGCGACATCTGCGCCGTATAGCCCGTCCACAGGAAATCCTGCCGGAAGACATTCGCGAAAAATACCTTCTGGTTGCGCTGGTTGAAGGTGTTCAGACCGGAAAAGGTGTCCTTTTCTCGCATATCGAACCCGGCGATGTTATATTGCCAGTGGTTGTTGCCCCAGTTGCCGAAGAGGCGTCCGCCGAGATTGACGTCGTTGAAGAGGAAGCCGCGAAAATCGTTGTTGAAGCCCTGATTGCCGGCCTTCAGCGCGACAAAATCGTAGTTATCCGACAGGTCGCCGAGGTGGTACTCGACGAAGTATTCCTGCAAGGCGAAGAACGAGCGGGTGCGGTCGGTGTACTTCGTGCCGTACAAGGAATCCGGCAGGGGCTGCAGCTGGCCGTTGAGCAGCTTGCCGATGTCGGACGGGTTGACGATGCCGCCGGGGGCCGCGTAGGGCGGACCGGAGATGGGCGGCACGCGGATGGGGCCGCCATCAATCCCGCGCGGATCGGGCGAGAGAACGTTGTCCTCCTTCACCAGCGCGTAGCTCACGTTAAACACCGGGAGGATCTTGATGGTCCAGTGCGCCGGCTTGAAGGCGGTCTCACCCTCGAACAGTTCCGCGGCGAAGCCGAAGGTCTGCTGGATGCCGATCTGTTCGCTCCGGCCGAAGACCTCCGCCGAATCGGGCCGAGCGGCGCTGACGGCGCTGGGCGTGGGCACCTTGCGGAATTCGACGAGCGTGTCGCTGGTGGCGGTGAGATCGAGAAAGATGTCCTGCCCGATGACCGGCAAATCACCCTTCAGCTTCGACTGGTAGTAAGGATGCCAGAGGTAGGGCGTGGGCTGTTCGTACGGCTGCTCACTCAAGCCGCTCGTGTAGCGACGCCAGGGCGTGAAACCGAAGCCAATCTTGTAGCGGTCGGGACGCGGGGTGAACTGGGGCGGAATGCCGATGCCCTGATCGGTCAGCGGATATTTCGGTGAACCTTCCGACTGAAACTCGATCCACTCGTTGGACCGGACATCCTTTCGGGGCAGAGCCTGGTCGGGTGGCAGCGGTTCGGTGCCGTAAATGTCATACAGCTCCCGAGGCGGACGCGGTACCAGGGTGTCGCGGCGCAACTGCCAGCGGGGCAGCAGCAGTTCGCGGGCGATCGGATCACCGTCGAACCCGGCCGCCGGGCCGGGCTCATTCTGGAAGAACGGTTCCTGGGGCAGCGGTTGGCCACGTTTGGCGCCGGGGTCGGGGTTGAAGGAATCCGGGGTGCGGGCCGGGGAGTTCGTGTTGACGAAGCGGTGCCGGTCCCAGATCAGCGGGTTCGGGGTTCGGCGCTGGGGACCGACCGGTGGGACGCCGCCGTCCACGTTGCGTTCGGCGGGCGAGAGCGGTGGAGTGTTCGTGCTGACCGTCTGATGCGGCCTTGCCGGGCGATTGGTGCCGGACGTTTCTGCCGCCTGCCCACGCATGGCCAGCGCCAGCAAAACCGCCACGCGCAACCAGGATGAAAAATTTCCGCGAGGTGAAACTGGGGGCTCCTTGCCCACCCGTGTCCCGCGCGGACACCTGGTTTGCTGATGCTGTTCAGGCACGGGCATTTTCTGCTGGTTGTGATACTGAAGGCATCGCTAGGATTCCAGCGTGAAACGGCTTGCCTGTGCAATTCTTTCCGGGGGACTGGCCGTCTCCGGTCTGAGCACTTTTGCCACCGAGCGTCTCACCACAAACGAGATCGCCCAGATCCTCGCTCAGGCGGCCAGCAAGGCGCTGGAATACACCAACAATCCCGTCAGTCAGAATGCCGTCATCGCGGTGGCGGACCGTGAGGGCTACATCGTGGGTGTGCGTACGGTGGACCCCAATTCCGCCACCAACCGGACGTTTGCCGCGCAGCTGCGTAACGCCATGTGCCGGGCTGGCACGGCATCCTATCTGAGCAGCTCCCAGCACGCCTTCTCTTCCCGGACCGCCGGCTACATCGTGCAGCAGCACTTCCCCGTCGGGATCGAAAATGCACCGAACGGCCCGCTCGTCGGGGTCAATTTCTCGAACCTCAGCGGCAGCGACGTCAACCGCCTCAAGGATCCGTCCACCTACGATCCCTCCCAGACGAACGGGATCAATGGCAAGGCCCTGCCGCCGCTGATTACCGGTGGCCTGACCGGCGCTGCGGGTGGAGTGCCGCTCTACAAGAACGGGGTGCTGGTCGGTGGCCTTGGGGTTTCCGGCGACGAGGACATGGGCGCACGGCTGGAAACGAAGCTGATCACCTTCGGTGCGACGAAGGCGACGGTGGCCATGCTCGTCACCAACACCCTCTTCTACGAACTGAACATCAGCCCTGAGTCCGTCGTTGACCCGGATGTGGACGAGGAAGTCGCCCTGGCCGGCCAGGTGGGTTTTGCGCCGGATCGCCGTTTCTGGGGCAGCAAGGTCTTTGTCGGGGGCATTTCGCTCGCCTACATCTACAGCGACCCGGTACCGGCCAAGGTGGTCCGGCCGCTCGACCAGGTCAGCTATCCCGTACCGGCCTATCCCATTGTGGCTCCGCCACCGGTCGAGTATCCGCCGCTCACCCTGGGTGGCGTGAATGGCGAACTGCGTCAGCCGATCATGGACGATCCCGCATTGCACGATGCCGATGCGTCCAATGACACGATCCGCGGGCAGGCCCGGCTCACTGCGGCGGAGGTTCGTGCCATCCTCGACCTCGGGGCCAATCGCGCCCGCACAACCCGGGGTGGCATCCGTCTGCCGCGCGGCCGGCAGATGCAGTGCTTCATCTCCGTGGTGGCCAATCCGAACCAGGACGGGGCACCGCCGCCGGTGCTCGGCACCTTCTGCACCTCGCCCGACGCCACGCGTTTCTCCTGGGACGTGGCGGCGCAGAAAGCCCGCACCGCGCTTTTCTTCTCTGACGACACCCGGGCATTTAGCTCGCGCACCGTGGGTTTCCTCGCCCAGAAATTTTATCCGCCCGGCATCATCAACACCCAGCCGGGCATATTTCTCGGGCTGCAGGAGCGGTTCGACAACTTCAACTACAACGTCCAAAACCCGCTCAACGACGCCATCGTCACGGATCCGACCCGGCTGCCGCTGGCGCGCGTGCCGCTCGATCCGAACCTGCCCAATGGCATCACGATCTTCCCAGGCGGCTTCCCGCTATACCGCAACGGCGTCCTGATCGGGGCGGTGGGTGTGTCCGGCGATGGCATCGACCAGGACGACATCGTGGCCGCCAGCGCGACGGCGAATTTTCTCGCGCCGCTCGACATCCGTGCTGACCGCTTCAGCTACCGCGGGGCGCGGCTGCCCTACGCGAAGTTCCCGCGCAATCCCGCGCTGTGATCGAGATCATTTGGGCGGCAGCAGGAACAGGCGTCCTTCCCCGGCATCGAGCGATATTTGCAAGCCCGGTAGGTCGGGGCTGTCGTCCACAACCGGTTCGGCGCGTCCGGACTTCGGGCTGACTTCGAGGACGCGCGCCGGGTCCACATCGAAGACCACCGTGGGCCAGGCGCTATAGGCGAAGTGGTGGTTGTTTAACAGCACCGCGCGGCGGCCATCGGCATGCCGAAAGGTGCCCACGAGGTAATCACCTTCGCTGATCGAGCGCAGCGGGCCGTCGCCGGGTACCACCACCGCTGTGCCTTTCGATTTCACCCGCTCAACGCCGGTGCTGGTCAGTTGCATTAGCGTCGGACCCCAATTTTTCAGGCCGGCGTTGATGCGCTTCGCCTCTTCGTAATGGCGCGTGCGCCGCCCGTCAGCGGTCAGGATCGCGCCGCCCTTGGGGAACTCGTCACCGCGCGGTGTCCAGTAGCAGAAATACATCACACCCTTGGCCCCATAGGCGAGTGACGTGAAAATCTGCCAGCGAAGCTGCGCCTCGGTCGGGTCGGTGTGCGGGCCGTAGGGCATGGTGTTGAAGAAATTCCAGAAGGGGATGCCGGCCTTCAGCGATTCCCGGCGCATCACGGCCAGATTGCGGCGGTAGCCATCGCGTCCGTCTGCTTCGGGACGGAAAATCGGATAGTGATCCATGCTCAGCACATCCGGGCGCACCTCGGCCAGGAAGCGGCTGACGTATTCGTCGTAATCCTTGGTCCCGAGCTGCTCCGGCGTGGCGTAGTCGGGGAAGATATTGATGTAGGCCAGCCTGCCGGGCCGGGCCTGCCGGATTGCGTCCACCGATTTCCTCAGTTCGGGGAACTGCGTGGCGTTGGGCTCGTCCATCACCGAATAGCCCCAGAGCGCGGGACCAGTCGGCAACTGAGCCGTAGGCGTGGAGCCGGGTGCAGTGAGTGCCTTGAGCCCATGTTTTTCGAGTAGTCGAAGCTGCTCTTCGGCGGGGACTGGCGCTTTGCCACCGCAGAGCCCGATGACGAACGTGAAGTTCGCTTCGGCGATCTCCGCATAGCGCGCGTCGAGATCCTGATCCGTCTGTGGGGCAACCCAGAAACCGATGCCGAACCGGTCCTGGACGAAGCGCGTTCCCCCGTCCGCGCGCGTTGGAGCCGCCGACGCAAATGCGAGCATCGTGCTGAGAACAACTACCCGGGTGATTGACATGCGGTGAGGTTGCCGGAGCGTTGGCGGAACTCAACGGGGAAGGCCGGTCGGCAGAAGCGGTTGGCTGCCGCAGGGGCAATGCACCTGCGGATCGCGCTTTTTCTCCGGACGGATTTAGCCCATTCTCACCGGACCGATGGGCAACACTTTTGGCCAGCTTTTCCGCATCACCACCTGGGGGGAATCCCATGGCGGGGGCGTCGGCGTCGTGCTTGATGGCTGTCCGCCCCGGCTCGCGCTGACCGAGTCCGATATCCAGCCGGACCTCGACCGGCGCCGGCCCGGCCAGTCGAAGATCGTCACCCCCCGCAAGGAGTCCGACACGGTGCAGATCCTGTCGGGCACCTTTGAGGGGCGCACGCTGGGCACGCCGATTTCGATGTGGGTGAAGAACGAGGACCAGCGTTCGGACGCCTACAACGAGATGGCGGAGAAGTTCCGGCCGTCGCACGCCGACTACACCTACCAGGCCAAGTATGGCATCCGTGCCTGGCCGGGCGGCGGGCGCACGAGCGCACGGGAAACCATCGGCCGGGTCGCGGCGGGAGCTGTCGCCAAGAAGCTCCTGCGTGAACGCTGGGGCGTGGAAGTGCTGGCATGTGTGACGCAGGTGAAGGATCTCGTGGCGGTCGTGGACCCGGAGCAGTTCACCGCCGACCAGGCCGAGTCGAACATCATCCGCTGCCCCGATGCAGCGGTGGCGGAGCGGATGATCGAGCTGATCGAGGCGACGCGCTCGGCCGGCGACAGCGTGGGAGGGATTATTCTCGGCGTGGCCCGCGGCGTGCCAGTCGGCTGGGGCGAACCGGTTTTCGACCGGTTGGAGGCTGATCTCGCCAAAGCCATGCTTTCGCTGCCGGCCACCAAAGGATTCGACATCGGTTCCGGCTTTGGCGGCGTCACGCTGACGGGGACCCAGCACAACGACATCTTCCGTAACGTGGATGGCCGGGTGCGCACACTCACCAACCGCAGCGGTGGCGTGCAGGGGGGTATCGCCAATGGCGAGACCATCTATTTCCGCGTGGCTTTCAAGCCGACCGCGACGGTCTTCCACGAACAGGAGACCGTGGATGTGAAGTTGCAAAACACGACACTCAAACCGCGGGGGCGTCACGATGCCTGCGTGCTTCCCCGCGCCGTGCCGATGGTCGAGGCGATGACCGCGCTGGTGCTGGTCGATCACGCGCTCCGGCATCAGGCGCAGTGCGGGGTCTGAGGAGCTTTTTCGGGCGATTGGCGGTCAGGGGCTGCGTTTGCTTGGAATGGCCTTGAGTTTGCTGAGCGGTTGAGGCTTTCGTATCTGAGAAATGAAGACCCAACCGCATTCCCCATCCCTTGCAGCCACCCTTTGCGGTTCTTTCGTCGTCCTGCTGCTGGCGGCCATCCCTCTTCTGGCGGCGGATCATCGTGACGCTCCGGCCATCGATGAGGATCCGCGGGCGGACATCAACGACATCTACGCCTTTGTGAACCCTAACAACGGGAACATCGTGCTGGGGATGACCGTCAACCCGTTTCAGTTTGGCGGCGCGCCAGCGGTCGATTTTTCACCGGATGTCCTTTACCAGTTCAAGATCGACAACGACGGGGACTACAAGGAGGACCTGGTCATTCAGGCCTCCTTTTCGACCACCCAGGTGGCCGCACAGTCGGTGACGATTTTCGGTCCGGCCGCCCCGGTGCAAAATGCCGACACCATCGCCAGCGGCGGGGCGATCAGCCTGCGACTGCCGGCGGGCACCAAGCTGATCAGTGGTCCGGCCGATGGCAGCGTCACCAGTACGAACGGTGTGAAAGTGTTCGCCGGACCGCGTGACGACCCGTTCTTCTTCGACCTGACTTACATCTTCCGTGCCCTGGGTTTCACGCCGGGCGGCCCGCTCACCTCGCGTCCGCCGGGGATTGACTTCTTTGCGGGCGTCAACGTCTCGATCTGGGGGATCGAGGTGCCCGCCAGTATGCTGACCAAGACCCCCGGAAAGCCGATCCACATCTGGTCCACGACGAGCCGCCAAAAAATCACGGTGCGTGCCGTTTCTCCCGGCAGTTTTGATCGGAACACCGACGAGTTTGTCCAACTCGACGCGATGGCCCTGCCGGTCGTCAACACGGTGCTGATCTCCCGTTCGAAGAAGGATGAGTTCAACCGCGCGACCCCGCTCCAGCAGAGCCCGCTCTACCGCCAGCACGCCATCACGAACCTCTCCAATATCAACGGTGACGTCGATTACTCCGCGATCATCGTGGATAAGAACATGCCCGATGTGCTCACGCTGGATGTGACCAGCACCAGCGGCTATCCCAATGGCCGCCGGCCGCAGGATGACGTGATTGATATCGTGCTCAGCGCCGCAACCAACGGGTTTGTCACCGGAGACGGCGTGAGCGCCAACGATGTGCCGTTCCTCAAGGATTTCCCGTTTTTCGCCCCGCCGCACACCAACGCGGAGGCAGTTCCGCCGCACAACTGAGTCCGGGCGTGTCCTATGCGGTTCCCTCTCTCACTCTGGCTGTGTCTTGGGCTGGCCGTGTCAGCCCAGGCGACGCAGTTGGAGGACGAGGTCCGCTTTTGGGCGGCCCGGGCAGAGCGCGATGTGGCAGATGCCATTTCCCCCACCTTTGAGGGCGAGGCCTGCCTGAAACTGGTCCGGGCCACGGCCCTGACGGAGTGGGAATCCAAGGGAGAAGCGGCCCTGCGAATGGCGTTGGCCCGCAACCCGGAATATGTGCCGGCCATGGTCGCGCTCTCGTCCCTGTGCCTGCGGCGACACGCCTTCGCCGAGGGGATGAAGTGGGCCGATGAAGCCGTGCGATTGACTCCAGAACAGGCCGACGCCCTGGCGGCGCGTGGCGATGTCCGGCTTGAATTGGGCCGCTTGGTCGAGGCCCAGGCCGATTTCCAGCGCGTCGCCGAAAAAGTCCCCGGCCTGGCCGCCCAAAGCCGGCTGGCGCGGGTGAGGTTTCTCGAAGGCCATCCTGCGGAAGCGGCCACGATGCTCGAACAGGCGCTGGCCGAGGCTCCGTCGGGCGTGCGACGCGAGACGCTGGCGATGGTGGAATTGCAACTCGGCGAACTGCGTTTCCGCTCCGGTGACTTTGAGCGCGCGGAAGCCCTCTATGGGCAGGCGCAGCAACACGCCCCGGGATTGCCGGCGGTGCTGGATCACCAGGCCGAATTGCAGGCGGCGCAGGGGCGGACGGCGGCGGCGCGGGCACTGTTTGAAACGCTCGCCAACCGCACCCGGCGACCGGAATACCGGCAGGCCGTCGGGGACCTCCTGAAGCTGTCTGGCGATACGGAGGCTGCCCGTCCGTGGCACGAACAGGCGCTGCGTGGTTACTTGGAGGCGGCTGAGCACGAGGACCCGCGCTACGATCATCATCTGGCCGCCTTCTTCAGCGACGTGCGCCGGGATGCGCCCGCCGCCGTCAAATGGGCCCGGCATGATTTTGCGCGGCGCGAAACCGCGTTCGCCGCCGACTCGCTTGCGTGGGCGCTGCATCTGAACGGGGAAAAGGCGGAAGCCCGCCAACTGCTGGATCGTGCGCTGGCCTCGGGCCTGGAGGACGCGCAGCTCTTCTTTCACGCCGCCATGATCGTGCTGGCCGAAGGCGACAAGACGGCAGGCCAGCAATGGCTGGCCCGGGCCGCTGCCGTGAATCCGCGTTTTCAGTCCTACCACTTTCACCGGTGAATTCCCCGCTCAGCCCATTGGCCCGCCCTCTGCCGCTGTCGCGGTGGTTCGCCCTGGCCTGTCTGCTGCTCACGTTTTCACCGGTCGGGCGGGTTGCCGCCCACCCGGTCGCACAGGGTGCCATCGAACTTTCGCTGCAACCGGGCCGGGCGCTGGTGACCGCGTGCGTAACGGAGGAGGAGATGCTCGTGAGCTTTGCCCACTCCGGGGCGGGCGAAACCGATCCGCTCGCGCAGCATGGGCGCTATCTGCTGCGGCACCTGCAATTGTTCCAAGGGGTCTCGGTGCTGCCGGGCACGCTGCTTTCGGCTACGCAGAGGCCCGGTGCGGCCCTGCCGGCGGTTTATCAATTTGAATTCCACCCGGCGAATGCGACCGCGCTGACGCTGCGGCAGGATGTGTTGCGGGAGTTCGATTTCGCGCCAGGCAATCCGTGGGAAGCCAGCTACCTGGTGAGGATCGAGCGCGAAGGAAGCCCGGCTGAAAATGGCCGGCTGCTGACCGCCCGCGAACCGCTGATCGTCGCGTGGCAATCGCCACTTGCCGACACTGCCAACTCGCCAAACGTGTTCGCCGCCTTTTTCCGGCATGGCTGGCACCATATCATGGGCGGCTACGATCATCTCCTGTTCATGTGTGCGCTGGTGCTGGCGGCCCGGGGCCTGTGGGGGTTGGCCAAGGTGGTGACAGTCTTCACCGCGGCCCACACGCTGACCATCATCCTCGCAGTCAAAGGCTGGGTGCACGTGCCTTCTGGAATCGTGGAGCCGATGATTGCCGGCAGTATCGTACTCGCCGCGCTCATTACGGTTATCCGCCCGCAACGCGCCCGTGAGTCCGGCCAGCTGGCACTGGCGTTCGGGTTCGGCCTCTTTCACGGGCTGGGCTTCGCCGGCGGACTATTGGATGTGCTCCAGACGCAGCCGGGCACGAGCGTGGCCACCGCAATTGCGGGCTTCGCCCTGGGGGTTGAAGCCGGTCACCAAGCCGTGGCGCTCCCGCTCTTTTGCCTGCTACTGCTCGGCCGCCGCTGGACGGCGAAGACCGAATCCCGCGCCCGCCTGTACTCGCCGTCGTTGCGTCTGGCGTCGGGTGCCGTGTCACTGGCCGGCATGTTCTATCTCGCTGCCGCTCTCCGGGCCTCGACCCCGTGACCGATTTTTACACCTAGCCCACTTCCCTCGTATGAAGCTCAAGCTGCCCCCGCTGAATCCGCCCCGCCGGTATATGTCGTCGCTCTCGCTGGCCCTTGTGCTGGGCACAGGCACGGCATTCGCGGCGTCCACCCTTATCCAAACGGTGCCTGGCACGGGCGATGGCATCGAGCAGCCGGTCGCAGCGGCCATCGATACGAGTGCCGGCGCGGCTTCGGGCGGAGCCCTTGTCGTCACGGGGATCAGCCATGTGTTGGGGCAGGCTTCCAATTTTTCGACCGCCAAATATGCGGGCGGCAAGCAGCTGTGGATCAAGTCCTACAACGGCCCGTCCAGCTCGTTTGACCAGCCCCGGGCCATCGCCCTGGACGCCGCCGGCAACATCTATGTGACCGGCACCTCCCGGGGCACGAATGGCAACGACTATGCCACGGTGAAATACGGCCCCAACGGCGACGAGCTCTGGACCGCCCGCTACGACGCCGAGGTGGACGACGTGCCGACCGCAATCTGCGTCGGTGCGGATGGCGCGATCTATATCACCGGCTACAGCAATAGCGAGGGATTCGTGGCCAAGGGCATTACCACCGTCAAATATTCTGCGGATGGCACCCAATTGGCGGTATTCCCATTGCCCGACGCCGAAGCCGGATTCTTCGATGCGGATGGTCCGGCGGCCATTGCGGCGGACACGACAGGAAATTTCCTGCTCGCGGGCGCTTCCGCCAGATTGCAGGAACAATTCGACCTGCTCGTGCTGCGGCTCGACGCCAAGGGCGGGGTCATTGGTGAGTCGCGAGTGGGCGGACCGCCGCAGTTCCAGATCCTCCCGAAGTCCCTCACCTGGGCGCCGGATGGCACATTTGCCGTGCTCAGTTCCGGCGAGGTGGAAGCTACGGGAGAAGCCGACCTGTTCGTGACCCGGTTCAACGCCGCCGGCCAGAGCCTGTGGTCTGGGCGTGCAGGTCAGGCGGTCACTGGGGCCGGGGCTCGCCTTGATCCGGAGGGAAACCTGCTCGTGATCGGGACCGCCGACGAAAAGGATCTCCTGACCCTGAAGTTCAACCCGGAAGGCACCCTCCTGATCCGGACCGATGAGCCGCTGGGGAATGCGCTCGCCCTGGCGTTTGGGGTGGCCTCCGACGAGGTCATTACCGCCACCGTGCAGCCGCTGTCCGCCGGCATTGCCACGCTGGCCACCTATCGCACACCGGTGACGACCTTGGACAGCCTGCCGCAGATCATCGTGCCCCCGGAGGGTTACTCGCTGATCCCGGGCGTGAACCGGGCACTCACGGTTCAGGCTTCGAGTGCGGCCAGTTATCAATGGTTGCTGAACGGAACACCCATCGCCGGGGCCACCGGAGTCACGTATCTGCCCGCTGGGGTGGCGGGTGACTATTCAGTGCAGGTCGGAAATTCCTTTGGCACCGTGCTGAGCCCGCTGGCCCGCGTCAGCGCGGACGACGTGATTTACGCGGCCGGCTTCCTCAAGGATGGCTCGTTCCACGCCCTGTTCAGTGGGGAGCCCACCCGGGTGTACGAATTGCAGTCGAGCGACGACCTGACTGTCTGGATCACCTTCTTCACCCAGCGCTATCCCGGCACGGCGTGGACCATTGCGGATCAACCCCCGGTCGCGACTCCGCACCGTTACTATCGCGCCCGCCGGTTCCTCTGAGCCGCAGCTCAAGCCTGCTTGGGAACGCTGCCCGTCGCATTGCCCGGGCGGCGCAGGAAGAAGAACAGGGCAATTCCGGCGACCAGGATCAGCGCACTGGTGGTCTGTCCCGGTGTGAACACCCCGCTGACCGGTTTGGAGATCACCTCGTAATCGCCGCGGAAGTATTCCACGAACGACCGGATGAACGCATAGCCGATCAGGTAGGTGGCGAAGACCTGCCCGTCGAATTTGCGCCGCCGTTGAAGCAGCATCAGCAGGGCGAAGAACCCGATGTTCAGCAGCGACTCATACACCTGCGCCGGATGCACCAGGTGCGGAAACGTGCTGTGCCCCTCGGGATAGCGGATGGCCCACGGGACATCCGCTTCGCGGCCGTAGCAGCAGCCGTTGAGCAGGCAGCCGGTGCGGCCAAACGCCTGTCCGATCGCGATGCCCGGCGCGAGGCAGTCGGCCACTTTCCAGAGCTGCAGCTTGCGGCGCAGCACGACAAAGATGCCGGCGGCGGTGGCCCCGATGAGGCCGCCGTAATAGACGAGGCCACCCTTCCAGATCGCGAAAATCTCGGTGAAGGGCTGCCCGGCAAAATCGCGCTGCCAGTAGCTCACGATGTAGAGCAGCCGCGCGCCGATCAGGGCGCCGCCGATGAGCCACGGCGCCAGGTCGTAGGGCAGCTCCGGGTTCAGTCCCGCCGCCCGGGCGTTGCGTGATGCCGCCCAGAGGCCGAACACGAAGCCCAACGCAACGAGCAGGCCGAACGTGTGGATCGGAAAGCTGCCGATATGGAACAGAATCGGTTTCAAACGCGGCTGGAAGCTAGCGGGGGGCGGGGCCGAAGGAAAGGGAGGGCTGAATGTCCATGTCGGGACCTGGTCCGGGCAGGCCACACCGGGGCAGGGAGTGGCTTACGCTCGATCACGTATCCCGGACGCCGGATGGAAGAAAAGGGTCTGCCCACCGCCAGCTGACCAATGCGGGTGACCGTGCCATAGACTCCGGCGTAGTTCTGGTTTGCCCGCACGATCGCCTTCATCACCTCCGGCGTCAGAGATGCCGAGTCGGGATCAATATTCACCATCGAGCAGCGAAGATCGCGCATGGTGACGGCGAGGGAGGGCGCGTCATCCCCTTCACCAAAGGAGAGTGTGCCGCCGACCCATTCGTCTTCCTGAAAGGGAACGGGGTGAAGCAGGCGAACCAACACGTTCGGGCGAAATCGTCGCACATCCACGTTCACGCCGGCGAGCCGTCCGATTTCCTCGACCGTGGCGGAGGCGATCACCGAGAGGCTCGCGTCATCGAAGATGCCATGCTTCATCTGCATCATCTCGACAGGAGCACCATGACGCCGGCCGATCTCCGCAGCCAGCTCGTCACCGAAGATTGGCAGCTCCTGGCCCTCCGGCGTGCGCACGTGCGTGGGTAGGTTTCCAGGAGTGACGTCCTCACTGCGGAGCGACTCGAACTGGACCAGCTCGGGCAGCCTGCTTGCAGACAACCACGGGAAGCCGCTGCGGTCTTCCATCCTTCGGAAGGCCAGGCGTCGGTCGCCCTCAAGGCCATGCCAGCCCAGTTGTGCGGTCTCCAGCCGTTCACCGGCCATCGACTTCACGGGATACCTGAAGATTGCCTCGATATGTCCGATTTCGATGGCCATACGCGATCTGAATTCGCCCCGACGGCGGGTTTCAATGCATCTCCACAGCGCAGGAGCCCAGCCCACCGCGGTAGTAGTTGAACTGCACGTTCGGGTGCTCCGCGAGCAGCGACATGGGCACCGAGGTGTCCACGAGGCGCTGCGAGATCATCAGGGCGGTGAGGCGCTGGCCAAGCGCGTTGTCATGCGCGCCGGCGTGCCAGATCGAGACTTTCTCCGCCTGCCAGGTTTCGACCGGCCCGACCGTGATGGCCTTGGTCGGCACCATGGTGATGTTGCCGCCGCCGCTGGTGCGGGCATTTTGCGCCAGTGTCAGTGGATGCAGGTCCACCACGCGCGTGCTCAGCTTGCGAAATTCGGCGGCCGTCGGCGGTTCCGCCTTCCACTTGCCGCGCCGGGGCAGGGGATCGTTGAAGGCCCAGTGCTTGGTGTCGCCCTGGCCACCCTGAATCACGGCACAACGCACACCCGCCTGCCACGAGGCACGATAGGCGACGGTGTCGCCCTTGGGGAAATGCAGGTTCGCCTCCGGCAGGCGCAGCTTCTTATCGATGCGGTTGAAACACAGTTCGCGGTCGGCACGCTCGAAGGAAAGCGGATGCGTGACGGGAACTTCCCTTTCCGTCGCCGTGTCGTACCATTCGTCCATGCCCCAGAAGTGCGCGGAGCCAAGCGACAGCCCGAGCGTGTTGACGAGGCGTGCCACCAGCGGAAGCTGCTCCGTAGGTCCGATGGGGCCGCAAATGCCTACGGGATTGTCCGGCGTGCTTCGCCGCCAGGCAGCGATGTATTCCAGCGCCTCCGCGAGGTAGAAATCCTCCAGCGTGTCGTAGAACACGATTTTGAAGCCGGGGCGTGCGAGGCGCAGCAGTTTCTCCGGCGTGAGTTTCGCGGCGTCGTTGATGAGCCCGGTGTCGAGCGTGGTGTAATCCCACCACTCGGGGGCGATGGAGGAAAGTTTGCGCGGCATGACGGGGGCAACTTCCAAGCTCAAAGCTCAAAGCTCAAGCCTTGGAACGGTCCCGCGGCGGGGAGAAGGCGCACTCAGCCTGTTTTCTCGTTGCCCTTCCAGTTCCGTCCCAGCGCCTCGCGAAGCGGGTCGGCATCCTTCGTGCAGAAGCCCATGTGCGAATGCCGCCACCAGCCCTCCGCGTGGCGGAACTTCTTGGAGAGCCGCCCGACTGCCAGCGACTCGTCGTCCGCCGCCTTCAGATAGCTGTTCATGCCTTGGCTCACATCCAGCCAGTCCTGCTGGCTCGCGTGGGCGGCCAGGGCTTCGAGCTTGGTGGCATGGACGCTGTTCGTATCCACAAATGAAGTCGGAACGACGGGCTGCCGGAGCGGGTCCACGAGGCCATGAGGCGTGCAGTGGTAGATCGTCACGGCCACGTCGTTCACAGGCCGTGCGGGCACGGTGCGGAAGTTGGGCATGCCGTGTGCGAACGCGGCGGTGACCGCGAGCCGGCAGGTAGCGGTGTGGTCCTCCATGTAGTCCACCGGCGGATGGGTGAGGATGATCGAGGGCATTACCTCCCGAATGACCGCCGCCAGCCGGCGCAGGGTGCGCAGGTCGTAGAAAATCTCCAGGTCACGGCAGAAGGGTGGATGCCACTTCGCGCCCAGCAGCTTCGCGGACTGTTTCGCTTCCGCACGGCGGCGGCGGGCGGTTTCGGCCGGGCCGAAGCGCACGCTGCCGTAATTACCGGCGGAGAGATTGAGATAATGCGTCTCCCAACCGACCTGCTTCAGGAGCAGCAGCGTCCCGGCCATGCGGAACTCGATGTCGTCCGGATGCGCGGCGATGGCGATGGCGGTCTTGTTCATCTCAGGCTGTCCAAGTAGGCCAGCAGGTCGTGCCCCAAGTCGAACCGGGAATCGGGGGTAATATCTGGCACCGGGTGGATTCGGACGCCTCCTTTTCAAATGGCCACCCTAGCGCGGACTTTTACGATGCCGCCGTTGGTTCTGACCGGAGCGATGTGCGGCAAGGTGCCGTGTGCGGTCCGGCCTGGTTGAGAAAGGTCACGCTTATGTTTCTGGACAAGACGGTGCGCGCGGCGGGGTTCCTGTTCAAAGGACCGCTGATTCTCCTGATGCTGGTGGTCATCAACGCGATGACCTCGCCGGGTCATTGGTGGGTGAAATGGGCGGCCCTGGGCATCGGTATTGCCTGGGTCATCAGCCTGCTGCGCGTGCTCAAGCTGGCCGTGCTGGTGGGCGGCGTCGCAGGGCTTATTGCGCTTCTGCGGAAGCGGTAAGGTGGGCACTTTACCACGCGACAAAGGCCCGGCATGGGGCTATGCATTCCAATGTGAGTGAAACGCTACCAGCCTATCTGGATTATGGCCCGGTCACCTTTGGTGATCAGGAGGCCTGGCTATTGCGCGAGAACACCGATGATCACCGTCTTGTAAAGGTCGCCCGCAAGGTCGCCGAAACGCTGGCCCATTGGGGTGTTCCACACCTCATCGTCGGTGGGTTGGCCGTTCAGGAGCACGGCTATCCACGCTTCACCATCGATGTGGATGTCGTGGTGCCCGATGTGCTCGAAGCGGCCGAGTTTCTGACGGCAGACATCGCCGGTCCCTTTCAGCGCGTGGCGGGCGTAGCCGACCGGCTCGTGGACAAGCGCTTCGACGTGAAGATTGACCTGCTGCCGGCGGGTCAAGTGCTGCGGCAAGGCTGCGAAGTGCCTTTCCCGGTGCCCAAGGAGGTTTCGGAAGAGCCGCGGATCATCTCGTTGCCCGACCTGGTTTCGTTGAAGCTCGACAGCTACCGCGTCAGCCCGCTGCGCCGCCTCAAGGACAAGGCCGACGTGACCGAACTCATCCA
Organism: uncultured Verrucomicrobiota bacterium; assembly: GCA_903907995.1. Taxonomy (GTDB): domain Bacteria; phylum Verrucomicrobiota; class Verrucomicrobiia; order Limisphaerales; family UBA9464; genus CAIVQB01. Next base: position 12,181 of record CAIVQH010000046.1, on the reverse strand, counting down.
GTGGAAGAAACTGCCGCGCGACCTGCCCGTCGCTGCGCCGGTGCGCCAGCTTTACCTCGATACTTGGGATGGGTTGAAGGCCGAAGGATCGTGAGTCCGATCGGCCGAAGCGATCTCTTGGCCTATGGCAACTTCACCGGCTTTCCAGTCTTCGCCGACTTGTCGGCGGCGAAGATTAGCTGGTGTGATTTGTAGGCGTCCCGGAAGGAGGTGAGGGGCATTTCCTTGCCCGCGGCGAGCGCGTCGAAGAAGGCGTGGAACTGCGATTCGTAGGGATGGTCCTTCACGTCGCCGGAGTCCACGAGGCCGCAGGAGAGCTGGCTCCACTTCGCCTTGTTCAGCGCGCCGAGCTTCGTGCTGTGGAACTTGTCGTCGAGCAGTGAGCCGTGGCTGCCGACCACGTGTGTGTGGAAGTAGTAGGGCTGGAGACAGTCCACGCATGAGGTGGTCTTGCCCACCCGGCCGTCCGAGAATTTCACCATGCTGATCTGGGTGGTGGGGAAGTCGTAGGGCGCGAAATATTCGCTTTTCGACGAGGTGCTGTAGGCAGTGACCTCGGCGGGCACGGCGTCCGGCCCTATGCACAGCAGCAATGCGTCGAGCGCGTGGCAGCCGGCGCTGAGCAGGCTGGAACCGGCCTCCTCCGTTTTGTGACTCCAGCGGAACTGCCCGTACCACGGTCCGATGCCGTGATAATAGTCCACCTCGGCAAAATGCACGCTGCCCAGCAGGCCGGCATCGAGCACGCCCTTGATCGTCTTGAACTGGCTCGACCAGCGCACCTCGAAGCACACGCAGGTCTTCACCTTGGTCTGCTTCACGACCTCGGCCATCGCCGCGAGATCCTTCGGTGCGAGCGCGAGCGGCTTCTCGATGATGATGTGCTTCCCGGCCTTGGCGGCGGCGATGAACTGCTTCGGGTGCTCCTTGGGAAAGGAGCAGATGTCGATCACGTCGAGGTCGCGGTCGGCATACATGGCGCCGAGATCGGAATAGGCCTTGATCGGGTAACCGTACTTTGCCGCCAGCTCCTTTTCATCGAGCGGACGCGAGCTGTAGATGGCCGTGACGCGGGCCTTGCCGGTGGCGTTGATGGCGGGGATGTGCGCGCTGGCGACCCAGCCGTGACCGATGATGCCGACGTTGTAGATGGGAGAGCTCATAAGGGTGAATCAGGAATCCGTGGACTCAGAAATTGGTGGAGATGGACGGCGATGCGCGCAGGCATGTTCAGACGGGCTTTCAGCGATGGACTGTCCGATAAACATGTGCGGCGTTGGTGCGGAAAACTTTTCCCACGGTGCGCGGCCCTTTGGCGGTGAAGTATTCGACCGCGAGCCGCTGCACGGTGGCATAATCGGCGAAGAGCGCGCTGACGGGCCAGTTGCTGGCGTAGAGCAGGCGGTCCTCGCCAAAGATGTGCCACACGGCGTCGAGCACAGGGCGATAGAACTCGAGATCCCTCGGCGCCTGTCCGCCGCGTTTGCCGGAGCCTTCGACGAGGCCGGAGACTTTCATCACGACGTTCGGCGAATAGTGGCAGCCCGCGAGCCCGGACACCCAGCGGTTCGGATGTGGTGGAGGCGTGATCGGGACGTTGGCGACGTGGTCGATGATGATGCGGAGGGAAGGGACCTTCGCCGCGAAAGGCTCCACGTCCGGCAGTTGGTCCGGACTGAGCAGGATGTCCAGGGCGAGGTTGTGGTCGGCGAGCCGGCGGACGTCGTCCAGCGTGGCGGGGTCTTGCAAGGCCTTCTGCATGATCTCGCCCCCGATGCGGATGCCGCGAAAGAGTCGGTTGCGGGCGAAGCGTTTGAGCTGCGCTGGAAATTCCGGATCACCCGGCGTCAAGTGGCCGACGAAACCGACGATGAACGGCTTATTTTCCGCCAGATCGAGCACCCATTGGTTGTCCTCCACCCAGGCGCTGGCTTCGACGATGACGGTTCCGGTGACGCCGAGCGGGCGGGTCATGGCGATGTATTCGGCGGGCAGTATGGGGCGGTATAGGGTCGGCTCGCCTTGGGGTGGCCAGGGTACGCCCTGCGGTCGCGTCGGGTTATAAAAGTGCGTGTGCGTGTCGATGATGCCGCCCGCCAACCCGTCGCCCGTCACGCAGCCGGCGAAGGTGCCGGCCGCGGCGAGGCTTGTGGTCATGAGAAAGTCGCGACGGCTGAGGCTGAAGGCGGGGGCAGGCACGGACTGAACATGGATTTAATCTGGAAAACAGGAAAACAAGAAAGAGGCAGCCGGCAGTTCCATTCCTGTTTGTAGAACCGTCGAAATGTTTGAACAGGGTAGCCGAAACGCCCCAAGAGGGTACCCCGGCTAAGTAGCGCCGCGCCGCCGTCAGCTCCCCTCGGGTCTGAGGATGATGGTGTCCCCGACGTTGGCTGCCCCGGCCTGGAAGAGGGTGAAGATGGGGATGGTGCTGCCGTTGGGCTGGCGGATCAGGATTCGACCCAACTCGTAGTTGTAGGGGTCGAGGGTGATGGACCGGCCGGTAACCGGGTCAGTGACCGTGAAGAGAGCGGTGCCGCCGTTGAGCTGGGGAGCGGCCGAGGAGGCGGCGGTAAGGTCGCCGAGGCCGAGGCTGGCAGAACCGGAGCCAGACCCGGTCAGGCGGGCGGAATAGCTGACCGTGATGCGCCGCAGACGGGCGGCCCGGAGCTGGTCGATGATGTCGGCCACGCCGATATGGTTCGCCGGGCCGAAGTTCAGGGTCGTGGTGCCCGAATCGATGTCGTATTCGGCCGTCTGCACCAGCGCGCGGGCCGTCGCCCATTCCGGCCGGCCGCCGGTGACGTTCAGGACGCATCCCAGCGCCCAGGCGGGGCATTCCCGAGCGGCGAGGCTGATCTGGCCCTCGTACTGCGGATCGGCCATCGCCTCGTAAAGCTGCCGGGCCAAGCCGAGCGGGATCGGTTCGGCCGCCACGTTCTCGGTCAGGGTGGTGTAGGTGCCGCTGGTGAAGGGGCACAGGACCCGCTTCTTCCAGCGGGACAGCTCGCAGGCGGGCAACCTCACGCTCTACCCGCACATGGAGGGCCAGTTCTGGCTCTGGCTGTCGTCGTGGGCGGTGTTCATCACGAAGCCGAGCGACCTCGGTTACTCCGACGCCGGCTTCGACCTGCCGCCAATGAAGGTGCATTGGCACCGCGTCGAGGTGGATCACCGCGCCGCGTGGCAGATGGTGGATTCGTGGGGGCAGTCCCAGCTCTTCCAGGATCAGAGCCTGGGGCTCGCCCAGGCCGCCGCGACGAAGCGCGACACCATCCGGCGGCGCGTCGAGAAGGCGCACGAGCTGGTGAGCCGGGAGCCGCTCGGCAAGCACTGGCTGATCTGGCACGACCTGGAAGCCGAGCGCGACGCCATCGAGGAGCTGTTCCCGCTCGCCAAGACGGTTTACGGCACGCAGGGCCTCGACGAGCGCGAGGATCTGATCCTGGGCTTCAGCCGGGGCGAATACCGCATCCTCGCCACCAAGCCCGTGCTGGCCGGCTCCGGCTGCAATTTCCAGCGCCACTGCGCGGACGCGATCTTCATCGGGGTGGGCTACAAGTTTAACGACTTCATCCAGGCCATCCACCGCATCTACCGCTTCCTGCAGGCGCACCAGGTGAACATCCACATCATCTACACGGAGGCGGAAGACGGCATCCGCGCCGAGCTGGAGGCCAAGTGGCAACGGCACGACGAGCTGATGGCGCGGATGTCGGAGATTTTGCGGGCCAACCGGCTCACCTCGGAGGGACTTATGAAACTGGAAAAATCAATGGGCTGCGCGCGACGCGCGGTCCTCGGCGAGAAGTTCAACCTCATCCACAGCGACTGCGTGGAGGAGGCGCGCATCATGAACGACGACAGCGTGGACATGGTGCTGACCTCGATCCCGTTCGGGACGCAGTACGAGTACTGCCCGTCGTTCAACGACTTCGGGCACAACCGCGACAATGACGCGTTCTTCCGGCAGCTCGACTTCCTGTGCCCGGAGCTGTTGCGGATTTTGCGGCCGGGCCGGATCGCGGCGATCCATGTGAAGGACCGGATCCGGTTCGGCAACGTGACCGGCGACGCCTTCCCCACGGTCGAGCCCTTCAGCGACCACACGACGGCGGCGTTCACGAAGGCCGGCTTCCGGCTGCTGGCGCGCATCACGGTGGACACCGACGTGGTCCGGGAGAACAACCAGACGTACCGGCTCGGGTGGAGCGAGAACGCGAAGGACAGCTCCCGGATGGGCGCGGGCCTGCCCGAGTACGTGCTCGTGTTCCGCAAGCTCCCCAGCGACCAGGGCAACGGCTACGCCGACGTGCCCGTGCAGAAGCCCAAGGAGGCCTACACGCGGGCGGACTGGCAGCTCGACGCGGCGGGCCTGTGGCGCTCGAACGGGAACCGGCTGCCCGATCCCGAGGTGCTGACCCATCTGCCGATGGAGGACGTGAAGCGCCTGTGGATCAGCTACGCCCAGGCCGGCGGCTACTCGCACGAGGAGCATGTCGAGCTGGCCAAGGCGCTGGAGGCGCGGGGCAAGCTGCCGTCGTCCTTCATGCTGTTCCCGGCCGTGAGCCGGAATGCCGACATCTGGACCGACATCGCCCGGATGCGGACGCTGAACACGGAGCAGGCGCGCCGGAACGAGGAGATGCACGTCTGCCCGCTCCAGCTCGACATCATCAAGCGGCTGATCACCCGGTACACCAACGAGGGCGAGACGGTCCTGGACCCGTTCAACGGGATCGGCAGCACGAGCTTCCAGGCGCTCAAGATGGGCCGCCGGGCCATCGGCATCGAGCTGAACGAGGAGTATTGGCGCTGCTCGGTCGGCTACGCCGAACAGGTCGAGGCGCAGCAGAACGTGCCGACCCTTTTTGACCTTTGGAACCAGACGGAAACCACAAAAGCAGCCTGAATTATGAGCAAACAAATATCATTGGAGGTTCTGCGCACATTCACGTGCGACCCGCTGGTAAGAACCGGAGAGATCAACGACCTGATTCGGGATGAGTCGTTTGTTTACGCCACGGACGGCCGCATCCTGCTCCGCGTCCCGGCGGAGGGATTTTCAAAGCCTGATTTTGAGGCGATCCCCAGGGCGGTGATCAATGTGGCAAAGGTGACGGAAGCCCACCTTGCCGGCACGGAGGGTCTGGATTGGAACGAGATTCCTACCGTCACGGATTTTCGCCACGTGGTCAGCTTGGGCGAAAACCTCTTCAACCCCGAATACGTCAGGGCGGTACAAAGCCGGCTCGATGGACCGATAAAATGGTGCTCCATCAAGGACTCTGCCGTGTTCGCCTTTGCACAAGGGATTGGCGTGCTGATGGGGATGGCCGATAAAAACGGCACGCTCCGCGACGAGCAGGATTTCCACACCTCGCTGGTGGTCCCGGTGACGGATGAATCTCGACGGGCTGCCATCGATGAGTTTTTCAGGTGCATGCGGAGTGACCCGGATTTCTCTTCGTCCAATGACGGCACGCCGCTCTGGCATTCGATGATTCGCGCCAGGGCGAGACTCGAATCGAAGACGGTTTTCCAGGTCCGCAACGAGCTGAATCGGGTGGGTTAGGTCGCCATTCCGCCATGAACACCTGCGCTTTCTCAGCCGACCGCCTGCACCGCTACTCGCTGCTCCATGTGATGCAGCCGGGCGGCAAGCGCATCGCGTGGATCGGCCTTAACCCAAGCACAGCCGACGAGCATCGGTTGGACCCGACGCTCGCGCGCGTGCGCAAGTTCAGCCTCGCACACGGCTACGACGAGTTCGTGATGCTGAACCTGTTCAGCTTCCGCGCCACGGTCCCGCAGGAGCTTCGGCAACGCCGGATTACCGAGCCAGAGATGCTCCTCAACGGCATGAATGTCAGATCAGGCATTCGCTCCAGCGCGGCAGTGGTCTTTGCGTGGGGTGCCACGTTCAACCAGTGGCCGGTGTGCGCCCACGAAATGCGCGCGTGGGCCAACACTTACGAAGACGCCCTTTGTCTCGGGCACACCAAGGCCGGCTTCCCGAAACACCCGCTCTACGTGAGAGGCGACACCAAACTGGTGCGGTTCAAACGCGAATAACTTATGAACCCTCTCGATCTCGCCGAACTCGACGCCGCCGGGCTGGCTGACCTGCCCGTGCTCAGCATCCGCCAGCCGTGGGCGTGGGCGATTCTCCACGCGGGCAAGGATGTTGAAAATCGCACCCGCCGGTCCAATTACCGGGGCCGTTTTCTGATCCATGCCGCGATGGGATGCACGTTCGAAGAGTGGTACCTGGCAGCGGATTCCATCAACCGCCATCGCAAGGCCGGCTGTGAACCGGTGCCCGTCCTGAGCAGGCTTCTGCGCGGCGGCATCGTGGGAGTCGCGACTCAGGTCATGTGCGGCAACCGTTTTGACTCCGTCTGGTTTAGCGGTCCTTTTGGCTATGCTCTGACCGACGCCCGGCCGCTTCCCCGTCTCTATCCCCGCAAGGGTCGGCTCGGCTTTTTCCACCTTCGCTGAGCATGACCAACCCGCAAAAGTTTGACCTCTATCTGCCGGCCTGGAATGCCGCCCGAAAGGCGAACTGGCGCACCGAGCGCGGGAGCGTGCTGGCCGTCGAGGGGCGCACGGAAAGCGAGTGGCTGACGAACGTCGAGGACATCGCCGGCCGGCTGGCCCACCGCGAGGCGCGCGGCCCCAAGATCGACGATTACCGGCACGCGGTGAACTACGTGGCCACGGCCGACCTGCAGCTTCGGGCGGGCAAACCCGTGCGCGGCAAGCTCAGTTCCAAGGAGCTGACCGAGCCGGAACTGGATCACGTCATGACGCTGCTGGCTCTGCTGCTCAACCCGCTCGATCTGGAGGCGGTGCGCCTGTGGCAGTTCCCCGAAGAGAAGCAGCGGCCACGCCTCATCTGGGGCATTCACAACACGGGCCTCTCAGCGAGCCGCCTGCGCGATCTGAGCTACCATTTTAACCGCGATCACGGGTCGGATTGGGCCACGCTGCCCATCGACAAACTGAAGGCGTTCTCGCGGTACTGTTGGGCGAATAAACCCGGCCGGCGCAGGAGGCCGGTCCCGGCCTGAGAATTGGGCCAAAGCACCCTGTTCAAACATTTCCGGGGTGCTTAAAAACAGGGGTGTTCAGGAATTCCTGTTCAAACATTGTTTTAGGCTCGTAAGTGCCTATCCCCACGCGGCTTCTAAGCTAATTTAGGCTTGTTCAATCATTTCGACGGGTTGGCGTTTTCCTGCTTTCCAAATTAATCCATGCCTTGTTTCCGATCATCGTGGCCAGAACAGGTGCGGCACAAAGCGGCTCAGGTTGCCCGTGATGAGCCGGGTATCCTCACGGATGCCCAGCCCGGCCGCCTCGTGATTCACGATCCAGGCTCCGAGCACGGGATGGTTTCCGCCGAAGTCGGCAAGCGGTGCGAGCCCCTGATAGATGAATCCCTCCGCACCGTACTCGCCCTCGTTGGCGGCGAGCGGCTGTCCGTTCACGACGAGTGACACGTTCGCGCCCTCGCGGCTGAGCAGGGGTTTGCGGGCGTAGCTGCCGCCGAGCGGTGCGGGCGTGGTGTACGCGGGCAGCAGGTTCGGGTGGCCGGGAAACAGTTCCCAGAGCACCGGCAGCAGGCCCTTGTTGCTGAGCAGCATTTTCCAGCAGGGTTCGATGAAGTTCTCGCGGCGGGCGGTCAGAAACTGGGCGAAGTCCTCGGTCCAAAGCCATTCCCAGGCGTAGAGCTTGAACAGATTTTGCACCGGCTCGCCCTCGAGATCCACGAACCGCTGGCGCAGGGAGTCCCAGCCGAGCTCCTCCAGCGGAAGCTCCTTGGTGACACGTCCGGCCTGCGTGCAGGTGTCGCGCAGGTAGTGGACAGTTTGGGCATCCTCCAGATTGTCGCGCACGGCGGCAAAATGCACCGGGCCTGCCGGGGCCGCTTGCCAGGCTTTGATCAGGCGCTCGTGGATGGAGTTGAACTGGTCGGCCCCCTGGTAGTTCTCCTGCAGCCAGAACCATTGCGCGACGCTGGCTTCGAGCAGCGTGGTGGGCGTGTCGGCGTTGTATTCGAGCAGCTTCGGCTCGCCGCTGCCGTTCCAGGCGAAATCGAAGCGTCCATACAGACTGAAATCGTCCTGCTCCCACGAGGCGCGGATCGCCGGGATCGCAGCGGCCGGGATGGCCAGCCGCGACCACCAGTCCCGCTCGATGACCGCGCCGGCAGCCTCGATGCAAAGCGCATGGAGGGTGTTCGCCGCGGCCTCGAGCGTATCCACCTCGGTGGCGGTGAACTCGTAATAGGCCGTTTCGTCCCAGTAAGGCGCCGTTTCGTGGGTGTGATAAGTCAGGCCGATTTCCTCGACGCGTTCGCGCCAGTTCGGACGGGGCGTGCAGGTGTGGCGTTGCATGGCGGAATCAGGATCAGGATTCGGAGCTGGAATGCGACCCGCCGAAACCACCGCGCGAGATGCTCGAGTGGGAGGTGTCGGTGCTCCAGGAACGGCTGCCCCCCGAGGAGGAACTTCCACCTCCCCCGGAAGCGCTGAAGCTGCTGGCGCTCGTCCGCAACGGCTCGGTCTTGATATTGGCCGATTCGACCGCTTCCGGCCGCGGGGTTGAGACCACGACCGGCCCGGTGTAAGGCGTGGGCCACCAATCGCCACCGTGGTAATAGCCGCGACCCGACAGGTAGGAGTTGAAGGGCCGCGCATACCAGCCGCCATAGGGAGCATGGTAATAGCCCACACCACTGACGTACTCGTTGTTGGTGTACACCTGGTTGGTCGAAAGCATGGGCGGCGTGTTGGTCGCACGGACCGCCGCGTCATCCTGCTGGCAACCGGTCGTCCAGAGCGCCGAGGCAACCACCCCGGACAGCACCAGACCCACATGCTGGCTGCGTTTCATACGGCGGACACGTTAGGGACCACTGGCGGGCGGGCTATTCGGAACGGACGGGCCTTTTTCCACCCACATGGGCTGGCGCTCAGCCGACGATGGCCGCCGCCACGACGATGCAGACGCCCACGATGATCGCCGCACCGATGATGGCGGCGGCGACATTGCGGTTCTCGATGATCTCGCGATGCAGGTCTCCGGGGGTGGCGGCGTCAAAGAGCTTGTAGCCGGTGATCGCCAGGAGCACGCCGACCAAAGTGAAGAGGGCGACCAAACCGATGGCCTCGGCCAAGGATGAGGCGTGCCAGGAAGAGCCGGTGTCGGCGGCATGCAGCGAAGGACCGGCCAGGGCAAGCAGGCTGAGCAGGGGAAGGCGGGATTTGAACATGAGACCTTGTGCCCTGAGGCCGGGGAGGGGGCGAGCAAGTTTTGTGGTTGCCGGCCGAATGTGCACAGACTGCCGCCGCAATGCGAAAGCTGCTGATCGTCTCGGACCTCCATTTCGCCGGACCCGGCGAGCAGGCCCGGCGCGGTCACGAGGCGCGGGTCATTGGCAATCCCGTGTTGCGGTCGCTGGCAAACGCCTGGCGGCAGGGCGTCTGGCTGCGCGATCCGCTGGCGCAGAACCACCGCCTCGGACAGATCATCCGGGCGAATCCCGCTCCCCACCTGGTCGTGGCCAACGGTGACTTCACGGTGGATACGAATTTTGTCGGCGTGAGTGACGATGCCTCGCTGGAAAGTGCGGCCCTCGCCCTCGGCGAACTGCGGCACGCCTACGGCGAACGCCTGCTGGCCACCATCGGCGATCACGATCTGGGCAAGCAGAGCCTCTTTGGCGGCGTGGGCGGACCCCGGATCTTAAGCTGGAACCGTTGTCAGAACCAGCTGGGCATCGCCCCGTTCTGGCGGCGTGAAGTTGGCCGTCATGTGCTGCTCGGCGTTACCTCCACCGTGCTGGCCCTCCCGGTGTTTGCTCTCGAGCTGCCGACCGAGGAGCGGTCGGCCTGGCAGGCGCTGCACGTGGCACACCTGGCCGAGGTGCGGGCGGCGTTCGCCGCGCTGGAGCCTGATCAGCGCGTGCTGCTCTTCGTCCACGATCCGACCGCCCTGCCGTTCCTGTGGCGGGATGAGGAGATCCGTTCGCGCCTGGGGCAGGTGGAGCGTACGGTGATCGGCCACCTGCACACGCCCCTCATCCTGCGGACCGCGCAACTGGTCGCGGGCATACCCCGGATTGCCTGGGCCGGTGTGACGGCTCGCCGCTACACCTCCGCGTTACGGGAAGCACGCTGCTGGCGCGAGTTCAAGGTGCTGCTCTGTCCCTCGCCGCCCGGCATCCAACTGCTTAAGGATGGCGGCTACCTGCAGGCGGAGCTGGACCTGCCGGGAACCGAGCCGGTGCGTTTTCACCGGGTGCGGCTGCCTTGGGATTAGAGCGGTTCCAAAAATACTGTAGTCGCGCTGGCGAGGGCTTGCCTGATGATCGGAAGCAACCGACGGACGGAAGCTCCCTTCCTCCTCATGCTAACCTTCTCCCTTGGGGAGAAGGGACAGCTGGGCGTCGGGGCAGATGCGCTGGCGGCGCGTCCGGCCATGCCAGCGCCGGGCTTTCGCCAGCAGGCGGGCGATGATTCTCCCTCTGCCTCAGGCAGAGGGCATGGGTGAGGGGGGAAGGGAGCGCACGAGTCGCCGAGGCTACCGGAACACGGTCAGCGCACCGCGCGGTACCAGTTGTCGCGCTGGCGCGGTTCCTGGCCGAGGTCGGCGATGAGCCGCCTCATGTCGGCGACGCCCATGCGGAAGGTCGTGCCGGCGCTGCTCACCACGTTTTCCTCGATCATGATCGAGCCGAGATCGTTCGCGCCGTACTTCAGCGCGACCTGGCCGACCTCCTGGCCCTGCGTGACCCACGAGCTCTGGATGTTCGGGATGTTGTCGAGGTAGATGCGGCTGAGCGCCTGCATCCGCAGGTATTCGTGCGCGCCCACCGTCGGGGCCTTGAGCACCGTGTTCTCGGGCTGGAAGGTCCAGGCGATGAAGGCCGTGAACGCGCCACCATTGAGCGCTCCGCGTTCCAAAGCCGACGCGTAGGCGGCGGCGCGTTCAATCGGCGTTTGGCACTCGCCCATCGAAATTCTTCCCAGAGACCGGTCCTGCTGTGCGCGCACGACCTCGAGGTGCTCGATCCGTTCGTCCACCGTCTCGACGTGGCCGAACATCATCGTGGCCGTGCTTGCGAGGCCCAGCCGGTGCGCGGTGTCCATCACGCCCATCCATTCCGCCGTGTCGGCCTTGAGGGGGGAGATCTTTTTGCGCACACGGTCCACGAGGATTTCACCGCCGCCGCCGGGCAGCGACCCGTAGCCCGCCGCCACGAAATCGCGCAGGATCTGCTCCACCGGCTCGTGGAAGAATTCCTGGAAGGCGATGAACTCGCTCGGGCTGAAACCGTGGACGTTGAAGCCGGGGAACTTCTCGCGGACGTGGTGGAGCAGGTCGAGGTACCACTGCTTGGTGAGCTTCGGATGGTGCCCGCCCTGCATGAGCATCTGCGTGCCGCCGAGCGCGATGGTCTCCTCGATCTTGCGGTCGAGCTGGTCGAGCGTGATGACGTAGCTGTCGGCGTCCTTCTCCGTGCGCCAGAACGCGCAGAACTTGCAGTACACGTTGCACACGTTCGTGTAGTTCACGTTGCGGTCCACGATGTACGTGACGACGTCGGCCCCGCGCCCGCCGAAGGCCGCCGCCTTCACCAGTTGCCGCCGCCGGTCCGCGAGCGCGCCCAGTTCCTCCAGCGGGAGGGTGTAGAGCCGCCGCGCCTCGGCCGCGTCGATGCGTCCGCCGTCCCAGACTTTCTGGAGCAGCGTATCGGTGGAAGGATCGTAAACCACGCCGGAAGCTTACCGGCTGGCCGCGCCGGAACAAGCCCGCCCGCGCCGCCGATCATGTGCGTGTCCGCCGGCATTGCCACCAGAGGGCAACCGCGCCCATCCCAACGAGGGCATAGGTGGACGGTTCGGGTGCAGTGACGAAACCGGCAATATCAAAAATGGTGCTGCCTTTTGGGAAAACAAATTCTAAGCTTACCTGTTGGCCGGCGAATGCTGAAACATCTGCTGTACCTATGCTGGTGAAACGGCCTTCGAAATATGGCATGGAGTTGCCGTTAATGAGAATCTGGAACGACCCTGGAGTTGGTCCGGCGCCAGCTCCACCAGGACCACTACGGTAATAGATCAGTTCAGTCGCACCGGCTGGTATGGTGCCGAGTTGGCTTAGGCGATAAATG